>NZ_JBIOSF010000002.1:0-1223742 GCF_051714625.1 Enterococcus sp. AZ109 | reverse complement strand
TTCAATTTCTCTAAAAGCTTCTGCCAATTTTCCCCAGTGAAAATGGGTCTGAAATGCACAGATAAGATCAAACTTTTCGGCAAGAAATTCCGTACTCTCGATAGTTTGAACAGAAAAGTTGGCTGATTTATCTTTGAACCTTTTTTTAGTTTGTTTAATCGCCTCTTCAGAAATATCAATTCCTTTTAGTTTAGCCCTTGGAAAGTGATCAAATAAATACTCCGAAGAAAGTCCATTACTTATTCCGATATCTAAAATCGTCAAATTCGATTGAATTGGGATATTGTTCAGAGCCCACTTAACCATGGGAAAGTACGCCGTGTTCCAGGTTTTCATCATCAACTTACCAATGATTCCCTTGGGCTTTTTCGACTGGTTGATTAAGTATTTGACTAAAAAATACAGTGTACCGATTAACGTGATCACAACAATTAGTAGTTTCATCGTTCACCTTTTTCTAGTTCGTTCTTCACTTGAACGGTTAATAGTTTTAGAACATCTTCTCCAGTTAACTCTTGAAGAGTACGTTTCTCGTTACCCAAAATTCCGTACAGAAATAAATGAATAAGATCCAGGTTCAATCGTTCATGGGATAAATCCAATTCGTCTGTTAGTCCGCTGGAATTTATCGCACGCAACAAATAGAGAATCGAGCGCTGATCAAGCGTGTTGCTGATCTTTTTTGAGGCAATCCCTAATTCAATAAACCGTTTATAAATCTTCTCTTTGTGACTATTCATTGCTTGAGTAATCAATTTTTCTAGCTTGGGGTCCTCTAACGACTCAGGAGTGAAATATTTCTCTAATGATTTCATTTCTTCTTTACTACATACCATAAATGCCTTTTTTAACTTCTCATCATAAGGCAGATCTGCGGAATAAATTTCATCTGTCGCTTTTGAAATATCTTCCATCAATACAGCAACTACTTCTTCCACTAATACCTCTTTATTTGCAAAATTATTATAAATCGTTACTTGAGAAACTTCGGCTAACTTAGCAATTTCTTTGATACTTACTTTAGAAAACCCTTTTTTGCCAAAAAGTTCTAAAGCAGCTAAAATGATCATCGTTTTCGTGTCCTTCATAGTTCTCTCTCCTTCTTTTATCCAATACTACACTTTTATTCGACATATTTCAATTTTAATGAAATATATCTTATTCAATTTCACAATATAGATATGTTATACTGGTAGAAAAATTGGAGGAACATCATGGAAAACATAAAAGGAAGTTGTTTATGCGGGAAAAATCATGTAATGATTAAGCGTTACGGGAATTTTGTTTACAGCTGTCACTGCGATATGTGTCGCAAAATGACTGCAGGACCCGTTATGGCAGTTGATCCAGAAAAGAGTGACAACGTGGAACTGCAACTTGATGCTGAGTTGGTTACTTATTATCAATCTAGTCCAGATGTAGAACGAGCCTTTTGTGCTACTTGCGGCACTTATCTTTTTTGGCATCATTTAGTTCGTGATCATTACTGCTTCAATGCTGAGCTGTTTCCAGAAATCATTGCGGATGCTCAATTTGGGTTGCAGGTCTTTTATGATCGAAAACCGAACTATTATGACTTTGCTAATGAAACGAAAAAGTTTGACAGTCATTGGCAAGAAGTGGAATAGTATCATTTTATGAACAAATAAACGGAAGCATTTATAAATGCCTCCGTTTATTTGTAATCTTATCTAACCACTACGGCAGATTTTCTTAAATTGTAGCTCGCCTCAAATTTGCTCGCTGATACCCAATATTTCCCACCATTTGGATCAGAAACATGGTACGTATTATTGTCACTATTAAAACCATCTAGTGTCATTATGTGAGCGTTATCGATTCCTGTTCCCCAGAAGTAGCGACCATATTGAGGGTTGGCAAAATTAAGCGTTACGTAAACAACGATCGGATTTCCTTTTCTCAGTTCCTCTTTCAAGTAATCACATGAAGAACCTGTGATGTCCGATACTTTTCCGTATTTACTTCCCCAGTTTGCTAAAGGCTTAGCAAATATTGATTGGTAAACGCCAGATTGGACTGTGTCTGGCCGACCAGCAAAGCCGTTATTAGGATTATTATCATTTGCTACTGGCATTTCCTTTATAAAGCTTTTTAGGTCATAATTTTGTGCATATCCTTTAGTTTTCAATGCCTGTAATAAAGCTGCAGCCTCACATCCCATCGGATAACCAGAGCTATTTTGATTGATATAGGGTGAATTTAGTAAAACATATGAAAGAGCCCCTTCAGAATCCCCTGACGAGTAAAATCCTACTCCCTCGTACTTCCATCCGTGACTATTTGTCAGCCAAGTTACTTCATCCCAATTCATCGTATAGTGATGGGAACCCGTTGTCATATATGGGTGAAACAAGCGATATACCTTTTTCCCGTTGTTTGAATCAGTTGACTTCCAAGACTCACCCTCAAACGTCCAACCATAATTTTTGGTTAACCAGGTAACTTCATCCCAGCTCATCGTGTAATGATGATCTCTCAATCCTTGATTGTATAAACGGTAAACACTCTTACCAACTGAAGGAGATTTAAAAGCAATTCCTTCATATATTCCCCATCCGATTTTGACTAACCAGTCCTTTTCAGACAAATTCGTTGTATAAAAATGTTCGCCGTTACCTGGATTATAGATTCGATAAACAGGTGATGAATTACCAGCAGCTGTTGTTTGGATTTCCGTTGTATTACTTGTCCGCTGAATTGCATCTGATACATCGGCTACCTTATCAGAAGTTATTTCTGTGGACTCTTCATTAGCAACTATAGCAGCGTCTTCATCACGATTTTCCGAATCATTTTCTACAGAAGTAGTTTCCTCATTTTCTGTTGGGCTACCCGTTTCATCATCTGTTGCAAGTATACCTTCTTCAGTGGACTCATTTACTATATTTTCTGCAGGTGAAGTTTCTTCTGTTGTAGGCTGGTTGGGTTCTTGTAATTCTGGAGCTTCCACAGGCAGATGAACTTCTTCCATTTCAGTAACAAGCTCCGTATTTGTAACTTGATTTTCAGCTGAATCTATTTCTGAGTCTTCGTTAGTTAAGACAACTTCTGTACTGTATGCTTGTTCGGAGCTATTAGTTTCTGTTGCAAAAGCATGATCCGATCCAACTAACCCTAATCCTACTAGTACAGCTGGTGCGATTAATCCATATTTACAAAGCTGCTTTTTTTTCATTTTTTAAAAAGTCCTCCTAAGGATGTAACTTTAGCTAATACCCAAAGCTCTTCCATCCCATTCTTTATTAAAATCATTTACTGACACCCAAGCAACAGCTCCGCGGTCATAAGCCATATTTCCACCACCACTTCCTGCACCATCAGTTGAACGATAATACAGTGGATCGTGGATTAAAAATTGATTATCTCTATATCCAACAATTACTTTACAATGATTTCTAACATTATCGTTTTGTTTTTGATAAGAAGAAAAGCCATAATACAATATTGGGTTTCCTCCTAAAATTCGGTTAATTAATGCTTGTGTGTTTGATCCTGTGATATTGCTGACATTTGAATACCACCTTTTTGCATAATTAGTCAGCGATTGTGGCGTAATCACCCAGCCAAATCCAGCACCAGTGTAGACGTTCCCTTGTTGCCCACCCGCATCATTAGGATACATTGGTAAATTATCTTGCACATATTTCAGATCAACATTCACACCTTTATACCTTAAAAGCATCGCCATTGCTGCACCAGCACACCCCCACGGGCTATTTACTGGAGTATATTGACTAACATAAGGAACATTTAACACTCTTGAGGTTACTGCACCTGAAGAGTCACCCGCTGAGTAAAACCCAACTCCTTCGTAGATCCATCCGTGATTTGCAGTTAACCATGAAACTTCATCCCAATTCATTGTGAATAAATGGGTACCTGTCGTTTGATTTGGCGTGAACAGACGATATACTTTTTTACCGTTAGCATCACTTGAATTCCAAGAAACACCTTCATAAGTCCAGCCATAATTTTTGGTTAGCCAAGAAACTTCGTCCCAGCTCATAGTATAATGATGATCTCTTAGCCCATAATTGTAAAGCCGATAAACTACTTTACCTTCACTTGGTGACTGAAAGGCAACTCCTTCATATATTCCCCAACCGATACTAACAAGCCAATCTTTTTCTTGCAAGTTCGTTGTGTAAAAGTGTTCGCCATTTCCTGGATTATAAATTCGGTAAACTGGCGTATTTACTATTGGTGCTGCTTTTGCAGCCGTGTCCTTTTCAAGTGATGAAGCTGTACTCGCAACAGCCTCTTCAACTATCTTCTCATCCTGTTTGGCGCTATCGGTAGAAGTTTCTTTATCTTGACTCTCTTCCTCAGAGGGGTTTAACTCGTTTGTCTGTTCGGATTTACCCGATTCTTCCTCAGTATTAGCTAAATCATCGGGAATAGTGTTCCCTTCCTCAGTTGGCTGCTCACTGTGGTTAGCGTCCGAATTATCTGAGTTCTCAAGCGGTAGATCGATAGTTCCTTCATTAGTTCCTTCATTATTATTCGTTTCAGCATTTTCAGGTATTTCTGTTTTCTCAGGTATATCGCTAGTTGCTGAATTAGCATCGCTTATATCGTTCACAGGTTCAGTTGCTGGAACTTCTGTGTTAACGGATTCATTTAACACCACTGTTTCTGTTAATGCTATTGACGGTATTTCATCAGCAAGTGCTGTCTCCGTGGATACTCCGATAATTCCTAGTAGACCTAGAAAAACAATCGGCGCAACTACCCAACTTTTACCCTTCTTATACATCTTAAAGCGTTTCTTTTCCATATTTAATCCACCTTTCATTTTATAAATATTTTCTAATTTTTATTATAACATACGTAATTTAAAACCACCTTCAAAAGATACTCCTAGCTTTAAAAGATACATTAAAAAGCCAATTACGTAAGTTACAGGACTAATTATGAGTTTTGTAACATAAGTGTTCTCTCCAGAAAATATTGTTTCTAATTTTTGCTTCCAATCTCACATTAGACACCAGAAATCCGTTCAGTTTTTCGCTTAACATCGTCAAAGATATCTTTTAAATCAGATATTGTTGAAATTGCATTATTAGGCTGGTTGCTTGTGAATATCTTGTACTTTATATCTTAAAAATAGTTCAGCGAAAACTTGGTAAAAACCAAGTCTCCGCAGAACTATTTCGATTTGAACAGTGCTACAGTATCATTGTCATTAAGTAAGGATTTGAATGACCTTATTCCACAGCATATAGTTGTCGAAATTGCTGCACATGGTTCTTAATTTCAGACAAGGCTTCATCTTTTTGCATACTTCCTCGTTCGTAACTTGTCAGCAACATCATAATTGGCGCAAAAAATTGGAGCGCTGCAGTTTGGGGATGTCCTTTTTTAATCGTTCCGCTTTCCATCATCGTTTGAAACAATCGTGTTTGAAAATCGATCGGTTCGGCATAATAGCGTTGATAAAGTATTTGAGCGATATGTTGATTTTGAAATTGTTCAATAATCAATAAATGGCGGAACTTTACTTCTATTTCATCCTCCAAATAATACAAGAATAACTCTTCACTAATCATTTCCAGATGAGACAAATTAATATGCTGAAAAAATTCTTCAGCTAGTTTGGGATCTTTAGGAATTTGTAAGTGTTGTTCCTGAACTAGATAGCGATCCTTCATCATCACAAAAATAGCATCAAGAATACTTTGTTTATTTTTATAGTGTTTGTACAAAGAACTCGCTTTAATGCCTACTGCTTTAGCGATCATCTCTACAGATACGCCTTGAAAACCATAAGTAGAAAACAAGGTTAACGATTCTTCTAGAATTTTATCCGCTGTTCGCATAGTTACCCCCAATTTTAGCTAATGATCATTAGCGTTATTATGGCTAATAACTATTAGCTTGTCAATAAAATTTGAAAACGATTCTCAAATTATTCAATTGCTTATAAATTTTTATTCATTTAGACTAAGCCTAAGGACGTCGACATCCTAATAAAAATTAGGAGGCACAACATGGTGCAACATTTAAAATTTCGTGGTGATCATTATTCAATAGGTTACGATTGGGGAAATTACCTTAAAACAAACAATGTTCAATTATTACATTTGATTCCTTTTGAAAATTCAGCAGAACGAAATCAATTTGCGATAGATTGCCTGCCTGTTTATCGCAAATTTTCCCCTGAGATTCTAGCAGAAATCAAGGGAATCGCTGACGGACAGAGCATCCCTGAAGAAGCACTACACTCAGTTTTATTCGGTATGTATTGTCTAATGCCTGGCGCACACTGTTCTAGTTTTATTGTTAGGAACGAAAAAGGCTGCATTCTTGGACGAAACAGTGATTTTTTGACGGCAAGTGAAGACTTTTGTTTGAATACTTATTACCAACTAGAATCAGCAAGTGGGTTTAATTTTCTAGGAAATACTACTTCATTTGTAGAAATGGAGGATGGCATAAATGAACATGGCTTAGCTCTAGCATTAACTTCCGTTGCTCCTTACAAAGTTCAACCTGGGATTAATGTTGGGATGTTGCTAAGGTTGATTTTAGAACAATGTAAAACCGTCAACGAGGCTGTTCACTTGATTCATGAGATACCATTGGCTGGTTCTGGTACTTTAATGATTGGCGATACTAGCCAACAAGGAGCCTTGGTTGAGTTAAGTCCTGATAAAACAAGTGTTCATTGGCTGAATGAAAAGAACAATTATTTAATTGCCACTAATATGTTCAACACATTAGAAATGTTTGAATTAAACCGATTGCCAGAGGATACTTGGCAGGCTGAAGAACGTTACGAAACGCTGCAAAGTTGCTTAAGCGAACAGACTGCTGAAGTAGATGTGCTTTCCGCACAAAAATTATTAGCTAGCGTTTGTAACTATGATCGTCGGCTAGGAAGAGATACCGTCTGGTCTTGTGTCTATGACTTAACAACTTCCACGATTTTTCGTGCTGACGGTAATCCAGCTCGTAGTGCGTTCAAAAGAGAGCCCAACTTCTTCTAGACCATTAATGCCTCGCTAAGATGAAGACTGAAAACTTAGCGAGGCAATTTTTGAGGACTGGAAAATTTTATGTATTTCAAGCGACTTCTTTAACTATTTCTCTAAAAATCAAAAAAAGTAGCTGTGACATAAAACATCACAGCCACTGAAAACCGAATCATCGCATAAAAATGAAGCTATTTTCTGATGATTCGGCTTATTTCTCGGGGCTGAACACTTCTTTCACAACCTCAACGTTAATCAATCATTCAAACTATAGCGCAATTTCATGCGGTTTGAGCCAAATTTGACCATATCGCCCAAGAGCTTGGTTGCTCTTTCTAAGGATACTTGAGCCAATTCTTCATTAACTTTTTCCAGATAAGCTTGTGTATTCTCTTGATTCATTACTTCAGTATCCGCCTTTAGTTGAATCCTACGAAATGCACTCATGGCTTGTAATTCAAAGGTATTTCGAAAATCTGCATAGGCGTCGTAATCACTATCCCCGATTAAAGCCGTAGTACAGCTTAGCCAATACATTTTTGTCAGGTCAAACGTACCATCAGCATCTCGATAGCTAATTGGTGTATCATTCACATTCGCATAAAAAGGCACTACTGCATTAAACGTATTGGCACCGTAAGCTAGCCAGTGAATACCAGCGATTTCATCTGGAACATGGTTACGCAATTCTAAAATATGGACATTATGGTTGCGATTAATTCCGATCGGACGAAACAATGATTTTTGTTCCTCTGTGCCATTACCATACGGATCGTAAACAGTATTTTCGAAATGAGAGCTCAATACCCATTTTACATCTTCAATAGTGATTTTCCGATTTGCGCGGCAAATAAATGGCAACTCTTGGTCCATTGGTTCTCGATCGTTATCAGGCGTGAAATACTTTTGACCATACCAAGCTCTGGGGTTGTTATAAACTGTGTCCTTAACCGTTGCACTACCAAAAATATGGCGCAGATTGACTCCCATAAAATCTGGATTCAAAGAATACTCTTCGATCATATCCGGTAAATCAGCGGAGTATAACGTATCTTTAGAATTAAAATCATAGTCATCAATATTCATACGGTTCGGTGCTACCACATAAGCATTATCAGGAATACGGATCGCTGCCCAATGATGCCCACCGATTGTTTCTAACCACCAGACTTCTTTTTTATCAGAAAAAGCAATTCCGTTGGGTTCATAAGTTCCATATTGTTCCAATAAAGAGCCAAGCCGTTCAACTCCTTTACGAGCACTTTGAATGTAAGGCAAAACTAAGGTTACGAAATCTTCTTCACCTAGTCCACCTTCATTATAAGGATCAATTGCCAAAATCCGGGGATTCGTAGTAATCGTCTCAGTAGCTGACATCGCAACATTTTCGCTATTAATTCCAGCTGCTGGCCAAATTCCATCCGTCAAAATAGCATTCGGCATTGAAGTATAACGTAGCGGATTTTCTGGTAAATCAACTTCTACTTCACTAATAACTGATTTGTATTTTTGCGGTTGCTGATCAGGAGTAACAACCACAAAACGTTGTGGATCAAGTGCTTCATGACCATCGTCATTTCGGGCGATAATCGTGGAGCCATCAATCGATGCATCCTTCCCAACTAAAATAGTCGTACAAGAACCTGTTCTTCTTTGCATGTGAAACACTCTCCCTTGTTGATCTACCTTTACTATAGCACTGAGCACTTAAACATCAAACTGATAACCGAATAAAGTTACGCTTTCTTTTAAAGCCTCTACAAGATTAATAGTAAGAAAGGCCCAGCACTGCTGAAATTTGGGAGATAATTCTAAAAAATCTTACTTTTCCTATGAAAAAACCTCTTTCACGTAGAAGAAAAATTCTACTGAAAGAGGTTTTCATTACATTACCCGAATCGCATGATACGCTTCGTGGACCGCATCCATGATTTTACGGGATGCGACTGCATCACCTACTACAGTTACATCGAGATGATCCTCCAAAGCTTCTTCCAATTCGTTGATTGGATCATATCCAGCTGCAATGATGACTGTATCCGCTGGAACACTTACTTCTTGTTCATCTTTTTTAATGATGACTGCCTCTTGCGTTATTTCCTTAACAGCTACGCTAGTCAAAAGCTGAATGTCCGTAGCTGCAATGCGATGTCGTAGTGACAAATCATTGTTCTTAGAATGAACGACTGTTTTCAGGATATCGTCTAACATCTCTACCACGGTGACTTCTTCTGCTAACTCAGTCATATACAGAGCTGTCTCACAACCCACCAGTCCGCCACCGATAATAACCACCTTGTCTTTCGGTGTCTTTTTACCTGTCAAGTAGTCATTCGCTGTTGCTGCGTATTCAATACCTGGAATTGGTGGCATTTTACTCTTAGAGCCCGTCGCAATGATAACTTTATCAAAATCACCTGCCAAAATTTCTTCGGCTGTAGCTGCTTTTCCATAATGAACATCGACGTTAAGACGTAAAATCCGACGTTCCATGTAGGCAACTAATTTCAACACATCTTTTTTAAATGTTGGGTAGCCTGCTGCGTGCAAGTTCCCGCCTAGACGCATGTCTTTTTCCCAGAGTTGAACATCAAAGCCCCGTTCAGCTGCGGCAATCGCCGCTTCCATACCGCCAGGTCCGCCGCCAACGACCAATACTCTTTTCTTCTCTGTTGCTGGTGTCAACTGGTAATCTTTCTCAGCATAACATAGTGGATTAACTGCACAGTAATAATGCTTACCGCTGAATCCACCTAACAGACATTCATTACAGCCAATACAAGGATTAATTTGGTCAATGTGTCCTTGTTTTACTTTTTGCAACCAATAAGGATCGGCTAACATCTGATGGGCCAACCCAATAAAGTCAGCATAACCATTTTCTAATACTGCTTCAGCATCTTTAGGATCGTTAAGTTTCCCTTGACCAATGACTGGAATATTTACAGCAGCTTTAATTGCTTTGGTGGCAAAAATTTGGTGCATTGGCTCTTCATAAACAGTGGTGATCGCCTTATACCAAACTTCATAACAGCCAACATCTACATGTAATGCGCTTACACCAGCTGCCTCGAAGATTTTTGCCATTTCGATTCCTTCATCTAGCTCACGACCGCCTTCAATACCATGATAAGCGGTGAACTTCATCAGTACAGGGAAGTCTTCACCGCAATATTTCTTAATTGACGCAATCGCTTCGGTAGAAAAACGCAAGCGGTTTTCTAAACTGCCACCGTATTCGTCGGTTCGTTTATTCCACATGGAGGAATGGAACTGGTCCATTAAGTATCCACCATATCCGTGTAATTCTACGCTATCAGCACCTGCAGCTTTAGCCAAGCTAGCAGAATAACCAATTTTATCAACAAGATAATGAATGTCGTCTACAGTCAACTGTCGGCATCGCAGTTCTGGAAACCAAAAGGAATACGCTTCGTCACTAGCTGAATACGGTGGATTGAAGGGATCAGCATACACCATTCTCCCTAAACCAGGCGTAATTTGCACACAGACCTTGGCACCGTGATGATGGCATCGTTCGACTAAAACTGCTAATTTCTCTACATTGTGAAAATTCGACAATTCATTTTCGGGACGTTCTTCATACTTGGTCGTTGCAATATTCGCACCTGTAATGATTAAGCCTACGCCACCTTTAGCCCGTTCTTCGAAATAGTTAATTGCATTTGGTGTATAGCTTCCGTCAGATTCCGGTTTGGTTCCCATCGGTGCCATAATGACCCGATTTTTTAGTTTCATCTTACCGATTTGACCCTTTTTAAATAGATTCATACAACTTCCCCCATTCTTATAGTTACCAAATTCACAATCTTTACTCGAGTAAAGAATACCATGAAAAGCAACCGTTTTCAATAGTGTTTTTTATTTTTTTTACTTTATGGTACTATTATCGTAGGAGATGACGCTATGGGAACGAAAGATCGAATATTAGAAACCGCCTATCAAATGTTTCACGAAGAGTCTTACAATCAAGTCAGTATCGATGCGATTTGCTCAAAATGCAGCTTATCTAAACCTGCTTTTTACTATCATTTCTCTTCAAAGGCTGACTTGCTGATTCATTATTATGATGATGTTGTGGACCATTTATATAAAACACTTAAAAAAAGAGACTTTCATGGCAATTATTGGGAACAGTTTGTCTTTTGCTTTTCCAGCTTAATTGAGGCAAGTGTCAGTCTTGGTGCTGATTTGATGAAGCAGTTATATATTGCTAATCTGACTGAGGATAAAGGGTCATTCAATTTCAATCCTACTTTTTCACAACTGTGTATTGACTTGATTACCAAAGCCCAAGAAAATGAACAAATCAGGAATCAGCAGGAACCAGAGGCTTTATTTATCGCATCTTCTTTCATGTTTACCGGTGTGGAGGTATTATGGAGTATCAAAGATGGTGGTTTTGAGCGAGAAAACAATGTTATTAGAGCTTTAGAAACAGTCTTTGACGTAGCTCCAAAATACTCTATTCAAAGGGAAGTACACTCATTAAATTGCGAAGATTTCCAATAAAAAACACTTGATATCTTGACTTTTTTGGTCAAAGATTTCAAGTGTTTTTAGTTATTGTAAAAAACTATAAGTCTTCACAAATTTAAGCCCTTATTCCGGTTTGAGAAGCATTTATTATTAACTAGCATTCGCCTGTTCTAAAGGTTGCGCCAGTGAGCTAACCAATTTTCCTGTTTCGGCTATGCCTTTTTCCTGTAAGGTTTGAACAATTTTTGAGCCAACAATTACCCCATCGCAGCAGCTATTGAAGCGTTCGACCTGATCCCGTTTTGAAACACCAAAACCGGCCAAGACAGGGATTTTGCTTTCTTTTGTGATGGATGCTAAGTGTTCATCCAAATTGTCACGGTAATCTTTCCCGGTTCCTGTTGTACCGTTAATTGTTACCGCATAGACAAACCCTTCCGCTGCTTCCAATAAAGTTTTGATTCGCTCCTGTGGACTAGTCAAAGAAACCAACTGCAGCAAAGCTAAATCTGCTGCATCAAAAGTCGGCAATACTAGATCACGATGTTCATAGGGTAAATCAGGAATAATGAAACCTTTGACGTCGGTATTTTCTAGATCCTTTGCTAGCTTTTCTAAGCCATAATGAAAGAAGGAATTAGTATAACCCATGAAAATTAATGGAACTGGTGAATCAAATTGTTGCAATAATTCGATTAATTTTTTCAATGTAACTTTATTAGCTAATGCCCGCAAGCCAGCTTCTTGAATAATCGGGCCATCTGCTACTGGATCAGAAAACGGAACACCAATTTCAATTGCGGTAGCACCATTTTTTGCTAGCATCGTAATTTCATCTGGTAAAGCATCTAGACCTTGTGCTCCGGCCATAATATAAGGGACAAATAGTTTTTGTTTTTCGGCTTTTTTGATTAAGTACGTGGTTAAAGTTTTCATTTTGCTGCCTCCATCCGATCCTTGATTTGCTGAACATCTTTATCGCCCCGGCCTGACAAACACAAAACGATAATTTGATCTTTTTCCATTTGTGGTGCCAGCTTCATTGCATGTGCGATAGCATGAGAGCTCTCCAAGGCTGGGATAATTCCCTCTACCCGTGACAACAAGTGAAAAGCTTCAACGGCTTCTTCATCATCAATCGTTACATATTCTGCTCGCTCAATACTTGACAAGTAAGAATGCTCTGGACCAACTCCAGGATAATCTAAACCAGCTGAGATTGAATAAGCTTCAATCACTTGACCATCGTCATCTTGTAAAAGGTGCATCCGTGCACCATGCAGAACCCCGATGTCTCCTTGAGTAATAGGAGCTGCATGTTCATCCGTGTTTAGCCCTTTACCAGCCGCTTCTACACCGATCAAACGAACACCCTTGTCTTCTACGAAAGGATAAAATAGACCCATAGAGTTGCTGCCGCCACCTACGCAAGCTAATGCTACATCTGGCAAACGTTCTTCAGCAGCTAAAATCTGACGACGTGCTTCACTCCCGATTACACTTTGGTAGTCCCGCACAATTTCAGGAAACGGATGTGGACCCAAAACGGATCCCATCACATAGTGCGTGTCCTCCACATTCGCAACCCAATATCTTAGTGCCTCATTCACGGCATCCTTCAAGGTCTTACTACCGGAAACGACACTTTCCACTTTCGTTCCTAAAAGTTCCATTCTAAAAACGTTCAATTCTTGACGTTTCACGTCCACTTCACCCATGAAAACGATACATTCCATCCCGAACAAAGCAGCTGCGGTTGCGGTTGCTACGCCATGTTGACCAGCGCCTGTTTCAGCAACAATTCTATTTTTTCCCATCCGTTTAGCCAACAATACTTGGCCAATGGCATTATTAATTTTGTGAGCACCGGTGTGGTTCAAGTCTTCCCGTTTCAAGTAAATCTTAGCTCCGCCAAGTTTCTCGGTTAAACGTTCGGCAAAGTATAAAGGATTTTCCCGTCCTACATATTGTGTTAAATAGTAAGCTAACTCTTTTTGAAACTCAGGATCTTCTTTCGAGCTTTCATAAGTTTCAGTTAGTTCTTGAACAGCATACATTAATGTTTCAGGAACAAATTGTCCGCCAAATTCTCCGTAAAATCCTTTAGTTGTTGGTTGCTGATACATGTGTTTCCTCCTTGACTGCCTGGCAAAAGGCAGTTATTTTTTTCATATCTTTTTTTCCATCCGTTTCAACGCCGCTGGAGACATCGACGGCCAATGGTTTGAAATAGCGAATCGCATCTCTGACATTTTCTGAGGTTAAGCCACCTGCGACAAACAGTTTTTCTTGAGGCAACTCGGTGGGATCAACTGCTTGCCAATTGAAAACTTCTCCATTTCCCCCCATATATTTAGAAGGTGGCGCATCTAGTAATAAGTATTCCTCTATTCCGGGTTTTGGTAGGGTCGCAGTTTTTCGAATACTGACCGCTTGAATAATTGGCACACTAACCGTTTTAGTTAGCGGTTCACCGTGTACCTGAACAAAATCCAAGCCAGCAACTTTGATTACGGCTTCTACTTCTTGAGGCGTTGGTGAGACAAATACGCCTACTTTTTTTACCGTTTCGGGTATAGTCTTAGTAATTTCTCTCGCCTGATTCGCCGTTACCTGTCTGGGGCTTTTAGCAAAGACAAAACCTAAATAATCTGCGCCGCTTTTCACAGCCGTTTCTACTGCTTCAGTAGTGGACAAACCGCAAATTTTGATCTTAGTCACTACCTTTTCACCCGCAGTTCATTGATTTTTTCCGCTAAATCATCTGCGCGCATTAACGTTTCTCCAACTAATACCGCTTGATAGTCTTTGGCGATGCGTTGAACATCTTCAACGGTTTTAAACCCAGACTCACTGATATATACTCGATCATTTGCTGATTGTGCTAAAGCTTCACTTGTAGCAATCGTCACCTCAAAGGTGGTTAAATCCCGATTATTTACCCCAATTATTTTAGCTCCGATGCGATGAGCGACATCTAGCTCTTGCTGATTGTGGGTTTCCACCAGAACTTCTAAGCCGATTTCTTTGGCAGCTTGGTAAAGTTCAGCTAAGCGTTCTTCCGTTAAAGCTGCGACGATCAACAAAACGATACTAGCCCCAGCATTTTTCGCTCGGACTAATTGGCGTTCATCAATAATGAAATCTTTACACAAAACAGGTAGCTTAACGACTTGGCAAACCTCTTGCAAATCGGTAATCGTTCCTTTGAAAAACACCTCATCGGTTAAAACAGAAATAGCCGTTACTCCACTAGCTTCGTAAGTTTTCGCTTGGGCTAAAATGTCCACATCCGTGCGAATATCCCCTCTAGAAGGTGAGGCCCGTTTAATTTCGCCAATTAAGTGCACACGATCAGGCGCTTGTTTGACCGTTTCATAAAAAGAGGGCCGAGTCTGCTCATTTTCAACTTCCATATAAGGCAGCTGTGTAACCTCTTCTGCTTTTTTCTCCAAAATTGTTGCTAGAAAATCCATTAAGCCACCGCCCTTTGTTCTTGAACCAATTTATAAAGACAATCCAATGCTGCACCAGAGCTTAACGATTGCTTGGCTTCTGCAATGCCTGCTTCTAAAGAATCTACCTTACCACTAGCTAAAAATCCTAAGCCAGCGTTAAGTAAAACTGTATCATGGTAGATTGAAGTTTCATTTTTCAAAACGGATAGTAAGATATTGCGATTATGTTCTGCCTCACCGCCCACAATAGCGGACAATGGCGCTTGTTTAAAACCAAATTCTTCTGGTGTAAAAGAGAAATTCGATACTTTGCCATTTTGATAAATAGCACAATTTGTCGTTCCTGCCAAGTTAGCCTCGTCCATTCCGTAGGCTCCATGAACCACAATTGCTTTTTTTCGTCCCATTTTTCCTAATGTTTCAGCGGTTTCGCTGATTGTGTCGCCAGCAGAGGTCCCCATTAACTGATTATCTAAACGGTAGGGATTAATAATTGGTCCGATTAAATTAAAGATGGTAGGAGTAGCTAAATCACGGCGAATTCCCATTACGTATTTCATCGCCGGATGCATTGCTGGTGAAAATAAGAAGGCAATACCGACTTCCCGTAGTAGATAATCAATTTTTTCAGGCGAAACCGTTAAGCTAATGCCTAAGGATTCCAGTACATCGGCACTTCCAGAACGACTAGATACACTGCGATTACCATGCTTTGCCATAGGAATGCCGCCACCTGCTAAAACGAATGCCGCCGTTGTACTGATATTGAAGCTGTTGGAATGATCGCCACCTGTTCCGCAATTATCCATCACACCTTTAGGCGGTGTCAGCATTTTTTCAGCTTTTCCTTGCATAATTGTCGCTAAACCCGTCAACTCTTCTGAGGTTACCCCTTTTAATTTCAAAGCGATTAGTAACGCACTAATGCGTGCATCGCTTAATTTACCTTCAAAAATATTGCTAGAAATTCGAATCATTTCATCTGTAGTTAAATCTTTCCCTTGATAAACCTTTTCAAATAATTTTTGCATGTTTATTCCCTACTTCCTTAATAAATTGATCAATCAGCTGCTGACCCTTTTCAGTGCCGATTGATTCTGGATGGAACTGCAACCCGTAGACCGGATATTTTTTATGTTGAACAGCCATGATACAGCCGTCGCATTCTGCTACAATTTCTAATGCTTCTGGAAAATTTTCTTGGTCAATCATCAATGAGTGGTAGCGCATCACTTGCAACGGTGTCTGAATTTCTTTAAAACATCCTTTGGCTTTAAAGAATATTGTCGATTGTTTGCCGTGCATAATGGTGGGAGCTGAAATGACTTTTCCGCCGAAAACCTCACCGATAGCTTGATGTCCTAAGCAAATACCTAAAATCGGCTTATCGCAATAATAGCGGCGAATCACTTCTTCCATCAAACCAGCATCGGCTGGTTTCCCTGGTCCTGGTGAAAGGACAATTCCGTCCGCCTCTTCTGCCAGCTGGAATAGTTCCGGGTCGTCATTTCGCACCACGATCAACTCATCTTCAGTGCCGAATTGATGAACCAGGTTATACGTAAAGGAATCATAATTATCAATTAATAAGATCATTTTCCTACCTCCAATAAGGCTTTGGCTTTTTGCATCGTTTCTAAGTATTCGCTGGTGGGATCTGAATCGTAAACCACGCCGCCGCCAGCTTGTACATGGGCTTTTTTGTCCTTGACTACCATGGTTCGAATCGCAATTGCGAAATCCGCTTGGTTGTCACAGGATAGATACCCGACTGCTCCGGCATAGATGGAACGCTTAACCGGCTCCCATTCATAAATCCGAGTCATCGCCCGAATCTTCGGTGCACCACTAACAGTTCCAGCAGGTAACGTTGCTTTCAAGGCATCCATGGCTGTTTGATCCTTCCGCAGCTTGCCTTCGACTAAAGAGACAATGTGCATCACGAACCGATAACGCTCGATCGTCATGAATAATGGTACATGGACACTACCGATCTCTGACACCTTGCCAATATCATTACGACCTAGGTCAATCAACATCTGATGTTCTGCTATTTCTTTTTCATCTGTCAATAGTTCCTCTGCTAAACCGTCATCTTCTATTTCATTTAACCCTCGTCGCCTCGTTCCTGCGATCGGGTTGGTGGTCACTGTATCGCCCTTCACTCGAACTAAACTTTCTGGTGAACTACCAATTACGGTGACATCTGGAAAAGGTAAATAGTATAAGTAAGCCGATGGATTGGTTACTCTCAGATGTCGGTAGTAATGAAACGGATCCACTGGAAAATCGGCACTTAATCGTTGAGAAGGTACTACTTGGAATAGGTCACCTTCACGAATATATTGTTTTGCTTGCTCTACCACAGCTTCGTATTCTACTTGAGTGAAGTTACTAGTAAAGCTCAGCTTAATTGGTTCTAATGGTTGATTCTCTTCTCTTTGTAAAGTGAAGATTTCTGCCTCAATTTTAGCTACCCGTTCCTGTAATACTTCTTCGCCGCATTGACTATAGAGATCACTGGCAACAATATTTAGTGTTTGTTTTTGATGATCATAAATGACAAAAGTTTCAAATAAGTAAAATTGCATATCCGGTAATTCCAACGCATCTTCAGGAATTGTACCCAAATCCTCATACAAGGCAGCAATATCATAACCAACATAGCCGATCGCTCCGCCTTCAAAGGGCAACCCTTCCATTGGTTCATCCTTTAAAACATAAAGCTCCAGTTCTTTCAACGGATCGGCACAGACATAATGATTATTGTCGAAATAAAATTCACCTTCCAAAAACTGGATATGATGGACTGGGTTAAACGCGATCAAGGAGTACCGATTGGTCTCAGAATCACGAGGTATACTCTCTAATAAACATTTCACCTCTCCACTTAATCGAAAATACAAGGATACGGGCGTTACACAGTCAGCACTTAATTTTTTTACAATTTTCATCTTGTCATCCTTTCCAAAGAAAAAAGCCCCCAAGCTAGATAGTGTATCCAGCTTGAGGGCGTGTTTACACGCGGTACCACCTCAATACATGCTTCAAAAAAGCATCTCTAATCGATCGTCTATCAACAATCTTCCTCTGTAACGGGAGTGCCCGTCATCCCCTACTATGATTCAAGGATGCGCCAACAAGTCCATTCATCAGGTGAAAAAGGCTTCATTCTCATCGCTGGAAGCTTTCTGTACTTTTTCTTTCCCTAACTACTTCTCTTGTTCTTGCTTTCATTTCATAAAAAAAGCCCCCAAGTCAGACGGATGTCCAACTTGAGGGCGGTTATTCCACGGTGCCACCTCAATATATGCTTAAAAAGCATCTCTTTATCAGCTGTCTAGCAACAGCCTTTCTCTATAACGGGAGTGCCCGGAAGCTCCTACTTTGTTCAAAGCCTCAGTCCAAAAGCCCATTCGCATCATTTCCCTTACTGATTCACAGCCCCATCAGCTCTCTGAAAAGAAAAAATCATGTTACTACTCTTTTGTATGACATCTATTTTTTAAAATAATACGCCTGTTTATGAGAATAGTCAAGTAATTAATTAAAAAAAGTTTAGCTTATTTTAATATAATCGATCAGGCATCATACTTTCTAAAAATCCCCAGACACCGTTACTAATCTTCAGCTCCTCACAGTCAAAACGAGAAAGCTCTTGGCGAATCAAATTTTCTTGTCCATTCAAGACTTTTGGCAGCCAGTTTGGGTCTAGCAATAAAGATTTACCTACTGCTACCGCATCTGCTTGAGTCAAGATGGCTTCTGCATCTTCTCCTACTCGTACATCCCCTACGCCGATCAAAGACAAGCGCCCATCAATCTTTTCGTAAACATAAGTCATCATGGATTTTTCTTGATAGTCTTCGCTGACTGAAATCTTATCAGCCTGATTCAAAGAAATATGCAAATAGTCCAAGTTCATTTCCGCTAAACGATCCACTAAATACAACGTATCCTCAAAACGAATACCCGGTGTCTCGTATTCTTCCGGTGAAAAACGGTAGCCTACAATAAAATTCTCAACCTCTGATTCATCCACTGCCGAAGTCACTGCTTCAACCACTTCTTTAATGAAGCGAAAACGTTTTTCCAAGCTGCCGCCCCATTCATCATCTCGACGATTCGAATGGGGTGAAAAGAATTGCTGCAACAAATAAGTATTAGCACCATGCAATTCTACTCCGTCAAAACCCGCCGCAATTGCTCGTTTGGTTGCGGCTTTAAAATTGCTGATTAACGCAACAATTTCTTCACTTTCCAAAGCTCGAGGTATTTCGGCGCCCGGCCGTTCTGCTGCAATTGCACTAGCCGATACTGGCTGAGTCCCACGCAAAACTTGACTATTTGTCATACGTCCACCATGGAAAATCTGTAAAATTGCCTTAGTACCATTTTTCTTAATTCCCGCTGCTAATTTGGCTAACCCAGGAATAAATTTGTCGTCATAGACGCCTAACTCCCCTTCCCAGCCTTTGCCGTCCGTTTGAACGTTAGCAGCTCCAGTAATCACTGCACCAATTTCTCCAGCACGCATGCTATAGTAGTCAATCTCGTCTTGCGTGACCACTCCATCGTAAAAACTCATTTTGGTAGTCATTGGCGCCATCATGATTCGGTTCTTTAACGTTAACCCTCGTTTAAAAGTTAGTTTTTCATCGATTGTTGACATTGAATCAGCTCCTTTTTATTTAGAATAACATATTACACTACAATTAAGGTTCTCATTTTTCTAAGTAGGTCAAAATCTCGTACGCTTACCATCCTTCTAAATTGCTCTACTAACGATCAGTAGATACTCTTTAAATTCATCTCATACCTAATATACTGCAAAAAGTAGGACTGGCAGCTACCTCTTTTTTAAGGAATTGATTTTTCCAAGACCACAAAAAATCAATCTTATTTTCGTACGCTTACCATCCTTCTAAATTGCTCTACTAACGATCAGTAGATACTTATTAAATTCACCTTTTACCTAATATACTGCAAAAAGCAGGACTGGCAAAAAAGCAACCCCAAGGAATTGCAGGGTTGCTTCAGCTTACTATTTCTTTAATAAAATATTTGGATCTAACACGCCACTTTCATTCTTCAAGGAAAATGTGTTTAGACGGTCGTTGAAGTCGATCACAACCTCATTACCTAAAAAAACTTTTTCTTCATCAGAGATGTATACGTTGAAACGATCATTTTCTAATTTTTCTTGGAATTGGCCGGTTGGTTCGTCGGCAGGAATAATTTGGAATTTATCTCCTACCGCACAAGAACCGCCTACAGTTGAAAATTGGTTAGAGCCGTCGTTCAACGCTAGAATAAATCCATTCTTGGAATCAAGTTTGCTTGTTAGGGCTTCAACCGCTTGGTCGCGAATTGTAAGTTTCATAGTTATCTCCTCCTTCTTTTGAATTATACCGCGAGAAAAAAGGAGACAAAAACAATTTGCTCAAAAATTTATTGTAATACCCAACGTTCCAATGCTTCTTTTACACCATCTTCTGCATTCGATGCGACTTCGTATTTAGCCACTGCTTTGACTTCAGGTGTCCCATTGCCCATTGCCACTGACACACCCGCATACTTCAGCATAGATAGGTCATTTTCTGCATCACCAATTGCCATGACTTCTTCTTGCTTGATGCCTAAGTGATCTGCTAGTTCTTTGACAGCCGAGCCTTTGCTAGCATCTTTGTTTAAAATTTCCAAATAAAATGGAGAGCTGGTAACCAGAGTATATTCTTCAAAAAGATGTTTAGGAATTTTTTCGATCGCCGCTTTTAAGATTTCCGGCTCATCGATCATCATTAATTTTACTGCCGATACTTCATCCGCAATTTCTTCAGGCGTCCGATATTTCAATGGCAAGTTAACCATATGAGCTTCATTGACAGAATAGCGGCTGATGTCGCGGTTGGATGTATAAATTGCATCCCGATCAACCGTATGGATATGCACCCCGATTTTGCGTGCTAACATATCGAAGTATAAATAATCGTCTCGCGTTAAACCATGTTGAGATACTACTTCCCAAGTATTGGTATTTAAAACTAAGCTACCGTTATAAGAAATGACATAGTCATCTACTGACAGTAGCTCCAATTCATCTAATTGCTCCAAAGCACCTGATAAAGGGCGTCCTGTACAAATGACAATGTAAGCCCCTGTTTTTCGTGCTTGTTTTACACTTTCTATTACGGCTGATGAAAGCTCGCCTCGTTCATTTAATAAGGTTCCATCCATATCAATGGCAACTAATTTTACTGACATAATTTCCTCCTAATGCCTCTGTATCTTAAAGTTTCTTCCATTTACCAGTTAAACACAATGCTGAACCTACTGCAAGAATTTCTTGACCCATCAACAAATCTTTACCCAATGTTCCAAAATAAAGCCAAAGAAAAAACACTGCATAAGCAGTGTTTAGTCGACGTATGAAGTTTCTGTTTTATTTAACCAAGCATAACCTAATCCCATGACCAATCCGCCACCGACAAAGTTGCCGATTAACGTAAAGAATAGATTGTGTAATACGCTAGCTGCATTCATGCCTTCAATAGTTCCGTGAGAAGCAAAGTAAGCCAATGAGAATGCTGGGAAGTTAGCAATAACGTGCTCAAATCCTAAGAAAGCAAAGATAAAGATGATGAAAATGATTGCCATAATTTTACCTGCGTCATCTTTCATGCGCATGCTAGCTAAAACAGCAATGTTAACAACAATATTAGCAAACATACCTTCAACCAAAATTTGAAGTGTTGATTTACTTAATTTATCAGCAATACCGGTAAACATGTAGTTGCCAGCTTCTAAATGACCAAACGGTGCAGTTAGTGATAATAAATACCCACAAAGCACTCCACCAATTAAGTTGAAGAAGATACAAGTAAACAATAATTTCGCTGCAAAGCCAAACGAAACCTTTTTACGATAAACACCGACTGTCATATAAAGCATGTTAGAAGTGCCAAGCTCTGCGTTCATAAATATGATCATTACCAATGACCAGCTGAACATAAAGGCATAGCTCATTTTTTCCAAACCTGGAATGGCTTGCTGCGTACGAATCGCAATGTAAAAGGCAATGGCTGTTCCTAAAGCTAAGAACAAACACGCCAACATTGAACGGACTGCATAACGAGGTAAACTGCTATCCAATAGTTCCTTTTTCTTCTTGATTGACTTGTCCAATTGACTCATTAATGGGAAGTATTTCACAGTTGCTTGAGCTGTTTCTTGTGTTTTTGAATTTTCCATTGTTTCCTCATCTATTTCCATTGTTAGATTTGATTTCATTGTTCCCATCCTTTTTCCTATAATAGGGGCATAACTGAACATATAATACATGATTTCCATGACGTTTTCAACATTTATTTCATTAATCTTTTATCATGTAAGTCTTTTAACATGTTAATAAACAAGTTATGATTAATTAAACAAGTTAGGAGGAGAACCCATGGTCAAACAAATTTTGAAAGCAGAAGTGGAAGCTTTAGGTGGTTTACAGCTAAAATGCTCCGCTAGAGGATTTGAATTTTTAATAGATGAACCAGAAAATGTCGGTGGTACGAACCAAGCGATGAATCCCTTGGAGGCTCTATTGTGCTCGCTAGGTGCCTGCAAAATGATGGTTGCTCGTTTCTTTTATCAGTCTCAAAACATTCAGCTGAAATCGATGAAGGTGGAAATGCTAGGCGAAATCGACTCCGATCGCTTGAAGGGCCAGCCCAACATAAAGATAGGCTTCTCAAAAATTACCACGAACTATACCATCGTTGCCGAAAACACTCCGGAAGAAATAGATGCCTTTATTGCCTTCATTGAGCGCACCTGCCCGGTTAAGGACACCCTTGTCAATACACCAGAAATGGAACGCAATCTTTCGTTTAAAAAATATATCATTGACTAATTGTCCGTTGCCTCATTCCCATAGCATTGAAAGGTGATTCTTATGTTCGAATTTTTTGATACATTTTTTGGCACTAAGATGATTTTTATTTTTTCATTGATTGCTTTAGCAGCAGCAGGATTTTTCATAATGAAGGGAGCATTTAAATCCTTCGCAGGAAGACGAGTGATACAACTGTCTTTCCTTCTAGTAGGCATCGTAGTAGAATTAGTGATCCTATACCTAATTTTGTTCATTTTGCTTTTTGGCTACAATAGCTAAATCCTTCACAGAAAATAGAACCTCAACACCTGTATTGGCGTGTTGAGGTTCTATTCATTTTATTTAATTGGCGGCAAAATTGCCACTAAACTTTTGCTTAACGCTACATAAAGAGGTGATTCATCTTGACTCGTTTTACTAATTTGATCTTTTGTACGAACCGAGCTTGCCGCTAGTGCAATCAAACTGTCACCTCTGAACAAATCAACAAAGTATTTTGTTGAAATAGCATCAGGAATTTCTGAGCTAAAGTTCAATGAAGTAATCAGCTTCGTTCTCAAAGTATCGCCAATTGAAAACTTAGTTGATAGCTTGGTCAATTCAGGCCGTTTATTGGCTTTTTCTTGATCGTAATCAGTCAGATTATATGCTTCGATGATTGCATTTAGTTTCTCAGCATAGCGTTTATCTGTAGCATAACGTCCTTGCAGATATTCAGTAGCTTCTTTGTAATTTTCGGTTTCTGATTTCCATGCTGGTTTGTAGAAATCACTATTACCGGAAATGCCTTCTTTGAGCAATTTTGCATAATCTTCTAACGATTCTTTGTAAGATGGATATTTACGGAATTCAGCCGTAATTTGGAAACTGTTTCCTCCAGCATCTTGCTCTAACGTACGGAAAGCGACACTACTGTCTTGGTATTTGCCTTTAATTCCGAAAAGATTAAAGTTCGGTGCAGAAGCTAGTGAACTATTACCTGATCCACTTTCTAAAATAGCTTGTGCAAGCATAACAGATGAATAAATACCGTTCTTCTGGCCAATTTCACGAGACCATTCACCCACTTTTTCAATGAATTGATCCGTCGTCTGGTTTTTATTGAAGACAAATGGTTGATCCGTATTGTATTCCCCAAAAGCATTGGCTAGAGAACTGGTTGCTTTTGGCAATCCCGCGACATTTACTCGCACCGCAAATGTTGGCATGAAACCGTTAAGAGTACCGATCTTTACCACATCTCCCGGCTGAGGAGCATGAATATACTGTCCATTACCGATATAAATTGCTACGTGAGTTGTTACGCTAGTAGGTGCTCCCCAGAATAATAAGTCTCCAGGTTGGGCATCACTAACAGGGATCTGGGTACCAGAATACTGCTGATCTCCTGTCCAACCACCGATATAATGACCAGTTGCTGCTGCATAAACAGCATAGGCTAAGCCCGAACAGTCAAAAGCGTTAGGTCCTTTAGCACCCCAAACATAAGGTTTGCCTAAATGGCGGTGCGCTTCTTGAACGATCGCATTTTGTACATCATTGCCTATAGTTGGTACAGGTTCATTTGAAGGAACCCGTATATCACTGCTACCTGAATCAGGCTGTCTCGGCTGATCAGTTGTCGGCGTTGGTGCCGGTGTATTATTACCAGTATCAGCGGGTTCTTTGTCATCAGGCTTTTGCCCTTCATTATTATTATCCGTATTCTCGTTGGGTTTTTCTGGAGCTGGTTTTGGTTCTACAATTAGTTGCACTTCAACATCAGATTCCGGCATGGTAAAGCTACCAGTTGCTTGGTCGCTGCTCATCACAACATTTTCGTTTTCTGGTTTAGAGCGATCAATTACTTTCACTTCTTTGATAATGTTTTTATCACTATCTTTCAAGCTTACTTCGTACTTTACACCTCCGCCTTTTTCAATCTCAGAAAATCGATCAAAATGAATCTGGTTACCATCACTATCGGCATAATTATTTTGAGTTAACGCATTTCCTGCAATATATAAACTATATGTCGCTATTTCAGGTTCTGGAGCTGGTTCAGGCGCTGGTTCTGGTGTGGGCTGCGGATCAGGCACCGGTACGCTGGAAGATTCAGTCGTCTGCTCCGATGATTGAACGGTAGACTCCTGTGTTTCCGCGGCCAAAACTTGTTGCGTTGAAAGAACAGTTGGCGCTATAAGCACCCCTAAAGTTAATATAGTAGCTATCTTTTTATGCTGCAAATCTATCCCTCGCTTCTATTATGCATGTAAAATTAAATTTTTATCTTTATTGTAACATGCTTTATTTTTGTTGTCTAAAAGATACCTAACTATTTTTTCATTTTTTCTCATTTTATCACTCAATAATGCCTTATTTCTCCCCAGAAATAATTCCTCGCATTAAATCAGCACTCGAACGTTCAAAATAATGAGCCATGCGCACGCGTCGGCCATCCGAGAGCTCCCAAATTTTGTTTTCATAAAAATCAACCGTTGTACGTTTACCATCCATTAATTCTTTCGCATAGCTTAAAACTAAACGAATCGCTTCTTTTGTGGCATCATCACTTTTGAAGTAGATGGTGTAGCTTCTCAAGTATTCTTCTAGATCACTATTATGAGAAACTTTCCAATCTTCTATAAAGTCCTCTAGTGCAGTAATAACATTCTCATTCTCAATATCCCATAAAGTAATATCTTTCTCTTGATGATCCATTAACCGTTTCCTCCTCAACAATTGTGTTCCTTTAAATCTATTATAAAGAAACTCAGCTAAGATGTCCCGTTTCAACGAAAAAAAGTTTCAAATTATTACCCAATTAAAGGTAAACCCCAATAAATTAAAGTTTACCTTTAAAATATTTTTTATCATTTAGGCTCGCCTTAATGCTTTTTTCTGACTTTTATTTACGCTATACTATCAACTAATGCCAAATAAAGGATGGAACGTATATTGACTAGATTAATCGATAAAATACAGAAAATTTTTAAAAGCAATGAGCGCACTGCCATAGGAATTTTAGCAGGGAGTATGGGACTTTTATCAAATTTATTACTGTTCTTTGCCAAGCTTTTCATCGGTACGCTATCTGGTAGTGTCTCGATTACGGCAGATGCGATGAATAATTTATCCGATACCGCATCTTCATTTATTACCTTAGCAGGGTTTAAAATTGCTGGAAAGCCAGCCGATAAGGATCATCCTTATGGTCATGAACGCTTCGAATATGTTAGTGGATTTGTGGTTTCCATTCTGGTAACATACGTTGGGATTCGCTTCTTAGATAGTTCATTTGTAAAGATTCTTCATCCGACAAGCATTCAACTTTCTTCAATTGTATATATAGTTTTAACACTTTCCATTTTAATGAAATTTTTACAAGGTAGTATTTATCAGCGTTTAGGAAAGAGGATTCACTCAAATACACTACAAGCTACTGCACAAGACAGCTTTAATGATGTATACACAACCATTGCGGTTTTATTTTCAGCTATAACTGAGTGGATTACAGGATGGCGGATCGATGGGTATGTTGGCCTTCTGATTGCTTTATATATTATATATACTGGAGTTAAGATGATTAAGGAATTTATCGATGAATTGATGGGCGTACGAGCACCCGAAGACGAAATCGGTGAGATTCGAGCTCATTTGGATAAGTTCCCCGATATCATCGGTTATCATGATTTGTTAATTCACAGCTATGGACCAAACAGCGTATTTGCCTCAGTTCATATTGAAGTAAACCAAGATTGGAGCTTGAGCCACGCCCATAATGTGATTGATACGATTGAACAGGAAGTAAAAACGAATACTGGTGTGGATTTGGTCTGCCATGTGGACCCTTACCCTCTTGATGACCCTGATTTTAAGCGCGTCGCACCAAACTTAAAACAGGTTCTGCGTGATATCCATCCTCAGTTGCGTTTTCATGATTTACGGATTGATAATACTATCGATCCTGAGGTAATCTATTTTGATTTAGTTGTTCCAGAAGGATTAAAATTATCCAATGAAGAATTACAAGAATTAATTACCAAAAACTATAACAAAGAAAATATATCCGCAAGTATGTCCATTATCTTTGACCGGACTTATTTGCTATAGAAGAGCCTATAAAAAACTGTTTCGTTTATGATCTAGAAAAAGCTTTACATCTCAATGCATCAAAAAAATAGGTTGCGACAGACGTGTTCAGCTCCAAAAAAAAGCCGAATAATCCAAGAATAGCAGCACATATTTTTGCGATTATTCGGCTTGTTTCGAAAGAGTTGCTATAATTACACCGATTATTGGGTTTTTAGCGGCTGTAAGGTTTTATGTCACTACCGCTTAACTTTTGCTAAAACGAGCGATACACATACTGATTATCTGGTGTCGCAATCGGCTGAACTTTTTCAACAGCGAGTGCTGGTAGTTGGCGTTTAAAAGGTTCAAAATATTCTAGTTCAATTGTTCCTTCTACATGGAGCCATTGATTGTTATTCACCTTTTCATTTTCAGGAAAATGTATCATCAACCCAAATACCCCAGAATCTGCTACACAGTGAATGATTCCGAATCGGAAGAGGAAATTGTACGTTTGGTCTTTTGTCGTTTGATAATCGAATCCCTCATAGGAAAGTTTTTTACCAACAAAAGTATTGGGATAAGTATAAATTAGTTCCATCACTTCCAGATAATTTTCGTCCGTCACCTGGAGGACGTCATTTTCTTGATATTTTGCTAATAGTTCCTCCATTTGCTTATCATAGTCATCTTTATTGTAATAAATACTCGTATCTGGCTTCAAATATTGCGTATTCATTTCTGGATCACCAACCGATTCTTTACTTACAGGAAAACTAAAACCCTTGGCTTCCACGATCGTTGTGTCCAAACTAATTGTTGGAAAAAGTGTGCCCGCGATCAAAGGAAGACTCAGCAGCAGATACGTCACCATTTTTTGCGAACGTTTCATGCCACCGTGTTCGTGACCATGATGAGCGTGAGTCCGTTCTTTCCCCTCACTTTGTTCAACCCATAGCTTTAACTGAACCAAAGCTAGCAGCAAAGATAAGGCCATTGTTAAATAAACCAAATAGATATAATGAATATTAATATATTGGTTCAACTTTCCAGACACCTGCAAATACATCATCCACTCGAAATAGCCGGATAAAATCAAAAAACGAAACATAAATTACCTCCTAAATCAAGTATGCGTAACAGGCAACAACCACTGTAATGATTGCCATCAGCTGCACGATGAATTTACCATGAAAGACTCGCTTCATCATCATCAAGTTTTTGATATCAACCATTGGACCAAAGACTAAGAAGGCCACCACTGAATTGACCCCAAACAAAGACAACAATGAAGACCCTACAAAAGCATCTGCCTCAGAACACAAAGACATAGTAAATGCCAACACCAACATAACTAAAATTGAGACTAATCTTGAGGAAGTAAGTTGCAATAATAGCTGTGTAGGTAAGTAAACCTGCATACTTGCTGCAATTAAACCACCGATAATCAGATAGCGTCCTGTATCAAAGAATTCATCTATGGCGTGAGTCAATACTTCGAATATGTGCTTATCCTTTCTCAGCTGTGCATGCTCATGGTGGTGCTGTTTAGCTTCCACCACAAGTACCTCTTTCATAATCGGCAACTTGTTGAAATAAGCAATCCACGAACCTATGGTTAAGGCCACTAGCAAACTTCCACCTACCCGCAACAAAGCAAAACGAGCACTATTGCCTAATGCAACAAAAGTAGCAAACAATACAATTGGATTAATAATCGGTGCAGTAACCATAAAAGCGAAGGCGGTATATTCCGGAACGCCTTTTTTTATAAATTGTGTAACAATCGGTACAATACCGCATTCGCAAGAAGGAAAGAAAAATCCTAAGCCTGAACCAACTAATATAGCTAAGAACTTATTTTTTGGTAATAAGTGCTGTACGCGCTCAGACGTTAAATATACTTGCAAGGCACCCGAAATAATGCAACCAAGTAAAACGAATGGAATAGCTTCAACAATGATTGAAAGAAAGATGGTACTCATTTGTAAGATCGAATTGGGAATAAATGTCAGCATCCCTGAACCTCCTCTATGTCGCTCATTACTATACTCCCGCACAAAAAAAGACACAAGCTCTTTTAAAAAACAAGCAAGTGTCTTAATATTTTTTTATTCAGCCTTTTTTAAATAACGTTAATTATTTATTGGAATGACCATTTAGATGTCCTTTTCGAATACGTCTTCGCTTATATAAAGAAAAAAAGCCGCCCAGTCGGGACAGCTCGATGACTTTATTTTACAGCGTCTTTTAACTGTTTACCGGCTTTAAAAGCTGGTGATTTGCTTGCTGCGATTGTAATTTCTTCGCCAGTTTGAGGGTTACGTCCTTTACGAGCAGCACGTTCGCGTACTTCAAAGTTACCAAAACCGATAACTTGAACTTTATCGCCATCTTTCAATGCGTCTTGGATCGTAGTGAATAAAGCATCTACTGCTGCAGTTGCATCTTTTTTTGTCAATCCAGTTTTTTCTGCTACTTTTTCTACTAAGCTTTGCTTGTTCATCATGATATAGCCTCCATCATTCTTTTAGTTATTCCAAAGCTAATTCTATTCGTTCTTTGACAGAAAGGCAACTGTTATATCTCAGTTTCGCGAATTTTTTTTGGCAGATTTTTTTTTTATTTAACCAGAAAACAAAAATAAAATAATTTTTTCTAAGATTTTTTTAAGCCTTAAGCTTTTTGGATTTTATTACAATTTTTTCCTTATAATGATTATCGTCTGGCATTAGTTAAATAATGAAAGATGAAACTTAACAAGGGATATCAATTGGTTTTTCCACTTTTAAAAAAATATATTTAAATAAAAATTAGGGGATGGATCATGGATTTAAGAGAATTAATGAAACAAGAAACGTACCGCAGACTTTGTTTGATCGAAGCCCTTTACTATTCAGAGTCTCTTTTGTCTGTGCAACATTTGAGTGATTTACTAGGTTGCTCTGTTCCGATTTTACATAGTGATATTAAGGCTCTAAATGAGAATGATTTACAATTTACAATAATAAAGATCAAAAATTTATACAAGTTAAACTTTGAAGCTTCGGCAACAATCGATTCAGTTTACGCAAATATTTTAGAAACTTCAGTAGAATTTCAAATTATTTCGGAGCTATTCTTCCAACGTCAGTACAGAATCTCAGCAATAGCAACAGATCTTCGTTGTAGCTTTTCAAATGTACAACGCCACCTAAAACGAATCGAGCAGCTATTACCGAATTGGAATATCCATGTAGCTCAACGGCCCAGTCGGATAGAAGGTGACGAGATAATGATTCGGCATTTTTATTATCTTTTTTTCAAGGAGCGGCGCCTTCCTTTGAAAAGTTACGGATTTTCTGACAAATTAATACTTGCTGTCGATCATTATATTCACGAATTTTTGCTAAAGAATAATGTTCGAAATAATATGAACACGCATCTTCAGTTAATGCACAGTACCTTAATCTGTTTGTATCGCAACAAGAAAAAATTCCATCTAGATGCACAACTTCCATCTGATCACTATTTCAGATTACCTAATAAGTCTGAACATTCTGATTTAGTTTTATTACTCAAACGAGAATGCGGGTTAGAATATAACTCTGACTTGATGATGGAAGCCTTGTGGCCTGTTTTTTCTGATCATTTAGTTTTAACCCCTTCGCAGCAAATGCAGCAGGAGAAAACAAATTATAAACTAGCAAATTTCTACGATTTACATACTAAATTGATGAGAGCTATCAATTTAATTTTAGAAAACAGTCTGACTGAAAGCCAGATTCAAGAGAGTCTGCGTATTTTAGGCAATGATGTACTTATCTATTTTCCAGATAACGAGCTAATAACTATTCTTGGAAATTCTAAACACTATACCTTGTTGTTGCTAAGAAAGAAGTATGGTCGAACAGTCGATCGCCTAATGAATACAATTTACGATTTTCTTTATAAGAATCGTTTGCCCTATAGTGAGGAATATTGTGAGCTCTACTTTTTTAGCTTAATTCAGTCGATTGATGGTTTGCTTCAACGATTTGCCACTGTTGAGAAACCAGTGAAGGTTTTATTGCTATCTGATGCTTCGCCGAATCAGGAAAAATTTTGGCGTTTGATGCTGAGTTCATGGGTTCAGACGCCTCTGTTTTGTAGTTATTCGAATTATCCTTATATCAATATGCAAGATTTGAATCAAGTGACCAAAAAATTCGACTTGCTCATTACGGATATCACTATGCCTGAGCTAGAAAGCTTTTGCCCAGTAATCGCAATAAATTCTTATCCAACACCACAGGACATTGCTAACATTCGAAATTTTTTTAATAGTCTTGACACTTCGATCCCCGATAGAAAGGAAACTGAACATGAACCTACGTTGTCTACTTAAACGTGATAATCAACGTAAGCTTTTGTTAATTGAGACATTATACTATTCAAAATATCCCATGACGACTGATCAGCTTGTACAACTTCTAGACTGTACAGCACCAGTATTATCCAGTGATATTCGTTCAATCAATACTCAGATGGAATACTATCGAATAACTAGAGAAAATGGCTTATATTCTCTCGAGGTCGAAGATAACGCAACTATCGATGCCTTATTTTCGACTATGATCCGCAACTCCTTATCTTTCAAAATCTTAGAACTAGTCTTTTTTGAAGAATATGACAAACTACAGGACATAGCTAAGCAATTATTCTGTAGCGTTTCCTCTGTTCAAACGCATCTGAATGTTTTAATGAAAGTGTTGAAAAAATGGAAACTAACCATTCAACGGCGCCCCTTTCGAATTGTCGGAAATGAAAAAACAGTTCGTCAATTATTCTTCTTACTTTTTTCTGAGAAGAAGGTTGTAAAAGAAGAATTGCGCCGCTCCGTAGAATTCTTTGAACTGGGTGAAGAAGTAATTCGCTCATTGATCGAAAACAATCAGTTGGAATGTTCATACAGCCAATATAACCGCTTGTGTATGATGTTTTTCATCAGCTTGCAACGGGTGAAAAACGGTCATTTCTTTCCACAGCGCTTTTTGAGTTCAAAAAATATTTTGCCGCCTGATCGAATTCTTTGTTATAATTTTGCAGAAAAATTACTAGAAGAAGCAGGAATGGAATATACAGACGAAGTCATGAAAGAATCTTTTTGGTTACTGTATTCAGACTTGTTTTTATTGGGGGAAGAGCAAAAGAAAAAAGCGTTGGAAAATAACTACAACTTATCTTACAATTATGCAAAACATCAAGAATTAGTTGAAGATTTCAATCGCCTATTAGTAACACCTTTGACAAAAAAACAAAAGGAACGATTGACTGTCATTCTAATCAACCAACACCTTTTTCTAATTGACACTCGTGAATATATCAGCGTTCTTCGTGACGGAAAGCGAGATTATATTAACCTACTTGAAAATTTTCATGCACATTGTGTACATAGTATTCGTTCCTTGGTAAAGGATTTTACTCATAAACATCATATCTTTGAATCAGAAGAATTTATCAACAATTATGTCTATCAGATAATTGCTACCATACCGGAGTGCTTAACTGGCATGAAGCAGCTTGATGAGCCAGTCAATATCTTAATTGTTGCTTCTGATTCTACTACTCAAGAACAGTTGTTAACTCAACTAATACACTCTTCTGTTCGTGGAAATTACTTAATCTCGCATGTGACTTCCAATCAACTAAATCCCGCAGATTGCTCGTCTGAATTTAGTAACTACGATTTGGTCATCTGTACTTCCACTGTTGACCTACCCAACTGTCCTACCCCGATATTAGCGGTAGAATTATGTCCAAGCATTTACACGCTCAACAAATTGCAGCGTCGAGTGGAAGAAATTCATCAAACGAAAACAAAAATACGAAAACAAGCAAAAAAACGACGGAGTATACAATAAATTACTCTGTCGTTTATTTGTGAATCTTTCACATACAATAGTTACCTTGATCATTCTTATTGCTTTCTAATCTTATCATCGGTAACTAATAAGCGCTGTAACTCCTTTTCCATTGAAGCCTTTTCTTGAGAAAGGCTATACACCATCCGATCGAATTTTTCAGGATCGTTCCTTTTACGGATGAGATTTAACTGGAGCAAGCAATAGCCAAGAAGTAAGAGCGACAACACCCCCACTATTAAAATCTCCACTCCCGCTGAATAATGCAATATCGCATAAAAAAGCAATCCCAAACCAACAATCAAGCCGAGGAATCCCAACTTAGATTGCCGACCACCACCAAAAAGAATTCGTCGAAAAACTGAGCCATCTCGCAATTCTTCGTAACGGGTAATTCGAGCTTCAATAAAACTAATTTGTTCTTTTATTATATCTGTTGGACTTTTTTTTGACATACAAAAACTCCTTTGCTCTCTTTTATTATCACTAGTTTGCAACAATTTCGCAACGAAAAACTTTTCATTAAAAGAGAATCTTATCTTTTTACATCCTAACCTATCTTGTGTAGATTTGATCTCAATTTCACAATGCTAAGTAAATAACAAAAGTCTTTTTCTTTCTTAACGCATTTTAATTGATTTCCGCTGAATCTATTATACAATAGTGTAGTAAACGCTTACAAATTATAACGAGGAGTGATTGCTATGAAAATTGGAATCCCAAAGGAAATTAAAAACAATGAGAACCGTGTGGCATTACCGCCATCAGGTGTTTTTGACTTAACTAGTCGTGGTCATCAAGTACTAGTTGAAACCAGTGCCGGAAAAGGTTCTGCGATCTCTGATGAAGAATACGAAGAAGCCGGTGCTGTTATTGTTCAGACAGCTAAAGAAGCTTGGGCTTGTGACATGGTGATGAAAGTAAAAGAGCCTTTAAAAGAAGAATATCAGTATTTTAGAGATGACTTATTGCTATTTACCTATTTGCATTTAGCAGCAAATAAAGAATTAACTGAAGCACTAGTTGAGAGCGGTGTAACAGCTATTGCTTACGAAAATGTGCAACCTGCTGATAATTCCCTGCCACTATTGGCACCTATGAGTGAAATAGCTGGTCGAATGGCTTCACAGATCGGCGCAAATTACTTAGAACGTGTTAATGGTGGCAAAGGTATCCTATTGGCAGGTGTTCCCGGTGTAAGACGGGGTAATGTAGTGGTCATCGGTGGTGGAACGGTTGGAGCTAATGCTGCTAAAATTGCTTTGGGGCTAGGAGCAAACGTGACAATTCTCGACGTAAGTGTTCCCCGTCTAAAAGAATTGGATACCATTTTTGACAATAAAGTTCAGACTCTATTGTCTAATCGTTACAATATACAAGAAACGTTAAAAACAGCTGACTTAGTAATTGGTGCCGTGCTAATTCCTGGTCATAAAGCACCTACTCTTGTGACAACTGACATGGTGGCAGGAATGCCTGACCATTCTGTAATTGTAGATGTGGCGATTGATCAAGGAGGGATTTTCGAAACAGTCGATCGTGTGACTACCCATGATGATCCTACTTATGTTAAAGAAGGTGTCGTTCATTATGCAGTAGCAAATATGCCTGGTGCAGTACCTCAAACTGCTACTTATGCGTTAAGTAACAGCACTTTAGCCTATGCTAATTTGTTAGCGAATAACCCATTAGAAGAATTATTGAAAGCAAACTTAGCCTTGCATAGAGGGGTGAATGCGTACAAAGGAAAATTAACTTTAGAAGCTGTTGCCAATGACTTGTCTATGGAATACACACCGTTGGATGATGTTTTAGACTAACTACTATTTTTTTCGAGGTTGTGACAGAAGTGTTCAGCTCTGAAAAATAAACCGAATAAGCCGAAATTAGCTTCTCATATTTTTGCGATTATGCGGCTTATTTCGTAAAAGAACTACTTCAGTTACACCGATTATTCGGTTTTCAGTGTCTGTGACGTTTTATGTCACAGACACTTTTTTAGTTTCCCCACCCCTGCTTTAGTGCGTTATAATAAAAGAAAGTATGGGAGGAATCACTATGCAATTTAAAGAATTTGATTATAAGCGGCCTGACTTTGATGGCTACAGTCACTCGTTTAAGAAACAGCTAAACCATTTTATCGAAGCCAAATCTTTCAAAAGTGCAGAGGAGGCTCTAAACCAGCTAAATACGTTACGTACTGATATTGATACGATGGCAAAATTAGCTTATATTCGTCATTCCGTTGATACAAGAGACAGTTTTTATGCTGCGGAAAATGCGTATTGGGATGAGCATCAGCCGTTGTTTGATCAAGTTCATCATGAATTTTATCAAGCGTTATTGGCTTCTCCTTTTCAAAATGAGTTAAAGCAGCTTTTTCCCGAAACGTTGTTTTTACTAGCAAAAGATCAAGTGCGACTTCTGGATGACAAAGTAGTTCAGCTCAAACAACAGGAAAACGAATGGATCAGCAAATACACCCAGTTGATTGCCTCGGCTCAATTACTTTTTGATGGAAAAAAATATACGCTATCCGAGATTTCTGCTTGCTTTACCGTCATGGATCGCTTTACTCGCCGCAAAGCGCAGAAAACTTACCAAAGCTTTTTCACTAAAAACGAAGCTCGCTTTGACGAAATTTTTGATCAGCTAATCAAGCTGAGAACCAAGATAGCTCAGCAGCTAGGTTTTGAGAATTATGTGGCTTATGGGGATATCGCCATGAACCGCTGGAGCTATGATCGTAAACAAATTCAGGCGTTTCGCCAATTTATTATTGATGAAGTTGTGCCAAAAAACCAAGAACTATATAAACGCCAAGCCGAACGACTGCAGCTGTCTGAGCTAGCTTATTATGATTTGCCGCTAGTATTTCCTGACGGTAATGCCAAACCTCAAGGTACAGAATCTGATTTAGTGGAAAAAGCTCGGACAATGTATCATCAGCTTTCTGAGGAAACCGGTACTTTTTTCGATTTATTGACCCAGCAGCAACTGATGGATCTAACTAGCCGAGCTGGTAAACAAAGCGGCGGCTATTGTGAATTCATCGATGCCTATCATATGCCGTTTATTTTCGCTAATTTTAATGGAACTTCTGATGATGTGGATGTCTTAACCCATGAGACAGGTCATGCCTTTCAGACCTATCTTTCTCGTTGGGTGAAGGAACCAGAATTGGTCTTTCCTACCTCAGATACAGCAGAAATCCACTCCATGAGTATGGAATTTTTAACTTGGCCTTGGATGGATCAGTTCTTTGGCAGTGCCAGTGATAAATATCGCTTTGCCCATTTAAGTAGCGCTCTGCAATTTCTACCTTATGGTGCTTTAGTTGACCACTTCCAAGAGGAGGTTTACACCCATCCAGAATGGACTGCGGCTCAGCGGAAGGCTTGCTGGCGGAAACTAGAAAAACAATACTGTCCGGAACGAGATTATCGCCAATCTTCTGATTTGGAACGAGGCACCTATTGGTATCGCCAAGGACACATTTTTGAAGTTCCCTTCTATTATATAGACTACACCTTGGCTCAAGTTTGTGCTTTTCAATTTTGGCAACGAGCAATTGTGGAAAAAGATCCTCACGTTTGGGAGGATTATCTTGCTATTTGTAAAGTTGGTGGAACGAAGAATTTCTTGGAGACTGTCCAATTGGGTCATTTGGCTTCGCCTTTTGATACCGAAGCTATGAAAACGGTGATTCAGTCGGTGGCTGATTATTTAGCTGAAGTGCCAGAAGAAAGTTTGCAAAATTAGAATTAAGTAAACAGCAGGAATTCCACTTTCCTGCTGTTTTTAACTCCTTGATCGCTAGCCTCCGCTAGCTTTTTTGTAGTAAGGATGACAAAAAAACAACCCAAAGATGGATTGTTTTTTGCGCCATAAAACCTTCATTGCTATTGAAAAGCTAAACTTAGTTTGTCAAAGTATCATCAACTACCACCATCGACTTGATAGTTTTTCGGTCTTGCATATCCTCATAGGCTTGATTGATATCATTTAAACTGTATGTCTGAGTAAACACCCGCCCAGGATTAATATCCCCATCAAGAACTGCTTTAAGCAGAAATTGTTTATCATAAGTTGTAACCGAAGCTGAGCCACCGGCGATAGAAATATTTTGCGCAAAGGTTGAACCGATCGGACGATTCGTATAATGAGGAACACCTACATAACCAATGCGCCCACCATTATGGAGAACACCAATCGCTTGCTCAATCGCAGCTTCTGTTCCTACGCATTCAAGGGCAGCATCCGCACCGCCACCGAGAATTTCGCGAACTTTGGCAATTCCTTCTTCACTACGTTCAGCTACAACAGCCGTTGCTCCTGATTGAAGTGCCATTTCTTGACGATCTTTATGGCGACTCATCAGGACAATTTGTGATGCGCCACACATCTTCGCTGCGATGACCGCACACTGACCTACAGCACCATCTCCAATGACAACCACTTTGTCGCCCTTTTCAACATGAGCACAACGAGCGGCATGATAGCCAGTTGGCATAACATCTGCCAAAGTCAAAAGTGATTTAATCATACCTTCTGTATAATCTGAAGGTTGGCCTGGAACTTTGACTAAAGCCCAATTACCATAGTGGAAGCGAACATATTCTGACTGGAATCCGTTTGACCAATTGCTTGCTCCTTGATGGCGGTCACAGGTTCCATCAAAACCAGCTCGGCAAGCATCACATTCACCACAACCATGGGTAAATGGCACGATCACAAAGTCTCCTGGTTTTACAGTTGTGATATCCGAGCCAATTTCTTCAACAATGCCTAGCGCTTCATGACCATCATTTACAGAGTGGGCTTCTTTGTTATCACCATGGGCATAAGACCACAAATCAGATCCACAGACACAGGCACGAACAATTTTAATAATGACATCATCTGTCGCTTGTAAACTTGGTTTTTCAACTTCCTGAACCGTTACCAGTCCAGCTTTTTCAAAAATTGCCGCTTTCATAAAATTCCTTCTTTCATGATTTAGAATAGTACTAGTATAAGTGTTGAAGTGGACTTTAGGTCAAGCGAAAACAACTGATAAATGAAAAAAATTGGCTTGATAATCCCACTTTCTTATTTTATTTACTATTGACTTTTATGTGGGTTTTAGCACTTATCTTATTTGCGATATTTATATTTTATAAATAGGATTAAATGATTTTTCTGGAGAAGAAGTTAATTCTTATGAAGAGATTTTTACAAAAGAGGTGGTTCCTATGATCAAGAAATGGATTTCAGAGTTGGAAAAGACGTTAAACAGGCATCCCTTCATAGGGATAATCGGTGTCTCATTGCTCCTGTTACTACCACAAATTTTGTCACGAAATATGATTGTTGGCTCAGATTCAATTTTTCACTTCAATCGTTTTTATGATGCTGCGATGCAACTAAAAGATGGCAACCTTCAATATTTCAGCAGTATGTATGGTTTCCAACAATCGGGTAGAATTGTTAACGCACTTTATAGTCCTTATCTGGCTTACCTTCATGGCGCCTTGTTACTAATTGCTGGAACATGGTTCAACTATCAATTATTGTCGAATTTTTTACTCTATGTATTATCCGGCTTTTCTATGTATAACCTGCTAAAAAAACTGAAGGTAAAAACGAAAATTGCTTTTTCGACAGCCGTGATTTATTTGAGTACATTTGCGGTGCAATATTGGATCACGCGACAAGGCTTTAGTAGCTGGGGAGCTGCATTCATGCCTTTATGCTTAACTCCGATTATTTCCATGACAGAAAAACATGACGTGAAGCTAGATTTGGGATTTTATACCGCTCTGATGTTTCAAACTCATTTTCTGTCCACTCTTTTTTTAGTGATGAGCTATCTCCCTTTTTATCTAAGAGCTTTTGTTCAGTCGACTAAAAAAGGACAATTTATGTTGAAGACTGGATTAGCTATCGGCTGCTTTTTCCTCCTCACATTAAATTTGTGGCACAGTCTTTTCCAAATTTATTCTAGTGACAAGATTTTAGCTCCCTTCATCAACCAGAGTATGGCTGAAAGTACGCTCACCTATTCCAGCTTTTATTGTCTTTTTACGCCGTGCTTTTTGCTAATCATTATTGTAAGAATCCTGATGATTGCCTACAGAGAAAACAATTTATCACCGATGTTGAAGATCACGATTTGGACCAGCATGTTTTTTCTTCTATTAGGTTCGAATTTGATTCCTTGGACGTTTTTATTGAAAAAAAACATTCGAATGGTTCAGCTCATTCAGTTTCCTTTTCGCTTTGTCATTCCAGCGACGGTTTTACTGCTGGTTTCCTGGGCTCTTCTCTTGAATGAGGATCATTTTGAAAAACTAAAAACAGTTAAGGTGAAATCAATGGTGGTGCTTGCGATTATTCAAACGTTACTCTTGCAAACCGTATTGATAACAACTTGGTGGAAACCGGAAAACTATCTTTTTTCGTTGATTAATACAACGATCGCTGATATTCCTGCTCAACAAGTAAAGGAAGCATTTTATTCCCAGGATTTAAGTTTGGCCTTAGAGTATATCCAAAAATCCACTCCTGATTATTTGCCTGTCCATCGCGAATATGACGGCAGTCGCTATAAGCTGTATCAGACGCAAATCATCGATAAAGATCCATTCTTTAAAAAAAAGGTGGAGGATGGTCGTTTGGTTGTTGCTTGGGATGGAAAAGATCAGAAAAAAATACAGGTGCCTGTCTTTAGCTATCACAATACTGTGTTGAGACTAAATGGGCAAGTTCTCAATAAAAAGGATATTGACTATAGTGAAATTGGCGTAATTACTATTCCCCAGAAATTGAATAGAAACCACTTAGAGCTAAGATATCAAGCTCCCACATTCTTTCAATGGTCATTGATGATTTCACTACTGAGTTTTGCCTTTTTTATCATGGCAGCTGTCTTTGGTAAAATGAAGGAAATCATTGGAAAAAATCTAGTTGGTTTAACTGGATATGTCTATCCATTGAAACGATGAGATGAAAAAAAAGGAAGAATTAAGCTGTGTCTTCCTTTTTTGTCTATTTATTTGAAGGCAATAATCCCCATGTAATTTAGTATCGTCATGACAAAGCAGCAGATGGTAATGATGAAGGAAAGTGCTAAAAAGGCTTGAATGACTTTATGGATCGTTTTTATCAACATGTTCTCAGCTAGGGCATAGAAATTGCGCATATAAATGAAAATCATCCACAGAACCGCAATAATCATGGTTAATTGCCATAAAACATCGACCGACAAAACAGTTAAGCCGTTTTCGATTACTAATCCTGTTCTGGGCAATGATAAGATCGCCCAAACAGAAGCAGCTAAACAGACAACAAATAAAAATATGCTTTGCTGAATCAACGGATTTAAAGTAGCATCCTCTTTAATCTTTTTCATCAGCTTTTCATCCCCTTTGATCATGTAATCCAATGACAACTCAAAAAAAATACTTAACTCAATCAGCATAAAAATGTCAGGAAAACTTTTCTCATTTTCCCAATTGGAAAAGGTCTGTCTAGATATGTGTAGCTTATCGGCCACCTGTTGCTGAGTCAAATTCAATTCTTTTCTTCGGGTTTTTAAAATATCTCCAACCATGGCTTCTACCTCCTACACTTAGAGTATAAGCGACAAGGTAATTATTGCTAGCAATTTTTCTTTGCATTGCTGATGTGGCGGGGCTGAGATGTGTTGTGATGAAAAAATTGATGCATGTTTAAAAGATGTTGCTTACTTGCAGGCTACTACAAAAAATATGTATCTGTTTCGGTTCCACTCTTTTAGATTAATACCGGTTTGTTCTTCACGGATCACTTCGACTATTCCGTCATTTACATTCCACTCTTTTAGATTAATACGATTTTGTAATCGTGATGATTTGTATGATTGCCTAATTTACATTCCACTCTTTTAGATTAATACTTAAAAGCTCTTTTTTGTTTGTCTAGAAGGGTGGAAATTTACATTCCACTCTTTTAGATTAATACTTAGCATTCTATCAAATGCGGGGTGCTTGTACAAAATTTACATTCCACTCTTTTAGATTAATACCATGAGCTTCACCCTTTAGTATCTCCAACATCTTATATTTACATTCCACTCTTTTAGATTAATACGATTTATTGAGAAGCTACTTTGATCGTTTAAGAAATAATTTACATTCCACTCTTTTAGATTAATACCATATTAGAGCGAGCGTTTTTGCTGGCTTTGACCCAATTTACATTCCACTCTTTTAGATTAATACGATGTTTTATGTTTGCGTCTGAACTAAGCTTGCCGGATTTACATTCCACTCTTTTAGATTAATACAATCCCGAAGCCAAACTTACTAATGTCGAGTAATCATTTACATTCCACTCTTTTAGATTAATACGAAGACATGTTGTATCTTTACGATCTATACGGAGCAAAATTTACATTCCACTCTTTTAGATTAATACTCAACATCTAACAATCCATCATCTGTACTCAAAAAGATTTACATTCCACTCTTTTAGATTAATACAAAAAGAAACTGACTTTCTAAGTAAGTTAATGAAATTTACATTCCACTCTTTTAGATTAATACCCCGCACCGATTTAGGCTGATCATATCAAGGCTAAAGCAATCATTTCTGTCGACCGATCCATTTCCAGTTCACATTTCACCAAAGATAACGCCTGATTTCTCAAAACTCCTTCAATACTGGGCTTTTAGTCATCTGTCGTAACTATGGGATTTTAGGATTATTGACGGTCGACAGATTGAGTTTCTACATTATTAAATAGGAAGAAACTCGTCATTTTTTCACTATTTATTTCTTAGGCATGACCATTAAGCGGTCAGCAGTTAATTCATGAATATCGATTGGACGGGTGTAAAATTGGGTTAACGTTTCTTCAGTGATCAATTCTTCACGAGTCCCTTGTTTAAAGATTTTTCCATCTTTTACCATCAAGACGTGGCTAATCAACGGTAAAATTTCTTCCGTGTGATGGGTGACGTACAGGAGACTTGGTGGATTTTCACCTTGTTTGATTTGCTGGATACGCTCTAATAAATCTTCCCGAGCGAATAAGTCTAGTCCTGTGCAAGGTTCATCTAAGATTAAGAGTTCAGGTTGGGCCATCAGTGCGCGGGCAATTAAAACCACTTGACGTTCCCCCTGTGATAGAACCTGGTATGGTTTACCAACCAAATCTTTGCCGCTTAGCGAGTCTAAAATGTCTTTGGCTTCCTGCATTTCTTCTTCAGTATATTCTTGATAAATGCCGATGCTGGCAAATTTTCCTGACAGCACGATTCGTTCTGCCGTTTCATTTTGCTGGAATCGGTATTGCAAAATATTGCTGACCCAGCCAATGCGTTTGGTTAAATCGGGAATTGACGTTTTACCAAATACCTCACCTAAAACAGTTAGTTTTCCTTTACTCGGCCACATATTTCCAGAGATCATCTGTAAAAGCAACGTCTTGCCTGCCCCGTTTAGCCCTAACAAAGCCCAGTCTTCTCCCTCTTCGATTTGCCAGTTAATGGTATCCAGCAAAACTTTTTTCTGCCGGATTAATGAAATATCTTCAAAAGTTAAAATTGCCATCTGTCATCCTCCTACCTTTTATTTATCATACCAAAAAATCTCCTTCTTGGATCGTTCTAATGGTATAATTTTTTCAAGAAAGAAGGTTGAAAAAATGAAGGTTGAAATTACTGAAAGTGTTTTTGCTCCAATCGCAAAGATTCAGTTAGCAAAAAATGAACAAATTCGAATTGAACCGGGCGCAATGGTTTACGAACTGGGACAAATTGAACTTGAAGGCCATATGAATGCCAATGGTAAAAAAGGATTTGGCGGTGCTATCAGTGCTCTTGGTCGTTCAGTTTCCAGTGGTGAAAGTTTCTTTATTAGCACAGCGACTGGTTTATCCGAAGGAGCGGTAATTGCAATTGCTCCAGGTGCGCCGGGAATTATTTTCAAATTGGATGTAGGACAGGAAAATTGGCGGCTAAATACGGGTGCCTTTTTAGCTAGTGACCAAAGTGTTAGTTATCAAATGAAACGCCAAAAGTTGTCGGGAGCTTTATTAGGTGGTACTGGTGGATTGTTTGTAATGGAGACTTCTGGTAGTGGCGATTTATTAGTCTCTGCCTTTGGCGATGTCGAAAAAATCGTTTTAGACGGTTCTGAACCAGCGATTGTCGATAATCAACACGTTATTGCTTGGACCAGTTCTTTAGATTATGACATTAAGGTTGCCTCTGGCATGTTTGGGTTTAAAACCGGTGAAGGTCTAGTTAATGAGTTTCATGGCGTGGGGGAAATTTATATTCAAACCCGTAATGTTGAAACTTTTGCTAGTCAAATCCATGGTTTTTCAGCTAAAAGCTAAATAGACTTTGCCTTGTGACACAAGCGTGTTGTGAGGCTTTTTTTGTCGGAAAAGTAACCGATTTCTTGGCAATTCCATTAAGATTTCTATTCGCCATTGTAACTATTGCCAATAACAGGTAAAATATGAAAGAATCTTTTTGGAGAAGGCTGGTTAGAATGACTGAAAAAAATGATTACAACGACTTAGAAACAAAAATTTATCAAGGTAAGCCGCTGGTTTCACGGATGGCACGTTATCATAAAGAAGAACTGAAAAAGCCACCTCAACAAGCACCTCAACAGGAAGCACCCAAATCGCAAAAGAAAAAACAAGCCACTACTCAGGAAAAAATGGTCCAAAGCACGGTCTGGTTAACGATCGGCAATATTTTTTCTCGATTACTTGGTGCCGTCTACGTGATTCCTTGGTATATGTGGATGCAGCCACATGGAGATGCGGCCAATGTTTTATATGGGAAGGGTTACAATGTATATGCGTTGTTTCTGATGATTTCGACAGCGGGTATTCCAGCAGCCGTAGCAAAACAAACAGCCCGTTACAATTCAATGAATGAATTTAAAACAAGTAAACGCTTGTTATTCTATACCTTGCGGATCATGCTGGTTGGCGGGATTGTTTTTGCGGGCGTCATGTTCTTTGGAGCACCACTGCTGGCTCAAGGTGATCCTGATTTAATTCCAGTGATGCGTTCGTTAAGTGTTGTATTACTAATTTTTCCAATGATGAGTGTGATTCGTGGGTTCTTCCAAGGAAACAGCGACATGAAGCCGTATGCTCTATCACAAATTATTGAACAAATTGCACGGGTATTTTATATGCTTGCTTCTGCTTATTTGATCATGCAGATCAACCAAGGAAGCTACAAAACAGCAGTAGTCCATTCTACCTTTGCGGCATTTATCGGTGTGATAGCTGCCATGTCAGTGCTGTTATTCTCATTATTCAAGCAACGAACAATGTATCGTGAATTAGAACGAGAAAGCAAAAATGAAATCAGTTTTTCAGGTCGCCAACTAGTCACACAAATGGTAATGCAAGCCGTGCCATTTATTATTGTGGGCAGTGGAATTAGTATTTTTAAACTAATTGACCAATATTCTTTCGAGAAAATTATGGCATGGGTAACCACCAATACTGCAGAACGAAATGCGGAGTTATTCGCTTACATCTCGCCGAATCCTGATAAGCTGACAATGGTAGTTATCGCCCTTGGAACTGCGATGGCAACTGCCGGGTTACCGCTGATTACTGAACGATTCACTAAAAAAGACTTTACCGGATTGGCTAGTTTGGCTTCCAATAACTTTCAGCTATTCTTTTTTGCGATGATGCCAGCAACTGTAGGCATGATGGTGCTCGCTTATCCTTTGAACACGTTGTTCTATCAGCCAAATGCCTTAGCCGCACGTTTACTAGCCGCCTCTTGTTTCGTAGGAATTATCATGGGATTATTCATGGTGTGCTCTACAATGCTCCAGGGCTTGGATGGCAATAAACAAGCCGTAAGTTTCTTACTGATCGGCATTGTGGTGAAGTTGATGGCTCAACTGCCGTTAACTTTCCTATTTAAGGCTTATGGTCCTTTACTGGCAACGTTTATGGGATTATTGGTAGCAGTCCTATTTATTCTTGATCGAATTCACGGTGTGACAGGATTTCCGATGCGCGCAACAGCTAAGTCCATCTTGAACATTGCGGGTATGGCTGTTGTTATGGGAATTGTTGCTACCTTGGTGAAATGGGGTTGTCAGCTTTTCTTGAGCCCTGATTCTAAGACGCAATCGCTATTGATTATCTTGATCGTCGCTGCTTTTGGCGGATTCACTTACATGCTGCTAGCACTAAAAACCCGTATTGCCGACAAATTGTTAGGTACACGGGTAGAAGGCATTCGTCGACGTTTGCGGATGCGTTAATATGATTTTCATTTCCTAGATTGCTTATGTGATCTAGGTTTTTTTGATTTAGACCAAGCCTACGGTCAAAGCTACCACGGCTACATGCCACATATAAAAAACAACAAATGCCGCTAAAAGATAAACAACAGAAATCAGCAATTTGTGATTTTGATTGCCTGCGGCTCTTATTACCATGCTCAAACTACCGTATACAAGAGGCAAAAAGAAGGCTACAGATGAAACCTGGACCCATGGGTAAATTTGAGTAATAACCTTAGCAGTTAGGTTATTCTGGAAGTAAAATGAATAAACAGCAAGTAAAATCAGCATCAATATTCCAGCTACAATAATTACAATTTTCCCATGTTTCGCTTTTCGGTTCAGTCCAACTATAGCTAACATGTAAAGCAAGAAAAAGACAGCTCTTATCATCTTTATTCCCCCTCTTAAAATAATTCATTCTATCGGTAATTCTTCTTTAGTATATCATGGACGAATAACGCATGATTAAAAAATAAATTTAAGCCGATGATTTCGGCTAAAAAACAAAAAACCGAGAGAACACTTTCCTCGGTCAAAAATTTCCTGTTCTGTTTTTCCTAGGAGATTGGATCAACTAGTGTTTTACGAGCCCATGTAAGAAATCCAGCAAATCCACCCATTCATAAGCCTCACCTTTTCTCGTTTCCTTCATTTACTTCTCTTTCAAGAATCCCATTTGTACCATTGCCAACGAGTTTTTCATCTGTACGATCAGTGGCTCTAGCTGATCCATGGTCGTCCATTCTGGGTGCTGGTTCATGACTGTCTGAATCGTTTCAGTTTCTCCCTGAACCACATAATAAAGAACTCGCAGAACATCCTTCTTTGTGAAGGGCTCTTTGATTTCCATCCGATCCAGCACCGGCTCGATCAACTCCATAGTAAATTGGTATTCCCCCTGCAACTTTTCATCCAGTGCTTTTTTCACCTCATCAGGCAATTGGGGCTGCTCCCTTAAACAGCAAAAGAGAAAATTAAATTCAATTGGGTATTTGATTTGTAATCCTAGTTTATGGCGCGTTGATCGGGTCACCATTTCAATGAAATCACTTGCTGTCGTCCACACATCCAGTTCTGCCAGTCCGTAAAAGAAATTTCGCGTGTAATCATATGTGGCTAAGTATAAATTTATTTTGCTACCGAAATAATGGAACAATAGGCCCTTGGATACACCAGCTTTTTTGGCAATTTCTTCCATTTTAGTTCCCAAAAAGCCTTTAGCACCAAACAGCTCCATGCTGGCATCGATCATCGCCTGCTCTTTATTCGGATCTTTGACAATTTCCTTCACATTATCCCCCCTGCACGTCACGTTTATTATACCCAATTACTCCTAGTAATGTTAGCAAAATACTGAGAATAATCATGGCAATCAGCCAGTGTGTGGCAAGCGAACCAACTGGCACTGTGTCCGTCCAGCCAAGAGGAGAAATTTGCCCCCATTCATCGGAAAAGTCCAATAGTGGTAAAAAGTAGCAGCTGATAAAGCCTACCATCAAATATCCCCACAAAAAAGCGGAAAGTTTCGGCAAAAATCCCACTAGAAACGCTGCAAGTCCAAGAAATGTCAGCACGACTAAACTATTCACCCCAAAGGTTTGCCAAAAATACCCAACATCCAGACGCTCGTCTAAGGTAAGATTTCCAGCAATTGCCATTCCCAAAATCGAGCCCGCCAAACAAAGCAAACCGGCAATGACAGCAACAGCATAATAGCTAATAAACAACTTCGTGCGAGAAACTGCCTTAGTATGGACAATTTCTAAATAGCCTTTTTCCTCATGCTGTTTCAAATTGTATAAAATTATTCCCCCACAGATTACCGAGGTCAGACAGAAAATCACTGCTAGCATATTCACGTAGTTCAGCATAATCGTCTTGTTTGCCGTATTCATCGCATCTACCCCTAAAACTTGTTCATAGGTAGGATTGATTTTCAATATATCGCCAATACTGTTAAAAACAGATCCATAGGCAGCCCCCAGAACGACCGAACCGATCACCCAGCCGATGATCACATTTCGCTCTAAACGTAAAACTAAACCAAACGGCGTGCTCAATAATTTACTAGCTGTGTGTCGGCCATTTCGTTGCGGCAGCAGTCCGCGATCCAAATCTCGTCGATTGGATAAAATCAAGGCCACTCCTATTGAAACTACGGCTACCGTCATCATCAGCCCAATCGGAAACCAGTTATTTCCATTATATATATCAGCTTTGGTTAACCAACCCAATGGTGAAAACCACGAGTAGTCAGGATTGGTTACGTCGGTCATCATCCGTGCCAAATAACTCACGGCAAAAATCAAATAACTTAACATATACGTCTGACGAGTATCATTGGCTATTTGTGCCATCAGCAAAGTAAGACATCCAAACATCCAGCCCACACTAGCCAGCAATGCCGCAAACACCGCATCTCCTGCCAAGTTACTATCATTAAGCCCAGCCAAGCGTAGTGTAACAAAGTAGCACACACCTAAAACAAAATTAATGCAGAAAATCAGGAGAGCATTTGCGGCTGCCGGCACATTACGACCCACAGCTCGCGAGCGCACCAATTCCAATAAGCCGCTGTCCTCCTGCTTGCGACTACCATTAACTGCCAATTGAATATTCAAAATGATCATAAAAATCCCCATAAAGACGGTCAACATCGCTGCCATCAACCCCGCTGTTGTCTTCATCAGCTCTGGTTCAAAGGCGCCAAACATGCTGACCATTGCGGGCGACTGCATTGTTTTTGCAATCGAATCGATCTCAACCTGTGTACCAAACAAATCGTTAAAATAAAAGGCCATTCCAGCAAATAAACCCACCAGCATAATTGTCCAAACCAGCAATAACACCCGATTCTGCTTCAAATTCGAGAAAAAGAGAAAGCTAGTTGCTTTGCCCATCGCCGCTCCCCTCCTTGCCATAGTAATGCAGGAACAAATCCTCTAAGGTTGGCGGTGTGCTAACAATTGAAACCAGCTTCTTCTGACTCAACCAGATCATTAGGTTTGCTAGTTCCTCTTGATTTAAAGTAAACGTCGCTTTTGTTTTTTCCGTATTCTCAAACTTCAAATCATAAATGGCGGTACGCTGGGTTAATTCAGCCAAGGTTCCAATCGTTTCCACCGTCAATTCCAAACGAGTCAAATGCCTTAACTCCTTCAAGCTTCCCTGTTCAATAATTTCACCTTCACGGATAATGGCAATTTGATCACACATTTTCTCAACTTCAGATAAGATGTGACTAGATAACAGCACACTTTTACCCGCTTCACGTAAACGCAGGACCTCTTTTTGGAAGGTTCGCTCGTTCAATGGATCTAAGCCGGAAGTGGGCTCATCAAAAATATATAGCTCCGCCGGCTGCGACAAAGCCGCTATTAACGCCACCTTCTGACGATTTCCCTTAGAATAATTTCGAGACTTTTTACTCGTATCCAAATGAAATATCTCAATCAATCGCTCAGTTTCTTGGTTTCGCTTCTGCTGGTTCAAGCGTAATAGTAAGTCAATCATTTCACCACCAGTTAAATTCGGCCATAAATTCACGTCCCCTGGTACATAAGCTACTTGACGATGGATTGCTACTGCATCTTGCCAAACATCCTTCCCAAAAATCTTTGCTTCGCCGCCATTCTTTTTTAGCATTCCTAACAATACTCGGATCGTGGTTGATTTTCCAGCGCCATTTGGTCCAATAAAGCCCATTACTTCACCTTTATTTAATTCAAAGCTGACATCCTTCAGTGCCTCAAATTTACCAAAACGTTTCTTCACCTGTTGCAATTGAATAATTGGTTTTTGCATCTTAATCACCTCTCATTGACTCTTTGGTCAATACAAGTATACCGCGGCATTGACCGGTGAGTCAATGCGTTTTTGACCGTTTAGGACGAAATAACTACTATTTGTGAAACACTGCCCTTTTCTAGCAAAGTCTTCCTTATAATGTGAAATAGAAAGAGGTGTTGAACCATGGAAACAATTGAAAGAAATCAACCGAACTTATTTATTCGTATCGTACTATGGGTTATCCTAATGATTTTAGGCCTTATGCCTACTACTATTGTCGTGTTTGCCAGCTTCATCGAAGGGACACCCGGTGTATTAGTAGGTGCAGCTGTTCAGCTAGTTTTATTGGGCCTGATCGTGTTTATTGCTGCAAAAAGTAAGGTTTTGACAAAGGATGGACGTTCATTTATGGGCAGAGGCATGAAACTGTCCACTTCTATCGGGATTGCCGTTGGTGCCGGTATTTTTTTACGGGTATGGGTAGTTGTATTAAATATGATTATTCCTTTGAATACCGCCAACGATCAAGCGCTACAATCGATGGCTGGCGAAACTTCTGGACTCTTAATGTTTTTTGCGATGGGCATCATGGCCCCAGTCATTGAAGAAATTGTCTTCCGCGGATTTGTCTTTAAATTCTTTTTCCGAGAAAAACCTATCTTCGCTTATCTGCTTTCTTCCTTGTTGTTTACGCTGGTTCATATGCCAACTGATCTAATCAGCTTTGTGACTTATGGTAGTTTGGCTTTGGTGATGGGCTTTGTTTACTTCAAAACTCGCCGCATGGAAATGTCAATACTAACCCATTTTATCAATAATATATTGCCAGCAATCTTTGTTAGTTTTGGTTTGATATAGTAACGGATAAACAAATCCCACAATCATTGATAGATTAGAGAATAGTCCATTTAGAAGAATCGGGTTGAACACAGGCTGATACCGCTCGTCTTACTATGATTTGCTTAATTAAAATCAGGGGGGATAAACTATGACTATTGAGAAGATGCTTTTAGACACCCGCCATGGAAAAAGAGAAGTTACTTTTTCAAGCACAACTGCGACAATAGTCGGCCTTTTGTATGCCTTACCTTTTATTGTCGTCATAGGATTTTGGTTCCGATTTGTTCTATCTAAGCGTGCTTCTTTGATGGATATCGGTGGGATGCGTTTTTTTCTGGTATTTTTACTTATTATTGTGGTTAGTGTCATTATCCATGAGTTTTTGCATGGGCTTGGCTGGGTATTAGCAGGAAAATTAGAATGGAATCAGATAAACTATGGTTTCACTTCTATGATGCCTTATTGTGCCTGTAAATCCCCACTCAAGAAAAAAGCCTATTTAATTGGTGCTGTCTTGCCATTAATGATTTTAGGACTAGTTAGTCTTTTGTTATTATTGGTTATTCCCAGTACCGTTACTTTGCTGATTGCACTGGTAAACTTCACGGCAGCCGGTGGAGATCTGCTAATCATTTCAAAGGTATCAAAAGAAGAAAAAAATGCACAAATCATCGATCATCCTACAAAAGCAGGATATGTTGTTTTTGACCAAGTAAAATAAAAAATTTATCTACACAAAGAAATCATGCCACATCATGCTGGTAGGATTTCTTTGTGATTATTAGAAAAATATCTCAAAATCATTGAACAGTTTTTGTAAATTTTTTACATCCCACGGTAAAAGCTCGGCAATCGTCAAACCTACAACCTCACTTTGCTCCGCAATCGCCAGTATAATTTCCTTCACTTGGTCCAAAGTCATTTTACCGCCAGCTACACCATACTCCTCAACACTTGGTTCCGCAAAATACAACATTCGAAACTCTTTCGGGTCCAAAACATCCAGATCAAAATGAACGACTGCTTTGGTAAAGCCATTCTTTTTCAACCAAGCTTTTACTTCATCAGGTGTGATCATTTTTTCTGTCTGCACCTGATAGTCCATTCCCATCTCATCTAGAAGAACGTGCTCATCCGGCGAGGGCTGCTGCAAACCTACATACAAAACTGATGCTGCATCAAAAGGATGCTGTACCTTTTCGGCTAATACTGGATCGCCCTGTCCCAACAAATTACCCAGAACCATCGCATGCTCATTGTAAAAAATCTCCGGCGTCGAAATATCAGGATGAGCATCAAGCCAGATGATCCCTAGATCAGAGCCATACTTACCGTGCAAATAATCAAAAGGTGCCTGAGAAACTAGACAGTCGCCGCCTAACGTGATGATCTTGTCGGGATTTTCTTCGGCAATCACTTCGGCAGTACGATCGACATTCGCAGCAACGATACTTTGAGCGGTGACACCATTTTCCTTTTCCAACGGCGCTTCAAAAATAGGAATCGGTACGTCAACTTCCTTTTGTTGATCATTTTTAGGTACTAGCCAAGACAATAATTCGGAACCCAGTGAATAAGTTGGGTTATTTCCTCCCTGCCATTGAGGGATTTTCAAACGAATCGTGTGAGTCATAATTAGTTTCTCCTTATCGAGTTTTTCCCATATAATTCCTTCACAATCTTTCCTTCACCGAAAAATCTTATCTTTCTGGTACAATTAAGTATATCGAACAATAAGATTGGAGTGTTGAAACGTTGGAAGAAAATAGACAGATGAACTTATTTTTACGAATTGTTCTTTTGATATTACTAATATTATTTGGAACTATCCCCTTAACAGTAGTCATGTTGGCGGGAACCAAGCATGTTTTCATTGGAGGAGTAACTTTACTGGTATTGCTAGTTGTCTTTGCCTTGATAGCAAAAAAGAACAATATTTGGACAACTAACGGCTCCTCCTATTTAGGAAAAGCCAAAAAATTAAGTTCTTCTATTGGTTGGGCAGTTGGCGGCGGGATTTTCCTGCGGGTTTTCGTGATGTTCTTAGCCTTGTTTGCCAACTTGCAGGCCACCGAAAATGACCAGGCGCTGCAAGCTTTGTCGACACAAGCTTCACCGGTTTTAATGTTCTTTGCGATGGTAGTGATGGCACCAGTCTTGGAAGAATTAGTTTTTCGCGGATTTTTCTTTAAATTCTTTTTCCGCAAATATCCAATTCTGGCTTTTGTTTTCTCTTCTGTGCTCTTTACCGTGGTGCATGTGCCGACTGATTTTATCAGCTTTTTCACCTATGCTAGTTTGGCTTTGACGATGGCCTTTGTTTATTACAAAACTCGTCGAATTGAAATGTCGATGTTGACCCATGCCTTGAATAATTTATTGCCGGCGCTTGTCATAGTGTTTTTTATGTAAAAAATTACGTGGCTGTGACATTAAACGCCACAGCCACTGAAAACCGAATAATCGGTGTGACTGAAGTAGCTCTTTTACGAAATAAGCCGCATAATCGCAAAAATATGAAGCTATTTTTGGATTATGCGGCTTATTTCTCGTAGCTAAACACTTCTGTTACAACCGCTTTTTTTGTTTCGCAATATCAATTATAGGAGCAAGAAACCCGGCAATCAATCCACTAGCTAATCCAGAATTATACAAGCTTAAGCCCCCATGGAACCCACAGATAGCAGGCGCAACAATCAAGTGGAACATCCCTGCAATAAATCCCCAAAGCCAGCCATGATTTGTCGTAATCGGTGATAACCCAATACTAAAAAGCAATGCCATTATTACCTCAATCCGATCCACTGAATAATCTGGTACCAAGAACAAAATCAATCCTGCTCCTAAAAGGATAGGAACAATACTTTTTACATTCATACCTCGAGCACTATAACCTACTACTGCTAAGGTTGTCCCAAATAAAATGCCATTAATCGGTATTTGCATGAGAGAAAGTACTGCAACTAAAAGAAAACCGACAAAAGCCATATTTAATAGGATCATGCCAAAGCCACAATGAGTCAGCTGGTTACTCACCCGATGGCCATCTTCTCTTGAAAACTTTCTTATCTCAGAAAGATCAAATCCTTCAATAATCAAACCTAAGATCAGAATAAACGACAAAATAGCTACCAAACAAAATTGGAAAAAGCGGCTATCGGCCACCAACGTCATTGGAATCGCTGTCGGTTCTACACTAAATACTTTAAAAATATTCAGCAAAATAATGCCCACAATTCCCGAAGCAAACCCAACAGAATACAGGCTGTTTCCTTTATGAAAGTGGAAAAAGTGAGTGGTAAGCGGCGGTAAAACAAAGCCAATTAGCGCACCTAATACATAAGCCAACATAAAATTATAAGGCGCTTCAATCCCTAAAGAGAATGAAACGTGACCAATTACCGGAGATAAAGCACCGCCGAAGAAGCCCACCAAAATATACTCCGAAAACGGTTCCTTTCTAATTTTTGCATAGAGAAAGGTGCCCAAGATAATCGGTAACAAGCAATAAATATTTTTCCCGAAAAAGGCATAACCGCCTAAAGCAAAAACAGCCGAGATCATTTCTTCGCAAAATTTTCGGCGGTGAATTTTTAGCAAAAACGTGCAAAAAAGCATCAAAAAACCACTATTAAAAAAAGCGCTACCATTATTACCTACGACAGAATAGTCAGTAAGTAATACTGCGGGAGAAAAAAGAATCGTGTTAAGTCCGGTAATCATTTCTTTGGGTGAACTAATCGCTAGGCTAATGCCAATAAAACAAAGACTTAGGCAGAAAAGGAAAAGATATCCTTGTTGCTGCACCCATGCTGCATCATTCTTCTTAGTCATACTTATATTTTTCATTTTGTCTCCTTTTCTAAATCAAAGAGGCACCAATTCACATCAACAACTCAATTTAAGCTAATCGCTTTAAAATCGACATACTCCCTCCTGTTCTCATTGAATAAAAACGAGTCCAAGACAATTTGCCTTACAATCTTTTACCACCTACACCTCTATTACTGAATAGTTGTTGTCAGTAAATAACGATTTTATTGTGGTCATCTGCTTTTTTCGACTGTCAGATATCTACCTTTTCCGGACTCAAAGTTTCTATAATATCACTTAATTTTAATCTCATTTTAATTATAAAAGGTTGGTAAGCAAATGTATATAAAAAAACACTTAAAGAACACTGCAAAATTTCAAAATCTTAAAAAAAGCTAAATGATGAAAAGTTTAACAGCGCTGAATGCTTTCACCCCTCCCACAGAAATAAGTAGTCAAATTCACAATTAGAAGCTAAGGAGTTGAATCTTATACTCCTCAGCTTCTAATTTAACTAAAAAATGCTAGTAGTACTCCGGCAGCCACAGCTGATCCAATAACACCCGCTACATTAGGTCCCATGGCATGCATTAAAAGATAATTCCCTGGATTTTCTTTTTGCCCTTCTTTTTGGACCACTCGAGCAGCCATCGGAACAGCCGAAACGCCCGCTGCACCAATCATTGGATTTATTTTCCCGCCTGAAAGCTTGTACATGACTTTGCCAAGCAATACTCCAGAAGTTGTTCCGATCGCAAAAGCCAGTAAACCTAAAATAATAATTTTTAATGTGGTAGGGGATAAGAATAAATCCCCATCGGCTTTTGCCCCCACCGTAACACCTAACAAGATCGTTACAATATACATCAGTGAATTTTGTAGTGTCTCTGTTAATTTTGGAACAATCTTGATTTCTTTGATCAAATTTCCTAGCATCAGGCAACCAATGAGTGTGGTCGCACTAGGTACAAGTAGACTTACAAATATTGTGGTAACGATCGGGAACAAGATTTTTTCGGTAGGTGAGACCGTTCTAGTTTGAACCATTTCTACTTTGCGTTCCTTTTCAGTGGTCAGCAAGCGGATAATTGGCGGTTGAATAATTGGAACCAACGCCATATAGGAATAAGCGGCCAAAGCAATTGCGGATAATAAATGCGGCGCCAAACGAGTAGTTACAAAAATGGCGGTTGGTCCATCTGCTCCTCCGATGATCCCTATCGCTCCAGATTCTGTCGGTGTCATTCCTAACGCTGTAGCTAGGAAAAAGGCAGCAAAAATCCCAAATTGCGCAGCCCCACCTAGCAAAATTGTTTTCGGGTTAGCAATCAATGGACCAAAATCGGTGGAAGCACCTAAACAAAGAAAGATTAAAGGCGGATAAATCCCCAAATTCGTTCCTTGGTATAAATAATAAAGTAATCCCCCGGGACTATTGTTGGCCGCTTCATTCATTAATCCAGCCAACGGCAAATTAACCAGTAAAATACCAAACGCAATTGGAACCATCAGATAAGGTTCGTACTGTTTTCTAATTCCTAAGTACAGGAAAAAACAAGCGAGTAAAATCATAAATAGATTGTTAAATGTAAGGTTGGCAAAACCCGATGTTTCGATCATTTGATTTACTATCTCTAACATAGTTTTCCTCCATCTTTATAGTAGAATCAGTAATTGCCCCGATTCAACCGTTTGATTTGTTTCAACCATAATCTCAGAAACAACCCCATCGATTGGAGATACAATTTCATTTTCCATTTTCATCGCCTCAAGCACAACCAACGTATCACCAGTAGATACTGTATCACCTATTTTTACATTTATAGATAAGATATTGCCAGCCATAGGTGCCGGTATTTCTTTACCTGAACCTTTAGCAGGCTTGGGTACCGGATTGGTTTTGGCAGCTGTTGCTTCCTGTGCGCTAATTTCTTTTAATGATACTTGGTACACTTGACCGTCTACCGTAATCTCGTATTGCTTCATTCAAAAACACTCCTTATCTTACTCGTTGGATTTTTTCAATTTGATAATGTTTGCCTGATTCGTCTTCTGAAGCTTTCGCTAAAGCACACAGCATAGCGACTCGTTCTAACTCTGCTGTAGCAGTCAGGTTACTAGACACTTTCGTAGTCGTTGCCAACTTTTCTGCTGGTTGTTTTTCTATTTTTTTAACAAATTTTGCAGTTAATTCCATTAAGACCATCAGTCCTGTCAGTAGAAGAAAGACGATTGACATCGCCACGATGGTTAAGCTTAATGAATCCGTCAACGTATGTTCCATACCCTCATTTATCCTCTCGTATAGCCAAATATTTTTACAATCTCATTCACATCATTCTTGGCAGCCGCCAATGAATACTTCTCCTCTAAGAAGGTTTTTCCAACCTGCGGAAATAACGCATAAGTCAGTACATCTTCATCATTTTTGGCTAAAGAACCGATCTCCGTTTTTAACTTTTCAAGCTCAGCATCAAGGTGATTTGCTGGGCGATCATCTATGCGGGGGTGTTCCCCAACAATGGATTGAATAAATGCTTCATCGATCCGAACCGGCGACTTGCCATATTCTCCCAATAGATAAGATTTAACTTCGTTAGAAACCATTTTGTACCGCTCACCGGTTAAAATATTCATGGCCGCTTGGGTTCCAACCATCTGACTTAAGGGGGTCACTAATGGTGGAAAACCTAAATCCTTTCGTACCTCAGGGACTTCCTTCAATACTTCCTCATAACGGTCTGTCGCATTTGCCTGCTTTAATTGTGAATACATATTTGACAGCATACCGCCTGGCACTTGATAAATCAGTGCTCGTGGATCGGGTGTAAGCATCTTCGGATCTAGCAAGCCGTTTTCTAAATAGCGATCCTTAACCTCACGAAAGTAATTAGCCGCTTCCTCCAGCTTTTGTACATCCAAAGAGACGTCATACCCATCTTCTTTCAAGCTTAAAGCCATCGATTCAGTAGCTGGTTGACTGGTTCCTTCACTAAATGGTGATAACGCAGTATCGATGCGATCAGCTCCTGCTTCGATGGCCGCTTGATAGGTCAATTGAGCGATACCACTTGTACAATGTGTGTGTACAATAATTGGCAATCCCGTCACTTGTTTTAATCGTTTGACCAATTGACGACATTTGTTAGGGGTCAAAATCCCCGCCATATCCTTGATACAAAGGGAATCGGCACCCATCTCGGCAAATTTTCGTCCTAGCTGCTGATAATAATCAATTGTATGTACATCACTGATTGTATAAGCAATTGCTAACTGGGCTTCTTTACCGGTATCTTTTACTGCTTTTACCGCTGTTTCCAAGTTTCTAGGGTCATTTAAGGCATCAAAAATACGAAAAACATCAACACCGTTTTCTGCTGATAATTGAATAAATCGTTCCACCACGTCGTCGGCATAATGGCGATAGCCTAATAAATTTTGGCCCCGAATCAGCATTTGCAGTGGTGTATTAGGTGCTAAACGTTTGATCTTTCTGAGTCTTTCCCAGGGGTCTTCTTGTAAAAAACGAATACAGGCATCAAAGGTTGCTCCTCCCCAGCATTCCAACGAAGCATAACCAATTTGATCCAGTAAAGGTAAGATGGGCTCCATGTCTTCCATTGACATTCGGGTAGCCATCAAACTTTGGTGCGCATCACGTAATATTGTGTCAGTAATTTGAACGTTCATCGTATCGTCCTTTCGCTTTTCTGAAAGTCAAAGCCTCCTTGTTAAATAAAGGAGGCTTTAGCTTGTCACTTAAGGGTAAAACGGAAATAATATAGGCAGTAAAACTAAACTTACAATAGTAGAAACAACGATTAACGGTAATCCAGCCTTTACATAATCCATGAATTTGTAGCCGCCCGGTGATAACACCATGGTGTTCGCTGGCATACCAATCGGTGTCGCATAGGCACATGAGCCGCCAATAACCGTAGCCATTAATACCGCTCGTGGGTCTGCGCCCATACCGGTAGCAATCGAAAGACTAATCGGAACGAGTAACGCGGTCGTTGCAGTATTGGACATGAAATTGGTTAAAACAGCTGATAGCAGGAAGATCGCTGTCAATAAAGCAAATGGTGAGGCATTTTGCCCAAGCATACCGATCACTGCATCGGCAATTAGTTCGCCTGCTCCAGTCACTTCTAGTGCATTCGCCAAGGCAAGCGTTCCGCCAAACAAGAAAATTGTTTGCATATCAATTGCTTTGTAGGCTTCTTTTTCTGTGATTACTTTAAATAGGACCAGTAAAATCGCCCCTACACAACCGGCAACGTACAACGGAATTCCTGTTTGATTCTCGAAGATCATACCTAATATCGTCATAATCAAAATGATTAGTGACAAGGTTTGTTTCCACTTTGGTACATGTGAGAAATCCGTATCCTCTTCAGAGAAAGCGCCATCATCCTCCAATTGAGTATCCTTGGGTAAAAAGCGATAGCCAACCAATGCGAAGAAAATGATACCGATGATCAAAATAGGAATTCCTACATAGCCAAATTCAAAGAAGCCAAAGCTCAAGCCCATATCTTGTAAAGCCGATTGGGCGATCAAATTCCCGGGAGCTCCAATTAGCGAAAGATTGCCGCCCATTGCCGCCGCAAAGGCTAACGGCATCAATAATCTTGAACGGGAATAGCCTGATTTTGATGCGATCCCGATAACAACGGGGATCAAAACTGCTGCTGTTCCAGTGTTAGACAAGAAACCCGACATGACACCGGTAATCACCATGATAGCCACGATCAGTTGACGTTCAGATTTCGCAAATTTGGAAACAACACCACCGATTTTATTGGCCATACCAGTCTCAAATAAAGCACCGCCCACCACAAACATCGCAACAAACAAAATGACATTGGTATTAACAAATCCATTAAAGGCTTCTTTTGGTTCCAATACTTTTGTCAAAATCAAGCCAATACAAACAATCATAGAAGTTAGAGCTAAAGGTATTTTTTCAGTTACAAACATAATAATCGCAAAAGCTAAAAATAGTAACGTAATTATAGCAGGACTCATTTCAGTACCCCTTTTCAATTGTGTATTAGGTATTATGAAGCTGGGAGGTTGCTAGCGCAACCTCCATATTTTATTTGATAAATCCAACTTCTTTACTTATACGAGCAATTTCTGCTTCTTTTCGTCGGTTAAATTCCACCTTATTATTTTCAAATAAGTTATTGCCTTGTGTATCAATCGAAACAATCAGCGGACCATAATTTTTAACATCGTTTACCCACAAGGTTTCTGGCATTCCTAAGTCTTTCCATTGTGCATCAACAATTCGCTCCACTTTTTCTGCGGCGTAAACAGCGTTACCAGCAGGATAAACGAGATGAAGTGCCTGATAGTCTTTACAGCCCTTTTCAGTTCCTTTGCCCATGCCGCCTTTTCCGACAATCAACCGAACCCCAGTCTCCTTAATAAAGGCTTCTTCAAATTTTTCCATCCGCATACTCGTTGTTGGTCCAACCGAAATCATTTCATAATTATTATCGCCATGATCTTTCACAATCGGCCCCGCATGTAAAATGGCTTTATCCTTTACATCCACTGGCAGTGGACGCCCCTCTTCTACTACGCGCCGATGCGCTACGTCACGACAGGTCACGAGTGTTCCTTCTAAGTAAACAATGTCACCAATTCGAATGTCTTTAATATCTTCGGCGCTAACCGGTGTTTTTAAGTGAAATTCTTTCATTATAGCTCCACTCCTTCGTGTAATGGTAACTGATAGTTTAACTCTTTATCAAAAATAATTTTCCCCCGGCGATGAGACCAACAGCCTACATTAACGGCTACTCCAATAACCGATGGATGTCTACCGGTGTTGATAATATTTACCCCCATGACTGACTTCTTCCCACCGAATCCTTGAGGTCCTAAGCCAATGTTATCAATTCCTTCTTCTAGCAGACTTTCCATTTTAGCTGCGTTTTCGTTCGGACTGACACTATCTACTTCTCGCATTAAAGCTAATTTTGAATTTAGTGCTGCTGTCTCAACAGAGGTTCCAATACCGATTCCTACTAGAAGCGGTGGACAGGCGTTGATCCCGTAACTGGTCATTTGATCCATCACAAATCTGACGACGCCTTCATATCCTTCACCAGGCATCAATACTTTAGCGGCCCCTGGTAAACTGCAGCCCCCACCAGCCATGTACACATACATTTCTAAAGAGTCACTGTCCCCATCAATTTCTGTGTAAACAGTCGGCAGTCCTGTGCCGATATTCAAGCCAGTATTGTATTCGTCAAACGTCTGAACCGCATTATGGCGCAATGGCGCTTTTTTGGTCGCTAGATAGACTGCTTCTTTCAAAATATCGTTTAGTTCACTTAATAATGGAAATTTGGTCCCGCATTTTACAAAAAATTGTAAGGCGCCAGTATCTTGACAGCTGGGACGGTTTAATTCTTCTGCCAACAGTTGGTTTTCCTTCATCGTATCGTAAACCAGCTGCTGCAGCGGATCTACTTCAATTTTTGATAACTCCTCCAATTTTTTTGTTACATCATCTGGTAACCGTCTTCCTACTACTGCGATATATTCAACCAGAATATCCCGCATTTTTTGTGCTTCGGAAGATAATACTTTTTCTTCATAGGTATATCTCATGGTGGTTCCTCCTTGCTTTTTTTCTATTATTGCCCGAAAAACCCCTTCAATCTATCCAATTCTTTCTTATGTCAACGTCATTTGTGATCCGATGAACATGATATATGTCGTTGATTTTTCGCCAGACAAGCAAGAAAGTTCCCCTAGCATCTGCTTGTTCTACAGCTTTTGTATTCGCTTTCAATTATTTCGGGCACAAAAAAGAGGTAACCACTTTTTTGTGATTCCTCTAAAATTAATCTTCTCTATTTTTTATTGAACCATCTTGCGGATATTGCTAACTAGCTCCTCATATTTCTGCTCGTAGTCTTTACTCATACATACTAAACATGGGTTATTGCTCGTTACTTGCTGAGGATCCTGATAATTCAAAAGTTGTGCTTCAATTGCTGCACGTTCCGCTTCATCTAAATCAACTTTGAAGGTACGGTCGATTTCCTGAAGATCTGGGCTAACCTGTTTGCGGTACTCAGAAGGAGTCATCCCAAAATGTTTTTTGAACATTTTATTAAACGCCTTCACATCACTAAAGCCATTATCGTAAGCGATGGATGCGATCTTGTCCTCTGTCATGGTCAACGCACGAACGGCATGCTGCAAACGGCACCTAGTCAAATATTCATAAAAATTAATCCCTAACTCCGTTTTAAATATTTTTGATAAATAGGACGTAGAATAATTGCATTGTTGAGCCAGCAGTTCTAAAGTAAGCTCCATTTTAAAATTCTCTTCAATATATTGAATTGCCTGATCCAAGAAGTTGCGCTTTTGCCCCACCGTGTAGCCTTTGGATTTTTTTTCATTCACCACAAAAAAATTAAGCAGCTTTTCAGCAATCCTAAACAGCAGCGCATTATGACTAAGCTGGTTGGAAAAATTATCCGCTGACAATAACTGTAATTTGGCTAAATCTTTTCTTAATGAAGCAAATTGCGGATTCATTCTTTCCTGACTAGCGTTCATTTCAAAGCGTCCCTTTGACAAATCAAAGCCCTGAGAAGAGAAAAAATTAGGGGATATGTATAATCTCATGGCAATGCTATCAGGTACTGTCGCAAACGTCGCATGACCACTGTTGGAATTAATGACGATAAGATCATCTTGTTCCAGTGAGAACGTCTCTCCATCTACATTGACTTCAATCTTGCCCGTCAATAACCACAAAATCTCAATCTCATCGTGCCAATTGTAATGATAACTGCCGATTTTATAAACTAGCTGATCATAGGAAATAGCGACAGCATCAAACCTGTATTCTTTGCGACTTTCCATTTCTTCACCCTATCCTTACTTCATAATATGCGATGTGTTATTCGATGGTTGATCTCATTATTTACTCATTCCCTCTTTGGAACAATTCTAATAAGTACAGTATAGCAAATTTAACGCAATTATTTGGAAATATTTTTTTGACTCTTTGAAATCAGGATAAGTTTACTCGACAGGATCAATTCCCTTTTTTTCATACCTGTTCAGTTTTATAAAGGATATTGGACGTGTGTGGATTGAAAAGCAGAGAAAAAGACAAATCAAGAGCTGCTAATGCTTGATCTTGATTTGCCTTTTTCAGCATCAATTTTTATCATCAACTGTATCAGAGGGTTCAACCAAATCCGTTGCTTCAGAAAGTGTGTGTTTTGCTTCATCCCTTCCTTTGTTGTCTATGATTTCGATCTCAAAAGGGAATTTGCCAGTTTTTATAAATTTGGTTAGAAACATTTTTACCGCCACCGAAGTGTTCAAGCCGATTTCATCAAACATTCGATCAGCCTCTTTTTTCACATTATCATCAACTCTAATTGTTGCCATAATAATTCACCATCCTTATACCCACATTTTAACACAAAGCTCTCTGCGCGTGTACGAGTGTATACACTTACTAGGTCAATTTATTCGAATAATTTAACGGGAGTGTTATTCTATTGAAATTATATAATACGTGATTTACTTTGACTAAAGCCATGATTTATCCAAACAGCTCTACTGAGCCAGCTTCTCCGCCGTTTCTGCTGGTGCCCCACTACCTCCACTAGATTGAACCGTCCAACTATCACCAGCCATCGGGATAAATTTGGAAAAGAGGGTTAACTGGTGTTCAAAAACATACCAAGTCGTGATCGCTCCCATCGAAAATCCCGCAAAAGCCCGGTGTTGACGCGAAGCTTCTAAATCAGCCCTACTGACCGAGTTAGCATATGTACGATAAGTTTCTTCAACAGTCGGGATTAAGTCGTTGGACAGTTCCTCTGTAGCAAAACGCAAATTCAAGGGATCATCTGCGCTCCAGCTACTTTCAATCATGCTTCGATCTGGATAATACGTTGGAGATACCACAATCAATGGCTTGATTTCGTCAGCAGCAATCAGCCGATCCAGCATTTCCTTAATCGCTGAGTCTTCCCCAGTATCACGATCCGTCAAAAAATCTTGATAATCTATGGTATGTCCATGTAGTAAATACAACACATCATATTGCTGGTGGGAATTTTCTTCATAACCCGCCGGCAAATAAATTTGCGCCGACTTATCGTAGCTTACATCTTCGAAAGCTGTTTGATACGAAATAGTTTCTAATGAACCACGTTGATCCTCGCTAAGTATCACTGGCTCAGTTGAATCTTTTGTTTTTATTTGTGGAACTGTTGTTGAATTTTCAGCGACAGGATCTTCGTTAACGGATTCCTGATTCAATAAACTGATCATTAAGCCACTCACCACCACTAAGACAGTCAGCCCTCCAGTAAATTTTCTTCTCATGCAATTTACCCTCTAGTCCTTCTGGTTTGGTGGCTCTAAGGTGTATTGCCAGTACAATTGTGCTTCCTCTTCGGGAGTCAGAGATTGAATTTGGCGAAAATTACCCTTAAGCTTGCCAATTTTATAGCGAGGAATACATAAAGTACAATCTTCATCTTCCAAATTAATACCCAGACACTGCCAATCAGGAAAGTAACAAATATCCCCCACCGAAGAATAACACTTCGTTTCATCATCGATGATTAGTTCCAGCGATTCCGAAAAATAGTAATGATTTTCCAGCTCTTTTGTAAAGAGTAATGGACTCTTTAGACAGCAGTGCTTCAGTTTTTTTTCAAAAAATTCCGGTTCAATCATTACTTCATTCAGTGTGTCACCGATTTGAAAAAACATCTGAGCACGTTTTACTTTCCATATTTTCTTGTTCATGCCTTTTTCCCTCCCTTCATTTCAATGATTACACAAATTATTTTAGGCTAATCCGCTAATTTATTAACAGAACGTGTTCTTTTCTTAGTAGGAATCTTTTTCACCAACATCAAACCATAATGCCCGACCGCTACAAACAAACCCATAATAGCAAAATAGGACAAGAAAAAATGCCATAATGGTTCTGAGAAATCGATAAAAACAAACTCCGTCCGTAAAAACATATATAATAAGAAATTTCTCGTAATAAATTCATACAAACCAAGGCCAGCAATCACTAAGGTAAGTACTCTTAGCACATTTTTACGCATCTGAGATCTTTTTAACTTGAACATTTTCTTAGAGATCCCCATCATAGTCGTCCAATGAAGCCCTAGATGCACTGAAGTCATCACATAGAACCAGTAAGCCGCTGCCAAATGAACCAAGCGAGCCAAACTTATACTGAAATCAAAAGGTAAAAAAGTAAATACATGACGGGACATCGCAATCCCACTAAGCATCATTGCCAGAATTAAAACAAACAACGCCACATTTACAATTACCTGAGTCTTTCTAACTGCATTATATTTTCCACGAGTCAAGCCTTTATACCACTGGCGATTCATCACATTATGAATCACAAAAGCCGCAAACATTGCCACCCCTACCCATTCATGAGGCTCCTCCCCCACTAAGGAATAGGCCATCAATACCGGCAGCATCACCGTCATCGCCATATCAATTAAAATTTGACATTTTCTTCGGTTCGTCATCTTCTTTCCTCCAATTAGTCCAACTGCTGGATTCATACGTATTAGCAATTAGCCAGTATTCTTTTCATACACCTAGTGTACAGGTTAAAGTCCACACCAAGGCAAGTACTTTTTACGATTCATAGCAGAAAAAGTTTTTTTCGAGAAAAGCAAACTTTCCGCTTGCCTTGGAGCCAACTCCATACCTTATACTTTAGTTACTGAATGAGTGACCGAGCCTAGCCATTCATTTTGGTAGAAGGAGGCGCAGGAGCATGAAGAGAATGAATATAAAAGAAGTCGCAGACATGTTTGACTTGACTGTTGATACCATTCGCTACTATGAGAGAATCGGTGTCATTCCGCCAATTACCCGTGATGAAAAGGGCTACCGTGTTTTTACCAAGCGGGACCTAAACTGGGTCTTTTTAGTCAAAAACCTGCGTAAAGCCGGTCTGTCCATCGAATCGCTGGTGGAATTTGCTTTGCTGTCACAACTTGAAGGCGACGAACGTTTGGCTCAAAAAGATATTTTGCGGGAGCAGCTGAAGGAGTTAGATGTAAAACTAGAAGAGATGCACAAGACCCGTGATTTATTGGCCTACAAAATTGATACCTATGACGAGCATATCGCCAAGTTCAATGCCGGCGAAATGACCGAAGATAACATTGACGAGCTTTGGACGATGGAATATTTTCGAAGTAAAAGCAATCAGTAATCCAATCATTAGAAATTCAATTAAAACTACACAGGAGGCAACAAAAATGCAAACAATTAAACTAAACAACGGTGTTGAAGTGCCCATTTTAGGATTTGGTACTTACCAAATTACTGATCCACAACAAGCAGAACAATCGGTGATCGAAGCGATCAAAGCCGGCTACCGCCACATCGATACTGCCCAATCATACTTGAATGAAGAAGCTGTCGGCAAAGGAATCGCTAAAGGTCTGGCTGAAGCTGGCGTTGCTCGCGAAGAGTTGTTCGTTACGACAAAAATTTGGGTAGAAAACACTTCTTACGACAAAGCCAAAGGTTCTGTTGAACGCTCATTGGATCGTTTAGGATTGGACTATGTGGATTTGTTGTTGTTACACCAACCATATAACGATGTTTACGGCGCATGGCGGGCAATGGAAGAATTGCAGGAAGAAGGCAAAGTTCGTGCCATTGGTATTTCCAACTTTGCAATCGATCGTGCCGTTGACTTAGCAGAATTTAACAAAGTAACACCACAAGTCAACCAAATCGAAATTAATCCTTTCCAACAACAAACAGCCAACATCGCTGCGTTAAAAGAAGAAGGCATCGCAGTGGAAGCTTGGGCACCATTTGCTGAAGGCAAAAACGGTATCTTCCAAAATGAAGTATTAACTGAAATTGGTAACAAATATGGCAAATCTGTGGCACAAGTTATCGTTCGTTGGTTAGTTGAACAAGATGTGATTGTTCTGACAAAATCAGTCAACCCAGACCGCATGGCTCAAAACATGGATGTCTTTGACTTCTCATTATCCGATGAAGACAAAGAAAAAATCGCTACTTTGAATGTTGGCGAAAGCCAATTCTTCTCCCATGCTGATCCACAAATGATCAAATGGATGGCAAGTCGCCACATGGGTGTTTAATTACAGGTTTCTTCTCCTCCAGGTGAAAGCTTGAGGGAGTTTTTTGCGAACTAATCGAAAAATTAGATCAATCATAATGGACATGCTCGAGAAAGACAGAGTATGTCCATTTTTTGTTGATTCATCCAAGCAATCGCCACATCAGATGTTATTTTATCGGACATTCTTGTTTAGGTCTATCTTACCTTAACGAAAGAAACCCTATTGTATCGGTCTTTATCAGCTATTTCATCTTAAAATCGAAAATTTCCATACTACCCCCTATAATTTCTTTTAGTACATTTTACTGTGCGATAAAATCAACTTTTCACAAAGTGGCACTGGAAAAAATGTATAGGTATTTGGAAAAAATCGCATTTTGTTTTTTTATTCTTTTAAGGTATCTTTTAGTCACCGGCCGGAACAAAACTGAATGAATCATCATAACTTAAAATAAAGAGGAGAGATATATATGTTAAAACTAGTCACTGTATTTGAGGATGCTCAAGGTAAAAAACACCATTGGTCCTTTAATGATCCAAATCCTAATAAAAGTCCCGAAGAGATTCAAGCTGCTTTAGAGACCATCACCACGTTGAACCTGTTTCAAAAAAATGGTGTTCGCCAGTTTCAAAAAGTGGTTTCAGCGAAATTTGTCGAAACCATCGAAACCCCGATTTTTGATTTACGTAAAGAAGCTGAAGCACCTGTAACAGATCAAACCAACGCTTTTGCACCATCTATCGTTGCTTCAGAAGATCAACTGGCTGAAAAATCAACACCTGTTGAAGCAAACGAAGGTCTAAATTCAACTGAAACGATAGATAATGCGGGTTTTAGTAAAGTAAATTCACCATTAGAAGAAACCAGCGATTTGAAAGAAAGCAACTCCCTAGCCACTACTACCGAGAAGGTTGCCAGTAATACCTACACACGGATAGCTAGTGAGTCAGCTCGTCAACTTGAAACTGACACAAACGATACTGACAAAGAACAACCTTCCGCATCAGACAATTTTGTGGCGGATTCGCGAAAAGAACGATTGGATCGACTGCGTGCCTATCATGAGGCGAATAAGAAAAAGCAAAAGCGGAAAAAGAAGAAAAAACGCTAACTAAACAATAGATTCGTATCGGCCCTCTAAGGTTAGACCAAAAATCTATCACTTGGAGGGTCGTTATAAGACTTTTTTTCAGTTACTTCTTGTTGTTCACCTGATAAGTCAGCCAAAATCCGCTTTCTTCGATTACTTGATGCTTTGTCAAAGTGAAACCGATCGTGTCTTCTGATGGCCAATGGGGTGATTGCTCAAAAATCGTTATGGAATCAGTTCCGCCATCAGTGATTGGCGCAATAACTAAACTCAATTCATCAATACAGCCTTGTTGCAGAAAGGTCCAATTAATACCACCGCCCCCACAAAGCAGCACCTTTTCAATCCCGAACAATTGATAAAGTTTTTCCATTGCAAGCCGACAATCTAGACACTCTTTACCTGCGATCACGTATGACGCACCGATTGATCGCAAGTGTGACAGGTATTCCTTAGGTGTTCCCTCAGTGACAATCTCAATCACGTGAGAATCTGGACGTCCAGCTTTTTTATACGTGCCACTTTCCCATGGTACCTCACCTTCTGTGTCCACTGATACGAAATACATAGCAGCCTCAGTCTTAGCCACAAAATCTCCCTCAGGCACGATGGTCATCGGATGACTTAGTTCCAGTTTACGGTTGTTTAAAAATTCTTTGGTCGTAAGACTTCCATAAGCCCAAGCGTCAGCCTTAAACGCATCACGAGTAACGGCGTATTGTTTAGTAAATTTTCCAGTTAGCGGGGCTTTCATAAACTTCCCGTTGATTTTTCCATCGATACTGCTTAAAATATGGCAAATAAGATAAGGTCGCTTCATAATTTGTTCCTTTCCGAAGAGCTTTTCTATTATCCTACCCCTTGAAGTGAACTTCAGGTCAATAGGTAATTAACAGACTTTCTTAAAAATCACTACTTATTGTCCAACCAGAAAATTTACATCAAAAAAACACAAGTAACAACCTTGTTTAGTGGCTGCACTTGTGTCTGTAACCGATCTAATTCTTACGATTAGCAAGATCTTTTAATAACTCATCATACTGTTCTCCCTGCAAAAACTGATCTACTGCGAAGAATTCGGCAGCATTGGGCGCTTGTTTTTTCGCCCGATCCAAGAGTTCATTTTGAGTAATTACTAGTGTATGGGCATCTGCTGACAATTCGCGAATCGATTGATTGACTACTTCTAAATCCATACCGGCTTTTTTGACCTTGTTGCGGACAATGGACGCTCCCATCGCGCTAGAACCCATTCCAGCATCACAGGCAAAAATGATTTTAGTAATCGGATTGGTTGCACCCACACTTGATTTACTCGCCTGCTTCATTTCTTTTGTCTTGCTAGCTGCTGATTCGAAGGCTTCGTCACTTTCTTCATTATTAGTCAGCTTGTGAACAATTGAAGCACCTATGAAAGTAACCACTGTTGCGACGGCAATTGCTAATAAAATGCCAAGGTGACTACCTCTTGGCGTAACTGCCATGAATGCGAAGATACTACCTGGAGACGCTGGGCTAACCATACCCGCATTGGTTATCATTAATGTAGCGATTCCAGACATGCCACCTAAAATAGCTGGAATTAGCAACAAAGGGTTCATTAACACATAAGGAAAATAAATCTCAGCAATTCCGCCAAAGAAATGAATAATGATCGCACCAGGAGCCGTTTTCTTGGAAACCCCTTTACCAAAAATACTGTAAGACAGTAAAATTCCTAGTCCAACTCCGGGATTATCTACTGCAAACATCATAGATCGTCCGGCTTCTGCAACTTGCTCCAAACCAATCGGTGTCAAAACCCCAAAGTTGACTGCATTATTTAAAAATAGCACTTTCGCTGGTTCCATAAAAACACTAACAAAAGGAATCAGTCGGTAATCCATTAAGAAATTGACGCCACTAGTTAAGAGATTGTTTAACCCATCAAATAATGGACCAACCCCAACGTAGCACAAAATGGTGACGATAGCTGCTAAAAATCCAGCACTGAAATTGCGCACCAGCATTTCAAAACCGGCCGGAACTTTGTTTTCATACAATTGATCGACTTTTTTCATTAGAAGAGCAGAGGAAGGACCGATGACCATTGCACCTAAGAACATGGTTACATCCGCACCAACAATTAATCCCATAGTAACCATTGCTGCTACCACGGCTCCACGAGTGCCATAGACTTGTTTCCCACCAGTATAAGCAACCAATAAAGGCAACAAATAATTGAGTGTCGGAGCGACTATTTCGTTAAAACCTTCGTTGGGTAACCAGCCGGTAGGGATAAATAATGCGGCTAAGATCCCCCAAGCGATAAATGCCAAGATGTTGGGCATGATCATCCCGCTCAAAAAACTACCAAAGCGTTGTAGCTTCACGCGTACACCTTGTCCTTTTGTTTCATTCACTACTTCTTGCATCTCAGTTCCTCCTTGTCAGCTATTTCCTCATAGCTAAAATAGTTGAATGTTGCGGCTTTTCTTGTTCCAAGCAAGTCGTTGCAATGTACGCCAACGAAAGCTCCCGTAAAGGCACTGCCCGTTGGCCCTAAAAATGGCTTTGCAATGTAATCGTCCGACAGTTTGTAAGTATCAAATGTACAAGGAAGTTCATTCCAAGTTAAGCCATCGATAGAGTAAGCAAAACAATAATGCACTGGATCGACCATTACTTTTAGCTGAATCTTAGTTGTTGCGTCTAAAATGATTTCTTTTCCTTGCAAAGGCCAAGATAGGCTAGAACCTTCGCAGGCTAACAAGGTCAAAATTTTTCCCTTTTCTTCGTCATGGGTAATTTGCAGAGAAGTCCAGTTTTTACTATTATAATAACAAACCAATCCAGCCATCTGTTGATAGTATTCAGGTGAAAAGTCTACCTGTGTCTCCGCCGTAAAACTCAACTCCTCAAAGCGGCGAGCCACTAAGGATTGTTCAAACACTGAATACAAGGATTCCTGACCAAAAAGAGTCAAACCAGCTTCTGAAATCTCTCCCATCTTCTCATTAAAAGGGACACGCAACGTTTGAAATTCGTTTGGTAATCCATCTTTGAAGGTTTGCTTTTTAGCTGGCTTTGGCCAAGGAACTTCCGGTAGTCCGCTTTCTTCGACAAATTGTTGTGCCACTTGCCCACCTTCAATATAGGGCCAGTCGTTTTCCCAATAGACTTTGGAAATCGCCGTCTCACGCCCTAGAGTGCAAAACCCTCGTTCCTCGAACAAGCCCTTACCGGCACGTTTAATCGGTCGAGTGGCTAAATAAGTCAAATACCACTCATTATTCGATGTCTCAATCAATGAGCCGTGTCCAGTTTTTTGCAAGTAATTCTCTGGTGCATACCAAGCATTCAAAATCGGATTTTGAGGATGAACTTCGTAGGGACCTTTTAACTGACTAGATCGAGCCACCGTTACAGAATGACCAAATTGAGACCCTCCTTCTGCCGTGAATAAATAATAATAGCCCTTCAGTTGATAAATAACGGGACCTTCTGTTTTTTGCAGGTGGGTTCCTTTGAAAATCATGGTGGGTTTACCCACTAATTTCTGCTGATCTAAATCGAATTCTTGAAGACTAATTCCGTAGTTCCAAGGATGATAATTTCTAAAATCATACACCATATTTAAGACATACTTCTTCCCGTCTGTATCATGGAACAAAGACGGGTCAAAGCCACTGGCATTTAAAAAGATCGGCTCACTCCAAGGACCTTCAACCTGATCCGCAGTCACAACATAATTTCGCACATCTTTAAACGCGCGATGTTCCCGCATGATCGAATAAACTAACCAAAACTTATTATCCGCATACGTTAAATTCGGTGCCCACACGCCACCACTATCAGGAATACCCATCAGATCTAACTGACTTACCCTATTTAACGGTCTGGCTGCTAATTGCCAATTTTTCAGATCTTTTGAATGATGGATTTGAACGCCCGGAAACCACTCAAAGGTTGAAGTAGCGATATAGTAGTCCTCCCCCCGTTTACAGATGGATGGGTCGGGGTTGAATCCTTTTAAAATTGGATTTTCAATCATTTTTAATTATCCTCTCTTTGTTTTAAAACCGTTTTCTTTTCTACTTGTTTAGTAGTATAATAAGTTTCCAGTTAGATAACTAGGTCAAATTACACGCTATAGTTACCATTTTCAACGGAGGTAAAATGAAAAAAGATCTGTACAGTCATATCAAAAAATTGCCCTATTTAGATACAAGCATCTCTTTTTTTTCAGCTCATAAGCAACATGTTCCAACTGGCTGGGAAACTTACCAGTCTTCCCATACTGCTTTTGAGATTCTATTGATCTTAGACGGTGCACAAGAATCAGTGATTAACCAAAAAAAATATTTGTTGGAGCAAGGGGATATTTTATTGATTGCTCCCGGTGTTTTACATACTAATCGCTGCTTTTCAGATCAAGGAATGAGCTATTTTACTGCCCATTTTGACATTGATGATCCAGCGCTACGTTATATCATGATTAAAAATGGCCGATTGATTTATCCAGTAGACAGTGTCGAGAATGCCATGCTGCGGCCGATACTAGAGGAATGGATCAAACTTTATGACAAGACGACTCCTTACACCCTTTCTGATCGTTTGTTCATCTTGGAAGTATTGACTAGACTAATGACCACTTTTGTAAAAATTTCTGAAGAGGCCGCCGAAAACCAATACGACGTTCAAAGTCTAAGTCTCGCTCGGACGATTGCCGAAACGATTCAGCACAACTTCAACGCCTTTTTTCTGAATGAGAATCGTAGCAAAGAACAACTATTAATGAAAAATATTTACCAAGATGCCAATGTCAGCATGAGCTATGGTTTAGAGGTCTTCAAGAAAATTTACGGCATTTCTCCGAAGGAATATTTGGATCGCTTAAAACTCAAAGAAGCCCGACGCCTGCTAAAAAATCCCGATATTTCGGTGGAGTCTATCTCCGAACAAATCGGCTATGCCAATATTACACATTTCAGCCGTCAGTTTAAAAAATGGACCGGTCTGTCTCCTCGAGCTTATCGAAAAAAGACACAAGAACAGGATTAATTTTATCGTATCAAAGCATAAAAAAACTTCCTCATCGCACAATGGTACCTTTTGCGCGACGGGGAAGTCATGTTTCTTCTATTATACTATACAAATCTATAAATCTAACGAAGCTACCCAATTTTGAATTGTTTCTTGTGAGTCAGGAAGCTCTTCTGCTTCAATATCAAAGCCATCAAGTTCCGATTGACCTACAGCTTCGCCGATATCGGAATAACTGCTGCCGCTGCCATAGCCATTGTGGGTACAAAAAGGAATAACTTGTTTATCACTTAAATCATTTTCCTCAATAAAAGACATGATGGCTTGAGGAGCGCCAGTAGCCCAGACCGGATAGCCGATAAAGACCGTATCATAGGTAGAGATATCTAAGTCGCTGGGTTGTAACTGTGGTCGTTCATTATTCCCTTGTTCTTCTTGATTGCGATCGGATGTTTCATCGAAGTCATCAGGATACGGTTCTGCCACTAAGATCGAATGAATATCGGCATTAGTAGCATCTTGGATTGTAGCTGCTACATAGGCAGTTGCACCAGCTACTTCACCATCTAGTGCTAACGTGCTGGCTGATGTATTCGTATCTGTCACCGGAGTAGGCACATTTTCAGCCAATGAGAAATAGGCGACTAAGACATTTCCTCCCCCTTGATTGCTGGTGCTTCCTTGGCTTTCATCAGAAGCTTCTGTAGCTGAATTTCCGCTGGTGCTGGCTTCATCATCATTGCCTGTACAAGCAGTTAAGGTGAATAAAGCGATGACACTAAATAGTACGATTAAACTTTTTTTCATAAGTTTCTCCTTCATTTTTCAAAATTTGTCTATCTAAAAATCAGAAGCTAAGAATCAGCTTGAATTATTCTCCTTGCTGGATTGTCCTGGCCATAATTGGATTAGCAATATTAGGTAAAATAGTTGGCGAGTAATTTTGTGGCCGTTTCATAGTTAAATACAAAATATACTCCGGCTCATCAGATGGATAAATTAACGCCACCGAATAGATATAGTCGTTAGCTCCTCTTAAATAGCCACTGCCGTCTTCAGCAGCGATCTGGGCGGTCCCTGTTTTGGCCGAGACGTTCTCGCCTTCTAAGCGATAAAGATCATAGGCAGTCCCGTACTCTTCGTCTTCAACCACATCTCGCATGTAATCTAATACTTGCCGACTAGCTCTAGCTGAAAACATCCGCTCATTTTCTTGGGTATTCTCCTCATCGGCAACCACTCTAGGTTGAACGGGAATACCTTCATTGGCAATCGCACTAAACATCCGCAGCATCTGCAATTGATTCACACTAACAGCCTGACCATAGGTACTCATCGCTAAATCCACAATATTGTTATCAGGTAGTGACCCAACTACTTCACCAGGCAAACCCGCATCTGTCGTTTCGTCAATTCCAAAACGGCCAATCGCTTGTCGCCAACGATCAGAGCCCATTTTATTGTAAAGTTCCACCATTCCTACATTACTTGACCAAGAGAAAGCCTGCCTCATGGTTAATGGCCCTTTTTGACCTCGGTCATGATCATTAATGACCGTCCCATTTACCTCAATTCTTCCTGCCGGGATAACTTCTTCTGCATCAAAGCTGCCATTATCAATAGCCGTAGCTACCGTACCTATTTTCATTGTAGAACCTGGTTCGTACTGTTCTTCAACAAATAAATTGCGCCAAACAAAATTGTCTGCCTCGGTCCCTTCCATTGTCTCAGGATTAAAGGTAGGCCGTTGTGCCATAGCCAGAATTTCTCCCGTGTCTGCTTTCATAACCACACCTGTTATATTTTCTGCTTGAGCAGCGTCATCCGCTCGGCTCAATAAGGTTTCTAGCTGCATTTGTAATGGCTCTGACAAGGTAGTCCTTAGGTCTGTGCCATGAACCAAGGGTCTGGTGGTTGCGATTGTTCCGGGAACTGGATTTCCTTGGGCATTGCGTTCGTAAGTAATTTGTCCATCTGTTCCTTGCAATATTTCATTATAAGCTTGCTCAAGACCTCCCCCACCGATAACTTTTCCATCTTGGGTCGTTGTATACCCCAACAAGTGAGCGGCCATACTGCCGTTGACATAGGTGCGATTATTAGTAGGATTAAAATGAATTCCTTGAATATTTTCGGCAGCTAATGCCTCTTCAATGGCATTTCGTTGTTCTTGGCTAAGGGATTTACCAGCATTTCCCAACTCTACTTGAAACAGAACATCACCATCATCGGTAATTCCTTCTTCCAACATCGCTAAAATTTCTTCGGAGGTACTGTCAATGTGATTGCTGAGAATCGTCGCTGCTCGGGAAAAATTATCTTGTGAAAGATACCGCGGCTCGCCTCCATCAGTATAGCTGGGAGATAATACTGCGATCATGTCAAACTGTTGTCCGTTAATCACTAGTGGACGACCGTTTCGATCAAATATTTCGCCGCGGTTAGCGATTAAGGTTTCTGATCCGTTATAAAGGGTTTCTATTCGTTCAGCTAAAGAGACACCTGCAACGCGTCCCGCAAGAATGACATAAGAAATGCGAACTGCGCAAGCTAAAAAAACGATAATTGTGCAACCAATCATCAGCAAGCCGACGCGTCGCCGATTTTCGTTAGAACTACTATTTTTTTCTCTTAAGAATTTTTTGATTTTTTTCATGCTACTCACCACACGTTTGTGAAAGATTTAGTAACTTAATTATAATGACATCCTGTGTTGATTTTGTGAGAGCTTTGCGATAATGCTGCCAGATTAAGAGGAAATCTCATAGCTTTAGAGACGGAAGCTGTTGAAATTGCTAACCAGCTGCTTAATTGTGTATCACTTAGTATTTGTTGAATGCAAAATATAGCTGCCTCAATTTTTTTGAGACAGCAACACTTAATAGTTAGGTATTACTCGTTAGGAAAGAAAATAGGCAGAGCATTGTAGAGGTACTCATTAACTGCTTCGAAATCGTGACGACCATTTCGTTTCCAATTGTAGACGAAATTTTCTTCATTGAAGGTCTCAGGCAGCTCCAGCATTGCCTGCATTTGGCCATCTACTTGGTCGAACACCGCATCTTGGGTACCAGTTGCCGCATAAATATAAAAACCATCCAAACCATAAGGTGATTCTTCTGCTACCTTTTGCAAGTATTCCGCAGTTGCCATTGGCTGATTACGACCTCCATATTGCTGAATGACCCAACTGTCACCGCTCATCGGCAAATAATACCGGAAAGCATCCAAGTTATGGATAAAGGTATACCAAGTAGTTACGGCACCTAAAGAAAAACCACCAAAAGCTCGATGATCTCGTGAAGCCTGCTGGCCAGCAGCATCTGTGCTTTTGGCATACGTATGGAACTGACCCTCAACAGCTGGAATCAACTCGTTGGCTAACTCCTGATGAAACACCGTCAATTCTTCCACTGATCGAGAAAAATCAGCACCTTCATTGAATTCATCAAATGTAGCGGCTACCACAATTGTCGGCACCATCTCACCATTTGCTATCAAATGATCCAAAATATTTTTAGTTGCACCATTTTCCGCTGAAAAAAAGCTGTCAGCGTTGCCAGTCCAACCGTGCATAAAATAGAAGATATTGTATTGAGTATTGTCGTTTTCATCATAACCGTAAGGAAGATATACGTTGGCAGGTTTGTTAATCATTTTGTCGCCACCATCGGCATAATTATAAGTGTCATAATTGATCCGGACAACTTCTCCTTGATTTTCTGCCGGAGCTAAGTAATTATTGGGAACAGCTTCCGTATAGCCGATCTGTTCCATATTATTTCCTCCTGTAGTCTGTTCACTGTTGGTTGCAGGCAACTCTTCAGAAGAGTTTGATTCGTTCTCGCTACAAGCACTGAGCAAAAAACTTAAGCACAGCAGTCCAACTGTCAATTGGGTTAATTTTTTCATGATTACGCTCCTAATTGTTGAGACAAAAGGGTCGGGATGGAAACTAAGGGACACACTGCTATTGGTTCGCCCACTCCATGATTCGATTTTGATCAGACAAAACCGCTTCATCTTGGATACTTAGACCATTATCGACGGTACTATCAGGCAAATAATCTTTGATTAGATCCACGGAATCGCCGTTACCATAACCAGCATTCGTAGAAAACGGATAGATCGATTTTCCATTTATAGCATCGGCATGATCCTCTAAAAAGCGATACATGGGATTGGCTAAAGTCATGGACCAAATTGGATGACCTAGATAGACCCGATCATATTGTGACAAGTCTGGCAACTCCGTACTTAATGCAGGATAATTTTGACTATCTCGCTCCTGATCGGCTCGTTTAACCGTTTCCTCGTAATCAATCGGATAAGGATCTTCTACTGTCAGCTCCAACATATCTGCACCGTTGGCATTATGGATCATGCGAGCAACATTTTCAGTGTTTCCGCCACGAGAAAAGTAAATGATGATTGCATCTGTACTTTCGGTTAAAATACGGGTAGGAGCCTCCTGATTATTGGTGTCATTGCCATCAGATTCTGCTCCCCGTCCATAATCATTGGATGACGACAAAGTTAACTCTCCTGAACTAGTGTGAGCCGTTGTATTAGAACCTTCTTTCGACCGGCTACCAGATTCTTGTCCTTGGCAACCAGCCAAAACGAAAGCCCCAACAACTAAAGTAGTCATAATTGTTGGTCGACTTCTCATAAAAATTTGTCCTCCCGTTTAATAGAACGTTGGTTTGGCGTAGTCTTCTGTGCCAGGTTCATAAACACCTAAGCTTTGCTCGATATATTTGGGATCAGTTGAAGTTAAAATGTCTACAACTAAACGTGCGACTGCTTGACGAGTAACTTCAGCTCCGACAAATGGTTCACCTTTGACGGTATACGCATAATTTTCATTTCCGGCTTCATTGTACAACCAAGTAAGACGCAATAATGTGTAATTTAGACCTGATTCTTCCACTGCTTGGGCGGAATCCTTTTGGGCTTGGTAGCGAGAGCTTCCTCCTAACATGCGGTTGTTCCATTCACCAAAAGCACCCGCAACTTCATCGTAAATACCTAAAATAGAGGCCCCTACAAATTTCTTAACATCCGCTTTTTGCATAGCAGCGACAATGGTTTTCACACCTTTCGTATTTCCCATGTCGTTTAAGTAGACCGCATCAACATCTGCCAAGGCCTTTTCTAGCGCCGTTGTATCTTCAAAGTCGCCGTCTACCACTGTTTCTCTAGCAGTATTTACATTCTTAATTCGTTGACTGCCATTTCTAGCAAATAAAACCAAGTCATCATTCGTTTCTTCCAGTAGATTTTCTCGTACCATTTCGGCAACTTGACCGGCGGCACCTAATAATAAAATTTTCATGATTGAGTTCCTTCTTTCTTTTATTTATCCTAACCTTACACCTTGAAGCTAACTCCAAAGCAAGGAATAAAACCTCCCTCAATGCAATTTCTTTACACACATGTCCGCTAAGTGCTATTCTGGCAAGGATTACTAAGGAGTGAAAAAGTTGAGTAAAGAACGTTTGGCAACATTTACCGATGCAGTATTAGCGATCATTATGACGATTTTAGTTTTAGACTTGGAGGTCCCCAAGCCTTTATCTTTAGCCGGCTTTTGGGCAATGCGAGAGAATTATTTTGCCTATACTATTTCTTTTTTCTGGCTAGGTGCCATGTGGGTCAACCTGCATAATGAATGGGATCTGGTGGAAACAATCTCACGAAAAACCGTTTGGGCAACCTTGATTATGCTCTTTTTTTCTTCTATTTTCCCTTACTCTACCAGTATTGTCGCTACTGATTTTTCCAGCAGTATTGCGCAAGGGTTTTATGGGATTATCGTGCTAATGGTTACCTTTTCCAACATGGTAACTTATCGTACCTTAATTAAGCCTAATTCTCACAATCCAACTTTTATAGCACGAATGAGCCAGCGGGGGCATTGGGCCAGTTATGATATTGCCATTAAGATCCTTGGCTTACTCTTGGCAGTAACAGTTTTTCCACCTGCTATGATTTTTGCGGTTGTCCTGACACTGCTGGTGTTTGTTATTCCTAATCAGTTGAAAGAACCAACATGAATTAGTATTATCGACAAGCGGGCTTTCATCGTGTAAAAAAGACACGTTACCTTATTGTTTTGAAGGCAGCGTGTCTTTTTTATCCTATTGAAATAATCCTAAATAGCTCTTGCTTACATCTGCTCTTTCCAAAAAGCAATCGCCTCATTTAACCAGCCTTCCGCTTCCGTTCCTACTCCCAGTCCAAAACCGTGTCCGACATTTTCAAAGGTAAGTATTTCAGCCGGAACGTTCGCTGCGGTCAAATTTTGAATTCTCCTGCGCATCGTGGCAGCACTGGCAATGGGATCATCCTCACTAACTACGGCGAATGTCGGCGCATCATTTTCAGAATACGCTTGATGTCCAGTATACGCAGTGATTACTGCGGCGGGATTTCCAACCCCATTTCCGCCATAGCTGGCTGCTCCGTCTGATCCAATACGGGCTACCATTCGTGCCCCTGCCGAGCTGCCCCATAACGAATAACCGGTCGTAGCTACTTCCAGTTCTTCGGCATTAGTGGTGATAAAGGCCAGCGCTCGCCCTAAATCTTCGGTAGCTACCCGTTCATTTCCGACTTCATACTTCAACACAAAAGCATTGTAGCCCTGTTTGCTAATCTCATCGGCGTAGGGAAAACCCTCATGTAAGGAACCCACGTAAGAAAAACCCCCGCAAGGCGCAATCATTGCAAATGGTTGCCCTGGTTCACCTTTGTAAAAAAATAAACCGGTATTTTCTTTTTCAGGATTGTCAGCCTTTTCCTCTTCACTGTAAATATCATAAAAGATTGTGTTCCCCGCCTGTTGGTCGCTAATTAAACGATTAACCGCAGCAACGGATACTTCAGGATCAACATGATTATGATAAGGCATTAGCTCGTCGATCCTTTCAAGACTCAGTTCTTCATCTACCGAACGGTTATCCCACGGCAAGAGTAACTCGCCAAAACCGTCGAAGGCCGGATGATGAATCATTTGACCAATCGTATCGTCAGTCGTCAGCAAATCATCTGCTGCAGCAGGGGTAGACTCTTCATTATTTGGCGTCTTCGGTATTGCTGTTAAAGAGTTGGATGCTTTGTTTCCATATCCGTAGAAAAAGTGAACCCCCACCCCTATGAGAACAAGTATTACAGCTAGAGTACCGATTGTCCACTTTTTAATCTAAATCGCTCCTTCCTTCAGAGGGACTCAGCTAGAAATAAGCTGATTACTTAAAAATTAGCTATTTCTAAAAACATGATCCGATTCAGTTATTTACAAAACCAGTCCTATTGAACCTGTCTGGTCGGTCGAATAATGACTTCGTTCCAAGCCGCATCCTCGGGCAAATCAATTGCCTGTTGAATTGTTGCAGCAACGCGGTCAACTGAGATACCAAAATTGTCATAGAACTTCTCGTAGTTTTCCTTCAAGCTAGGATCCGTTACTGAATTCAACAATTCGGTGTTGATTGCGCCTGGTGAAAGAATCGTTACTCGAATATTTGATCCATCTTGGGCAACCTCTTCCCGCAAGGATTCGCTGATGGCGCGAACTGCCCATTTAGTAGCGGAATAAACGGCTCCGCCAGCATGGGCATAGTGTCCAGCCACCGACGAAATATTAATAATGTGACCTGCCTTTTGTTCGGTCATATAAGGCAAAGCTGCTCCAATCCCATAAAGGGTTCCTTTAATGTTGATATCAATCATATTATCCCAATCTTCAATTCTCTTGTTCTTAAGCGGTGAGTGAGGCATAATACCGGCACTGTTGATCAGTACATCCACTCTACCAAATGATTTAACAGCTAAGCTGATTAAATTTTCCACTTCCTGATTTTTAGTTACATCGGTTGCCAGATGAACTGCTTCGCCACCTTCGATTTCAATCTCATCAACAATTTTTTGCAGCTTGTCCTTACGACGAGCACCTAGCACCATCTTGTGACCGCTTTGTGCCAAAAGCTTAGCGCTTGCCTCCCCGATTCCACTTGATGCGCCTGTAATGACGATTACTTTACTTTTACTCATAACTATTTCCTCCTATTCAATATTTGTCATCTTATTCTTTAGTTTTGAATTCACATTTTTATTTAGCATCCTCTTGTTTACTTAGGTGTAACCTCAGCTAACCATTCTTCTACCTCAGCTTGCGAATCAGCGACCCGTCCTCGGGAAATTGAAAGGGCGTTAGATTCTACTGTTGCTCCCGGTTGCAATTCTTCAATGGTACTCACCGTGTCGGACAACCCACTGCCACCATGAGTATTGAAAGGAATAATGGTCTTGCCGGATAAATCTGTTTCCTCCAAGAAACTATACATCGCCATTGGTAAATCTCCCCACCAATTAGGATAACCTAAATAAATCACATCATATTGATCTAAATTATTGATAGTTGACGCCAGAGCCGGTCGATAGGATTCCGCTTGATCTTCGTCTGCCTCAGAAATAACATCCTCTACATTGTCAGGAAACTCCTCTTCGGTTTGAATACGGAAAATATCAGCTTCTTGTTCTTCTGAAATCCATTGAGCTACCTGTTCAGTTAAACCAAATCCCTTACCGTCCTCTTGAATTAGCAGGCTAGCACCAGAATTTGCATCAGTGTCGCTACCCACCGGTAAAGAGAAATAAGCAACTAAGCTACGACCATCTCCCTCCTCATTTCTCACTTCCGAAGTTTCAGTCAATGATCCATTACTGATTGATGTATTATTAGTTGCTTCGTTGTCTCCAGAACATCCAGCCAGTAGTGCAATCATTGGTAATAAAAAAAGTATTTTCTTCACATTTGTACCTCCCTTTTTTAATTCATAATCTGTTGCCTTTGCATTCCACATTTCTCTCAAACTCTTCTTGTATAGAACCATCATATACTTTGGAGTTCACTTCATAGCAAGAGTTTTTTTTATTTTTTTGCAGATAATAAGCACGAATTAGAACGCAAAAAAGGTTGTGACCTAAAACGTCACAACCTCTTCTATCACCTATTGGTTAATCTCTATAAACTAACACGTTTTGCCAGTTCTGGCGTATAACGATGACCGACAATTTGAATTTGATCAGCAGCTTGTGTTAGTTTCTGTAATTCTTCAGCAGTAAATCGAATCTCAGCTGCCCCGATATTTTCCTTCACCCGTTTGATCTTGGTTGTTCCAGGAATTGGTACTATCCAAGGTTTTTGCGCTAAAATCCAAGCTAACGCAATTTGGGCTGGAGTAGCTTTTTTCGTTTCCGCCACTTGTTTAATTAGTTCAACTAATTTGAAGTTGGCTTCCAGCGCTTCTTTTTGGAAACGCGGCAGAGCACTACGAGCATCGCCAGCACCAAAATCAGTATCCAGATCAATTTTACCAGTTAAAAAGCCTTTGCCTAGTGGACTGAAGGGGATAAACCCAATGTTCAGCTCTTCTAAAGTAGGCAATAATTCCTCTTCGGGTTCGCGGGTCCATAAAGAATATTCGCTTTCTACGGCGGTTAACGGTTCCACCACGTGAGCTTTACGAATGGTTTGAATTCCAGCTTCGGAAAGTCCCCAATGTTTGATCTTACCGGCATTAATTAATTTTTGCATCGTCAAAGCGACTTCTTCAATCGGTACATTCGGATCTACCCGATGCAGGAAATATATATCCAACGCTTCCAGCTTCAAGCGTTTCAACGAACCTTCCACTGATTTTTCTAACACTTCCGGTCGACCATCGATTACCTGTTTGCCATCAACTAGCTTAATACCGCCCTTAGTTGAAATAACCAATTCGTCTTTATAGGGAGCTAGCGCTTCAGCGATTAACTCTTCATTGGTGTAAGGACCGTAGACCTCAGCCGTATCGATGAAATGTTCCCCTAATTCGACAGCTTCTTGAAGTACCTTGATCATCTCTTGTTTATCTGGAAGTTCACCATAAGGCAGGCTCATTCCCATTGCACCTAATCCGATTTCCGATACGCGCAAGCCGCTTTTACCCAATTCTCTTTTGTTCATCACTTTTCCTCCTAACTTATCATGTTGTAGTATAAACCTTGGAGTTTGCTTCAAAGCAACAAGAAAATCGCAAAAATTCCCTCAACATTGTTCAGGTGGATAACGCTACTATTGGTTTTATGATCTTTCTGATTGTGATGGACGCATATTTTATTTTAAAAAAAGCCTTCAGTTAGATACATTTACTAATCCGAAAAAAATTTCTTCCTTTATAGTTACTAATTAACCCCCTTTTAAAACTTTTCAAAACTCACCAAATATCTTTGGCTATCTTTGCTTATGTACATCACTTACCCTGAGCTCTTGTCCATTTCCCTCCAACTGTTTCTCCAGCACAATTAACAGTTCCTTTTTAAGTAACTTATCGATTCGATTGTTCCCATTCTATCTACTTTAGTTTTTGCTTTCCCAATAAGAAAACCTGAGGTGAACTTAACCTCAGGTCTTCTTTGTCTTGTTCAACTGGTTATGTTACATCACTGATTCTTAATATGATACTAAGATCATTCTTGTAATACTCGGATACGTCTCACCACCAATAGAAAGACTGACGTAGCAGAATTTCTAGCACCTCTTGCTTTTATTTCTCCTTTATAGTCAAAAAACTACCCATCTATTTACGACGAGTAGTCCAAAAAGTATTGAGACGATTCACTTTCCTATCGTCGTGGCTAATTACTCATACTGTAAAACAATTCACTTTATTAGCCAGTTGAACAACCTATCCATTCCCAAAGCAATAACCGCACATAAAATTGCCCCAACAAAGATGATTGGTTCTCCACCTGTTATGTTAATTCCTCGTAGAATAATGTCGCCTAATCCTCCAGCACCCACAAAGGATCCGATCGTGGTAATCCCTACAGAAATAACCAAAGCATTGCGAATGCCAGCTAAAATTACTGGCAGAGCCAACGGAATTTTGATCAGATAAAGTACTTGAAAGCGGCTCATACCAACACCTCGAGCACTGTCAATATAGACAGGATCGACATTATTTAAACCAACATAAGTATTATTGACGATCGGCAGCAGCGAGTAAAGAACCACTGTCGCGATTACAGTATTTTTTCCTAGACCCATAATGATCAACAAGATCGTCAGCATCCCAATTGACGGAATAGTCTGAACAACGTTGATAAAACCGATCACCCAAGAAGCTGCCTTCTTATTGTCGGATAGAAAGACACCGATGGGAAAGCCGATTAAAAAAGTCAGAACTACCCCGACAATTGAGATATAAATATGATTGAAAAACTGAGTAATAATATAAGAAGAATTGTCACTCAAATAGTTCAGCAGATCTTGCATCATGGGCTTTCCTCCTCAAAATAATTGTTTGATTCTAGAAATTGACGAGCAATTAAAGCCGGCTCTAACAATTGACTGTCGGAGGCATCGTTCATCTGCTGCATCAATTCAGTATCGATGGTGTCTTCTAATTTAGCCAAAATCTCCTCAAGTTCAGGATTTTTATCCAACGTTTTCTCAGAAACAACTAAGCTGCAGGTGTAGGGTGGGAAGAATTTGCGGTCATCCTCCAACATCACCAGATCATAGCTGCCGACGCGGCCATCAGTGGAATAACCTAATATGACATCCAACTCATTAGCTGCTAATGCATCGTACAACAATCCAATCTGCATTGGATAAACCCGTTGAAAATTTGTACTATATTCTTTGGTGAAGGCTTGATAACCATCGCCTTCTCGTTTATACCATGTTTGGTCAGTACCTAAACTAAGTTGGCTGGCATGCTGCTGTAGATCGCTGACTTTCTTCAGCTGATATTTTTCAGCGGTTTCTTGAGTAACCATAAAAGTAAATTGATTGGAAAAACCATAGCTAGGAAACCATTCGAAGTCGTAGCGCTCTCGAAAAGCGTCCTGCACAATTTCTAGCGCCTTGTCCGGATCTTTTTCAATTGGCAAATGTAAGGTACCCACTAAATCAGTTCCAGTATAACGAGTAGGAGCAATATCCAGGTCTCCTCTTTCCATTGCTGCATGCATCAGGTTGGCTGAACCTAAATTATTAAAATAAACAATCTCATTGTCCGTATAGTGGTTCAACAGCTCCACGACAATATTGCCTAAAATTTGGGATTCCGAAGTAACCCCACCAGAAACAGTGAGGGTATCATCCTTATCAGAAAAATTGGACACAACAAAAACCACAAACAGACAAACAAAGGTTAGTAAAACGACTATTTTCTTTTTCATCTGCTCACCCTCGATCCACTGACAGCTTCACTTCGAAAAGCTTCAGTAAAGCATCAGTTACTAACGCCAATATAGTAATTGGAATGGTCCCCATCATGATCAAATCAATTCGATACAAGGTTAGTCCATTAAAAATGAAATCGCCTAAACCACCAGCTCCAATATAAGAAGCCAAGGTCGTCCAGGAAATAACATAAACCGCGGATACCTTAATTCCCGAAATGATTACGCTGGAAGCCAGTGGCAGCTCAACTTGTACTAGCCGCTGCCATTTGGACATCCCCATCCCTTTAGCTGCGTCCAGATACGTGGCATCCACCGACTGAATACCTACATACGTATTCCGCAGAATTGGCAAAAGTGAATATAGAAACAGAGCGACAATCGCCGGCAGTTTGCCGATTCCTAAAAAGGGTACCATAATCGACAATAATGCCAATGAAGGAATGGTTTGAAAGAAGCCGACTACATTAATGATCGTTTCTGATCCTTTTTTTAACCTAGTTAACACTGCCCCTAATGGTACCGCCACAATAATGCCTAAAAACAACGCACTAAATGAAATATAAAAATGTTCCCATAACTTTAACAAAATCTCAGCACCGTATTGATTCCAAAAATTTTCCATTCTTCTCACCTACTTCAACTGGTCGTAAATCAAAGACACCAAGGAAGATCGGGTCAAGATTCCCACCAAGTGATTTTCGTCATCCACAACCGGCAAATATTTTAATTCCATATTAAACAACGGGTCCACTACGTCCGCCAGCTTCTCATTTTGGTTTACGCTGGAGGTTTCTGTGCGCATAATCTCGTAAATATTGGTGGCTTTATTGATTTTGCGATCAATATCTTTAATATCAATGAACCCTTTTAAATGCCGCTGGTCATCCACTACCAGCAAGGTATCAACTTTCTTCTGAGTCATTTGACTGATGGCCTCAATGATCGACTTGCTTAATGAAATTGCCTCCGCTTGCGTATGCATCAAATCAGAAACTATCAGTTCGTTCTCGAAATAGGTCTGTTTCTGGCGTTTGCCTAGTAATTCTTCTACGAAAGCATTAGCAGGATGTTTTACAATGGCTTCCGGGGTGTCATACTGCACAACTTTCCCGTGATCCATAATGATGATTTTATCTGCTAATTTAAGAGCTTCATCCATATCATGAGTGACAAAAACTACTGTTTTGTTCATTTCCTGCTGCAGGCGTTTGATCATCTCCTGCAGGGCATCTCGAGTAATCGGGTCTAGGGCACCAAAGGGTTCATCCATCAAGATAATGTCCTGATCCGCCGCCAACGCGCGAATTACACCGATTCGCTGCTGCTGTCCGCCGGAAAGATTTTTCGGCTTGCGATCTAGGAACTCTAAAGGCAATTCGACTTTTTCAATTAACCGTTCGGCAATGCCCTTACGTTGACTATCCGACCATTTTAATAATTTGGGAACGATCATAATATTGTCACGAATGCTCAAATGTGGGAAAAGTCCGATATTTTGAATCACATAACCAATTTTGCGGCGCAATTCATCTTCATTTAAACTAGCGGTGTCTTCTCCGTTAATTTGGATCGAGCCGCTCGTCGGTTCCACCATACGATTAATCATCCGTAACAAGGTTGTCTTGCCACTGCCGCTGGTTCCGATCACACAAATAAACTGATTGTCCTCAATCGTTAAATCTAATTTTTCTACGGCTGCTGCGACATCGCCGTATCTTTTTTCTACCGTTTTAAATTCAATCATCAATCTACCTTCCCCATGTCTATGTAAACGTGAAAAAGGCTAAAGCCCTTTTTGGGCATTTAGTCCTTTTACACGTGGTGTCATTTACTATTGTTCTGGATGCAAAATCGCAAAGGTTTTTTCCAATACTTTGTCGGTATGCATCGTCAATCCTTGGTAAACTTCTTCGTTTAACCGTTTATAAATCGCTACATTTTCTGGAATCGGTGTAAAGATATCCTTCACCTTGACCATTTTTTCGACCGCTTCTTCATAAGTGGAATAAATACCTAAGCCCACTGCCACATTAATTGCCGCACCGACACTGGCACTGCCGTTTACCACATTGCGTTTCACTGGCAAATTGAAGACATCGGCAAAAATCTGCATCAGCAAATCACTATTGGATCCGCCGCCTGTCACGATGACTTCATCGATGGTTTTGCCTAGCTCTTCCGTCATGTTGGTGACATTGTTTTTCATAGTATAGGCAATACCTTCTAAAATCGAACGGTACATATACCGGTAATCATGATGGGCATTGAAACCAATCATCACACCACGTTTGTAGGGTTCCCAAGGGTTTGCCAGCCAATCCAAGACTGTCATCAGGCCATCACTGCCGGCTGGGACATGCTGCGCCTGGTCATTTAAGTACTCTTCCTCTGAGATGCCTTGATAATTCGAGCGAATCGTAATTTTTTCGCCTAAAAGATCTTTAAACCAAGAAACGGTCCACATGCCGCGGCGGATACCGTAGCCTTCATAAGCATATTTTCCAGGAATTGAGGACATGATGCCCCAATAACTTGTTGCATCTTCTGGCATAGCCGTACCAGTTACCATACTGCTGATGTAAGTTCCCAATGAAACGAATGCGGTAGTATCACGAATCAGTCCGGCCCCTAAGCCTTCTACCGCTTTATCACTAGTTGTGGCAATTAACGGCAGACCTTCAGGAAAGCCGGTTTTTTCACTGGCTTCTTTAGTAATATAGCCTAAAACATCTCCAGGTTTAACTGGATCCAGCAGCATTTCTCTAGGCAAATTGTAGCTTTTCAGCACGTCTTCATCGGTGGACCAGTCCCACGTTTCATAGTCCACTGGCCATTGGCCGAAGTGATTACCGATATTGTCCTTGAATTCGCCGGTCAAACGATGCGTCAAATACCCATTAGTGGAAGTCACATATTGGACTTCAGGATTGTCGTGTTCGAAAGGAGTGGCTGTCCGTTTGTCCATCCAGCTGATAATAGGCTGAGCCAATGAGCCGTCTTTTTTCATTAATACGCGACAGCAACGAATAGAGCCCAAACCGATCCCGACAATGTTTTCTTTTCTAACACCAAACTGATCCATCGCTTTTTTAGCGGCCACACATAGGGAATCCCATAAGTCATCTCCTGGATGTTCGACTACCACACCTTCAGCCAAATGCATCGGACGTAAATTCTCTTTGCCTTCCCCAACGATGTTGCCTTCTAAATCAAAGATGACAATTTTGGTACTTTGACTGCCGCCATCAATGCCGACGATATATTTCTTTTCCATGAAGTTCTCCTTCACTGATTAAATTTTTCGTTTATCGGCTGAAAAAAGCTTTCCTCTGCCAGCCTTTATTTATCTATTAACGTACTAAGAATCCACCATCAACGGCTAAAATATGACCGTTTACAAAGTGAGATGCTTGCGAAGCCAGGAAAACAGTAGCTCCCATCAAATCAGCTACATCGCCCCAACGTCCTTCTGGTGTATGATCCACAATCCATTTGTTGCGTTCTGGATCTTCAATTGATGCTTTTGCTACCGGTGTTTGGAAGTATCCTGGTGCAATGCCGTTTACTTGGATATTGTATTGTGCCAATTCATCACAGTAAGCTTTAGTTAACCCAGCTAAACCATGCTTAGAAGCTGCATAAGCTGGTGCCCATTGTCCGCCTAAGAAAGAGAATAAAGAACAGATGTTGATGATTTTTCCGCTCTTTTGCGGGATCATTACTTTAGCTGCTTCATGACTCATATCAAAAGCAGCCGTTAAGTTGATATTAATCGTTGGGTCCCATTTGTCGCGGCCATAGCTTAGTACATCGTCACAAGGACAAATGCCGGCACAGTTGACTAAGATATCTACTGAACCTAATTCGGCCACACATTTTTCGATGATTTCTTGAGGAACACCATCCTTTGTAATGTCAGCGTGCATGTAAACCGTTTTTGCTCCCCGCTCCTGCAGCGTTTGATTGAATGCTTCATCATCTGGCATAATAGACGGCATGAAGATGTTGGCGCCAGCTTCAGCTAAAGCTAATGAAAAGGCTTGGCCTAGTCCAGTATTTCCCCCAGTAACAATTGCATTTTTCCCTTTGATTGCAAACATATCCATCTTAAAGTCTTTGATTTCCATTCTTTTACCTTCTCTTCTTTGTATTTTGAAGTGAACTTTGTCACCCCAATTTTCCATTTTTTTGTCCTGCTTTTAACAATTTAGCCACTGTTTTAACTTAGCGACAAATTCAACCGCATCGCCTACTACGATAATGTTGGCTAAATAATTTAATGGTGCTCCTTGGTCGATGTTAACTGAAATTAAATCTTTTACATTCTTGAGTCCTTCAATATGCTGCATGGAGCCGTAAATACCTAACGCTAAATAGAGGCTAGGGCTTACGGTCTTGCCGGATTGGCCGACTTGAATTTCTCGCGGTGCTCTGCTTTGTTCCACAACTGGTTTTGAAGCTGACACCGTCCCCTTCAATTTGTGGGCTAAGTCTGTCAACTGATCCAGGTCTTCGTTGAACCCAGCACCTGCTGAAACTAATACCTCAGCTTCGCGAATGTCTTGCTGCTTCTCGTTTTCTGTAACGGTTAATACTTCGATTGTTGACGGTTTCATTTCGGTAATTTGGAAATCAACAATTTCTGGTTGCTTCGTCACCTTTTCGGCCTGAAAAACATTAGGATGAACACTAGCCATGATTGGCTTTGTGTCGCAAACAATGCTTGCCAGCATATTACCGGAAAATGCCGGTCGAATCAGCTTGCGGCCTTTCTGGTCTACTTCAATGGCGGTAATGTCCGCCACTAATCCAGCCTTCAGGCGCATCGCCAGTCTCGGCGCCACCATCCGCCCAAAATCAGTAGCCAGTATAAAGATACTGTCAAAGTCGTATTTTTGATGAACTTGTTGGACAATATCGGTAATGACTCGACTATCCTTTGCTTGAATCGCCGGCTCCTCCACACAAATGAGTGTGTCGAAGCCTTTGATCTGTTGATTTTCTAAATTAATGCCCAATCCATACAGTTGAAGATTTTCTTCTCCAGCTAGGCGCTGGGCTGCATCGCTCAAATCGATGGAGTAATCGGTGAAATCATTGTCGACTAAAATGAGTGCTTTAAACATTACAAGTACCCCTTTTCTTTCAAATAAGCCACGACCGTTTCAATTCCTTGATCATCCACCTGAACGACTTGATTCATCACTCGGGTTTGTTTGGCTACCACATTTCTTAACACCTTAGTGGGCGAGCCTTTGCGGCCAATCACATCGGCTGAAAGCTTTAGGGTTTCGTTTGTTACTAGAGAGAATTGAGCATCGACGTTTTTGTCGATATTTTCATATCTAACGAAACCTAAGCGCAAGTTCATTTGATGGATCAAACTTAATACGCAAGGATTTTGGATTTTTAAGCGGAAAATCCGATTATCCTGGAGCGTTTCCACAACAGTATAATTTTTAGCAGCCTCTTCAATTTTTCCTACATTTGAAAATTGATTCAAGTCCAATAATTCAGCTACCTGCGGGCCAATATGTCCCGTCCCACCATCTAAGGTATGAGTGCCAGTTAAAATCAAGTCATATTCCTGTGAGCGTAAATAGCTGGTCAGAATCAAACTGGTTGCCAGCGAATCACTGCCGGCAAACTGACGGTCACTAATCAAGACCACTTGATCAGCCCCTAAACGAATCAAATCCTTCAGCTCTTTTTCCAGCTTCATGGGACCCATCGTGACAATTCTTACTGAAACGGCTGCATCCTGTTTTTTTTGCTGCAAAGCCCAAGCGACGGCCTGCTTATCATCAGGATTCAAGATCAACCGAGATTTTTCTCGGTTAATCCGATCGGTTTCATAATTGTATTCAAACTGATCGGTGTCGGGAACATATTTAATGAGACAAATGATTTTCATAACGATCATCCTAATCTTTAAAGAAATTCACTGGAGGGCGAGCAGTCGCCCTCGCAGGAAAGATAAACTATTTTTGATATTTGTAGCCTTCTTGTACTGGATAGATGTTGCCGTAGTTCATGATGCCTTTTGGATCGAAGGCTTCTTTTAAAGTTTCCAGCATATAGTAAGCTGATTGATGCTCTTGTTTGGTCCACTCGTTGCGGTATTTACCAATACCATGATGGTGACACATGGAGCCACCTAGCTTCAAAGTTTCTTCCACAATGATGGCTTGAATTGGATGGTGATAGATGCGCATTTCATCTTCAGGCTCACAATTGATTTCGTAGTTGTAAACGAAGTACATGTTGGTTCCGTTAATGTAGCTGTGAGATGAATGGCCGCCAAGCATGGTCAAATCGTTGGCCCGCGGATATTCATTACGAATCCGGTCGATTACGTTGTTGTAGATTTTCGTGATAGTTTCCCAATCTGCTGAAACTTCAGTGGTGTAGCCATCGTGCTTGTCATTGTCGATCATACCTTGCACTTCGTCGTCAATCGTTTGCTGGGTCCAGTTTAATTGGTTGAACCAGTTGGCGATTAATTGACTATCGACTTCTTTATAGACACCGTCTTTGAATTTTTCAACGGCTTCTTCAATCCCTTTGCCGGTTGCTTCCACGATGCCTTCCGGACCTTCTGCCATAAAGATCAAGACACATTTGTCTTCATAGAAATGGTAGAAATGCTGGCGAGCATCTTCTGGTGAATAAGTCCGAGCAACTGATGGACGGTAACCGTTAGTGATTACTTCACGTAATACTTTCACGCCGGTTTCCACATCATTTACTAAGTAACCGAAGAATTTATTGTTATCTGGATAGTATTTGAAAATTTTCACTGTTACTTCAGTGATATAGCATAAGGTTCCTTCATTACCAATGACGATGTGACGGATGTCTGGTCCGCCGGCACGACGAGAAACATTTTTGATGCGAGAAATATGTCCATTTGGAAAGACACATTCTAGGCCTACAACCATGTCTTCAATTCCACCGTAAAGCGTCGAGAACTGGCCAATTGAACGCGTAGATACTAGTCCACCGTATTGCGCAACTGGTTTTGATTGAGGTGAATGACCGGTGGTATAGCCGATTTTTCGCAACTCATCTTCTAAGTCCTGCAATCTTACGCCTGCTTCAACAGTTGCCTGCATGTTGTAAGGATCGATTTTGATGATTTTGTTCATCTTAGAGCCGTCAATCACTAAAGCCAAGTCTTTCCAGTTTTCCAAGCCGCCTTCTGTCGCAGTCTTGCCGCTTCTCGGAATCACGTTAATACCGTTCTCATTTGCATACATTAATAGATCTTTAACTTCTTCTGTGTTTTTAGGGTAAACTACTGCAGTTGGCACGGGATTGTCTAACACCCGTTTAGCCTTTGCATATTTACGATAACGGTCAGATGAAGCATCATACAATACCTCATAATCTGTAACGACTTGATCTTCGGAAACAATTTTCTTCACATCGGCAACAATAGCCTCTTTTACTAATGTATCGGAATTCATTCAACTAGCTCCATTCATGATTTATTCGTCAAGCGCTTTTCCTATTTCCAAGTATAAAGAGCTGAATCCGCTTTTACATTAAAATTTGCTTATATTTTCATTAGAATGCAGCTTTATATGAGGTCTGAAGGAAAATTTTCCATCATTAATTGCGTGTACAGTTAGTTTTATGCTATGCTAAGTTCATCATTTAGATTAGGCGGTGAAGAAAATGCGGTTGCAATTAGAGCGGTTAAATGAGCTGGAGGTCCAAATTCATCAAACGTTAAGCGAATTAAGTCAGAATCAGCCCAACATGACAATAACCGAAGCAGCTGAAGCGACTGGAGTCTCCCCTTCGAAGATTTCCAAGTTTGTTAAAAAGATCGGTTTTTCCGGTTATAAGGAATACTTTCGGTTTTTGACGGGAAAAGAACTGGTGAAGCGTAAGAAGCTGAGCAGCGAGTTTGCTCGGATTCAGGAGTTTATGGAAAATTTCGATAACGCATCGGTGAGCTATGTGGCTGATTTGATCAAAAAATACGACAAGGTAATCTTGTTTGGCTATGGTCCAACTAGTATTTGCATGGAATATTTTGACTACAAGTTAACCTACACAGTAGATAAAAATGTCATCCGAGCAACACAAGACTCCATGATCCCAGGATTATTAACAGAAAACACATTACTATTGATTTTTTCGGTAGCCGGAAAGTTTGCGCAATTTGATTCCCTTTTCGAAGAGGCTAAAAAGCGGCAAGCTAAAGCTGTTCTGATTATGGAAGAATTGAACACCCATTTGAATTTGGAACAAGGCAATATCATTTACTTAACCAAATCACACCAAGATGAACATCTTGACTCCCACGAGAAAACCCGGACCGTTCTCATTATGTTTATCGAAGAAGTGATTCGCGAATTAAGTAAATAAACGGAGGTTGATCCTTGCTGAGGATCAACCCTTTTTTGTTTTCCTAACTTTTTTGTCTTATTTTAAGTAATCTTAAAAACGGAAATTTTATGCTATAATTTCCAATAACTACGGTTTTTTTATCGATATCGCCGCTTTAAGATTAAAATTTTCTGAATGTTCTATTACAATAAAAGCATTGACACTTCAACGGAAAGCCTTTACACTAAACCTGTTACTAGAGAGATAGAGCCCTAATATGATTGTTTCGGTGTTAAGCGGCACTGAACGCAACGTAAAAAAAATTACTGGGGGTAACTTTATCTATGAATAAAGCATTTATCAAAAAGTATGGCACACTATTGCTTTTAGCTGCCGGCGCCGGAATTATTTTTCAATTACCTTATATTCGAGAGACCTTTTATGTTCCGATTCAAAAAGCAATGAATCTGACAAACGCCCAAATGGGGATGCTTTCCTCAGGGTACGCAACGATGGCTAGTTTCTCCTATTTCATTGGTGGGATTGTTGCCGATAAGTTCTCTGCTAGAAAGCTTCTGACCGTTTCTTTCCTAGCAACAGGTGTGCTGGGGATTTGGTTTTCCACCTTCCCATCCTTTAACACTGCTCGTTTGATTTTCGTCTTGATGGGTGTTTCCACCATCATTACTTTCTGGTCTGCCATGATCAAAGCCACTCGTATGCTGGGGGATTCTTCTGAGCAAGGTCGTTTGTTCGGACTGCAAGAAGGTTTGCGGGGAATATTAAATGCCTTGCTGGTATTTGGAATGTCCGCGGTTTATGGGCGCTTCGCTGATGAAATTCTTGGTACGGCATGGGCAATTCGAACTTGTGCGATTGTTGTTATTATTCTTGGAATACTTCACTGGTTTATTATTGAAGATACCGAAGAAGCAGAAGATGCTGAATCCTTGAAGGAAGTAATTATTGGAACATTTCAGCAGTTAGCCCTTCCTCGAGTATGGCTGTTAGTTGCCATTGTATTTTTCGGCTACAGCCTATATGGCATTTTCGGCTACATCAACACATTAGCCATCAATGTCTACGGACTATCAGTTGCAGGCGGAGCAAACCTTGGTGGTGCTCGTTATATTATTCAAGCCTTTGGTGGGATTATCGGTGGACTGATTGCCGATAAAATTGGTTCACGCTTGAAGGTAATCATTGGCGGTGCCGTATTAACAGCTGCTTCTTACGGCTTGTTCTTAGTTTTGCCAGAAAATACTGCTTTGCTTTCAATTGTTCTAGCAAACTTTGTTGCTGGTATGTTCTTCATCTATATCATCCGCAGCCAATACTTTGCGATTATTGATGATGCCGGGATTCCAGTTTCAAGAACTGGCCGAGTTTCAGGAATAGTTTCTTGTTTAGGCTATATGCCAGATATTTTCATGTACACTATGATCGGCGGCTGGTTAGACAATAACACTGGTAAAACTGGTTTTAACATGATGTTTATCTACGCAATTGTAATGGCCGCAGGATGTGTTGTCACTTCTCTGATTCTAGCAAAAGTAATTAAAAAAGATACAGTGTCTGATGAAACATCTTCTAAAATAGCTCCTTAGATCTTTAGTGAAAATTTAAAGACTGTGATCATAAGTGTCCAAAACAGTACTTCCTTAGCGAGACTAAAAGCGTTCATCACGCTACTCTTTTTCGAATAAGCTATATAATATCCTTTAATAACTTTAGATATAATAGTATCTCAGAGTCTTTTCAAATTTTCGTAATAAACAGTTGAAAGAAGAGCATCCTAGCATCAATGCTAAGACGCTCTTCTATTACAGACTAAAGGGCTTCACTTGTTTTACAACATCTAAAATAGTGCCATCTCTTGCTTCAATCACCGCAATCACTTTGTCTTCCCATTCAAGTTTATCCGGTATCCCCACAAGTTCGTAAGCTTTTTCCTTTAGCTCTTCGATTGTTACATGCGGGATTTTTGCTTCATCAAGATTTTTGATCAAATCGTTTCTTGACGGATTGACAGCAATACCATAATCAGTTACTAGAACATCCACACAGTCACCGGGGGTTGCGACTGTTACGACTTCTTCACACACCGTTGCCATTCGACCACGAGTTAAAGGGGTAACAATGATACAACATTTACTACCAGCTGCCGTGTCGGGATGTCCGCCAGGAGCGCCGCGTAAAACCCCATCAGAACCTGTAATGACATTTACATTAAACTTCGTATCAACTTCCAACGCCGAAAGAACAACAAAGTCCAAATTATTTACATAGGCACCCTTGTTTGCTGGATTTGCATATTCGCTCAAATCGATTTCGTGATGATTCGGATGCGTAAAAATATGGTTAGCCGCTCCTTGATCAAAATCTTGTGTGTCTAAAATATGGTCAACCAATCCTTTGTCTTGAAGCTCGCAAATCGCACTACTTGTTCCACCTAGCGCAAAGCTCATACGAATCTTTCGATCGACCATGTATTTCTCCAAGAAACGATTCACTGCTAATGATGGACCGCCAACTCCAGTTTGGAACGAAAACCCATCCTTGAAGAAAGGTGTAGCTGCAATAACTTTGGCTACATTTTCAGCCATCATCAACTCTCTGGGATTGTCAGTCATTCTGGCTTCTTTTGTCGAAATTTTTGCCGCATCGCCTATGTTATCAACCACACATACGCAATCTACATCTATCGCCGAAATAGAGGATGGCAGGTTAGGAAAATCAACGATCGTATCGGTAATAACCACCGTATGATCGGCAAAATGGGCGTCATGTATAGCAAAACCCATTGACCCACAGTTATTCTTTCCATTAACCCCTTTAGCATTGCCAAAAATATCTGAAGTTGCGGCTGCAAGAAAGGCAATATCAATGTGGACCTCACCTGCTTCTACAGCTCGTGGCCTCCCACCATGGCTACGAATGATTGCTGGGCTTGCTAATTTTCCGGCAGAGATCACTTCTCCAACCTTCCCACGGACACCAGAGGTTTGAACCCCAATTATTTTTCCTTCTTCAATGTAAGTGGCGATGACTTCTTGGGCATTCCCTAAGGAGGTGGCTGCCACGGTAATATCTTTTAGTCCCATTTCTTCAACTAATACTTTGGCAACCATACTTGCAACATAATCCCCATCACGAAATTCGGTATGAAAGGAAAACGTCATACCATCGTGTGCTCCACATTGCTCACAAGCTTCACGAATACTCTGGCAAAGTTTTGTTTCCTGCGGCTTTACATAGCGCTTGCTTTTGGGCGAATCCTTTTTGACATATTTTCCGTCCATGTAATATTTCCCTTGATAAACCTCTTTGCCATTTTTCAGCAGTTCAGCTGGAATTTCTCGATTGACAGCATTTTTCATTATTTATTCCCCCTCTTATAGATCCCCGTGATATACGCCGGTTGCTTTAGCTAAATTCAGTACGCGTCGTGCGTCTTCAAAGAATGGAATATCCACCATTTTTCCGTCAACGGTATAAACACCTACGCCTGAATCGGCTTGTTCATTAAAAGATCGGATTAATTTTTCAGCATAAGCAATTTCTTTAGCCGTCGGAGCAAATGTGTCATGGACAAATTGAATCTGCTTAGGATTCACGATACTTTTTCCATCAAATCCCATCCTTCTATTTTGAATAACTTCGGCTTTGAAGGTCTCCATATCATCAATATTAGGAAACATCGTATCGAAACATTGAACACCTGCCGCTCGAGCGGCTAATAACATTTGACCGCGAGCCGTCAGCATCTCAATGCCGTCTTTTTCAATTTGAACATGCATGCTTTTGCGGAAATCACCGCCAGAAATCGCACAGCCAAACATTCTTTGCGAAGCGGTAACGATTTCATAGGCATTCATGATTCCCAGCGGGCTTTCCAGAGCTGCCATCAACAACGTGCGCCCCACTTCCACACCAAATTCTTTTTCGGCTTTTTCCACATGCTCTTCAACGAGTTTTACATCGGCAGCACGTTCACATTTAGCTATCCGAATGCCATCTGTCCCGCCAGCTACCACACAGCGAATATCTTCTTGCCAATGAGGAGTATCCAGACCATTGATTCTTACGAGTACTTCTGTCTTGCCATAGTCGATATTTTTTAGTGCTTGAAATAACGAAAAACGGGCAGCATCTTTCTGGTTTTCTGCCACGGCATCTTCCAAATCTAAAATAATGCTGTCGCTTCCATAAATATAGGCATCTTTGATTAATCCAGGTTTCTGAGCATTCATAAACATCATGGTTCTGCGCAAACGAAATTTTTGCGGTGTTGGTCTTTGTACCATTTACAATACCTCCCAAGAAACGTTTTTATGCGACGCATCTAAACTACGAAATACCGCACATTCTACTCTAGCTTTCAGGGTGCATTCTAAAGCGCCTTTATCAATGACAATTACCGCTGCATCTTCAACCTCGAGCTTCGTTAACGTATCCAAGACTACTTTTTTTATTTGCCGGCCGTATTGATTCATTACACTACTTTGGATCGTTAGTTCTATCCCGTTCGTTGAAGGTTCAATTGTAACTTGCACATCGCTAGACTCTAAGGTTCCGGCAATCGCATTTTTTTCAATTCTCATCTATTTTCATTCCTTCCTCTTCTTTACACTCCTAAGTAAACATCATTCCAGCTAAAGTGTAAAAGTCCCATTTTTCCTGCTCAGACATTCCTAAAACGAATCGATAGATCGCCCCAATTTTCCCAGTATTCATGTATAATCAAGGCAAAGAGAGTCGTAAATTTGTCCTATAGAAACTATATCTAAAAGGAATTGATAACAGTCCTTTTCATTCGTATACAGAATTATTAACCAAACTGAGAAAGGAGTGGTTCTTCTATGGATGAGCGAGATTTTGAAGTCTTACTGGCACTAGATCAGACAAGAAATATTACCCATGCAGCCAAACTATTGTATGTTTCTCAATCTTCACTTTCCAAACGAATAAGCGCAATTGAAAATGAACTACAGGTAAAACTGCTCATTCGCTCACGAAAAGGTGTGTACTTTACTTCAGAAGGCGAAGAAGTCTTAACGAGTATTCGCAAAGTTTCTAACGAACTACAGACAATGAGGCAACGGCTTGATTTATCAAAAAATATTGTATCTGGTTATTTGCAAGCGGGAATCTCATTAAATTATTCTTTGTTTAAATTGCCAGAAGTCTTGTCAGAATACCGAAGACAATTTCCCCATGTGAGCATGCATGTCATAACTGACCATAGCCGGAAGTTGTATAACCAATTGCTGGAAGGAACGATTGATATTGCGGTGGTTAGAGGCGATTATCCTTGGAAAGGTGAAAAAATTCTGCTGGATAGAGAAAACATTTGTGCCATCAAGAGTAAGAATAATCATGAAAAATCATTTAGTGAGCTACCTTATATAGGAAGAAAAACCGATCTAGCCTTTGAAAGAGAATTGCTGCAATGGATGCACGAAAATGGCTACTCCGATCAAAACAACGGACTTTATGTCGATAACATCACCACCTGTGTCGAGATGGTTAAGCTGGATGGTGGTTGGGCGATTGTGCCGGAAATTTGCTTGAAAGACTTCGAAGGAGATATTGTCCCGCTTAAATTTGCTGACGGTGAACCCTTTGTTCGCCCGACTTATTTAATGTTTTCAGATATTGTACTGGAATTACCCCAGATAAAAGCGTTCATAGAGTTACTTCGCACCTACTCATCCTAAGTCTCAAGGAGGGAATCATGACCGAATATTCAGTTAGTACCATTTATGTTTCTGACCAAATTGCTCAAGAAGAGGTCAACTACTTGCTTAAGCAAGAAGGCATTCGCAGAGATAAAAATCTTGATTATACCTGCGGAATTTATGATTCAAACACTAAACTCGTCGGCACCGGTAGTTGTTTTCAAAGTACCTTGCGTTGTCTGGCAATCGACAAAGCTTACCAAGGAGAAGGATTGATGAATTTGCTGGTGACTCATCTAATCGATTATCAGCAAGCTAGGGGAAATGCCCACCTGTTTGTCTATACAAAAACTGAATCGGTGCGCTTTTTTACTGACCTAGGTTTTTTTGAAATTGCCAGAGTCGGTGAAACGTTAGTCTTTATGGAGAATCGGCCCAATGGATTCCGTAAATATTTGAACAATTTAGAGCGATGTTCAACTACCTACTCTAATGTTGCAAGTGTAGTAATGAATGCTAATCCATTTACATTGGGGCATCGACATTTGATTGAAGAAGCCAGTCGAAGCAGTGATCTCCTTCACCTGTTTATGGTTAGTGAAAATGCTAGCCTGTTTCCCTTTTCAGTCAGGAAAAAATTGATTCAAGCAGGAACCGCTGATTTCAACAACATTATTTATCACGAAACGGGTCCTTATATGATCAGCACCTCCACCTTTCCTAGCTATTTTTTAAAAGATGACCAAACGGTGATCGAGACGCAGGCATTATTGGATATCGAACTATTCACTAAAATAGCCAAAGAACTGGCAATTACCAGCCGTTTTGTGGGGGAAGAACCCTTCAGTACCGTGACAAATATTTACAATAAGGTAATGAAGGACAGATTGCCGGAATCGGGAATCACCTATCATGAGCTGCCACGTTTTGCCGTTGATGAAGATAGGATCAGTGCTTCCAAGATTAGGGAAATGATCCAATTAGGTGAGTTAAATGCGGTCGAAAAACTGGTTCCCGCCAGCACATTTGCTTTCTTAAACTCCCCTGAAGGAGCAGAAATCATTGCAAAGATAAAAAATAGCGAGAATGTTATACATTATTAGAAGGCCGACTCGATCACTAATTCCCCAAGAAGGACTTTTCGCAAACGTTCTTCTTGAGGTGGTGCGGTTTTACCGGGTGTTTTTTGTATTGCAAAAAAAGCCCCCGAGATGGGAGGCTGTTATTGCTGATCAGTTAAATTTCGTAGCTGCCTTCCAGAACGTTGGACTCTCTTTCATTAGTTTTGAGCGTTCTCAATTGCTGCAGCTAACTTGTCTAGCTTGACTGAAAAAGCATGCTTCGTGATAGGGCTCAACAGTTTAATGGGTAAATGTACCTCAGCACTTTCCGAGAGGTACAGCTCCTGCGAAATTTTTGTACTATCCGCTGTTTCTTTTTCCACCGTGAATACTACTTCGTAAGCCAATCTGCCGCCTGAACTACGATAAATTATTTTCCCATTTTTCTCAATTACAGTGATGTCTTCGCTAGCATTCAATGCCTGACCTATCCTTGTTACATGAAATCCCTCGCCTGTTGGCTCGATCACCTGAATGTCCGTATCCCATTGTAAAATATTTTGGAAATTGAGTAAAAATTCAGTTACCGTTCCTGTTGTTACTTTAATCGTTTTAACGTTGATAAATAGTGGCTTATTGATTTAAACCGCCTCCTTCATTTGATAAACCTAGAATACCGGATTTCAAATTGAAGTAAAAATAAGCATGCTTATATTTTTTTGAAGACCGATTCATGGTACAACTCTTCAAATAGCCTACTTTTAGCAGCTGCACTCTTATTTCCCATAAGATCCTCTGTTTTCTGTGAGATCACTGCAAGCAAATAAAACAAATTCGCCAGCATAAAGTGTGAATCATGCTTCACCACAAATGCTATCCCGGCATCAATCATCAATGCGGCTTCCTCATATTCTTCCAGCTCAAACAATGCCAACCCATTTAGATAAAAAATGATGTTCAAGTTAGGCTCATAGTACACCTCATATATTCCTTGCAAACTTTGCTCAATATATTTTTTGCAGGAGGATTTGCGAAGCTGTTTTGCATTTACCATTGCTAAACTAGCCAATCCAAGCCTAGTTAAGCTGTCCGCTTTGGTAAAACTTGCAGCCTCAGCGATGGAAAGCTTTAAATTCTGTTTGCATTCTTGCAACTCTTTATCAAGATGAAAGCTGCTGCAGCCCAAATAGTAATAATAAGCCTGAAGTTGTCTGCTGCTTTGAATCGAATTTTCAACCTCCGGCTGCCGCAAGAACACCTTCAGTTCTTTATACTGATGATTATTGCAAAGCTGTTCTGCCTGCTTGCTGAAATCTTTTTCTTCACTGATTTCATAGTGATCGTTCAAAATTATTGTATCTATACTGACTTCCAGCTTTTGGCACAATTGAATCAGCAGTTTGCTATTAGGAACATATTTGCCGGATTCAATTGAAGAAAGCATGGGCTGAGAACAAATCCCTTCACACAAGTCCTTTTGCGACAATTTCTTTGCCTTTCGCAACACTTTAATTACTTCACCAAAGCTTTGTTTCTGAGTCATTTATTCATCCCTGCCATTTTCTTTAAAATCGTCCAATTTGTCTCTTAACTTTTAAGCTTGAAGTACGCAACAGCTTCCAGCAAAATCGCCCTTTTTTAGAATTTTTACTAAATACTTTCCGCAAGATCCTTTAAAAATTCTGAATAGATTTGAAATTTAGCCGGCTTTTCTCCAACCTTTTCAATCAGTCCCAGCGCCTCCAACTCATTTTCTGCATTTCTTTGCTTGTACTGAGACCATTCATTTTCTGGGAAATGCTGGCGAATATCTTTGCGGGTCAGTGATTTGTATTCCGTTCCGTACAACCCATGATCCAAATAAAGGTCAAACACTTCATGAGTGAAGGGATTTAAGTTTTTTTCTGTTACTGCTGCTTGCGCTTTACTAGAAATTGCTGATTTTGTTTCCAGCAAGTAGTCGATTTTTTGCTGCGCCTCGTACAAGAGCTCTAGCAAATCTTTAACGAAAAAGGTAGCTTCACCATAATTATCCTGATCTGATGTCGTAACAAAGGCTTTTTCATAAGTTCGTCGATTGGAGACCACACCGCTGGACATCAGCAAGCTAGAGTATTTGTCCAGCTCAAAGCTCAAATACATCGCCAAGAGATACCTTCCTACTCGACCATTTCCGTCATAAAAGGGGTGAATGTATTCGAACATATAATGAGAAACAATCACTTTTATAATAGAAGGAAATCGATCATCTTTGATGTTTAGAAAATCCAACATTGCTTGTAATTGTGCTTCAATCCGCTCTGGTTCTTCACCAATATGCACTGTCGAAAATTGATCACCGATCAGAACCTTTTCTTTTCTGAACAAACTGCCGGGTTCTAACTGGGCAGATTCAGCTACTTCGTTTGCCACCAGTTCATCATAGATTTCACGAATTTCTGCCGGCTTAGTTACTCGTTGGGAATTTGGTTCGCCAACTCGACTGTAAAGCAACGATAAACCTTTGAAGCGGTGGCTTGTATTTTCGTTATTCAAGGATTCCAGCGCTTCTTTTAGTTCTTGCCGGGTGCTTTTTACGCCTTCGTATTCGTTGGTAGCCTGCATTTCTTCGATTAGCAGATATTCAATAAATTCGTTGGCTTGATTTTCAGTTAATTTCGCTTTATGTTCGGCAAGCTTGCGGGATAGTTTTTGGATTTCATTGATTAGCAGCGTAATTTCAGGGAGATTGTTTACCCAGAGTTCGTTTTCAATTGATCTACGCTTGATTCCCTTATCCATAGGCGAAACATAAAATCCTGTTTTCATTGCTAAAGAAGAGCCAAATCTTTTGTTATATTCTAACTCCGGATTTTTACGCATATATTTATACTTCTTAATTTCTTTATAGGTCAACATCCACACCTTCTATCGTTAAATTATATCTATAATTTTAACATTAGAATAGATTCCATGCAATCTCTTCAAATAAGAAAGGCTTGCAAACTCGCTCAGCTTTAGAGCAATAAGACTAAAATTTTGATAAACTACTCCTCAAGTTTCTCAAAATTTTCGCTTACTGCCGACAAAGCTAGTTTGTGAAGCTGGACACCATTAGAATTGGTTTAATCAGCCTTATAATTGTGAATAACTTTTACTTTCTTTAAAGGGTGAAAAAGCCCCTGATCTCTCAGGGGCTTGTCCTTACATGAACCTGCTAATTAGTCGCCGCCAGCGGCAACCTTTGCTCGGTTGTAGATCGCTTCATTGTCTTTCAAATCATCCAACGTAGCAATGTCTTCTCCTTTAGAATGGAAGGCGTCGGTGATTCCTAAGGCTTGGAAGATCGCCTGCTTGTAAGCAATCTCAGCATTCCACTCCACTGTATCTAAAATAGACAAGGCTTTATGAATCGCCATCATTCCAGTATCGCCAGTTGCGTTGATTAACACCCCGTGGCTGTCCAAAAGCAGCATATGAGGAATTGGCAGATTGTTTTCTCGAATATAAGTACTGGTAATTTCCGCTAATTCTTCTGAGCAGTTTGGTGCAAATTTCATCACGGGAACCGGCCCTACTTTTTGCGTAGCTTCGGTTAGGTTCGGCATTGGCAAGCCGCTTGTTGCCCAGAACATGGCATTGGGTGCATGAGCATGCAGCACAGCTTTGATCTTAGGATTGGTTTGATAAACCGCTTGGTGCATATTGATTTCTCGTGTCAAACTGCCTACTCCGCTGATGACTTCCCGAGTTTCAAGGTCAACCACTAAAATCTGTGATGCCGACAGATTGCCTAGGTAAGCCTCAGACATCATCGTTGGCGTCATAATAATATATTCTTTGTTATCTTTTTCTGCTAAAAAGGAGAAATTCCCTCCTGCCACATTGGTCAGCTTGCGTGAGAAAATAAGTTTCACTATACCGGCTAAATCTTCTCTTTCTCTTTCAAAAATCATACGTCCATCAGACATGTTTTCTCCTCCATTACTTTTTAAAAAGTTTTCCAGACGCTAGTACCTCTCTGGCAGCGTCTTTAATGACTTGAGAGTCATTGAGTTTTTTCTTTCTTTTTTCCTCGTATTCCTTGAACATGATGGGACTTCCATATTTGTAAATGATGACAGCGATGCCGATGATCACAATGTTCAAGAAGGAAACTTGCAAAGAAAGATTTAACAAGAATAGCAGAATGATGGCATACAATAGGCCAAACCATTCCAAGCGACTGACTCTTTTCATCATTAAAAACCCCTTTCAGATAAAGGCTATGCCTGTTTTGCTTTTAAATTGGTATCTTTTTCTTTTGTTTCTTCGTAACGCAGACTTGGAACCTTGGCGTTGTTCATGTATTTGTTCAACAGGTAGAACAAACCGATGAAGACAATCACGGCACCAATTGCCAGTGGATTCAGGTTAAAGGCTTCGGCAAAGAAAATTCTAAATTCTGGACCTTCAATCGAAGACCAAGTGATCAGCTGACCACTCTTGAAGCCTTCTACTGCACCTGTTGATTCAGCTAAGCCACTCAAAATTGGTGCTAAATAGGTTGCTGCATAAAGGTAAATCGGCATTGTAATTACACCTAGAACTAACATCCGTGCTAAATTTCCGCCTGTAAGCAATAAGCCGCCTACAGCAATCGAATAGTTGATAATACCAGCCAATGGCAATACTTGGTTTCCTGGTAAAATGATCGCATAACCAATGAAGACTGGTACTAACAAAATTGCTGTCACCCATATTTCGGATCTGCCGGCTAGAATCGGCCAATCTAATCCAATGAATACTTCACGGTCTTTAAATTTACGCTTCATAAATTCAGACATGGCATCGGCTAAAGGAGACAATGATTGCATGAACATCTTGGAAATCATTGGGAATAACGCCATAGCCGTTGCTACTTGAACCGCCAGATTCAGCGAACCTGAAATTCCGTAAGCCGCTGCTAATCCTAGTCCTAAGCCAATAATAAAGCCCATCACCGAATTCTCTGAAAAAATTCCTAACTTAGATTTCAATGCATTGGTATCCGCTTTTTTATTGAAAAAGGGAATTTTATCCATAATCATGCTAAAAGGTAGTAATAACACCGCAGAAGAGGTCATAAAATGCGTCACTGTGACTAAAGGAATCCCAGTCAAATCTTGAATATGCTTTTGGAACATATCCCCCAGCTTCAACTCAAGAATAACTTGCACAATTGCCGTAACAAAGCCGGCAATTAAATTTCCAGAAACATAATAGACTAAATAAGCTGTCAGTGCCTTACCCCAAACATTCCACATATCTACGTTCAAGGTTTTCGTTAGATTAAGAACCAGCATAACGAAATTGACCCCAATCGTCACCGCAAAAAATACAAAGGCATAAGACCATGACCAAGTGATACTTGCCGCACCAGTCCACCCTAAGTCCAAGGCTGGCAAGTTAATGCCTGTGTTAGTTGCCAACGCTTCAGAAGCAGGACTTACTGCGCCAGACATAAAGTTGATGACCATCGACATTCCAGTAAAGGCAATCCCTAGCGTTATCGCCGACATGAAGGCTTTTCTAAATTTCATTCCTGCTAACAAACCTAAAACTAAAATGATTAATGGAACAAAGATTGCTGAGCCTAGGCCTAAAACATAATTAACAATATCCTGAAAAATCGCCATTGTTTTCTTCCTCCTTATCTTAAAAGACTGGTAATCTGGTCGTAGATCTCATCGGCACCCATACCAGTTAAAAAGGGAACTCCTGGGAAAACTTTTACATCTAATTCTTCGGCTTTTGATAATACATCGGCATCTGGCTGAGCAATATAGACATAAATACCGGCAGCAGGCAGTTCATTTTGAATCGATTTGTAATCCACAGCCTCTACTTGACAATTAATTCCATCATCTTCAAACTTTCCAGCAATTTTACTAGCAATCGTTTGACTCGTTGCAACTCCGCTTCCACATGCGACAATTAGTTTTCGTTTCATTCTTGTTTCCTCCTATTTTCTGTTGTTAAATATGATTCATGAAGAGTTCGTACATCTCTTCGTTATCCTGAATTGATACGTACTGATTAACAAACCCTTCATCCATAAATAAGTTCATAAACTGTTGCAATAGACCGACTTGATTCTTGCCATCCTTAATTCCGAGAAAAAATAAATCTTTTGTACGCATTTCTGCGCTATCTCCCATTTGGCGACAAGAAACTTCATGCGTTAAGCGACAAACATATACAAAGCCTTGCTCAACATATTCGGGATCTGAATGCGGTAACGCAATGTTGATATGCTGCGTAATTAGACCTGTTGGAAATTCAGCTTCCCGTTTCATGATGCCGTCAAGATAATGCGCGTTAACCATCCCCTCGTTCTTTAGTTTCTCAGCAACTTTTTCAAATGCTTCATTTTCCGTTGAAGCCTCCACTGATAAATCAATCAGCTTGGGACTAAACATCGATTTATAGTCCATCCTCAACACCTCCTTGATTTTTGCAAACCAAAGTCTATATTTGTTAATCTTTTTTATTTATTGTTCGACTTTGTTCTGCAAGGATCATAATACATGCTTAGAAAGCACTTGTCAACGGTTTCTTTTAACAAACTTTAACATAACCTTTCAACATTTAACTTGAAATAGGTTGATAAAATCTATATAATAAAGCTAACATCGATTTATAACAAACATTAACAATGTCCAACAATTAAAGGAGGAACGGTTCTATGTTAAAAGAAGAACGTCAAAATAAAATCCTTTCATTAATCCAACAACACACCTTTTTGACTATTACAGATGTAGCATCACGACTAAACGTTTCTGAAATGACGATTCGTCGTGACTTTAATGAATTAGCGAAACAAAATAAACTGACAAAACTTTATGGTGGAGCTCAGAAATTAGATGTAGAAAAAAAAGAATTGTCAACCGATGAAAAAATTCAAAGCCATGTCGAGCGTAAAAAATACATCGGTCGGATCATGAATTCAATTATCCAAGACAATTCGATTCTCTTTCTTGGTGCTGGTACGACTGTGTTTCATGCCCTTCCTGAGATTACGAAAAAAGGCTTATTTATTATCACTAATAGTCTTATTTCGTTTAATTATCTAAAGGACAATACAGATTTCAGGATCTTGTTAACCGGCGGTGAATTTATTCCCACGACAGAGGAATTCATTGGCGAGGTGGCTGTGCGCTCCTTCGATAATCTCAACATTGATATCGCCTTTGTAGCTACCAACGGAATATTCGAAAACAATATAACGACTGCCCAGTTTGACGAAGGTGCCGTCCAAAACGCTGCGTTTGCTAAAGCCAAAACTACCTGCGTTGTCGCAGACAGCTCTAAGCTTGATGTAGCAGACGTTTATACTTTCCAGAGACTGGACCAAGTAGACTATCTAATTACTGATGATCAAATCCCCCAAGAAGCATTTGATCGTTACAGCAAGTATGTAACGATACTCAAGGAGGAATATGAGTGATAATAACCATAACAATGAATCCATCAATGGATTTTGCCTATACGATTAAACAGTTTCAATTAGGAAAAATGAATCGTTTCAAAGATCCCGTTCAATCGGTAGGTGGAAAAGGAATTAATGCTGGCAGAACGGCTGCGTTATCCGGATCTACCGTACACTTGACTGGTTTTTTAGCAGGTGACTTTGGGAAGATGGTAAAAAAGGAGTTAGTGAAAGAAAACTTGTGCAGTCTCGACATGCTGGAGACCACGGGGAAAACACGAAAAGCCATCACCATTATGCACGATGATAATACCCATACGGAAATTGTTGAAAGCGGACCAGAAATATCCAGCGAGGAAATCCGCACGTTGCTTGGCCGAATCGGTAAAAAGTGCGCGGAGGAAACGGTGGATTTGATTTGTATTTCAGGATCAATCAATTCTGAAAATGAACATATTTATTTGGATATGCTCACCTATATTCGAGAAAATATCTCTCAAACAATTCCGGTATTTATGGATGTTTCCGAACAGCAATTAGCTTCTTTACTGAAGAGTGAAACCTACAAGCCAACCTTTATTAAACCGAATCATCATGAATTGAGCCAAATTTTAGACAAAGAAATTGCCACCAAAGAACAAGCACTCAAGGAATTGAACAGCCCCTTATTTGATGGGATCGATTATATCATGGTTTCTTGCGGCAAAGATGGCGCCATTTGCAAAGTAAATAACGACTTTTACGACGTGGCGATCCCTTCTATTCCAGTCATTAATACCACTGGTTCAGGAGATGCCAGTGTTGGCGGCTTCGTTCATGCGGTAGTGAACCAGTATTCAATTGAAGAAACCTTGAAATATTCCATGGCTTGTGGCATGTCTAATGCCCAGCATGGTGAAGTGGGCACGATTAATTTGGATCGCGTGAAAGAATTTTGCTCCAAAATCCAAGTCAATAAGTTAACATTCTCCAAAGCTTAGATTAGGAAATAAACGATGCAAACCTATATTATCACCTGGAGCAAACAAAAAGAGAGTTGCACTGAGATTCCTCTAAGTTAGATTGAACATCTAACTTGGGATTTCATCAGTACAACTCTCTTTTGCTTGAATCAAGAATTTTCGGCTGTGGCGAAACAGCAATGATAGAAAGCACTTTCGTTGTTATCTTAGCTGACCTATCATATTCACCGTAAAATCCCTTCAAGTAATTAAAGGCTAAATCAGTATTTTTTTGCTAGTGTGTATCCTTAGATCCTCTAAGGATAATTCTTCGACAACAACTGCACCAACTTCTGATCTTAGTCGCTCCATTTCACTTTCTGCTGGCTCATTCATAGTGAGGATTATTGTCTAGAGTTACTGTTTGTCTAAAAACATATAAGAAGGAGTATGAGACGAACTTTATTAGATTGCTGATGCGCTTCTTAGAGCTTATCCTGACCATATTTTTGATTTAGAACTATTAAATACTGTTTTATATGAATTCAAAAATAAGGTGGTTTTGGATGCCTACGTAGTTGTCTGAAAAAGCAAACTTTCAATTTGGAAGTTTCAAGCCGTATGTTTTATTCTTTATCTCGAAGTTCACGCAATATTTCTACAACAAAATATTGGATTATTCATATTTAGCTACTTGTTCCTCCAACGTCTCACTTCGATTTTTCGGATCACGATAAAACTTCGTGAAGAACGGCCAACCGAATAACAACAAGTTTATCACCGTCATAGCTGCAATAACTGGAACAACAGCAATTTCCCCTGACTCTGTAGCGGATGAAGGATAGATGGATGCAAGAGTGTTATTCAAATAATGCAAAATGATTGGACACCAAATATTTTGAGTCTTCATATAAAAATAAGCAAAAAAAATCCCGCTGATTGTCGCACTTATAATCTGAAGCATCACGCTGAGTAAAGCGTCATCTAGCGTATTATAATAAAACATATTTAATGGCAGGTGCCAAATCCCCCACATAAATCCTATTATGAAAGTCGCCTTAAGTGCCCCAAACTTTTTCTGCACTAACGGCTGTAAATAATAGCGCCAACCGTACTCCTCGCCAAAAAATAAGACAAAACTAAGCCAAAAATTCAGCACCATAAAAACCAATTGGAACATCGTCTCAAGGGTAAACAGTTCCTTGGTCAAAACGACTAATTGGTTATCTATAAAGTAGATAATCGTCCTAATAAGACAAAGCAAACTGAACAAAAGGCTTATCGGTAAGATATTACTCCAGGATCTTCCTAGCAGGCCATAAGCTTTCAATTTCAGCTCATCTTCAATCACTACTAGTGAGAGTAAGACAATTGAGCCAATCACAATGAGTATATTAAAGAGAGTATTCAGCTCTTTATTCAGAACAAACACGCTCATCACCGCACAGAATATGCCAATAACAGTCATTGCAAGATATATAGTGAAAAAACGCCATGGAATCAACGCTTTATTTTTATTTCCAGTAACTACTGCCAGAATTACGCCTGCGGCTGGACACAACATCTGTACTGTCGGAAAAAGGGTTAAGTCTTTTCCGGTAAAATAGCCATAGGCCATAAAAATGCACATGATATACGGGATTCCATAAGTAATGCCTAGAAATAGTTTAAACGATTGGTCAAGCTGTCTAATAAGTTTCATCTTAGCCCTGCCCTTTCAATTGCAAAAAAACTCTACTTAAGTTTGCCAGATAACTAAATACTGAACTAGACGTACTAAATCTATAGTGACTGGGTATATTAAGAATTTAAAAAAGAGAATTAGGATAAGTGAGCTATGTCAACATCAATAAAGATACATACTTCATCTCTTGATTATTCAAGTAATTCAGCGCTAATATCTGACCGGAAACTCCTTCAAGAATATCCAAATTGAGTTTCTTAAAACTAATATCTTTCATCTTTTTTTCGAGATTAAGAATAATCTCATTCGTCAAATAATATTGATACGGCATTTTATCTTCTGATTTTAGGGCAAGTGATTCAATAACAGTAATCAAACCAGAATATCCATGACATAAAATATAATCGTCCAACATATACGTGTCAAGATCAACATTAATTAACTCATATAATATATCGTAATATTTTTTTACTAGTTCACCATTACTTACATTTATTGCAGAGTCGATTAGGCCCTTAGCTATACTGGCGCTCCCATAACACCAACTCTCTCTTTCTCTACTTTTTTCGATAGCCCTAAAACCTATCATTTCAAACTCTGATTGATAAACTGTAATTGGCCAGCCATAAGTGTTTGTATATAGATTGTTGTAAAATTCAAACAATTTATCAATGCTAATATCTAAATTTGGAGCAATGAATCCTTTTTTCTTGAATTTAGTCAATGCAATTAGAATTGAAATTATTCCATGCGCTCTTCCTAAATCTGCATAACTGTCAGAAGGATTTCCTGCTGGCGTTTCCTTTACAAAATAACGAGGTATATTATTATCTTCTGCAACTGTATTTTCTGTAATGTAAACCAAAAACTCTCCAATCTTATTCAATTTAATTATATCATGCTTTGCATCCCATGTTGAATCTAGTAAGTAATACAAAACTCCTGACAACCCAAAAATGAGATCAAAATCTCCTGTTCTGACATTATCGTGACCTAATCTATTCTGTGAAAACTCATATGTTCTTTTAAGTAACAAAGAATTAATGGTTTTACTATAAGAATTCAGGATTCCAAACCTCTTTGAGAAAATTGAAACTACTAACTGAGTCAAAGGGATCTTCACTAGCATTTTTGTCGGTATTCAGGAGAGACCTGCGAAAAGAAAAATTTAGAATATAGATCACTGAGGCATGGTTTTCTTTTGAAATAAATAACAAGAATATCAATATCAGTAAGAAACTCATCAGATATTAAGAGTGAATGCTTATTCTCTAGAAATAGTTTTCTTTTCCAATCATTCATTCCTTTATATTAAAAAAGTTATAAATGGATGGACTAAGCACTTCCTCATATTTAGGGTTCTTTCATCAGTTTAGATAGATAAGGCGATATATCAATGGAAATATGAGAGCTGTCAAATGAGAAATAAAGAGAGTTGCACTGAGATTCCTCTAAGTTAGATTGAACATCTAACTTGGGATTTCATCAGTACAACTCTCTTTCACTTGAGTAATTGAACGATTTTTATTTAACCATCTCGCTGTTTTCGGCTAAGTAGCCATCTTCTAGTAATTTTTCAAAATTAAGCAAATGCTGACTATTGTCTTCGATTTTGTAAGTTAGATACTGCAACGTTTCGTTAATATCCTTAACTTTGTTCTCTAACACTTCTCGTTGTTTGATCAAAAGCACCTTGCGAGCATCTATCGTTTCTTCCCGGCCTTGCAGGAATAAAGAAACATACTCGACAATCGCTTCAACTGAGACGCCAGCATTGCGCATGACCTTGGCAAAGTACACCCAGTTTAGATCGTTCTCAGAAAAAACACGGTAGCCCTTTCCATCCCGCGTAATCGGCGGAATTAAACCGGCTTTCTCATAGTAGCGAATGGTGTCGGTAGCGATCCCAAATTTTTTACTTACCGTTGCAATATTCATGGCATGTTCTCCTTACTTTACTCGTTAGCTTTTTTTGCTTACTTTAATTTTAACAGATTAGTCAAATTATTGGCTGTTTGTCGCTGGCAAATTGTTTAACCAATCAACAACTTCGGTCACACTGTCTTCCACATTGTTTCGGCTAACAGAATAGCCGTCTTCAACCACAGTTGCATCTGGTTCTTCTTCTGCAATTGTGCTGATGGTACTTGAGAAACCACTGCCACCGTGGACGTTAAATGGAATAATCGTTTTGCCAGACAAATCGTGTTCATCTAAGAAAGTGTACAGAACCATCGGCATGTCGCCCCACCAGTTTGGGTAGCCTAGGAAAATAGTGTCGTATTGATCGATATTATCAACCGTAGCAGCTAAAGCTGGGCGAGCATTTTCTTCTTGTTCGGCTGAAGCGATGTCCACTAAATCTTCGTGATCAGTGGTGTAAGGTTCTTCCGGTTCAATGCGGAAAATATCAGCCCCCACGTTTTCTTGGATGTTCATCCCAACGTACTGAACATTACCTAAGACTTCGCCGTCGACTACGATGGCACTGTTGTCTTCTTCAGTGGTCATGTTATCAGGATCCTCGGTTTCTGGTTGGGAGAAATACACCACCAAGCTATTACCGAACTTGTCAGCTAAATCAGCGGATGGTGTAGCTGAATTTTGGTCACTGCTGGAATCTGTTGCTGAACTACTTGAGCTGCTCGTACTTCCAGCATCGTTGCCTCCTGAACATGCGGCTAAGCTGAATAATGCCGCACCTAAAAAGCCTAATTTCGTCAAATTTTTCATGTATCTTCCTTCTTTCTTTTCCCAATTTTCTATTCGTTAATCACCTGACTACACATTGAATTGTAAACTATGGAGTCCACTTCAAGGCAAGGGGTATATTGTGAACTTTGTGCAAAGAATTGTGTGGGTTTGGTGAAGAGTGGGGAAAACGTAGAATAGGACCCTAAAAAAACGATATCCAGATTGGATACCGTTTTTTGACAGTAGTTTCTCTTATTACAACGGATGGAAGACTGGCTTCATTTGCTGGAAAGTACAATAGTTTTGGAAACCCAGCTCCTTGAGCATTTTGCGGCTTTCTTCAATGTGGGCTCCAAGCTCATCAGGCTTGTGACTGTCACTGCCGATAGTAATAATTTCGCCACCTAACTGGCGGTAGAGGCGCAAAATATCTTTTGAAGGCGTTGTATCTGGGATCTGATAACGAACAGAAGAAGTATTCACTTCGATCCCCTTACCAGCTGCAATAATATAGCTGAGGATTTCGGTTAAGATCTCTTTGTTGGCTTCGAAGGTATTTACTTCCTTATCTACATATCGGCGAATTAAATCCAGATGAGCCAGACAGCTGTACAGGAGATAACTTTTCACCACTGCCAGCAATTCTTGATAATATTCTTGGTAGCATTCTTCCTCTGTTTTTCCCTGCTGAAAGTCGCCAAGCCAAAATTCTTGGTTATTCACTTGATGAATCGAAAGCAAAATAAAATCAAAGGGATAGGCAGAAAACAGCTTTTCAAACTTAGGAATCGTCCCCGTTTGAATGCCGAACTCCAAACCAAAACGCAGACTAATTTCCTGCTGGTATTGTTCTTTTAATTTGGTAAATTCTTTATAGTAGGCTGGATAATCGACATTCAGTCTGTTTGCTGGATCGTCAGCACCGGCTTCATGATGATCCAGCTTCACGCCGTAATCTACATGATCGGTAAAGCACAGCTCACTGATTCCTTGTTGGATGGCGTCTTTTACCACCTGTTCCATAGGATAATCAGAATCGTCGCTGTAATAAGTGTGAACATGGTAATCGCATCGCATAGTTTTTCTTTCACTCCTTTTATTCGCCAAAATCGGCGTGATAGGCTTTTTCTAAGTATTCCCAATACTGGGTATCTTTCGCTGTGATGGGTCTAATCACGCAGCAGGAGTTCCCGGCAGTGTAAGTACCTACTTGCGGTTGGCAACATAAAAGTTTTTCCAATAGTTACCTTAACTACATCTAGAATAACACAATCAAAATTGGCAGAAAAGCTATGCCCAATTATAGCGAGTCGGCTGTGACTATTTAAACTTGTTAGAGATTATGAAACGGGCAATAAAAACGGACTTGGAGCTCTGTTAGTGGAGCGTTCCAAGTCTTTTTGGTTAGACGTTTAGTTTATCCATTAATGCTTCAGTTAGGTTTTCGAAAAATTCACACCGGCTTTTTCTGCTCGGACGTTTAGCCAGTGAGGAATGCTGACGTTTTTCTTGTCTAGTTTTGCTTCTTTTAAATAATCGACTAGGTTCACCGCTACCAGTGTTACGAATTGTGTTTCTTTGTCATACTCGATCTCATTTATCGGTGTTGGTTCAGGCAAGGCTTCTTCGCTGGCGATTAAATCGGCAAGCATAATACCTAATGCGTCAGCTGCCATTGTTAGTCCTTCAGGAATGGTTGCTCCTTGAGTGACAGCCCCTTCAATATCTGGGAAATAAATACCATAACCCACCGGATCGAGTTCAAAAATGGCTGGGTAGACTTTGTTCATTGTACGCACCGTTGCCAAAAATCTATAAATATTTCTAACCAACTATAAAAGTTGTCAGATTTATGTTTGTTTCCTGTTTCTATGTGTCCGATTTTGCCACTTGCTCGCTACTCTCGTTTGCTATAACACTCCGCAGGCGTTAATTCGGATACAACGAATCCTACATATCTACGTTTCTGTTTTAATAGAAGCTCGTAGATTACGCAATATAACTAGCTAAATTCAGACTTGCATTATGATCTCTATCCGCTGTATATCCGCATTTATCACAATGATACGTACGGTCTGACAATCTTAAGTCCACTTTCTTATGTCCACATTCATGGCATAATTTAGAACTTGGATAGAACTTATCGGCTTCTACTAATTCAATACCATAGCCTTCACATTTATATTGAAGTTGGCGTTTGAACTCATAGATTTTTTGTTGTGCAACTGATTTTGCTAAGTGCTTATTTTTCATCATTCCTTTTACATTCAATGTTTCTACAACGATTCTTGATGGTTTGGTTTTCACTATCTCCGTTGTTGTTTGATGTAAATGATTCTGACGAATATTGGCTAGTCTTCGATGTGTATGCCGAATTTCCTTTTCTAGTTTATAGATGTTACTCGTTTTGGCGAAACGGATTCCCTCCTTATTCATCTCATATTTTCGAGAAACTTTACGCTGTAACCGACGTAATCGTTTCTCAATCTTTTTCACTTTGCCTGTTTTATTAATATTTTTGTAGACTTTACCGTTGGAAACAATCGCTAAATCTTTGATACCAAGGTCAATCCCCAGTGTTTCACCAGTTAAGTGCTGCACTTTTTTTCTTCCTCAATGCCAACTGAAACATACCAATACTTTCCATCAAAACTAATTCGTGGATTGGAATATTTCGTATTCATCGGTAGTTGCTCGCTTGTTTTTACCCAACCAATTTTTTCAAGTAAAACTGATTTTGACTTCACTTTCAGCTTGATGTTGTCATTATAAAAAGCTGGTTTCGATTTCTTTTTTGACTTGAATCGTGGCTTTTCAGCCTTTAAACGACTTTTTCCTGTCATAGCATCAAACCATTTTTTGTAGGCATCACAAGCATCTTTTACTGCCTGTTTGGCAATATTATTTGATACTTGATTCAACCATACATACTTTGGACGTTTCTTCATTTTTGTGATGTGTTTGCGCAAATCGTTATTACTAATAAACTTCCCACCGAATCGATAGTTCATTTCTTGCATTTTTAACGTCCAGTTGAAAATCCAGCGAGCAGTACCAGCGGATTGCCATAATTGTTTTTCTTGTTCATCAATCGGACGTAACCTTACTTTCTTGGCTCGGATAATCTTCCATCAACTCCTTAATCATCTTCTTAGCTTTATTCGCTCGTTTTCCTTGTAATCGGCCACTGAAAATCGTGACAATCTGAATTAAGTCCTCGACTAATTCCTGTTCCTCAGTCTTTTCTGTGTTGTCAATAATTTCTATTTCTGTGCCGTATTTATTACAAAGATTTTCAATGAGTTCATAACCGAAACGGATTAAGCGGTCTTTGTATAGAATCACTACCTTGTCTATTTCTCCATTGGTAATCCTATCAATTAATTGGGTTAATCCTTTTTTGTTGTAGTTGATTCCACTACCGATATCTTGAATAATGTCAAATTGATATCCTCGTGCAATCATGTAAGTTTTGACGTTCTCTATTTGACGTTCTAAGTCATTTTTTTGTTTATTTGAACTTACTCTACAATAACCGATAGTTATTCGCTTTGGTTTCTTTCTTCCAGCGATTCCTAAGAATTGATTTCGTTGTTCTTCAGAATAATAACGAGTGCCACCTTGCGAAACATGAGCAGGTTTCAATTCCCCTTTTTTATCTCAATTTCTCAATGTTTGTGGCGTTACGCCTATTTGTTTTCCAAATTCACCTATCGAATACATAGTCATAATCTTCACCTCGATATGATTACACCACATATCGATATTTCCGATTATATTTTTATAGATATTTATGAATTACAATTAACTGTTATTACCCTCTTACTATTTTTTTGATTGAATTGCCTTGATTACCGAAGCTTCTACTATTCTGGATAATTCTTTTCCATGACTAGTCAAAATTACCGGTCACAGATAGCCTCTACGAACAAACTTTCGATGAGAACCTTTTCCCCCTTTAACTTCGATAAATCCAGCTTTTCTTAAAGCGTTTCAGCTTCCTTAATCGTCATAGGCATGTGCCTGTCTCCTCCCTCTATTTTAATGCGCATTGTCAAAGGTAATCAGATAATAATCACTCGTATTTCTTCTATATAAAAATACGCAAAACATTCAGCGTTTTGCACCATTCTTCGATTTTTTATTTATCTGCTAAGTTTGATCCTATATCAGATTAAAGGTATTGTAGCTAGGCATATCTTCTTTTGCGCAAAACAAAAAACAGACCTAGAAACATCCATCAAAAACGTTCCTAGATCTGTACTTCTTCACTTCTATTCGATTGTAAACCAATCGCCTGAATTTTGAATAGCAACCCACATTTTTTCCGGCAGCCGCAGGTCAACCACATCATTTTTCTTAATGGTTAAGCGGATATCGTCGGCTTGACCGGCTTCGGCTTTTTCCATCCATAAGGGTTCGGTGACAAAGCCGTGACCGATAGCTGGCAAAGCACCTTTTTCCAAGATTTTTTCAGCTTGCTGCGGGGTTTGAATCATTCCGGCTGCTACGAACAAAACACGTTGGTTGATATGTTGGCTTAAAGCTTCCAAATACGTCACGTCATCTGTTGCATCCACTGGTTTTGCTTGCAAGGCATCTGGTAAAGAAGCGTGGATATAGGTGACACCCATATCAATCAGCTTGTCCGTCAAGGCATAAGTGTCAGTCATGCGCAAGGCTCCTGCCATTGGTTCATCTGGTGAGATCCGATAGCCTAGAATAAAATCTTTTGAGGCATACGCTTCGATCACTCGCTTGATTTCGGTAACGACTGCCATTGGAAACCTTAGACGATTTTCTAAGCTCCCGCCCCATTGATCTTGACGTTTGTTGAAGAAAGGTGAGACGAAATTTTGCAGCAGGAAACCGTGGGCGCCATGAATTTCGATCCCATCGAAGCCAGCTTCAATGGCACGACGAGTTGTTTCGCCGAAATCACGAATAATTTGGGTAATTTCTTCTTCTGTTAATTCCTTTGGTTTCAAGGCTGGCGCAAAATCCGTCGCCTTTGTTTCCACTGAACTAGAACTAACTACGTCTCCTTCAAATAAATCTGGTAATGCTTTGTTTCCAGCATGATTGATCTGCAGGATGGCTTTGGCGCCGTTTTCTTTAAACGTACTTGCCAGCTTCTTTAGTCCGGGAATAAATTTATCGTCGTAAGCCGCAAACTCATTGGTGAAGCCAATGCCGTTTTCCTGAATGTGGGTACAGCCAGTGATCATCATTCCGGCACCGTTGTTACGGTAGCGGTAATAGGCAAGTTCTCCCTCTGATACGGTGTAATCGTCATTGCTAGCCCACGTGGTCATAGGAGCCATTACCACACTGTTTTTCAGTACGGCTCCATTGTTTAAAGTAATTTGCTTTGCTAAGTTTGACATATAAGTTCCTTCTTCCTTTTAAGTTAATGAACATTCGTTTAATTAACGTCAAAATAAAAACTTCTCTTCGTGAGAAGCGGTTCGTTTGATGACCTGTTTCTGCCACTTCTCTATATTAAATGAACGTTCGTTTATTGTCAACGTTTATTCGTGAAAATATCCCACTTTCGTTACAAGCCAAAAAACAGCCTTATCAAAGGGGCATTTGCTCCCCATTGATAAGACTGTTGCTAATCAAAAACTACACTAAATTTTTTGGCTTTCTTACGACATCAATTATTGTTCCATCGCGATACTCAATCATTGCGACAACCTTATCTTCAAACTCAATATCTTCTGGTTCGCCAATGTATTGGTAGGCTAGGTCACGGAGTTCTTCGATGGTTTTCAAAAGTCGGGAGGAACTGATTCGGATCGTTGTTGTTTGTGGTCTTACTTTTTTTCTATAAAATTGCCAAAAAGATACAAAAAACTACGCGCTGGATTTCCCAACGCGTAGTTCTAGGATTTTTTCACTTACTCCTGTTTCGACTGCGGGGTTCCTGCATAAGTGAATAGATAATACAAAACATACCACCAGCCCCAGCACCCGTGGAATAGCGCCCACAAAATACTGTGCCATCTACTGTAAGAAATAATAAAAGCAATTACACTGCCTAGTCCGATGCCTTCTTTCATTGGATGATCTCCCTTCTACTTAGAGAAACCGACTGCAACATAATTGCCGGAAAGAAGATCTGGTGCAAATACATTGATTACTACTCCATCTTGGGGAAAGTAGCCTTCTTTTTCTTTGTTTTTGTTAAATTCTCTAATGGAATAAATGACGATATGTTTGAAACTCATGGTAACGCCCCTTCTTTCTGCTATTTATTTGTTGAACTAAGTGTAGCAGAAAGTATCAAATGAAAATGAAACGTTTCATAAACAGTTGCATAAGTGTCTTTAACGGTTGCCGGTTTATTATCGATCATACGTTTCATCAAAAAAAGTGACGATATCTTGGTATTTCTTCAGCTTGTATTTCCGTAAATAATGCTCAATCGGAATGGTCGTGAATAGCCCCATCACCAAAAGGAGCAGCGGAATAAGCGCATACACCCATCCATGATACCGATACACCGGATAAGCACTCACTCCACCGATGAATACCGCACCCGTCCGCAGGGCTGCCATGCGATTGAGCATATCCCGGTCTTTGTTGCGTTGGATTCTTTCGGCTTTGTTGTCTAGAATTTCTTTCATTTCCAGCACATCCTCTTTGATCAGTGTCTCTACCGGTATTTGGAAGATTTCGCTAAGGGACACCACCGCCAGCATTCCTGGATAGGTTTTGTCATTTTCCCAGCTGGAAATGGTCTGACGTGAGGTATCCAAAAGCTCGGCCAAGTCTTCTTGTGAGAGTTCATATTGCATTCGGTAGGTTTTGATTTTCTCACCTAATTGCATGCTTTCACCTCATTTCTTGACTCAAAAATAACCCATCAAAGCGCAAAAAGCTATCAAATTTACTTTACATGGACAACTATTTTGCAGTAAAGCAGCTTTGATGCGGGTTTTACGGATAATATAAATAACACTTTATATTTTACCACAGTATTATCGTCTGTTTTTGCTCATTGGAAAGTGACTGTGACATAAAACGTCACAGCCACTGAAAACCGTATAATCAGTGTAACTGAAGCAGCTCTTTCGGAAATAATCCAAATAATCGCAAAAAGATGATTCGGATTATTTCTCGGAGCTGAACACTTCCGTCACAACCTCTCGTTAATTACTTACTTGATTGAGTGATTAGTTGCTGACAAAGATCTTTCGTTGCTGGATAGACAGCTTGATAATTCTGGTAAACAGCTGCGTATTTTTCCACGTTTGCAGGATTGGGTTTCACTAGTTCTTTGTACTGAACAAAGGTCTCGGCACAATCTTGCAGTGTATCAAACCAGCCGAAACCAACAGCAGCTAACATGGCCGCTCCCAGTCCCGGACCTTGTTCAGCGGTTAAAGTGGTCACGGGGGTATTAAATATGTCTGCTTGAATTTGCAGCCACTCCTGACTTTTGGCACCACCGCCGACAGAAACGATTTTGTCAAAAGTACGGTTGGCGACGGTTTCCATCAACAGTTGAGAGTCCTTCAAAGAAAAAGTGATGCCTTCTAAAACGGCGCGAGTAAAATGAGCCAGCGTATGCGAAGTGTCTATGCCAATAAAGCTGCCACGGATGTTACTATCGGCATACGGGGTGCGCTCGCCAACAATATACGGCGTAAACAACAAACCATTCGCCCCAGGTTCGATCTGTGCTGCCTTTTCCAGCAGCTCTTCAAAGGAAGAAGTCGGCGCAAAGGTTTCTTTAAACCAGCTTAGACTATGACCCGCAGCTAAAGTTACCCCCATAGAATAATACGCATTCGGCACCGCGTGATTAAATAGATGCAAGTTGCCTTGATAATCCTGCTCTGGTGATTTTTCAAAAGACAGGAATACCCCTGAAGTACCAATACTAGCCATTCCTATTCCACTTTTTAAAATGCCAGCACCCACTGCTGCACAAGCATTGTCAGCTCCTCCGGCAAAAATTTTGACCGGCTGCTTGAATCCATACTTCTCAGCAAGACTGGCTTTCAGCTCACCTGTATACCCCACCGAATCAATCAGCTTTGGCAAATACGCACGAGGAACATCACATTGATCCAGAATTTCCTGTGACCAATCCTGTTTAGTGATATCCAGAAGCAACGTACCTGCTGCATCAGAATAATCCATGTGGATCTCATCTGTCAGCCAAAATCCTAAGTAATCTTTCGGGAGCATCAAATGTCTGACCTGCTTCCATATTTCCGGTTCGTGCTCTTGCACCCACAAGATTTTAGGCAAGGTGAAGCCTTCCAACGCTTTATTCTTTGTTAGTGTTAACAGTCTGTCGCCAAAAGTAGCCATGATTTTTTGACATGCAGCACTTGTCCTAACATCATTCCACAAGATTGCATTGCGCAGGACGGCTTTGTTCTGATCTAACAATACTAAACTGTGCATTTGGCCAGAAAAGCTGATCGCCGCAAGCTCCTGAGTAAAATCAGCAATTTGCTGGCTTAGTTTCGTCAGCACTTTTTCGCAAGCCTTGATCCATTCCTGCGGATCTTGTTCGCTGAAACCTGAGGCTGGCTGGATTAATGGATATTCACTACTAGCTGAAGCGACCACTTCACCAGAGCGTTTCATCACTAATCCCTTTAGCGAGCTGGTGCCTAAATCAATGCCCAATACATAACTCATCGTCTCACTCCTTTTCTTTTAGCTTACACTAAATAGTCATTCAAGCGAGATTTTACAAATTCCAAATGGCTAGATTCATTAGTGATGTCATCATTTTCCAAAGCATAAGCAGTTAGCGATTCCAGGTCTTCTTCGTCAGCGACAATTTTTGCACCAATGCCTTTTGTGTAACTAGCATATCGTTTTTCTTTTAAGTCATCGAAGAAGCGATCTTCTTTTAACGCAGCCGCCGCCTTCAATCCGCGGGCAAAGGTGTCCATCCCAGCGATATGTGCCAAAAGTAAATCCTCCATTTCAAAGGAAGAACGGCGAACCTTAGAGTCAAAATTAATCCCGCCCGGCGCGATACCACCGTTTTCCAAGATTTCATACATTGTCAGAGTTGTATCATAGATATTCGTTGGAAATTCGTCAGTGTCCCAACCTAATAGAACATCCCCTTGATTGGCATCAATTGATCCCAATGCGTCATAGCAACGAGCAACAGTTAATTCATGTTCGAAGGTATGACCGGCTAAGGTTGCATGATTGGCTTCTAAGTTTAATTTAAAATCGCCTTCTAATCCGTATTTTTGGATGAAGGCCATCGTAGTCGCCGCATCGAAATCATATTGATGTTTGCTTGGCTCCATTGGTTTTGGTTCAAGTAAAAATTGAGGCTTATGACCGATTTTTTCACCATAAGCGATCGCCATTTTGAATAAACGAGCAATATTGTCCTGCTCTAGCTTCATGTCTGTGTTTAGCAAGCTCTCATAGCCTTCTCTTCCACCCCAGAAGACATAATTTTCGCCACCTAATTTTTTGCTAATATCCAAACCTTTTTTGACTTGAGCTGCTGAGTAAGCGAATACATCAGCGTTACTGGAAGATGCTGCACCGTGAACATATCGAGGATTTGAAAACATATTTGCGGTATTCCACAGCAGCTTAATGCCCGTTTGGTCCATCTTTTCTTTAATCAAGTCAGTAATTTCATCGATATTTTGGAAGAACTCGGCCAATGAATCACCTTCAGGAGCAATATCAATGTCATGAAAACAGAAATATTCAACACCCAATTTTTCCAAAATTTCAAAAAAGGCTTCCACGCGATTTTTCGCAGTTTCCATTTCGCTAGCGCCTTCCCACGTTCGAATATTGGTCGGATTACCGAAAGGATCAGAGCCATCTTGGGTCATGGTGTGCCAGTAAGCTACCGCAAAACGCAAATGTTCCTTCATCGTTTTACCGGCTACGACTTCTTCTGCATTGTAATGACGGAAAGCAAAGGGATTGTCAGTTCTCTTGCCTTCAAAAGCAACTTTTTCTACGTTTGGAAAATAAATCATGGGTAATTCCTCCTAAAATGGTTGTATTGAGTTAGTTAGTACGATAAACTAACTTATGCAGTTACTATAAATCATTGAAAAAAGATTGTCAACCGCTTCCAAACAAAATAAAATAGAGAATAGAAAACGAGGTGCAGTATGATTTCTAGTAAATATACTATTCGAGAACAAAACGAAGCGATTATTTTACAAACCATTATTCAACAGGAAGAAATTTCACGGGCTGATCTCGCCAGTCAAACAGGTTTAAATAAAGCCTCCGTCTCAGCAATCACGAAAAAGCTGCTGGAGGATCAATTAATTTTAGAAACGCGGATCGGCGATGCTTCCAATGCCGGTGGTCGCAAGCCAATCATGCTGACATTGAATCGAAGAACGGCTTTAGTGATTGCCATGGATATCGGGTATAACTATATCGAGGCGATGCTCTCTTATATCGATGGAACAATTGTGAAAAAGATTGAAAAAAAACGGCTGTCGATTACTAAAGCGAATGTCCTTGCGGAAATTGAGACCATTATCAAGCCTTTTATGCAGGCACAGCCAGAAACACCACATGGGATTGTTGGTCTTGCTTTGGCAGTGCACGGCGTTGTGGATCAAGACCGTCCTGTCTTTACACCTTATTATGATCTAGATCAAATCGATCTAAAACACGAGCTGCAGCTTCGCTATTCGTTTCCGATTTTTGTCCAAAACGAAGCAAACTTAGCAGCTTTAGGAGAGTATGCTTTTTCTTCCCAGTATCAAAGTCTAGTTTCCCTTAGCATTCACAGTGGTGTCGGCAGTGGGATTGTAGAATCAGGGGAACTGCAATTAGGTAAGCAAGGCCAAGCTGGTGAAATTGGGCATACTATCCTCTTCCCTCATGGCAAGCAGTGTCCCTGCGGAAACGAAGGCTGTCTGGAGCAGTATGCCTCTAATAAAGTGATGTATGCTGATTTTGCTGAAAAAAAACAGCTAGACTATGTGAATTCCGAAATTTTAGCTGCGCATGTGGAACAAAACGATCCCCTTGCTGTAGAACTGGTGCATGAAAATGCAACTTATTTAAGCATCGGCATCAACAATATCGTCATGTTGTATGATCCCGATGTTGTAGTAATCAATAGCTCGCTTTATCGTCGGCTTCCGCAACTGATTGAGACGGTGACTCACCAGCTAAAAAGTCAGTTTGCTAAGGATATTGTAATTACTAATACTTCGTTAGAAGGCAATGCGACTTTATATGGTGCTTTAGCGGTGGCTACGCAGCACTTTCTGAATGTAAAACAATTGAAAATTCGTGTGAAGAATTAGTTAATTGAACAAAAAAAGCTTCGCAAGCTCGCTAGGCATGGGAGCGCTAAGCTAAGTTTGTGAAGCCAGACATCGTTATCATTACTTTTATAAAGGTTTTTGAGTTAAAAAAGGCAGACAATAGTCATGTAGTGCTCACCGTGTCTGCCCTTGTTCTATTTATCAAGTTCCATTTTCTTATTCTTTTTGTATACGACGATTTCCTGAATAGCGCCGATTAGTAAAAAGATTACTCCGACGACTGCTAATGCGAAGCTAACTTTCCCAGCGTTGTCAAAAATCAGTGAAACAATGGCGCAAGCATAGGCACAACCCATCCAAATCCCGGAAATAAGTTTTCTTCTTTGTGCTAGTGCCATTTTGTAACCCTCTTGTTTCTTGTTCTTTTTATATACGACGATTTCCTGAATGGCGCCGATTAGTAAAAAGGCTACTCCGACGACTGCTAATGCGAAGCTGACTTTCCCAGCGTTATCAAAAATCAGTGAAACAATGGCGCAAGCATAGGCACATGCCATCCAAATTCCGGAAATAAGTTTTCTTTTTTGTGCTAATGTCATTTTGTAACCCTCCTGTATGTTTGTTTGGTATGACTATAGTATAGAAGAAATCCAGCCTCTACATGGTGAATTAGCCTAAACGGTTCTTTTGGTGTCCTGAATGACCGAAAAGCCTTGACCATGCTGCTTTTTATTGGGTAGAATGCAGGAATAATCAAAGTAATTTAAGGAGAAGACTATGACTCGTTTTTTTACGATTTTATCGCTTAACTTTCTTCAACTTGTACTTTTTTCCTTCGCGCTTTCTTACGGCGCACATCAATTATTTAAGGTTCCTGAAAAGAAAAAAAGCATTATAAAAGATATCGCTATTATTACTACTGTTTTAACTGTTTCTTTAACAATGATCAGTTTTATTGACCTTTGGCATCAACGCTATTTGTCAACCGAATTAGCGTTCGTGACTACTGCGATCCAATATACCATCTACTTACTGTGGCTGAAAAGATACACGAATAGCGAAAATTTCCGACTACCGCTGGTCTTACTGGCCTTTTACAATTGCATCTACACTATCACGCTCTATGTGGGTCAGTACATTTCACTCTTGAATGAAGCATCATTTTTAAGATTGTCAACCTTTCAATTTTTCTTGATTCATATACTGATGAACCTCACCTGGTTTACTCTAGCAATTTTTGCTACACAACGTTTAGCGACCTCCTACACTGGCAGCTTTCAGCGTTTTCTGCAGACACCTAGGATACTCTATTCGATCATTGGTTTATATTTTTCGCTAGATATTGTTTCTTTAAGCGGACTAATTCAATTAGGAAGAAATCAAGATACAAATTTTATTAATCTCTTTATCAGCGGAGTTTTCTTACTTCTGTTAGTTTTCATCATTTTTATCACGAGAGAAATCGACCGCAACTACCATTTAACCTACTCTCAGAAAATGCTAGCGGAACAACAACATTATGTGGACCACATCGAAACGCTGTACAATGATCTGCAAAAGCTTCACCACGATCACAAAAATCTGTTGTCGGGGATGTACTTTCAGGTTTCTGAAGGGAACTTAGAAGAAGTCAAAGCATACTTGTCGGAAAAATTATTAATCACCGACGAACAGTTGCAGGGTAATCTGCGCCAGCAGCGTCAGTTGTCCAATGTAAAAATACTCGAGGTAAAAAGTCTGTTGTTTACTAAAATATTATTAGCCAAAGAGCACAATGTCACCTTGAATCTTGAGGTGCTGGAGCCGATTCATTCGCTGGCAATGGAGATGAATGATTTTATTCGGGTGTTTGGAATTGTTCTTGATAATGCCATTGAAGCGGCTGGTAATATGGAAGGTTCGGCAATTGTAGATGTCCTGCTGATACAGGAAGAAAAACATTTGGAAGTCCTAGTTAAGAATCCTTGTCCCAATATGATTAATTTAGAGAAAATTTGGCAGCTAGGTTATTCCACCAAAGGCGACAAGCGCGGGATTGGTTTAGCCACTTATAAAGAGATCTTGAGTTCTTATGACAATGTTCTGCAAGAGACTCAGACGACTGGTAATAAATTTAGTCAGAAAATGATCATTTCTCAATAACTGCTGGAACGGAAGTTTTTCCGTTCTTTTTTTGTTGCTGATTAGAATTAATCCAATTAGACCTTGTACCTTGACAAATTAGTGTTAGAATAGAGAATCATACTTTAATGAAGGAGTTAGCAATTTTATGACTTATGCACTAGAAATAAATCAGCTGAAAAAAGTCTATGCCTCAGGCGTTACTGCCTTACGAGGGATTGATTTAGCGGTTGAAGAAGGCGATTTTTATGCGCTCTTGGGACCAAATGGTGCTGGGAAATCCACCACCATCGGAATTATTACTTCCTTAGTCAATAAAACTTCCGGCCAAGTGAAGGTTTTTGGCTATGATATTGATAAAGATTTAGTAATCGCTAAACAACAAATTGGCCTCGTTCCACAAGAATTCAACTTCAATCCTTTTGAAACGGTCCAACAAATTGTGGTGAATCAGGCGGGCTATTACGGGGTGCCCCGTAAAGAAGCGATGGAACGCAGTGAAAAGTATTTGAAGCAATCCAATCTATGGGAAAAGCGCAACGTTCGGGCTCGGATGCTTTCCGGCGGGATGAAGCGTCGCTTGATGATTGCCCGTGCTTTAATGCATGAGCCACGGCTGTTGATCTTAGATGAACCGACTGCTGGGGTAGATATTGAATTACGGCGAGATATGTGGGAATTTCTGCGGGATTTGAACAATGCTGGAACCACAATTATTTTGACTACCCACTATTTAGAAGAAGCGGAAATGCTGTGCCGCAATATCGGCATCATTCAATCCGGTGATCTGATTGAAAACACCAGCATGAAATCGCTGCTGTCAAAATTACAGTTTGAAACCTTTATTTTTGATTTGGCACCGGTTGAAAAAGCGCCGGTAATTACTGGTTATTCTTACAACCTGGAGGATGAGCAAACGCTTGAAGTGGAAGTTGAGCGAAATCAAGGCATCAACGATGTCTTCACCCAACTGACTGCACAAGGGGTCAAAGTGCTGTCCATGCGGAACAAATCCAACCGCCTAGAAGAGCTGTTCTTGAAGCTCACGGAAGAAAAACGTCACACGGAGGATACCAATGCTTAGTCTATATTTAACGGCTTTAAAAAGTCTGGCTGTCAAAGAAACCCACCGCTATTTGCGAATTTGGGTACAAACCTTAGTACCGCCAGTTATTACAACATCACTGTACTTTATTATTTTTGGTAATTTGATCGGCGGACGGATTGGCGATATGGCGGGATTTTCGTACATGGAATTTATTGTGCCGGGTTTGATTATGATGTCAGCTATCACTAGCTCTTATTCCAATGTTTCATCATCTTTTTTCTCGCAAAAATTTCAGAAAAATATTGAGGAACTATTGATTGCGCCAGTGCCGACTCATATCATCATTTGGGGCTTTGTTTTCGGCGGATTAGGTCGCAGTATCTTAGTCAGCACACTGGTTACCGTCATTTCTTTGTTTTTCGTACCGCTACATGTGCATTCTTGGCTGATTATTATTATGACTTTACTAATGACGGCGATTTTGTTCTCATTAGCTGGTTTACTAAACGGCATTTTCGCTCAATCCTTTGACGATGTGTCAATCGTACCAACCTTTGTGTTGCAACCATTGACTTATTTGGGTGGTGTCTTTTATGCGATTTCGATGCTGCCACCATTTTGGCAAGCCGTTTCCAAGATCAATCCAATTGTTTACATGATTTCCGGCTTTCGTTACGGCTTTTTAGGGGTGATGGATGTGCCGATTGTCATTTCCGTATCGATTTTGGTATTGTTTATCGCTGTCCTTTACGGTGTCTGCTGGCATTTGATTGATAAAGGTCGCGGGTTGAGAAGTTAATTAAGAAAAGCTTCTCAAACTCGTTCAGTTTTGGAGCACTAAGACGAAAATTTTGAGAAGCTAGACAATTTACTCATTAATAAAAAAAATTCCTGAGACGTAACTCTAGTCTCAGGAATTTTTTTGGTAATAAGCAATCTCCTGCGCTAGCTTGGAAGGATTTCCAGCTTCTTTTTGGAAAATAATTCGTAGTGGTCTGGCTACCAGCAGACCTTGATAGTCCTTCGTATAAAAAGACAAACGAACGTGGAAATAATTCACGTATTCGATGAGCGCAAACAAGTAGATACACACTGCGACGATGCAGGCTAACAGATTTGTTTGGCTTACGTTTAACAGAAAGATCGGTACATACAAGGCGTACAAAATTAAGGTTACGATCTTTACCTTAGTGAATATACTGCCGATTTGCTTTTTGGATAAAGCTTTTTTTCGTTGCGTACGATTTAGCAAATTGAACCAATAAAGCGATCCCTCCAGCAAAACAATACACAGCAGCAATACCGGATAAAAGGTCAGCCAATTCAAGCGATACGGCAAAAGCTCTGCCAAACTTGCTTGACCATCGGCGAAGGCACCAAACAGATCTAAATTTACATAAAATAATCCGGTGTAGAAAAAATAGACAAACATAATCACGACAAGATTGACGAATTCCATTTTTGCCAAATAGGTCAGTTCTTCTTTGGTGGTTCTTTTTTTAATGGTTCTTTTTTTAGCCATCGGTTGCCTCCTGTTTTTATTTTAGTGTATCAGATGGCTCGTGATGGAGGGAAAAATTTCCTAAAAGGTAGTGTTTTTGTCTTAAATGAGCTCAGCACAGAAAATCCTTGAGGTTCAGCGACTTTGAACCTCAAGGATAGCTTTCACTATTTGGTAACTATTTCTTCTTTTTGTGCCACTACTTTCTCCAAAGCTTGCTCCAGATCTGCCAGCAAATCTTCGGTATCTTCAATTCCCACCGACAACCGCAGCAGGCCTTCTGTCACGCCTTGTTTTTCTCGTTCTTTCTTCGGCACACAAGCATGGCTCATCGTCACTGGATAGGACAAGATCGACTCCACTCCACCTAAGCTAACCGCAGCAATCGGAATCTTCAAGGCATCTGCAAAGGTATAAACGGCCTCTTGATTTTCTAGTTCAAAGGACAAGACCGCTCCGCCACAAGATGCTTGGCGACGATGAATATCAAATCCGGGATGAGTCGGCAACCCTGGATAATGAACCTTTTTCACTGCCGGATGCTCAGCTAATAGCCAACTGATTTGTGCGGCGCTTTTAACACTTTGCTCCATCCGAAGTCCCATCGTTTTCATGCCCCGCATGATCAGCCAACAGTCCTCCACACTAAGAATACTGCCAAGTACCTTTTGCTGCAGGGTGATTTGTTGTGCCCATTCTTCATCATTGGTGATCACCAGACCAGCTACCACATCACTGTGACCGTTGATAAATTTCGTTGCGCTATGAATCACCACGTCCACGCCCATTTCCAACGGATGCTGATACAACGGTGTCATAAAAGTATTGTCGATAATTGTATGCAAATGATGTTCTCTGGCAATCGACACTACGCCAGCAATATCGGTTATGCTTAATAATGGATTGGAAGGTGTTTCTAGATAAAAGGCCTTTGTATTGGGGCGAATAGCCTGAGCCCATTCGTTTAAATCAGTTTCATCCACGAAAGTCACATCAATGCCGTAACGATGCAGCACTTCATTTACCAGTTGGAAGGTGCCCCCGTAAATACTCTTGCACATGACGATATGATCGCCTTGACTGAAGCTTAGCAAAACGGCGGAAATTGCTCCCATTCCAGAAGAAAATGCCGTCGCAAAGCGGCCTCCTTCAATCGCTGCAATCCCTTCTTCCAGTGCGTGACGAGTTGGGTTCCCGAATCGCGAATATGTGTAAGGCTGCCCCTCTTTGATGGATGCTTGTTTAAAGGTGGAGCATTGGTAAATCGGAATCGAGGATGCACCGGTCTCTCCATCAAAAACCGAATAGCCATGGATTAATTTTGTATTGTTTTTCATCGAATCTGCCTCCTGTACTTATACTCAAAAACGCTTCGATTCTACACTTCGATTCTAACACCACAAGAAAACGCTTTCTAATATTGTGATCAAGAACTTAGCAGACTCTCATAGCTTGTTTAAGCTATTCTTAGAAGAAATTTTTTTTGATTTTGGGAAACAATAGGAGAGATTTCTTGAATGAAGTTCCGAACAATAATTTTAAGTCAAATGAACGTCTACGAAAAGTTAGTAGTGGCGGTGACATAAAACGTCACCGCCATTTGAAAAGCGCATAATCGGTGGAACTGAAGCAGTTCTTTATAACCATCCTACCAAATAAAAAGCGAGCAGGTTTGAAGGTAATTCCATCAAACCTGTTCGCTTTCTCCTATCAAAATATAGATGTTACATTCTATGCTCCTTGACAATAGTAAGCTTCTTTCACACCATAAAAATGATCCAGCTTATAATCCAATTTGCCTAAGGTACCTTCCAGCTCCGCGATTTTTGTCAGCAGATTTTGTCTTTCCTCTAGCAAAATTTGCTTGCGCTCTTCGAAGGTCTGCTCGCCGGCTTTATAAAGGGCATTGTATTCAATCAAGGACTCAATGGACAGACCGGCTTCTCGCATGCATTTGATTGTATGAATCCAGTCAAGATTGGCTTCGCTGTAATTGCGAATCCCTCCGGAAGTTCGTTCAATCGGCGGAATTAAACCAATTTTTTCGTAATAGCGCAAAGTTGCTGAAGTTAGTTCTAATTTTTTAGCTGCTTGAGAAATGTTCACGTTCCGTCACTCCTTGGTATTTTGAATTTTTAGTAAGTTGTTCAAAGTGTTAAGCCATTGTTTTTTCCCAGTTTCGCAGGGTGTTGACCTTGGTTTGGTCAGCTAGTTCTTCTAGCTGAGCGATTTCTTCTGACGTCAACTGATACATATCTCTAATTTTTATCTTTTTCGTTTCCTCAGCCGCTTTGATTAAACGACGATTCACAGTAGACGTTGCAATTGATGGGTGAAACAATACAATGAGTGTCTTCATTTTGGACCTCCTGTTTTATTTTTCGTGGCTGTTTTTAATGATATGTCGCAAGTAATCAATTCGTTCTAGTTTTTTTTCTTCTAAATGGATGGCCGCCAGTTTTTTCTGCCGCTGATTGTTCAACAAGTTTATGCAGGCTGCTTCGCCATTTTTATTTTCCAGCAACAGCCGCATATAGCTTTCAATCTCGTCATGGCTGAAATCCAAATCATGCAGCGCCATGATGGTGCTCAAGCGTTCGATATCTTGATCATCATATTGCCACTCTCCCATAACGATCTTAACGACATCACATAAGCCCCATGATTCATATTCTTGTAAAATTGACACGGGAATATCATAACGTTGGCTAACTTCTGCTTGATTCATTGAAAAATCTCCTTTGATTAGAATAGCTTCGTAAACTCATTCAGCTTTGGAAGCCAGACAGTATAAAAAAAGTAGCTGTCCCTCTTGGGTACAACTACAGTATGCTCTTGCATTAGTGAAATGTCTAATACCTAAATAGATAGGTTATGATATGCCTTTTAGGTATTTCTCTACAAAACGGATAAAGGCTGAAGTAGTTGGAGAAAATGCTTGATTGGCTTTCCAAACCAACACTGAGGTCAGGTTCAACTCTGGCGATAAAGGGATAAAGGTGGTACCCGTATAGGTCGCAGCCAGTTCCAAGCACAGAGCGATCCCCGTTCCTTGGCGAACCATCGCGGCCGCATTGTATAAAAGATTATAGGTTCCCACTACGTTCAATTCCTGTCCTAGCTGACCAAACCAGTTGGCCAGCTCATTTTTGATAGGATTGTTTTGGGAAATTAACAACGGATACGTGATCAAGTCCGCTGGCGTAATTTCCGCTTGTTGGACCAAAGGCGACTCAGCTGGAACAAGTACTCCCCAGCGCTCTTTTTGCGGCATCCGCACAAAACTATATTTATCAATCGCCACGGGCTCAATTAACAAACCCACCTCCAACAGTCCTTGATCCATCCGATCTCTGATTTCTTCGGAATTTCCGCTCATTAAGACAAATTGGACCAGCGGGTGCTGTATTCTGAAGGCAGCAATTAGCTCCGCCAGATCATTTACGCTCATTAATTCCCCTGCACCAATACTGATTTCTCCGGTTAAATTTTGATTGTCCCCAGAAAAATCGTTTTTGATTTTATCTGCTAAGAGCCGCATTTCTAACGCCCGGCGCCGCAGTAGCAGTCCTTCTTCTGTCAAAATCACATTGTGGCTTTTTCGTTCAAATAATTTTACCCCCAACTCTTCTTCTAGCTGAGCCAGCTGCCGAGACAAAGTTGGTTGTGTCACATGCAGCAGCTGGGCTGCTCTAGTGATATTTTCTTCTCTTGCTACCATTAAAAAGTAATTCAAGACCCGTAATTCCATCTGAATGCCTCCACTCTTCCCTTAAACCAAAATGCTTCACCATTCATTTTACACCACTCTTGACTTCAAGTTCAGATTAAGTGGTAAAATTATTTTGATAGGAGGTAGTCCAAATGAAATCACTTTATTTAATGCGCCACGGGGAAACCCTGTTTAATGCTCAACAAAAAGTACAAGGCTGGTGCGATTCCCCTTTAACGGAAGCCGGGAAAGAACAAGCACTAGCTGCTCGAAACTATTTCCAGCAAAAGAACATTCACTTTGATCATTGTTACGCATCTACTCAGGAACGAGCCTGCGATACACTAGAGCTGGTGATCGGCTCGCAAACATACAGCCGCCGCAAAAACCTGAAGGAGATGTTTTTTGGCCAATTTGAAGGAGCAAGTACGTATTTACAACCGAAAGGACCGGAAAGCTACGAAAGCTTTTATGTTGATTTTGGCGGCGAAAGCGGCGAAGAAGTTCGGCAGCGAATACTGGCTGAGCTGACCGATATTATGACAAATGAGGTTGAAAGTACGGCGATAGTGGTTTCTCATAATGGTGCTATTTTTTATTTTTTACAGCAGGTTTTGCCGGAAAATACCCAGCTGCCGCTTCATTTAGCGAATGGCGGGTTTATGAAATTTTCTTTTGAACAAGGTGTGTTTACTTATTTGGAAACGATGAATCCTATAGAAAAACTAGCGAATTTTGATAAAGTAGACTAGGAATCTGGTTCTATTGGTGAAGAAAATAGACGTACCTTCATCGCGAAACACAAAGAAGATACATCTAGCAGAGTTACTTGTAATAGGTAGTTTTTCAATCTAGTTATTGGATCGGGGTTGAATAAACAAATTGCTGTTCCATCGTCATTACCGGCAAACCAGGATTTATTCGAGCCAATTGCTGAGTTAAGTCTATCATTACCGTTTCATCAGGGGTCTGAATTTCCGCTAGTTCGTAAGTTTTCCCCAATTGACGATAGCTTTGAAGGCCATAACGATGATAAGGCAGCAGTTCTAAATCAGCACCTCGCAACTGAGCCACGAATTTGGCTGATTGTGTCAAATCAGCCAAATCTAAATTAACTGTCGGAATCACTGGAATTCGAATATGCAGCGCACATTCCGGAAAATCCCTAACAAAGCGTTTCAGATTTTCCTTGATCCGCAGGTTAGAAACACCCGTCCATTTTTGGTGCTTTAAACTATCAAAAAACTTCAAATCGACATAGATCGCATTTAACCAAGAGCCTACTTTAGAAATTTCTTGATAATCTGCATAAAAGCTCGTTTCTAAAGCCGTATTAATTCCTGAATATCGAGCCTTTTTTAAAATCTCTTGAGCAAAATCTGCCTGTACTAAGGCCTCTCCGCCGCTGATAGTAACCCCTCCACCAGAATGAAGATAGAAAACCGCATCCTTCTCCACTTCCTTAATAACGTCCTCGCTGGTCATGATCGAACCAAAGCCCTTTTCTATTTTGTTATTCTGAGATTCTGGCGTTGAACACCACTTGCACCGCAAGGGACAGCCTTTTAAATACACAACTGTCCGCAAACCTTCACCATCGTAAATAGACGATTTTTCAATTCTTAAAACGGTTCCTGTTTCCATCGCTAGCCCGCCACGAAGCCAGTTTGCGGCGTCCGGCCTATAATTTCGTCTTGAACATCTTTACCTAGTTCAACGAAATAAGCTGTGTAGCCCGCTACTCGAACCAACAAACCTTTATAGTCTTCTGGATTTTTCTGGGCCTTTAGCAGTACTTCCCGATCAATTACATTAAACTGAACGTGGAATAATCCTAAAGTACAGACTGATTTCAACAGTGCCATCATCTGCATCACGCCATTTTCTGATTTTAATAGATCTGGCTCTACCTTCATGTTCAATAAGGTGCCCTGTACAAAACGATCATGCGGAATATGTGATACTGATTTAATGACCGCACTTGGTCCTTGGGTATCGGTGCCACCGCTAGGACTCACGCCATCTGCTAAGGGTGTCCAAGCTGCTCGACCAGAAGGCAAGGCCCCCACTTCTAAACCAAAGGGCGTGTTCCCAGAAACTGGGAGAATCCCCGGTGTCATTTTGCCAAATTTACTTTGGTATTTTTCGATTTCATCAGCAATAAAGGTAAACATATCATTCGCAATATCGTCCACCGTTTCATCATCGTTACCATATTTTGGTGCCCGCAAACATAATTGTTGAACCTCTTCGTAACCAATAAAATCGGCATCCATTGCGATGACCAACTCTGCCATTGTCAAAAGATGGTTGTCGTAAATCAAACTTTTAACTGCAGCTAAGCTGTTGATTAAATCCGCCACACCAATCAGAATAATCCCGTTGCCGCAATTGTATTTAGCCCCGCCCTGAGAATAATCCAAACATTTTTGGATGCACTCACGATGGGTCAAGGAAAGCACCGGTACCGGACGATTCATGCAAACCTCATCAATTACATGACTGCCTTTGACACATGCCCTAACCACAAAGGCGATTTGCTTTTTGACCGCTTGTTCATATTCCTGATAGCTGGTAAAGCTGATTGGATCACCCGTTCTCACGGATACTTGACGGCCGCTTTTACGATTCACCCCATTGGTCATCACAAATTCGCACATACTGCCAAGGTTGATATCTGCCAAGGCCGTATACTGCTTTGTACGACCTTCCAGATTCGTTTCTACACAGCCGCAAGGATTCCACTCCAACGCTTCCTTTAAAGGAATGCCCTTGTTCATCAACATACGAATCCCCATATCGTCATTATGAAAGGCAGGAAAACCAGTTCCCAGCTTAATCAACTCCACCACCTTGCGCAAAAATCGATTAGGATTTTTCGACAAGCTATAACGTACTGATAACGATGGCTGATACAGCTGTACATCCATCGTCGCTTGCAGAATCAAATAAGACAGCTCATTAACGGCATCACGGCCAGATGTGTCCACGCCACCGACACAGACATTCTGAAACATTGGATACCCTGCCGCAAATTCCGCCGTCTCGGCATCTTGGAAAAGACAGGTCTCACTAAATTTAACCCATAAGCAATCAAGTAACTCTTGTGCCTGTTCTTCCGTAATCCGCCCTTCAGTCAAATCTTTTTGATAAAATGGATATAAGTACTGGTCCATTCTCCCCGGATTATAGCTGGCCGCGTTCTGCTCCATAAACAAAGCAATTTGATAAAAGTACAGCGACTGCAACGCTTCGTGGAAATTACGAGCCGGATATTTTGGTACCCGTTCACAAGTAGCCGCGATGTTCATAAGCTCCTTCTTTCGCTGTGGATCAGCTTCCCCTTCCGCCAGTTTCCCAGCCTTCTTGGCATAACGGCCTGCCAATATTTCGATGCCTTCCATTGAAATTAACAACGCATCCAGATATACTTGTTTTTCATAATCACCGGGAACAGTGATATCCAACTGAGCTTTCCGATTCAAAATATCTTTACGAATTCCTTCTAAGCCTTCATTAATTACTTGAGTATACCCAGCAGTCACCTCACCAAAGCCGCGAACTGCCTTACGATTAATGTAAATCACACCCGTATCTCTTAATTCTTTCGTGTCTTCAGGAATCTGTTCCAACCAGGCTTCATAAGTAGAGCGTCCTTGCCAAAATGGGCGAATTTCCGCTTCGAAAACAGCTTTGTCTTCCGATCTTAAGTAAAAAGGATCGTATTTACGCGTGCTGATAGTATCCAGCTCTTGGTCTAGAATCGACCAGCAAGTATCAGCGCAAATGATCCCAGCCCGCATCTTACTGCCAGCACAGCCGACGAGCAATTCATCCTCCCAAATAGTGACCGTCTTTTCCTGACATTGCGCTTTAAATGCTTTAGCTTTTTGAATGACAAACGGTTGTCCAGCGGTCCCTTGAAATGATCTAGTCAGAATTCGGGCATTTTCCAGATCGACTTCGGGACGGGTATTGGTCACTTTTTCCTTCATGCGGTTGATTCGATTCATATAGGTTTTCATACTTATTCCTCCAGCCTTCGCTTGTGATACCTATAACATAAGCGTATTTACGGTTCTTTTGTTGGGTTATCTAACCATAAAATATAATTATCCAACCAAAAAAAGAGAAGTCAGCTACTAGTCAGCCTTCTCTTGATGCATTCGATATTTTAATGGGGTCATTCCCACCCGCTTTTTAAATGTTTGAATAAAACTGGAGGATTCACGAAATCCCGCTCGAATCGCTATCTCCTGAATCGAATAATTTGTCTGAAGTAGTAGCTGCTGAGCTTCAGAAATTCGATACTGAATCAAATATTCATAAGGTGAATAGTCGGTAAACTCTTTAAAGCAGCGGGTACACTCTGTCGCTGATATATGAACGGCTTCGGCTATTTCCTTAATGGTGATTGCCTCCATATAATGTTGATGAACAAAATCCAATAGCTGCTGGATACGGTTTTGTTTTAATTTCAACGGCCTCTGATTGGTCGCATTTACTTCAGTATTTGCAAGAATCAACGCCCAAATACGACTCAATAAAATTGCAATCTGATATTCCCAGGCAAAAGTATTCTTAGTTTGGTACAACTGGTTAATTTCAAGAAATTTCTCCAAGACCGTTTTTTCCCAGGGTACTTCTGGTTTAAAAACAATGATTGGCAGCAGATATTCTCCTACATAAGGCAGCACATACTTTTGTTCAAGCAAACTTCCCAGTGAAAAACTCAACAATCTATGACTAAAATTAATGCTAAAGTACTCTCCTTGATCCTCCATTTTTTTCGTGATGTGTAAATAGCCTGAATTGACAAAAATCCCGTCACCTTCTCGCAACAGATAGTCCTTGCCATTCACCTGCATCGTTAAATCACCTTTGGTTGCAATTGTATATTGAATTTCTTCATGCCAATGAAGGTTGTTAAAGCCCCGACCTGCCGGAAACATTGTGTAGCGATTAACGGTATAAATTTCAAAAGGAAAATTACTGTTTTGATAACGATTTTTCTCATGCAGTTGATGCTCTTTTTCCATACAGCCGAGCTCCTTCATTGTTCTTTCTTCTTATTATACAACATTCTATTCTTTCAAATGGTTGTATATCTATATTTTCTGGTCAGATAAATAAACTTTCTTTAACTGGGAGTTGTTAAGATACGAAGCATAATCAAGGAGGTCTACATCATGTCAAATTTACAAAAAAAAGATTTTTCAAGCTGGTATTTGCAAACCATCCAACAAGCCGAGCTAATGTCTTATTCTGAGGTTCGTGGCTGTATCGTCTTTCGTCCCGATGGCTTTGAGCTGTGGGAACGTATTCAGAATGAAGTGAACAAGTATCTACGTCAGGAGGAAATTCGCAATGTCTATTTTCCAATGCTGATTCCAAAAAGCTACTTTATGAAAGAAGCCGAACACGTTAAAGGCTTTGCCCCAGAACTGCCTTGGGTAACTGAAGTAGGCAGTGAAAAATTGGAAGAACCTTATGCGCTAAGACCCACCTCTGAAACCATGATCGGCAAATCCTTTCATGAGTGGATCAACTCTTATCGTGATCTTCCTTATGAGATTAATCAATGGGCCAATGTTTTTCGCTGGGAAAAACGCACCCTGCCGTTTCTGCGCACCTCTGAATTTTTATGGCATGAAGGGCACACAGCTCATGCTGATGAAGCCGATGCTCGAAGAAGGACCCTGCATGTACTTAACTTTTATGTCAAAATGCTAGAGGAGTTTTTAGCGATCCCGGTGCATGCTGGTCAGAAAACACCTTCTGAACGCTTTGCCGGAGCGGTCGATACCTTTTCAATTGAAGCCATGATGAAGGATGGAAAAGCAGTACAAGCCGGAACTTCTCACTATCTAGGAACGAAATTTGCGGAAGCCTTCGATATCAAATACTTAGATCAAAGCAATCAACATGCGTATGTTCACACTACCTCATGGGCCGTTTCGACCCGTCTGATTGGTGCACTGATTATGGTTCATGGTGATGAAAAAGGCCTGGTGCTGCCGCCAAAAATTACACCTACTCAAATTATTTTGACGCCCGTGGGTCCATGGAAAAAAGAGCCAAAAATCCTTGAGACCTTGCAAACTATCCAGGATTTGCTGAAAGCTGCTGGTTTGCGCGTCCGTCTAGATGATTCTGACAGCACACCAGGCTATAAATTCAATAAATGGGAACAAAAAGGCGCAGCTATCCGCATCGAATTAGGTCCTAGAGACCTGCTGCAGAATCAATTCGTTCTCAAAATGCGCGATCTAGACGCCAAAGAAGTCTGGTCACTTGATGATTTGGAACCGACCTTTATCCAACAAAAGCTTGATCAAATGCATGATCGGCTATTGGTTAATGCCCAAAAATTTTCTCGTACACACGAGCATTTGAACATTGAAACATTGGCTGAGCTGAAGGAACACATTAAATGCTGCGAAAAAAATCAGGAAATACCTGGTTTTATTTTAATCGGCTGGGACGGTTCTGAGGAAACTGAAGCTCAAATCAAAGAAGAAACTGGCTTCACCACCCGGAATATCCCATTTAATCCACCAGTAGAAAAGAAGTTCGATATTGTGAACGGAAAATCTGCCAAGCATACCGTTTGGATTGCACGGGCTTATTAGGAAGACAGTATGAAGTTTAATCGTATAAAAATAAGAGCCCGAATTTCAGGCTCTTATTTGTTTGAATTCATATTCTATTGTCAGATTTTAAGAACTGTCTATTATTACTCGTACATTTAGGACGACTCAAATTAATGATATGGAATTTTTGCCTTTTTTATAGTTATATTCATTTGAATATACTCGTTTACACGCTCATACCAGCCATAAATCCTTCTTCAATAGCCACTAGTGCATTGCTTGTTTGGGCTGCACCACCGATAACTTTAGCAGAAGGATGAATCTCCTTAATTTTCTCAGCTAACCTATTGTTTGGAACATAGCCTAAACCTAAAACAACCATGTCAGCAGGTAATTTCAATGTTTCAGCCCCATTGGATACAATTACCCCATCATCCTCAATTTCGACAACTCTTGTTTCCGTGTACTGCTTCACACCATACTTATCCATCAAATTAAGAAGCTGGATAGTCGCAATGTCATCAAGCTCTTCAAACAAAGAGTTTTTCATTTCAACAACACTTACATCTCTTTCTTGCACAGCTAAGTGCAGCGCTGTTTCTCCACCGACTTCACCACCGCCTGCTACGACAATACAATTTCCAGGTTGTACTTGACCAAGTAAGACTTCTTCTGCTTTATGAACGATTGGCTTTTCAATACCTTTAATCGGTGGAGTAATTGGTGATCCTCCGGTTGCTACAATAATCTCATTTGCATTCTCTTGACGAATCATTTCTTCTGTAGCTAAAGTTCCCAACAACACTTCAACCTCATATTTTTCAAGCTCCTGAATAATCCAAGCAGTATAGGTTGCCAAATCTCCCTTAGACGGAGGATAGGCTGCTGATTTAAACTGGCCGCCTAAGAAATTCTGTTTTTCAATCAACTTGACTTGGTGACCTCTCATTGCTGCTGCTCGAGCTGCTTCCATCCCGCCGGGGCCGCCGCCAATGACCAATACTTTTTTAGGTTCTTCCACTTTACTATAATCTAAATAATACTCTTTTCCTAAAGTTGGATTAACCAAACATTTGCTGCCATCAGGTCCTTCTTGTTTGAAAATACAGCCTTGTAAACAGCCGATGCAATATCTAATCGACTCAACCTCACCATTTTTAGCCTTATTTGGTAAATGAGGATCAGCTAACGACCCTCTTCCGATCCCAATAAAATCAGCTTTATCTAATTCTAAAATTGTTTCTGCCATTTCAGGATTATTGATTCTATTGACCACAATAATTGGAATATCGACTAATTTTTTTATTTCAGCCGAAAATTCTACCACTGCTGCCTTTTCCATGTACATGTTGGACACAATACTTTGATCATAACTTCCATAAACACCTGTAGATACGTGGATAGCATCTACTCCCCATTGCTCAAACCATTTAGCAAGTGCTCTTGATTCAGCGATCGTTCTTCCGCCTGGAACGCGTTCATCCGCAGAAAAACGAATCGTAACTGGAAACTCTTGTCCTACTTTGGATCGAATATTAGCAATTACATCCTTAACAATTCTAGCCCGATTTTCTAGACATCCACCATATTTATCAACTCGCTTATTGGCATAGGTGGAAAGGAATTCTGCCAGCAGATACCCATGCCCTGCATGGATTTCAACACCATCAAAGCCGGATTTTTTAGCTCTAAGCGCACAATCACCGAAATCTTCAACGATTTGCTCAATTTCGGAAATAGATAACTCTTTGGGAATTTCTCTTTTCCAAGCACAAGGTATTGCTGAAGGAGCCACGGGCTGTACACCGCCGTTAACACCACTGTGGGATTGTCTGCCTGCATGGTAAATCTGACAAAAAACTTTTGAATCATACTTGTGGATACGATTTGTAAATTCAATGTTTTTCTCCATTTGATCATCATTCCATAAACCAGCAATTCGATCATATCCTTTTGCTTGTTCGCTAATCGCGTAGTCCTCGGTTACAATTAGTCCCCATCCACCTTTTGCCTTTTCTTCATGATAGGCCATATACTTTTCAGTTAACGTACCATCATGATTGCAATAGTTTACTACCATTGCTGTCACCACTAACCTGTTACTCATTTCACAATTACCGATTGAGTAAGGTGAAAATAATTTTTCGAGCATCTGAATACCCCCTAGTTTTTACTTACTTCCATTATGAAGTCTGTAGCAACTACGGAGTCAATACCCTTTTACAACTTTTTAATTGGCACAAAGAACTCAATAAATCGCATATATTTTTTATCGTTAATTCTCGCCAGCAATATGCCAAATACATCCCCAGCCACTTCATACTTTCTATTTTTTAGATATTCAAGGCCAGGCTCCAATAACTTTTTGGAAAAATTCCATCTTTCACCCGCATCTACGATAAAGCGGAGGTACAACTGCGACGGTATCTCTTCAATTCTTTCATCCGTTTCATAAGGGATCTCCAGTCCGTCAGCATCCGACTGCTCGACTGCAAAGCCCCATTCAAAATTCTCGCTCTCTCCAACAATGTCTTCGAAGCGAATGATGACAATATTATCAATCAACGCATAGTAATCCATAAATAAACTAAAACTCTTTTTAGTCTCATTCACTTGTATGTATTCAAAATTTTTCCTGTGAGAGATAAACAGTCGCGACGGCGGAGTAACCATCTGAAATCCTAGGTCAATATTCTCTAAACTATTAACATAATATTGCAGCTTCTTTTCGTAAAGCTGGTAGTAAATGATCTTCTTTTGAATCGTTTCTTGCTTTGACTTCATCAAGTCGAGATATTCTGAATAATCCAACTCATGGATCATTTCTTTTACTTCTGACAAAGAAAACTCCATCTTCCTAAACTTTTTGTATTCAAGCAGATAATTGATATCCCAATCGTCAAACATGCGGTAGTTGGTTTTTTCATCTTTTTCGGGGGAAATAATCCCTTTTTTCTCATAAAATCTCAATGTGTCAATCGGGATGTTTAGTATTTTAGAAACTTCGTTAATCTTATACTTCATTTTATTTCTCCTTTGCATTTGGGCTGGATGTATACAAGTGTTGGTTTTAGCTGACAAGTTCCTTCTATGACAAATGACAGGCTACTATGTAATTGGTACTTTGCAGCTGCATACACTCCCAATCAACAAAAGAACTTTCTGACAGCAGCTTCATATTAATTGTACCAAAATAGGCGTACGAGCGGCTGCCGTACACCTATTTTTTGTATTCAAATTAAAGCTGTTCGCCGTTTGAAGCAATGACATTTTTGTACCAGTCAAAGGATTTTTTCTTCTTGCGGTCCAATGTACCATTGCCTTCATCATCCATGTCAACATAAATGAAGCCATATCGTTTTTTCATTTCACCTGTTCCGGCAGAAACTATATCGATACACCCCCACGGTGTGTAACCGATCAAATCGACTCCATCTAGTTCGATGGCATCCTTCATACACTTAATATGCTTTGAAAAATAATCGATACGATAATCATCGATTATTTTTCCGTCTTCAGTAAGTTGATCGACAGCACCAAAACCATTTTCTACCACGAATAAAGGAATGTTGTAACGATCATACAGTGAAGCTAGAGAAATTCTCAGTCCTAGCGGATCAATCGCCCAACCCCATTCAGATTCAGTCAAATAGGGATTTTTGACTGCTGGCACTTGATTGCCGCCAACATATTTTACGTTTTCCGGATTGGCAGTTGAAGCAGTTGACATATAATAACTGAAGCCGATGTAATCCACCGTTCCTCTAGCAATCAGTTCATCATCTCCTGCTTCTTTAACAATCGTAACGTCTTCCCGTTCAAATTGTTTTAATTTATGAGCAGGATAGTAGCCTTTTACTTGAACATCAATATAAAATTCCTGCTCCCGATTGAATTCCATAGCTGCCAACACATCTTCAGGATTGCTGGTCATAGGGTAACTTGGAATATAGGCAACCATCATACCAATTTGAAAATCAGGATTGATTTGATGTCCCAATTCCACCGCTTTCGCACTAGCTACAAATAAGTGATGGGCTGCTTGATACCTGCTTTGCGACTCACTGCTGTGAATACCAATTTGTGTCCAGCTTCGTAAAAAATTAATTTCGTTGAAGGTCATCCAGTACTTTACTTTGTCTTTATAACGCTTAAAAACCGTCTCACAGAAAAACAAGAAGTAGTCGATGACTTTTCGGTTCGTCCAGCCATCGTATTCGTCCGCTAAATACATCGGTATATCAAAATGATTCATAGTAACCACTGGTTCAATGCCATATTTCAAACATTCATCAAAAACGTCCTGATAAAATTGTAATCCTTCTTCATTGACTTCCTTGGTTCCTTTAGGACAAATTCTTGCCCAGGAAATTGAAAGTCTGAAGCATTTAAAGCCCATTTCAGCAAACAATGCAATGTCTTCCTTATAATGATGATAAAAATCCGTTGCCACATGACTAGGATAATATTGGTTTGGATCGATATAACCAGTAGCACCTTCAGGTAAACTTTGTTCCCGTGTGACTTGTTCAATTTTACCTTCTTTCGTTTTATAGGTAATCATTCGAGGATGCTCTTTGCTACCTCCAGTAATCGCATCCAACGTACTTAAGCCTTTGCCTCCTGATAAATACCCACCTTCATATTGATTCGCAGCGGTCGCCCCGCCCCATAAAAAGTTTTCTGGAAAACCCACATTTATTCATCCCTTCTATTTTAAATCTAATGTTAATAACGGTTCACCTGTACCGACAGGCTTACGCTCACTTGAGATTACTGCTTGGTAAGCTTCGATGTTGGTAACCACAACTGGGGTAGAAATCTCATACCCGTTTGCCTTAATTTTATCAATATCGAAAGTAAGTAATACATCTCCTTTTTTAAATCGGTCGCCTTGTTTAAATTGGCTACTGAAATACTTTCCTTCCAAATTCACTGTGTCGATTCCCACATGAATCAGTAATTCCACTCCGTTGTCTGCTGTTAGACCCAAGGCATGCTTTGAATCAAAAAAGACAGAAATGTGACCATCAAAAGGTGCAACAATTTTTCCTTCAGATGGGATAATCGCGTTTCCCATACCAACAAGAGACTGGCTGAACACTTCATCATTTACCTCAGATAACGGAATCACTTCGCCATTAATAGGGCTTTCTACAAATAATTGAGCGTCAGAAAGCGGGTTTTCCATCGCCACCGAACTGGTCGCTTCTTTTTGAACACCAGCTGTTCGAACTTCCTCTGGTAAACCAAACAAGAAGGTCAATACGCAAGCTAAACCGGCTGAGATCAATACACCACCAATTAAAACCACGATAAAATTATCGGCAATAAATACCGGCAAGGTCAACACACTAGGTGGAACATAGGCTGTCGCTTGAGTATTAAACAGGGACAAAAATGCTGCACCGATTGCCGATGAAATTAAGGCAAAACCAAAAGGTCGTTTGTATCTCAAGTTGACCCCGAACATCGCAGGTTCAGTTATCCCTAAGAAAGCTGAAAGAGCAGATGTAGCTGCTAAAGACTTGACTGATTTGTCCTTTGCTCTTAAAAATACCCCCAAAGCTGCACCGGCTTGCGACATATTAGCTGTTAACGCACTCACTAAAATAAATGAACCGCCAGTTGCGGCAATTTCTTGAATTTGCAAAGGTCCAATCGCATAATGCATCCCTAGCATAGTCAAGATTGATCGAGTACCGCCAAGTGCAAAGGCTGAAAATACGCCGCCGACTGTATAGAACCAACGAATAAAGACCGCTAAATACTCACCCAGATATGAACCCAATGGACCAATCACTATCAATTGAGCCGGAATCATAATCAATAAAACAATCATAGCAGAGAAAATAATTTTCAGGAAGTCCGGAATAATTCGCTCCACAAGTTTATTCACGTAACTCAACAACCATACGGACAAAATGATTGGTATAACGGTTGATTTATAATTTACTAATAAGATGGGTAGTCCGAAAAATTGAATAGTGTCGATTCCCGTTTCGGCAGCACTTAAAGCCCCATTTAAAATAGTTGGATACATATATCCAGCAGCCAGCCCTAAAGCAATAAATTCGTTTGTTTTAAATTTTTTAGCTGCACTCAAAGCCAAGAAGAATGGCAGAAAATAAAAGACTAAATCGCCGATCATAGTCAAAATTGCTAATTCCGATGATTCAGCACTGACTAAATTGTAAGTGGTCATTAATGATACGACAGCCTTAATCATACCTCCAGCAATAATCATGGGAATAGCTGGACTAAAAATTCCGGCAATTGTTTCAATAACTGCACTGACTTTTCCTTTCTTTTCTGTCGGCTCAGCACTTTCTGCTGAATCAATCGTTACTAATTTGCTGATTTCTCTGTAAATCTTTTGAACCTTCGCACCAATAATGATCTGCGTTTGTCCATTTTGTAGCTGTGCTTTTAGTACACCCTCCATATTAGATAATGTTGATAAATTCGCTTTGTTGTTGTCCTTTAAGTTAAAACGCAATCTGGTGGCACAATGGGTCATGTTCTTGATGTTTTCTTCACCACCTACCTCTTCAACAATTTTTTTGGCTAATTCTTCATTAGTCATCTTTTTTCCTCCTTTTTTGATTGTAATAAAATAAAAAAAATGACCAACACAAAAAAATGAATTTTTTGTATTGGTCATGCCTGATCGAATCAGTAACAGTCCAGATAGTCTATTATTTTGCTAATCGTTTTAGATGCAGCAGTAAGTACAATTGTTCGTCAGTAGTAATGTGCCACTCATAATTGTTTTCTAAATACATACAGATTCTTTTGAGACACTCTAGTTCCAGCTCTGCTGTCTTTTTTACTACATCGTACAGTTCTGTTTGTTCATTTAAGGATTCATTATTTATTTGTCTAAAGATAAAATATCTTAGATGTGTTACAAACCGAGCAAAATTGATTGAATCTTCGTCAACCTGCTGCTTCAAATTATATCTTACTATGGTGATGATATCTTTAATGATCTGAGTGATTTTGCCAGTTTCCGAAAAGTCAGTACCTTCTTTTAACTGGGCATTGACAAAATGCAGGGCAATTAAGCTGGCTTCTTCCTGCGGTAAACGAACCAAGAGCTCTTGTTCAATTTGCTTTAGTGCATAATTTCCAATTTGAGTTTCAGTTGGGTAAATATGCTTAATTTCCCAGTGAAGCGTATTAATTACATCTTCAGAAATCGATTGTCTCTCAATCGCATTCTTAATATGATCGGCTAAGGAAAACAGCAACAGGTCATTTAGCTCGGTGTTTAAAAGCTGCTTGCCTTTTTCGATAATGTTTTCAGTTACTAAAACTACAGGTAAGGGAATCTTCGTGAAAATATCCAGATACTTCTCGGTATTCTCGTCTTTTTGGGTATATATTTTTTCAATCACCGGATCGTCGTTTCTTAATATGAAAGGCGTTTTGCGAAACCCTAACCCTTTTCCCATGATGAAAGCATCAGATCCATCGCTCATCTTGGCTAGCACGACATTGTTGTTAATCTTTTTTATTACTTTCATCTCTACCCCTTCCATCATTATCAAAATCAACGCACAAAAAAATGACCTATTATCCCAGCATCTTCAACAAAACTAGAATAGGTCATGCCTGATCGAATCAGTAACAGTCCAAACCGAAAGCGGTTAATATTTAACTTGTTTGAATCATAGCATATAAAAATTCCGCTTTCAAGTACTTTTTTATTCTTTCGAAAATTATTGTGTCAGGTTTCTAATTTTAAGTTCACCAAAATTATAGTTTATTTACTGTTTAATTGAGTGCTGGCATACTTAGAAATCTTCATGGAACGCAAATAAGAGCCCGAATTTCAGGCTCTTATTTTTTAGCTATGAAATTTTAGGTTTTAAAGATCTGAATAAGCAGTTTTGCTGCTTAATCCTGAGGTAATGGCGAGTTAATCTCGGCAGGCTTGTTCTTTTTGGTCTTCGAAGTGTTCTCTTAGATCGTTGGATAAAACGTTTGTGGTAAATGCGCCGAAATAATTTTGCTTCATTTCTAGTTCGATTTTCAGCTTTTCTAGTTCTTGAATCGATTGTGCGTGATTGTTTTGCATAAGTTTCCTCCTGTTTTTTTTGTTGGTTAAGCGGCAGTATTTGAAGTTTTGGCTTTCTTGCCAAAGAGAATAGCTTTCGTTTTGCTGCGGTTATTGAGGTACTTTTCAGCAAAACGAATGAGTTTGACCTCGACATTTTTATCGGTGTATTCTGGAAGAACCACAATTTCCTTGATTCTGCCTACCGATGTGGTAAATAATTGAATGGATGCAGTTCCGACCATTTTGTGATTATGAATCGCAACCAGTGTGACATAGCGGCGTTCTTTTTGATAGTTGATTTTACTGTCCGATAATTGCTTTCTAAGGTTGATTGCTTCGAAAAATTCTTTGCTGTAAGGGGTGCTGATGTGAATGTGGACCATAAAATTCCTCCTATCTGAATTGTTAAATGTTTGTTCGTTTATTATAGAGTAAAAGATCAATTTTGTAAGCTGAAACGTTCGAGGTTTAAATTAAACGTACATTCGTTTATCCACTGCTTAGCAAGAAAACCTCTTGCTAAGCTTCGAACTTGATTGCATCCCAGCTCATTTGGATAATTTCATCAATCATTGGCTCGTCTAAGGGTAACGCTTCCGCATAATAATCCTTCACAAATTGCATTGCCGGATTAAAAGTAAAGCCTGAAATGATTGCAGTATCAACATTTTTGAAGACTTTTGCTTCTTTACCTTCGTCATAAATTGAATGAAATTGCTGAAATAGTTCCGAAATACTTTCACTCACCTCTTCGTTTAGCAGAGGTGAATTCTGAAATTGCTCAATAAACATGAATTCCGGCTGATTGTTCATTAAAAACAGAATGAATTTCTTTAGGTATTGTTTGTACCGTTCTTCAATTGAGGCATTTTCATCGTAGTCGGAAAATACATAGTCACGCATTTTTTTCTTCGCATGAAAATACAGCTTATTGATTAAATCCTCCTTGTTATCAAAGTAGACGTAGATCGTTGCCGCTGAAACATTGGCTTTTTTAGCTATTTGCGACATCGGTGTATCCGAAAATCCTCGTTCGTTGATCAATTCCATAGCCGCAGTGATGATATTATCACGTTTATTGAAGTCTTTTTTTCTCATGAAACCTATATTAAACGATCATTCGTTTATTGTCAAGTACTTATTAATCATTCATTTTTTCCTATTAATACCTTAACCAACCATACGCTTAAGGTGAGTAATGGGCTTGAACATAATCAGTTTACAAAAGTCTTTAAAGGACTTGCCTAGTCGCTTTTAAACTGTAAACCATAAAAAGTAATTGTCGCAATTCAAATTAAAGAATAGAAAAATTCCCCTGTTCAAAACATAGTGACATATTTTGTTACATTTGTTTTCCCACAACTTTTCAGCTGTTCAACATCTTGTTATTATAATGCATATATTACATATATCTTATTATTAAAATAACTAATTCGCCAAATAGATAAGCTGAAACATCTTTAGATCCCGTTAATTCAAGCGCTCAAATCGACGGTTTACCTTTTCTAGAAAACAGTATATTCATAATATTAGTTAGTTTTTTGCTTTTTTTGCAAAAAAGCGTTTTCTTTTCGTAGTGTTTATATTATACTAACTTTGTGCTAATAATAACAGTTAAGGAGTCTGGAAAATGAAAATAAAATATCTAGAACTAAAAAATTTATTGAATCTTAAACCGCGGTCACTTGAAAAGCGCTTCTCAGATTATTATAACCAAGAAAAAGATTCTGCCTACATCATACAGGCCGCTGTTGTGGTGATGGTCCGCAACTTTTTTTCGATTGCTGATTTTTCTTTTTTAGCCCGCGATTTGATTCGTGATTTATTTTTAGACCATGCCTCTGAACTGGTCTCTGTGCGCCATTTATGTATTTATTTTCGCGAGTATTTTTCCGATAAGGAATGGGATACTGTGCTTTCTTCCCTCTATGCCAGCAATGAAGAGTATCTGCAAGTCACCGAGTTCGCTCGTCTACATACTGATCATATTCAACCGATGCTCCACACTGGCAGCTGTGATGTGCAGCAGCCAAAGAATCTCTCCCTAACTTTTTTCGATGAACTTGGAAAAAAACACCGTTGTACCATAAAAGACGTTCACCGCAGCTATTCTACCCAAGAAAACTGTGATGCATTGTCCATTTTAGGCACTCTAACCATCTTTCAAAAAGATGGCGTGCGGCGTTTTACCCAGTTAGCCAAATCTCGTTTTGTAACCCCTGAAGATGATTATGATCATGCAAGCAAGGAGGAATTACCGGAATTATGGGTGACAAATGATCTGTTTCAGCAAGAAAAAGCTCCAAAAAATTCCCCTGAAATGAAAACGGATACTCGATCCTCTCTCAAGCAATTCTCTGCACATGTGAACTTAAAGGGAAAAACAAAAGAAGAATTGACGGACTTCTTATTTGAAGGGATCGCTATTAACGATCTTCCTGATCAAGAAAAATTCAGTCGAACCGCCACTGCTATGCTGGAAGGCATACCCGTTAAGGAGGCTCCAGCTAGGTTTTCACCTGATGAAAATCCTGAAGAAATCTTAAATCAGCTGTTAGCTGATTGGCAGTTAAATTTGATGACCAAAGAAACGACACTTAAAGATGATCCAGAAGCAAAAGCCCGCCAAGAAGAAATCCTACAGCAGCGGCAACTAAAACGTGAGCAACAGAAACTGAATAAAGTGTTACGAAAAAGTGGAAAAGGTAAAAAAGGAAAGCGAGTCAAGAAAAAAAGGAAGTAGTCTGTTCTTAGTAGATTATGGGCTAGCGGACTAGTCGATAATCATTCAATTTTTTATCAACACATGTAGGAGCAATCTGATTTTAGTATGCAGATATACGTACTCCTTCAAACAAACTTTCTAGTGTTCATCCGAACCTAGGTACTTCCTTTTCTTGTCGCATCGTTACTAATACTGAGATAGAGATTTTCTAAATCCAGATAAATATTTCATGAAAAATAGTCTCCTGAGCAATTTCTATTCATAGGTGCTGTTATACTTTCGTTAGCACTTCACTGGATTTGCAAGGGTTTCGTTTTCATCCTTTGATTACTCTACCAATCGAATCTCCATCTCAAAATCCTCCTCCTGCTGACTGACGAAGTCTTCAAAGGCAGGGTCAGTGATCTGACCAATTCGATGCAGCTCATCATAGGTACCCACTTCGCCGTAATAAACAAACAGACTTTGGCTATCGGAATTATAGTCAAGGGCTCCGCTTATCGGAGTATCCCCTGGTGTACCTTCAGTGTCTAAAGCATAATCAAGTGCTGCATATTTTTCTGGATAGCCTTCCATAAAGGTTTGGAAGGTAAATGTTTCTGGCAGGTGCGTTATAAAATCCTGCCCAGTCACTGTATCATTGATAAAGCCGGTAAATATGTTTTCACCTACCTGTACTTGAATCGGTGTACCTTCAGCCGCAGTTGTTTCCTCCAATGAAAGCTCATGCAACCAAGACTGGACGGCTTCAGCTTCTACCTCGCTAGAAGTCAGATGCAAGCCAGGCAAGATATTGGCCTCTGGTACTAACTCAGTTAATTGAGTATTAATTCCAGTAATTACGTCATCATCTACCACAGCACTAGTGCTGAAGGGGATAATATTTTTTCCTGCTAACTCATCCGCATGTTGAGCTAAGAAAGACTGGATCGGATAGGCAGCCTCATCACTCCAAATAGGAAAGCCGACTAGAATCGTCTGATAATCCGCCAAATTTTCTGGAACGTTGGTTAACTCGTCCCACTGATTTGTTGCCTGCTGTTCTGCTACCCGATCATTAATTCCTGAATTGTCGTCCTCTGGATAAGCATCGGCAGCATCAATTCTAGCCAATTCAAGATTACCTAAGTCACCGATATGCTCCGCCAGCTCGTGGGTGTTGTTAGTTAGCGAATAATACACAATTAGTGTGTCCTCGGGATTTAACGCACGGTTCTCAGTCACTGGCAGACTGTTGTCTGTTTCTGCTGCCTCTTCATTACCAGAACAGCCGGCAATAAAAATCACCAGTAACAAACTCGCAACTATTATTAGAAAACTTCGCAATTTCTTTTTCATTATCATTCCTACTTTCCTTATCGATTGAAAGTAGCATACCCCTTAACCTAAAGGTGAACTCAACGACAGTTTTTTCTTCGTAAGATTTTCTTAATAATTTGTTGGTCTATGAAAATCAAACAAAAAAAGAGAAGCTGCATCCCTGCTGTGCTTCTCCAATCAATAACTAGTTATGCTAAATCACATTCAACTTACGGCGGCGGATTTTTTCCTTTTTAACGGCTTCTTTCATTTCCTCATCACTCCAAGGGACGAATAGAGCTAACTCGGCTTCAATCGTCATGGCGCCTTCTTTGTAAGTAACAGACAGGACATCGGTCACTATCGTACACACATTATCTGATGCCTCAGTATCACCTAATTGGGCAATCCCATAATCTTCTATTTCTTGGCTATTCCTATAATGCTCTTCGTAAACATTCGTAGGCTCGAACTCATCATAATCCGAGGGCGAGTTCACTTTCTGAATCACCGCTTGCATCTCCATGGGATAATTTTCATGATCACTTTTCTGGATGCTTAGAATATCGGTGATCACCCACGTACCGTCGTCACGCTCGACTGTGGCGCCGATTTTTATATTTCCTCTATAAAAGATCCTAATAATATTTTGCAATAACTTCGTCTCCATTTCATTTTGGACATTTTGTTATTTGATCTAGTTTACTTACTAATTGATGCTACTTTCAGTGACATCGAACTTGCTGGTTTGATCCTTTTTCACTGCGAAGTTTATCTCTTTGGCACTCCCTGGAACAAGTTTCGATACGTCGCATGCGATGAATAAATCACCCTTACATATCATTCAATCTTTTCTTACACACTTTTACCTGTTGCTAGCTTTTTGTTTCAATTAATTTGAAGGTGTTCAAGCGTTTCTTTCGGACCGCCCGCTTCATATCCTCCTCACTCCAACTAGGGAAAGTCCGAACACTGCACGTCATAATCAGATCCTGCTCACCGAAAATGGCATCTGAGTAGGTCACGGATACGATTTTTGTGATATATCCTAATAAACCATCTTGTTCAAATGAAAGTGGTACAATATCACCAACTTTAATGAAAGGATTCTCTTTTGTTTCTTTTCCACCACGGTAGCGTTTTTGGTAGCTGTCCCAGTCGCCGTACCACGGATCGAATTTATGGAACAACGGCTTGGTCCCAAACTCCTGAGCCACCACCTGAACTTTCATTTTGTCTTTTGGCATATATTCAACAACCTTGACCACATTTGTCACTACGTACAGTTTGCCATCTGACTCAAAGCTTTCACCAATCGCCATATAGCCGGTTCGTTCTAAAACAAAAACTTTATGCATAAACAACGTTCCTTTCGTACATTTGTTCTTCATTCGTAAAAATAAAGACCGAGTCGGATGCTTTACTCTTGGGGATTGGAGTCCGACTTTCCCTCGATTACGCTGAGTTTTCCGACACGATTGTATTTAACAAAGCGCTGAATTTGTTCGTTGCTCCAAGGTTCGATTAACTTGCTCTCAAGTTCCACAATCAAATAGCCGGTATCATATTTTACATCGAGAATATTTGTAATCATGCCGCACAATCCTTCATCCCAATAGACCTCGCCAACTCGTTCAAACAATCTCGGTTCCGCCACCTTTGATAAATCATAGCGCTCTTCAAAGGTAAAGACAGGTTCGTATTCTTCATAATCTGATGCTGCCCCCACCTCTTGGCAAACGGCATCTATTGCTAAATAGTCGGGATAGTCTACTGATTTTTCTATGTTAAAAATATGGGTGACCACAAATTGCTTGCCTTTGTGCTCCAATACTTCTCCGGTAAAGGCGGCTTTTTTTCGGTACAACGTAATTATCTCTTGCATGTTTTCTGCCCTTTCGTAGATATATCAGCTGCCCTTGTCTGCCCTACCATCAAGGACGGTAAACGTGGATAGCCGGTCTTTTTTTACTGCTTGCTTCATTTCTTCTTCACTCCATGGTTCAAAAGGCTTCAGAGCACAGTCCACAAGCAGATCCTCCTGATCAGGTTTTATGTATAAGATTTGGCAGACATAGCCGCAGTTTTCATTGGTGACTAAACATGCATTACCCGTCTGTTCAAAAGGCTGGTCTTCGCTTTCTTCCCCATTTTCATAACGTCTTTCGTAATGATAAAAATGCCCTTCGCCAGCATATTCTGTTTTGCTTCCGAATTGTTGGGCAACGATTTGCAGCTCCATATTGCCTTTTTGATCGCATTTCAATATTTTCACAATATGGGTGATGACAAACAGTGCCCCTTCAAACTTCACCACTTCTCCGATACTTACGCCACCGGAGCGTTTCATCTTAAATAACCGTTGCATGGTTCAACTCCTTTTTTGGTAGTGCTTACTCTGATATCATACAGAAAAGTGAGAGGTCTGTCATGCTATTTTTGTCATTTCCAGTTAGTTTCTTGCTAAATTAGCTATTTTTCCATTAAATCTACCTTTCTTTACTACGCTGCTTGTTTATCTACTGCATTTAAAACTTAAAAAACACTAATTTTAACTATCAAAAACCCTCTGCATCCATTTACTGATACAGAGGGTTGGTTTGCTAGTTTATGAGTGCCCGACAATTTTATGGGGAATATATGGTTCTTCCAAATAAGCCACATCTTCTGGCACAAGTTTAAAATCAACAGCTGCGACTGCACTTTCAATATGACTCATTTTAGTTGCACCAACAACTGGTGCAGCGACTGGTTGCTTTTGCAGCAGCCAACCTAGGGCAATGTTCACCCGACTAGTTTGGTATTTGTCTGCCAGTTCAGCGACACGGTCAATAATGACTTGATCCATTTCCGCAGTTTCGTCGTACTTGGCTTTTTGGGCTTGATCGGTAGTACTGCGAGAAGTTGCCGTGGAAGAATCTCGCACTAAACGACCGGATGCCATTGGGCTGTACGGGGTTAAGGCGATTTTTTCTGACAGGCAGTAGGGAATCATTTCCCGTTCTTCTTCTCGGTAAATCAAGTTCAAATGATTTTGCATCGAAACAAATTTAGTCCAACCGTTTTTCTCAGCTACGTTGTTAGCTTTTTGAAATTGGTAGGCATACATCGCCGAAGCCCCGATGTAACGGGCTTTCCCAGCTTTGACTACATCATGCAAGGCTTCCATTGTTTCTTCGATTGGAGTAAATGGGTCCCAGCGATGAATCACATATAAATCAACGTAATCAGTTTGCAGCCGTTTAAGACTTTGATCAATTTGTGACATAATCGCTTTGCGGGAAAGTCCTTGGCCATTAGGTCCGTCGAACATTTTTTGATGCACTTTGGTTGCTAAAACAATTTCATCCCGTTTGGCAAAATCTTTTAACGCCTTACCCAAGATTTCTTCGCTACGGCCTAACGAGTAAACATTGGCGGTATCAAAAAAGTTGATCCCCAAATCCAAGGCCCGCTGAATTAACGGTCGGCTTTCATCTTCCTCCAGCACCCACTTATGTATCCAATTTTTGGGATCGCCGAAGCTCATACTGCCAAGACAGATGCGGGAGACGTCCATTCCGGTGTTGCCTAATTTTACATAGTCCATGTTCTTCATCCTTCCATGCGCTTGATTTGTTCTTCATGATTAATTATATCATCTAAATAGAAATTCTCTTGGTCGTAGTGGTATTTAAAAATGCAGCAATTGCCAATTCGGGCGCTGCGGCCGTTTAAGCGATCGGCGGGCTTACTGGTATGATCCCAAAATTTGCGAAATTGTCCGCAAAAGGCGCCGTGGGTAACAGCCAAAACGGTCTGAGCTTCACCTTCCATCAAGCTAAGGCAGGTTTCTACCGCTCGTTTTTGAAAAGCCTTCTCCTCTTCCCCACCATAAGCGACGAAAAAATCGCTATACGGTAGCGACGGATTGATAACATCACTTTCCCCTTCCAGTCGGCCAAAGTGCCATTCCTTCAACCCTTTTAAGCGCGTATAAGGCTGAGTGGTAATTAACTCCAAGGTATCGGAAGTTCGCTCAGAGGTGGAGCTGTACGCTTGGTCAAAACGAATTCCCTCGAATTGAAAATAGCGACGGACCGTCTGGGCTTCGTGAATCCCCTGATCCGTTAAAGGGGAATCGCACCAACCCTGAATTTTGTGCTGTAGATTAAATAAAGTTTGTCCGTGACGCACTAAATATAACGTTTTTTCCATTCTATCTGCTCCTCTTATAGAAACACCAAAAAGAATGGCTGAACCATTCTTTTTGACGAGTATATTAAACTGATGCTGTTGCGACAACTGGACTAGCCAAGTTTTCGCCGTTAGTGGCAATTACTTGTTTGTACCAGTCAAAGGATTTTTTCTTGCTGCGTTTTAATGTACCGTTTCCTTCATCATCGCGATCCACATAGATAAAGCCGTAGCGTTTGCTCATTTGGCCGGTGCTGGCTGCTACTAGGTCAATACAGCCCCAAGTAGTGTAGCCTAACAGCTCGACGCCATCAACTTCCACTGCTGCTTTAAAAGCCTCCACATGTTTACGTAAATAATCAATCCGGTATTCATCATCCACAAAGCCGTTTTCGTCCGGCTGATCAATTGCCCCTAAGCCATTTTCCACAATAAATAATGGTTTTTGGTAGCGATCATACAGCTGATTCAAGGAATTACGCAAGCCTAGTGGATCAATTTGCCAGCCCCATTCAGTAGATGGCAGGTTGTCATTTTTGATTGAAGCAAATAAGTTTCCTGTTGCCTGTTGATAATCCTCGGGATGCGCACTAACCGTTCGTGAGCAGTAATAAGAGAAGGACACAAAATCCACTGGCGCAGATGCTAGAATCTCGGCATCGCCATCTTCCATCACAATATTTAAGCCTTCTTGTTCGAATTTCTTCAGTGCATAATTTGGATATTTCCCACGAGCCTGGACATCAATGAAGAAATAACCTTCCCGATCCCGTTTAATGGCTTCTTGATAATCCTCTGGCCGACAAGTGTACGGATAATGACTGCCGCCAGCTAACATACAGCCAACTTGATTTTCTGGATCAACTTCATGAGCGATTTTCGTCGCCTTAGCACTTGCCAACAATTGGTAATGAGCCGCCTGATACTTGATCTCTTCCTTATTGTCGCCTTCTTTAAAGATAATCCCGCCGCCAACAAAAGGTTGATGCAGCAAAATGTTGATTTCATTAATCGTCAGCCAGTATTTCACATAGCCTTTGAAACACTTCAGTACAGTTTCCGCATAACGGCTGTAAAAGTCCACCAGCTTGCGACTGCGCCAGCCGCCGTACTCCTTAATCAAGTGAATCGGCACATCAAAATGAGCAATCGTCACTAACGGTTCAATGTTGTGCTTTTTCAGCTCCTTAAAGATACCTTCATAAAAAGCCAAGCCTTCTTCATTGGGTTCTGCATCGTCCCCATTCGGAAAAATCCGTGACCAAGAAAGAGACATGCGGTAGGCCTTAAAGCCCATTTCCGCAAACAATTGGATATCTTCCATGTAGTGATGGTACATATCAATCGCTTCTTTAGCCGGATAGTAATAGCCATCCTTCCACTCCAGCATTTCCAGCTCCCCTAAGCCAACTGCTTTGCGATCCTCGCCGCAGGGCAGGACGTCGATGTTGGAAAGCTTACGTCCACCCTCCAACACCCCGCCTTCCACTTGGTTGGCAGCCGTTGCGCCGCCCCATAAAAAGTTTTTATCTAAAGCCATAATTAGCATCTCCTCGTTTAATTGTTAAACTCTTACTGCCAAAATATCTTCCTGACAATCAGTTGGTCCGCTGGCAATTGTTTCGATTGAAGAATATTGCGGACTGTTAGTTACCACCACTGGTACTTGGGTTACGTAGCCGGCAGCCTTGATACTTTCCAAATCCACATTCAGTAGCGGCTGACCTTTTTTCACTTCTTGATTGGCTTCGACTAGGACTTCAAAGTATTTCCCTTGCAGCTCAACTGTGTTTAAGCCCACATGGATCAGAATTTCCACGCCAGTGTTAGACACTAAGCCAATCGCATGCTTGGTTGGGAAAATCGCCGCAATCTTGCCGTCAAACGGTGCCATTACTTGTCCATCAGTTGGATCAATCGCAAAGCCTTTTCCTAATGCTTCAGAGGCAAATGCTTCATCTTGTACTTGGCTCAATGGAATAATTTGGCCCTTCATTGGGCTGATTACACGCGTATCTTCTAAAATTAATTCTTTTACTTCAGGAATTTCTTCGTTTTCAAATTTGAAGCTCAATACATAAGTTAACGCGCCGGTAACGACGACTGAGATAATCAACGCAATTACGATATTCCAGAAAAAGCGCATGGTGTCATCGCCGATGTACAACAGAATGGCCGGAATCCCAGAAGAACCTGTCGCAAAACGGTGCGTATTGGTTAGACCTGCAAACAATCCGCCTGCGCCCCCACCGATCATCGCAGAGATTAACGGGTATTTCTTAGGCAAGTTGACCCCGTATAAAGCCGGTTCAGTAATCCCCATGTAAGCTGTAATGGAACCAGAAGTTGCCAATTGTTTCATTTTTTTATCTTTTGTGCGGAACGCTACCACTGCTGCAGCCGTTGCTTGAGCAATATTGGAACACACACAACCCGGACCGAAAATACTATCGTAGCCAAGCTCAGCCATTTGCATAACACCCAGCGGCGCCACACCATTGTGCAGACCGAACATCACCATAATTGGCAGGAATCCACCGATTAAGACGGCCGGTACCCAGCTGGCATTGACACTTAAGAAGATAAAGAAGTCTGCCAAGTAACCCCCGATAATCGTACCGATTGGACCTAAGACCGCTAGTGCCAAAGTACCCATAATCAAGAAAGTCAGCATCGGAACAAAAACTAGCTCTACTGATTTTGGAACCACCCGATTCAAGAATTTTTCCACGTAGGATTGAGCAAAGATAACCAAAAGAATCGGAATCACGGAACCTGTGTAAGTCGCTAGAGTAAAAGGTATAATTTCAAAAAAGTGAACAGGATCTCCCGCGGTTACTAACGCGCCCCAGTTAGGATGCAGCATGATCGCCGCAACTGAAACAGCTAAAATCGGATTGCAGCGTAACTTTTGTGCTACCGTAAAGGCCAAAATCATTGGCAAGAAGTAGAACACACCATCTGCGAACATATTTAATAGGTAGTAAGTTTGCGAATCTGCCGAAATTACTTCGAATACCATTAGTAAGGCTAAGACTGCCTTCACCATTCCGGCGCCGGACAAGGCTGGAATAACAGGCTGGAAGGTTCCTGCCACAAACTCAATAATTGTGGTCATAATACCTTTTTTCTCGCCGGTTGGTTCCCCGGAAGAAGCGGTATCGACATTCTTTTCAATCTCTTCAAAAACATCCTTCACGTGGGTGCCGATAACTACTTGATGAACCCCAGCGTTAAAAATGTATTTGGTTACACCATCTAAATCTTCTAAACCTGCCACATCCACTTTCGTTTCATCGACTAATTTAAAGCGCAGGCGTGTTTGACAATGGTAGGCTTCGATAATGTTGCCTTTGCCTCCAAGTTTTTTTACAATGTCACGAGCCAACGATTGGTATTTCTTACTCATGTTGTTACCCCTTTCACTGGATCAAGCAGATTGTTTTTTAATCTCACCGGTGTATTCGTCGCTTGTCTGTAATTGAACTTTACCACGCCCAGGTAGCGTTTCCAATAGCTTTAGAACAAGACGAAACGCATTTCACAAAACTTGAAAAATTAGGCCGTTTTGTGAAATGCGTTTTATGATTTAGAGATTTTTTATAAAAAAAGAGCATCTTTTGAACACGCTCTTAAATTGATGAGATGATTTGTGTCCCTTATAATATCAAATAGATTTAGTAAGTTGACTGATAACCACTCACAAAAAGAGCCGATAACTTCAAAGGATTCACTCCTAATCGTTATCGGCTCTGCGTCTTAGCGGCGGGCTCTTCTATTATTGTTAATTTAGTATTAGCTATATTCACTAAAGTTTCTTGTTTGCATTTTGGACAGTATAATGGGAGTCTGCTGATTATAGTATCTCTGCGAATTTTTATGCGAGTCTTTTTGTGACAAACAGGACAACTAATCCATGAAGCTTCATTCAAGTAGATCAACCTCTTTTCATATATAATCTGAGAACTAACTAAATTATTAAATAGGTAATCAAATCCGTGGACAGAGCGGGGAGCGATGTTGAATTACAAGTCATTAAGATGTTTTTCGCTTGTAAAGCTGTAATGAGGAAATATAGGCAACTATAATGATGCCGATACACCAGATCAAAGCAATTATCAAGTTGTTGTTTAACGGCAAATCCAACGTCAATGAGCGAATACTATCGATAATTGGTGTCATCGGCTGTACTCGGGCAAACCACCGAATACTGCTATTAAGTGACTCTACGGGTGCAAAGCCAGAACTAACAAAGGGTAAAATAAACAAAGGCAGCATCAAACTGCTGGCACCTTCCACCGTCTTCGAGAGCAGCCCACACAAAACACCAAGTAAAGAGACAGTGAAGTTTACAACAATCAACAAACCAGCAACAACACACCAATCCCAAAAATTCCCCTGAGGTCTAAAACCTAATACTAGAGCAGTGAGAAAGATAATAACCGTCGAAATAGTACTTCTGACAACTCCCGCAAAAGTATGCCCGATCAGAACGGCTGATTTTGAAATCGACAAGGTACGAAAACGGTCGATAATCCCGGTTTTCATATCCGAGGCGACATTCATAGCTGAGTATTGAGACGCTTGACCAATACTTTGCAGGATAATGCCTGGGACAATAAAATCAATGTAATTAAACTCTTCAATCGCCGAAATACTACCAAAGATCGTCCCAAACAATAGCATTAAGACAAAAGGTACGATCGTTGCCACCAAGATAGCTTCAGGATTTCTCAGGGAGATCCGTAAACAACGCGTAAACATCGTCCACGAATCGGAAATTATACTCCGTTTTAACTTAGACATAGGTATTTTCCTCCTTGTTTTCATCGATCAAGGTTAAGAAGACATCTTCTAACGAAGGCAGGTTTTGCTCGATCTCATTCACCTCAACCTGATTTGCACGTAAAATTGATAATGCTTTTGCTGCATGTTTTTCGCTGGTAAAATTTAGTTTTACGCCGCGGTTAGGCAGAATTTTTTTCAAATAATCAGGAGTGCCCTCCACTAGAATTCGTCCCTGATGAAGAATCGCCACATTATCTGCTAGATATTCTGCTTCCTCTAAATATTGTGTGGTGAGAACTATCGTTGTTCCTTTCGCTGAAAGCCCTTTTACTAAATTCCACATGGTAATGCGGGTCTGTGGGTCCAGCCCAGCAGTTGGTTCATCAAGAAACAAGATTTCCGGATTTCCCATTAAACTCATAGCAATATCCAATCTTCGCCGCATGCCACCGGAATAGGTAGAAACCTTACGATCTGCAGCGTTAGTTAAATCAAAAAGTGCCAGCCACTCTTCCGTCTTTGCCAGCACATTAGGCAAACCTTTTAACCGGCCGATCAGAGTCAAATTTTCTCTGCCAGTCAATACTTCATCCACTGCAACAAATTGCCCCGTCAAACTAATTCGCTGCCGAACTTCATCGCCTTGAGTAACCACATCAAAATCCTTAATGACTGCTTTACCACCATCTGGCTTCAATAAGGTAGCTAAAATTTTAATGATCGTGGTTTTTCCGGCACCATTAGAACCTAGCAAGGCGTAGATAGTTCCTTCTGGCACAGAAAAGCTGACGTCCTTTAATACTTCCTTATTGGAGTAGCTTTTTCTTAATGATGATACAGTGATCGAAACATCTTTTTTGAACACGATAGAACCTCCTTTAATTTTCACAACAATCCTGAAACAGAGCAACAAATTTTACATACCTACCGAATGAATGTATATAATTAAAATAAAAATTGTCCGGTCAAAGACAATTTTATTCTTCAGAGTCAGAGAAATAGCTAGAGGTTGAGATGATATCTTCCATCTCAACATCAAAGATCGGTGCACCCATTTTTTCAAACATACTAGCAATAAATAGATACCTTTGGCGAACCTCTTCGTTTCCGCCGGGAAAGAGCGAAGGCAAGAACCACATATTGATTAAGACGATGAATTCCGCTACAACTTGTGCATTTTCTACAGGGATCGAGCCGTCTTTTTGCCCTTCTTCGATCAGTTCGAGACAGTATGGATAGAGGATACGGTGATTGGATTCCAACGTCCGGGCTAAAATATGAGGATTTTTCATCAATGGAATAGACTGCTTCATTAATTCTATTTGCTCCTCATCCGTTTTGTTGGCTTTCACCAGCATTCGCATTTTTTCCAAGGCATTCAATTCCGGATGTTTTTTTACCATCTCAAAAGGATTATTGTCAAAGAACATTTTGTCCTCCAGCGCATTCATGATTTCTTCTTTTGATTTAAAGTGGTAATACACCGCTCCTTTAGTCAGCCCCTCTAACTCATTGACAATGTCTTGAATAGTTGTACGATCATAACCTTTTTCAAGAAATAGTCTTTTAGCGGCTTCTAAGATTTTATCAACAGTAACTTCTGGATGTTTATTTCTAGCCATACTTATCTCCCTTTAACATTCATTCGGTATGAATGTATTATATAGTGCCACTAACAGTTTGTCAAAGGCACTTACGTTCATAGTCTATGATATTAGGCAAAGTACTTTAGTAGCATCGTCCATTTTGGGACTAAAAGCGCCACTGCTTTTAAACTATCCGTTAAAATAAATCCAGTAGAAGAACGTTTATACAAGCAATTGATCAAACTTGGCATTTTTAAAACCCTTCCTCCAAATCCTTAAAGGTCGCCTGGCGCTTGGATTCCAGCTGCTTGGAGCTGGCAATCTTATTGGCTTTGTTTTCCTCGTAATTCAAGGCAAAGATTTTCCCAAACAAGGCATCCAAAATCATCATGACCGATTCCTGGGTGGCAAAGTTGGAAATCTTCGAATACAGCTTCTCCTTGCTGGACATATTCAGCACCACATCCGAATAATCCCGCAAATAATTGTCGCCGCCGCTGGTGATACTGATGATCGGCACATTGTTGCGTAGCAAGATTTTGACATTGCTGGTGGGATTCTCATCGGGGCTATTGCCAGAATAAGAAATAATCATGGCGCAATCCTTCTCGGTTAAGGAATGGGAAGTAATCCCGCACTCCCCCGACTTAGCCATAAAGGCCTTCTTGCGAATCGTTAATAAATTCCGCTTAAACAGCTCGCCATAAAAATAGTTGGGGCTGTTGCCGTAAATCACTACATTTTCTGCCCGCTGAATTAGCTGAGCGGCCTTGTTCAAATCCTCCACCGCAATCAGCGACACGGTATCCTTGATACTTTGCATTTTTAAGTTCACCAGACTCTCAACAATTTCCAGCGTGTCTGATTCTGCCTCAAAAGGAAAATTCGGATCGACATCGTCATATGCCGTATCGTCATGATAGGCCACCTCATGGCTAAAGGCATACATAAATTCTTTCCAGCCGGAATAACCGAAATACTTGGCAAAGCGCACCAACGTCGGCTTAGAAGTAAAGGTCTGCTTGGCAATTTCCTCCATCGTAAGCTCCGACAGTTGATCCCGATGCTCCAAAATAAATTCACCAATCGTGCGGCGAGCATCACTTTGCTTGAAAGCCGCCTCCTCAATTCGTTGGAATAAATACATATCCTTCACCCTTTCACCTGAACTCATTCTTCCTCCTAATTGTAACAGTCAGACTCCAGAAAACATAGACTAAAAAGTTTGACTTAAAGCTCACATTAAGAGGTATACTTAGACTATAAAGTTGAAAAAGGAGCCCTTAAAATGAAAAAACAAGCCACCCCACCAACAACAATTCCCTTTGGCAAAGAAGCCTTTGAACCAATTGAAACAACTGAAATCCGCTGGTTGGGCAATTCTGGTATTTTGATGAATAGCCGCGGGTATTGTCTGCTGGCCGATCCTGTGCTGGAAGGCTTCGATCTGCCTTTATTGATTGATCTTCCCATCCCAGCAGACGAAGTGCCTAAGGTCGACAATTTACTGATCACACATTCCGATAATGATCATTACAGCCTAGATACCTTGAAGAAAATCCTGCCGGTCACGAAAGCTGCACATGCGCCGATTTTTGTGGCGGATTTAATGAAAAAAAACTTTGATTACCCGGCAACCGGGCACAAGATTCACGAGACTTTTCAAGATGGCGATATCACCATCACCCTGACACCGGCAGACCATTTGTGGCAAAACGCCCGCAGCAAACCCGACCGTGTTTACAAAATGGAAGACTACTGCGGCTTTTGGATTGACACACCCGACGGCACCCTGTGGATTCCTGGTGACTCGAAACTGTTGCCGGAGCAGCTGGAAATGCCGCAACCAGATGCGATTTTATACGATTTTTCCGACAACGAATGGCATATCGGTTTAGCTAATGCCATCTTATTAGCCAACACGTATCCTAAGGCTGACCTGATTTTGTCTCACTGGGGCACAGTGGATGCACCAGACAAAGACGTATTCAACGGCGATCCTGAAGCTCTTTACGGTAAAGTGGTTAATCCTGAACGTATTCGTGTATTGGCGGCGGGGGAAGCTTTCCAATTGACTAAGCATTAAAAGCTAAAAAGGAATCCTGAGCGCAAGATCGCCGAGGATTCCTTTTTTCATGCAACAGTTGCTTGAACTGAAGTATTTTTCGCCGTTTTGTAAATAGCCGATCCAATTTCAATCAGTGTCACCACCACGATAATGCCGCAAATAATCAGCTGAATATAGGTGGTATTTCCGGTTGAAATATAGTGCAGCACATCGCCGCTTGACCACTCCTGCTCCTGCATCATGCGAATAAACTCAGTACTGAAAATATTCCGCTGCATGAACAAAAAGATCCACAACAAAGCCGACACTAAATTATCGACGATCACCCAGAAACAAACCTGGCTGGTCCAGCGACGCTGCGTTATTTTTTTCAGACTGGAAATCACGGTCAACAGAATCAGCACCACCATAATCGGTACTACTTTCATGGCAAAGCTGTCGCTAAACAGCGCAACGCCTTCCACTGATTGATCATTGGTAAATGCCACGAACGGCGCAAGCCCAAGACCAATTAATGCCAACCAACCGCAGAAGAAAAAGGCTGCAATCAATTCGCCAATTGGATCAGAGAGGGGGATCAGCTTGCCTTCTTGCGGTTGTGGCAAATCTTCCAGCTTCCACTCTTCTTTCTTTTTATCGCCAATCATGCCGGTTCTTTCAGCAATCACATAGCCGATTGTGATCAAGACCAGTGCTTCCATCGCCCCGGAAACACCGCTGCTAATGCCATCGCCAATGATTAGCTCAAATACTTCTGTCATTTTTATCCCATTGGTTTGAAAGGCTTCAATGCCGCCCCTGAATGCTCCAATTGCTCCTATGATTAGTGCAAAGATTGGCACCAGCACCTTCAGCATCCGGATGTAATCATCGTAAATCCTTGGTGAAATCAAATAACGGGGGTTCTGACGATACTCCTCTGCCAATTCCGCTGGCGATCCCATTTCTTGTAACACGTGCTTCACTTCTGCTTCGGTTGGGTTCTCCGATAACATATCATAAATACTACTTTTCAATTCCCGAGTAACTTCTGCTCGTTCATTTTCCGGCAAGCGACCCACCACTGCCGCTACGTAACGATTAATCCAATTATTCATACTTATTCCTCCAAGTAAATTTGCGCGATGCTTTTTTGCATCCGCCGCCATTCCTTCAACAGTTCCTGACTGATTGCCACGCCTTCTTGACTGACAGTATAATATTTCCGTGGTCGGCTTTCTGTGGTGTCCCAGTCACTAGTCAATAATCCTTGCTTTTCCAACCTTCGCAGCAAAGGATATAGCGTATTGGCTTCTATTTCAATCCCTGCCTCTTGCATCTGCTGCAGCAAAGCATAGCCATAATAGGGTTCCTTCAAGCTCCCTAACACAGCTAATACTAAACTGCCCCGCTTCATTTCAGTGATGTAACTTTGTACAAGATCCTTCTCTGGCATATCATCACCTCTTCATTTATGATTATACTGTATATCACACAATATAGTCAATAGCACATCATTTTATATTCACAATTATTCCGCTTGTGATACAATCAAGCTAAGAGAATCTAGTAAAGGAGGAAGCATTAAAAATGAAAAGTTATCAATGGTACAGTGACCGCTGGGGGACCCCGACGAAAGATGATCAACTGCTTTTTCTACTATTAACAGTAGGTGTTTTTCAGGTAGGTCTGAGCTGGAAAGCGGCCGCTGGTAAAAAGGACGTCTACATGAAGAATTTCTGTGATATGGATTTTCGTCAGGTCGCCGCTTTCTTTCCCGATGACATCGAACGAATTTGCAAAGATCCGGAAATGATTCGCAATCCCCGTAAAATCAAAGCCGTTGTCCAAAATGCCCGAGCAATTGTCGGGTTGTTGGAAGACTACGATAGTTTTGCCGATTATTTGTGGGATTTTGTCGGCGGCGTGCCGGTGGTTAAGGAGTATGAAACTTCTGACCAGGTCGCCAACACTCTGCCAGAAGCCACAAGCATTGCCAAAGATATGAAAAAGCGTGGGTTTACTTTCGTGGGACCAGTGGTGACTTGTATGTTTTTAAAGGCGGCTGGAATTATTCAGGATCAGGTGCTGGATCGTTAAAAAAGCAGATTCCCGTTTTTTTAGGAATCTGCTTCATTTTATATCTTAAACAAATCGGCCACTGTGATTAACGTTAATTCAGGATATTGCGCCGCAAATTGTTTCGTTTTCTCGCCATAATCCTTTTTAGCAAAGAAATAATAGCGATAAACCGAATAATTAAGTAATAGCCGACGCTTATCCAGCAGCTTTTTAATTTCCTTTATTTCATCAAATTCGTTGCGCCATTTACATTCCGCCAATATAACTTGCTCCTTATTTCCCAGCACGATGTCAATATCCGCCTGCTGTTTAGCTTGGGCATCATTGCCCCACCAGCGGCCGATTTCTGTCGGCAGCAAATTCAACTTCCGTCCGCGAATGGCCCGGACCAAATATTGTTCGCACACTGTTTCAAACACGGTTTGCCCGATAAATTGATTCAGCGCTGGTAGAACCGTCTCATCAGCTACTATATCACCAAATCCTCGCTCAATCGCTGTTTCATTGGGATACACATTCTCATAATAAAAGCGAAAGGTATTATCCGCAATCTCATAGATGCCTTTACGAGAACGCAGCGGATCTTCACCAAAAGGAATACGCTTCTTCAAAAAACCGATCTCTATTAAAGTAGTCAAATAATAAGGTAAAGCACTAGTTTCAATTTTGGTGATATTCGAAATCAGGGATGGACGATTAGCCCCTTGCGCTACAGCTTGTATAATCGCATTATACTTTGCCGGTTGATCAAATTCTTCCCGCATCAGAAAATCCGGCTCCTGATACAACCGACCATCACTAGTGAAAAAGAGCTCCTTCAAATTTTCCTCAAAAGAACGGGTATGATCCACCAAAGACAAATAGTAAGGCACCCCTCCTAAGACACTGTAAAAGCGGATTTTATCCTCATCACTGTATCTCGGAACCATTTGAGCCGCATCAGAATAATCAAAAGGCTTCAACTGAATTTGACTCGTCTTCCGTCCATAAAGTGGTGATTTATAGCCTAGGACTTCCTTTTCCATAAAAGAAACATGGCTGCCGCTTAAGATTAATTTGATTTTTGATTGGAGAAAATGGTGGTCAATCACAATTTGCAGCATGGAATTGAGGGCTTTATTGGCCGTCGCCGCATAAGGATATTCGTCGATGATCAGTACTGTTTTCCGATTGTCGCTGATCTCAGCTAGCCAAACAAATGCTTCCTCCCAAGTTTCAAAAACAAAGCTCTCAGGCAACTTCTGATTGAAGTGTTCCACAACTAATTTCGTAAAAGCCCGTAAATTCATGGAATCATTGGTTTCTTTGGCAGTAAAAAAGATGACGGATTTATCTTTGGCAAATTCATTAATCAAGGTTGTTTTGCCGATTCGCCGTTGACCGTAGAGAACCAGAAACTCAAACTTGTCTGAACGGTACAATCGCTCCATCGTTGCCAATTCATCTTTTCGTCCGATAAACATATGAAAGCCCCCTTTAAAAATTAATATAACTCAACTTAGTATAAGTTCGTTTATACTAATTAAGTTTATACTATTTCCCCAGTAAATTCAAATGAATCTGAGCTTGCTCACGAAAAAGCAAAACGATTACCCGCCAGAAAACTTATACAAAAACAAACTACCAAAGCAAACATTATCAACTTTTATTACTCTTCAAAATCTTGTACTTGGGTAGTATTCCCTACTTTTTCATAAAAATCTTTCCAAATCTCCGAAACATTATCCTTCGAATAACGAAGGGCACCTTCAATGGCTTTATTTTGGTAAATTTTCATTTCCCTAGAGCACTTAGTCATGGTGTGAATCTTTTCATCCATCTCTGCAAAATCTTTCGCTTTGATATATAAGTCGTCAAGTATATTTTTATACAAATCCAAATCCCGAAGCATGACTGGCGTTCCACAATTAAAGGCTTCAAGAATACTCATCGGTAAAGCCTTTCCGCTTTTGAATTTGCCCAACGCCCAATACAACAAACCGCTCTGCTGGAATCCCCAAACTTCTTTTATACTGCTCTAAATCCATTTTCTCGTGTATTCGACAAAAATTTTCAGTACCTACAAATTTTGGTATATATTATATTTTTGAACGATCAAATCCCAGTTTTACCAATTCTGAAATAAAGTCTGGGTTGACCACCACTAATAGATCCATCCTTCTATAAAAGCTCAGCACATATTTGCTGAAGACCATAAAGTTTTAGACTGCCCTCTAAAGTTTCTGGTAGAAAATGGACAGAACCGATTTTTACTCCACGCTTTTTCTTTTGAAAAGTAGAGAAATAGAATTGTGGAGTCACAGTATGATAATGGGAAATTGTTGTTGCAGAAAAATCATTTACTACGATCTCAAATTCAGATGGAAATTTGTCTTCTAGCATTCTTACTAATTCGTTGTAGGCACTTCCCACGCCCTGTCCCGGAACTGAATCGGCTTTTGAAAACATACATATTTTTAGTGTCATAAAAATTCCCCTCCCCTTACAAGCTTAAAAATAGATCTGACTTAAATGAAAGAATAAAAAGTTCAGATTTTTCATTCTCTTGAAAAACACCAGAAAAATTCGCTTCCATTTACTTGCTCATCTATATAAACCGACAAGAGGCAGAAATCATTTAAATCCTTTAAAACAAGAACAAAAAAAGCAAAATTCAACATGAACTTTGCTTTTTTAAAACTATTAAGTTGTAACCACCAGATCCGCCGCTTCTTCGACCGGATAGGCTGAAAAATAGCGTTCTTCTAACGGAATCCAGCGTTCTTGAAATTGAGTTAACTTCTGTGGATTTCGCTTTTCTAAACGTGACAACTGCTTTTCAGGTGTTGTCGTTAGAAACAGCTTCAAATCATACGCAGCAATTAATGACGGATGACAGGCGTATGAGCCTTCTATCAAATACAAAGCCGCTTTCTGCACATTAATAGTCGGCAAAAAGCTTTGACTCTGGCAATCATAAGGCTGGTAACTAGCTTCCTGTTTTTCCTGTAAAGGCGTTAGCACTTCTTGTAAAAAGCGCTCATGATCGATATTGCCGCCAGGCTGTGCCAACCGTTCCTTTGTCCGCTGTTGCGGCTGGAGGAAGAAATCATCCATCGCAATCAAAGCACAATGATAGTGTTCCTGCAGCTTTTTAGCCAAGGTGGTTTTCCCCGCTGCACATCGACCATCGATCGCCACAATCAACGGTTGTTTTTGCTTTAATCTTTCATCGATAAGCCTGCAGATTGTTTCAAAACTAGTCATATTAAGCCTTCGATTCAATAAGGTGCGTTCGCTCTAAAGCCAGCATAATCACTGGAATAATGACCAGCTGCAAAATAATTCCTGGAAGTGCGTTGATGAAGGCACCTGCCATGAATAGTTGCCAAGAGAAAACACCGCCGGAAATACCCGTCAATAAGACCATCACTACTCCCCAGACTGCCCGACCGCCAATCATTGCGATGATCAGAGCCATGTACAATCCTTTGACATCCGTTTGTTTCAATTTATGGTACACAAGTCCAACTAATATACCGTAAGCAGCTAATTCAAAAGCCATAGCAATCCCTACTGGAAACAACGGCGGCATACCAAAAAGCACAAAGCGCAACAATGGCGATATAAAGCCGACTAATAACCCATATTGCCAGCCGCAAACGAACCCGCAGAGAATCACAGGGATGTGCATGGGTAAAAGCATACTACCGATTTGCGGTATTTGCCCGGTAATAAATGGCAGTACCATGCCCATAGCTAAAAAAAGGGCCGCTAGCACAAGTTTTTTTGTATTTAACATAACATCCTCCTAGTCGATTGAAACCAATTCATATTCTTGTTGGCCCAATCCCATCTCAACTGCATGGTCTAAGGTATGAATCCCGTTTCTCGTTTCCATCCGTTCGATTAATGAAGCCCCATCTTCTGCAGCATAGATCAAATCAACACAGGCTTTATCCAGTGCCACAGGATCGTGGGAAGCTAATATTCCAATATCATGCATATCTGGTTCAGCCGGATTACCGTCACAATCGCAATCCACCGATAAATGATTCATGACATTAATATAAGTCATTTTTTCTCCCTCATCGAAATAATCAGAAACTGATTTTGCTGCTTCTGCCATCGATTCCAAGAAAGCATCCTGTTCACCTTCCCAGGCTTGCGTTTTACTGGTACCGCCACTATGAATCCAGATTTTCCCATCTCGTGAAGCAATTCCAATCGAGATATTTTTCACCGCACCACCAAATCCGCCCATAGCATGGCCCTTAAAGTGAGACAAGACTAAAACAGAACCATAATTAGCTAAGTTCTTCCCAACTAAATTTTCATCGATTCGTTGACCATTAGGAACCGGCAAAGATAATGATCCTTCAGCATCCATAATATCCACGTCAGCAATCGCAGTGAAACCATGATCTTTGGCTACCTGCAAATGATCTTCTGTACTCACCCGTTTGCCAGCATAGGCAGTATTGCATTCAACAATTGTCCCTTCTACCGACTGAACTAATTCCTTAATTAAATCTGGTGCTAAGTAATGGGTATTTCCCGCTTCGCCCGTACTTAATTTCACGGCGACTTTCCCTGTTGGCTCCCAATTTAATGCGTGATAAACTTTCATCAAACCGTCCGATGATAAGTCCTTCGTCATGTAAACAATTGCTTTTTCTTGATCTTTTTTCATTTTTACACGCTCGCTTTCCTAATTATTCTTGGGACTAGCAACAATAAACTTACAATTTTAGCTTACCACTTCGAGTATGGTTTAAGTCAATAGTTTTCTGTGTTTTTTTTAATAAAAAACTCACAAATTTATTATCAACAAAATGATGCTGTACCAGAAAACGTCACAGCCACTGAAAACCACATAATCGAGATAACTGAAGCAGCTCTTTCGGATTATTTCTCGAAACTGAACAATTCTTATACTTCCTACTTAATTTACAAATAAATACAAATAACCACCTACAAAACGATCGATTGTCGTCTTATAGGCGGTTTTAGTTCTATTTTGTTTCCAAGTCATGCATGAATAATCCGCTTAATAGTTTAGGCTCGAACCAAGTGGACTTTGGCGGCATAATTTTGCCGGCATCAGCGACTGATAATAAATCAGACATCGCTGTTGGGTACATAGAGAAAGCTAGCTGCCAATCGCCAGAGTCCACCAATTTTTCCAATTCATCCGTTCCGCGAATTCCGCCAATAAAATCAATCCGTTTATCGGTCCGCACATCTTTGATATCAAAAATTTGATCAAAGACATAATTTTGCAACAAGGATACATCCAAACTTTCGACTGGATCATTGTTTACTTTTTCTGGTTTCACAGTCAATGTGTACCAGTCTTTGCCAAGATACATTTGTACTTGCCCCACTGCTGCTGGTTTTTTCACGCCACTTTTTTCAACCGTATAGGCTTCAGCTAATTGTTCAAAGAAATCGGCCGGCGGTGCTACTTTCAACACGCGGTTGTATTCCCAAATCGCTAATTCATCATCTGGAAAAATAATCGACAAGAAGTGGCTGCTTTCAGGACTTTCTTCGCCATTTTTACGTTTTTCCAAGCCAACCTTCACCGCAGACTCTGTCCGATGGTGACCATCCGCGATGTACAAGGCATCGACTTGGTTAAAGGCATTTTCCAACTTCTCAATGACTGCTGCTTCATCGATCACCCAAACCTTATGAGTCACCTCATGATAGCTGTCAAAATCGTAAACGGGCGTATGCGCCGCTTTCCATTCCTTCAGCAATCCTTGAACTGTCTCATCGGAACGATAGCTTAAGAAAATTGGACTGGTATTGGCATCACAAGCTTTGATGTGATTAATCCGATCCACTTCTTTTTCTGGACGAGTAAACTCATGTTTTTTGATCTTACCAGACACATAATCATCAATTGAAGTACAGGCAACTAAGCCCGTTTGACTGCGGCCATTCATGATCAGCTCGTACAAGTAATAGTAATTGCTGTCTTCTTTTTTCAGCCAGCCTTCCTTTAGAAAAGCCGCTAAATTGTCCGCCGCTTTTTGGTAGACTTGCGGGTCATAAGGGGACAAATCCGTTGGCAAATCAATTTCCGCTTTATCGATATGAAAAAAGCTGTAAGGATTATCTTGGGCTAAATCTTTGGCTTCCGCTGAATTCACTACATCATAAGGTAATGCAGCTACTTTGTCTGCTAATGCTTCTGCTGGACGAATGGCCTTAAATGGATGAACCTCTACCATTAATAGCTCACCTCCTGATTTTTGATGGTACGTACCCGGACGATGCCGTCGTTTTCCATCAATTTGTCAGCGATTGCTTGAATTTTTTCCGGATCGGTTTCATCCACATCCACCAAGGTATAGGCGTGATCTTCTTGTCCACGGTTTACCATGTTAGAAATGTTAATATCTAATGACGCAATATCAGAGGCAATCTGCCCCAACATGTTCGGTACATTTTTGTTAATGATGGTAATGCGATAAGGTGCTTGAAAAGCCATTTCCACCGTTGGGAAGTTTACTGAACGCTTAATAATACCAGTTTCCAAGAAACGCTTTAAACCACGAGCCGCCATTTTGGCACAGTTGATTTCCGCTTCCTCGGTTGATGCCCCCAAATGCGGCAAAACAGTAATCTTGTCATTGTGCAATAACTTTTCTTCGGCAAAGTCGGTCGTGAAGCCGGCAATTTTCCCTTCGTTAACGGCAGCTAAAACAGCATCGGTATCGACAATTTCTCCACGAGAAAAGTTAAACAATTTTGCAGTATCCTTCATTTGGATCAACTCATCCGCACCGATTAAATGCTTCGTTGTTTCCATCAAAGGGACATGAACCGTAATAAAATCGCAATTGGTGAAAATTTCTTTGATATCATTTGCCCGGCGAACCCGACGAGAAATGCTCCAAGCGGTATCTACAGAAACAAAGGGATCGTAACCCGTTACTTCCATGCCTAAACGGTAAGCATCGTTAGCGATCATGGCACCAATTGCCCCAAGACCGATCACACCAAGCTTTTTGCCTTCTAGTTCCGTACCGGCAAATTGTTTCTTTTGCGCTTCCGCTTGATCTTCTACATCATCACCGCTAAGTGTTTGAACCCATTGAATCCCTTGCACCATCGGACGAACTGATAACAACAAGCTAGCGATCACTAATTCTTTCACTGCATTAGCGTTTGCCCCTGGTGTGTTGAAAACAACGATTCCTTTTTCCGTACATTCTTTAACTGGAATATTGTTAGTTCCTGCTCCCGCTCGCGCAACTGCTAAAACAGATTCAGGAAAGTCATAATCGTGCAATTTTTGACTGCGCAAAATAATGCCGTCTGGTGTGTCACTTTCGTTGATGCGGTAATTTTCTTTATCAAAACGCTCCATACCCTCTGGTGCAATCGCGTTAAATGTCTTAATATGAAACATTTATTTTCCCCCGTTTTCTTGTTCGAATTTTTCCATGAAGTTCACTAAAGCTTCGACGCCTTCTGCTGGGAACGCATTATATAGGCTAGCTCGCATACCACCCACAGAGCGATGACCCTTCAAGTTTTCAAAACCAGCAGCCAGTGCTTCCGCATTGAATTTCTTGTCTAAGTCTGCATCGCCAGTCACAAATGGAATGTTGGTAATTGACCGGGCATCTTTAGCTACCGGACTTTGGAACAAGCTAGAATTGTCGATTGCATCGTAGAGACGACCTGCTTTTTCTTGATCCTTTTGAGTAATTCCAGCCACGCCGCCTTGCTCTTTTACCCATTCAAAGACTAACTTCGCCATGTAAATTGCAAAGGTTGGCGGTGTGTTGTATAGGGAATTATTGTCGGCTTGGATTTTGTAATCCAGCATTGGTGCCGCAATTTTTGCGTCTCCGATTAAATCTTCACGGATAATCACAACCGTCAAACCAGCTGGCCCAATATTTTTTTGCGCCCCAGCATAAATTACACCAAAATCTTCTACTTTATAGTCATTGGCTAAAATATTTGATGACATATCTGCAACAATTGGCACATCCCCATAATCAGGAATCGTTTGGAAGGCTGTTCCTTCAATCGTATTATTCGTAGTAATGTGTACATAAGCCGCTGATGGATCAACTTCTTTTGGCAATTCAGGAATATAGCTAAAGTTATCATTTTCACAAGCAGCAATAACTTCAACTTCGACATTATCTAATGCTTTGGCCGCACTGATCGCTTTTTTCGCCCAAGAGCCGGTGCTTACATACAATGCTTTTTTACCTTGTGCTAGATTTAACGGCACCATGGTAAATTGCAGACTTGCGCCACCTTGTAAGAACAACACTTTGTAGTTGTCCGGGATCGCCATTAATTCTCTTAGTAAACTTTCGGCATCCTTGATTATATCTTCAAACCAGGAGGAACGATGACTCAACTCCATCACCGACATGCCACTGCCTTTATAGTCAAGCAGCTCGGATTGGGCTTTCTCCAACACGGCTTTCGGTAACACGGCTGGTCCAGCAGAAAAATTGTAAATTGTCATTTTTTGTTCTCTCCTTTTTCTTTTTTAAACTTGGTAAACCACATCCATACATTCCGCCATTATTTTCTACATGTGAGAAAAACTGGCATCCACCGTAAGATGTGAAGACAATTATAACAGATGTTTCAAAATGATAAAAGACTAATTTTACTGACATTTTAATATAATTTGCATTTATCCCGAAAATTTTCACTTTTCTTTCAGGCAAAGTCAACGAAACCTGAAATCTACTCTTAATTAAGCAAGACTACGATCATTTCCATAGAAAGATATTCAACAAAATACTGCTGGATCATGGCTCTCTTTCTATAGTAAGATAAAGATAAATTGTACGAAGGAGAAAAAAATGAATTCATTTAACAAAGGTTGGCTTTTTTTGTTCATTGCGATTATCGGCGAACTGGTGGTTCCTTTAATTCTGGCACCTTTTTACTCAGGGTACAATGCTAAAACGATGGTTATCAGCACGTTGGGAAATCCCAACAGTCCTGTTCGACTTCCATTTAATGGATGGATGCTGACTGCGGGCATCTTACTTTTACTTGCAGTTCCTACAATTTACCGTTTCTATAGTCGTGTTTCTAAGCCGTTGAGCTTTGTAACTGTCTTATTAATCAGTATTTTCGCAGTTGGCGCATGTATCTTCACCGGTTTTTTCAGTGTCAATGAGACAAAAGAAGTCGTTACGACTGCTTCATTGGTTCATGGTGTGGGTTCTGTGATTGGCTTTATGGTAATGCTTTTTGTTCCTTTATTTTTAGCGATTCTCTCTTTTAGATCAGCAGATAGAACAACGGGGGTGCTGGCAGCTTTTTCATTTATTTTGTCGGTGAGCTTTTTTGTCTTGTTTGTACTGGCAGACAAACCCCAATTTCAGCAAACACTGATCGGCAACGAAGGGCTCTGGCAACGGCTAAATCTATTATTTATGTATTTTCCACTGGGGGTTATCGCAGTAAAAAACATGATCAGATAATCGTCGTTTGGGAAGTCCGCCAGTTTTCATCCCACGCAAAAAAAGCCCGTCCTCCTGAATCGAGAAACCGGCTGGGACCATAGTCATATATAATATAGAAGAAACCCGCCTAAATCGGTGGTGGCAGCTCCTGAAAGATCGAGTTTAAATAAAGTGAGCATAAAATGAAGACCAATAGGACAGTCAGCAACATAAAAAATAAACCATTTTCTAGATTTTTTTCTTTTACAAATGATTTGATCGATAAGACAAAAAAGACCAGCGTTGCCAGTAGAAATCCAGCCAAAATAATCAGTAAAAGCATGTCGTGGGAGAGAATAAAGCTTTTCATAGAAATCTTTCCTTTATGTTTAGATACTTCTAATACTAGAGTATCTGCCAAAATGGTGCAACCTTTATTTGGCTGAAATGGCAATTAATGCGGTCTATAACAAGCTTGTCCGCTACTCCATCAGATAGCAAAATGATTGAGGAGCTGCCTTAAGACTAAAAACACTTAACTCAAGCGGCTTATCATAGCTGATAAATTCCTTGATCACCAGTGCATAACCGATTTCCCGATCTTGGAAGTAATTGTCAAAGGATTCCTTTATGCTTGGTGAATAATCTTTAGTTTTTGCCCAAATAATGGCAGGTTGATCTTTGATAATTTTTTCGATTGTAAATTCTCCAACGATTTTCCCACAGGGTTTGGTAGCATACACGACAACAGCCGTTATGTCGGTTCGCTGGAAAAGGGTTTTACGGTATTCGACCTTTTTCGTCCCCTTCGCAATTTCTGTTACAAATTCTGGTTTAATCGACATCAAGACCTTCATCGGACTCAGCTCCTCTTACTTGTATTTCTTTGTTTAGTTTAGAGCACAGCATCCATTCAACTTGTCTATTTCTACATTCGAGTCCTTTTCAAACAACGACAACGACTTTGATTATGCGAAAGATTCCCCTTCCAGATTGAAGACAACGCCTAGCTCTAAAAAAGCGGAGTGATTCCCGCAGTCGAGAGACCAATCCACTTTTTTAATTAATTAGCCCTTCAACTGAAATTCTCTAGTCAGACAGACGAATCCTCAATGCCAATCCTTCGTTTCTAAAAAAGCACGGAATTCTTCACCGATGCCCTGCAAGTGTTCAGGTGTAAAAGTCTGCGACAATTTATAGCCCACATAATAAGGTGACGTCACAAAACGTGGCGTGATTTTCGCAATCAACTGTCCTTGCCGCTCATACAAAAATAGATTAAAGCTATCACAACGACCACGATAGTATTCATTCAAAATAAATTGCACCGTATCTTGGATGGCATCAGCCAAATGGTCCAATTCTTCTTCGTTGGCTGCTGGCACTAAAAGATTGATCTCTAAAAAGCCCATTACCGGTTCGGTTGAGAAATTGATAGTCAAATTCTCCCGCTGAAATACTTCAATCCCGGTAAAGTTCTCAGGTACTAAGTTTTCCTCGCCGTCTAGTTCCTCCAAACCAACTACTTGCATATGGGCATGTTTCAAACTGCCCCCTGATAGTGGGCCATGGTTTTTATAAAACAATACCGAACGATATTTCGGATCATTTTTCACCTGTTGCCAACAATCAACGGCAAAACGCATCAAATCACGATTGTACTGGCGACTATAGTTAGTTATATCTGCATCGTGATCCTTTGTTTCGATAATAATGGTCTGTAATGTATTCTCTAACGTAGCATATTTATTAAGTACCCAGGTAAAGTCACCGGCTTCGGTTAATATATTTTCGGTATCGGCGTAATTACAAAATGGACAACCATTTTTCTCCGCCGTCATGTGCTGCGGCTTGCCTTGAGCAGCTACGTGAGAAAAAATCAATGGCTGCTGCTGATTTGGTTTGGTCATTTATCGATGTTCCTTTCTCCCTGTTTTTACCATCATATACTTGATCGAATCGACCATCAAGCGCTTTGTGCTAAATTTGAGCACTTCAATCGTCAAAAGCCATCGTGAGATACACTTTATCTTTCAATTGGATACCTTCTTCAAAAATTGGCTCTTCATAATGTTCAATAAAATAATTTTCCAGTTTATGAGAAAACACAAACCCACAACTTTCATAAAACCCTACTGTCCAAGGTACATCGCCAGTACTGACAGTCATTGTTTTCCCCTTATCCTTATAGTAGTCAACTACATAACACACAATTTTCTTGCCATACCCTTGCCCCTGAAATGCCGGATAAGTCGCCAAGCTTTGCAGCTCGAAAACACCCTCGCCCTCATCCGTTACAACACAGGTGCTTTTCAAATCCTCGTCGTACAAAGCAAACAGATCCCCACGCTCCAAATACTTGTCGATCATCTTTTCTTCTTCATCGGCTAAAAGCAGTAAATCGAGAAACGCCTTTTTATTCGCTTTAATGATTTTTATTTCCATCATTACAACCCTCTTCATTCAACTAATTAAGTAAATTATAGCATAGGAAGACTTAGCAAAAACCGATCAACGATCATATTTAGCAGTTGCGTTGCTGGCAATGTTCCTTTACACTTTTACCTGATAGCGATCATTTAGAAACAAGTGTCGCTGATAAAGAATTCGCCTACTATTATTAGCTAAAGGAGCAAAAAAATGAAACTTGAAACCATTGAATTACCCGATTTTTCAGCCTCATTTGATCTTTACCTGCGAGAAAATGTATCGTCTGATCTAAGTCATTTACCGGTTGTTGTTATCTGTCCAGGCGGCGGCTATCGGATGGTTTCTGGCCGTGAATCCGAGCCCATCGCCCTAGCTTTCTTATCTCAAGGGTACCATGCACTTGTGGTTGATTATCCAGTTTTAGCCGAGACTTCACAAGTAACACCTGACTATTTGGATACGAATACTCGCTTGCTGGCAGAAGTTTTCAAGCAAATAGAACACAATTATGAACAATGGACAATTGATCCAACAGCGATCTTCCTGCTAGGCTGCTCAGCAGGTGGTCACATGGCTGCCTTGTATGCAAATAAATGGCAAGAAACGGTTCAAACAGATGAGCCCCGTTACTCAAAACCCTTAGGATCGATTCTTTGCTACCCAGTCATTGGGTTCAATTACGGCTGGCCGGCAGAAGGTGTCTTGGACCCCAGTGAATTAAAAGACTATGACACTTCAGCACTAATAAATCCAGACACACCCGCTACGTTTATCTGGCATACAGCCGATGACAGCTCGGTTCCCGCACTGAATACCTTGAAATACTGCGAAGGGCTAACCCAAAAAGCGATTCCTTTTGAATGTCATTTATTTGAAAGCGGCAAACACGGTTTGTCTTTAGCGACCCGTGCTTCAGCGGAATCACAAGAAGCTCAACATATTCATCCGCCAGTCGCTAAATGGCTATCCTTGTGTGTGGATTGGATGGAAAGACGGTTATCAAAATAAGAAAGTTCTCTGAATATCGATATCGTTAACTTGAACTACCGGCAACCAGATCCTGGCTATCATAGGCTTGTAGTTTTGAAGAATTAAACTTTCTAGCGGATTAAAATAGACGACTGCCGAAAATGGCCGTCGTCTTCTCAATTACTTATCCCAAAAATTGCCGCATCTCCTGAGCAATTCTTTCCGGTTCTTCCCGGTGAATATAATGTCCACAAGACAAGTCTACAAATTCTGCCTGATGATTGCTGGCAAAATAGTCGCGGTGCATTTTTCCCCACAAAGGAATTCTTTTCAAATTAGCTGGATCATCGGCTAAAAAACACAAAACCGGAAGTTGTGGACATTCACCCTCAGCAACTTTTTTCCCATTATCTTTGACATAATGAATTTCGTCTAGCATATTTTGACTGAGAATCTTTTGGCGAATCACCGCTTTCATCGCCGTCTGTTCCGATTGATCTAGCCCACCATTTTTGACTGCTGGATGATTCTTCACCATCAAAGCTGCCACAGGACGCCTTAGTAAATGTGCGGCTTTGGCAACTAAAGAATAAGATTTAGGAATCTCCAATGTTTCATAAGCTTTAGGAACCGCCATGTCCAAGCCGATAATTGCCGCTACTTCCTCTGGGTATTTCTGTCCCCAGTAAATGGCTTCTAAGCCAGACATGGAATGGGCGGTTGGAATATAAGGACCGGTTATATTCGACTCTCGCAAGGCTTCCCGTGTTTCTTCCACTAATGTGTCCACATCTCTGGGTTCGGCTGTTTGACCACTCCAGCCATAACCCGGTCGATCCATCACGACAATCGGATAGCTTTCTTTCAGTAAACTCCACAATGGTTTAAAGTCATAAAGCGGGCATTCAGTACCCGATCCTGCCAAAAAGACGATCGGAGGTCCCTTCTTAGCAGACGCTTCATAATAAACATGCATAATTGTGTCATTTACTTTGACCATTTGCCCGGGTGTCTTCATTATTTCACCTTTTTCTTTTTTCTCAGTATACTACACTTTTCACCGCATTTTTGTTCATCAGAGTAACTACTTCAAACCCAAAGTTTCTATTTCTTACGTCTTCGCATATTGTTCTAAACGTTGATAAATCCTCTGTACCCGCTCCTGATCCTTAAATACTGGAAAAACAGGGCTTTCCAATACCATCTCAATTAAACTTTCCTTCACCATATTAAAATCTCGCGGCAGTTGATTACCCGTTTCCAGCGTCTCAAACCACAAATCCAATTGATCGAAATAGTCATCGCCATGCAAATCGATGGGAAAAGCATTCGTTTCTAGTGTTGTTACGAATTTCTCTAGTACATCTAGTGCTTCTGCTTCTCGTTGCTGCTGAGCCAAACAAAAAACGGCTGACAATTGGAAGTTCATCAAATTCATCGGATTCAATCGCCCCAAATCAAATAGTTCAGCAAACGCAGTCCCCCGTTTGACGGTTTCATCGAATTTTTCCGGTTGCTTGATTAAATAATGCAAATAATTGGTGAACAAACTCATCACTACTGCCACGTATTGATACAGGGCACTTTGCAAAGTCACCACTGAACGATCATTTTGTCCCTTCATTTGAAAGGCAGCCGCAATCATGCTTTCAATCGGAAAACTGGCTGGAACCTGCTCGCCCAGAATCTCTAATACCCGATCGGCTTCTTGTAATTGCAACAAAACATAGGCTTCAAACCGCCCTGCTTGAAGAATCAACTTCGGTTCTTTCGCATGAGTTCGGACATGCACAAATAATTCTAACGCTTCTTTTAAATACACTCGTTTTTTTTCCTGCAAGTCATTGCCAGGTAAATGATCCAAATGGTTGATAATCAACATGCCCATCTGTAAAACAAAGGGATAACATGAATAATAGCGGCGAACAAAACTGCGAATGGCTACCAGCATTTCCTCTGGCGCTTTTGTCTCAAAAGAATTCTTCAATGAACCATAAATATGTTGAATTTCTTTATTGCTTAACTGTGGTTCATAATTTAACAACTCATCAATACTAATATCGAAATAGGCCGCCAACAATGGCAGCAAAGTAATATCCGGATAAGTCTGCCCCGTCTCCCACTTTGATACGGAAGCCTTCGAAACATTCATAAAATTAGCTAGTTCCTGTTGCGTCATCTTTTTTGCTTTACGTTTTTCACTAATTACTAAACCAAGATTAATCCGCATACGCTCACACCCTTTCCTCTTCATTGTAGAGGTTATCGTTAAGGCAATCAATGGAATACCTGTTAACTTTAAAAGGCCAAAGTAAACTTATACGATACATTTTTAAAATGATTAGGTATATCCGTGTATTGGTTCCAAAATTGTTCTTTAAGGCCATCAAAAAAACCTTAGCAATCTCCCAGCCGAACGCCGAATAATTGCTAAGGTTATTATCTTTATTTTAAAAATGATTTGGAATCAAAGTATCGTGTGTTACAACTCCATACCAGTCGTTGTTCAACTTCTTTAAGGCATTACAAATCCGCCGTTTGGTGAAATTGTTTGACCCGTCAAATACGGCGCATTAATGATATATTCCATACAACCAGAAATATCCGAAACATCCCCGATTCTACCTTGAGGAATACCTGCTGCTAAAGCGTTCAATTCATCCTGATTTACACCTTTTAACATATCGCTCATGATCATCCCTGGTGCGATTGCATTCACTCGCACTTTACGTCCAGCATATTCCAACGCTAGCGCCCGAGTCAATCCTAACACGCCGCTCTTAGCTGCACAGTAGTCGGCTTGATTTTCTACACCGATCAAACCACCAATAGATGAGGTGTTGATAATGCACGAATCATGATCAACCATATGCGGAAGGGTCAGGTGACACATATGCAATAAACTCATTAAGTTAGTGTCGATAACCTTTGTGTATTGCTCTTTTGTAATATCAATAAAATTACTGTTATTAGTGATCCCAGCATTGTTAATTAGAACATGGATCTCTTCACCAAATTTTTCAGTCGCTGCGTTGACCAAAGCCTCACAATCTTCATATTTACTAACATCTGCGCGAACAACTAAAGTACCCACACCATTTTGTTCCTCAATATCTTTTGCTAAATCTTCTGAGATTACTTTAGAACTGTCGCTAACATAATTAATGACAACATTATAGCCCATCTCGCCTAACTTGCGTGACATCGCATTACCGATTCCCCGTGATCCACCTGTTATAATTGCTGTTTTGCTCATTTTGTTGCCTCCTTAAAATTCTATGTGTACACTCATTATTTTATCATAAAAAAGTTAGAATATTCAGTTTTTTTTAATCAACTGAAATCCCTACCTTTCAAGACCTTAATTATCATCGATTTGAAATAAAAAACCTTAGCAATTATTCAGCGCGGGGCTGGAAAATTGCTAAGGTTTTTTGATGGCCTTAGTTAGTGGTTAATTTACCATAACTAATCACTGTTTTTTCGTTTTGTTCTTTTTGATCGGGCAGATCTTTCAGATTGATGATCGCTGAATTGACCAGCAGAACGTCTATTTTGCCGCTGCGCATCACTTTTTTGTGAAGGAAGAATACTTCTTGTCCTTCGCTAAAATCTTTGCTTTTTTCTGAAGCTACGGTTTGTCTCCATCCATTGAATCCCATTGAGAATAACCCCTTTTCTTTGTATAAAGCATCGGTGTAATTGAACATGTGGCATATTTTGAAAAAAAGAAACGATCCAAGCAATTTGGATCGTTTCGAATATGTTTAAATTAGTTTTTGAAGATGTTCGTTGCTTGCAAGCCGCGTTGGCCTTCTTCAACGTCGAAAGTCACTGCTTGACCTTCGTCTAAAGTTTTGAAGCCGTCGCCTTGGATAGCTGAGAAGTGTGCGAACACATCTTGTCCGTTATCTTGAGTAATAAAGCCAAAACCTTTATCTGCATTAAACCATTTCACTGTACCTGTATTCATATTGTGTTTCCTCCTAGTGCGTTTTGCACATATAATTTTTTGCAATATCTTGTTGCTAAAAAAGAAGAATGAAAACACCCATACGAATGAAATGACTCTTTGTTTTAACTGAACAAATCTACTACACTTATTACTATACACCCATTCGGCAGATATGTATACCTAAATATGCCTTAATCTGGAATATAACGACTTTCTTACGTGTTCCTTAATGTTTAAGGACAAATTTGTCGTTTTTAGCTTAAAAACGCCAGAGCGAAGAATATTAAGGAACAAACAACAAGTATATAACCAGTGAATTTCCCAAGTTTGATTTGCATAGGTGACGATTCCTTGTTGTCTATCGGAACAGCGGTAGAGAGAAAATAGTATTTCTTGAAAAAGATTAATCCCGCAATGATTAGCGAGATTCCACTCAAAATCAAATTCCCATAAACACGAGATAGCATTCCCCAAGACATTAACAGGATTGGTCCCGCAAACGAAAAAACACAAATCACCTGAATCACTCTTTTCATTTGACTATTCATCACATTCTCCCATCTCCTCTCGCAAAGCCCATTAATACCTGTGTCAAAAGTAATTATTGCAATACTAGCCTTCACTAAAATAATACATAGTCAAACCATAGATGTAAAGCATCAAAAAATCAAAACTGAGCCTCTTCAGAAATTTATTGCTCCCCTATTCAACACCCCTGTGCAACTCAGTCCCCTTAAAGTGCAACAAAGGAAAAAGCAGTAGAAACCCCTAAACAGATTGTCTATGATGACTCTAGATGCAACGCAAAACGGTAAAGGAGGAACTTACAATGAAAAAATTAATTCAAAAGAAATTGTTTATCGGGGGATGTATTTTGTTGGGAATCATCGCAATCACTGGCATCGGAGCCAGCTACTATTTTGGAAAAATGGTGGTTGACGGGTTGTTTTATCAGAACGAAGGCAATGATACCCAAAACAACAGTATTGTCCTACTGGCAGAATGGGGGTATGACTTGGAGGGCTTCAATACGAAATACGCTGGTAAAGACCTTCGGCTAGAAGCTGAAGACGGCAACCACTTTCCCGTGACCTTTTTGAGTACTAACGGAAACCAAGACAAAGATACCGCAATCCTAATTCATGGGGCAGGAGGTGACCATGTGTTTGTTGCTCCTTTGGCAGAAATGTATTTGAAAAATGGCTGGAACGTCCTAACTTTTGACATGCGGGGACATGGTGATAACGAAAGTCCTTTAGTTACTTTCGGTTATTTGGAACAGCTAGATGTCCGAGCAATCGTGGATTATGCTAAAAAAGTTACAAACAACAAACAAGTAGTGGTTCATGGTCAATCCATGGGCGGTGCAACGGCTGGAATGTATGCCGCTACTGACCATGCAATAAAGCATGCCGATGCAATCATTATGGATTCGCCCGTTCATAGTATGGAAGACATGTTCATTGGTGTTTGGCAAGAAATGGAGGATACAGAAGGTATTCCCCTTCCTTATATTATTGCTTGTTGGAATTTATATATGAAGATAAACTATGGCTTTACCTTTAAAGATGTTGAAATCACTCAACATCAAAAATATAATGAAGTCAAAACACTAGTCATCAATAGTAGCCAAGATAAACTTTGCTTACCAGAAAATGTGACTGCTTTGTATGACAACGTGGCAGCTGCAGATAAAAAGCTAGTTACTATTGATAGCGAGCACATCAAAGGCATACTGGACCATAAAGAAGACTACGAAGCGGCGGTTATGCAGTTTTTATCAAATTAATCATTGGAGCTGAATTATGCAGATTAAATTATTTCAAGAGGAAACACTTGACGAAGATCGAGCAGAAATCTATTATCGCGAGATGACTGAACAAATCGAAAAGGTCTGTCAATTGTTGGAGGGCTCAAAACCACAGCTTTACGGACTGGAAGACGGTGAGCAAATACTACTGACTCTGGATGAAATTTATTATATTGATACGGTCGATAAAAAGACCTTTGCCTATTTGAAGGAACATGTTTATCAAATCCAAGGAAGCTTGTCTTTTCTTGAATCTGCTCTGTCTAATCACGGCTTTTGCCGAATCAGCAAAGCCAATATCGTCAATATCCAATCGATTAAACGAGTTAAATCCGAACCAAATATGCGATTAAAGGTGGTTTTGAATAATCAAGAGGAATTGGTGATCAGCCGTTATTATCGTAAATCCTTCCAAAACTATTTAACGAAAGTACGAGGTATTTTGCATGACTAAAGCCCGTTTGAAAGAGATGCTGATGATTATTTGCGTCAGCTATACGGTTATTTCTTTAGGCACCAGCTTGTTTGATGCGGTACTTTCAGACAGCGGTGAAGATTTTTCCAGACTGTTGTTTAAGTTTCTTTTTACCGTTATCGCAGTTAGTATCCTCTATACTCATCCAATGCTGGAACGATTATCGCCATTGATGATGATTCTTCTTCAGTACGCAGCAGCCATGCTGCTGGTATTCTTGACCATTTGGCTCAGCAGCTTTTTTGAAGAAATTCACGAGTCTGGCTATTTTGATGCCTTTCGATCATTTACCATCATTTATATCATTGGTGCTATCGCCTATTATGTGGGTTTGCATCTGGATGTTCGCAAACAAAACAAATTATTGCAGGAAATTCAGGCGAGTCAAAATAAGATTCGATAATGAGAATAAACCAGCAACTGCTGTTGAAGGAATCATTTCAACCACAGTTGCTCGTTTTTTCAACCATTTACTGTCTATCTAACATGCGTTTTAATTCACGATAAAAGTTTTCGTGAGATCCTAGCAAGTAGATTGGTACAATTACCTCATTAATAATTTCATAAGCAGCTCGATAGTGGACCTTTTTGTAAACAAATCCCATTGTCCATACTCCTGATAAATCTCCTTTTTTGGGTGTACCTCCTCGAGGATTAGTAGCTATCTCTTCATAGATCAGATCTACAAATAACTGTTTAAGTTTTCGATCATTGCACTTTTTCAAATAACTTTTTACTTGCCTAGAAGGTTGTATGCTATAAACCAATTTCTTTCTCCAATTCTTCGCGAGACATAATTGGTTCATTTTTGACCGTTTCTTCTTTAATTTTTTGGAGCGCTTGTGGAATTTCTTTCTTTCGTCTTGCGAATTCACTGACTAAATAGTCATCTGCGGCTCCTTCGCTGATTAGATCCTTCAAAATTTCAGTATCAAAATCCAAATACTCATCATCAGCCGTTACAAACTCATAAAAAATTCCGGTAGGATACAGTTTGGGCTTCATCGTCACACCCTCACCAATTTTAAATTCTTTCGGAACGGTTAGCGTAATCGAGTTTCCTTGTTTACGTGTCTTAGTTTGCACCTTATTCACCTCGTTGGAATTAGTTCTGATGTAATTATACTGCTGCGCATACGTAATTACAAGTAATTACATCGGACAATAACAAAAAAAGACAGCCATCTCTGACCGCCTTCCTTCTATTATAATTCAGCTATTACATCCCCTTGATTTGATAAATCGAATTTGCTTTTCTCTCCCTTATCCAAACTTGGGAAAACCACCATCACGTCAGTGCCTTTTCCTGCTTCTTTAATAGAAGCAAAGTCGACAGTTGCGATTTTTTGCTGAGCGGTTACTTTGTCCCCAGCCTGCACAAGTATTTCAAACCCTTCGCCATTTAATTCGACCGTATCGGTTCCGATGTGTAATAGAACCTCCACATCTTTGTCTCCTTTAATCGTTAACGCATGCTTCGTTGGAAAAACGCTATCAATTGTTCCATCGATTGGCGAAACAATGTCATTGGCATCCGGCTGAACCGCAAAACCAATCCCCATCATTTCACTAGAAAACACCTCATCAGCGACCTCCTGTAACGAGACGACTGTTCCAGAAACTGGCTGATATACAGTAACTGGACTTTTCTTTTTGAACAATTTACTAAACAAAGAATCTCCTCCTATATACGCTTTTTAAAAATAATTTCAGCTTTACACCATTATCATACCGCATTTTTTAAAATGAAGAAAACGATTTCGTTAAAGCACGTGAATCCTTTAATCATGTCGTTAGTAAAAAAAGAAACAGCACCCTTGCACTGTTTCTTGCATCTACCCATTTTCTGATAGCTGTTTCCAGCGAATCAACAAGGTATTCACGTAATTCAATACCATGATTTTGCATTTTTCTTGCTCGTTTGGATCATTGCCCACTCGCTTGAACTGTTTCTGAAACTCTCTTAATGTAGCAATCACTTCGTCAATCGTTTCTTCATCAATGCCAGCAGAAGGTCTTTGACGATTTTGCTGTAATTTCTCAATAATTGCAGGCGTATGTTTCTCCAAATAAGCAAATCCAAAACGTTTTGTATCATCTCGATAAGTTCTCAAAATATCGATAGGGTTCTCAAACGATGCTGTTCGAATCGTATTATTATTAGATCTTTTAGTTTTCTTACGTTTATTCCACCAATTCGTCAAAAGAACAGCCACGATAAAAACAATAATATTGGATATCAATGATTCCACTGTCAGTAAATTCTCTATAGTCAAACGCTCACTTCCTTGTTGTTTATCATAGCAAGAAAATAGCCAAACACCAACTGTTTATTTTAAATTTTGCAATGTTTTTTAACCTAAAGCAGATGAAAGAATCGTCCCATTCTTCCATCTGTTTTTCTTTATTAAGTGCTCTCTTCTGAAACGCGATATTTTGATAGTGACAAGATACTTTGGGTAATTGGTCCCACCAAAACCACACAGAGTATAGTTCCTATCCCGATCGTTGCCCCTAATATTGCACCAATAATTACCAACAGCCCATCCAGAACGATTCTTATGTTCCGTAGAGAAAAGCTTGTTTTCTTTTTTACGACTAGACTTAGCGCTTCAAGTGCTGCACTGCCTAACTGTCCGGCAGTATATAATCCACAGCCAATTCCAAACAGACAAACAGAACCTATCAATAGTGGCAAATGTAGCTGTCCACCCATCTGCTTTAAACAAAGAGGTGCCAATAATACGGGGAAAACCTTTAGACTAACTGACAATCCTATGAAATTTATCACCGTCCCGATTCCTAATTGAGAGTGATCACACCATAAAACAATTAGAATAACCAGTAAATTGAAGATTAGGCAGCTAGCCCATAATTCCAACCCGAATTGTTTTTGTAATCCTAAATAGAGTACACTAATTGTATCCACACCTTTATTTAACAAGATTAGTATACTTATGGATACCCCCATTACTAACGTTCCTAGGCTTGTAACAACGTATCTAAGAATCATTGGCCAACCTCTAATTTCTAATTGTAGCAAGCGGTTCAATTTCCCCTGATAAATCAAAGGTGACTGTTTTATCCTTTAAATCAGGAAATAAGACTAATACATCAGTTGACTTCCCTTTGTTATGGATAAATGTAAAGTCAATTTTTGCTATTTGGGTATCCTTGTCTACTGCTTGACCTTCTTTAACAAAGAGTACAAATCCTTCACCAGCTAACTCTACGGTATCAATCCCAATGTGAATCAGCACTTCGATTCCAGCATCACTTTTTATTATTAATGCATGCTTTGTTGGAAAAATGCTCTTTACAATTCCTTTTATTGGGCTATACAATTCGTCCACTTCCGGTTTTACTGCAAAGCCGTCCCCCATCATTTTTTGAGAAAATACCGGATCTGATACTTCCTCTAATGGAATTAATTGACCGATAATAGGTTGATAAACTTCAGTTGATTTCTTTTTGAATAATTTAGTTAACATATTTTTTCACCTCTTTATGGTAGGGAGAAAGAAGAGCCATCGCTTCAGCCATTTCGCTAAATTTTAGATTATTAACGGTCTCTAATTTCTCTACAATTGAATGAGGAAAGTTTGGATTCATTCCACCGCAAATACCCGTAGCAATGGCACCAATTGTGTCGGTATCGCCTCCCAAACTTGCTGCTAATTGAGCAGCTTTTATAGGATCGCCTTTTGCTAATTTAACAATAGCAAATACACAAGGGATGGTTTCAATTGTTTCGACACCCGTTCCCCACAATTCGTAGAGCTCAGAAAGTGTTACTGTTTGTTCGCTAGTTTTGATCAGATCTAGAACGGCTTCAATTCTTCTGATTAACGAAGCTGTCGCCACTTCGTATCCTTTAGTCATTCCCAATACGACTGCGTTCTTCACGACTTCCATCATCTCATCAAAATCGCCCCCGCCAGCTGCGACATAACTAATCGCTGCCGCTACACTACTTGCACCAGCAATCGCCACTGAAGTATTGTGTGTAGGTAGACAGATTTGGTGAACCTTTTCGACTAAGTCTGGAAGATTTTGATAGTTTGCAACCATGCCGATTGGTGCGATTTTCATCGCCGCGCCATTGGTTGTCCCGAAACGACCCGTTTGATCTAGCGGTACGCCTTCTTCAATCAGCGCTAATGCCTTCCTAGTACTCGGACCAGACACTAAATCAGCTAATTCAGAGTCTTTACACCAAACTCGTAACTGCTCAATATATGTTTCTACTTCAATAACTCCTTGATGTTTGACGAGCATGTCAATGATAAATTTGGTATTGATCGTGTCGTCTGTCACCTGTCCAGCAGCCATATCTCGTAGGACAGCACCTTTGTTCATTGCTGGTTCAAATTTTTTGATTCCGTCTGGAAATTTCTCAAAAATCATTTTTTGTGTCCAAAGTTCAGTCGGCATGCCCATTGCATCGCCAAGCGCTCCACCGATTAAAATTCCTTGCAGTCGCTTAGTTAATTGATCCATCTTTCTTCTCCTCAATTTCTATAAATGGTTCTAGATAATGAATTTCATCTTTCCAAATAAATTGACCTTGTTCTTCTTCTAACAAAATAATCATACTTCGCGAATCAATTCCTGCTTCTTTTAACTTGGGTAAATCAAACTCGATGATGCAATCACCGGGCTTGATTGATTCACCCGCTGCTTTTTTTACTTTGAAGAAATCATTTGCGGCTTTTTTACTATTGATTCCCAAATGAATGAGTAGTTCGATCCCTTCATCACTTTTTAACGTCACCACGTGCTGGTTGGGTAAAATATTGACTATTTTCCCGTGGAAGGGAGCGATCAATTTGCCTTCATACGGTAGTACTACCAACCCATCTCCTAAAATTCCTTGTGCCAAAGGATGGAGTGGGATTGTCTCCAATGGAAAAGCTTTTCCGAAAAGTGGTGAGCCTACGCCAACTTTTTTTCAGCAATTACCGTGTCAGTTTTCTCAATCTCTTTTGCTTTTTTGTTGTCATTGTAAGTAAAATAGCCAAGTACAAATCCAACAGCTAAGGTTGCTACCGTCGCAATAACAGCAATGATAAAACCAGAATAATCGGCATTAGCCGGATTAATAAAACCGCCGATTCCAAATAGTCCAATCGTACTGGCATAGTTTGGTACATTAAAAGCTGCTATGATTACTCCTCCGATTGCACTAGCTAAACAGCTAATAAAGAAGCGTTTCTTAACTGGCAGCGTTACACCGTACATTGCCGGCTCAATGATACAAAATACGGTTGAAATAATTGCCGAAATACAGATTGATTTTTCTTTCTTATTTTTCGTTCGCAAATACACCGCAAACACGACGGCCATTTGAGCAAAAGGAACTGTATAGATCATTGGCATCAATTGATCAAATCCTTGAGTAGCTAAATTGTTTATTCCCAAAGCAATTACTGGCCAGTGCAACCCTAACAACACTAATGGCTGATAGAATAGTCCCACCACGAATCCGGTTATTATAGGTGAAGCGCCATATAAAAAACTGATGGCTGCAGAAATAATCGAGCTGGCAAAATTTGCTAATGGTCCAAATAATAAAATAGTTGCTGGAATACCAATCAGTAAAGTAATTAATGGTACTAAAGTAAAACGCAAAACCTTGGGAATGACTTGTGTTAATCGTTTCTCAACTTTGGAAATGAAGAACATTGCTAAAATAATTGGAATGACAGTTGAGGTATAGCCATTCTCAGGAAAAATAATCGGTAAGCCAAAGAACGTTTTAAAGACCGGCGTCGCAAAAATTGTGTGATTGAACAATGTATACAATGGTTCTCCTGAGGTTAGATCGGTTAGCAGTGATGGGAAAACCAGCGTTGCTCCGATCATCATTCCGATAAAACCGTCTGATTTAAATGCCTTAGCACTCGTGTATCCGAGGATGATTGGGAAAAAGGTGAATAACGCATTCCCTAAAGCATTAAGAATCAAAGACTCACCACGATCTGGTGCTGTTAAGTTAGCAATCGTTAAAATTGATTGGATTCCTAACACCAAACTTGCGGCAATTAAGATGCCTAATGTTGGCGTGATCACTTTAGTTATGATTTCAATAAAGCGATTGATTAATCCCTTTTTTCCTGTTTCTTCTGACTCCTCTAGCGTTGTTTTAGTACTGCCAAGTTCTTCCATTATTTCTTCATAGACATCAGCAACATGTGTTCCAATAACTACTTGATACTGCCCGCCAGAATACTGAGCAGTGATAATTTCCGAATGATTCAACAATGACTGCTCGTCGACTTGCTCAGCATCATTTAAAGTAAAACGTAAACGTGTCATACAGTGAGTCACCCCAGAAATATTACTTTTACCCCCAATATTTTCTATGATGAACTGGATTAGTTCTTGATATTTTTTCATTTTTGCCGCTCCTATTCTCGTTCGAAGATGATTTTTTGAATGTGCAAGGTTAGGTACATTTTTTCCTCAGCTGATAACTTGAAATCATATTTCTTACAAATATGTTTTTCAATCTTTAATACACAACGGTAAGTCTCAATATATTTTTCCTTGATCATCGATAGAAGCTCTTCGTTGCCTATTCCTTCAGAACCTACTACTCCTTTAATTACTCGTTGTGCAAAAAAACGTACATGTGTAATTAGTCGTTGATAGTAAAGCGAGTCGGTTTCAAATTCAATACCAAAATAATAACGAATGATATCCGTTACTTCTTGGACAATCTGAATTATTTTTTGAATCTCACTTGGATCGTCTGAACTCAGGTCTGCATTTAGCAGATGCAGGGTAATGAAGCCAGCTTCTTCCTTAGGTAAATTCAAGTTAAATAATTGATTAATTCGATCTCTACCGTAGATTCCTATTTGATATTCTTTAGGATAAAAATTATGGATATCCCAAATCAACATATTTTTGTAAGTATATTCTTCTTCTGACCTTGTTAACGAAAAGTTAAGATGGTCAGATAAAGAAAGATAAATGGCATCACTTATTTCTTTATTAAACTCTTTTTTGTAAAGGTCGACAATTTCTTCTACAACTTGAAATATTTCCATTGGCACGTTATTGATCAAAAACGCTAGCTTGTTGCCAAATTCAGAATTTGTCGTCACAAACTCTTTTTGAATTCGATTTTGATCAACTTTTTGCCCGACTTTCTTATTAAAAGCAATCCCGCGCCCCATAATAATTTTTTCAACACTGTTTTCCTCAACAATCAAAAAATTGTTATTTAAAATCTTCTTGATAATCATTTTTTCGCCCCCCGGAAGACAAAAAGACCTATCTCCCCCGTTGGAAGATAGGTCTAGCTCATAAATTCATATGATTACTACCCTAAACTCAATACAATTACTTGTAAAGAGGCATCTAGGTTTCCCCTTACGATGCTTATTCAATTGAACAATTAGAGATTAACACGCTTTCATTTCTGTGTCAACGGGTTTTTTCATTCAACAAAAAATTCGTTAAAATATTCTTGACCTTCACGCACCGTCACCCCCTATAGTAAAGATAGTGAAAAGGAGCTGAAGATATGAACATTCAAGCAATTCGTTCGGATCAAGTGTATCAAAAAATGATCGCTGTACCACAAGAAAAACGCAATGATTTATTTCGTTACCAGCTGATGAAGCCTTTTGAAAAAAAGTGGGCCTGCTATCATGTTCCACTTAAGGCAAAAGAAGAAAATGGCTATGATGTAGTAATGGCCAGCAGTATGTTAGGCTATTTAGCCCCAAACCAAATTGACGAAAGCCAACAAGATAGTGTCCTACTTCTTTCAGATGACACGTTTTGGCAAACATGCCAGCTAGCGGTAGAGGATAGTCTAGGTCGTTTTGAAGAATTCGGCATTGATTTACCTGTGAAAGACTATCTATACACCATTCTGTTGGCTGATCCTAAGAGTCCGTATACCATTTTAAGTGATGGTTATTCTGGTGATGGCGGGATTCCTGGTTATATTTTTGGAGCAATTTCGCCGAATACCTTCACCCTCGATCGCATGCCGGCGGCTTTAGCTCACGAATGTAACCACAATGTTCGCTTCCAATTTATTGAGTGGCATAATGATATAACTTTGGCTGAGATGATGGTAAGTGAAGGGTTGGCAGAAAATTATGCGACTTCGCTTTATGGCAAAGACAAGCTTGGTCCGTGGGTAAGTAAGGTGGATCTAGCTACTTTGAATACTTATATTAAGCCGCTGATCAAGGATGCTCTTGGCGTTTCTGGGATGGAAAATTTGACTGCCTACCTTTATGGGGATGAAATTGCCCAGATGAGCAATTATTTTCCAGTGGGCCTGCCTTTTTGTGCTGGCTATGCCTGCGGTTACTATATGATTGAATACTACTTGAAGAAAACCGGCAAGACAATTGTTGAAGCAACCATCTTGCCGGCAGAGGAAATCTTAGCCGCCATTGAGGATTTTTGGGAAATGTGAAAGTGGCTGTGACATAAAACGTCACAGCCACTGAAAACCGCATAATCGGTGTGACTGAAGTAGCTCTATTTCATTTATTATTCAACAACCGCCGTCACTTCAATCTCCACCAGCAAATCTGGATCAATCAACGAAGATACCTCTACCATCGTCGCGGCTGGTTTGATTTCGGCGAAAAATTCGCCATGGGCTTTGCCGATCGCTTCCCAATACTTGATATCTGTGACAAACATTCGCGTACGGATGACATTCTCCAATGACATCCCCTCCGCTGCTAAAATTTCTTCAACCGTTCTCAAAATATGCATCGTTTGCTTGTAAGGATCGCCGATACCATAAGGCTTTCCGTCTTTCACCGAAGTTGTACCGGCAATTTCTAACAAATTACCCACTCGAACGGCACGTGAATAACCAACTGTTACTTCCCAAGGTGAATTGCCGCTGATATTCTTCCGTTTCATATTGATCGCCTCCAAAAAAAGTAGGTGCAGGATTGCTCCTACACCTAGTATATATTAAGAACCCGGCAGCTTACACCGCTGGATCCGTAATTTATTCTTTTTCGCGACGCTTATAGTTTGAATACAAGAACATACCGACAATCGTGAAGCCGATTGGGCCAGCAATCATCCATAAGGTGTCACGTACGCCGGCGCCCTCAATGATTGGTTGGAAAATCGTAAAGATATTCGCACCTAATACTAGTAAGAAGACAACGACACTGACAACCATCGTCATACTTTTTGTCTTATATACTTCAAAGGTTTGAGGCATATTTTTTTGCTTAAATTTAGGAAACGCGTAGATCAAGAACAAATATGGTAAAGTCATTGATACGTTTGCCATCAAAGTTAAAATGTTATAGAAGGCTGATGGATCTGGTGTCGCAAAAGATGCGATTAAAATGATCGCAACAACAATTCCACATTGTGCCCACATTGCATAAGAAGGCATGCCGTTTTCATTCAGTTCAGTGAATTTCTTCGGCCATAATTTTTTCGGTGTTCCCATAATTAAGGTTTTCAATGGCGAATAAGTCAAGGTAAAGAAAGCACCACTGTAAGCTAGGAACATACCTAAGCCTGTGTAACGAGCGAACCAGTTCCCCATACTAATGGCTGCTGATTGACTCATGCCGAGTGCATTTCCGAACTCGACTCCTAGGTTGTTCATCATTACATAACTGATGTTACCTAAGTTAGTTGAATCGCCAGAAAGAACGGCATCCCAGTTGGTACTTACGCCCCATAGGAAGATTCCCAAGGCATAACCAATTGAAATAACAATCGCTGAGAAAACAACACCTTTCGGGAAAGTTTTCTCTGGGTTACGGGTTTTATCAACCATCCCACCAACAGCTTCAATCCCGCCGTAAGCGAAGATCGCAAATACTGCAAAGCCTAGTAAGCCGATTGGGCTTTGGTAGCTAGGATTTGGTGAGTGTAAAATGTGGTCAAATGGTTGTGCCAATTGGCCTCCATTGATCACCAAGATAATACCAGAAATAATAATTAATACCACGTTTAAGCTTGTTACTGCGATCCCACCCAGACTGGTGATTTTGACGATTCCTTTGACCCCTTTGATAGAAACCAAGGTTACGATAACCATCCACAGACAAGCAAGTAAACCAACCATTTGCGTGGAATTTAAGCCAAACAACCCTAATTTTTGGGTTTGGTCACTGCCGGCAAATGCTGTAGTAAATGGAATCCACACCTTAGACGAGGTAGATACCATCCAGACAACATAAGAAGCAAACCACATAAATGTACCAATAAATGCAAAACGTGGTCCTACACTTACTTCCAACCATTTGTACATACCACTGTTTTCGCCCTTGATAGTCGAACCAAACTCCGCCATCATCAATGCAAACGGGATAAAGAATAAAATCGCTGCAACGACGTAGAAGACGATTGATCCATAGCCCATCAAATAAAAGGCTACTGGCCCGTTAGCAAAGCCAAATACTGAGGTAAAGATCATCATGACCAGCGCACCAAGGGTCATGCCTTTTTCCGCTTTGGACATTTCAATCACTCCATTTCGATTTTTTGTTGGGCTGCAAATTATATTGTGTAAAAAATAAAATAAAAGTTCGTTATTGTTTGAACAAACAAGGTACAATAAAATAAGAGATCCCACTTATGACTTTACCTTTAAAAAAGACAGCTAGCAAGAACAGTGCTCAGAGGATAAACAGCGCTATAACACTGTTTTCTCATCATTTATCATTTAATACCCTGCTGAACAAAAGATGATAATATAACGATAATCATTACGAATTAAGAATTAATACGGAAAGATTTTTCTAATATTCCTGTTATCATTAAGAAGGTAATGCGTTATAGAGAACCGATATCACTTGTTTTTTATTAAAATAATGAATGAATTGATTATGAGAAAAAATTTAACAAGATACTTTTAAAAAACCTGATTGATTGCATAGCAAAATGAGATTTATATCACAAGAAGCAAAAAGACTTTTTAAAGGCTTTAATTTAGGAGGTTCAATGAGGAATAAAGGTGAATAATTTTAGGTTTTTACCTTATCTTTTTTAATCTTTACACAGTAAAAAGCCACTAGAATACTATCCGTGACTAATTTTTCTGAAAATTTTTGAAATTTACTCAACATAGTAATGAGCGATTTTTAGTGTGAAACATACATTTACCACTGTAAAGCAAATAAAATTTGGCACTATTTACCACTTCTTTGAAGATTATCAGATACTTAATAATGAAAAAGAGGTAAGAAGACTGAGAAATTCTCATACTTCTTACCTCTTTTTGTTTTATTGATGGTCCCGCTCAACGATTTGATAATAGCTGCGAGCGGTTAGTTGATAGACTAGGAAGTACAAGATCGCAAAGATCAAAACAACTACTAGGGCTACCACTAGCGTAATATGCCAATTCATCAAGCCAAACATGATGAGCAGCTTGCAAATAATCCGAAAGGCAAAAGCTAGATGGATAACCGCAACAATTAGCGGAAACAAGAAGACCATTAGCACTTGCTTGTGAATGACTTTTTTCACGTCGCGATGGCTCATCCCAACTTTTTGTAGGATTTCAAAACGCTCTTGATCATCCATTCCTTCTGAAACTTGTTTATAGTAGATAATCAACGCAGTAGCCAAGGTAAAGGTTACTCCAAAAATCGCTCCTAAAAATAGGAAACCGCTAGTAAAGGTTCGATTATCACGAGCATACTTGTCTTTCGATTTCATTTGGTAGGTTCCCGCTTCAAACTGTTGAGCAAAACGCTGCTCTAATACATCAGCAAAAGCGATTCGTTCCTCTGGTGAGGTAGCGATATCAAAATCCATACTGTAAGTTGGTGCCCGCAGTTCAGCTTCTTGTTCAGGTGTTGTCAGCCATTGGTCCAGCAATCGATTGAGAACGGCTTGATCTTTTAAAATGACTATATATGCGCCAGCCATATCCGTTTGTTTCCGCAGTCCGATAAACTCTGTTAGCTTCTCTTTGATTCGAAACTTTTGATTCTCCATCGTTACTGTTTTATCCGGCATATCACCGCTTTGTTCAAATACAATTATTTCATCATCAGTCAACTGTTCCTGTTTGTTTGTTAACCGATTATACTCATCCAAGGTCGTAAATGATAACAAGACAATACTCGATAAATCATCCATTGTCGGCTCATGTACCAACTTAAACTGCTGATCCTCCTGACGCACAAAAGAAAATTGCTGCGACATTTCTAGGATTTGCATATTTTCCAAGGTCACACCCTGCTCTTCAGCCGTCGCCAACGCACTTTCTTCCATCTCCGTAACGGGTAGATTTGAACTTACACTAATATCGTGAGTATAACGCGAATCTACCATATTTTGCTGACCAAAGTATAAGCTTCCAGTGGTGGTCAGTGTGACAATTACCATGGTAGATAAAATACAAATACTTGCCAGACCCGCCGCATTTTGCTTCATGCGGTAAATCATATTGGAAACAGAAATAAAATGATTCGGCTGATAATAGTAGCTTTTCCGTTTTTTCAGTTGCTTCAGCAAAGTGATACTGCCGGAAATGAATAAGCTGTAGGTGCCGATAATCACCAAGATGATCGCTACAAAGAAATACGTTAACGCCTCAATTGGCGATTCAATTTTTACGGCAATGATATAGCCGGCTGCTAAGCAAATGCCCCCAATTATCGACAGGATCCATCGGCTTTTCGGTTCTTTTTCTCCGGATTTACTACCATAGAGCAATTGAATTGGATTCGTCCGGCTGATTTGCAGGCAATTGATGATGAAAAGCAGCAGAAAAACCATGGCGTAGAACAAGCCTACCATCACCGTGCCATCCAAAGCTAAGGTAAATTCAAATGCTTCACCGATACCCAGCATCTTTTTCAAAATCAGAAAGCCTAAGCGTCCGAAAATAATCCCACTAATAATACCAACAATTAAAACTAAAACAAAGCTAAACAAGTTTTCCCAAAACATTAGAATGTAAAGCTCACGTTTACCTAAACCTAAGACATTATACAAACCGATTTCTTTTTTTCGTTGTTTCAGTAAGAAACTATTAGTGTAAATTGAGAAAATCACCGCAAAAATCAGCAAAATGATATTTCCGAGATTGAACATCATCATTGCGGTTTGACTATCCGGCAATGTGCGCATGCCCGGATTGTTGACAATCACTTGTGTCATGGTGGTTACCACCACTAAGAAAATCATGGAAATCAAGAACGGTAAGTATGCCCGATGATTTTTTCGTAAATTGTTGAGGGCTAATTTTATGTAAAACATACTACCCCTCCTTTGACAACAAGGCCGTCATGGTTTCGTTGATGGTCTCAAGAAATTGGAAGTTGGCTTTTTGTCCCCGGTACAGCTGGTGGAATACTTGTCCGTCTTTAATGAAGAGCACCCGATCGGCATGACTAGCGGCAATCGAACTGTGGGTGACCATCAAAATCGTTTGGCCGTTTTGATTAATCTTCTGAAAAATATCCAACAATTGATCAGAGGTTTTTGAATCTAGTGCTCCGGTAGGTTCATCAGCTAACAATAACTCTGGTTCAGTAATGATCGCCCGTGCTACAGCTACTCGTTGTTTTTGTCCACCAGACAATTCGTAAGGATATTTTTCCAGCAATGGATAAATCCCTAATGATTTGGCAACAGGTGCTAATCGATTTTCTAAATCCTTTACTTTTACCTGCGATAATACTAGCGGTAACAGGATATTGTCTTTCGCTGAAAATGTATCCAACAAATTAAAATCTTGGAAAACAAAACCCAAATGATCTCGCCGAAAGGCCGCCGCATGTTTTTCCGGAATTTTGGTTAAATCCATATCGTTTAACATCATGCTACCAGCAGTTGGCTTGTCTAAAGTTGCAACTAAATTCAGTAACGTACTTTTCCCTGAACCTGACTCGCCCATAATTGCGACATACTCACCAGCATCTACACTAAAATTAATTGAACGCAGCGCTTCGACTGCTAAGCCGTTCATCTGACTTTGATAAACCTTTCGTACATCTTTTACGTATAATAGTTCACTCATGTCTATCTCCCCCTCTCCTATATCATATGCCCGAAGCCGACCATAAACTACTTACAAAAAGAAACCCAAACTTACAGTTCTGAAAGTTTGGGCTTACTCCATAGGTCGCTTTTTAGGAAAGAAGATGGAGACCGTCGTGCCAACGCCGATTTCGGACTCAATCGCCAACCCACAGCCAATCTTATCAGCGACTTTACGGCTAAGATACAAACCTAAGCCGCTAGCCCGCTGCTGTTCTCGCCCATTGTATCCGGTATAACCTTTTTCAAATACTCGCGGCAAGTCCTCTGCTCGGATACCGATACCAGTATCTTGAATCGTTAACTGCTGTCCGTAAAAAGCAATCGAAATTTTTCCATCAGACGTGTATTTAATTGCGTTAAACAGGAGCTGTTCCAAAATAAAGATTAACCATTTTTTGTCTGACAAAACGGTTCCCTCCAACTGCTTTAATTCCAGCTGCAGATTTTTTTGCGAGAAGAAAAAAGCATATTTACGCAATACTTCTTTTACGACTGCATCCACTTGCAATTCCTGAATCATCAAATCCTGATTATCTAAATTTTGTCGTAAATAGTTCAGCATCAACTGCAAATATTCATTCACCTTAAACAGCTCTGCTTTCATTTCCTGCGGATTCCCGTTACCTGATTGAATCAACAAATCCAGCGCCGCCACTGGCGTTTTGATTTGGTGCATCCACAAGCCGAAATCATCGAAAACTTCTTGCTTACCCTGCTGCGCTTTGATCCGTTCCCGATTAGTTTCAGCTAACAATTGGTGAACCATTTCCTGATAATAGCGTTCCTCCTGTGTTTCCGCTTTGGGAAAAATTGCCTGAGTCTCCGCCTGCACCACGTTATCCACTAGCAGTTTCAAACTTTTTTGCTTTTGAATATAGCGATAAAAAGCAATGATGCTATACAGTACCACCAAAAATCCGGTAAATAGTGCTTGATCTAAAAACGGCTCCCAGGAAAAAGTATGCAAGTAGAAGGTAAATCCACTCAATCCGATAATCAGCAGATACAACAGATAAAAAACCCGACGCTCATAAATGAATGAACCTAGAAATTTTAGCATAGTCTACTCCTCAATTAAGTATCCCTTATTTTTCACCGTTTGAATAATATCCGTCAAGCCGGCTGCCGCCAATTTTTTTCGCAAACGGGTAATATTCACTGCCAACGTATTATTATCAATAAACTCGTCATTTTGCCACAACAGCTCAATAATTTGTTCCCGTGCGACAATTTGCCCCCGATTTTGACATAACAGTTGCAGAATTCGCGATTCATTCGGAGAAATCGGCACACTAGTCAACTCATTTTTCAAAAAATTTTCTGTCGGATAAAATTGGAAATTTTTCAAAGGATAAACCGTTTCCTGATTACCATATTGATAGCTTCGGCGTAACAATGCCTGAATTTTTGCCACTAATAAGGATAAATCAAAGGGCTTCGCCATAAAATCATCCGCCCCCATTGACATCGCCATAATTTGATTCATTTTGTCCTCAGCCGACGATAAGAAAATAATCGGTACTTCCGAAAACTTGCGAATCTCCTGACACCAGTGAAAACCGTTAAAATAAGGCAAAGAAATATCCATAATCACCAAATCCGGTGCCTGCTTTCGTACCTCCTGATCCACTAACTGAAAATTCTCTGGCGCCAAACATTCATACCCCCATTGCTTCAAATGATCCTGTACCACCTTCACAATTGTCGGGTCATCCTCTACTAAAAACAATTTAGTCATCTGCTTACTCCCTTTTTCTTCTATTATAATAGTCGAATTTTCTAGTCATTACTCTTGTGAAGAATGGACGCTGTATAGAACTCAATCCAATGATACTCTATCCATCGTTGTTTCTCTTGGTAACAGCTATTTTCTGGTGCTGGTTTCTCCCATAAAAGAAGGCGAATCTTTTTATCATGAATCAAGTTCTGCATTAGCCCATAAGTCAGCTCGGAAAATCCCGAGGGCCCGATGTAGCCTGCGATTCCCTTTTTCTGCTTATTAAATAGTAGAAAAATATCAGCCTCCTCAATGTGTCGGAAAAAATCGATCACTATCCTTGGATACTCCTCCTCCAAGTTATCGCTCAGTCGAGGATAATCGATCACTTGAATTCCCGCTTTTTCGAATTTCTGAATCAGCTCCTGATAGTCCACTTGAAATACGGTACTCCCTGAAATAACTACCTTCACTTTTATTCTCCCCAAATAATCGCCAAACTTTTTCTTTTCCTTCTATTATACTAGAAGTCTAGCAGCGTGAGCAGCTTTTTATGAAACGATAAATCAAAGAGGTATCCCCATCGGTTTTTCAGCTGAACCTTCAAGTCACAAGCACATTAGTTGTATCTTTTCCACTTTCGTATTATCACTATATATAGAGGTATATTAAAAATTGAAAGGATGATACATTATGCCAGAAAAACCAATTGGAAATATGGAACATGCCCATGATCCAGAAAAACTAGGATTACCCAAACCAGTCATTGTGACTTTCTTAGATGGGGAAGTGGTTGAAGGTAACTTGATTGCTGTTCACCCTAAACGGATGGACATCGAATTAAGCGACAAACGAGTAATTAGTGTCTTCAAACACGCCATTAAGTATTTTGAGCATCCAGAAGGATAAACGTAAAAAATATTACACAAAAAATCGGAATCAAGTTGCCCTTGATTCCGATTTGTCTACAGTCTGTGAGGTTGACGCGGCGTCAACCTCTTTTTTCTTGTTTAAAATTTGAATACGATATCCTGCACGTCCACCTTTTGATTTACTTTTACTAATTTTACTTTTGGACTATCTGGTAAAACAACTACGATTGTCGCATCTTTTTTTGCTGCTTCCAATTGAGCTAAGTCCATTATAGCTATTAAAGTATGCGCTGCTACTGTTTCTCCTTCTGACACTTTTAAAGAAAAAGGTTCCCCTTTGAGCTCAACGGTATCTAGTCCCATGTGAATCAATAGAGTATCTCCAGATTTTGTTTTCAAGGTAATCGCATGCAGGGTAGGAAATATGCTTACGACGGTTCCTTCGATTGGTGCATAGACGTATCCATCATGATGAGCTACCGCAAAGCCTTCCCCCACCATTTTTGAGGAGAACACGTCATCTTTTACTGCCTCCAATGGGATGATCTTGCCATTTGCCACTGAACATAGACTATTTTTGTATTTAGAAAAGAACATGCTTCTTCCACCTTTTACTTTAGTTCCGGCCAATATTCTTGGTTGGCTTCGATCATCTCATCCAATACCTTTTTTGCCACGCGAGCGTTAGGAACAGTTTGATTTAGGGTAAATGCCTGCAAAGCTTTTTGATACGATCCCTCAAAATAAGCATCAACTAATAATTTTTCAGCGGCAACCTGTGCCTCCATCAAACCTTTATGGAAATCACAAATCGGTTCTCTTAAAGCAATTGGTTCAACACCGGTTGCACCAACATAAGCAGGGACCTCTACCACTGCATCGGATCTCAAGTTAGGAATTGCCCCTTGATTGGGAACAATTAACATAAACCGACGACGTTCATCATTTAGTAAAGAAGTCGCCATATCAACAATGTATTGACCATGCTCGCCAAAGTTAAAATTCAATACATCCTCAGTTGCACCAGAGCGAATTTTTTCAGCCATCTCTCGGGTATTTTTTTCTCTGCCTTCCATTACCATATTTGCCCGGGTATAATTTTTATCCGTATGTTCTACCACCATGTCGGGATACAAATAATACTCCAAATAGTTGTTGGGAATATTCTCTGGGAAATTTTTAGTGATGACTGACATCATGCTAAAGGCTTCTTGCCAGCTTTTATCTCCGGCATTAAAGTCAGCCACTTGCATCTCTTGCGAAATTAGTTGCTCAATAATTTCTGGCATTACATCACGTTTTAGTTCTTTATCGTAAATTGATGTGTACCAGCCAAAATGATTCAGTCCATAATAGGTGGGAATCCAATTTTTGCGATTGTACCCGTAGTTAATCGCTATGGTTTCTTCGATTGAAATTGTCATGTCACAGGCGTTAATCATTTTGGCTTTAGGGTACTGTCGCCGAACTGCTTCAGAAACGATAGATTCCGGATTTGTGTAATTTAAGATCCAAGCTTGTGGTGCATATTCTTGAACATAGCCCACAATTTCTAATAATCCTTTCATGGAGCGCATGCCATAGGCGAAACCGCCCAAGCCACAGGTTTCTTGTCCCACTAATCCATGACTTAACGGAATTTTTTCATCCTTTTCTCGCATTTTCATGCCACCTACTCGAATTTGTGAAAAGATGAAGTCACATCCGGTAAAAGCCTTTTGTGGATCTTCTGTAGAAGAAATAGTTACTTCCTTGAACCCCTCTTTTTTCAGCATATATTGAATTATCAAATACATATCCGCATTTCTTTTTTCGTCAATGTCATACAAACGAATTTCTGAAATGGGTAAGCGCTCTGCATTGTTTAATACGGCTTGAATAATTCCGGGAGTATACGTGCTTCCTCCACCAGCAATAGTAATAATTTGTTTTTTTGTCATCATCGTCATCCTTTCCTTACTGTTCCAACAATTTATTGAAATCTGCCATGATGTAAGTTACTTCAAGGCCAATAATCACCTGATAGTTTGTTTCTGTTGGTTTAACAATACCGCTGACCCCTAATTGCTTAATCCGTTGCTCGTCAACTTGGGTGGAGTCCTTCACTTCTACCCGTAGACGTGTGTTACAGCTATAGGCATCTGCTACATTTTCAGCACCACCAAAGGCTTGCAGTAATTTCTTCGCCATGTACTCGTAATTCTTGCTTGCTAGTGTTAATTCTTTTTCTTCCTCCACAATTTCTGTTCCGTATTCTGCAGCTGTTTCTCGTCCAAGTGTTGGAATGTTTTTTGCCTTAATTAAGTAATAGAAGGTGAAATAGTATAAGGCAAAGAATACGAGACCTGCTGGAATAATTAAAATAGGATTCGTCGCTATTCTAAAATTGATTAAATAATCGACAATACAGGCTCCAAAAGTAAAGCCAATTCGGATATTTAGTAAATAGCAGACAATTCCGGCTAATCCTGCATAAAAGGCATGAACCACATACAGCATCGGTGAAATAAACATGAAACTGAATTCTACTGGTTCAGTAATGTTTGCGATAAAAGAGGTACCCGCACCACTACCCATAATCCCTTTAACCATTTCCTTATTCTCTTTAAAGGCTGCTTTATAAATTGCTAAACAAATGGCGGGTATACCAAACATCATGACTACGAAGAAACCTGATAAAAACAATCCAGCTTGAGGATCACCATTAATAAAGCGCGTCATCTCTCCGCGGAATACTTCACCGTTAGGAGCTGTATAACTACCTAGATCGTAATAAACATAAGTGTTTAGCACATGATGCAACCCAAATGGGATCAATAAACGATTTAAGAAGGTAAAGATTCCTACACCTAAAGCACCCATATCTACTAACAGCTTGGCAAAAGTATCAATACCAGATTGAACAATCGGCCAAACCAACCCGAAAAATACGGAGGTAATGGTCTGCAAAATCATAACCATGGTTAACGGAAACTTTTCACCAGCAAAATAAGAAAAGACCATCGGCAACTTTTGTTCTTTGAAGCGATTATAGGTCCAAGCTGCGACTACCCCTGAAATAATTCCGCCAAAAATCCCCATGCTGACTGCCGGATTCATAATCTCCAAGCCTTTTTTTAACGTAGCAATCGCTAAAAACCCAGTAAGGGCAGGAATTCCCTTATCCTTCGTTTTAGCAAAGCCGATCGCCACACCGATCGCAAACAAAATATCCAGATTCCCAAACACGGCATTTCCGGCAGCCCCAATGACCGGTATATTTAACATATCATCCGCCGAAAGCCGCATAATTAATCCGGCTAACGGCATGGCAGCAACTGGCAGCAGCATTGCTCTTCCTAATTTTTGTACATTTGCTTTTAGACTAGACATTTTTATTTCCTCCTTGTTTTAAATATCTTTGTAGGTTGCTAACTCGATTCGATGATCCTTTTTTAATTCAGCTGCGAATGCTGATTCAATCAAAAACTTCACTTGATTCACTCTGGAGAACACGAAACTAGAGCCATTTAACAATTCCTGATCAATATATGCGGTGTGACACATAATCTCAGTGGATTCTGTTTCTCGAAGCTTTTCCAATAAACCCTTTAGATAAGTATCCCGAGGTAACTTAGTTTGTGTGTTTTTTACATCACTCTCTCCTACATCGTCGAAATAAGGTTCGAAGTAAGTAGTGTGATGAACTTCTGAATGCCTTTCAAAATTTCCGCGAACGGGCAAATCGTATTTTTTCGCTAATGCAATGACTACTTCTTGATTAGAGCCAAACGTGTGGGTATGATGGTGGCTATCTAAATGTGTTGGCTGGATTCCTGCGCGATAAACCTTTTGAATCTGTGCATTCCATTCTTGATAAAGCTGGTCTCCATCAATTTGGAAGGATTGCTGGTAAAAAGATAGTTTTCTAAATTTTTCTCCTTCCATCAATGAATCCACGTTGGTTAAAAGGGGCTTGCCACACGTTAGCGTTAAATGAACCCCCACGCCTAGATCAGGCAATTCTTTTTTTAATTTGGCCGCATGTTCAAACCCTGGCATATTCGCCATGAGTGTCGTCGAAGTTAAGATCCCCTGTTGATATGCGTCAACTATGCCGTAATTGACTCCCCGACTATAGCCAAAATCATCTGAATTAATAATTACTTTCCCCATTTTCCTTCTCCTTTCTGCGCTAAAAAAGCGCAACCTTCCAAGAGCAGTCTAATACCGACTGGTTCTAAAAGGTTGCGCCTACCGAATAGTTACGCCCTGCTTATTTGTAATGAATTCTTGCTAAATGAACGGCCAGATAGATCACTTCATTCTCCTGAACCTCTAGTTGATAATTTTTTTCGATAATTGCTTTGATTGCTTCGGCCGTTATGTATGGCTTAGTGAGCTTAAATGACTCGTTAAAAAATGTGAAATTTTCTGTCGGCGTTTCTTCTTGATAAATTAACCGCTTGACGAGAAATTTAATATGGATCATTAAGCGATGATACGCTAGTGAATCTGTATCAAATTGATAGTGGTATTGCTTTTCTAAAAGCTGAAGAATCAATGTCGTCATTTCTAAAATTTTTAAACCGTTTAAACTGTTCTGTTCACCAAGCTCAGCATTAATAATGTGCATCGTGATGAAGCCAATTTCGTTGGAGCCCAGTTCCGTTTGGTAGCGTTGATTAATCAATTCAACGACTTCTGCTGCTGCTGTATATTCTTCTGGATACAACAATTTCATTTCTGGTAACATGATAGCAGAAACCTGACTGTCTTCCTTTTTTCGCTGAATAGCAAAATAGATATGATCGGTTAAAGCAATGTAGATATTTGAATCCAACGGTGCCTTAATTCTTGTAGCGATAAACTGAATAATTTCTTCGGCAAATTCGATAAACTCTAATGGGATTTGTGCGGCCATTTCACTAAACATTTTGGTTTTTTCTTTTGTGTCTAAGATGAAATATTTGTCAGCTTTGCTTTCTTCAAAAGCTTCATTCACTACCGCAGAAAAGCCAATCCCCCTTCCCATCGCAATTTTCTCAATCCCCTCATCGTCGATCAACACCACGTTATGATTAATTTTTTTGATCACGCGCACTAGAACACCCATCCTTTCTACAAAAAAATGATTGTTGCTTCAAACTACTTTGCAAAAAAAAACTCCCCCCTAAAAACACAAAAAACGACCCAAGGAAAGTATACGTTTCTCTCCTAGGTCGTGCCTAATTTAATAGTTGCACCCTTTTTATTTACACGCTCAATATATCAAACTATAAAAGCGCTGTCAACACTTTTTTGATTATAAGATTATTTCCCCATACTTTCTTCGCTTTACAACAAATAAAGCTTATTTGTTGTAAAGCGAAAATCAGCTCTATTCTAACAATACTAAAAAGCTGCTAAATTTTTGATAATTTTAACAGCTTTTCAATTCATTATTCTTCAGTTAAGACAGCCGCAATTTTTTGACAAACCGGCATGAAAATGACCAATACGAGATAGCCAGATAACAAGAGATAGGGCAATGCTTTGGGCCATACGACAAACAGCAAGTTTCCCACTGCAATAAATTGACAGAAGAAACTTATACAAGTAATTAATACCAGACCACCTACAGCTGTTGAAACTAAATGATAAATGATTTTATTTTCGATGTTCAGTGTTTGAGCCAATTTTTGTCCCCATTGCGGTGCGGGAATAAAATCACAGATTAAGTAACCTACACCCATACTAACAACAAAACTTTGGATGAAATTTAGAAAGGTTAGATGCTCAGACAATAGTAATCCGACAGTTACTAAAGTCACACCTAGAAAAAAATTGATGAGAAAATTTACAATTTTTCCAAAATGAACTGGGCTAATCATTTCCCCCCCTCCTTATACAGTTAAGCCAGCAACAAAACCTTCACTTGAAGCTTGAATCGCTTGACGAGCTTGCAGAGCATCTCCTACTACTTTCACCTCACAAATATCGGCTAATTCATCAACCAATGGACAATACGCACGAGTCCCGATAGCTAACACAATCGTATCACAAGGAAACAGTTCGATCTTATCGCCTTTTTTCACTAAGGCTCCTTCATCGGTAACTCCCGCAATGCTGGTATTTGTCTGAACTTCTACGTAGCATCTTCGCAAACAATCCTTCAGATCGTCTCGGATGCCAGCTTCCATATCTAATGCGATCTCTGCTCGCATCTCAATCAATGATACTTTGCTCTTACACTGCATCCCTAAATAAGCGGCTGTTTCAGTTCCCACCATTCCTCCACCAACAACTAATACATTCATACCAGTGTCAGACTTGCCTAAAAGAACGTCCTCAGCTAAGACGACATTTTTATTATTGATATTTGATACATTAGGAATAATTGGTTTGGCTCCGCTAGCTACAATTACTTTGTCCGGTTTTTCGTTAAGAACCATTTCTCTAGTCAACTCTGTATTTAGATGCAGTTGAATATTTTTACTCTTCAAGATTTCACGGAACAGCCAAGCTGTATACGTAGCAAATTCTCCTTTGTAAGGAGGATAGGCAGCGGAGGTAAATTGTCCACCAACCGTCGTATCTTTTTCGAAGATATCGACTTGATGCCCCTTCATAGCTGCCGCTCTAGCCGCCTCCATTCCGGCAACACCAGCTCCTGCTACAAATACCCGCTTACTGGCTACTTGCTCGTAACTATATTCAAATTCATGACCTAACTCTGGATTGACTAGGCAATAAATCGGAATGCCTTGATAAGTTGAGGCGGTACAGCCTTGAAGACAGCCGATACATTGCCGGATATCATTATTTTTTTGAGCTTTCGCTTTATTAGGCCAATGGGGATCCGCTAAAGACGCACGCCCCATCGCAACAAAATCAGCTTTTCCGGAAATAATAATATCTTCGGCCATCTCTGGTTCAGAAATACGACCTACCGTGATGACTGGTATCTTCAAAAATTTCTTCGCTTCTTCAGCAAACTCCATATTCCACCCATGCTGTTGGAAAAAAGAGGCCACTATTCCTAAAGATGAACGAACACCATACATTCCATTAGATAGATGGATCACATCGGCACCCATCTCTTCGATATCTCTCAACATTTGCCGACTCTCCATAAACCTTCTGCCGCCCTCAGAATTTTCTTGCGCGGAAAAGCGAACAGAAATTGGAAAATCGGGACCTACCTGTGCACGGACTTCTGCCATGATTTCCTTCAAAAAGCGCATTCGATTCGCATAAGTACCACCATACTCATCAATTCGATGATTGCAGTTAGGAGATAAGAACTCATGAATTAAGTAACCGTGTGCTGCGTGAATTTCAATACCATCAAAACCAGCTTTTTTTACGTTTACTGCGGTCTGACCGAAATCTTTGACTAATTGATGAATTTCGTCAATCGTTAATTCGTGTGGAATTTCTTTGTTCCAAGGACAAGGCACCGGAGAGGGACCTACCGGTTGTACACCACCGTTCACATTGTGATTTGCTTGACGACCGGCATGATACACCTGACAAAATATTTTTGTTCCATAGTGATGGACTCTTTCCGTCAATTGCTTGTGACTTTCAATCTGTTCATCATCCAATACCGATGCGATTGCTGGATATCCACCCGCATGCTTATTCACCAAATAGTCTTCTGTGATGATCAAGCCCCAACCACCTTTGGCTTTTTCTTCATGATAGCGAATATACTGTTCGGTGGCTTTTCCATCAGGACACATATTCGCGACCATCGCTGGCACGACTAACCTGTTTGGTATTTCACAATTACCGATATTAAATGATGTAAAAATTTTTTCAACCTTCATTCTACTCTGCTCCCCCAATTTCTATTTTTTTACTAACTTCACTATAAAGCCTCCAATTTGTAGAGAGTCAATACTCAGTATAAAAATATTTTTATGACAGATAGGTTATTCCGTACTATAATCAAGTTATTATATTCACAAAAAGACGGTTTTTTCTCATTTTTGATGGGACGATCGATAAAAGTCTATATACGGTATAGACTTTTATTATCTAGGGAGGTTTTTTATGGAAGCACGCTACAAAATTGGTACGATATCCAAATTATTAGGTATCCCAATCCAAACGCTGCACTATTATGAAAAATGTGGGTTTGTCACCCCAAGTAAAGATGAACACTCAAACTACCGCTATTACAACACTTGGGATATTAATTACTTGTTGGACAGTAAATTTTTGCGCTCCTTTGAGTTTCCTAACACAGTTATTGAGCAAATCGTAAATAAAGATGATGTTCAGTCCATTTATTCACGTTATGAATCCCAAGAATACTATTTATTGCATCAGATCCAACACTATCAGGGACTACTGGAAGAGCTCCATACCGAAAAAACAAAGCTGGCACGTTTTGAAAAAGCAATTGGTAAACTAGTTGAACGAAGAAGCCCCGAAATGTTTTTGAATTCTTATCGCTATAATAATCAGTTTCGTACAATGGATAGCGAGGAAGAAGTGCCACAACTATTTGATTGGATTTCTCATTTTCCATATGTGAAAGCTACGTTTATGATTGATGTTGAAACAAATTCAGATGTATCCAAGGGAAATTTAGACTATTGGTGGGGCTTTTCGGTTTCTCCCAAAAAAGCTCGGGAGCTTTCTATTCCAACCTTTGAAATAGCCGATTATTTTCCAGCAAGAAATTCGCTTTATACGGTATTTAAAGCTAGTGCTCAAGATACTTTTGTCCCCTCGGTTGTCGAACAAGTGTTAAAACCAATTATTCGTCAGGGCTACGAAATCGTTGACAAACCGATCGGCAGACTCATTATTCGCTCACATCAAGAGGATCGTTATGAACGCGTCTTTGAAATTTGGGTACCTGTAGAAGAATGAACAAGTTAAAATAGCCCTAGCAAAATGAATCCATAACACCAAAAAGACTAGACCGTAGATTTTTTCTTGGTCTAGCCTTTTCGTCTAGAGAGCCTTTCAATTCAATATGCTGTGCTAGTTTTTTACGGTTTCTCTTTCAACAAACGTCTCTTCAAAAGACTTTTCTTCGTGGTAAATCTCCTTATCTAGTGCATCGATGCTTTCAGCTGCTAGCATGGCAACAAAAACATCATTATCAACATTCAAGACGGTTCGGAACATTCCAGCAAACCAATCTACTCCGATAATCAATGCAATCGATTCTAACGGAAGTCCCACAGAGGTGGCCAAGAATGTCGCAACCACTACTGACCCTCCTGGTACGGTAATCGTTCCTAAAGTTAGCATAACTGATAAAAATATTCCTAAGATTAATGCAGGTGTGGCTAAAGTGATACCTGAAGCTTGCTGCATGAACATCAACATCACCACATAACACATCGCCGCTCCAGAACTCCCCATAGTCATTCCAATACTCATGGTAAAATTAGCAACATCTTTTCGTACCCCAAATTTCTCAATGCAGTCCTTTAGTGCTGTTGGAAAGGTAATCGCCGAACTAGTGGTGGTTAAAGCCATTAGTGACATCGCAGCGAATTTTTTAGGTAGCAATACTGGATTAATTTTGCATCGCAAGGACACAACAACGGTCATGAAACTCATCATAATAATGACTCCTATCAACAAAATTCCTAAATATTTAATCATTGGTACCACAACACTTAAACCAATCGTCCCAGAAACATCTGCTAATAAGCAAAAGATTCCGATTGGTGCGACCTTCATCACTAATTGAATCAGCAACAAAGTAATTTCATTTATTTCTTTCACGAAGTTTAATACTAAATGGCTCTCAGACCTTTTAACGTGACTATTTAATGCTGCACCCAGCAAAATTGAAAAGATAATGATTGGAACCATATCCCCGTTTGCCATCGAGCTGAAAATGTTCGTGGAAACAAAATTGGTCAAGGTCTCCTGAATACCTGCAGTAGCTAATTCTGCATCTGGAACATAAGCTTCATCAACAATCATTCCCACACCTGGCTGTATTATGATTGATAATAGATAACCAACAGCGGCTGAAATTACTGTAAAAATGATAATCCACTTGAAGGTGTTGAAACCTAGCTTAAAGCCCATTCGAGCACTTTCAGCTTTTTCTTTTCCCATTTCACCAATCGCTGAAATCACCGAAGACATGACTAAGACAATTACAGACATTTGAATGAGACGAATAAATATCGTACCGATAAACGCCAAATTCCCCGCCCAAGAACCCACTACTGATCCAAAAAGAATTCCATCAAAAGTAGCAACTACAATTTTCCCTGTCGTTGATTTAAAAAACTCCTTCATATCATCATCTCCCTTTTGTCTCATTTTATTTTTAAAAGGGGGGAAATGCATCGTACATTCAGTCTAGGAAATTAATCGCTATTATTCATTTGAACCAATTGTTGTAACATCGAATGTCACCAATCTACAGATCTCGTAAACTCTTTAGTTTTTCCTATCTAAGTCTATTCGTGACTTATAACAAAAAAACAATAGCAGTTGTCCACATTATCTGCTACTATATTTCTAATCATTTATGATTCGAAGGGGAAGTGCCAGTTGAAACTCAATCAATTATTAAGCGCCTATGAAGCGCAATACATCCAAGTTGCCAATCAAAAAGCAGATTTGACTAGAGAAGTCACCACCGTCGGAATGATGGAGGCACCGGATATCATCGATTTCTTGGTCGAAGGACAGCTTCTAGTTACCACCGGCTTCCATTTTGTCCAAGATATTCCCAGTCTCATTACCGTAATTAAAGAAATGCATTTGCGAAAATGTGCTGCGATTGGCATCAAGGACCAGCGATATTTCGCAACTATCCCAAAAGAAGTGATCGAAGTAGCCGATCAACTTGGTTTTCCGATTTTACTTTTGCCTAAAGATGTCGGCTTATCCGTTGTTGTACGGGACTTGCTTCATCGTTTGCTAAATTCTCAGTCAGATCAATTAAAGCGGGTGATTGAAACCACCAATGAACTGTCTAATTTAATATTAGAAAAAGAGGATACTGCCCTTTTTTTAGAAAAAATTGCTGATCGTTTGAGAAATAATCTCTTTATTATCAATTCTCATTACCAAATTATTTATTGCAGCAGTGGGATTCGTCATCAGGCTAGAGAGATTGAATCCGCGCTCCGACAAGGCCTGACTGAACACCTCTTAGATCTTACTCATTCTGTGATTGATTCTTTTTTTGATTATACGATTGAACTATTTCCTATAAGTACAAATTTCCGTTCTGAAGGACAGTTTTTAGGTATTTTGAATAAAGAGGATGAGAATTTTGAAACGAAATTGTTAATCCAACAGATTGTTAACTTATTAGGCTTTTCAACCTTGCGGGCTTTAATCAACCAAGAAACAAAACGCCAAATAAAAAATGATCTTTTTACTTCAATTATTTCAGGTAAAACGGAGGCTATTGCCTCTGCTGATCAGTTAGCTTTACAAGAAATTGACATTGATACTAAGCACATCTGTGCAATTATCTCCATCAATACGCAAGGAACTGCACATCTAATTAATTATAAGACCGTTCGCTTTGTTCATGATTACATTAAATGGTTTTTTGACGAAAGAAATAGCACATCTCAGTTATTTATCGATGGTCAAGAACTGGTATTATTTCTTCCAGGAGCGACTACTGACCGTCTAGTTTTGGAACAGTTACTAGAGTTTTTGACTGAACGCTTTTCGGGGAAATATTCCTTTATCATTGGTTATTCTCATAGCCATGCTCAGTTACCTCAGATGCTTACTCTATATACGGAAGCAAGAGATGCTTTATCTCTAGCAGGAAACCAAAAATATGGTCAACTAATTGAATACCGGCCAAAAGTAGTGACTGAATTACTCCAATTAATTCCTACCAGTGACCAGATTAGTTACATCGAAAACAATTTGTATGAACTGATGACGTTGGAAAACCAAACTGAAAGTCGTGAACTGCTTGAAACCTTGTATCAATATTTTTACTATTCGCGAGCAATTAATAAAGTTGCAGCTGCTCTGTTTGTCCATCGGAATACGGTGATTTATCGATTGAAAAAGATTGAGCAGATTTTGACTATTTCATTGGATGATCCGGAAGTTCGGATGCGTTTGATGATTGCTGTCTTGTTGCTATATAAAGCAGATGAGACGATGGAATAAAGAAAAAAGCCGACAACAGGATACTGTTATCGGCTTAAATGTTTAGTCCATCAATTTGTTCCAAAAATAAGTTTGTTTATTTTTCAGATAGAAAACCGTTATAGCAGCAATCATTAAAAATACTGCACCATTCAATAGAAGCGGATTGAGCTGCATCATGACCGCTACACTATAAGCTGCAATCAGAATACCGCCTAAAATCATGACACCAAACATCCAAAAAACAATCGCAAAATTGCCACTGCCTCGCGTAAATAATTCACTCACATTGTTCCAACTCAAGTTGAGCAGCTGATAGTCGCGAATGAAAAAATGCAACGAGATCAAAATTGTACCTAAAACCACGCCTGCCATCATCGAAAGCAACAATAAAAACGGCATCCGGAAAATCAACCCTGCCAACAGCCCTACCCCACCAGTGATAAGGATCTGTAACGTACAAGCAAACCAGAATTTAATTCGCATATAGCGTTTAAAAGATAGTGGTAGCGAGCGAATGAACAAGAAATTTTCTCGGTCCAAAGAAATAATTGAGCTGACAAAAGAAGTTTGGTTAATGGTTAAACCAGCAATAAAAATGCCAACTACAAAGAAAACACCGAAAAACTGTAGTGAGATGCCTGAAAAGGAGAACTCGCCTGTCATCATGAACGTTATGAAAAATACTATCGGCATTATCAATGAAGAAGACAACATTTGCATTACCAAATTAGGGTTTTTAATCAACTGCATATTATAACTGCGCATCAGCTGGAGCAAATTTTGATTTTCCTTGCGCTTGTGCTTCTTATTTTTACCCTCAGTCGGTGTACTACTAACAGATTGATACAATTTGGGTACGATTTTCTTCCTCAGAATTATTAAAATAATAGCTAAAGCAATTAAGAGTCCTACGATACTCATTAACCCAGATACCGAAACCGGTGCTGTTATTGCATAAAAAAATGGCATGAACGGTAATAGTGCCGTCTTATCAACAAACTCACTGCTATAACTAACTTGATTCTGAGCAGAATTAATGATCAAAATCCCACCGATAGAAACAACCATCGAAAGTACTAACATACCGGTAGTAAAGGTCTTTTTATGTCGAGCGAACAGCTTAGTTTGGGTTAAACCAAAGATGAACAAGCTACACAATCCAAACAATAGTAGGACAAATATTGTAAATAGTATTAACGCACTAAGAGCTGCTAACACCACCATTTGACCACCCCGCCAAGCAGCTAAAAAGAACACAACCATTAATGGCAGCAAAAATGGCACAATAGTAATGCCCACTACTAAAAATTTCGCTAGGAAGACTTCCCCTTGCCGAAATGGCAGGGACAAATAATTTTCCAGATCCCGACTTTCAAAAAAGACATTGAAAATTGAGGACATTGCCTGAGATAACCCAATCAATCCGAATAATGCCATATAATAAGTAAAGTACCCAGGATATTTAGAAAAGTCGATCATGAACATAATTCCGGCATATATTACTAAGAAAACAACACCTGACAGAATATAAGAGCTAAAAATACTGCGAATTAGTTTGGCACCTTTTTTGCCCTTTTTACGAGATTGGTTAGTGGCTGAAGGATTCACATACAAGACATTGGTTTTAATCAAAGCTTTTATTTGCTGCAGCTTCATACCTCTTCCTCCTGTCCTTGAGCCTGGCGACCGGCCATCTTCAAGTAGACACTTTCCAAAGATTCATTTGGATAGTCGTGCAATAATGCCTCCACTGAACCGTTGTAAATCAGTTCACCTTTCTTCAAGATCGCCAAATCATCACACAACTGCTGTGCTGTATCTAAGACGTGAGTAGAAAAAATAACGGTTTTTCCTTTTTTCGCATGCTGTTTCATCATTTCCTTTAAATCAAAAGCCGCTTGTGGGTCCAATCCCTGCAAGGGTTCGTCTAAAATCCAAATATCTGGGTCCGGCAACAATGCACCAATAATAATTGCTTTTTGTCTCATTCCATGAGAAAAGCTTTCTAGTGTTTCATCTACATGTGTCTGCATGTCGAACAAAGCAATCAGTTCTTGCAAGCGAGCTTCTTCGCCACTTAATTCATAAGCTGCCCGAATCAGATCCCAATATTCATTGGCAGTCAGTTGTAAAAACAAGTCTGGAGTATCAGGTACGTAGGCAATTTTTTTCTTAATTTCTAAACGATGCTCTTTCAAGTCCATACCATCGAAACGAATTGTCCCTTTGGTTGGTTCAATGATGCTGACCAAGCTTTTAATTGTAGTGGATTTTCCAGCCCCATTATGACCTAAGAAACCAAAAATTTCTCCACCCTTAATCGTTAAGGTTAAATCTGTTAAAGCATTTTTTTTACCATATGTTTTTGTTACATCTATTAATTCAATCATTTTATCCACTCCTTTTTTCTACTATACGTGAAAAATACTAGACTGACAATTATTGTTTAAAAATTTGATGATTCATCAAATTACTGAAAAATCGCCTTGAAACGTGCGCTTCGGCATTTTTCAAGACGATAATTATTTTTTATTCTACCACAACTTTTTCTTTAGTTTTTTCATTCGTTTGGAACAGAGCCTGTAAACACTTAGTTGCTACCATGATTCCAAGTCCAAATAATAAGAAAGCAAAAACTAACTGCAAGCCATCGGACAATAAAACGAATTGTCCTGCTGCGGGAGTTGCTGGAATGGTTACTAAATAGTGCGTGGCATGAATTAACTTCGTGATCAAATCATAAACGGAAATACCCAGTGCTGTAAAGGTTACTGCTAGCATAATCCCCATTGGAATGTAGAACATCACACCCGATTTTTTAGAGGTTTTCATGTAAACAGCTACAGCAATCATCACCATAGCAGCTAACAGTTGGTTCGCTGATCCGAACAACGGCCACACGCTGTTGTAACCACCTAAAGACAATACGTAACCTGCAACTAAAGTAATAACTGTCGCTACATACTTATTAGTCAACAAGTTAGCAATCCCTTTTTGCTCCCCTTCTTCATAAAAGAATTCTTGTAAAGACATCCGACCAATCCGGGCTACTGAATCAAGGGAAGTCAATGCTAGTGCCGACACACACATTGTCATAAAGCATTGGGCTACATGAACTGGCAAGCCAAAATTAGTCAGGAAGCCAGCCACTGAACTAGAGAAAATTTGGAACGGTGTGCCCTGTGGCAGCTGACCATTTTGCGCCACTGCGCCAGCAACAACCAACGCTACAACTGCCAGTACACATTCACACATCATTGCGCCAAAGCTAATTGGGCGCATATCTTTTTCGTTGCGGACCTGTTTGGATGACGTGCCTGAAGAAACTAAACTGTGGAAGCCAGAAACGGCACCACATGCTACCGTAATAAACAAAATTGGGAATAAATATTTCACACTGCCAGCAGCATCCACCACGGCAAAACCATTAAAGGCGTTCAAATCCATTGTTGGATGCTCCACCAGCAATCCCAATACAGCAGCAATAATCATACCAAGAAGCATATAGGTGCTCAAGAAATCTCTTGGTGCCATCAACAGCCACATTGGCATAACTGATGCTAAGAATAAGTAAGCAAAAACAATTAGCAACCACGTTTGTTTGTTAGCAAAAATCGGGAACGCAATTCCTAACGCCAAAGTCCCTAGCAAAACAACAATTCCAAAAATGTGCATGACTGCACCTTTCATATGCACCTTCTTCATGACGAAGCCAACAAGTATTGCTGCAACAATGAATAGCATAGAAATTGATGCTGCTGAAGCATTGGCTGTATTCACTGTTTCAGCCACATCAGGAGTAAAGCCATTAAAAGTAGTTGCTACAATATCACCAAAAGCGGCGATTACCAATAAGGCAAACAACCAACAAAACAGCAAAAATAATTTTTTGCCCATTTTACCGATGTATTTTTCAATAATCAGACCAATTGATTTACCGTCGTTTTTAACAGATGCGTACAACGCACCAAAATCGTGAACCGCACCAAAGAAAATTCCACCAAATAAGATCCATAGAAATGCTGGAACCCAGCCAAACATAGCCGCAATTATCGGTCCAGTTACCGGTCCTGCACCAGTAATAGAAGAAAACTGGTGGCTAAACACGACGAATGCTGGTTCAGGAACATAATCCTCACCATCTTCTAATCGAATTGCAGGCGTCACCGCTTTAGGATCAATTCCCCATTTTTTCTCCAGCCACTTAGAATAACCAGCATAAGCAGCGATAAAACAAATAATTGCAACTAACAAAATCACGACACCGTTCATCTTCTCACCCATCCTATTTTCATTTAATTTTAATTTATGCCATATAATCCCACATTTACATGAGAATGTAAAGAGAATTGCAGAAATTTTCTGACATTTTTTCTGAGAAGTCGATAGAACCGCCACGATATAGTTGTGATTATCACATAAAAAATCCAGCGACTCACCATTAGTCACTGGATTACTGATTTATGCCCTTTTTAATCTAACAGGCAGCCAGATTTGGAACTTAGCATCTGTAGGGTTATTGTCTAAGTAAACTTCCATATCGGGAAGCTCCGCATACTCAAAGCCGGAAGTCGGCAACCATTCAGTGAAGACCTGTTTCGCTAAATCTTGAATTGAATACGGCATAGGACCCTCACCGGAGAAAACTGCCCATTTTGCAGCAGGAATTTTGTATTGCTTGAAGCCGATTGGGACCTCTTTTGACGCAACCCCAATGACATATTCCCATTTTTCCTGAACTTCCTTGGTCATTAAATTAATCCCAAGAACACCAGGACTATTCCCGTCCATAATCGGAAGTAGCTCCTGCACTCTACCTGCTGCAGCTACTTCATTCCAAAATTCCGGAATTTTTTGCTGATTTTCTTCCATGTCTTTCCCCAGCGCTAAGCCAAGTCCGGTAACATAGAAAGCCTCTTTTTCTATCAATTGATATTCCACTGCGTGCACCCCTTTAACTGTAATTGCGAAGGTCAGCATTGGATAGCTGGTCAGCTTAGCTCCGTCCTTTTTCGCTTCTTGCGGGGTTATTCCATGAACCGTTTTAAAAACGCGATTGAATGCAGTCGGTGATTCGTAGCCATATTTAGCAGCTACTTCGATTACCTTTTGTCCTTGCTGTAAATCGACACCGGCCAAACTCATTTTACGACGACGAATGTACTCTCCTAGGGTTACTCCAGCAATATAGGAAAACATTCGCTGATAATGATAAGTAGAACATTTTGCCCGTCGTGCAGCTTCCTCAAGCACTATTTCATTCGTTAATTGTTCCTCCACATAAGCGATACTATCGTTAAACCAATCCAACCATTCCATTTTCTTACCTCCCACCAGATTTCTCTGATACTCTTAGTTTAAAGGGCTTCTTAAACTACTTCCTCTTTATTCTTGCACACTTTTAAGAGGTTTGTTCTAAAATGTCAGTTTTTCTAAGCGATCGAAGGCTTCTCTCAACAATTCCTTTGGCTGAGTAGCCGCCAGTCGGATGTATTCATCCCCCACGGTTTGTCCAAAGGCTTTACCCGGAACAAACAACACACCGCTTTTTTCCAAAACTGTCTCCACAAAGGCTACCGAATCTAGTCCACTGCGACTAATATTAATAAATGCATACATACTGCCAGCTACCGGAGATAGCGTTAAATAAGGAATAGTTGCGACCCTTTCTTCAATGTACTCCAAACGTTCTTTAAATATTGCTACGTTCTCCGGTACAATTTTCTGATAGTGATTCAAGGCGTAAATACCCGCCTGCTGAGAGACTGTCGGTGCGGAATAAGTTACACTTTCGTTGATTAGTCCTGCAGTGTCATTCACGAAAGCCGGAGCAATCATATAACCAATTCGCCAGCCAGTCATCGCAAATCCCTTTGACAGGCCACTGATGGTAATCGTATGCTCCGGTGCAAACTTCACCATTGGAACAAACGTTTCTTTAAAGGCAAAATCTTCATAAATTTCATCAGAGATGATGAAAAGATCGTGAGCGATGGCCACTTTAGCGATTTGCTCCAAAGTTTCTGCTGAAAAAACAGCACCGGTTGGATTATTAGGTGAATTGATGATAATCGCTTTGGTTTTATCAGTAACGGCGGCTTTTAAATCTTCTACATCTAATTGGAATTGATTTTCCTCGTAGGTAGGTACCATTACTGGCTGACCACCAGACAACACTACTTGCTCTTTATAAGGAGAAAAGAAGGGTTCATGAATGATCACTTCATCACCTGGATCTAAGATGGCTTGCATCACTAAATACATGGCATGTAGCGCACCCACAGTTGCTCGAATTTGATTCGTTTCAAAAGACAAACCATATTTTTGCTTGTAATAAGACGCAATTGCTTCAAGAAACTCTTTCTTTCCAGCGGGTGCTGTGTACTTAGTTGCGCCATTTTTCACATCCTGATACGCTGCATCAATGATGGATTGATGCGTAATAATGTCAGGATCACCGATTGATAAATCAATAATATCTTCCGTTTCCTTTGCTAAAACTGCAATCTTCATCAACAAATTTTCTGCCGGTTGTTGAAAACGTTGTGCTAATTTCGTTTGATCCATTTCCATTCCTCCCATATCTTTATAATACTTTGCATCGAAATCCTGTAGCTGTAATTTTCCAATTATCTACCGATTCTATAGGTGTCCTCTTCATAAATCACACCATTCGTCATAAATATTACCCTATAGCTAAGCACTTTGGCAAACCTCTTTTCAGACAGGTCCCGCTTTACATTCGACATTACGCCCTCCTCTATGGGACTACGCTCGGGTGAGTTAGTCAATACTATAGTTAATAGGATTTGCATTTCGGAAGTTCCGTATTTTTTTGATAGAAGAGTTACAACTCTATGAGTGATGCGCTGCTAATACGTAACGCTGACTTTCTGTTTAAAAAAACTATCAAAACTTTGTATTTACCTCTTTGTGGAAGATGCTTCGATATTTAACTTGATTTATTATAAAGAAAAAAGAAAACACCTTGAAAGATGTTTTCTTCAAAATAGTTTTCCAGTTTTCACGGCATAAAACGTTAACGAAATTAGGATGAACAACGCTAGCATTTCCAGTAAAATATCAGATGACTTTACTTGGTTCCTAGGAGTATTCTTCTCTCTTTTCATACAGTATTTAGCCTCCTTATTTTTCACATGAACACCTTAACATTTCTCATTGGTTTAGGTAAAGAATAAAGCAACATGTTTTTGATGAGAATCTAATGATAGACCTCTTGCTTAATTTTATGCAGATTGATTGCTTCTTTTCATTAGAATATGGTTGAATAAACAGGATAATAGTTATTATAGGAGGAGTTCATGAAGGAACAACCAACAAAATCCGCCTCACATAAAGAGGTTGGATTACTAGGCTTAACCATGATTGTGGTGGGTTCGATGCTGGGTGGTGGCGTATTCAATCTCCCTAGCAGTATTTCGCAATCTGCTGGAGCAGTCGCTTCGCTAATCGCTTGGACGGTTACTGGCGTAGGTGTGTTTTTTATCGCGAAAGTTTTTCAAATATTAGCTAATGAACGACCGGAGATTACAGGCGGTATTTATTACTATGCTAAAGATGGCTTCGGATCCTATGCTGGATTTAATTCAGCCTGGGGATATTGGCTGAGTAACATTATTGGAAATGTTTCTTTTGTCATTTTGTTTTTAGATGCTCTAAGTAAATTTTTCCCTGTCATTGGCGGCTCTAAAGGATCATTTGGCTTTTACTTGGGCAGTTTGATGATTTGGCTAGTAGTCCTCTTAGTTTCACGAGGAATCCGTGCGGCGAATGCACTAAATGTTGTCGCCACATTTGCTAAAGTCATCCCGATTGTGATCGGGATTTTCGTTTTGATCACTCATTTTCGCTACACGACCTTCTCAACAGATCTTTTCGCTCAAAATATTCAAACGATCAATGGGGATTTAGGTGGCATTTTTAGTCAAGTAAAAAACGCGATGCTGCAAACCATGTGGGTATTTGTCGGAATTGAAGGAGCGGTCGTCCTCTCTGGACGGGCAAAGCGCGCAAAAGATGTAGGACGAGCAACTATCATCGGCTATGGCACCACGTTAACAATTTATGTATTAATCGTCATGTTGAGTTTCGGTATCTTACCGCAGGAGACCTTAATGCAACTTCCTAATCCTTCCCTTAGTGGTGTATTAAATGCGGCTGTTGGTTCGTGGGGTGCACGAATGATTGACATTGGTGTAATTATTTCGGTGTTAGGCGCTTGGATTTCTTGGACCATCTTAGCTGCAGAGATCTCTTATGATGCTGCGAATGATCAGATGTTTCCTGCTTTTTTAGGAAAAGAAAACCACAATAACGCGCCAGTCAATGCGCTAATTTTAAATGGAGTGATTATGCAAGTAGCATTTATCTTTTCTCGCTTGGCAATGGATGCTTTCCAAGCAGTCACGGATACCGCCACTACAATGGTGCTCATTCCTTATGTTTTGTCGGCCGCTTTTTTATGGAAGCTTTCTGCTAAGAAAGTATCCAACAGCCATCGTTTATTAGCAGGTGGAGCTATACTCTATGGGCTTTACATGCTTTACTCTTCAGGTTGGATGAATTTACTATATTGTATTGGTATTTATGCTTTAGGCTTCAGCTTTTGGTTATGGAACAGTCATACCTATCGCCGCCCAATCTTTCAAACAGCCAGAGAAAAATATCTCTTCATCACCATCAGTGTATTAGGTGTGGTTAGTCTTGTTATGCTATTGCTTCAGCTTTTTTCTTAAGTGAAGCGTCGAACTTGCTCATCTTAGTCCTCCTAAGTTATTCTTACTTCAGGGGGACGAAACTTTTATGGCACTGATGCTCTTAATCACCTTATTATTTAATCTATTTGCGTTATTACTAATTTTGATTCGACCAAAGATCTTTCATGCGAAACTGTTTAAACCGATGATTACAAATTTCAAGCTTTCAGTCATTCCACTGTTTATCCTCGTTGGAACGTTGACCCTGCAACTATTTTTTGCCCGAGTTTCAGCACTGACTTCGTTTACTTTTCTAGGCACCATAAGTAGTCTAATACTAATTATCGGGCTAGTTATTTGGCTCGTTTTTTTACCGAATGCCGGATACTTAGTCACTGAACTAAATTTGACGCATCGTGAAGTAGACGAAGTTGAAGTACCCATTTGGTATGATATCATCGCCGTTCTCAGCTTAGCTATTTCTGGTGTACTGAACACCGCTTTGAACATCGTTTTGCTGCAATTTACTTTTTTTATTTATTTCGATCCCGCAAACATCACCACTTTTAATACACCGATCTTTTGGTTATTGACGTGGCTCGTTTTTCCCGTACTTAGCTTTGGGATTTATTTAGGACGCTATATTCGTTTTAATACTTGGGATTTGTTTCATCCTATTCAGTTTTTGCAAAAGCTATTCACTCATTTTAGTCAGAAAAATACTCGGCGGGAAGCTTTTTTATTCACCATTTTGTTAGGTGTATTTCTTGCTTTATTTTATGCCCTAACCTTTTTGAATCCTTTATGGCAACTAATCGAATAAGAATGGCTTCGCAAACTCGCTCAGCTTTGGGAAACCGGACACCGCAAGAATTCGTTTAATAAGCTTTCTAATCGTAAATGCTTATACTCTTCTTCAAGAAGGTAAAAAAGGCACTTCAAAATTCCTACGTTTTGAAGTGCCTTTTTTGCGGTATTTATTTTAAGATCATTTAGTTTTATCCGGTTTTTGTCCATCGTGAGCGGCCCACTGACATTCCAGCAGCTGCATGTGAGTGAACACTGCCTGAAAAGAGGAGGCTTCAGGAGAGCAAGCATAAATACCAAACTTGATTTTACCTTTGCCATTGTGCATGTGACAGATGCGCATTTGTTGGAATGAGACACCATCCTCTGAACACTCAAGGCAGTAATCATCTTCTCTTCTACTTAAGCGATACCACATCGATTTAATAGAAGCATCAATGGTCGTCGTTGCCCAGTCAGAATATCCCCTATTAGTAACAACACTTCCCAAATGTTGAAACCGGTCGTTTTCGTATTCTATAGAAGCTTTTAGCCAATTTTCACTATCTAAATACATCACAAGACCACACTGGTCAAAACGATGCTTACTTTCGCTAAATTCTGTTTTCACGACAAAACTAAAATAGTTTTCCTCCGTTTCCATTTGAAAAACTGGCGCATTGTCATTTCGAAAATGATAATACGTCCGCTGCCATAAATCGGTATGTGGTTTAGTAGTTATTTCGATTTTGTTCTCGGAAATTTTGTAGTGCTCCGGATATCGTGTCCACTGAAAGTTTTCTAAGTTCATTGCTTGACTCCTTTATGTCTAGTTTAGCATTTCAGAAAGTACCTGCAACCATAAAATTGAAAAAATTAACACTCATCCTTAGTAGTATTTTTTTGCCATCAATCGCCTAAAAAACGAATTAATTATTGATTTCTCGATACGGAATCATTTTTTTCATGGGAACTGTAGGCGGGACCAGCCTCTTTTGTAACCAGTACACATCGTGCCATTGATCGAATTTATAACCAATTTGCTTAAAAACGCCTACCTGCCGATAGCCCAGCTTTTCATGGAATTGAATGCTGGGGATGTTCCCACCTGTGATACAGGCTGTCAAAATGAGGATGTTTTGTTTTTTCAGTTCCTCTTCTAGAGCTTGATACAATTTTTTACCGATACCTTGACCTTTCGTCTTTTCAGCCAGATAGATAGTGACTTCGACACTCCAGTCATAGGCGACTCGTTCTTTATAGGCGTGGGCATAAGTGTAACCGAGAATTTCTCCTTCGTCATTTTCAGCTACTAAATAGGGATAATCTTCTAAAGTAGAAATAATACGTTGGGTGAAGTCCTCCACAGTGGGTATGTCATATTCGAAGGTTATCGCAGTATCGGTCACATAGGGTCCATAAATCGCCAATAAAGCTGGCGCATCAGAAGCTTTCGCTAAACGGATGTTCATTTTACATTCTCCTTAAAGGCTACAATAATACTTTAGCCATAATAAAGTCAGTTTGTTCATCGTCGCCCATCCAAAAGGAATGTTGACCAACTTTTTTAAAGCCTTGTTTTTGATAAAAGCCGATTGCTGGTAAATTTTTCTCCCAAACGCCTAACCAGACAGTGGTTCTTTTCTTTTCATTGGCTATCTCAAGGGCTTTTTCCATCAACAGTTTACCTAACCCTTGACCTTTAAAGGCCGAATCAACATAAATCCGCTCGATTTCTAAAGCATTTTCAGCGATATCTTCAGTTTGAGCGTCATTGATGTTCACCTTCAAATAACCCGCTAACTGATCGGCTGTGTAAATGAAGAAAAAATTGGAATCGGGATTAGCCAGCTCTTTTTCCAATTTGTTTAATTGAAAAGCCTCTGAAACATAGGCTTCCATGTTTTCTGGTGTGTTTTGATCACTAAAAGTATCGTTAAACGTGCGCAAGCTAAGGTCCAGCAAAGTTGCTGCTTGCGATGTTTGAATGGGAACAATTTGTATAGTCACACTTGAATCCTCTTTTCTGCTTTTTTGCCTATCTTACCGAAACAGTTACTAGGATTCAAGTGCTTTTTGCTGTGCTACCAATTCGCCTCAATGAATTGCTTTCGTCGTTGGGCATTACGGGCATAATTTTCAGGATGCTTTTTATAATAATTTTGGTGCTCATCTTCTGCTAAATAAAATGGCGCTGCTGGCTCAATACTGGTTATAATCGGATCGGTAAATTTTCCGCTTTCAGCTAAAGCTTGTTTGCTTTTTTCAGCAATGTCCTTTTGTTTTTCATCAAAATAGAAAATGACTGGTCGATAATTGTCACCACGATCTTCAAATTGGCCAAAGGCATCGGTAGGATCTGTCTGTTGCCAGTACAATTCGACTAATTCTTCAAAAGTAATTACTTCCGGATCAAAAATAATTTCCACCGCCTCAGTATGACCAGTTTGATGACTTTTTACTTGTTCGTAGGTTGGATTTGGTGTGTGTCCTCCAGTGTAACCGGAAAAGACTGAATGAATCCCCGGTAGTGAGTCAAAGGGTTTGATCATGCACCAGAAGCAGCCCCCGGCAAAAATTGCTCGTTCCATTTAACATTCCTCCATTTTCTATTGTGCCACAGGGATGACTGAACCACCCCATTTTTCATCAATCCATGCTTGAACTTCCTTATCTTGTAAGGCTGCCACTAATTTTGCTATTTGCGGATCATCTTTTTCTTCCGTTTTGGTTGCGATGATGTTTACATAAGGTGAATCTTGGGCTTCTAGCATTAGAGAATCTTTGACTGGGTTTAAGCCTTTTTCATAAGCAAAGTTAGAATTAATTGCCACCAGGTCGCCTTCGTGATTTTCGTATGCTGTTGCTAGCAAGGGCGGTTCAACATCATGTTTGAAGTTCAAATTTTTTGGGTTATCAATAATGTCATTAAAAGTTGCTTTATCAATGGCAATACCTTCTTTTACCTTGATCAATCTGTTGTCTTCAAAAATTCTCAGCACCCGGCCCCACTCTGATGCAACGTTCGAGACAATCACCGTTGCGCCTTCAGGGATATCAGTAACCTTTTTTATATTATGAGAATAGATACCCATTGGTTCTAAATGGATACCTGCCACATTAGCAAAATCATAATCATTTTCTTCCTTTTGCAGATTAAAATAAGGCACGGTTGAAAAGTAATTGGCATCAATTTCACCTGCCTCCAACGATTTATTCGGTAAGATGTAGTCGTCAAATTTCACAACTTCTAAATTGATGCCGTCTTTTTCCAACATCGGCTTCACATGTTCTAAAATTTCCGCATGAGGTGTGGGCGATGCCCCCACCTTCAGTGTATCCTCTGAACTACCGGCTGCTCGTCCACAGCCTGACAACAATAAAATTCCCGCTAAAACAAAAACACCTGCAATCTTCCTCATTTGACCACCTCTTCTTTTTTAATAAATGCAAAAAAAGCATTCATCCCTTGAACTGTTAATTGCTTAACAGCCCAAGGGACGAATGCTTTCGCGGTACCACCCTTATTCGTATTAGAATTCTAATACCTCAACCGTACATACTTAACCTAAGCTAAATAGATACGCGGCAAGGTAACGGTTGCGACCGTCTAAATTGCGTGAACAACTTAGATGCTCCGAGCTCATCTTCACTCTAACTTCCCATTCCCCTTTTTCACCATCCGGGTTCTCTGCCAATGTTCACATTAAAGCTACTCTTCTCTTCCACACGAAATATGATGTTGCAAATGATCATAATACAAAACAAATGATATTTCAATTAAAAAATGCTCTTTTCGAGGATTTTTTTCTCAGCGGACTTGGTTCAACTAAAAATATTTTTTAGTATGCACCTATTCTAAATGGCCCCAAGCAGATTTTTTTCCTGCTTGAATGTTGTGGTCTTTTCCTCTAAACTTTGGTGTGAACAGAGGTTTAGTAAAAACTAGAAATAAGTTAAACAGCATTTGAAAGGAGGAAGTACATGACTGAATTGATGAAAGATAAATACTATAATTATGATACGCTTTATGATCTTGCTTCAAGAATCAAAAATGTGTATCCCCAGTTTCAGAAAAGTGATTTTATCAACGATATCATGGACAATGACTGGGAAATGTTAGAACTAAAAGCACGGATGCGAAAAATTACTATCCATTTAGGTAACTATTTGCCGTGTAAGTATATAGAAGCTCTTGCCATCCTCGATCAAGTTGTTGCTAGCTATCCGGCAGGACATAATGACAATGCTTTGATCTATTTTCCGGATTTTGTAGAGGTTTATGGGCAAGACGAGCAGGACTGGGATTTATCTATTGCGGCATTGGAAAAATACACCCAACTATCGACTGCTGAATTTGCCGTACGACCGTTGATTATAAAACACGAAGTTCGTATGATGCAGCAGATGGCAGTCTGGGCCAACCATGAGAATGAACATGTTCGACGACTGGCCAGCGAAGGCTGCCGCCCGGCTTTGCCTTGGGGACAAGCTTTGACCAGCTTCAAAAAAGATCCTTCGCCAGTGCTTGCTATTTTAGAAAAAATGAAAGCCGATCCATCTTTGTATGTCCGTAAAAGTGTTGCTAACAATTTAAACGATATTTCCAAAACTCATCCTGACTTGGTGGCAAACATTGCCAAAGATTGGTACGGTAAAGACAAACATACGGATTGGATTGTTAAACACGGCTGCCGGACTTTGCTGAAAAAAGGAAATCGGGATGTCTTAGCTATCTTTGGGTATCACGATGCTAGTTCGGTAGATATTAAGGATTTCTCGTTGACGGCTGAGTCCCTCAACTACGGTGAGAGTTTGACTTTTTCCTTTACGATTTCAGCAAAAGAAACCACCAAGTTAAGGCTTGAGTATGGCATCGACTATGTCAAAGCCAACGGAAAACGCAGTCGGAAAATATTCCAGTTGTCCGATACTGTCTTAAAAGCCAATCAGTCAAAGACTTACACCAAAAAGCATTCTTTTGCTGATTTGAGTTCTAGGAAGCATTATCCCGGACTACATTCCGTCACGCTGATTGTTAACGGTGCTGAGCGTGAGACGCTAGATTTTGAATTGACCAAATAAAAAGCCGTCAGCTGACGGCTTTATTTTTATAACATGACAGTCATGGCTGCAGCGGCTAAAATCAGCACCAAACCAATAATCGTAACGGTCATTTCTTTTTTGGTTTTCTTTTGTCCTAAAAACCAGATGCCGGTTAAAGTTGCCAGAACCACTGATGTTTGCGACAAGATGAAGCCAGTAGCTAAACCGTTCATATTTGGTTGGGCTGAGATCAAATAGGTCAAGGCCGCAAAGGCGAAGAAGAAACCAGAAAAGATGTGTTTGTAAGAAACAACTTCCGCAAATGGTGATTTTTCTTTATCCTTGAAGGTTAAAATTGCTGAATAAACAACTGCGACTAGCACCATGCCAATAGCTTGTGGCAAAAAAGCATGCATCCCATCAATGCTGGTGGCTTGCGGGGCGGCAGAATAAGCCCAATAACCAATTTCACCAACCGCTAACAGGATAACGGCCGATTTCAGCAGACTGCTGTTCTCTTTAGTTTTTTCCTCAGTCCAAACCGTCATCCAAGCGCCGATAATGATCAAAATAAGTGCTAATCCGCCTAATAATTTAGCAGTAGTACCAGGCCAGTTGCCTAAAGCTAAGACACCCCACAAGGAAGCCCCCAACAATTGAAAAGCCGTAGTGATCGGCATGGCACGAGATGAACCAATCAACGTAAATGATTTAAAGGTGATAATTTGTGCGATCGCCCAGCCAACACCAGACAGGATGGAAAAGATTAAATCCATACCCGATGGAAAACTTAACCCGTTTACTAGCGTAAAAATAAGTGCAAAAATTAAAGTTCCTAAAGTTGATCCCAGTATTTGATTTACCGGCCGACCGCCGATTTTGGATGCGATGGTTGGGAAAAGACCCCAACCTAATAATGGCCCTAAGCCAATCAATAATGCCGTAGCATTCATGAAAAATTCCTCCTTTATTTACGAAAGGCTTCGCAAACTTGCTCAGCTTGTGAAGCCAGACATGATTAAAACGATTTAATAAATGTGTACATGATAAAACATCGCTACTTGTTTTTAAAAAACGACGCCGCTTTCTAGTAAGATATTCGCATATGGCGTCATTTCTCCGGTACGGATAAAAGCGTGCACATTATTCAATTCCTGCTTCATTTCACTATGAGGGATAAAGGTAATGGGTGTTTCTGGCAAACGCTTTTTGATCGCTTCCAGCATGGTTGGATTTTCGGTTTTAATTTCTTCTGCTAAATAAATGCGCTGCACTTCTAATTCTTCTAACACATTGTTCAAGACGTCCATAAAACTGGGAATGCCATTGTCCACTGCTAAATCAATTTTTTCCGTCATTCTTGGCACCGGCATGCCGGCATCGCCAATACTTAATTTGTCAAAGTGCCCCATTTGTGCGATTACGCGAGAAATATCTGAATTAATTACTTTGCCTTTTTTCATGATAACTACTTCCTTTCTTTAGTCCAATTCGTTTTTGTAAGGGATTGATGGTTGAGCGCCGAAGCGTTGAACTGTCAAAGACGAAGCCTTGTTTCCGTATGTGATCGCTTCTTCTAAGTTACTGAAATCATTCTTTAGAATACTGCTCATAGCTCCAATAAACGTATCGCCGGCAGCTGTCGTATCAACTGCTTTCACTTTAAAGGCTGGTACAATTCCGCTACGTCCATTGACATCATAGAAGGCCCCTTTGCTGCCAATCGTAATAATGACTGCTTCGATACCTAATTGATGCAACTGATCGGCAGCTTTCTTCATGCTATCTTCATCTGTAATTGTGATGCCTGTTAAAATTTCCGTTTCCGTTTCGTTAGGAATAATCATATCTGTAACTTCCAGCAATTCTTCTGGAACCTGTTCTAAAGCTGGTGCTGGATTCAAAATGGTTTTAACACCGGCTTGGCGAGCAATTTTGAATGCTGTGATCGTGCTGTCCATAGCGCTTTCAAACTGGGTAATCAAAAAATCACTACTTTTAATCAGTTCTTCATGCTGATTGACATGGGCTGGAGTGAAAACATTATTGGCACCAGCATGAATCATGATGCTGTTTTCCCCTTGGTCATCAACAATAATATAGGCTTGACCAGTCGCTTGGTTATCTAGTGTAGCAATACCGGCTAAATTAATTTCTTCCTGACTTAAAAGATCGGTCATCATTTGTCCGGCTTCATCGTTGCCGACTGCCCCAATAAAATTTGTAACTGCTCCGGAACGTTTAGCTGCTACTGCTTGGTTTGCGCCTTTACCACCACCGGCTGAGAAAATTTCCTTCGTGTGCATGGTTTCACCTGGTTTAGGCATTTGTTTTACTCGAATGGTGCGATCCAGGTTAATACTGCCAATAATTGTAATCGCGTTCATTTTATCCACTCCGTTTCGTTTAATACGTGATTCCATTGTTACAAAAACGTTTTACTAAAACGTTTTAACTCTATGGCAAAAATATAGCACATCTTGAAAGCAATTTCAAGTGTGCTGATTTATCTTTTTGGTTGAAGCCCGTTTCACCAATTGAACCGATAGCATTTTTTCTTCCCAATTTTTTTCTGGCTGCTGAATCCGTTCCAGCAATAATTCAGCGGTAGTTTGGCCTAATTCAAAAATAGGCTGGGCGATCGTAGTCAGCTGTGGAATCACATACTCACACATATCAATGTTGTCATACCCAACGACACTATAGTCAGCTGGGATGTGTTTTCCGACTTCATTCAATCCCAAATATAGACCAAAAGCAATCTCGTCATTCACGGCAAATAATCCGGTAAAGTCTCTTTGGATAATTTCCTTTGCCGCTTGACGTCCTCCTTGCTTAGATAAGTCACTGTTGACGATCTTGGCTTCAGGAAAAATTGAAGAAAATCCCTCATATCGCTTATAAATATTGGCTGGCGCATTTTGTGGCATAACGACTGCAACCATTTGGTGGCCCAAATCGGCTAAATGCTGAGCGGCTAATCGTCCCCCTGAAAAGTCGTCTGTTAATACGGCATCACTGATTCCTTCCGCTTTTTTCTGATCCAAAACGATAAAAGGTAAACTATTCTTCTTCAATGTATCGTTAATCGCTTGGTTGGAAACTGCTGAGCTGGCAATAATAAAGCCATCGACGCCACGCCGACTCAACTCTTGTAAGTACTCACTTTCCTTTGCTTCATCCATATCCGCGTTACAAAACATTGCGACAAAATTTTCGCGATATAAAACTTTTTCAATGCCTCGCAGCAAATTACCAAAGAAAGGGTTCGTAATATCCGGAACTAATACACCAATAGTCTTACTCTTTTTCATAATCATACGACGGGCAAAATAATCTGGTTCGTAATTCAGCTCTTTTTTTGCCTCCAAAACCTTTTCTATGGTGCCTTGACTAAACATGTCTTCTTTACCATTCAATATTTGCGATACAGTTGTAATGGATACACCTGATCGTTTTGCTACATCTTTTATAGTCACCTTTTTATTTGCCATTTTTATTGCCCCAGTCTTTTTCTATGTAAAACACTTCAATATGAGTTTACATGTATCACAGAGAAATGCAAATTTTTCTTCTATTAAAAAATGCTGCTCTCAACAAAGAGAACAGCAACATTGTTTTATCGGATTAGACTATCACCATTGGATGCAATGACTTCTTTATACCAATGGAAGCTTTTTTTCTTGTAGCGATTCAGCGTTCCAGAACCATCCTGGTTGCGATCCACGTAGATCATCCCGTAGCGTTTTTTAATTTCCGCTGTGGTAAAGCTGATTAAGTCAATACAGCCCCAAGAAGTATAGCCCATAATTTCCACACCATCTTCCAGTGCTTCTTCCACCTGCACTAAGTGATCGTTCATGTAATTGATGCGGTAATCATCCAACACTGTCTTAGTTCCATCCGGCAATTCGATCAGCTCATCAACAGCACCCAAGCCATTTTCAACAATGAAGACTGGCTTTTGATAGCGGTCATATACACAGTTCAAGTAATAACGCAGACCTTCTGGATCAATTTGCCATCCCCAATCGCTGGCTTTTAGATAAGGATTGGGAATGCCGCCGATGATATTGCCTTCGCCAGCTTCCTTCGTCGGGTCAGCTGATTCACAAACACTCATATAATAGCTAAAGGAAATGAAATCGACCGTGTGTTTCAGATCACTTAAATCCCGATCAGTAATCTTCAATTGAATGTCATTTTCTTTAAACAGTCGCTGGCTGTAGCTGGGATAATACCCCCGAACCTGTACATCAGAAAAGAAGAAATTTTCCCGTTCGGTGGCTAAAGCCTTCAACACATCCTTTGGTTCTGGTGTTAAGGGATAAACCGGCACACCGAGAATCATGCAGCCGATTTGGGCCTGCGGAATAATTTCGTGACAGGCTTTGACTGCTCGGGCACTGGCCACCAGCTCATGATGAATCGCCTGATAAATATCTTGCTTCGTTAGTTCTTCCTTCGGCGTATTGATGCCGCCGCTAAGAAAAGGCACATGGCTGATGGAATTAATTTCGTTGAAGGTCAGCCAGTATTTTACTTTATTTTGGTAACGGGTAAAGACCGTTTTTGTGTAATGCTCAAAGAAGTCGATGACCTCCCGACTGCGCCAGCCATCATAGGTACGGGTTAAATGCAGCGGCATCTCATAATGGGACAAAGTCACCAAAGGTTCGATCCCATATTTTAAGCATTCGTCGAAAACCTTATCGTAAAAAGCTAGGCCGGCTTCGTTCGGTTCCTGCTCGTCACCTTTTGGAAAAATCCGCGCCCAAGCAATTGACATACGGAAGACCTTAAAACCCATTTCTGCAAATAATCGAATATCTTCCTTATAACGATGGTAGAAATCGATACCGATTAATTTCAAATTGTCTTCCATCGGTTCCTCAGTTGGCGCTTCCCGCCAGCCTTTGCGGGTTAAATCCTGACCGGTTAGACCTTTGCCATCTTCATTATAGGCACCTTCTAATTGGTTGGCGGCAGTTGCGCCGCCCCATAAAAAATCTTTTGGAAAATTACTCATTGGTTTGCTCCTTTTTTTAAACTACATAAAGTACGGCTTCATCATAATTAGCAGTTTTCATTTCGTCTTTGGCTACTACGTCGATAAATTGGTCCGAATTAGTCACTACAATTGGGGTTACAATGTCATATCCAGCTGCTTTGACCGCTGCAAAATCCACCTTCAATAATGGTTGGCCGACTTTAATTCGGTCATCGGCTGAAACTAACGCTTCAAAATGCTTGCCGCCTAGTTCAACTGTGTCGATTCCTACGTGGATCAATAACTCCAAACCGGCATCACTGGTCAAACCAATCGCATGCTTTGTTGGGAAGATGGCAGTGACCGTGCCATCAAAAGGTGCGCGAATTGTATCATCAGAAGGAATAATTGCGATTCCCTCACCCATCATCTTTTTCGAAAATGCAGAATCGTTAACTTGTTCTAAAGGAATTACTTCCCCTTTTACGGGTGCAAAAACTTTTTTCGGATCGCTGCTACCCGTTTGGACTTCTAAAATTGCTTCTTCAATAGGTGCATCTTCTTCAAAACCAAATACCCAAGTCAGTACAAAGGTAAGAATAAATGAAGCAGCTGCTACAATACACGCATTGATAATATTGCCAGAGTTTTCGCCAATGAATTGTGGCAAGGAAACAACTGATGGCACAGCAAACGCATAAGATTCTAGGCCAGTGAAGCCCATGTACACCCCGCAAATCCCGCCAGAAATCATCGCTGCATATAATGGACGTTTGTATTTTAAGGTTACTCCATACAAAGCCGGCTCTGTTACGCCCGCTAATAACGCTGAAATTCCTGAAGCTAAAGCAACTTGTTTCAAGTTTTTATCTTTTGCTTTCATAGAAACGGCTAAAGCTGCTGCGCCTTGACCAATATTTGCCGCTAGCATTGCTGGTAAAATCAAAATATCTGGTGTTGCTGGTGATGCGATTAAGAAAATTGGCGCAAACGCCCAGTGCATCCCAGTCATAACAATTAATGGCATAAACGCCGCCATCAAGCCCAGCGCTAACCACCCTGCTTTACCTTGTACCCAAATGATTGCTGCTGAAAGACCTGATCCAGCAAAAGTACCCAATGGACCTACGACAACTAATGCAATCACACCTGATACTAAGATAACTAACAATGGTTGAGTGAAGCTCTTCATTACAGCGGGGATCACTTTATTGAAGGCACCTTCGATAAACTTCATCAACCAAACCATGATCAAAATCGGAATAACCGATGAGCCATAAGAAGCTAAGGTAATTGGTAAGCCGAAAACATTCAACGGGTTCCCATCAGCTACTAAGGCGGTAAAATTCGGATGCAGCATAATTCCGGCAATGGTCACCGCCAGCATTGGGGTCACCTTAAATTTCTGAGCTGCGGTATAGGCCAGCATAATTGGCATGAAGTAAAATGGCGCATCTCCGAAGAATGACAGCACCGCATAGGTTTGGGAATCAGCACTTAAAATTCCAATTAACGGCAACACAATCAACAGAACTTTAATCATTCCGCCCCCTAGCATGGCTGGAATCAATGGGGACATACAGCTGGAGATGACATCTACGAAGCGTTCGAATAAATTGCCTTTTTCGCCGTCCTCTTCTTCAGCGGCTGCTGAGCCGAAATTGCCTAATTTCACCAATTCCTTGTAGTAATTGGCCACGTCATTGCCCATAATAATTTGGTATTGGCCGCCTTTTTTCATGACTCCCATGACACCTGGCACTTTTTTGACTTGTTCGTCGTCCACTTTGCTTTCATCTTTTAAAACCAAGCGTAAGCGGGTCATGCAATGAGTAGCCGATCGAATATTGGCTTGCCCACCTACTTGTTCAAACAGCTGTTTTGCGGTATTTTTGTAATCCATTTTAATTTCACTCCTATTTTTTAGTAAAAGAAGCAAAAATGACCTAAAACTGCCCGAAAGAATATCGTTCAGCTCTAGGTCATGCTCCTTTTGGGATAACAATCCTATTTGACTATAAATTTTTAGTTATGCGGCGAATATGGGCGGTTAAATACAGCAGTTCAGTGGAGCTTAGTTCGTATTCAAACTGCTGCTGCACATACTCGCGAATCTTTAACGAACACTCGTATTCCGTCACATATTTGCTTTTTAGGGTTTCTAATAATTCTGCATCTTCGTCATCGTAATGCTCGCCGGTCAACAAACGTTGGGCAAAAAATTTCACATGAGTAATGAAGCGGTAATAATCCAAGGAATCTTCGTCAAATTCCGTGCGGTAATGATTTTTAATAATTTCTTCGATTCCTTTGGTGATCTCGGCTACTTCATAGGCCAAATCATCCTTGCGATCCAGTTCGGCATTCACAAAATGGGTAGCAATAAAAGCGGCTTCATCCACTTCAAAAGCTATGCCTAAATCATTGCGGACAATGTCCAGCGCCTTTTCTCCAACAGCGTATTCATCGGCATAAAAACGAGCAATGTCCCAACGTAAAGGATTTTTTAAAATAATGCCTTCTTGATAACGCTCAATCGCTGAATGAATATGGTCCGTCAAGTTCACGTAGATGATTTCATTTAAGTTTTTTCCTAGCTTAATTTTCCCGAAATTGATAATCTTCTCCGACACCATGATGTGCTCCATCGGTACGTTAATCAACAGCTCGGTAAATTTATTTTGGGTATCCTTGTCCCGCAGTAGAAAACTCTTTTCTACCAGCTCAATTTCTACCGGATTGCCTTTTTTCTTGCCAAAAGCGATCCCCTTGCCCATCAGCAGGACATCAATGCCCTTGCTGTTTGAAGAAATAACGGTATTATTGTTCAATACTCTTTTTATGATCATAAAATTTCCCCCGTTAGCCACAAAAAAAGCCCATTTACATACACTACATCTGTGTGGTAAATAGGTCCTGCTCACATTGTGATAACATCCAACATTTTTCAATTTTTTTGAATTGCCGCATGCTTACCCGAAGTAATAACATCAACAACTTAATGAAAAGGTTACCACGCAAACATTCAAATGTCAACTATCATTTTAAAGAAAAAATGCACCAGCCGCAGCCAGTGCATCTCCCCCGTCTAATTTTCCTTCACCAGATAGATGTCACTTTCCTTGGTTTCCTTAAACCAGTTAAAGCATAGGAAGGAAATTAATAGAATAAAGCAGCCCACTGCCAGAATTGGAAAGAATACCGAGATTGTCGTTCCTTTAAACAGGACACCCATCACTAATTGTCCCAACGGCACCGCACATTGAGCTACCGCAATGATGGTGGCCATCACTTTTCCTAGATTTTCTTTTGGCGTAATGCGCTGAACCAGTGAAATCAGGTAAATGGAAATGGCGCTCATGATGATTCCAATAATCACACCGGCGCCCACAATCACGACAAAGCCTCCGCCAGTTCCTAAAAAAAGCAGCAGGACGTTTACGATCAGTAAAAGCACGCCCGAAAACCCAAAGGTCAGGTAAAAATTGTTGAAGCGCAGATTTTTAGTTATCACGACAGCAAAAATTGCCCCCACAATATTGGAGAGACTGAACATTGCCATACCAACACCGTACATCGTTTCACTCACCTGCAGCACCATCCGCAAAATAACCGGTAAACCGACAATAAAGAAGGGCGTTAAGGCAAAATTGATTAAAGCTGCGATCACAATCGCTTTGGTAATCACTCGGTTGCTTCGGACTTCTTTAAATCCTTCCTTCAGATCACCAGTCAAAATTTCCAGGACGTTTCCTTTTTGTTCCTTTTTTTCAAAAGGAATCTTCAAACAACTTTCCACGATCGCCGCGATAACAAAGAAGGCGATGCTGCTGGCTACTAACGCTTGTGCACCAACTAAACCGTACAGAATGCCGCCGATAATCGGGGCGACAACGTTAGACAGCTGCAAAATCCCATTGGACAGACCATTGATTTTTTCCAATTGATCTTCTTTTACTAACAAAGGAATACTGGCACCTACTACCGGTGTATCAAAGCTTCCTACGATTGACAGGACAAACAACAAGAATCCGATGGCAAAAACCGATTCCGTCATGCCGATCACTAAAAACAGCAGCAGCGCCAACACGGCGTTCGCTACATCCATCAAAACCATCAAGATTTTCCGATCAAAACGATCGGCAATCGCCCCGCCAATTGGCGCAAACAAGACCGGGATACTAGAGACTGCCAAGATCGTGGCAAAAATATCTGCCCGACCGGTGGCGTCCAACACAAACAAAGACAAGGCGAAACGCAAAATCGCCCCGCCAAAAACCGAAATTAACTGTCCTACCATTAAATAGATGATATTTACCCGATTACCCTTCACACGCCTACCAACTTTCTTTTTTCTTTCTATAACAAGTGTAATTGATAGCGTGTCTGACAACCTCAGCCTTAGGTCTTATTGTTGTTCCAACTTTTGGTTGAGATGGCGAACTCAAAAAGCGGAATAAGCCACTGGATTCGTGACTTATCCCGCTGATTTTAATAACAATGAGCTAAAAACATTTGAAGTAGCCGCTGATTTTCCCGTGTATCGGAGGCGAAAAATTCCGGGTGCCATTGTACTCCTAGAACAAATTGATTTTCATCTAGGTAGATGCCTTCTACTAAACCGTCTTCCGATATTGCGGTAACCGTTAGTTTTTCACCGACATCTTTGATTCCTTGATGATGGTAGCTGTTGACGCTTAATGTGGATTGATCAAGAATATCCGCCAACATCGTACCTTCTACCAATTGGACTTCGTGTTGACCTTTATCATAAGGCGGCTTCATTTGATGGTTGATTTCGGTTGGTCGTTCGGTAGGTAAATCTTGATAAAGCGTTCCGCCAGTTACGACATTTAGCAACTGCGCGCCGCGACAGATTCCCAAGATTGGCGTATCCTCTTCTAACGCTTTTTCCATACAATAGATTTCCATCGTATCCCGCACCTGGTGAGTTTCCCCACAAACCACTAGTTTTTCTGTCCCGTATAGCTCAGGAGAAATGTCCTGACCGCCGGTAAACAGGAAGCCTTGGCAAGTTTCCAGGAAATAATCTAAGGTTTCAAAATTATCTGTCAAAGGTAAAATCATTGGAATCCCGCCATTTGTTTCAATTAACTCTACGTAGCCCGGCAGCATCCAAATACTTTCTTTTTTGCGATCGTACAACGGCATAATGCCAATAATTGGTTTCATCGGTTGCCTCCTGTAAATTTTTATCTTACTATTGTAAAACAATGAGGAATATTTGTATAGAAGCAATCGACTCTTTTCATTGGTGGGCACTTGTTCTATTATTAAAGGAAACAATCATAGATGGGAGTCTCATTATGAATGAACTAATCATTGTTGCAGGATTTATCCTAGTGATTATCCTCGTCTTCGCTGCCCTCGATCTTTGGTCGAAAATAAAATTGAAACGAAGTATCCGGGATGCTTGGGGGAAATTACCAGAGTATGCTATCAATGATCGCGAAGATAGTCTGATCACCGCTTGGGAAATTACCAAAGAGCTGCAAGAATGGGGTAGTGAAATTGACGATGCTACTTGGTATGATTTGGATATGTATGAGATTTTCCAGCAAATTAACCTGACTTATTCCAGTGTCGGCTCAGAAAGTTTATACCAGCGCCTGCGCAGCTTTAATTTTCAAGCGGATGATTTGGAGGAACTGATTGAATTTTTCGATCACCAGCCAGAACTACGACAAAAGGTTCAGTATCAATTTGCTCGTTTAGGCAAACTAGACAACAATCTGATTAAAAGCTATTTGTTAGCGGAAAATAACTTTTCTAGCACCGGCAGCTTTTGGCTATATTTGTTTTTAGGTTTATTGCCATTGATTGGGTTGGTGGTGGCCGCCTTCGCCCCTTCTATCGGTATCTTAATTTTTGTTATCTCTTTGTGTCTGAATACGATTGTTTCGATGGTGAAAAAAAGCACTTTGGATCGGGAGCTGACCAGTATGCGTTATTTAATTCAGTCCCTTTATACGGCTAAGAAGCTAAAAACTTTTCCACTGCCTAATCAGGCGGAGCTTGCAAACGAACTGGCTCCCTTGAAAAGCATCACCCGTTTCGGCTTTTCCTTTAAAGGCAGCGGCGGCACGGAAGCCGATGTGATTGTGGAAACTTTGATGATGAGTTTAATGATTCCTTTTATTTCTTACCATTTTGTGCAGAGAAAATTAGGCAAGCATAAGGAAGCGGCGATTCATTTGTGGCAAGCAATGGGAGATTTGGAAGCGGCACTGGCGATTTTGAATTACCGGACTGCTTTGGAAGAAACCTGCCTGCCGGAATTTCGCCCTGGTGGATTGACTGCTGAAGACTGCTACCACCCATTGATTAGCGAACCAGTGACTAATCCGGTGGAATGGACTAAAAATACCTTAATTTCTGGGTCCAATGCTTCGGGTAAATCTACCTATGTTAAATCCATTGCCATTAATTGCATCCTGGCTCAAACCATTAACACTACATTAGCTAGTCGATTTTGCATGGAGCCGGGTCATGTACTGACCTCGATGGCGGTGGAGGATAATGTGATTGAGGGTGATAGTTATTTTATCGCTGAGATTAAGTCCATCAAACGGTTATTAAATCAAGTCGCTACTAAAGAACGCTGCTACTGCTTCATTGATGAAATTTTGCGGGGAACCAATACGGTGGAACGAATTGCGGCTTCTGCCAGTATTTTGCATTGGCTGAAGGATTATCCAAGCTTGGCCTTTGTGGCAACTCATGATATCGAATTAACCGAGATTTTGAAATATGAGTGTCATAATTTGCATTTTTCCGAGCGGATTACTCATGAAGAAGGCATCGCCTTTGATTATTTAGTTAAAGAAGGACCGACGACGACTCGGAATGCCTTGCGTTTGTTGGAAATAATGGATTATCCTGAAGCTATCACTCAATTGGCTCAAGAAGAGTTGGCGGATTTTGAAAATGATCGTAGCTGGAATGTGCTGCAGCCGTAAAAATTTAGGTGAAAACCGCAACCTCTTTGATTGCTGAGCCGCGGTTTTTCCTCGTTACGAATATTTTTTCCAATTGAAAAAGATGGTGATGGAAATAATCAGCAAACTACTGCAGGTCAAAATGGTTTTTCCCAGCATAGTATAGCCTTCACCGTAATCCGGAAACATGATGTATTTGCTGATGATGGCGACGGCAAGGATCATAATTACTGCAATAATACTGCTAACAATCGTAAACTGGCGATTTTTGGTTTTGGTTTGCTGATCCAAAATCCTCTTTTGTTCTCGTTCCAGCATGGAAGTTTTTAAAACCAATTCGTCGGTTTCGCTGGGCTGTAGCAAATAATCGGTGGTGACGTCAAAAATGTTGGCCAGTTTGGTAATCTTGTCCAGCTCTGGAGTTGTTTGACCAGATTCCCACTTGGACACCGATTGGCGGGATACTCCTAATTGTTCTCCTAGTTCATCCTGTGATAACCCTTTTGATTTTCTTAGCTTCAAAATTTTTTCTGATAAGTCCATTTTCCTCACTCCTCTTCTATAAGAAAAGTATACCGATCCGAGAAAAATCGTGCTACCGACTAAAGTTGGAAATTTGTCGCCTGCTGGTTGATATTGGTTGCAATTCTGTTATAACGACAAAAACGCTATCGACTCCCTCTTTCTGAGTGTCGATAGAGTTTTTTTATCATTGTTCTACTAGATCACGAGCTGTTTTTTCATCGGTGATTAACACATCGACTAAGTTGCCTTTTAAGGCTGCACGAATACCTTCAACTTTTTCTTTGCCACCAGAGACAGCAATTTTTCGAGGAACTTTTTTCAAACGTTCCAAGTCAATTGCCAGCACTCGTTTATTCCATGAACAATCAGCTAGTTTTCCAGAATGATTAATGAAGTTGTAGCAAATATCACCGGCAATCTTGTCTTGGGAGTATTCCGAATCGACATTTACCTGATCTGATAAATAGGCATCCGTTAAGGTAGAGTAAATCGGAATACCCCCGATACCTACCAGAGCGATATCAGCGGACTCCCCTTCGTCGAACACATTTTTGATGAAGGATTGCTTCATAAAGACCGGCTTAGCTTCTGGCTCATCTACGGTAATGGGTGCATGCAATTCTACTGCGTGCCCACCACAACGAGAAGCAAATAATTCGCAAACTCTAGTAGATTGAATGGTAATATGTTCCATCCCCATCCCACCAACAAGTGGTACAAAGCGGACATTCGTCATTTGACTTTGCTTGGGAAAATTAGCTGCCGCCTCATGAACAGTGGTTCCCGCTGAAACACTAATGGTATACCACGGCTTGATGATGCGGGCTAAATATTTCGCTGCCGCAATCCCTAGTAATTTATTTTGCAGTCCGCGGCCAGCCGACTCGATACAAATCACATCTTCCAGCTGGAATTTCCCCTGCAATTGTTCCTCTAATGCTCGGTATGGACTGGCATATTCGTCGTGGATGGTGATCTCTACGATGCCTTCTTCACGCGAACGTACTAAATATTTTGAAACCAATGATCGGCTGATATTGACCCGTTTAGCAATTTCTTCCTGCTTTAATCCTTGTTCATAATACAAGGAGGCAATTTCAACTAATAATCGCTTGTCATCTGCTAAGCTCATTTTTATTCCCCCGATAATTGTCACTTATCCTTAATAGAATAAGTAAAGCAAAAATCAAGCTGAATAGTCAAGCCTATTTAGCAAAAACAATCGATTAAATGAACTGATTCTGTCGGTTAATTGCTTAAAAATACCTGGACTTTTTTATAATCGTTGACTGCCTTCAGCATTTCCTGACGTTTTTTCTGAGTGCTTTCGTTGCAACTGACTTCACCGATACCATCCAAGCCCATCGTCAAACTGTTTAATACAATGTTGGATGAAATAGTATTGGCTCCATAGATGATCGCCAAATGTGGATAGGCTTGCTTCAACTGTTTGATACGTTTCTTCTGTTTCGTGCACTGCTTATTAAATAAAGAAGCCGCTTCAGCGTTATCAAAATTCCATTTAATAATATCTAAATACGGAAAAAACACTTCTGGCAAGTCAAAAGGAGCATCCGTTCGTACTAAAAGCAGATAATTCAACTGTTGTGCTACCTGTAATTTGTCCTCGGTCAGCTTCTTACACTCATCAAAGATTAAAACGTCGGCTCCACAACCGCGTAGATCTGCCAACTGAGTAGTTGATTGTCCTTCATAAACAATCCCAACTTGAATTCGATAGGTTGCCTCTTTAATCCTAGCCACATCCTCCATACTTGCAGTAAAAATAGCGTCCAAACCCAGCTCTATGATCTTGTGGTCCATATGCAGGGCATTCTCTAACGCCGCCTCTCCTTTCCAAAGCACCTGTGAGTTGACACAATAAAACGGATGTCTCAATTGAGTTTTTTGCATAAATCATCTTCCTTTCTTCGTATAATTTAGTGAAATAAATCACAAATATCCGTAAAAAAAATAAACCGAATTTCACAACCAGTAGCTGACTTTAGCGTCGTTCTCTATTTAGTTCTGTATTATTACACAGGAAAAATAGTCCGTCAATCTCTTTTTTGTGAAAAAATGATCATACATTATGCTGCTATTTTTTCCTTCTATAATCTGTCTATAAAACTAAATAAGGAAATTTTTTCTGATTTTTAGAATAAACCTTTATCACTTGCTTTAGTCTGATTTTCTTTAGCAAACAGCGTTGTTACCACTCTGCTAGTATTCATTACGTTATTTTATATAAAAAACAAGCGATTTGAAGTAAATTATACTTTTTTTATACATATATAGATGTGTATATCTTAGCGGTTAGGTATCCAATTAAGACCTAGTCATATGTTCTTTAATAAAAAAGTAGTTTACATTTTCACAAGTTAAAGGTATATTATACTCAAATAATAAAAGTAAATTTTACTACAAAAAGGAGATATCACATGACAGTCAATTTTGATTCAAAAGAGTATCTAGCAAAAGTCGATGCTTGGTGGCGCGCAGCCAATTACATTTCGGTCGCTCAAATGTACCTAAAGGATAATCCCTTACTGAGACGTCCGATTCAAAAAGAAGATGTAAAGACCCATCCGATCGGACATTGGGGTACGATTGCGGGACAAAACTTCTTGTATGCCCATCTAAACAGAGCGATTAACAAATTTGATTTGAATATGTTTTATATCGAAGGACCCGGACATGGTGGACAAGTCATGGTTTCCAATTCTTATATTGATGGCAGTTATACTGAAATTTATCCTGAGATTTCAGAAGATGAAGCAGGTTTGAAGCACTTATGTAAAGTTTTCTCTTTCCCTGGCGGTATCGCATCCCATGCCGCTCCAGAAACACCCGGCTCGATTCATGAAGGCGGCGAACTAGGTTACGCCTTGTCACATGCGACTGGTGCAATTTTAGATAATCCTGACGTCATCGCTGCTACCGTTGTCGGTGATGGTGAAGCTGAAACTGGCCCATTAACAGCTGGCTGGTTCTCAAATGTTTTCATTAACCCAGTGAATGATGGTGCAGTTCTGCCAATCCTTTACTTAAATGGCGGAAAAATCTCTAATCCAACGATTCTTTCGCGTAAAACCAATGAAGAGTTGACTCAATACTTTGCAGGTATGGGCTGGAAACCATATTTTGTCGAAGGTACGGATCCAGAAAAAGTTCACCCAATGATGGCTGAAACCTTAGATGCAGTCGTGGCAGAAATAAAAGCGATCCAAGCCAAAGCTCGTAAAGGTGACGCAAAAGATACCGATATGCCGAAATGGCCGGTAATTATTTTCCGCACACCAAAAGGTTGGACTGGTCCTGAAACATGGGATGGTGAACAAATCGCCGGAACCTTCCGTGCGCACCAAGTGCCAATTCCAGTAGATTCTGAACACATGGAGCATATCGATAAATTAGTAGCATGGTTAAAATCTTACCGCCCAGAAGAATTATTTGATGAAAATGGTAAAATTGTCGAAGAACTAAAAGCTATTTCTCCTAAAGGCGACAAACGGATGTCCACCAATCCAATCACCAATGGCGGGATTGATCCAAAACCAATGAAAATGCCAAATTGGAAACAATATGCAATCGATACAACTACTCCAGGTGCAGTAATGGCACAGGATATGATTATCTTCGGTCAACAAGCGCGGGATATGATTACCGAAAATCCTGACAACTTCCGGATTTTTGGACCAGACGAAACCAAATCAAATCGTCTGAACAAAGTCTTTGAAGTAACGGACCGTCAATGGCTAGAACCTAAAAACAGCACGGACGAATGGCAATCTTCAGTTGGTCGGGTAATCGATGGTCAATTATCTGAACATCAAGCGGAAGGATTTTTGGAAGGCTATGTACTAACAGGACGTCATGGTTTCTTCGCCAGCTACGAATCTTTCTTGCGGGTTGTGGATTCTATGTTAACTCAGCATTTCAAATGGATGCGTAAAGCTAGCGCTCATGCATGGCGCAAAAAATATCCTGCGTTGAACGTGATTGCAACATCGACGGTTTTCCAACAGGACCACAATGGCTACACTCACCAAGATCCAGGTGTATTGACCCACTTAGCTGAGAAGAAACCAGAATTTATTCGTGAATATTTACCAGCTGATGCTAATAGTTTGATGGCGGTAATGGACAAGGCAATGCAAGATGAACAAGTGATTAACTTGATTGTTTCCAGCAAACATCCACGTCCACAATTTTATTCTGTTGATGAAGCAGAAGAATTAGTGGAAAAAGGCTTGAAGGTAATTGACTGGGCCAGCACCGATAATGGCGGCGAACCTGATTTAGTAATCGCAGCAGCTGGGACCGAACCGAACTTAGAAGCTTTAGCAGCCGTGTCGATTTTAAACAAGCAGTTTCCTGAGTTGAAAATTCGCTTTATTAATATAGTAGACATTTTGAAATTACGTCATCCAGATGTAGACCCTCGTGGTTTAAGCGACGATGAGTTTGACGCATTATTTACGACTGATAAACCGATCGTCTTTGCTTTCCACGGCTATGAAGGAATGGTTCGCGATATCTTCTTTGATCGCAGTAATCATAACATTCATATTCATGGTTACCGAGAAAATGGCGACATCACTACCCCATTTGATATGCGTGTATTTAGTGAAATGGATCGATTCCACCTAGCACAAGATGGAGCAAATGCCGTTTATGGTAGCCAAGCACAAGAATTTTCTGCTAAAATGGATGAAACACTCCAATTCCACCACAACTACATTCGCACTGAAGGAACGGATATTCCTGAAGTTGAGAATTGGCAATGGGAAGCATTGAAAGTATCAGTGACACAACGTTAATTGTTAACACTTGGAGGTTTGGCTCAGGCTAAACCTCTTTTTTAAATAAAGGAGCTGAAAAGAATGGAACAAACGTTAGTCATTATTAAACCCGATGGTGTCCGACGACGATTGGTTGGGCGAATTATCCAGCGCTTTGAAGACAAAAATTTGACGATTAAAGAAATGTATCAAGGTGTATTGACTGAGGCAATTGCCCAAGAACACTACGCTCATTTGAAGGACAAGCCCTTTTTCCCTAATTTGGTGAACTACATGACCTCGGGACCTGTCGTGTTTCTTCTATTAGAAGGAAAAGAGGCAATCACACTAGTTCGTCAAATGTTAGGAGCCACCAACGTTTTGCAAGCGATACCAGGGACGATCCGAGGCGACTTTGCCGACAGTACGACAGAAAATATTGTCCATGCCTCTGATTGTCAAGAAAATGCAACAATTGAGATTCAACGTTTTTTTCGGTAACTTTTCCCGACTGTCACATTGAAAGCGTAATCCTATAATCGAAAAAGCCGCCAACTGAGGGAAAATGTCTCTTAATTGGCGGGTTGCCTTTTCCTTTTAAACGCTTCACCGAAAATCATGTTTAGATTGTCTTGTTTCGGAGCACAGCTTTGACTGCTGAGGATGCGTGAATTATCCCATGAACTTTCACACTTTCGATTGTTTCATTAGCCAATTCGGAGGTAACATCTTTTGATATAAGTAAGATACCCACCATACTGATTTTAGCTTTACGTTTTCTGGCTTTTAGTTTTTCCAAATCTTTACGTGTCAGTGTCACTAATCCTGAGTAGGCGATCACCTTTGATTTATCGATATCTATATTTTTCATAATACTACTACTCCTTCCAAAACTACAGTGATGGTCACTTGACGGTTGCGGACTCCCCTATTCATTTTCAGTTGGTGGTGAAACTATTGTTGCAAAAGTATACTGTTTTTGTTCATCGGATGTTTTTGTCATTGCAGGCGTAAGTATTTGCATAATCTTTTCACTATACTCGGTTAATTCTTCGGCCGTAGCATAAATCGAAAGTGCATTAAAACTCGATCCGTCTTCTTCAATGTTCAGGTTTTCCTGCTTTCCGTAGCGCTCAAATTTCTGTAACAACGTAATCATAAAAGCACTAAACATTTTGTAATAGGCTTCTCCATCATTGTTATTGACTACCTGTTCACCCATATGCGCAAATTCTGTGCTGATTGCATACGTCTTTTCTACGACTGCTCTTACTTTTATTTCCGAAACAACTTCAATAATGCCAGCGCTTTCCATACTCTTCAAGGCCCGGTACAATGTAGCTTTGGGTATTTCACTATTAACTTGATGTAATTCTTTTGGTGTGGCTGTTCCTTTAGTTTGCAACGCTAAAAGTAACTTAGTTTTTACCGGATTTTCAATACAATCCATCATTTCTTTCATTACAATAGTCATGGAATCACTCCTTCAATAGTATCATTTAGATAATAGTATCACATTGATATCATTTAATCAATTGACCTTTCTACCGTTTTCCATCGAACACAACAAAAAACCGTAGCTTACTTACAAACTACGGAAATAAAATGGTTGGTTTTACTACTTGTACTGCAGTATCTCTCACGTCAAATTTCATTAGTGTGGATTCTCGTATTCCTGACAATAAGCATAGTAACCCATCCGATGCAGATCCATCGTCTTTTCGATGGTCTGCCAATCGGAGAACGCTACAGCTTTTAGTAAAGCTTCTGTAAATTCCAAAGTGCCGGTTCTATTAGCGGTGACTAAATTGCGATCCTGCACTACCTGCTGATGACGAAATTGCTGGGGATTTATATATTGTGAGACCTCCTGCCATGAAACTTGTCGGTTTCCGGTATGATAATAATTACTCAACAAACCATTACTGGCTAAAAAATCCACAGCATTGTCAATTGCTCCCACCATTACTCCATTAAGTAATGCTTCAGCGATTGTTTTTTTCAATAAAGAATTTTTGAAGTCCCACGAGCTACCTCCCACTAACACAAGCATATCCATTTTTCGCGGTATCTTTTCAATCAGATAGTCGACTTCTGTCTTAAAGCCCCCCATAGAAGTCACTTGTCTATTTAGCGCAGCGGTTTTAATAACCCAGTTTTTTTGCTGGTTTAGCTGGCTGGCTAGATAAGCACTTTCCCAATCTGCATATTCCTCCAGTAAAAAAAAGATTGCCCGTTTCATATTATTTTTCTCCTAATCGTGTCACAACTATTTGTATTTTTTTATGCAAGGAATGCTTGACGATTGCTTCTGTCAGAAGATCGCTTTTCCCCACTACTAAAGTATTTTCCCGTTTGACTTTTTACCGTATAATTAAAGTGTAAACATGTACTTTTGAAATGAGGCGATTCTGATGAAAAATGGTTGGTGTTGTCCGTCCTCGTTTTTTGTCAATTTTTCTGCTGCTTCCGTTAACTTGGTATCAAGATGTGGCAGCTAATCAAATGACCTTTCAAATAGAAGGCTTCACCGATTTTCAAGTCTTCTCACCCAACTATCCGGTTGTCTTCATTTATGTGATATGGCTTTACTGCTTTTTTTCCTCAGCAGCGAAAAAGCTTTGTTTCGATCTCTGCTTTATACAGTCCACGCCTTCTTCATTTTGCTGTTACTTATTTTTCCGGTCTTTTTAAGCTTTCCTTTTATGAGTCTCATAATCTTAGGTCGTTATACCTTTATTATCATTGCTTTGACCGCCTTTTCGATGTTTTGTTTCTCTAAAAGCCAGAAGTCATCTTCATAAATTTCCTTGTTCAAAAATCAGCGGTAAGAAAATCAGCGGCTTAATTTATATGCTTTGACTTTCTTACCTCTTTCCTGTCCTACACATTATGCCGAACATACGTTCTTTAGTAAAGAAACAATTGATTAAAAATCTAAATAACTTTTTCCTTTTTCTCTGCAGCAGTTCTTGCACCGCTAACGCTTCAAAAGAATCTACTTACCAATCAGCCTCCTTGAGCTGACCTGCTGGATCAATTCCGACTGTGACCTTCAATTCGACAGTGCCAGCTTGAGCATCTACAAACCCGATTACTTGATGGGCGTCAAACCTAAAACCTCCACAGCTTTCAAAAAATTTCTGGATCAGCCTTGCCTTTTGTTATCATTGCTAGATTAACAATAGCTAAAAAGAACTGATCAATTGCTAGTCTGGCTAAAATTTGCCAAGCTTCAAAATACAATTAGGCAGTATCCGTCAACACATCATCTAAATCAAAAATAGAGCCATCGATTATTCTTTTGCTGCTTAAAAAAGTCAGGTAAGATTTTTCTCCCTGACTTTACTTATTTATTGTTTCGTATCCCAATAGCCACAGAAGGGATCGATCGGATTGATTCCTTTAAAGGCAGATTTGCCCACTAGTTTCTCCACTAAAACTTTCGGGTTAAACTCGTTGGCGGTATATGCATTGATGTAAGTTTTAATCATCGGTACATCCTGCAAGTGATAAGGATTGGCCATCGAAATGAACATGGTTGGTAATTCTTCCACAAACCACGGCACGTCCACTCCCATTGGTGGCAGCCAATTAATTCGTACCGTTGTTTGGTTACTGGCAGTTTTAATGTTGGCAAAATAAATGACTAAATCAAACTGCGCCGTGAATTCTTCGATTGTGCCCTTGGTTAATAAATCTCCGTGAAGTTCTTTTTGGAAAATAAGAGGGTCAAAACCTTCTGCTTGCAAATGCTGAATGAAGCTTTTGCTGACTGGTGGCTTACCGCTGGCACTGACTACGTCACCTAAAACAATCACTAATACTTTTTTGTAGGAAGTCGGTGAAAGTGGCAGCAGATTTTGCGTATCTTTAACCAGAGTGATCGATTCATCTGACAGTTCATACGCCCAACTGCGATGCTGCTCACAACGTAAAATGTTTAAGGCATCTTTTTTTGGTACCAGCTGCTCTTTGTCCAACAATCCCAGAGAAGCCTTAGTCGCCAAAATCCGTAGCACCGCTTCTTCTAGACGTTCAGCAGAAATGATGCCAGATTGGTAACCTGCTAGAACACAAGCATAATCCTCCGCCAGATTTCGAGTAAACAACAGCATATCACAGCCAGCAGCAATTGCTTGCGGCAATAATTTTTTCCGTTTACCGCAGCTAGAAAAACCAGCCATGTTAGTGGCATCGGTGACGATCAATCCATTAAAGTTCAATTCTTTCCGTAATAAATCCTGTAGCAGCTCTGGTGAAAGTGATCCTGGAAGAATCTCGTCATCGGTAATCCCAGGCCGCAACTTACGAGAGTATGCCGGTTGCTTAATGTGGCCAACCATCACCGTTTTAGCCCCAGCTTCAATTAATTCCCGATAAACGACACCATAGGTTTGATCCCACTCCTCCGTTGACAAGCTGTTTACTGAAGTCAGTAAATGCTGATCTCGATCATCCACTCCATCTCCAGGAAAATGCTTGATGGATACTGCCACACCTTCTTCTTGACAGCCCCGAATGTATTGCAGCGACAAGTCCTTCACTCGTGAGACATCCGATCCAAAGGTACGAACATTAGTGATAGGATTGGCAAAATTCAAATTGATGTCCACGACAGGCGCAAAGGCCCAATTGCACCCTACTGCCGCCCCTTCTGCTCCAGCAATTTTACCTAATCGATAAGCATGCTTTTTGTCCTCTGCCGCCGCCACCTGAATCGCCCGACCAAAAAAGGTTCCATCGTTGCCAATACCATCGCCACCAGCCTCTAAGTTAGCCGCTAATAATAAAGGCACCTTGCTGCTTTCTTGGATTAAGCGATGGATTGCTTGAATTTCATGACTGTCACCGGGACGATACATCATAGCTCCAGGCGTATAATCGGCAATTACCTGTTTAATTTCATTGGTATCTTTGTAATCGCCATGTAAACAAAATAATTGGCCGATCTTTTCTTCTAAAGACAGCTGTTGGACTATCTGTTGAACGTTTCTAATTTGTTCCTTCGTCAAATCAAACGGTTTTGCTTTCAAATCAATCATCATAAACCCCTTCATCTACTATTATTTTGCAATGATGTCAGTTAAAATAGCTTTTATTTTCCTTCGGTTATGTCGCCGACACAAGAACAAGATGGCTACAAACAAAAGAATCATGGCACCCCAATCACAAGCAACCTCATCCAAATACCGTTAAAATTGCCGAATTCAGGGTTCAAGTAACTAGGGAAAATGAAAATTCCTTGTCCCTCCATTTGAATTTAATAGCCGCCGTCTCCCAACACCAGAAAAAACACAGCTGATAATAAACAGTTTTTTTCACTGGCATGTTCCTCTGTAAATCGGAAATTGCAGCAGTTGTGGCATTCTACATCCGTGAATTCCCACCTATATCTTCTATTATACTGAAATCTCACATGATAAAGCCCTATTTTTCTGATATTCAAGAAAAAATGACAAATAAGAAGCTCAGAAAAATTTTTCCTGCAACTTTGAAAGGAAAAGGCGAGAATTTCTTGACTTCATTTACCTAATCGGAGTACTATGTAATCGAACGTATGTTTGATTAAGTTAAAAAAACTATTTCTATCAACTTTTATAATAAAAGAACTAGATAAGGTGATTTCCATGAACTTTAACTATGATTTAGAACCCACAGGTGATTATGCTTTTATTGACATGAAATCCTTTTATGCCAGTTGCGAACTAGTCGCCCGAGGTTGTCATCCACTGAAGGATCTTTTGGTGGTAATGAGCCATGCTGACAATACTTCTGGTCTAATTCTCGCCAGTAGTCCGATGGCTAAAAAAATGCTAGGAATTAATAATGTGACTAGAGTTTGGGATCTCCCCACCGTCAAAGAAAATCCAGCAATGGAAAAACTGATTATTGCTCCACCAAGAATGCGCTACTATATAGCAGAAAACCTGAAGATTCAAAATATCATCCGTAAATACGCCGCCGACGAGGATATTATGTGGTATTCAATTGATGAAGGCGTTGTAGACTTGAGTCACAGCTTAAATTATTTTGTGCCGGCTAAGCAACTCTCACGCAAAGAGAAACTAGAGACGGTTAGTCACATGATCCAGAAAGATATTTTACAAGAAACGGGTATTTATTCCACCATTGGAATGTCCAATAGTAATCCCTTACTAGCAAAATTAGCCCTAGACAATGAAGCAAAAAATATTGTTAATATGCGGGCATCCTGGAATTACTCTGATGTTGAAACGAAAGTCTGGCAAATGCCTGAGATCAGTGATTTTTGGGGTATCGGGCATCGAATGAAGCAAAATCTGTTCGACATGGGCATATCAACGGTCTATCAATTAGCCCATGCTGAACCGTATCGCTTAAAGGAAAAATTCGGCGTAATTGGCTTGCAGCTTTATCACCATGCTAATGGCATTGATCGAACGAAAATTCAGAAACGTTATACTCCTAAATCAGAAAATCTTGGAAACAGTCAAATTTTGCCTAGAGATTATTGCGGTGAGGAAATGCTGCTAGTTATTAGGGAAATGGCAGAGCAAGTGGCCATTCGCTTACGTCGAAAGCAGGCGAAAGCAGCAACTGTCTCTTTATCAATTGGTTATTCCAAAGACGAAATGGAGAAAGGGTTTAGTCGACAGCTAAAGATTACACCTACAGATAATACTGATGAACTAGCTGGACACTTATTGCATTTATTCAATAAATTTTATAATGGAAGTTTGGTTAGAAATATTGGTGTCTCCTATTCTCGGTTGATTTATCATGGGGGTAGTCAGCTGAATTTGTTTGAAGAACCGGAAGAACAAATCAAAAATGAAAAGCTGGATCAAATAATGGACAAGATTAGAGGGAAGTATGGATTTGTTTCCATTGTTCGAGCCAGTTCTACTTTAGATCATGCCCGAAGTTTAGATCGTGCTAATTTGGTGGGCGGCCATGCTGGCGGAGCTGGTGGCTTGGACGGTTTATAAGTAAAAAGAGCGTTAGAAGGAAATCAAGTCTGGATAAAAATTCTTGGAGGTGAATAAAAATGGGTGAAGGATTTATGTCTTACCATTCCGATCCCCTTATTCGAGATTACGAAGATCGAGGGATGGCGAAATGGATGGGTTTTTACCTAAGTGAACACACCGCCGAAATGGAGAAAGAGAGGGAAGAACGAGAAACTTTTTGGGTTAGAAAACCACAAATGAATGACTTAGACATCTCGATGATTTTGGAAAAAGCCTATATGAGCAGCTGTCTTGTCGAAATTCAATTAGATGAGTTGAATCCTGAAGGTTACGCTTATGCAGATATCATTGGCGTGATTGAAGGATTCAGAGAGAACAGCATTTTTGTATCAAATCCTGAAGCAGGGATTCAAGTGATTCCTGGAGATTCCATCAATCACATTAGCCTAATTGATCCAGTAAAATGGAGTAAAATACCATAAATTTACATCCGAAGTTAGCTATTAATCACTACTTTGAATTGTATTTAAAAAGCAAAGGGAGCACCTATCGTTGGATCAGAGGCTCCCTTTTTCTTGCATTTAATTACAACAATCAACTAGCTTCATCCCTGCGACAATTTCATCGGAGGTCAAATTCAATGAAACGACTGGATGATGGACTTGCCAGTACGTAAGCATCAGCTTCAATAAAGCCAGTATTTACTATATCCAAAGCAGTTGTCCTCCTATCACCTTCACCCACAACGCCACAACTCTTTACAATTTAGAATTGAATTACCGAACGAGTAATTGCTGCTGTTGTAAAATCTAAAAAATTGGCAAAAAAACTGACTTCTCAATAATTTTTGAAAAGCCAGTTTAGCGATTAATTTTATTGATACTACCCTAAGAATCCCAATGCTTTCCCTGCAATACCGACTACGAAGATTACTAGAATAATCAGTAATGGACTAACATTTTTCTTCAGCAACCATGAGACAAACAACGTTAATAACAACGCAAGCATTCCTGGCATGATGCTGTCTAGAACATCTTGAACAGTTTGTGTAACCACTTGTCCACTATCATCTGTGATTCTAGTTGCTATAATCGGAATGTTGATAGTTGTCCATTTGTTCACCAACGCGCCCATCACGAACAGACCAACAACAGAAGCGCCTTCTGTCAACTTCTTGATCCGACCGCCAGCCATCTCTTTGATGATCTCGTTACCCTTTTCATAGCCTAAAGTCAGACCAAAATATTTTGTAGCTAGACGAATTACATTAATTGCAATAAAGAACAAGAGTGGTCCCATTAGACTGCCAGCTGCTGCTAGTGAAGCACCTAGAGCCGCTAGTACCGGACGAGCGGTTCCCCAGAAAATCGGATCACCTACACCTGCTAACGGTCCCATCAAACCGATTTTCATCGCTGAGATTGAGTTACCCGGCATATCACCATTGTTTGCTTTCTCCTCTTCCATTGCACCGACCACCCCGAAAATGGGTGAGGTCAACCATGGATGTGTATTGAACCACTCCAAGTGACGTTGCAACGCAGCATTTCGTTCTGGTCCTGGTTCATACAGACGCTTAATGGCTGGAATCATTACAAAGCAAAAGCCCATATTTTGTACCCGTTCAAAGTTAAAAGAGCCTAGTAATAGATTGGAGCGTAAAAACATGCTATTGATATCTTTTTTGGTTAATTTCTTTTCCACGATCGGTTCCTCCTTTAGGCATCCAAGTCATCATCTAAATCATCGTCAAGGTCAGCATAGCTTTGGCTGTTGTTGGCAGCAGCGGCCGCTGGCTGCCCGCCGACTACATTGTATTTCAATTGAATGAACAGCAATGCTAGACACAGACCTAAGCTGCCAAAACCAACTAAGTTGAAGCCCGTGAAGGCCGCGAAAAGGAAGCCCATATAGAAGAAAGGTTTCAAGTACGGAACGTCCATCATGTTGATAACCATAGCGTAACCGACAACTACAATAATTCCGCCGCCAATTTGCAATCCACCAGTGATGACTTCCGGGATGCTGTTCAAGAAATTGCTCACTGCGCTGGCACTAATCATGGTAATAATCAAAGTAGGAATCATAACACGTAACGCTTGCAATGCTAGAGCCAGAATGTGCATTATTTCAATTCCGCGATAATTTCCTTTCAAAGCAAAGGCATCGGCTTTATGCACAAAGAACACCGTAATTGTTCGGACAAAAATTGTTAATGCTTGCCCTGCAGCTGCTAACGGAACGGCAATCGCAATGCCTTCCCCAATTCCTTGGTTAGACACAATTACTAAAATAGTAGAAATGACTGAGGCAATTGCGGTATCAGGTGCCATCGCTAGACCTACGTTCATCCAGCCTAGTGCCATCATTTCCAATGTACCGCCTAAAATAATTCCGGTTGTAACATCCCCCAAAACTAAACCAACCAGCGTACAAGCTACTATCGGCCGATGGGTTTGTGCTTCATCCAGCACACTGCCCATTCCCGTAATACCAGCAACCAGTAAAAGTAAAATAATTTGTAATGCGTTCATTGTTTAAACCCCTTTATGCATTATTTTTCAGTTCTTTGTAGAAATCAACACTGGAATCTCCAGGTAATTGACGCAGCTCCAGATTGACTCCTAGCTCGTGCAGCTGATTGAAAGCATCGACATCACTGTTGGCAACACTCACTGCTTTAGTAATCTGCTTCCGATCCTTTTCAAAGCGCATCCCACCGACATTGATTTCTTTTAACGGCACGCCTTTTTTCACTAGCTCAGCAATATCTTCTGGTCCTTCAAACAGCAGCATCACCCGGTCATTTTCATAACGAGGAGAATGATAAGCTCGCACCATCTTATCGACGGTTACTGCGCTCGCTTTAACATTAGCTGGAGCCACTGACAGCACTAAAGTTTTGCGCATTTCATCTTGTGCTACAGCATCCGATACAATAATAATGCGGTCAACGGGACGCAGCTTTACCCATTTTGTTAACACTTGTCCGTGGATAAACCGATCATCAATTCTAGCTAATTCTATTTTCATAATAAATCCTCCTCTTGGTCGCTTTGAGTGACCTTTTGAATTTCTTCTGTGAATAGTTTGATACTATTGCTACCGACATTCTTTAAGTGAGCGGTTAATTCAGCTACATCCATCGATGATTTTGCCGTTGCTGCTTCTAATAAAATAGGTAAATTTACCCCCGTTACAATATCAGCACTTTCTAGCGTGTAAACCAGCTGAGCGGCTGCATTGTAGGGAGTTCCGCCAAAAATGTCGACTAAAAACAAAATCCCTTCCTTTTCAACTAGCTTATCTACCTCATCTTGGAACTTTGCTTGAATTTGCGGTAGCCCCTCACCTTTTAAAAAGGGAACCGCCTTTACTTCAGGATCTTCGCCAAAAATCATGCCAAACGCATCAAGCATTCCTAACGAAATATCGCCATGGCCACTTACAATTAGTTTTACCATCTTTTCACTCCTCTCACTTCTCTATAAAGCAAGTAGCGTGCCAAAACAGTGTTTCGCTGCTATTCCCCGCTTTTACACACAATAAAAGAGGGAGTGTTTTAAAAAATCAAAACACTTCCTCTTTTATTACCTATTTTTGAAACACTTTATGGCTCGTCCATTAAAATTTCAGCAATAAACAGCTTCTCATCCTGTACTAGCGGTAGTTTTAATTGTTCCTCTAACGTCTGTAACGTTTCATCCACTAGCTGTACATAGGGGTCTAATTCATTCCGATACTCATCGGTATATTCAATCGGAGCTTGCTTTACGATGCGTTCAAAAGCAAAGGCAGTATGGACAATCAATTTCAAGGAAAGAGCATTAGGAAATTGGCGCCCCAACTTCGCTTGTAATTCCTCAATCCAGTCTAATAATAGATCCGTAATGTGGTGAGGATTCAAATAAACTAAATACATATTTAAGGTGTCTTGGCAAAGATCTCGTAAAATGACGTTATCCTTTTGAACAACTTCCCGTCTTGCATCAACATTGCCGATTAACTGGCGCAAAAGTTGTTCACCAGACCCGTCAATTAAGGTTTCTAGAGTAACATGAGGCACATCCAACTTTGGATTCTTTGTTCCTACCGTTGCGATTACTTGATATTGGTCCAATAAATCTGGTAGCTCTTTTTTTAAATGCAGACTTGAAACGGTGATTATCTGGATCGTTTCTTCCGTTTGTGTTTCAACGACTCGTGTAATCATTTCCTCTAATTTTTTTGCAGTTCCTTTTCCAGTAGTACAAATGGACAAGATAGCTTTACACTTGCCACTGGATAGCTCCTGCATCTGTACTGTACTGAGGAAATCCTTCACCACCGAATGGTAAATTCCGGTCAAATCAAGGTCCATGTAATTTATTTTCCTGACTACATCTAATACCATGCTGGTTGTAACATTGCGAATTGTTTTGATTGGTATGTTAGTTGCTTTAATCAACTTTTCTTCAATCATAGCTAAAGAACCCATATCAACCAATAGCAACACACCACGACCTCGATTAATTTCAATAACTGTTTTAACCAGTTTATCAAACAGCTCTTCTGGTGGAACCTCTAGCGGCATATTTAAAGCCACTATTGGTGCGTCACCTAACCTACTTGCACCATTGAAGTAGCCGTCGAATTACCATGAGCGACTACTAAAACACTTACCTTTTGTTTTTCTTCAAGTGTTTCAATCGATACTAGCAGCATCGTTAAATAGATGACTTCAATTTCCGGAAACTGAATCCCTAGCCGCTCTTCAATGGCCGCTTTAAATAGCTGAGCTACTTCATATTCTCGGGGATTCTCTTTTTTTACTTCCTCAATATCAAATTGAGATATCAGCTTTTCCTTCGTGTCCCGATGAAAGTAAGAATCTAGATGCATCCCAATATAGTATAAAAAACGCGTATCAAAGCTCATAGCTAGTTTTTCTTCCGCAATTTCTTTCAAATGAATCGTCAAATCAGATATCACAGGATCAACGAATTTCAGCAAATTATAGTTAATTTGGCTGCTATTAACAAAATTGCGAACATATAAATGCAGGTCGGTTAATATATATTGATGGATCTCCTTTTTCGAAATCCCTTCTTTTTCCAGAATCCTAACCTTATCTTCAATGACTTCATAAATATTTAGTCCACCAAATTCTTCCTCTGGTGATTCTGGCTGTTTATCCGGGTAAATAACTGTTGTGACATCCACATAAGCTGTAATTTCCTTTGATTTCTTAATATTCTGACTACTGGAGCGCCAGTGGGTTCGAATCTCTTCAGGCAGATTTGTTAATGAAATTTTAATCTCACTACCTGCATGGAGCTGATTCAAAAAAGCTTGTGCACAGACTAATTGGATTTGTGATTTCAGCTGTCCGACATTTCCATAATTAATCGCATTAATTAAAGCACTAATCACATCAATATCAATCAAAAAGGTCCGCTTTACTCGCTTGGCTTCATTCCCGAATAAGAATTTGACCAACTCGATTCGCTCTTTTACTGACCGTTGATTAAAGGCGGGAATTTGAATTGTCATTGGAATTCTTCGCTGGAAGGTAGACAACAAAGCTGAATTGGGATCTTCCGTTGTTGCACAAACGATCATGACCTTCGCTTCTCGTTGAAACCCATTTTCTCCTAGACGATTAAAACGACCCGTATCAATAAAATAAAAAAGCATTTCCTGTCCCTCAGGAGTTAAACGGTGAACCTCATCTAGCAGCAGAACCCCTTGATCGGCTTGCTCTACCAAACCGGGATGATCTTCATCTGCTCCGGTAAATGCCCCTTTTACATAGCCGAAAAGTTGGGACATCAACAGCTGTGGATTGTTGTAATAATCGGCACAGTTAAAACTGATAAATGGTGCCTCTTCCTGTAGCAAGTGTTCATACAATCCATATTGATAAATTTTATTAGCAAAGAAGGTTTTCCCCGAACCCGTTGGACCCAACAAAAGAATGTGCAAACCATTTGGTGGATAATGAACCGCAGCCTTCGCTTGAGAGACGGCTTTTTTCAAGCTGGCGTTGTGTCCGATTAGCAAATCAAAAGGATTCGTTTTTATTTTAAGCGGCTTCAAGGGTTCATTTCCCGTAGTATAGTCTTTAATATCCGCAACTTCTGATAAATTATCCGGCCAGTTGATCTGAAAAATGTTCTCAACAATATCAACTGGCAAATAACGTACCGGATAGCCCTTAATCTTGATAACTTGCCCCTGACGAACCAACTTGTTCAATTCAGCGCTAACATTTGCCCGAGTTAATTTTAATACTTCAGCTAACTCAGAAGCCGATGTTCCCTGTTGCTCTACTAGTGCTTCTTGACTACTGTCTTGCCAAATTCCCCATAACCCTTGAAACACTTTATCAATTCGCTTCATTTCACCATCCCTTTTTTGAAACACTTTTATTATAATTTAGACAAGCTCAGGCAGTTTGCTAAGGCTACATAAAATCCGTTCTCGTCATTGGATTTGGTAACGTAATCTGCGGCCTGCTGAACGGGTAAAGGTGCATTGCCCATAGCAATTCCTACACCAGCATGTTGGATCATTGGTACATCGTTATAGTTATCACCGATTGCCAGCGTGTTTTTAATTGTTACTTGATAGTGTTCTGCTAAGGTCTTCAAGGCACTTAGCTTCGAGACTTGATTGTTTACGATTTCTAGATAGCTGTCTTTAGAACGCTGAAAATCAATACTTAATATGCTAGAACGTTCCAATTCTGTTTCTAATGCTGCGATTTCCTGAGGTGAACCCATACACAAAATTTTATGAATCGGATGATACTCTTTCAAAAAAACTCTTAACGATGCAGTCTCTGGCTCTATTTGTGTAATCTCTGCTTCCTGCTTCACCCAAAAATCCTTTTTCTCAACTACCCAACGGTCTTCCGAATAAACATTGATACTGATGTCAGGAAATTTTGACGCAATCAATTGATAGACCAATAAGGTATCCAATCGTTCTAAAGTTAGGCTTGCTAGATGCTTAAATTCACCTTGAGCATATTGCGTAATCAAGGCTCCGTTAAAACAGACCAGTGGTGTCTTGGATTGAATCAATTCTGCAATTGGCAGCATTCCCCTTGGAGAACGAGCAGAAGCTAAGATTACCGGAATTCCTTTTTCGGCTAAATCCGCAAGTAACAATTGGCTTTCCTCACTTACTTGATGCTGAGAATCCAGCAGTGTGCCGTCAATATCAGTGAGTATTAATGAGATCTCCTTCATATTCGTTTCCTCCTAATAGATAAACTGGCAATCCTGTTTAAAATAGCCTTGTTCCTCTAGTGACAACTCGCAATCAGTAACTACGACATCGATTTGGGCTAAATCTGCTCCTTTATAAGGTGCTGACTTTAGAAATTTTTGATGCTCACTAACCAAAACAACTTTACGGCTACAAGATACGACCGCTTGCTTCACATAAGCATTCGTTTCCTCTTTAAAATAGATACCATCTGGCTCAATGCTGGCAGCACCTATAAAAGCTAGATCAAATTTCAATCGCTGAATCTCTCCTGAGGTTTGAGTTCCAAAGAAAAAGCGATTATCCGTATCTAGTTCACCACCGAAAACATGGGTTGTTACCAGACTATTTACTCCTAAAGCAAAGGCATTATCTAAAGAATGGGTATAAACTTTGCATTGCTTCTTTAGCTGTTGAGCTGCCAGTGACAACGTTGTCGAAACATCCAGAAAGCAAACACTGTTTTCAGGCAAGTAATCGACTACTTTCTTAGCCATCTTTTCTTTTTCTGGCAACAGCAAATTCGATCGCTCAAAGAAATCTAATACCTTATTGCCAGTGTCAGCTAACATAATTCCTCCATGAGTCCGCGTTGCTAGTCCACTTTGCGTGACTGCCAAAATATCACGCCGAGCTGTATCTGACGAAATGTTGAACTGCTCCATAATTTCATTCTTAGTTAAACGATTTTTTTCTAACAGAAGCTGTTGAATTTTTTGAATCCGTTCTTCTTGGTACACACGATCGCCTCCTCACTAATAGTATAAGCTTCCCTTTAAGTATTTTCAAGCATATATATTTGTTTATAAGTTTTTCGTCAACCTATGAAAACTTAGGAGAAGTAAAGACCTATCATACTAATTTAATGAAGGAGCTGGCGATACTACAGCTGAGATCACAAAAATCAGGCCATTTAAATGACCTGATTTCCTTAAGTATTATGCAAGTAACCTGATAAAGTCTCATATGCACTACAAATAGTGTCACTACCTTCTTGAAATACTCGAAAGGAAAATACTTGCTCTCCTTGATTTAAGTAAACTTCAACAAAAGAGTTATCGACAAACACATCCACCTTGTCCAAATTTTGGATGAATACACTTCTTTGTGTTCCGTAGCTTTCATCGATCGACTTAGCTAAATGTTCTCGTGAAAGATTGGCTCGTTTTGTCTTTGCATCATAAACAAACTCCCAGTAATCATCAGCTGAACCTACCTTGAAATTGAAACCCGCTTCTACTTCTAACCAATAGTTGCGACTGTTAGTTTCAATACAGTCACCATTAACACGTTGTGGCTTGCTAAATACAGCAAGTATTTCTGCTGCTGGATACCGTTTAAATTTGCCTTGCTCAATTGTTAATTGTTGTGGAAATGTTAACCCATGCTGCCAGTTTTCTTGGACTGGATATTCAGGCTCACCACAACCAAACCAAGCATACAGTAATGGTTGTTGGTTTTTACCTAAGAAAGCCTGTGGTGCATAAAAGTCAAACCCTGCATCCATCTGATCCCAATATTCAGTGCGGAAACAACGGTTGGTTACATCCAGCTCACCGACAGCATAAATAGTAGCAAAGCGATTGTTAAAGCGCTCACTTTCGCTGGCGATTCCCATCGGTGACAAGAGGAGAACATCTTTTCCATCAATTTGAATCAGGCTAGGGCACTCTAACATATAGCCTGTATCGAAAGGTAAATCAATCAAGCCCTGATAGCTCCAATCGAGTAAGTTATCACTTTTATACAATAGCAGTACTCCACGATCGCCGAAACTAGAAGTAGGTTCTCCTGCAAATTCGCTACCACCTAGCAGCATATAAAACTGCCCGTTTCGTTCAAAAACGTATGGGTCACGCAACTCACCAGACAAGCCTTCCATTAGACCTTCTATCACCGGCTCTGCTTGTTTCTTGATCTGTCCCTTCTTGTCCATGATCGCCACAGCCTGTTTCGGAATTTTACCAGCTTCTGTTTTATAATTGGCGGTGTAAAAAAGATACAGTTCATCTTGAAATTCAATCGCGTTTCCCGAATAGCAACCATTTTTTTCATATTCCTCAACAGGTGATAAAGCGACTTCTTGTTTCGTCCAATCCACTAAATTTTTTGAAGTAGTGTGTCCCCAATGCTTCAAACCATGCAGCGGTGCGAAAGGATACCATTGAAAAAAGACATGATATTGTCCGTTGAAATAAGCTAAGCCGTTTGGATCATTCATCAAACCAGATTCAGGATAAATATGATACTTAGGTAAGTAACGACTTTGAGTCACTTCTTTCGCCAGATCTGCCAATTCAGATCGTTTTTCTTCTATATAAATAGTTCTTTTTTGATCTACTAATAAATTTTGCATTTAAGCTTTCACATCCTCCGCAACATTCGGAACACGAACTTCAGCTCCGGCAACCCCTTTTACTTTGTTATAAACAAACAAGAAACAAATTGGTAAAGCAAACGACAAGAGACAGCCGATAATATAATGAATCACCACTGGTGGATTAACAATGGTAATTCCAGGAATCCCGGTTAAGCCAAAGCCCAAAGCTTTCACATCGAAAATCTTCATATACGCCCCACCTATACCAGCACCAGCTACTGCTGTAAGGAAAGGAACAATCGAATCTTTTAAATTTACTGCGAAAATCGCTGGTTCACTGACTCCAACCAATGTCGGAATAAAACTTGAAAAAGAAATTTCTCGGCGTTTTGAGCCTTTTTTCGCCAAGAAGAACATCCCCATTGCCGCGCCTCCTTGAGCGATAATCGAAACGGCCCAAAGCGGTTGAATATAGTTAAAGCCTGTCTGAGCTAACAATTGCGCTTCAATCGAACCAATCATGTGATGGGTTCCAGTGATAACTAAAGGCTGTAGTAAAGCTGCAAATATTCCTGCTCCGAAAACACCGGCCCTCACATATAAGAAATCAGCTGCCGTACCAATCACTGAAGCAACTAAGTCTCCTAAAGGACCAAAAACTAAGAATAGCGCTAGCGAAGAAACCAAAATAGTAATGGCAGGAACTACAATAAATGTCAGCATCTTTGGTGTGTACTTAGTTACAAATTTCTCGAACTTAGCCATAAAGAATGAACTTAAAATTGCTGGGAAAATTCCACCTTGAAAGGCGACTTGCGGTACGCTGAATCCCAGAATACTCCAGTAAGAAAGATTTTCGATGGTTCCTTGCATGTACTCAAACCGATTGCCTAGATCAGGATGAACCAAGATCAATCCTAAGATAATCCCGAACACCGGATTTCCTCCAAAGCGTTTAGTAGCAGAGTAAGCGACAAACACTGGTAGGAAGTTTAACCCAGTAGCAATTATATTCAAGAATCCTGCTGTATCGGCAGCCCATTGATAATTATCAGCTAAGCTTCCTTCTAAACCAAACAAGCCAGTAGTGATAAACAACGAACGAACACCTAACAACATCGCACAACCAACGATCGCTGGTATCAAAGCCACAAAAATATCTGAAAAGGCTTTAAAAAATTCAAACAACTTATCTTTCCATGTATCAGGCGTTTGCTTATCCACCTGTTGAGAAGACTGATTGTCAATCTGCGTTTCCTTTGTAAAAGCTTCATAAACGCGTTCAACAACACCAGTCCCAAAAACAATCTGCAATTGTCCTTTGTTGTAAAATACTCCTTTAGCACCTTCGATATTTTCTAAACGCTGTTGATCATAATTTGTTTCTTTTAAGGTCAAACGTAAACGGGTCACACAATGAGTAGCATGAGCGATATTCTCCTCACCACCCACAGCTTCGATAATTTCAGCAACTATTTTTTGGTAATTCATTTGACTTCCTCCTTTTTTGGAACGTTCCAACTTATCTATTATTATACTTGGAACGTTCCAAATTGCAAGTGTTTTATTCAAAAAAGCAAGAAATTCCTTTTTAGCTAGTCTATCTCTTCTACTATTTTACTATCAACACGCCTAAAATATGAGAAAATTCGGTGGTAAATCAAGAAAGCTTCCCAACTTGCTCAGCTTTGGGGCAGTAAGTAAATCCGAACATCTTTTAAATTGCCGAATAGACTCCCTACTTGTTTGAAACTTCTCCTTTCTAACACGACAAAAAACTCCCCCATCCAATCTCAAAAGAGAGATTAAATGAAGAAGCTGCTGTTAATTGAAACTCTTCGTTTGTTGATCTAAAAAATGAAGACTTTCTATTGGTCGTTTGGCACTCTCAACTTGTGGTGAATAAATCTTTTAAAAATCAAGGAATTGTTACTTCACTGCTAGATTTTATAAAAACTTGGAGTGTCAATGAAGGATGCTTTGACCTTAAATAGTGGCCATCGAATTGAACGCTCGACTGCTCATCAAGTTTATGAAGACTATGGGTTTAATCAAAAATCGTTCGGTTATATTTTTAAGCTTTAACAAAAAGTATATGGATTTTTCTGTTACCTTTTAAGAAAATTCGGTATTTAACACATGCTAAAAGGCAAGAGAACGCGGTGTTTACGCCTTCTTACCCTTATTTTTTAATTCACATCTCTTGTAGTGTTCAAATTCAAAAAACGAACTGGTAGGATATGTTTAGCTTGTATTTCCTTATCTTTATCGAAATCCACTAATTCCGCGACGCTGATTTCGGCGATCTTCTGGATATCTTGGGCGATCGTGGAAATAATCAGCGGTTGATTTTGATAGCTCTTTGCCCCATCAAAACCGATCAGTTGAACATCTTCAGGGATAGTCCAGCTTAACTGTTTAAATGATTCCATTACATATTCCGCATATCGATCAGTTACGGTGAAAACACCGTCAAACCTGCATTCATCCTGATAGATTTCATTTAGATACTGATCCACTCTTTGAGAAAAATCTTTGGAGTTGCCTTTGTCCAGATACACGTGATACGCTATTTTTTTATGTTTACAGTAATCAATAAATCCGTTCATTCGCTCGTAGATCCCTAGATTATTTGGCAACTCTCGTAAAATCATTAACAGCCTTCTCGCACCTCTTTGATGCAACTCTTGGGCAGCCAATCGAGCGCCCTGGAAATTATCACTTGTGACAAATGGTACCTGCTGGTTAAAATAGCGCTCAATTGAAACGATTGGGAGATTAGCCGTAATATAAGGATCAATGTCACTGTAGGAAATCGTAATAATCCCACGAACCTTTTCTTCCTTCGCCATTTTTACATAATCTAATTCTAAATTATAATTATTTTGCGAATTACACAACAGCATTTTCAAATTTCGTTTTTGCAGCTCTAGCTGAATATAATTAGTTAATTCCGCAAAAAAAGGTGTCCAAATGGTTGGTAAAATAAAAGCAATTGTATCGCTGGTTTGCTTCTTTAGTGAGCGAGCCGCTTGATTGGGCACATAATCCAATTCTTTGATCGCCCGTTCGATTCTTTCGGCCAACTCTGGTTTAATTTTCACACCATTAATATAGTTGGATACTGTTCCTCTTGAAACCTTGGCTAGACTAGCCACATCATTCATATTTGCCATAGTCGACCTCCTTACACCGTGTCATTATATCATGAAAAACACCTTATCCGTATAACATTCAAGGTTAAGTACAAGGAATTTAGCTTTCATAATACAATAGAATTAATTACTCCATTTGACTTAAAACTTAGTGAAACGGTGCTATTTTAAAGTCTATTGTAGTCCTGACAGTCATATAAGATTTATTTCTAATGATTTTGTATCGAATACATAATAGTACTACGCTGCCAAACACTCACGATATTCTAACATAATCTTGCCTCTACTACTTTCGTATCTTAACACGGTAAAAGTTTCACAAAACAGAGGGAAATTATTAAAAGTAAATTTGACCTTTTCTATCAATACCGCTATAATTGTTTGTTGATGTCTAAAGACAGGGAAATTAAAAATATGAAGAAAATGAGGGTAACTATGTATTTACAGAGTTGGAAGGAAAATCCGATCAAGGAAGTGTTGGCAGGAATTGTCGTATCTTTTGCGTTAATTCCAGAAGTGATTGGATTTACGATTATTGAGGGCATTGACCCGATGATCGGTTTGGTTTCATCGTTTTTTATTGCAATTATTGTTTCGTTTTTAGGTGGACGTCCAGGAATGGTTTCTGCTGCGGCAGGATCGATGGCACTGGTGATGGTGCATCTAGTGAAAAATTACGGGCTAGAGTATATGTTTGCCGCCACGATTTTAACGGGTTTGATTCAGCTACTTCTGGGACTATTTCAGGCACAAAAGCTGATGAGTTGGATCCCAAAACCGGTGATGCTGGGATTTGTCGATGCACTTGCGATTTTGATTTTCATGGCCCAGTTCGAACATTTTGAACATGCTTCAATTTTCATGTACGGATTGGTAATTGGCGGCATCTTATTAATGGTTTTTGCTCCAAAAATTATTACCTTCATTCCAGCTGGTTTAATTGTCATCGGCGTACTGACATCGATAGCCTTTTTTGCCAAGCTGCCGGTTTCGACAATTGGCGATTTAGGTGATATTACGCCACGTTTTTCAGCTTTCCATTTACCAGTAATTCCCTGGAATTTAGCTACGTTGAAGATTATTTTCCCAACTTCATTGGCTCTGGCCTTTGTAGGAATGCTGGAAAGTCTATTAACCGCTGAAATCGTGGATGAACGGACCCATACAGAAAGTCCGAAGCGTCAAGAGCTGCTAGCTCAGGGAAGTGCCAACTTGATTAGTGGAATTTTTGCCGGAGTAGCTGGTTGTGCGATGATCGGACAAACAATTATTAATCTCGACTCAAAAGGACGCGGCCGTTTATCAACGGTTGTAGCCGGAGCTTTCATGATGATTTTAATTTTTGCGTTGCGACCGTTTCTTTTATTAGTCCCGATTGCGGCATTGGTCGCAATTATGACTGTCGTCGCTTTTAACACCTTTGACTGGGCAACCATTCGTTATGTCAAAGAAGCACCGAAAAAAGATGTACTGATTTTTCTAGTAACAACAATTTCGATTGTAGCAACTGGAAATCTAGCGATTGGTGTGCTAGTAGGTGTCTTGATTGGTGCAGTGCTATTCGTTCGTGGTATTTCGATTTTGAAGGTGCAGAAGGATGACCATACAATTACTATCTCAGGTGAATTATTTTTCACTACAACAACTAAAATGAAAAGTAAGCTGAATGCTTTGAAATTTTCAGAAGAACAACTAGTTCTTGATTTGACGAATTTGCGTATCTGGGACAGTACCGGTGCCGAAGAAATTCTCAAATTCAAGGAAAAGCTGCGAGAAAGTAAACAGGTGGAGGTTATTTCGCCGAACACGCCAAGCGATGAATTGATTCAAAGCGCAAAATTATATACTTAAAAAGTTGTGAGATCAGTGATGGTCTCACAACTTTTTTGAGCGTTTTTCAAAATGATCCTACAACATCTCAATAAGAAACTGCGAGATCGTCTAAGAATAACCACATTACTCCATCCAGCTATTCGCCCCATCCATCAGTGTCTGTAATTCTTTTAAAAATACTTTCAACTGATATCCATCTGTTGCTGCATGGTGGGCATTAATCGACAATGGCATGTACAATTCACCGTTTTGCTCAATAAATTTACCTGCTTCAAAGCTGGGCAAGTAGTAATCCTTAAGCTGATGATGTTGCAATGAAAAGCTGTCGAAGCTAAACCAGGGAATACAGGAAATAACATAAGCATTTTCTGGAGGTACACCTTTTTTCGTTAATATCCCACGATCATGGCCGAATTCCTCTGTATCAGAAAGATAGCGCTGGTAAAATTCGCTTAAATTTGATGAATACTCGGTCCATAATAAAGAAACCGTCTGATCTTCCGGATGAAATTGTGGGTAGACCGGATTCAAATAATCCCAATATCCTAATGTTCCGTCCCGCACGGCCATTTTTAACTCCTTGATCTGACTAACTACTCGACTTACTGCGTAGAGATATGCGGGGAAAAATTTTAGTCCTCTCTGCTGTACACAATCTTTTAGTTTAGTTACGTTTAGCTTGACGGTGATAGAATAACTGGTCGGTGCTATCTGTGAATAATAGTAAAACGACTCTGCTCGCGGCCATTCTGTCATTAGTTGTTCGTGAAATTTACTCATTATTTACTCCTTTTTAAAGAGACCGTGGGTTGTACAATAGAAATAGAGATTCCCTTGATAAATTTTTGGTAGGCGAATAGCTGCTTCTTTTTCTGGATACATCTTTTTCAACTGAATTTGATCACCTGAAACAAAAGCAACAAAGGAAAGATAGTGAGCCTTATTCATTTCGTGTTGAAACGTAATGAACCAATCGCTTTCTACTTCCTGAAGATGTCCGCAGTGTTCTTGCGTTTCCTTTTGTGGAATTAATGGCTCCAGCTTGCGCCCGCAACACATCATCTCAGTTTTGCCGAAAGAAAAATTAATCGTCTGGCAAGTAGGGCATGTGTAAAACATAACTTTTCTAATATCACCGGTATTTTTTTGATGACAAGTCAATTCACCTGCCAACAATTGATTGGTTTCTACTTGAAAAAGCTGTGACAGCTTAGCGACCAATGATACATCTGGGTACCCTCGGCCTCGTTCCCATTTTGAGACCGTGCGATCACTGATCATTAATTGCTCTGCCAAAGTTTGCTGCGTCCACCCCCGCTCTTTCCGTAGCCTACGAATTAATTGACCCGTTTGATTCACATCCATCCTTCTCAACTCCTTTTTCTAAGCATACGAAACGTTGCGCCGTAAAACAACCAACGCAGCGTAGAGTTTTATATAGTAGCAGCAAAACAAGCAGTCTCATCGTCTGCTCCCCATAAATCACCTGCAATACTTTTATATACTTCTATCTCTTTAAATCCTGTGGTCGTTAATTCTTGGATCATTTCCTCCGGAGTAAATACGGTCTCCCAAATGTAAAAGGTTTTCTGTTTATCTTGATATATCAAATGATGAGCATCCAAATAGGTGCGACTGTATTGTCGACTCTCCTGCAAATGAAGACAAGTCTCCACACTCCAAAAACTGTTTTCTTCTATTTGCCAAGTTTGAGTTGGTACAAAATCTTTGTAACGTTCAGGCGTAAACACATCAAAAACTAGTTTTCCGCCTGGATTTAGTGCTTGGGCAGCTTTTTGCAAGATACACCTTTGACCTTGATGAGACAGAACCCCTAGATCGCAATAAATCATAAAAATTAGATCATAACGTTCCTTTTGCCAATCTGCTTTAAGATAATCAGCACAAACATAGTTAATAGATAAGGTTTGCAGCTCTGCCGATTGTTGTGCGTAATCAATACTGGTTTGTGAAAAATCTAAGCCAGTGACTTGATACCCTTTGCGACAAAATTTTTCAGCATAAATGCCTGGACCACAGCCAAGGTCTAAAATTTTTGGATACTCAGTTACTGGAAATTGATCGGTCAACCATTCAACCGATTTTTCAACAAACACTTTATTTCTAGTGGCGCCATCGGCCTGCTCATCTAAATGAGCTGTCAATAGTTGTTTAGCAACATAGGGATCGGTCCAAATGTTTTCTTCACTTCTTGCAAAGAGCGGGACTTTTTTATTTAGTTCATTGATATTCATCGTGTATTCTCCTTTTTTTATGATTGATCGTTGACGGTTTTTAGGTACGCAAAAAAACATGAAAAAGCATCCTCTAGACACAACAAATAAACTGACTTCTTTTACGAAATTTTCAGTTTATTTGTCTAGACTGCTTTTCCACGTTTCACTAAATTACTTTATCTGTAATGCATAGTGCGCCGGACTTAATACACTTCCTTTTATCAACGATCACTTTTATTTTAGCGAAAGTTGCAAGTTGATTCAAGCACGAAATAATCTTGAATTCCTTCAGTAACGTATTAAGTATGCTATACTTTAATTAACAAGAAAAATGGAGTTGAACGTTATGGATGCGGTTTATTCGCAAATTCAAAAACACTATGATGAGTTATCCAGTACTGAACAATTAGCCATCGACTACATACTCGATTATCAGGATCTTGATAATTTAAAACTAAAAATTATCGAAGAAGCCTTACATATTTCGGCCCCGACAATTATTCGTGCCGTAAAAAAACTAAACTTTCGCACCTTCACTGAGTTTAAATATGCACTAATTGCCACTAAGCAGAAAGAAGAGCAAGCGCTTCCCGAACAGAGTTATGAAAATATGTTGCAAACAATGGCTTCAGACTTTGATCGAACCCTACATATGATGGACAAAGAAAAGTTGATGACGATTGCTAAAACTATTTTAGCTAGTCGAAGGATTTTTTGTATCGGAATTGGCTCCAGTGCCACTGTAGTGAATTCCTTCAATCATAAGCTGAAGAATTTTGGTCTTTGGTCGAATGATTATTCAGAAGTATTCCCCATTCGAGATATTCCGGATGTTGCCAAAAATGAAGATTGTATTGTCGTATTTTCCCTTAGCGGCTCGGAAGAACAACTGATTGAGGTCATCACAGCCTGTAAAGTGACGGGGTGTAAAATAATTACTGTCACTTCATTGTCTAGTAACGCTTTGGCTAATCTTAGTAACATTGCCCTGATGATTCATCAAAGCCCACAGCAAAGGAAGAAGATGCGTTCTCGTTTAATGCTGTCAGTAGCTAGTGAAATTATTTTCGAGACCCTTCTACTAGTCAACGATCAGCAAGAATCCCAACAAAAAAATACTGCCCAAGCAATGAAATAGGAAAAGCTTCGCAAACTCCCTCAACTTTAGAACAATAAAACCAAATTGCGAAACATTTATGCTTCCTGTATAAGAAAACAAGGTCATATCTCTCCTTCTCGGATTGATACGGCCTTGTTTTAGTTATTCTATTTTCGCTAATTCATCCATCGCAGCAACGGCTTTTTCTTGCGTATATTTTTTCTTCTTTAAGGATTTACCAGTCGTGATAATCATAATGACCGGATCTTTCCCTTCCGCTTTTATCCGATCGATATCCATCGTTGCCAACTCTTCTCCTGGCTTCACGTGTGTATCAAGCTGAACTTTAATATCAAAAGGTTTCCCTTCAAGTTCTACCGTATCAATTCCCATATGAATCAGTAATTCTGTTCCGCCATCCATCGTGATACCAATGCCGTGTTTTTGCTCAGACAACATGGTTATCGTCCCTTCCACCGGGCTAACGATCGTATTTTCATTAGGGATAACTGCTACGCCATCTCCCATCATCCCTTGAGCAAAGACGGGATCAGCTACCTGTTCAATCGGAATAAACCGACCATTGACAGGTGAAAAAATTAATTTTTTCTTTCCAAATAACACTGTTTGTTCCTCCGTTCATGCAATTAGTTTTTTTACTTCATAAAAATTATCGATTACCGCACTGGCATACTGCTGCACTTGAGAAGAAGCATGAGCCATGCAAAATGAATAGTTAGATGTTTGGAACATGCTAATGTCATTTTCTGAATCCCCTACAGAAACAATCTGTAAATCTTTGTGTTGTCGAACCAGCTCCAAGGCATGTCCTTTGGTAATATTTTTGGGAGTGATTTCGATTCGTTTCTCGCCACTTTTACAAATAGCTAAATCAGGAAACTGATCTGCCAGCTCTTTTAAAAGCAGATCACTTTTATCAGGATCTGGTCGAATATTGATCTTAAAAATCTTCTTTTGCTTCAACAATTCAAACAATCCTTCAGGTTCAACTAATTGCATATTCCATAACTTCTCAATATCATCAGATTTGTGTGTGCCAATCCGTTGATCACCATCTAAAGCATCAAATACCAAAGCCTTTTCCTGAATATAAGCTAGAATTGGTTCTAATGAGTCTTTGGAAATCGTTTGTTCAAAAATACGTTCGCCATCTACTTCAACCACAGCACCATTGAAGCCAATCCGCACATCGGCTTTGATTCCGGTCTGCTCCTCGATAAATTCAATTTCTTTGATTGAACGACCTGTCGCAATCCCTATCTGCATCGTTTCCTTTAATTCACGCAACGACTGTTGATCAATGGAGGTGACTTTTCGTGAATCCTTGACAAATGTTCCATCTAAATCGGTTATAATCATTTTTTCCTTAGTCATTACTTATTCCGCCAATCCGAGAATATCTTGAATTTCAACTTTCAGCTGATTTGCACGACCACCGTAGATTGATTGCATCTGCATCCCAGATTTATTGAACCCCATCGCATTCAAGTCGGTTTTAATGCGTTCACTGTCAACAACTGAATCATCCTTAACATTAATTCTAAGTCGGGTAATACATGCATCTACGTTATCGATATTTTCTGATCCGCCGTGAGCATCAATCAGCGCAATTGCTTGATCATGCAGGCTCAAGTTTGCCCCATCAGCAGCTCCGGCTTGTCGTTCTTTTTCAATGTCTTTAAGTGTTTTCACACCCATTTTCTTACGAGTTTCGTCTTTCCCATGCAAGGTAATCGTTGTTGGATCATCCTCACGACCGGGTGTTTTAAAATCAAATTTCTTAATAACGAAGGTAAAGACTACAAAGTACATAGCGAAGCAAAATACACCAATAATCGGCAGCAAATACCATTTCGTCCGCATGCCTTGCATAACGCCGTAAATAATAAAGTTAATCAAGCCATGCCCCGTTGGTGTAAGGAAAGCTGCACCAGCTAAGTTCGCTACCAGCATGGTTGTTCCTGCTAAAATAGCATGGACCCCATATAGAGCAGGAGCGATAAATAAGAACGTGAATTCTAATGGTTCAGTAATACCTGTCAAGAATGAAGTTAACCCCGCTGCAAGCAGCAAAGATCCTACCGTCTTTTTATTTTCTGGTTTAGCCGTTACATACATTGCTAAAGCTGCACCTGGCAAACCAAACATATTATAGATGAATTTTCCTGATGAAAAACGAGTAATCATTGGATCAATCGGACCTTTGCCAGCAAGTGCTGCCATGTAAGCATTGATTGTACCTGAAAATTCTTGGCCACTAATTAAGAAGGTTCCACCTAATGGCGTTGTCCGAACCGGCCAGTTCAATCCATGATGCAAACCAAAGGGCAAAAGCAACCGTTCAATAACACCATAAGCAAAAGTACCAAAAAAACCAGATTTCAAAATAGCAACTGACAGCATGTTAATTCCTGCTTGGACCAATGGCCAAACGAAGAAGAAACCTACCGCTACTAAAGCCATCGCTGGCATAATCAAAATTGGTACTAATCGTGGTCCACTAAAGAAACCAAATACTTGAGGCACTTGAACACGAATGGCCTTTTTATGAACTAGATAAACAATAATACCGGTAATAATCCCACCAAATACATTTAAATCCATCGTCTGAATACCCAAAATGGTCGTCTGCATATTTGCTGCCATTAACTCACTGGCATTTTCAGCACTAGCATCAACCAACTGACCACTTGCAGCCAATAAGAAGTTTAACGTCTTGTGTAATACTAAGAATCCTAATAATCCCGATAAAGCAGCTGAACCTTTTTCTTGTTTAGCCAATCCAACAGCTACACCCACCGCAAAAATAATTGGTAAATTACTGAAGGCCACACTTCCCAACATATCCAAAAATCCCATCACAAATTGCAATGTTTCATTAGCCATCCACGGATGCATTTCCACTGTACTGGCATTGGTGAATGCTGAACCTATTCCTTTTAAAATCCCAGCAGCTGGCAAAACTGAAACCGGTAACAAGAATGAGCGTCCGAATGTTTCAAACGCTCGAATAAACTGATCTTTACGACTTTTCTTCGCAGTATTTTCCACTTCTAATTCCTCCTAGTATTCATTTACAAACACATCTTATCATCTATTATCATATATTTGACGATTTAAGTATTTTTACCTTAAAAAGAAAAAAACTAGAGTTTCAGTAAAAAAATACGGTTAATCTTATCTACCAAAAGAACAGAATCAAGAGCAGGATAGACAATCCCCCTATACCGTTAATACCGATAACCAGAGAACCTCTTTCATAAAGGTAAAATTGAAAAAAGAAAGCATTGCCAGCGTAAAAGTTGGCGATGCTTTCTTAGCGTCTAATTTTTCTAATGAAAAGAAACACTGGACTGATCAACCAGCACAACAAGGTTACCCATAAGCTGTAAGTAACATATCCCGGTGCGCGGAAACGTAAACGCACTGTATTTTGTCCACTTTTGGCTTGAACAGTCGGCGTACCAATTTCAGAAAGAGCCGGTGACGCTTTTTCTCCGTTGACTTCTACCTCTGATCCAGCATATACAATAATCGGTACTTGCGTTTCACCAGCTTGCGCTTGATTCCATTGAACAATCAATGAAGAACCCTCTACTGTTTTCTGGAAATCGGGGTTTTTATCTACAATATCTTTTTTGTACATATTGTACTTGTTACGGTCGGTTTCCTCATAAACAGGTAAATAATCCGGTGTACCCTTTTGCACTAGTTTCAGACTTTTTTCCAAATCACTACTATAAAAAGAAGCTCGAATTGTCGGATCATCACCATAGACATAGGTATGAATCCCCTCTTTATTAATGTAAGAATTTGTATGCCATCTTCGCAGATGATCCGTAGTAGTGTACAAAATTTGGAACACACCCAATGAAACCACTAGCACAGGGATAATTTGTTTTAGCCGCTTCGTCCAGATAACTGTTGAAAAGACCTGAGCAGCGAAAAAAGTAAAGAGAACAGTAAAAGGTGCAAAAAATCGAAAAGGGAATTGAATCAAGGAAACAAAAGGAACTTGTTCTTGAACCCATTTAGTCCAAGGTAATAGATCACTAGATAATATCAAGAAAGCTAATGATAATCCTCCTGTTAAATGGATCAATGGTGTCATTTTTTTGCGATTGTTTAAATAAATCGCCAGCATTGCACCCATCAACGGCAAAAAGGCGTAAGGATAAAGCAACCAATAGTCACTACCGCTGTCTACAGCAAAATTCGACATTTGCTGATTCACAAAAGGACTTAGAATCTCATTGTTCGTATACAAGTAAAACATCGAGCTCCAAAGGTTAGCAGTTAATCCTAGAAACAAAAGGATAGCCAAACTAACATCTTTGAGCAGCTTTATTTTGTCGGAACTTTTGATAAATGCGTATACAAAATAAAAACCATAAATTAGCGCTAGTAACAGACTTGAAAACAGATGAATTTGTGTCATCAAAGCCATTGAAAAAGCTAACTTCATAATCGGAATTTTTCTTTTTTCTATCATGTCCAGTATTGGGAGCAAACACAGTGGTAAGACAGCTGTTCCCCAACTAGTAAACCCTTGCCGCTGAATCCAATATTGAATCGAAAAGGTCGTCATGAAAAAGACGGCTGCTGTTACCGCTAATCCTTGCGGCAGACGAGCTTTCTTCAGCAGATAATACATTGAACTACCTGAGAGTAAATAGATTAAAAAATTAGAAACTACTTGATACCGAAACCAACTACCAGTTAGTAAGACCAACAAGCCATTCCAATACGCCCATAGTGGACCATAGAGAGCATTTACAATCCGCCCCGACTGTTGAAACCCATAAAAAGTTAAAAAATATTCAAAATTGCCATGTTTAATTTGCATTGCGGTATCATAAAATCGATTGAAATGAAAAACAGCATCTGATCCTACAATCATATCCTGGGTCAGTAAGTTAGGCAAAATGAAAAGCAATGCCACTAGGGGAATGAGTACGTAAGGAACTATTTTTTTCATGGTATCACCCCATATTCTTATTTTGTTTAATTTTCTTAGGTGGTAATTCAGACTATCTCTTGCCAGTTAGTGATGGGTTATTTCTTTGTTCTTGGCAAATTGTCTTGGTACCATTTTTCATTATAAGACACCGATTTGCTCTACTTACAGTAAGAAGACTTAGCAAATTGCATTTTTCAGCAATTTTTCGGTTTTCTTTAATGATATTTACAAATAATCTTCAAATTTACTTCGCAGAATAACAATATGCAAGTGATGAATGAGTTAGCGTTGAAAGACTAGCGTTCTCTAGACAATTTAAAAAAAATTCTTTGTCCAACAACTATTCTCACTAATGAAAATTGATCCTTCATTTCCCCAGTGAAAGAGTCCACAAAAAAGGAGCAGATTTCTCTACTCCTTTTTTGTGATTATTCCGTCTAAACAAGACTATATTTAATATTCTGCTAGTTGATTATTTATTCGAATAACTCAAGTACTTATGACGATACTCAGTAGGGGTCATTCCCACTTTGTTTTTAAAAACGGAATTAAAATTACTAACACTATCGTAACCAACTTCTGAGGCAATTTCGATAATCTTCATATCAGTTGTTAACAACAAGGTTTGAGCTTCGCCGATCCGTCTTCTTAGAACATATTGACCTGGCGAATAGCCTAATTTATCCTTAAAAAGATGTGCCAAATAATACGAACTGATATTAAATTTTTCTGCTAGCAACTGTAAGGTCACTTCGCTTCTAAACTGCTCATCAATATAATCTTTCACTCTTTTGATCATCTCACTATCGTTTTGCATCTCAACTGACAGCTCTTCAGTAGCATTTATTGTTTGTTTTAACAGACGATAATGAATCAATGAACACAGAGCTTCCGTCATTTTCTGAGCGATGAATTGTCCATTTTTATCTCCCACCGCTAAAAATTCAAAAATCATTTTGAATAAGGAAGATAGCTCATCAAAATACCGTTCCGCATTGATAATGGGATTATCCATCAATAGTGGCAAACAGTTTTCTGGTTGATCTATGTATTTGATATTTTTAACTGCACAACAATAGAGAGAAACTTCTTCATTAATCCGTTCATCGTGAATTACTCCGCTGTTTAAAACAATTAAATCTCCCTTTTTTATTTTGTACTGTCGATTGTCGATAAAATATTTGCCTTCGCCACCGGTGATAAGCAATAACTCCAGAAAATCTAAGTGCTTATGCATAATTCTTGGATACTTATTGTCTTCCTTTGGTACATGACTTGCATAAAATAAAACTGGTTTCTGATTACCACCAGTTAGAGTATCTGCAAAATATTGTTTCATCATTTTCTCCTATCTAATATTAGTATTACCTGTAGTCAATTTGTTCTAATTGGAAGTATTGGATTGTATTTGGCTTATACTGTGGTGTTATTATTCCGGAAACAATTACAACGTGGTGATAGAAAATCGAAAAATTAGTAAAAATGCGTTTTCTCAAGGGCAAGAAATAGCCAGACAATAAATTCTCTACCCCTGACGAACAGTAAAGCTTCCCAAAAAAAGACCCGCAAAGAATGCTTCGCTGACTACTTATTTAGTGACTCCTTCAAAATTCGTATGTCTTCTTTTAACAATTCATAAGGACTCGCTGCTTGCGTACGTAACGGCAGTTGATCGTAGTAGTTTTCTAAGAGAATATAGCCACTAAAATTACTTTTTTTCAGCCAGTCGATTGTTTCTTGAAAATTAGAATCGCCCGTTCCCAATAGACCACCGCTCATTGCACCACTCCCATCTTTGACATGAATCTGATTGCACATTGCTGGATATAGACCTTCTAGAATATCAATTTCGTTATAGCCTCGGAAAAGTTGATAATTCTGACTGTCAAAGTAAAGGGAAAAATTCTCACGGTTGACCAGTTCTTTCAGCTCATAAAACTGTTTTGGTGTCATTAGGTTCTCACTAGCTACCGAGATTCCATTTTCACCAGCAGCATCACATAAATATTGCAGAGCTCTCGCACTGTGCTCTAAGTCTTCATGACTTTTCACTTCGCTAGCCGCAAAACCGGGTACTTGAATAATTTGGACACCTAACGTTTTAGCTGTTGCCACAGATCGTTTAAGTAAATCCCAAACAATCTCATAATCCTTCGTCCCTTTACGTGCGTGCATTGGAATATTATCAAAATCATTTAACGCTATCGCACAGTAATCGATGCCATATTTTTGTTGTTCGCTAAGATAAATCTTTTGCATCTCTGGCTGAGTCAATGGGTAATCGTTCTCATAAAGACCTATTTTTAATGATAATGCTTCTAGTCCCACCTTTGCAGCAATTTGTGTTGCGTACAAACCAGCACCCGGCAAAGCCCAATCACAACTCCCAATCTTGATTATATTCATTATAAATTAATCCTCCTTTTAATGTAGTGGGTCCTTTCTTTACTGTCAATCCTTTTTTAACCCTTCAAGTACTTAAACCGACTACTTCCTCTTTTTATCAGTAATAACACTAGTTACCCCAAAAAGAGTATCAATTTATTGAAAAAAGAACAGCCAACACTGACCGATATTATCTACCAGAAATGTTGACTGTTCATGTCGTTTAAGCGAATATTGTATCGACGCATACACATTTAATATAAATAAAATTTTAAAGTGATGCTAGTTAAATTATAATTTAACTGATTTTTGCTCTTTTAATGATTTTAAACATGCTTGAGCGATTTCAACAGAACGTAATCCGTCAATACCGGTTACTAAAGGTTCTTTATTATTTTTCACCACTTCATAGAATTCTTTAAATTCATCAATGTACGCTTGAGAATAACGTTCGGTGAAGAAATACGGGATTTTGGACCCTTTGCTTCCTTCTTCCACATCAATATGAATGTTACTTAGTTGGTCATTTGTTGAAAATACTTGTCCTTTAGATCCGAAAACCTCTGCTCGTTGATCGTAACCATAGACAGCTTGACGGCTATTATCAATCACGCCAAGTGCGCCATTAGCAAATTTCAAAGTGACGATTGCGGTATCAATGTCTCCTTCTTTACCAATTTCAGGATCAATTAGGACAGCACCTGTGGCATGAACCTCAACAACTTCGCTCATTGAAAGGAAACGGACAATATCGAAGTCATGAATCATCATATCTTGGAATAATCCGCCAGAAACTTTTACATAGTCAATGGTTGGCGGCTTAGGGTCACGAGATGTCACTTTAATAATTTGCGGATCACCAATTGCACCACTTTTTACTGTTTCATAAATTTTATGGAAGTTGTGATCAAAACGGCGATTAAATCCTACTTGCAATTTCACTTTACATTCCTCAACCAATTTCAACACACGCTTAATTCCGTCAATATCAGTAGCAATTGGTTTTTCGCAGAAGATTGCTTTTCCTTTTTTTGCAGCATATTCGATAATTTCTTCATGAGTATCTGTAGACGATGCAATTACCACTGCATCAATACCAGGTTGATCAATCGCTTCTTGATAAGAAGAAGAGCTAAAGGGAATGTTATATTCCTTTGCAAGGTCTGCTAATTTTGGATCAAATAAATCTGAAATTGCGCCAATTTGATAAATTTCTCGCAATCCCGTGATGTTGTCAATGTGCATTCTCCCGATTCTTCCAGTTCCAATTACTGCTAAATTTACTTTTGTCAAAATAGTCACTCCTCATAATAGGTTTCATTTATACTCTTTTGAGTTTGTATCCTTTAATAAATTATAAATAAGGTTGCGATTTTTCGGCACCGATTCGAACAACATCGTCAGCTTTCATCGCATAATAAGCCGGATTGAATAACTCCAGTGAGCAAATACCTTCATAACCCTTTGCTTTCAATTTTTTGCTTAATTCTGCCACCGGAATTACGCCATCTCCTGGGAACAGACGATGGTAATGATCGACAATTCCTAAAGGCAAATCTTCGCAATCGTCAATATGGTATAGGAAAATTTTTTCTAAAGGCAGCTTGTCAATCGTATCAATATCTTTCAGTTTATTATGAAGATACAGGTTGAAGGAATCTAATGCTAACCCAACGTTTTCTCGGTCTACCGCCTCAACGATGTCCAAAGCTTCTTGCAGACTCCCAACTGCCCAACGTTTGTCACCAATAGGTTCAAACGCAAGTCTCATACCGTAGGGCTCAACAAAATCTGACAATGTTCTCAAAACTTTTACACTGTCGTCAAATATCTCTGACTTCGACTTATTCTTCATTTCTGCACCCATTGTTGGCACCACTACTAATGTCTTTGCACCAATTACTTCTGATGCTTCACACGCAAACTTGATTAAATCCAGACGATTTTTCCATTCGATTGGCGTACAGAAATTGATGTCTTCAATCGAATTAAATCCAAATGGCTTCAAGTGACTTTTCTCAAAGAATTCTTTCAAATCTTGAAGGCTATGTGTTTGCAAATAGTCTGCCAACATGTCTAAACGAATTTCAATGTAATCGTAGTTGTATTTTTCGCACAACGCCAAATCATTTTCAAGTGTTGAATTATTCATACATGTTGCTTCGTTAAAACCTAATAACATTGGACCACCTCTTTATTTTAGTTTTATCTATCTTTTTATCATACCGTTTATCTTGTCTGTCGTATATGTGTCTAGACTACTCTAACCAAAGTATTCTTTCCGGTAAGCACTAGGAGATAAGCCTACTTTGCGTTTGAATAACGTATTGAACTGATGGATACTATCATAACCCACACTAGATGCGATGTAGGATATATTTTTATCCGTTGTTAACAACAGTGTTTGTGCCTCTCCGATTCTTCTTCGAATAATATATTGGCCAGGTGAGATCCCCAGCTCATCTTTAAATAAATGGGCGATATAGTATTGACTGGAATGAACAGATTCAGCAATCTCTGCCAACGTCAAATCTTCAGTAAAATTCGTATCAATAAACTGCTTAACCTTAGTAACAATGTCCTCTTTTTTCTTGTCCCGTTGTTCGCATTGCTGTTGCTGTTCATTTTCAATTAAGCCGTAAAATATTAACGTAACAATGGTATGGCAGATTCCTTTAGCAATTAAATTCGAAGACGGAGTAGCCTCTTGTACGTGAGACATCAACATCTCAAACAGTTCTTTTATTTCAAAAAAGCTTTCATGCGTACTGATGACAGGAGAAGCACCTTTTGGTAATAAGGTATTCGGTTGATTAGAGGAAAGGTTGACCCCTTTTAAAGCTAAGCAATAACTTTTGAAGCCACTATCACGAACAATCGTTTCATCGTGAAGTACGTTGCTATTAATAACAATAAGATCGCCTTTTTTGATGTCGTATTCAGTGTCTTCAATTAAATACTTAACCTGACCATTTACAATGAAAATTATTTCGACTAGATCATCATGAGAATGTAGAAAACGAGGATGGATGCTATCCTCATCTTCTACTACGCTAGCATAGTACAACTGGGGAATATTCGTATAAAATTCGTTACGTTTGTTATTTTGCGAAAAAAACTTTTTCATACTAGTTACTCCCTATCCCTCAATTTTCTAGTTAGACTACTCATAAATACTTAATAGGCCATAAATTTTAACTGTGTTAAGTCATCCTCGGTCAGATCAACCGATTCTGTTTCATCAAATCCGTTCAGTGCTAAAAACTCTTTACGTAATAACTGGTAGCCTGTTAAGTCCGTTTGGAAATTGCTTTGATTGATTTGCTTCATCAGCTCGTTCACTTCGTCTTGAGTTTCTGGATCTAATTCCCAACTATCTGGCCGTAATCTGCCTAACTCATCATATTCAGGTTTATCCCCATACATCATGTCTCTCAGCAGTCGGTCTTTGTGCATGATCGAAGTTTCATGTGTCCCTTTTTCCATCATCACTTTGTAAAGTGCAATGCAGTACATTGGTAAGATAGGAATAACGGCACTTGCTTTTGTCGTCACAACTTTAGAAACAGAGATCAAAGCTCGACCATTTGTCTGCTGGCTAAGTAGTTCATTAATATGATTTTTAGCCCGTTCGGTATCCTTTTTAGCTAAACCAAGTGATCCTTTGTGGTAAAAGGCATGCGTACATTCAGGTCCGATATAGGAATATAAAACTGTTTGGAAATCGTTTGTTAAGCATTGGTTTTCTAATAATACTTCCACCCACGATTCCCAATCTTCGCCACCCATTACTTTGATGGTTCCTTCGATTTCTTCCTCAGTCGCAGGTTCCACTTCTTGTAAAAAAATCGTTTCATTTTCTAAATCAATGTTTTCACCGCGAACACTTTGTCCGACTGGCTTCAATTTTGAAACATAGGTTTTCCCACTTGCTTCATCCACTCTTTTAGGAGCAGCCAGCGAGTAAACCAATAAATCAATTTTCCCACCGAATTCTTCTTTAATATAGCGAATCACCTCTTCTTTCATCTGGTTACTAAAAGCATCTCCGATGAAGTTTTTCGCAATTAAATTATCTTTCTCGGCTTCCTGTTTAAAAAAGATATTGTTATACCAGCCGGCTGTTCCCATTTTTTCGAAACTTTCAGGTCCTCGCTCAAAAGAAACACCGATAGTATCTGCATTAGAGCCAAAAGCTGTTGAAATTCTAGTTGCTAAACCATAGCTAGAGGAAGCACCCAAGATCAAGACCTTTTTCGGCCCTTTATAATAGCCGCGTTCCTTTACTAAGCTGATCTGCTTCAAGACTTCTTTTTGACAACCGTAAGGATTAACGTTCCGGCAAACATTGTTTTGAATAATTGGTCTGATTTCCATGAGTCATTTCCACCTGTCTGTTTTAAACTGCATTCATTTTTTTGAAACTGTCAACCTGAATTACAGAGTAATCATCTTGCCAGTTTCAAAAGATTCTCTCAATTGAAGAGCCAATTCAAGAGATTTTGTTCCGTCATAAACAGTGGTTCCTGGTTGACGATCTGTTAAGACACAGTCAACAAACTCATTAATTTCATTCACATAGGCATCTCTCCAGCGAATCTGGAAATCTGTGTAACATTCGCGACAAACGCCATTAGAACCTAAGACCTCCAGCATACTGTCAGTACCTACCGAACCAATTCGTAACGTGCCTCGTGTGCCAATAATTTCTGTTTCAACATTGGTTCCATGTGCGGCTGCCCGCCCAGCGAACATAAATGCCATTGTGTCATCTTCTAATTGCATTAGAGCACTGACATTATCTCCATCATTCCAATTTTTGTACTCTTGGAATTCGAAGCATCCACCGATTGCCCAGAGACTTTTAGCAGGAACACCCCCAGTAAACCAACGAATTAAATCAATATCATGTACAGACATGTCGATAAATTGACCACCACTCTTTGGACCGTACTCTATTGCCCCTTCGATGTTCCAAATCGGGTCTTGACTGTAAGAACGAACCATGATAATGCGGCCGATATCACCATTTTCAATTTTTTTCTTTGCCAATTGGTAAGAATGATCATAGCGACGCATAAATCCGATCATAAATTTTAATTCTGGATGTGCTTCGACTGCTTTTTCAGCCATTTTACATTTTTCTACTGAGCCACCTAGAGGTTTTTCAGTAAACACATGCTTACCTGCTTCTAGCGCCAGCTTTACATGATCAGGATGTAGGTCGGTTGATGAGATAACAGTTACTGCTTCAATTTCAGGGTTTTTCAACATTTCTTCGTAACTGGTGTAACCGTAAGGAACATCCAGCTCTTCTTGTGCTTTTTTCACTAGTGCTTCATCCATGTCACAGACTGCGACTAGTTCTGCTCCCGGAACTAGAAAAGCAGTATTTTTTGCATGATCGTAACCCAATCTACCTAAACCAATTTGTCCAATTTTTACTTTTTTCGCCATAATAATTTTCCTCCAATTTTTTTATTAATCAACATAGTTCATCAGATATTCCAAGCCCATCTTGGAATAATCGAATGGATTGTATTCATAAGGATTTTGTTCTGCCTCTACTACTAGCCAGCCTTTGTATTCTTTTTCCGCTAAAATATCAAATATTTTTGGGAAATCGACGCACCCGTCACCTGGTACCGTGAAGACACCTTCCAAAATTGATTCTAAAAAACTTAATTTCTTTTCTTCACAGCGTTTCAAGGCATCCGCCCGAACATCCTTTAAATGAATATGTTTGATGCGGTCGAAATGTTTTTCTAAGACCTTAACGGGATCATCTCCTGAGAAAGTCAAATGACCTGCATCAAAAATGATGCTAATCAAATCAGGATTCGTTAGTTCCAGCATTTTATCAATTTCCGCTGCGGTCTGAACAGTTGTGGTCATATGTGGATGGTAGACGATTTCTAATCCGTGATCCTTCGCAATTTGCCCTAATTGATTCAACTTGTCAGCAAACTCCGTCCACTGCTCCTGTGTTAAAACAGGTTTGTCCTGATAAAAAGTATGTGCGCGATGTTGGATACTAAAGCTTTGATCAGAAACATTAATCACTTTTGCACCAGCATTTTTTAGAAACAGCACATGATCGGTAAAGTCGCGAACATCCATCCAAAACGGACGCTCTAGCAAATAAATGCTGATCCAAGCAGTAATTGATTCTAAACCTCTGCGCTTCATCTCGGCATTTAATATATTGGTGTCTCTAGGAAAAAGACAGCCGATCTCACTTCCTTCAAAACCAAGTAGCGCGATTTCGCTGATGGTTTGTAGAAAGGTTGTTTCCTTCCCATATTCTGGCATGTCATCTTCTACCCAAGCGATTGGGGCCACGCCAATTTTTACGTTACTTCTTTTGATCATAATATCCTCCTTTTTATTCTTCGGTTTCTTTGTTTTTTAAACTCTTATAATAAAACTCAATTTCATCCAGCGTTTTTCCCTTAGTTTCTGCTAGATAAAATAGAACAACCAGAAAAGCGATTACATTAATGATTCCGAAGCAGTAGAATACCACTTGTATACTATATTGAGCGATTAGTGTTGGAAATATCCAAGACAGTATCGCTTGACTACCAAAAAGACAGGCAGTCGAAAATCCCATAGCAAAGCCTTTTATCTGAGTAGGGATAATCTCCCCTAGTATTGCCCAGACAACTCCACACCAACTAACGGAATAAAACATAATGAAAATAATGACTAGGCCTAAGAGAACAAGTGCTGGAAAATCATTGATTCCGCTAAACCAGCCGAGTAATATAATTGATACTGCCATACCAACATTCCCGACTAGCAGCAATAATTTTCTTCCAACTTTGTCAATCAACCGTTGACTGACGAAGATGAATATGAAGAAAACCGCTCCAATAAAAATCGTGCTTAGCATCGCCGTTGATTCTCCAAAACCAACCCTTGCTAAAATGGTTGGTGCAAAGTATAAAATCGAATTGGCCCCGCATAGCTGTTGAACCAAGGCAAGAAAGACTGAAAGAACCACTGGTCGAAGCATCCAACGCTGGAATTTTTTCTCAGGAGTCTTCTCCAACTCCTCATCTATTGCATTTGTAACAGGTTCAGTAGCTAATTCGCTTTTTGCTCCATAGACGAGTTGAGCAACTTGCTGTGCTTCATCAAAGCGTCTTTTTTCAATCAACCACTTCGGACTTTCTGGTAATTTACGATACCAAAGGATAATTGCTATTGCAGGTAAGACCCCTAGCAAAAGCATGACGCGCCAATCACTGGCTTTAAAAAATACATAATTGACAATATAAGCAACGAACATCCCGCCGACGTTCAATACGGAGTTAATGGAGGTAATCTGTCCTCTTTTCTCGCTTGGAGCAAGTTCTGAAAGATACATAGGTACCAGCCCTGAAAAACCGCCAATACTTATTCCCAGCAATAGCCTAAAAAAGACGAATAGCAGATAGCTGCTGGTGATACCGGTCACAACGGTACCAAGGAGGGCAACGATTGCGTTAATTAATAAGACTTTTTTTCGACCGAGCTGTTCAGCTAAAGGGGTACAAACTAGTGAACCTAACACTGCTCCCAGCAAGAGGGAACTTACTAGCATTCCCTCTTGCGAAAGTGTCAAATTTAAATCCGTACCAATCAATTCACGGGCACCTGACATGATGGCTGTTGAATAACCAAAGATAAGGCCTCCTGCTGCGATGATATAGTAGATTAATTGAATACTTTTACTCGATACAGCAGAAGCTTTTTTTACCTCTTCGTCGTTTTTCTTTTCTTTATAAGACAAATCAGTATTCACGAGCGTTTTTCAACCTCTCTTCCTTCATTTCATAAGCCTTTTGAACTGCTTCAGACTTGCTAGTAGAAGCGACACCAACATGCCACCAAGCTTTGTACCCTTCAGCCATCGTTTTTGGCAGAACCTTCGCATCAATGAGGACTGATTGCGTTTGTTTTTTGGCATCCTGTAAAGCTTCCTCTAATTCTTGTGGTGTCTTAGCGGTGTAAGTCTTCATGCCGTAACCTTCACCAACTTTAGCAAAATCAATATAGATATAATCGCCATCGGTTTTCCCAGTAGTTTCATTGCGGTAACGCATTTCTGTTGCCATCGATCCGACTCCGTTGCCCATTTGAAGATTATTGATGCAACCAAAAGCAGCATTATCAAAGACCACTACGTTAATCTTGGCATTTTCTTGAATAGCTGTTGTAATCTCTGAATTCAACATTAGGAAAGAGCCATCACCTAAAAGAGCATAGACTTCCTTATCTGGTTCAGCTAATTTTGACCCTAGGGCTGCCGCAATTTCATAACCCATACAAGAATAGCCATATTCCATGTTATAGCTGTCTTTCGCTTCCGTAGTCCATAATCTGCCTAAATCTCCAGGTAATGATCCAGCCGCCGCAACAACAATTGCATCGTCATCAATTGCTTCTCGGATGATACCAACTCCATTGGATTCGGTGATTGTTCCACCAATTTGTTCTAAGAAATCATCCATAATTTTTTCAGTCCAACTAGGGACAACCGGGACAAAGTCTTTGCCAGTATATTGAACGCCGCATAACGCTTGTCGTTCTACTTCCCATTCAGCTTTAATTGCTGCTAACTCTCCTTCTTCATATGAAGGTTGATAATTTAAACGATTTAATTCTTCATCTAAAACTTTCAGATTCGCTTTGGCATCACCGACTATCCGTAGTGCGTCTAGTTTTTCAGAATCAAATTCTGACGTATTAATTGTGATGAACTGAACCGCTTGATTTCTAAAAATTTCTTTTGATCCAGTAACGAAATCGTTTAAGCGCGAACCAACGGCTAACACAACATCGGCTTTTTCAGCAATTGTATTGGCAGCCAGAGAACCCGAAACACCCATACCGCCCATGTTCATAGGACTTGAGTATTTTGTCGCACTTTTACCTGCCTGAGTTTCAGCATAAGGGATATGGTATTTTTCACACATTTCTTGTAAGTACTCTCCAGCTTCTGAGTAACGAACACCGCCACCACTAACGATCAATGGTCGTTTGGCTTTTGATAGACAAGCAACAGCCTGCTGGATTTCTGTTTTATCCGCTTCCCTCCGCGGAATAATGTGCACGCGTTTTTCAAAGAAATACTCAGGAAATTCATAGCTTTCTCCTTGTACATCTTGTGGCAAACAAATCACCACTGCTCCAGTATTAGCTGTATCAGTTAATGTTCTCATCCCGTTAATTAAGGCGGACATCAATTGCTCTGGACGAGCCACCCGATCCCAATAGCGAGCAACTGGTTTAAAGGCATCATTGGTCGTAATACTCAAGTCATAAGATTGTTCTACTTGTTGCAAAACTGGGTCTGGCTGACGTGTCGCAAAAGTGTCAGATGGAAATAATAGTAGCGGAACGTTATTCACAGATGCTGTCCCTGCTGCTGTTACAAAGTTAGCTGCTCCTGGACCTACCGAAGAGGTACAGGCGATGATTCTTCTGCGATTATTCTGTTTCGCATAGCTAATTGCTGCATGTGCCATACCTTGTTCATTTCTTCCTTGAAAAACTCTTAGTCTTCCTGGGTCTTCGTCTAAAGCTTGTCCTAAACCGACTACATTTCCATGTCCTAGTATAGTAAATATCCCGTCAACGAAGGGAGCTTCTTCACCATCAAACTGAATGTATTGATTGTTTAGAAATTTTACGACTGCTTGACCCACTGTCATTTTAATACCCATTTTTTACCTCCAGTTTTCGTCTGCCTAATTTGGCAAACTGTTTTTGTTAACGTTTACAGATTGATTATATGATGGTTTGACTATCTTATCTTCGTGATTTTTGTCATTCGTTTATCTTCAAACCCACTGTTTGGTGCGTTTTGCAAATTATTTGCTCAAGTTTTTTTACTCACTTGTGAATTCTTGCTATTCCTAACAGTAAAACCCTATATTGACGGTATATTGAGTGATTAGTTTGTGCAATATCCCTTTAAATTATTGCTATTTCTTGCTTACTAAAACAAAATAAATCGAACAACTTTAAGCAGAAAATCCTTGCAAACTCATCCAGCTTTGAAGCTTAACGCCATTAAAATTGCTCTAACAAACTTCATAAGTGTAAAAAACTTATATACGCTGATACAGACAAAAAAGCTCTCATCAAGATTATCCTGAAGAGAGACTTTTCTACTATTATATATAGTTGGACTTTGGTAGCTACTAAGCTTTAAACTTTCGAATTACTTCGTTGGCAATAACCATCTTTTGCACTTCTTTGGTTCCTTCGTAAATTTCAGTTATCTTCGCATCACGGTATAAACGTTCCATGGTGCTCCCTTGCAGATAACCACAACCACCCATCAGTTGCATACACGAGTCTACTACGGAAACTGCTTGCTTTCCGCAATAATATTTAGCCATTGAAGAGGCCAAGGCTTGTTCTTTGTCCCTATCTTGAACTTTTCCAGCAGCTTCCTTAATTAGTAATTTACCTGCTGTTATTTCCGTTTTCATTTTGGCTAGTGAAAATTTAGTGTGTTGAAAGGACAAAATATTTCGGCCAAATTGCTCTCTTTGATTCGTATAATTCAGAGCTTCTTCAAAAGCACGATCTGCAATACCAATTGCTTGGGCTGCGATTCCTACTCTACCAGAGATTAAACTGTTTAAGGCAATTTTTTCGCCTTTTTCCAATGCACCAAGTACCTGACTTTTAGAAACGCAACAATTCTCAAATACCAGTTTAGAAATAGAAGACCCGCGAATGCCCAGCGTTTTTTCTCGCTCTTTCACTACTAGTCCCTTCGTTGATCGCTCAAGAATAAAAGCCGAAGTGGCAAAAGGTACTCGGGCATCCTTAGCAAATACGATGAAAAGATCCGCCTGTTGGGCGTTGGTAATGAACCGTTTTTCGCCATTTATTCGATAGCCGTCTACTTCTTCAAAAAAATTGGTTTTCAATGCCGAAATATCCGATCCCGCTTGCTTTTCCGTCAAAGCAAATGCCCCAACGGAAGAGCCTTCCATTAATGGCGGCAAGTAGCTTTGCTTTTGTTGATTATTGCCATATTTAGCTATTGTCAGTGTTACTAATAGTACATGAGTAGAAACAATCACACCCAAACTAGAGCAATTTTTCGCAATTAGTTGAACCGCTTCGGCAAAAAATTCAAGAGAATAACCCAAACCGCCATCTTCTACTGACAGAATACTGCGATATAAGCCTATTTTTCCTAACTCTTGGAAGCTTGTCTTTGGAAATGTTTGTTCCTGATCAGTGGTTTTCGCTTCTAAGCGAATTGTGGTCTCAGCATACTGCTTGATCTGTTCGAGCATAGTTTTTTCAGCCGATTTCATTTTTTGTCCCCACATTCTGCAACTGTTCTTGCAATTCTTTGATTACTTTTCTAGTACAGGCTCTTTTCGCTTTTCGTTTTTCAAAATCCTGACAGATGAATTGCTCTTCTTCAGTTTCTGGAAACACCTCTGGAAGATCATTGCTATCCTCATCTGTTTTTATTTTGACTAATGTCACAAAACAGGAAGCGACTAAATAATTTTGTTTCTCACCCACTAAACTTTCACCAGTTACTTTGACAAAAACTTCTGCTGATTGACTACCCACACCACTAACAAAAGCACTCGTGGTGATTACATGATTCTCAGCCACTGGATGAACAAAACTTAAATAATCCATTGAAGCAGTCATACAGCCGCAGTTAGAATGTTTGGAAAATGCCATAGAAGCTATATCGTCCATTTCTGCCAGTATCTCTCCACCGAATAGCGAATCGTACGTGTTCATATTTTTTTTCATTACTCGTTTACTGCTATTCACTAAAGAGAAACTGCAGGGCAGCTGCTTATTTTGTTTTTTCATAAAATCCTTCTCCTTCATTAACTGAAATGCTTGATCCCAGCGCCACTTTCACTTCCTGTCTTGCTTCATTGTTCAACCATTTAAAACGATTGACCCGCCATGCAAAAACAGGTATTTTAAGTAGTTGATCACTTTTCAAACAGCAGTAAACCAACCAAGGAGCTGCACTAGCACGGGCTAGTAAGAAAGAAAGAGGTAGCACGATCACCCACATAAAAAATAAATCTGTTATCAAAACAAAACGCGTATCGCCACCGCCTCGCAATATTCCGGTAGAACAAGCCATCTGAAAAGCTGTTCCAATAGAGGTAACTGACAGTACCAGTAAAAACTGGTTAGCAATTTTAGCACTCATACTTGAAATTTGATAAAAATCTAAAATGACAAAGCGCGAACAGAAAATAGCCAACCCAGTGATGACACCTAGCAAAAGGTAAAGCACCTGTAACCTTCGAGCATATATTTTAACCAAATGATAGTCTTTTTGTCCGATAGTCTTACTAGTAACTACGTTAGATACGCTGGCCGCTGCATAAATGAATACCGTTAATATTTGGAAAACCGTTGTACCAATACTGTTTGCTGAGATGGTTTGAACCCCCATCATTCCGATGATCGCTGTCTGACTAGCTAGTGCAATGCCCCAAACCGAATTGCCAATCAGGATTGGGTAGGTTTTAGTAAAATATGGCTTCATTAGTTGGCGATTGCCAGTCATGAGTTCCTTTAATTTGAAACAAAGATTCGGATGACGATGTCTTAGATAGACGATCAACAAACCTAATTCAATCATTTTTCCTAAGACAGTTGTTACTGCCGCTCCGGCAACGCCCATTTCCGGAAATCCCCATTTACCAAAAATGAAGGCATAATTTAAAGTCACATCAATCGACAGGGAAAATAATGAAATCATAAAGCCGATGTTTACTACCTCTATACTTCGTAGGACTGCTAAAATCGTGTTGGAAATGCAATAAAAAAAATAAGAAAAACTGACAATTTGCAGATACCGAATCCCTTCTTGAATGATCATGTCTTCGGTAGTGAAAAAGCCCATGATAGTTCTGGCAAAGAAAAAAGTCACTCCAAAAATGAAGACCGAAAAAACAAAGGAGAGTTTCAAAACAAAACGAAATACAGTTTTTATTTGCCCATAGTTTTTCGTTCCCCAAAAGCGAGAACACAAAATCACTGCCCCTTCTCCAATTGCTAAAATGACCATTTGAATTAAATACTGAATTTGATTTGCTACCGAGACAGCACCCATCGAATATTCATTATAGGATCCTAGCATTAGATTATCTGCTAACCCTGAGCTGTAGGTAATCACGTTTTGAAAAGCAATCGGGATCAATAAACCGATCACCCAAATGTAGAAAGTTTTCCTATTCATCCCACACCTCATATACTATTTTAATGGGTACTGATAGAAGCCTTGACTAGTCTTTCTTCCTAACTGTCCTGCTCTGACTTTTTTCTTCAATAATAATGCTGGTCGATATTTCGAATCATTTGTTTCAGTTAAGAGTACCTCCATAATAGAAAGTACAACATCCAGTCCAATCAGATCTGCAAGTGCCAACGGTCCGATTGGATGGTTGCTTCCGAGTTTCATGGCTTTATCAATATCTTCTGCGGTGGCAATCCCTTCATCCAAGATAAATATTGCCTCATTGATCATTGGAATTAACAGACGGTTAACAATAAATCCTGGACTCTCCACTACTTCTACCGGAATCTTATTGATTCTTTCACTAAAGGATCGAGCCTTTTTCAGCGTTGCTTCTGAGGTGAATTCACCTTTTATCAATTCGATTAATTGCATACGATCTGCTGGATTAAAGAAGTGAATACCAATAAAACGTGTTGGATCTGTCAAAACCGAAGCCAATTCAGTGATGGAAAGGGATGAGGTATTGGTAGCAATAATCGTTTCAGTTGAAACCATTTTTTCAATTTCTACAAATAAGTCCTTTTTGACTTGTGGATTTTCGAATATTGCTTCAATCACTACATCAGCTTTACTTATTTTATCCATCGTAGCTGGTTGAATCCGTTGCGTAGTTGTATTCATTTCCTCTTGAGTAATCTTTCCTTTGCCGACAAGATAATGAAGTTCTTTTTCTAGCCGATCAACTGCCTGATTGGCTACTCCTTCTTTGGCGTCGTGTAACGTAACTTCAATATCTGCTTTAGCGATCGCTTGAGCAATCTTCAGTCCCATCGTTCCTGCTCCGACTACTGCTACTTTATTCAAATTATTCCCTCCTGTACGTATAGCTTGTCTTTCCCAAAAAGGCTCTCAGTCCATTGTTACAATCTCTAGTCACAAAGGTTTTGGCAAAAAATTCTCTTTCCATCTGCAATCCTTGATAAAGAGACTCTCTGCCTGAACTTAATGCCACATATTTGGTAAATTCAACGCCAAAAGGGGCAGAGTTTGTAATAGCCGTTATAATTTGTTCCGTTTCTTCAGCAATATCTTCTGCTGAACATTGCTTATTAATTAAACCGATCCGATAAGCTTCATCACTGCTAATCCGCTTACCCGTTGACATAATCAAAATTGCTTCGGAATAACCGACAGCTTTCATTAATCGTTGGGTGCCTCCCCAGCCTGGAATTAGCCCTAAGCTTGTCTCTGGCAAAGCAAATTTAGCTTTTTCCGTAGCAATACGAATATCACAGGCTAAAGCGAGTTCTGTTCCGCCCCCTAGTGCTGCTCCTTCAACTTGAGCAATACTAGGAACTCTTAAATTCGCCAGCTTGTTTAACACTTCTTGTCCTAGCTTCGAAAAGGCATAAGCTTCCTCTTTGCTAAAAACTGCCAGCTGTTCGATATCTGCTCCTGCTGCAAAGATCTTCGGTACAAGGCTTTTGATAAGAACACAGCGAATTGTTTTGTCTCTGTGAATCTCATCTAATGCTTCATCAATTTTTTTCAACATGTCCGTATTGATAGCATTCATTTGCTTCGGTCGATTTAAAAGGATTGTTGCTACATGTTTTTCTTTTTTAAATTCTATATAGTTCATCGGTTCCTAGCCTCCAACATTACCTACATAATTCGTCTCTTTCGAAGATTACTGTTTCACCCATACCGCCGCCGATACATAGTGAAGCACAGCCATATTGCATGTTTTCGCGGCGCATTTCTCTCAATAGAGAAACAACAATTCTTGCTCCGGAAGCACCGATCGGATGTCCCAAAGCAATCGCTCCACCATTGACATTGACTTTGTTAGGATCAAGCTTTAGCTGAGCAATTGAAGCAATCGCCTGAGCAGCAAAAGCTTCATTTATTTCCCAACAATCAATGGCTTCAACACTTAAATTGGCTTTCTTTAGGGCCATTTTAGAAGCATAGATCGGACCTAACCCCATCATACTTGGGTCAACCCCCACTGATGCTGAGGTGACAATTTTAGCGATTGGTTTGAGATTATTTTCGCGGACGTAGTTCTCTGATACGATAACAAAGGATGCTGCCCCGTCATTGATTCCTGAACTATTTCCGGCAGTTACTGTTCCATTTCGCTTGAAGGCGGAATCTAAACTTGCTAGTTTTTGCAAGGAAGTATTTCCTCGTACATGCTCATCAATTAAGAATTCCTCTTCTTTTCGACCTACCTTAATAGAAATAGGGATAATCTCATTTTTGAATTTTCCAGCTTTAATCGCTTTGTCTGCTTTCATATTAGAATGGTAGGCGTATTCGTCTTGTTCTTCTCGGGAAATATTGAACTTTTTAGCAATGTTTTCCGCGGTAATTCCCATTGAATAGCCATCGATGGCATCTTCCAAACCGTCCCGCAGCACGCCGTCAATAAGCTCTAAATCACCTAGTTTTTTACCATCTCGTGTATTTGAGACATAGCGGGGGGCCCTAGACATATTTTCAACGCCCCCAGCCAAGATAACTTCTGCCTCACCACTACCAAGCAACAAACGAGAAAGTGAGACTGTGTTTAGCCCTGAACCACACACTTTATTGATCGTCACTGCGGGAACTTCTAATGGAATCGAAGAAAGCAGCCCAATTTGCCTTGCCGGATTTTGTCCTAATCCGGCTTGCAACACATTTCCCATAATAATTTGATCGATGTCATTGACGTTTACGTGACTTCTTCTGATCGTTTCTTCTACAACTTTTACACCAAGATCAACTGCACTAGTATTGCGTAAAGAGCCGCAAAATGTTCCAACTGCTGTACGATTTGCTCCTAAAATATATGCATTGATCATAGGCGTTGCTCTGCTTTTCTAGCGATTGCTTTTTTCGCTTTTTTCGCAATATCTTCTGCTGTAATTTCCATGGTTTTCTTCAAGTAGTCTACGGAGCCTACTTCGCCAAAACGATCTTTTACGCCGATTCGTTCCATTGGTACGGGACAATGTTCGCCTAATACTTCAGCCACGGCACTGCCTAACCCGTTTATGATATTATGGTTTTCTGCAGTGACTACCGCACCTGTTTTACTTGCAGATTTTACAATGCCTTCCACATCGATTGGTTTGATGGTGAAGATATTGACCACTTCCGCTGAAATTCCTTCTTTAGCTAAAGCATCCGCTGCATCTAAAGAGTCGGCGACACTAATTCCTGAAGCAAAAATGGTGACATCTGTCCCTTCTTTAACCATTGCAGCTTTACCGATTTCAAAAGTAGATTTTTCTTCATACACTTGAATCGCATTTTTACGCGACATACGAATATAGAAAATGCCTTCTTGTTCTTTAGTTTGTCGAACGATGTCTTCCAACATCACAGAATCAGTCGGTTCAATTACTGTTACTGTCGGAATTCCCCGCATGATTCCAATATCTTCAAAAGGCATATGAGTAGCCCCATTAAAAGCCGCTGTTACACCTGGATCACTACCAATAAGTCGAACATTGGCTTGAGCAAAAGCACCAGAAACAAATACTTGGTCAGCAATCCGGCGAGTCGCAAAACAAGCAAAGGTATGGACAAATGGAATCATACCGACTGCTGACATACCAGCTGCCGCACCAAACATATTCGCTTCTTGAATCCCACAATCAATCACCCGATCTGGGAACTCTTTTTGAACAGGTACTAGCCCAACTGAGTTCATTAAATCGGCATCTAGAGAAACCACTCGTTCATCTACTCTGGCTAGCTCAGCCAATGTAGCGGCATAAACATCCCGCATCGCTTTTTCTTCTAATTTTCTCGTTTTTACTACGTTGTAACTCATTTTAATGCACCTCTGCTTTCAGTTGTTTTTCTAAGTTTTGAATAGCTTCCTCGCATTGCTCTTGCGTAAATGTCATGTGATGGTTATACAAAACTCCTTCAGCAAAGGTACAGCCTTCACCTTTATTGGTATTCAAAATGACCATGGTCGGTTTGCCGGTTTGAGCTTTCCCAGCTTTAATAGCTTCAGAAATTGCTTCCACATCGTGACCATCAATCGAAAGAGCATACCAGCCAAAATCTTCAAATTTTTGTTTCAAGTCACCTAAATCTAAAATATCAGCAGTGTATCCGTCCAGCTGTTGCTTGTTATAATCGACAAAAGCAATCAAGTGATCTAATTTATGTTGAGGGGCATATAGTGCGCCTTCCCAAATTTGTCCTTCGTCACATTCGCCGTCACCAATTAATAAATACGTATAGTTGTTCCGACCTTGCATTTTTAGTCCATGCGCAATACCGATCGCAGTGGACATTCCTTGGCCTAAAGACCCCGTACTCATGTCAATTCCTGGCGTATTATTTCGGTCACAATGGCTTGGCAATCTCGTACCATTCGTGTTAATTGTTGCTAATTCTTCCATTGGAAAATAGCCTTTTAATGCCAATGTTGCATACAGAGCAGGGCCTGCATGGCCTTTGGACATCACGAAGTAGTCGCGACCAGTCCAAGCAGGTGTTTTAGGGTCGATCTGCATTTCTTCACCATATAATACTGCCAGCAAATCAGTCGCCGACATAGCGCCGCCGACATGACCGAAACCTAATCCTTTTAAGGCTTTTAGTGTTTCGATCCGAATTTGTGTAGCAAAAGCTTTCTTATTCATCTTTTTCATCCTTGCATCATGTATTTAGGGTTTTTGTCTTCGGCTTACCCTAGGAACCTTATTTCTTTAAGTGATACAAACTATTTTGAGCTAGTTCCTTGAACGACGATTAAGCGGGAATAACTTTCTTTAAAGCGCCGTTCCCACTCTTCTCTTAATTGTGAACGGAAGTTTGGATGGGCGATCTCAATAAGAAGGCGAGCCCGTTCTTTAAGCGATTTCCCTCTCAAATCGGCAATTCCGTATTCAGTTACAACAATGGCTACATCGTTACGATTGGTAGTAACGGCAGCTCCTTCATTTAAGAAGGGAACAATTTTCGAAACCGTGCCGTTTTTCATAGCTGATTCCATCGCAATGATTGGTACGCCATTTCTAGAAAGACTGCAGCCCCGCATAAAGTCTACTTGGCCACCCACACCAGAAATTTGCCGTAAGCCAATACTTTCTGCACATACTTGGCCAGTCAAGTCAATTTGAACACAAGAGTTAATGGAAACCATATTATCGTTTTGGGCAATGACATATGGATCATTTACGTAAGAGGCAGGTGCCATATAAATATTAGGATTATCATCAATATAATCGTACAACTCCTCACTGCCCATAATAAAGGTTGCTACCACTTGATTATGATGCAGAGTCTTTTTCTTGTTGTTAATTACACCAGCCTTCATTAACTCCATCACACCATCTGAAAACATTTCTGTGTGAATACCTAAATCCTTCTTATCGGTTAAACTTTTCAAAACAGCATCAGGTAATGCCCCGATTCCCAACTGCAGCGTTGCGCCGTCTTTAATTAATGAGGCACAATTCTCACCGATTTTCCGATCCGTGTCGCTGAGCTCTGGCGCTCCCAGTTCAATTAATGGGATATCTTTGCGAACCAAGTAGTCAAATTCGGAAACATGCATGAAACAGGCACCGTGCGTTCTTGGCATATGTTTGTTTACTTGAGCAATTTTTATTTTCGCTTTTTTGGCCGCAGTGGACGTATAATCGACCGATACACCAAAGCTTACGTAGCCATGCTTATCAGGCATCGACACTTGAACAAGAGCCACATCCACCTGTATTTGTTCTTCTTCAAAAAGCACTGGTATTTTTGAAAAGTAGCAAGGAATGTATTCGGCTCTTCCGTCTGCTACTGCTTTTCTTTCACTTCCTCCGACAAACAATGATTTATGCTGTACATGCCCTTGTGCTTCGGGTAAACAATAGGCACTTTCACCCATACCGATCATTGTATAGGTTTCAATTCCACATAATTCGGGCAGCCGACGCTTTAAAGCGCTAGTAAGCGCTTGCGGTTCTCCACACGCATGACCAATTACAATTCGATCATTATTCTTCACGCTGCGGAGTGCCTCATCTGCTGATACATAATCAAGGTCCAGTTCTTGCATTTAGACAACTCCTTTTCTTTAGATACCGAGCGCAAAGACTTGCGCCCAGCATCCTCATCCTGTCTACGATTCATATTTTTTAGTCACAAATCTATTTTTTTTTCTTAATGCCGGCGATCTTTTTCGCCTGCTCTTTTTTCTCTTCCATATTCGCTTGACGCGCAATCATTATCCGCTGAGCCTGTGGTGAGCCAGCACCATGCATTGACTCTGTACGATAGCCGACTGCTGCAGTTCCTAGTGTAATATTTTCAATTAAGCGCAGGATCCGCATTCTGTCTTCAGTTGAAATTTCGTCCACACCTTTTAGGTATTTATCAATGTATGCACGTAATTCTGGATTGTTATAATCCATTTCACTTGGTAAAGTAACCATCAAGCCTCCGGCAATATCCTCAGCCAGACGAGTGATTTCATAAGGGAAACGGGTAACATTTTGCTTACATACATTCGCTAAAAGAGTGTCGACATAGTAATTTCCGGCTGGCAGTTTCTTGCCTTGGCAAGAACATGCAATCCCACAAGAATAAATCGTTTCGTTTAAGTGATTCATCTCAATTAATTTATCTTTTATGTGGCTAGCTTTTTGAACACCATTGTATTCTGCTGAAACCGCCGTAGCACCGATCAACACATCACCAACACCACACTTACAACCGCCATAGCTTTGTCGGTGATAAGAAGCAAAACGTTCCACTAGCATGCCAGAAAAGTCATATTCCCCAGCCATGAAAATTCGATCATTTGGCACAAACACATCTTCAAAAATAACTAATGCTTCATGTCCGCCATAGTTTTTGTTTCCTAAATCAATATCTGCATCTTTTTCAAGCTTGCGAGTATCACAGCTTTGGCGACCATATATCATGAAAATTCCAGGGGTGTCGACTGAAACAGAGAATGCTACCGCATAATCTTTGTCTTCTTCACGCATTGCTACCGTTGGCATTACCATTACTTCATGAGAGTTGACCATTCCTGTTTGGTGAGCTTTTGCCCCTCTGACAACAATACCGTCTTCTCTTCGTTCGACAATTCTAAGATACATGTCGGGATCAGATTGCTGAGAAGGTGATTTCCCACGATCGCCTTTTGGATCAGTCATGGCGCCATCGACTACCCAGTCGTTTTCTTGAACTAAGGTCCAATATTTTCTAAAGCGTTCATGGTAGTTTGTTCCATGTTTTTCGTCACATTCAAAAGTAGTTGAAAAGACCGCATTCGCTGCGTCCATGCCCACACAACGTTGGAAACAAGAAGCGGTTTTTTGACCTAACATCCGTTGCATTTTTACTTTTTTAACTAGGTCATCGGTACTTTGATGAAGATGGGTAAAGCGATTGATCTTTTTCCCAGTTAATGATGACGTAGCTGTCATTAATTCTTCATACTCTTCGTCTTCTGCTAATTCATAGGTAAGAGCAACTGAATTAAGGGAAGGAGCAATAATAGGATGGTTGATCGTATCTTCAACTTTTTCTCCCATTACATAAACATCCATATTTTTTTCTTTTAGACTTTCAATGTATTCTTCTTTTGTCTTCATAAATCAATCTCCTCGTTGGTGTTATAAGCATTCCAGATACACTTGGTAAATGTCTTCTTCACTCAATGGAATTGGGTTATTTACTAATAAGCGTTGTTGATTTGCGATAACCGACTGTGACATGTCTCTTGCCTCTTTTTCACCGATGCCCAAAGTGTTCAATTTCTCACGGGGAAGCAGTTTATCGATTAGTTTGGTCAGTTCTTGCCAAACTTCCTCTTTCGAACAATCAAATAATTGCTGAATCACTTCTTCTAGTGGCGTCAAATCGGCACCTAATTCTAAGTATTTTTGATAGACTGCATTGAATACTAAGTAGTTTGCTTTGCCATGAGGTACGTGATAAATCGCCCCGATTGGATAAGACAAGGCATGTACCGCAGCACAGCCAGCATTACCAAATGCAATCCCTGCCATACAACTGGCTTCTAAAAAGTGCTGTAAATCCTTAGGCACTTCAATCGTCGCTTTACTCGTAATTTCTTGGTACCCACGAATAATAATTTCAATCGCTTCACGTCCCATCGCTCGAGTAAACCGACTTGCTTTTGGTGAAACATAGGATTCAATCGCATGAATTAACGCATCAATTGAACTAGTAGCGAAAACAGGAAATGGAATCGTCGAAAGTAAGCTACCAATTAAAATTGCTTCATCCGCGTACATTTGTTCCACTGCCAAGCCGATCTTGGTTTTCTTTTGCTTGAATTCTGTAATAGAGATATTGGTTACTTCGCTTCCGGTTCCACAAGTGGTTGGTAAAATCAGCAATTCGCGAACCTTCGGTAAATTTACCCCTTGAGCAAAAATTTCTTCACAAGAATAGTTGCTTTCAAAAACAAATAATTTAGAAATATCAATGATGGTTCCCCCACCAATTGCGATAATCCGGTTGTATTCTTTCTTTTTCACTTCAGCCAACATCGCATCGATCATGGCATCATTTGGTTCTCCGGTGCCATATTTTTCTTGGAATAATACATCACAGGTTAATTGATCTGTTGAAATGTGAGAAGCAATTATATATTCATTGGTAATAATCAGGTCCTTATCACCTAGTTTTTTGTCGTTAATAAACTCCACTAAAGAATCATAACTGTGGATAGTTGGTTTCACTTTAAATTCCATGAGAATCTCCTTTCAGAAACTCCCATCCATGTATTTAACAGCAAAAGTTGGACGTTTTTTTTGTTTGAATGGTGGATGGGAGTATATATAACAAGAAATAAATTTCTTAGTTATCGCTAAATATTTGGGAAGAATTTTGCATCAGGATCAGCAGTCCATTCATGTTCAGGAACCACTGTAGTAACCATTGCTTGATCGTCTCGTAAACGGATAATCCATAAGTAATATTCGGCATAGCCTGGTGCAGTTGCTTGAGAGTGACGGACATTTCTAGGCATAGTCGTTAAATCATTGTGAGTAACTTTGTAAACATCATCGCCATTTTCTGCGAATCCATAGCCATTTTCTGGCAAGAATTTGTAAAAATAAATCTCTGGTTCAATATGAGTATGTGGTGGATAAGATGACCATTTTCCTGGGAAGCTGACTACTTCACCTAAGAAGAAATTCGTCATTGGACGATTGCTGCGGTCAAAGAATGTTCGAACCAAACGAGTGGAGCATTCGTTTAATGTTCCTGCACCACGTTCTTCATTGGCACATAACAGATCTTCATTGCCAAAAAGCATCGCTTCAAAATTATTTTCGTTATCAGTAGATGCAATCCCTACTTCAGCAGTGTCTGATAAAACCGTAATTTTTACTGCGGTATTTCTTGGTACATTTAGAACGATAGGATTATTGTGGAAACAGCTTTCTCTTTCAACTTCCACCTTTTCGTCGTTCCATTCAAAAATAATTTTCCCGAATAACAATACAAAAACGACTTCCTTGTCTAGGTTGGTAGTGTATTCGTCATTCTTTTTACCAGCAAGCACATCATAATTCATCCCCATCATTTCAGGATTTTTTTCTTCAGAGATGATCGAGTTAAGTCCTTGCTTGAATGCTCCGTTACTTGAAATCTTCATTGTAATTCCTCCTTGTATTTGACTATCCATACTATAAAAGAAATCCCCCTACCAACTTTGTATAATCTTGCTTTTTTTTTAGTGAAATTTGTTAAAGGAATTTTTAAGAACGGGATCAGAACGCAGATTTTAGAAAAATGAGCTAGTGAGAGCTACTTTAAATTTCGGAAATCTTGTCATGGAAAACGATTCAATCAGATTATCTAGTAGAGTAAATGCCTGATTTCATCACTAAATAGCAAGGTTGTGACCTATTCATCTCTAGGGGAGCTAGTTTATTTGCGGATAGTTGCTTATTATTTTTATGATTGTTTAATCCTAATTTTTTATCTGCTAACCAAAAGTGGCTATCGATTTCTTGTGGTTGCTTTTTCTTGTGGTGGATTGGGTGATAGGCTAGTTTTATGCTATTTACTGCATGTAATATGTGTAGCATATTTTTAAGAATGCGGTATTTCGGTCTTATTTTCGTCGTACAATCAGTTCTTCACCAACTATTTAACTCCCCTGATTGCTATTTCTCGTTCAATATCACTAGTAAGTCTGGTTTACACATTCAATTTCTTCTATCTTACTAAACTTAAATAAGTGAAATACCTTTAAATTAGGTGCGCCATACTTTTCGCTTTCGTTTTACCTTATTTAGGAGTAATATAGAATCGGATTGAGAGAATAGAAAGGTGGGATTCACTTGAGTAATCATCAAGCCCATAAAAATAAATTGTTAAATCATGCGAACGGACCGTCATTGGAAGAAATCAATGGAACAGTCACTGTTCCTCAAGGAAAGGGCTTTTGGAAAACGCTATTTGCTTACTCGGGGCCAGGTGCGTTAGTCGCTGTTGGATATATGGACCCTGGGAATTGGTCGACTTCTATTACTGGTGGTCAAAACTTTCAATATTTGCTGATGTCGGTGATTTTGATGTCCAGTCTGATTGCGATGCTGTTACAATATATGGCCGCAAAACTGGGGATTGTTACCCAAATGGATTTGGCTCAAGCAATTCGTGCTCGGACGAGTAAAAAGCTGGGGATTGTACTTTGGATATTGACTGAGCTTGCCATCATGGCGACGGATATTGCCGAGGTTATTGGGGCAGCGATCGCTTTATATTTGCTGTTTAACATTCCGCTGGCGATTGCGGTGTTCATAACTGTTTTTGATGTGTTGCTTCTATTATTATTGACCAAAATTGGTTTTCGGAAAATTGAAGCCATTGTTGTCTGTTTAATCTTTGTAATTTTGTTCGTTTTTATCTATCAGGTCGCTCTATCTAACCCATCTTGGGGAGAAGTGTTCAAAGGTTTTATTCCAAACAGCGAAACATTTGCTAACGAACCGGCGATCGGCGGGCAAACGCCTTTGACTGGCGCGTTGGGAATTATAGGGGCAACTGTGATGCCTCATAACCTATACTTACATTCGGCAGTATCTCAAACTCGTAAAGTTGATCATACGAATGAAGAGCGAGTAGCTGAAGCTGTACGTTTTACCACTTGGGACTCTAATATTCAATTAACACTAGCTTTCTTCGTTAATGCATTGTTGCTGATCATGGGGGTCGCCGTATTTAAAACTGGCGCAGTGAAGGATCCTTCCTTCTTCGGTTTGTACCAAGCTTTATCCGATCCGGCTACTATGAGTAATGGGATTTTAGTCAGTGTGGCAAAATCTGGTTTATTGTCTACCTTATTCGCAGTTGCTTTGTTGGCTTCCGGTCAAAACTCCACGATCACCGGAACTTTGACTGGACAAGTGATCATGGAAGGCTTCATCCACATGCGAATGCCTATTTGGTTAAGGAGATTGGTAACTCGGTTGATTTCAGTTGTTCCAGTATTGGTCTGCGTAGTAGTTACTAGCGGAAAAGGAACCCTAGAAGAACATGAAGCCTTGAACAATTTAATGAACAACTCGCAAGTCTTTTTAGCCTTCGCTTTACCCTTTTCGATGATTCCGCTGTTGATGATGACAAACAGTCAGGCTGAAATGGGCGATCGCTTTAAAAATAATCTAGTCGTTAAAATTTTAGGTTGGATTTCAGTAATCGGTTTGACTTATTTGAACCTGATTGGTTTACCGGGACAAATCGAGGGCTTCTTCGGGGACCATGCTTCAGCAAATCAATTGATACTAGCTGACTCGATTGCTTATGGAGTCATTGTACTGGTATTATTGTTATTAGCCTGGACGATTTGGGATCTTTATAAGGGAAACAAACGGGTTGAGGCATTACTGAAAGAAGGAAATCAATAATGGAAAATCAAGAAGTCATTGAAAAGTTCCAATGTATTGTTACCGGAGTCGATGCTTCGGAAAATGCTCAAAAGGCGTTCAAATATGCGGTAAATTTTGCCTACCGTGAAGGAGCAAAATTAGTTATTTGCTCCTTTCTGGAAGTTGATCAGTTCAGTGTGTACGAAGTGATGGATGAACAATTTATGGCACAAGAGCGAAAAGAACTGCTCCGTCGCCTAGAAGAATATCGTAAGTATGCGGTAGCACATGGTGTGGAGGACTTGGAATTGATGAGTGGCGAAGGTGATCCCGCAGAGTTGATTATTAAGAATATTCTTCCCCAAACTGAGGCAGATCTATTAGTAATTGGTTCAAGAGCCACCCATGGGATTAAAGGTTATTTTGGTACGAGTGCTTCTTACATGGTCAAGCATTCACCAATTTCAGTGACGGTAATTAAATAATTTGTGCGCTGCCTATCAATGATGGGCAGTTTTTTTCGTTGTCAGTGTAAACTAAATTAATTTATTCACACTCGAAAGTGGTAAAATGTATAGTATAAAACAGATAAATATTAATCCTTCGACAAACCTTTAAGGAGGTTTCCTATGAGTATTTTATGTATTGGCCAGGCGGTTTATGATATCACTTTTCCTACTGAGGATGCCATCGTTGAAAATCAAAAGTACCAAGTTTACGATCGTTATGAATGTATGGGGGCCCCAGCGGCTAATGCTGCCTATTTGTGTGGTTTGTGGGGTATAGAGACTTCATTAATTGCTCGTGTGGGGAATGATTTATTTGGTAAAGAAATTTTGCGGACACTGGCAGCAGTCGGTGTGAATACCAACGATGTTCGACAAGAACCCCACCAAAAAACGAGCCTTAGCTGTATTGTTGTTAACAAAATAAATGGCGATCGGACCATTTGGAATGCGCCCCTTCAGGAAACAGAATTCTCACCTGACTGGCCACATGATCCACCGAAAGTTATTTTAGTAGACGGTCATGAACGAAACATTTCGTTGGAAGCACTACAAAAATATCCCAAAGCCACCTCTTTGGTTGATGCAGGCTCATATAAGCCGGAACTCGATACACTTTTTCAAACAGTAGATTATTTAGTTTGTTCTGAAGTTTTTGCTTTTCAATACAGCGGAATTTCGTTGGACATCAATGAACCGCAAACTATTGAAGCGGTTTTTACGAAGTTGGAAGATCTTAATCCTAATCAAATTGTTGTTACTTTGGGAGAACGCGGCAGTGTGTTTAAGCAAGATGGTACTATCCATCATGTACCTGCTTTTCCAACAAAACCAGTAGATACAACTGGGGCTGGCGATATTTTTCACGGGGCCTTTGCTTATGGCTTGCACCAAGGAAAAGACTTAAGGGATATCGTCCTTTTTGCTTCGGCGACTGCGGCACTTTCGGTGGAGCGTATGGGTGGGCAAACGTCGATCCCGACATTGAAAGAGGTGGAAACATTCTTATGAGTAAACAGACGAAGAATTTGAATTTGTCGGGTTTAGCTTTGTTAATCACAGCCTATTTTATCTTTTTGATAGCCAGTCGACTGCACATCATTCCTGCTAATATCAATATCTATGGTTTATTTGGTTTTGCAGCAGTCGCTATCGTACTGATTATCAGTTTTATCATCGTGCCTACTGGTGAAAAGAAACTATTTATGCGGATGGGCATTGGGCAAGGTTGGGGATTGAATCCGCGAAATGTTATAGGCTTTCTATTTTATTTAGTGCTAATGATTGTCGCGCTGATAGGAGCTTTTGCGTAAATTAAGATGATTAAAAAGGAAGTACTTTTGCCCGGAAATCAGCAAAAGTACTTCCTTTAGTTTTGGTAGTGAGTTCGGCAAGCCAATAGATAAATCGTGTCTTCTTCTACTCGATAAATCAGACGATCGGTTGGATTGATTCTCCGAGACCAATAGCCAGAATAATCAAAGCGCAAGGGTTCTGGTTTTCCTAGTCCTTTAAATGGTGTGGATTCAATACTGCGAATCAGCTGATTGATTCTTTTTAAAGTTTTTCGGTCCTGAGTTTGCCAATAAAGATAGTCTTGCCAAGCATTTTCTGAGAATTCCTTTTTCATTCGTCATCCTCGATTAATTCCTTGATCTTCCCTTGTCCCGCTTCCAACTGGCGCTTGGACTCATCCAGCCACGCTTTATTAGCAGGATTTCCTAAAACATATTGGTTTTCCTTCAAATTTTCGTACTCAGCCTCTGAAAGAATCACCACATTTTTATTATCCTTACGCGTGACAATGACCGGTTCAAAATCCTCACTAACAATGTCCATGTAACTTTTCATGTTTTTTCGGAAGTCCGAATAATTAGTTGCTTGCATTCAAATCACCCTCTTGCACTTAATATAGCACCTTTGCACAACAAGTACAATATACTGTACTTATATTTCTTCATTTCTATATTGACAACCCTCTATGCAGACAGTATACTATTCATATAGTCAACGTTGAATATACAAAGGAGTTTTAAAATGACAAAACTTTTAGTCTTAGCCTTATTGAGCATGCAGCCGATGTCTGGCTACGAGATCAAAGGAATGCTGGAACAAAGCGACTCCCAGCGTTGGGCAGGCGCTTTACCCGGTTCCATTTATAATGCCTTGAAAAAATTAGAAGCAGCGGGCTATGTTGAGGTTGCCACCATTGAAAATCAAGGGCATCGTCAAAAAGCCATCTATAAAATTACCAAAGCAGGCCAGCAATACCAAGCCCAATTGATTTTAGAAGCCTTGGGTGATCCAAAGGTGAACTACCCTACTTCGTTATACTCAGGAATCGGCTTAGCCCATCAATTACCAAAAGACGAAGCAGTCCAAGCACTGAAGGATCATAAAGCCAAGCTGCAAAAAGAAATTATTGAAGTGAAGCAAGGCTTGATTGCTAAGGAAAATGCTATGCAAGGAGAAATTCCGGCGCTTTCTAAAGTCGTCTTTGATCACATGTTTGAAACCATTGAATCTCAAATCCGACTGATTGAACAAACCATCACCATTATCGAAAAACAATGAAGCCATGCAAGTGGCTTTCATTTTTAGCTATATAGTCAAAGTTGAATATACAAAGGAGAATAGATATGAATTTAATAAAATTTGAAAATGTCACCAAGCTGCTGAAGAAACGTAAGATCGTACAGGATATTCATTTCGCTATCAATCAAAATGAAGTGATTGCTTTAGTAGGAACCAACGGCGCCGGTAAAACAACGACAATCCGGATGCTTTTGGGGATTACACAGCCTGAAGAGGGAAAAATCACTCGCTGGAGCAGCGAATTTAACAAACAAATTGGGGTGCAACTGCAATCGACTCCATTTTTTGAAGGCTATACGGTCTTAGAAAACTTAAAGCTGTTTCGAACCTTTTATGCAGCTACTCTTTCTAACCAGAAATTAGTGGAAATTCTGGAAAGCTATCATTTAGCTGACGCCTCTGAAACAGTTGCTACCAAATTATCCTTGGGACAGCAAAAACGGCTGGCTTTGGCAATCACCACCTTACACGATCCAGAACTAATTATTTTGGATGAGCCTTCAGCGGGTCTTGATCCCGGTGGGCAACGTGAAGTGCAGCAGATGATCAAGCAATTGAAAAAAGCAGGGAAAACTATTCTATTTTCTTCACATGACATGCTGGAAGTCCGTAATATTGCGGATCGGATCATTATTATGGATCAAGGACGTATTTTGACCGATGGCGCGCCTGAAAAATTACTGGCTGAGTACCAGGTTCAAGATTTAGAAGAATTGTTTTATTTAGTCACAGCAAAGGAGCAAAACTATGTCTAATATTATAACGATTACCTTAAGAAAAAATTTGAAGGATTTTTATTTACTTTTTTGGTCGATTCTTTTACCGCTGGCGGCATTAATCGGCATGAAATACTTTGACGTAAAGTTGAGTATTGGTATTCTATTTGGAATTTTAAGTGTGGCATTATTTTTCTATTGCTGCACAACAAATTCCTTCTATATATATGCCCAACGTAAACGTGGCATATTTGACCTACTGCGAATCACACCTTTTTCATTATGGCGCTACCTAGGAGCGATAACAATTAGCCAAACGCTGGTCGCTTGTGTGGTATCCACCATCTTATTGTTAGTCGAAAACTTCTTGTTTGATCTGAATTTGACAGGATTTCAAGTTGTTTTGTTTTTACCTTTGTTTTTCTTAGGGGCCGCTATCTTTTCACTGCTAGGATTTGCCTTGTCAGCGATCCCTAAGAATGAAGGACAACTCAGCATTGTTTCTAATCTAGTTCTGTTGCCAATGGCTATTTTCAGCCCTCTAGTTTTTCATTTAGAAACAGCTCCGATCTTAGTCCGTGGGATCAGTTTGATCAATCCCTTTGCTTGGTTGCAAAATGGATATTTAGCCACGCTGTCGGTACAACCGGTTGATTATTTGTTGTCCTTGTTGTTGTTGATTATGCTACTGGTTATCAGCTTCATTTTTGCAAAATACTCATTTAAACCCGACAAAGTCTAACTAAGAAAAAGATTCTTCAACTAGTTCTATAAATTTGCATGACAAACACAGAAAAGATAGCTACGAAACTTTTAACTCGTTTCGTAACTATCTTTCTTTTTAAGCGGCAGGTGTAAACTTGTCGATTAAATTATCGCCAACTTTTTTGAGTTCTAAATGATCCGCTTCATATAGCTCCTCATCATTTTTACTCACTTTGACTTCAAACGTTATCTTTTCGCCATAAGTTGGATTTTCCACTCGCTCCTTTAGCAACTCGTACATACGCTGGTGAAATTTTTCTGAGTATTCAGCTTCACTTAACCCTGTGCCTGTCTGGTTTAATTGAGTATCTATCTCCGACATCAACTGTTCATGATATACCGCTAATGCATCATCAACACCCACGTACATCTGCAAAGTTTCTACTTCTATTGGCACAATAACGCTATCTGCATCGACTTCTTCTGCTTCTCCAACTTCGTATTTAGTTTGCTGAAGTATGTTTTTAAACAATTCACGATACTTTTCAGTCAATTCGTCTGAAACTATTCTGCCTGCCAAAGATTGCATCTGCGCCTCAATGGCTTCCTCGTACATGACTTCAGCTTCTTTTTGAGTGGCATCGGTCATTTCAACATATTTTTCGAAATCACCCTTGATTTGCGCATCTAGCATACTTTTTACATACTCATCGGCATCGTTATACTTCTCACTACTGTCACAAGCACCAAATAAAAAAAGTGATACTACCAGCATAATTCCCCATCGCAAGTAATTCTTCCTTTTCTCCATACCCTAATCTCCTCTTTTTACTTTTCAACACATTCTTTGATAAACATGAAATATTTCTTTAATTATATCATTGTCCCTTTACTGATTACACCAAAAAATAATAGCATGGAGCAGGTTTTCTTCCTGCTAGCCATGCTATTATTACAAACCATCATTCTTTTTAGTACAAATTATGTTTCTTAAGCGATAAAGAAATCCCATTTTCATCAGGTGTTGCTGTCACTTCATCAGCCACTGCTAATAATTCCTCGCGAGCATTTCCCATTGCAATTCCTATCTCGACTGCCGCAAACATTTCCACATCATTGTGTCCATCTCCAAAAGCCATTGTTTCTGCTTTGGCTCTATCTAAATGCGCTAATACTGCTTCGATTGCACTTTGCTTATGGATGTCTTTGATCCCAATTTCACCACTGTCCGGTCCGAAAGCTGGAACTGTACTGCGCATCATTTGGAAAGCGCCATTATATTTTTCGTCGATTTTTTCGTAAGGAATCGAGTGATTCACAAAGGATACTTTGTTGACATCGGCATAATCGATTCGATTTTGGTCTTCGATTAACAAATCCATAAACCACTGAATTTTCCCTAAACGAGCCTGCCCTTCTTCACTGTCAGCCGACAAACCGTCTAAGGTTAAGTTGGTCAAGGTTTCTCTCAGTTTTTCGCTGGCAAATAAGCCTTGATTAGACTCCAAATAGTAGTCGATCTGATTTTCTTCTAGAAAAGCAATCAGTCGTTTCAATTCCTCGGGATCAAATACTTTGTGTAAAATAACTTCTCCATCAACTTCACAATAACCACCACCAGCACCAATTATTCCTTTCAATGGCAAATCCAGCGCTTCTTGCGTAATCTCTGCTTTGGAGCGTCCGGTACACAAAAAGAATTGGTGGCCGTTTGCCGCTGCTTGTTGAATTGCCTCCTTGGCACTTTCTGGAATCACTCCAGCGTCATTACATAATGTTCCATCCACGTCTAAAAAAATTAATTTTCCCATTTTCCCACCTCAATTAATTTATCAGAAGGACTTGGCGAATCCCCCGTTGTAACAGGCTAATCAAATTATTTCATTGAAAAAACCCGTTAAGAAAAAAGCCTCCATCGAAGCTGATTCTTAACAGGTTTAGCCTAGTCGCACTAGTCACTATCCGTCTTTTATGGTAAACGTTTTCGGCAGAAAGGTCAATACGCATGATACTTTTCTTTATCTATGAAATTCATTCGATGCTCTTTTCCATAGAGTTCATTAACTAATTATTAAAGCGCCTTCAACTAATTGGAAAATAAAAAGACTTCATTCTAGAAAAATCTAAATAGAAGTCTTTTTCAGCCGTTATTACTGCGACAACTCAAACACAAAGTAATTCAAATCACCACGGTATTTTGAAATGGAGTACTCCACCGGAACTCGCCCCTGTGCAAAACCTTGCGTGTGGAAATAGAACAGTGGCTCATCAATTTCAATATCCAGCAAATCACTGGTGGTTTCATCGGATTTGATAACCTCTAGCTTACGGGCAACCGCTGTAACCGGATAGCCAGCTTCTTCTAAGGCTTTATACAACTTTTCTGTAGTAAAATCAATCTCCTGAAAGTTAGGAAATAGGCGATATGGGATATAGCTGGTAACCAAAACTACTGGCTTGTCCTCGGCATAGCGCAAACGAATCAGCTTGTAGACCTGCTCACCCTTTTTTAGTTTAAGGTTTTCTGCTACTTCTTCATTGGCTTTAACCACATTGAAAGCTAATATCTTCGTCATTGGTGCGAGACCTTTACGGTTCATCTCAGAATCAAAGCTTTCGATTACATGGGTGAATTCCTGCTGGAACTTTGGTTTCGTGACCACTGTTCCGCGTTTTTTGCGTTTTTCCAAATAGCCATCATTTACTAGGGATTGGACCGCCTGTCGAATCGTCGGTCTGCTGACACCATATATATCGGCTAACTCTAATTCCGTTGGGATGATCTCGTTTTCGGCATATTCGCCGGATTTAATTTTTTGTAACAGATCTTTGCGAATTTTTTTGTGTAAAGGGATACTCATTGATCATCTGCTCCTCAATAAATTACCTCTATTATAGCATAGATTAGATCCCTCAACTATTACCACCAATAAGGGATAGGCGTCGCTAAGACACACTCGGCTTTTCCTGGTAGAATCGCTTCTTCCCCTGGCATCAGCAACAGACTTTGGCCAGGAGTACAGACATAATCGGCTAAAATTAATTCTCCAGAAAGGATGGTTAACACACTGGCGATGTTAGCTGAATTCTCAATTGGACCGCTTACTTCCAAATGTTGAATAGTAAATTCCCGCTGTTGGGCAGTTGTGCCAATTTCAAAGGATTTCTTTTCCACCTTTTGCTCGGGAATCAAGGTTTCGATTGCCTGATTCACATGTAGCTCGCGTTTATCACCATTTTTATCCGTCCGCTCGTAATCGTAAAAACGATAAGTGATATCGGTGGATTGTTGGATTTCATAGACTAATGAGCCTTTTGTCAACGCATGAATTGTGCCGGAGGGAATATAAATCAGATCATTCTGTTCAGTTGGATATTCCTGTAGTACTTTTTGGTAATGATTTTCCTTGACTGCTTCTTGTATCGCTACTTTATTATCTGTTAGTTGTTCGGCGTAAATCCAGCCTTCCTCTGGTGGGGTGATAAAATACCACGCTTCGCTTTTGCCATAAGGCTTGTTTTCATGCTGTTTGGCATAGTCATCGGTTGGATGGACTTGGATACTCAAGTTTTCATCACAAGCGGTAAAAGAAATAATCAAAGGATAAACTTCTCCCGGCCGTAAACCGAATTTTTCCGGCTGTGCTTGAATCAGCTCATTTAGGGAAGCATCGGTGTTGACCACCGGGCAATCAAGCTCAGCAATGCCGCTAGCCGAATAAACCGAACCGATCTTTTCAATTGTTTCTTCTCCTTGGTAGTCATGAAGGCGCGGTGTCCCCCAAATTCGTTCCTTGGAAATTGGTTCTAAAATGTACATATTTGCCTCCTAGAATACGCCAATGACCACACCAGCAGCGGAAATGACCGTCAAAACTAAGATTACTTTGGTAGCAGTCAATTGTTTCGAGGTTAACAAGTACCAAGCTAGCAAGACCATTCCCAATGGCAGGATGCTTGGGAAAATACCATCCAAGACATTTTGTAATTCTTGTACTTCATCCCCCATCGGAATCTTGATTGCCGTAGTCAAAGCAATGTTGGACGCGGCCAAGCCACCCACCACCATGATTCCTAAAATATTGAAAGCATCAGTAATTCGTTTGGCATTGTCTCCGATGATCACATCGATCGCATTTACTCCTAAACGATAGCCATTCATGAAGCACAGGTAAGAAATCAATGGACCTATAATGCCGTAGCTGATCAGGTAGAAGACCGGGCCCAGCGCATTCCCACCAGCTGCTAATCCCATGCCGATAGACAATAGGATTGGCACGATGATCCCTTGAATAATTGAATCACCAATTCCTGCCAATGGTCCCATTAATGTCGTCTTAATATTAATCGGCATTTCTTCTGGCACATCGCCGCCTAAGGCAATCTCTTCTTCTAATGAAGCAACAATCCCGTTGATCAATTGACCAGTTTGAGGTTCGGTATTATAAAACATTGAGTGACGAACCAGCAGACGGCGTTTAGCTTCCGGATCATTTTTATAGTATTTTTCAGCAAAAGGCAGGTAGGAAAATGCCCACGCATGTGCCTGCAATTTTTCATAACTCATGGAAGACAAATGGGTGAAGCCCCAGCGTTTCCAAATTTGACGCAATTCTTTTTTACTTAATCGTCCTGTTTCCATCAACTTGTCCTCCTTTAGAATAAGTCATCATCTTCGTATGCAACATCCGCCTGCATTCCTGTGTCAGCTGCCGCTGTACTAGTATTACTATTGCCTGCAGTACCTTTTCCGGTACTCAAGTAAACAATGTAGGCCACCATCGCTGCTAGAAAAACTAAGGCAATCATATTTAATTTGGCAAAGGCCATCAAAACAAAACCAGCAAAGAAAAAGACTAAATGAATCTTATCTTTGATAACAATTCCCATCAGCATCGCAATCCCTAACGCAGGCAAGACGCCACCCAAGACGGAAATCGTGTCAGTCACAACCTGCGGCACATTAGACAATAACCAATCCACTAAGCCACGACCAAAGAAAATCGCCGCAAAAATCGGTACCGCTCGTAAAAGAAAGGTGGTGATCTGAGGGTAAACTACGTGATTCATAACAATTCCACGATCATCGATGGTTTCTGCTGCCTTTTGAGCTCGCGTATTCCAAAATGAGTACAAAGCCATCCGTGTGTTATAGAAAATAAGTCCAAAGGTTTGACCAATGAGAATCGATAAAGTCACCGCTACTGCCGGATCCTTGGTGGTGGCCAAAGCCAACCCGATGCCGCCGTAAGCTGCGTAGGTAATCTCACTGTTGGTGGCACCCCCAGTTGATAAGTTGGCGATAAACACCGCTTGCACTGCTAATCCGCACAGAACCCCAGCCTGCACATCGCCAAAAGCAATCCCGGTTAACAGTCCAGCCACTAATGGCCGACCGACAACATAAAATCCTCCACTCATCCCAAACAACCACGGACTCTCAATCGCTCCTAAGTAACAAAAAATCCCTGTCAAAAGCGCTGGTAAAAATAAACTGCCTTCCATTTTCTTTCCTCCTCAGTCTTTAGACTTTTCAGTCAATCCTGCTATTTCCGGTTAATCCATTGCGTTGTATTTGTCTCTCATTACCTTCCAAGGTTTGGTTTCATCATCTGGCAACAGTTGAAACCCGATTTCGATCCCATGTTGATCCATGTATTCAAAAGCATCGTAATCCTTTTGGTCAATTGCCACGGTACGTCCTAAAACTTTAGCACCTGCTCTAGTGTTCATGGGGCCGACGTTCAGCTTCTTACCAAAATCCACGCCCAGTTCCACCAGTTTTGCGAAAGTTTGGGGAGAATTACTGATCAGGAAAAAGTCTTTATTGGAGTTTTTCCCTTTAGGAATACTTTCTACTGCTTGCTGGGTAGTATAAACACCTAATTTTAAATTGCCAGCTGCAGCTTTTAAAACCCGCTTGCGTAAATCATCTTGGGCAATATCGTCTCCTACAACTAAAATTCCTTGGACTGAACGTGCCTTCGTCCAACGTGTAGTCGTCTGACCGTGAATCACCCGATCATCAATTCTTGCTAATGTAATTGTCATAACATATCACTCCTTCTATTAATATAATTGTGATTTAAAATTCGATCTCTTCCTCATCACTGTCTTCAGCTGGCCCGTCAACACCTGCTTTTCCGGCGGTTAGTGCTAGTTCATACAGCTCATCCAATGATAAATTCTCCATTGCTAGACCAGCTTCGATCAGCATTGGCAAGTTCAATCCTGCTAAGACTCGCATTTTCTCAGGATGTTTGAGATAATAATTGTAAGCTTCATTGTAAGGAGTTCCCCCTTTTAAGTCTGTCATTACTAATACTTCTTCATTAATTAGTGGAACCAGCTTGGCTTGAAAGTCTTTGATAAAGAATTCGATCCCTTCATCGGTTAAGCTGACGGTTTGAATTTTGTCATTGGTTCCAGCAATCATTTGATAACTATTGTAGATACCTTTTGCAAATCCGCCATGAGTTGCTAACATAATGTGCATTTTTTAGTTTCATCCCCTTTTATGTAATTACATTTTATACCACAACCAAATAATATACCGCATAGAAAGCGATGTCAATATCTAATTTGTAATTATTTTTTGTCTTGACAACTGGCTAAAACTAAACTATCATCAATTATGTAATTACATAAAAGGAGGAGAAAATATGACAACTTACACGATTGACCAACTTGCGCAAATGATTGACCACACCAACCTGAAACCCTATGCATCAGCTGAGGATATGAAGCAGCTTTGTGACGAAGCAAAGGATTACCACTTCAAAATGGTAGCGATTAACCAGGTACAATCTAAGCGGTGTCAGGAGTATCTAGCTGGTAGCGATATCGGAATCGGGGCGGCCATCAGCTTTCCGTTAGGCCAAACAACGATTGATGCGAAGGTTTTTGAAACGAAGAACGCGATAGAGTGCGGAGCGACTGAGATTGATTACGTTATTAACATAACCGAAGTCAAAGGAAAAAATTGGGCGTATCTAAAAGAAGAGATGCAGCAAATTGTCGATATCTGTCGGGAAAAAGGCGTCATTTCCAAGGTAATTTTTGAAAATGCCTATTTAGAAGAGGAAGAAAAGATCGAATTATGTAAAATTGCGAAAGAAGTCGAGCCGGATTTCATTAAGACTTCCACCGGCTTTGCGCCAAGTGGAGCCACCTTTGAAGATGTGAAACTAATGAAGGAACATGTGGGCGATAAAGTGAAGGTGAAAGCTGCTGGCGGGATTCGCGATGCGGAAACCTTCAAGAAAATGATTGCCTGTGGGGCAGAACGAATCGGCTCTAGTTCAGGAATGGCGATTATCAATGCGTTGAAAGAAGAAGCGGTGGATGGGAAAATTATGATATAAACATGAGTCAGCATGCCGAATGATACGGGCATGCTGACTTTTTTTAGTTCTCACTCAACTTAATGTCAGATTTCAAGAATATGTTGACACGATTCCTTAAGAACCGTATGCTTTCATTAACGAAAAAAAGCTTGTCACTATAATTTGGAGATAAAGCAACTTGGAGGAACTATCATGTTATCATTTGAAAACGATTATTCAGAAGGCGCTCACGAGAAGGTGCTGCAGCTTTTAATGGAAACAAATAGGGTGCAGGAATCTGGTTACGGTTCGGATTCATACACCCAGCAAGCCATCGAAAAAATCAAGGAGCAGGTGGATTGCCCCGAAGCTGAGATCAAATTGTTGGTGGGCGGTACGCAAACCAATCAGATCGTCATTACCACTCTTTTGAAAAATTATGAAGGTGTCTTAGCTGCCGACACTGGTCATGTGAGTACCCACGAAGCCGGTGCCATCGAAGCAGGTGGCCATAAAGTTTTGACCCTACCTCATACTTTAGGAAAAATAGACGCAAGCCAAGTGAAGGATTACTTGGAAACTTATTATGCTGATCCAGTTTACGAACACATGGTAGCACCGGGGATGGTCTATATTTCCCAGCCAACCGAATATGGCACGTTGTATTCGTTAGAAGAGCTGACTGCCCTTTCTAACATTTGCCATGAATACGAAATTCCATTATATATGGATGGCGCACGTTTAGGATATGGCTTGATGAGTAAGGAAAATGATATGACAATGGCGGACATTGCTCGCTTGTGTGATGTGTTTTACATTGGGGCAACTAAGATCGGGGCGCTATGCGGAGAAGCGCTAGTCTTTACTAAAAACAATATGCCGAAGCATTTTCTTTCTTCGATTAAACAACACGGCGGACTGTTGGCTAAAGGCCGCTTGCTGGGCATACAGTTTCTAGCTTTGTTCAGCGACAATTTGTATTTTGATATTAGCCAAAATGCCATCGACATGGCGGAGAAATTGAAGACAGGATTCACAGAAAAGGGCTATAAAACTTTGATTGATTCACCAACCAACCAGCAGTTTTTCATTATCGATAATGCTAAGCTGGAGGAACTGTCAGAAAAAGTCAAATTCTCTTTCTGGGAAAAATATGATGATCAGCATTCCGTAGTGCGTTTTGCGACTTCTTGGGCGACGACTGAAGAAGCCGTGGCGGAATTGTTGGAGATGATATAGAAAAATATGTGGCTGTGACATAAAACGTCACAGCCGCTGAAAACCGAATAATCGGTGTGACTGAAGTAGCTCTTTTACGAAATAATCCGCATAATCGCAAAAATATGAGAATCTATTTTCGGATTATACGGATTATTTCTCGGAGCTGAACACTTCTGTCACAACCTCATTTGCATTGACTTATTTCTTACTCGCCACGACATCCTCAACCAGCTGATCGATCACTGGATCTTGCAGATAATTTTTTAATGTGACTACCTGCATATTCGGGTGAGACTTGCGGGTTCGTTCTTCCAAATCTTGATGGACGACTACGATATCGCTATCGGTCGGCACATCCTCAATCCGATAATTCTTCACTTCCACATCTTCCACACCAGCTTTTTTCAACTTGTTTTTAAATGTGGTGGCTCCCATCGCACTGCTGCCCATACCAGCATCACAAGCAAAAGAAATTTTAGCAAAGCTAGTTGCAGCTTGTGGGTTCAACAGACTTTTGCCCTCTGATTTCATCGATTTTGATTTTTCCGCCGCTTCCGCAAAAGCGTCCTCTTCGTCTGAGGTTTTGTCCGCTTTCAAAATGACCGAGGTAACTAAGAAGGAAACCAATGTCGCAGTTGCTACTCCAGCAATGACGCCAACAAAATTTCCACGCGGTGTTAAGGCCAGGTAAGAAAAAATCGAGCCCGGACTAGGTCCAGCTACTAAACCAGCACCAAATAGTTGGAAAGTGATAATCCCCGTCATTCCACCGGCAATCATAGAAAGAATTGTGATCGGTTTCATCAACACATAAGGGAAATACAGTTCGTGAATTCCACCAAAGAAGTGGATAATAATCGCACCAGGTGCTGTCCGTTTAGCGGCTTTTTTACCAAAGAAAGAGTAGGCTAATAGCAATCCTAAACCAGGTCCAGGGTTTGAAGCGACCATGAAGTAAATCGATTTGCCGGCTTCAAGGGTTTGCTGCATCCCTAATGGGTAATAGACACCTTGGTCAATGACGTTATTTAAGAACAAGACTTTTGCAGGTTCATTGATTAGTGACAATAATGGCAGGAATCCAGTTGAAACTAAGGCTTCTATCGCATTGGTGACAAATTGATTGGCTCCTTGAATCGTTGGTCCAATTAATAAATAAGACAAGATCATTAATAAGAAACCGATAATTCCGATGGAGAAATTGTTGACCACCATTTCAAAGCCGGCCGGAATTTTTCCGTCTAAGAATTTGTCGGTTTTCTTCATAATCAAACCGCCTAAAGGTCCAACAATCATCGCACCCATGAACATTGGGATATCCGCACCAATGATTAGACCCATTGTTCCTAATGCTCCAAGAACCGCTCCCCGCTGACCGCCGATCATCCGTCCGCCGGTATAGGCTAATAATAACGGCAATAAGTAACTAACAGTTGGACTGACAAGTTCGTTCAGCGCATCATTGGGGAACCACCCAGTCGGGATAAACAACGCAGTAACAATTCCCCAAGCAATAAAGGCGCCAATATTTGGCAAAACCATATTCGTTAAAAAGCCGCCAAAAGCTTGAACCCGTGCTCTAGCAGACACCTGCTTCTTTTGATTCGAAATTTCCATCTTTTTTCCTCCTGATTCTTTTCAGTAGTTCGTTTTCTACCCGTTAAACAAAGCCAACAACTCTTCTTCTGTTTGGACTTTCAATAAGTCTTCGTACAATTCCACATCGCTCAAGATTTCCGCCAGCTCCGCCATTAATTCTAAATGGCCATCTGGTGTATTGGAGGCCAAGACGAAAAACAGCTCAACTGGTTCATCCTTAGGAAACAGCACCGGTTCCTGCAGCCGCAGAAAACTCATACCCACGCCTTGACTGCCGAATTTTGGTCGTGCGTGAGGCATCGCCACCTTTGGCAGAATAATAATGTAATTCCCGTTGTCCAGTACGTTTTGGATCATCGCTTCGATATATTCTTCAGTAATTGTGCCTTTTTCTAATAAGGGCTGAGCGGCAAGTTTTATCGCAGCCTGCCAGCTGGCTGCTTTTTGTTGGAACTGACTGTTGCCTTCAAGATAATCTTTAAGCATGTTCTTCACCTTCTATCAAGTAGTGTTTGTCTGCTTTTACTTTATTATAAAGCTGGTTCAGCTCCTCACCCAACTCTCCTTCAATGTCAGAAATTCGAGAAAATACGGCCAGTGCTCCCTTTTCTTCTATTAATTGTTGCAGTTCTATTGCTTCCTCGTCGTCTGCATTTTGATAAAGATAAGCAGCTGCAATGACCTTCAAGCCATTTTGATAAGGCAAATTCATTTCAGCTAATGCCTTAACTGGTGCTGCTAATCGATCTTGGCTGTTCAATTTCCGGATCGGTGAGCGACCCACTCGGTGGACACTATCTGCCAGCATTGGGTTACCGTGACGTTTCAACGTTTTCGCGATAAAGGTATCCAATTCAGCTTCGCTGCTTTGGTACTTTTGCTGGAAATAGGCTTTGTTTTCCGCTAAAAATCCGTGGACAATTTTGACTAACGCCTGATCTTGCATCGCTTCCTGCACAGTTTCGTAACCGAACAAGGCGCCTAAATAAGCAAACGCCGCATGAGCGGCATTGACAATGTACAGCTTTCGCTCGATAAACGGCTGCATATCCTCAACAAACGTTACCTCTTGCAGGTTTACGCCGGTTTCTGCATTCCACTGACTTTGACTGATCACCCACTCATAATAAGGTTCTACCACTGCCACACTTTTTCCAGTGACTTCTTTAGCTAATGCCTGCCGGTCGATTGCTGTATCCACAAATGAGGCATATTGGTCAAACAGCGGCCGCTGGGATTCAGTTAATTCCTGATAAACATGTTCCTTTAGCAGCGAACTGGCATTGATGATATTTTCGTTGGCCAGAATATTGATAGGCGTTTGTTTTTCAGTAAAACGGGTGGTTAAGGCTTTGGCAATCGTTGGTGCGATTCGCACTAGATTACTTGCACCCACTGAAGTTGTCAGTAAGTCCGCCGTTTGAATTTCCGTTAGCACTTGATCCGTCTGATTCAACGAATGGAGTGACCGAACGTGGTCAATAAATACGGTAGATTGCTGATCATCTAAAAATTCTATCGGGTAGCCGTAATCCTGATTCAGCTGGTCGATCACTGATTGGGCTGTGTCCACATAACATAGTTCGAAGCCATTGTTATGCAGCACCTGCCCGATAAAGCCACGGCCGATATTCCCGGCACCAAAATGGACTGCTTTCATCTGATCACCTACTCCAAATTGGCATGGTAACGCCACAAGCCATGCATGTCGATATTTTTTTCTTCTATTAAGGTTAAGGCAATTGCATCCCCTAACAGTAATAAGCTTTGTTCAAATAAGCTGGTCATTGGTTGAACCGATGGGATTTCGCCCGCCAGATTCAGCTTCGTTTGGACCGGAATTCTGACGAAGATATCGGCATACTCCTTCATGGAGCTGTTGGGATTCGAGCCGATATGGGCAACCTTTGCATCAAAAGTTTTAGCTTTTCTAGCAATTGCCAAAGGAAAGGCACTTTCGCCACTGCCTGATCCGACAATTAGTAAATCTTTGTCGGTGATGGCGGGTTCCGTGATTTGGCCGACAACCACCGTTTGGATGCCGATATGTGCCAGCCGTTTAGCGATGGCTTCTAATGAAAGCAGCACGCGACCGACGCCGACGAAAAAGACTTTTTCGGCTTGTTGAATTGCGACAATCAGTTGATCGACTTGCGCTTCATCAATGCCAGCCAAGGTAGATTCAATTTCATTAACCATTTTTTGTTCCGATGTTCTAAAGGACATGTGCCTTCACCTCACCCAATCCTTGCAGGACTGCTTCTTCTACTTTTTGCTTGTTTTCCGTTAAGGTATTGCCTTTAATGAACAAACTGGTACTGCCCAAGACTAAATTATTGGCGCCGGCTTCCACTAATTGCGGAATACTGTCTAATGACACGCGACCGTCTACCTGCAGCTGAACGGTTGGGTTCACTTCTGCAATTTTTGCCTGTAAATCACGAATTTTCTTGGTCGCATACGGCACTTGTTTTTCATTTTTATTCGTAGCAAAGCCTGGATTAATCAGCATCAGGCACACCAAATCAATTTCCGGCAGCACATAATCCAATACTGTTAATGAAGTCGATGGGTTCAAAGCCACACCGACTTTGGTGCCGGCTTGTTTGATTAATTGAATGTAACGATCCACATGCAAGCTGGTTTCGTGATGGAAGGTAATGCTTTCCACGCCGATTTTCAGCATTTCTTGGATAAAAAACTCGTTGTCATTGGCCATAATATGAATATCAAAATTCATGCTGGTAACTTCCCGCATCCGTTTGATGGTTTCCAAACCTAAAGGCATGCTGGGACTAAAGGTGCCATCGATGACATCAATGTGCAGCGTGTCTAAGCCTAATTCCTCCAACTCCTTCATACCATTTTCCAAATTGACTAAATCGGCACACATGATCGAAGGGGCCAATTTCACTTGCTTTTCCATAATTGCAGCTCCTAACTTCTTGTCGTATGTTCTTAACCAGAAATGCTTCGCCCGCGCGTTGGTTAACAGCGATGCCTCCCTTGATTACATTTTCATTGTAAACGCTCTTAAAGCACAAGTCAACACAAACATGCAAATAATTGCATGTTTAATGCCCGTTTATGCCGCATAACTAAAAATGAATTGACACAAAACCGCATACATGGGAAAATTAAAGCATAGAAAAACAAAGGAGCAGCCTATGTTAAAAGAGGAACGGCAACAGAAAATCATCGATATTTTAAATATTGAACAAAAAGTCATTGCCAGCGATTTAAGCCACCGATTTCAGGTCTCGGAAGACACGATTCGTCGCGATTTAAAGGAATTAGACAGTCAAGGATTGTTGAAACGGGTCCACAGCGGCGCCTTGCGGGTAGGACCACCAGTTACTGATTTTACTTATCGCGAGACCGTCGACAGCGAAAGAAAAAAGGCCCTTGCCCATAAGGCACTGCCTTTTTTAAAAGAAGATTCCGTGATTATTATTGATGGCAGTACCACTAATTTGGCTTTAGTGAAGGAAATTCCCAACGATTTCCGGGCAACAATTATTACTAACAGCCCGCCGATCGCCGTTGAGCTGGCGCAACACGCCAACATCGAAGTGATTAACATTGGCGGGATTTTTTACAAACAGTCTATGATTAACTTAGGGGTAGAAACCTATAAAAGCCTGCAAAAAGTCCGTGCCGATTTGTACGTGATGGGCATCTACAATATCGACATTGATGCCGGAACCAGCGTGCCAACTCTGCAGGAAGCCGAAATAAAGCAGCAAATGACCCGTGTTTCTACGGAAGTTCTGGGGATGATTACCAACGACAAATTCGGCACCATCAGCAACGCCATCGTTGGTCCGGTGGATGAACTGAGTTTTCTGATTTCGGAGGATATTCCAGAGAAGGTGCGGAAGGAATATAATAAGCAGAAGCTGTTGTTGATTGATTGAGGTTGGATGAACATGAAAAATCCCTCTTTGAGCGTACTATCCAAGCAGTTTGGGAGTCGCTGTAAAGAGGGATTTTTTTATGTGCGGTTATTCTTTTTCAGGATTGATGCCAAATTCACTTAAAAGTTCTACAATTGGTTTGGAAACAGGATTTTTCTGGTGTTCTTTATAAGCTAAATCACCGACATGAGCATCATACATATCTTCAAAAGCCTCGAAAACTTGATCTTTTAATAGATCATCCAACTGTTCGCCTTTTATTTTCGCCACTTCATCCAAGAAAACTTTTTCTTCCTCGGTTACTTCAATTGTTAGTTTTGGCATACCCTCGCCTCCTGTTCGGTTATATTTTACCGCGTAAAATAGCATCTATCCTACTGGGTATATCCGTATAAACCCGCAAAAATACGCTAACAATTACCTGCTTTGACGTATTAAATCAATGAAAGAATCAGCTGCTTAACATCGGTATCGTTCTCGATAAAATAGTCAGGGACAAATTCTTCTGATTCCATCGGATGATTGCGACGATTCACCCAAATAGCTTGCCACCCCGCTCTTTTTGCACCAATAATATCGTTAAGATAGGCATCGCCAATATAGTAGGTGGCTTTCTTATCCAACTGCATCGCTTTTTCTACATGTTGGAACACCCGGACATCCGGTTTAGCAATCCCCAACTCACCTGAGACAAAAATATATTCCTTGGGCACCCATTTCTCAAGCTCCAAGCATCTGATTTTTTTCCGCTGATGTTCGGCTGGACCGTTGGTGATGATGCCGATCTGCACCTGTTTCTCCGTGCATAGGTCCAAAACTTCCATCATTCGTGGATCCATCTGAAGTCGGCTCTGATTGTATTGATAGACTTCTTGAAATTTGATCGCCTGTTCATCACTTATCTGCTGGTCAAAGTGTTCCATCGCTTTTCTTATGCGATAAATCTGCATCTCCAGCTTAGTGATTGTGCCGTCTTCTGACTGCTGAAACACTTCGTCACTGTAGATTCGGCTGTACTTAAAAAGCGCTTCAATCGGAATGGACGGGTCATGGAAAACCGCTTCAAAAGCCTGTTGAAAAGGCGTTAATTGATCATATAACGTGTCATCTACATCAAAAATAATAGTAGTCAATGTGTCTCCTCCTAGGTAAGAAAGATTAAAGCAATCCAGCTCCAACCTTCTTTATTTTACAATAAATCGGCAATCGTTACGACCTGATCAGGTGAAAAGTACTCGCTTTTTGAAGACATTTTGACTTGGTTTGTTAACAACATGATGGTAGTCCTAAGTAGAAATAGATTAGCAGCACTTATCACATGCAGTAAAATCACAGCCATTTATTGAAAATTGATTCATATAAACCAGGAATTTATTATAGATATTTACTAACAAATAATTTTTTAAAAAACCAAACAACTAAGCGTGTCGCAGAGAAAATTGACCGACTTTGATGATTTACCCGTAAAAAACAGAAAAAAAGAACCATGTCATCAAATCCTATCAATTTCTTTCTAATTTATTTTCCGTTTATATTTAACGCTTGTGACCTATGAAAAAATATTTACTTTCACCTAAAAAAATGTTTTTACACATCTTAAGAAAACGCTTGATTTTCGTCATGTGGTTTTGTATTATATTTGAAAACATATAACTTAAATAGAACTGACTCAAGAAAATTTGTGATAAAGTCCCTAGCTCAGTTCTTAGTATCAGTGAATTTCCCCGCTTTAGTATTCGTATCCACCGAACTGAGTAGAAATAAACCAGCACGAACAAGAATTTATTGAGTACTTCCAGCCGTAAGCCAAGTTTAGAACACCTTAACCCAAAAATCATTTGAATAAATATTTGAATAATGCAAACAGACGAGGAGCAGTGAACTATGACAACCGCAAAATACGTATTATCTTCCAGACAGATCAACACAATGAAAAGAACATCTCTCGAAAAACGCGTTCATGATTTCCATTCGGAATCAGGCAACGATGTCTATACCATTCAAGCAGTTTTAGCCGTGATGATTCGCAACGCCCTTTCGACAGAAGATTTTTCTTTTTTAGCAGAAGATTTAATCCGTAAGATATTTTTGACTAGTAAGGCTGTCCATGAAATTCGCTTGTCCTGCGTCTATTTCCGTGATTACTTTACCGATGATGAATGGAAAAAGGTTAAAAACCGTTTATTTGCTAGTGAAGCTGAGTTTGAACAGCTGACGAAACGTACGGAGCTGTACATAGAAAAACTGCGACCGCGCCTGATTTCTAAGGCACGACCCACAGAAAAGAAAACCAATATGCTCTCTTATTTTAAGGATGGCAATGGCAAAAGACACAGCTGGAGTCTAAGTAACGTGAATCCTGATATCACCAAAGAGGAGCACTATGCCCTAATGTCTATTTTGAGCACCCTGAATATCTTCCACAAAGACGGCGTTCAGCGTTTTGCGGAGCCGATTTATGCTGACTTCACCATTTATGAACCAAGCTTTGATCGTCGAGATGAAGAAGCGGCGGCTGAATTGATGAAAAATGCAGAACAGCTGCTTCCACTTGATGCATCGTTATCCGATGCTGTTGAATCTACTGAAGCTGCTTTTGATACTCAAATTGAAAACGCAACCGAGGAAGAAGCAATCATTGAGACACAGGATGAAGACACTATTGTAGCAGAATCGGCCGAAATCATTGATGGATTTCCAAGTAAATACTTATCCGAAGAAGAAGCACAGGCTTTACATGATTTCTATACCGCCGGCTTTGATCCTTCTACTATTTCCGAGGAAGAAAAGGCTGAAATTGCCTTTCGAGCTACCCTAGACGAACGACCGATGCGGGAGATTCAGCAGGAAATGGAAAAAGAGAAGGTCCGAGACCAGGAAAAAGCGGAAGCAGCCGCTGCGCCCGCTAAAGGCAAGAAGAATTTGACCAAACAGGAACGCAAGAAACTAGCCCAGGAGCAAGCAAATAAAGTTCAGCGGAATAAACAGAATAAATGGGGGATCTTAAGTCAGATTAAAAAAAGAGGCGGGAAGAAGCGGAAGTAAGCTGCAGAAATCGTCGGGGCGAGCAAAAAGTCGACAACCTCACTCGTCTTTCGGGGCTATCGACTAAAAATATAGTTTGATTTATCATTTTTTCTGTCCAGTGTCGGGGATAGTTAACTAAATTCCTTCACGAAACGCTTGATTGCTTCAACCTTATCCAGTTTCTCCCAAGGGAAGGCACTATGGTTGTTAAAGTGGCCGTAGACAGATGTTTGTTTGAAAAATGGCGTCTTCAGCTGCAGTGCATCAATCATACCTCTCGGTGACAGGTCGAAGGTTTTTAGCACGGCGATTTTCAGCAGCTCTTCTGGTAGACTGCTGGTGCCGAAGGTCTTGATGTCAATCGCCACCGGTTCTTGATAGCCAATCGCATAAGATAGAGCGATTTGGCAGCGCTGGACCAAGCCGGTTGCGACAATACTTTTTGCGATGTAGCGGGCCATGTATGCTCCGGAGCGATCCACTTTGGTGCCGTCTTTTCCAGAAAATGCTCCGCCGCCGTGGGGGATGACACCGCCATAAGTATCGACAATAATTTTCCGTCCGGTAAGCCCAGTATCGCCGAAAGGTCCGCCGATGACAAAACGACCAGTGGGATTAATCAGATAGCGGGTTTTTTCATTCAGCAATTTGGCTGGCAAAACAGGTGCAATGATCTTTTCTCTGACCTGACCTCGCAGCTCTTCGACAGTGATTTCTTCGATGTGCTGGGTGGAAAGTACCACATCAGAAATCTGAATCGCCTGCTGTTTTTCGTCGTAAAGAATCGTCACCTGCGCTTTGCCGTCCGGCAATAAGAAGGGCAGTTCGCCGCTTTGTCTGGCTGTATCCAATTTTCGTGTCAAAGCATGGGCTAAATGAATCGGAAGCGGCATAAAGTCCACCGTTTCGTTGCAAGCATAACCATAGACACTGCCTTGATCACCGGCACCAATTGATCCTGTGGCTTGATCTACACCTTGGCTGATGTCCGGTGACTGCTGATGGAGATTGGTGAGGACAATACAGTTTTTGGCATCAATCCCGATTGCATTACTGGTATACCCCACCTCCTGCAGAAGAGTTCTTGCGACAGCTTCTATGTCTACTTGGGCACGGCTGGCGACTTCACCGGCAATAATTAGCAGGTTATTGGAAATCATGCATTCAACGGCAACCCTGGATTCTGGGTCTCCTGTCAAAAAAGCATCTAAAATACGATCGGAAATTTGGTCACACAATTTATCAGGATGCCCTTTTGTAACGGATTCAGAAGTTAAATAGTTCATCTTGTTTGCTCCTTTTATTCATCGAAGGTGTCAATGATTCCGATAATGGCGGCGTCGATTGGTGCGTCATGATTTTTGGTGGCCATTCGAGCCGAGCTCCCTCTGACTACTAATACAAACTCGCCCCGTCCAGCACCAACTAAATCAATGGCGACAATTTCTTCCAGCTTTTCTTGGGTAGCTCTTTGGATCAATTCCACAATCATCAGTTTATAGCCGGTTAAGGCTTCTTCTTTTTTGGTGGATACCACATTTCCTACGACTTTTCCAATATACATAGACTCATCTTCTTTCTAAAATAGTTGGCCCATCTGCGATTCTGGTGGAGTATTCGTGACGTAATTTATCCGTCGCAGTTTTTCTCTCCTTCTTGTCCTTAATAATAAATAGAAGCGTTTCTATTCATTATTGAGGACAAGAAATGTCCTCAATTTTTTTATAGCTGAGGTAAAATGTTTTCCACATCGGTATGTGGGCGTGGAATCACGTGAACGGAGACTACTTCTCCCACGTTAGAAGCTGCTGCAGAACCAGCATCAACTGCTGACTTTACTGCGCCAACATCGCCTCTAACCAAGACAGTTACTAGTCCTGATCCGATTTGTTGATAACCTACCAATTGAACATTGGCTGATTTCACCATTGCGTCAGCTGCTTCAACTGCTCCGATAAACCCTCGTGTTTCTACCATTCCTAATGCATCATTCATTGTTCTTCCTCCTTGAGTTTACTTCGATTTTTTCTTGGTCGTTTTTTTCCCGCTTGTTTTTTTCTCGGATTGTTTTTTCGCTTCCGTCTTCGGCTTTTCTGCCGTGACTTCTTTTTTGGTTTCGGTTTGTTTTGGTTCAGGTTTTGCAGACTCGTTTACTTTCTCATCGACTGCTTTCTCGGAATCGCTTGGCTTTGATTCCTCAGGTTTTACTTCTTCTGCTTTCGTTTCCTCTACCTTTGCTTCCTCGGTTTTCGGTTCCTCAGCTTTTGCTTCTTCTACTTTTGGTTCTTCTTTTTCTTCCGGCTTTTCCGGCTCAAAAAAAATATTGTCGATGGGACGTGGAATGACTTTGCTGGAAATAAGGCTGTTTTCTTGAGCAGCGAGGTGTTTGCCGCAATCGACTGCCGCATTAACTGCCCCCACGTCACCAAAGACCTTGACTACAATCCAGCCGTTGCCTTTGGTTTTGGTTAGTTCTCCTAAACGAACATTGGCTGCCTTTACCATTGCGTCAGCAATTTCGATCGCTACGACGAGGCCGCGGACTTCCACCATTCCTAAAGATTCTCTGTTCAATTCATCTCCTCCTTTCCAAAATCAATTTCTCCTAGCTCTTTAAGCAGCTGATAGTTGAGATAGCGCTGCTTGGCTACCGTAAATAGTCGATTGACTCGCTCCTGAGTAAAATCAGGATGCTGAAATCTTGGTTGTTTTTGTAAAAATGCGTTGAAGGCTTGGGCATCTGGCGGTTTACTGTACAGCTTCATTTTGCCATCACAATAGGTATACAGCGGCCAGTAACCACAGGCCACAGCTTCTTTGCTGCTTTCAACCGCCGATAAATTGGTATTATTCATGATACAAGGACTGTAAGCAATCACGATCGAAGTCCCAGGATACGCTTCAGCTTCCTGAAATACCTTCTGAACATGGGCCGGATGAGAAAACAACGAAACCTGTGCTACGAAAATATCCTCATACTGCATCGCATAATACCCAAAATCCTTTTTCATTCGACGATTGCCTTTAGATGCAAATTTTACTTTGGCCCCTAATGGCGTTCCTTTTGACAGTTGGTTGCCGGTATTGGCATAGCCTTCATTGTCTAAAATCAGAACGTTGCAATCTTCGCTGCGGGAAATGAGGTGGTCCAATCCCCCAAAGTCGATATCATAAGCCCAGCCATCTCCCCCAACAATCCAGTGGGTTCTTTTCACTAAATAAGCCTTCATTTCGACAATCCGCTGCAGCTTTTGATCCTTGGAATCAGCGATCAGAGTTAAAAATTGTTGAATCGCAGTCAGATTTTTTCCCGCCAGCTTCACCAGGTCTTCAGCAAATTTACGAATGACAATCCCGTATTGTTTGTCGGCAGACACTTCCTCCAGCAGCTGATACACTTGTTTATGGCGAAGCTTGAAGCCTTGCTCCAACCCTAATCCAAAGGCACTATTGTTTTCAAACAAGGAGCTGGACCAAATCGGACCGGTTTGCTGCTTGGTTTGATAAAAAGCGGAAAAAGGTGCACTGGCTGACCAAATGGAGGAACAACCGGTGGCGTTAGCAATACTTAAGCGTTCCCCAAACAGTTGGGTTAGTAATTTTACATAAGGCGTTTCGCCACAGCCGGCACAGGCACCGGAATATTTCAGTAACGGCTCTACAAATTGAGTTTCCCGTACATTTCGTTTGGTTAGAGCCATATTTTCGTTCAGATTCGCAGATTCCGCTGCTTCCCATTGTTTCTGCTTATCCTCCCGTTCAGCTTGAGTAAGACGTTGTAAACTTAATGCCTTCTCAGCTTTGGCCGGACAAGCTTCGACACATAATTGGCAGCCGGTACATTTCTCAGGATTAAGCAAAACTTGATAATCCAGCTTGGGCTTTCCTTTAAAATCCCCCAGCGCTTCTTTAGCCTCTGTCACAAACGGGCGAATCGCGCCGTGAGGACAAACCAGCGAACACAGGTTGCACTGACGACATGAATCTTTTTGCCAGCAAGGAATTTCCTCGGCTGGAGGTACCAGCATATCCTGGCTGCCCCCTAACGGAATCGATCCATCCGCCATTCCATTGGCTAACAGGTCGCAAGTAGAAATCGTGTTGCCTAAACGTTTTTGCACCGGCGAGGAAATCGCCTGCTGAAACTTATTCAGCTTTAGCTTGGTTTCCAAAGGTTTATCAACCAAGCTTGACCAGCTAAGATCGACGGTAAGCTCCTCACTTGTAGCCAGCACTTGATCCATCGCCGCAAACACAGACTGGCGATATTCTGAATCTTCCATATAACTATGCTGCTGCACAAGTACGCGATAACTTTCCTGCACTGAATCACTCGCTAAAAAGTCCGTCTTCTCTAACAAACTAGCCATCATTAATGGTCCGATCTTAGGACCCAGCTGATGCTTTCGGGCAATTCGATTGGCATCCGTTACAAACACTCTAATGTTTTTGTCAGCCATCACCCGCTTCACCTGGTTGGTCAGATGTTGCGGCAGGTTTTCTGTTTTATAACTGGTATTTAATAGTAAGGTTCCCCCATCCTTCAACGGTTCGAGGACCTGATATTCATTTAAGTAACTCAGCTCATGGCACATCAGAAAATCGACTGGCACCTCTTCGTCCACGCCGCAGATCCTCTCTTTGGCAAAGAAAAGACGGGCCGAGGTAAGACCCCGAGACTTTGTGGCAGGATAGACGAAATCAGCCTTCACATCAAAATTGGTTTCTTGACTAATCAGCTGAACAAAATCCTTAGCACTGGAAACTGTCCCGTCAGAGCCGACGCCGAGAATTTCAATCCCAATTACTTCTGCTTCACGAGCTCTTTTACCGGGTGTTAACGAAAGCTTGGTCACATCATCGGTAATTCCGATGGTGAATTCGGACTTTCTCCCAGCTTTCTTCAATTCAGCAAACACCGCCAACAGTTGAGCCACAGTGGTCTTTTTACCACCTAACCCATAACGACCGCCAATTACTTCGACGGCAGGATCATGGGCAGCAACCACTCGTTGCACATCCAGCAATAAAGGTTCACCAGAAGCACCAGGTTCCTTAGTACGATCCAAAACCGCCAGCTGTTTCACTGTAGTAGGCATTGCCTCTAGAAATTTTTGTTTCGGAAACGGTCGATACACATGAACCGTTAACAGTCCCACCTTTTCATTCCGAGCTAAGCAGTCATCCACGGCCGCTTCCGCAATTTCTCTGGCAGAACCCATCAGAACCATCACTGACTCAGCTTGAGGATCACCATAATAATTGACGGAAGCACAGTCGGTTCCAAAAAGCGGGTTCAGGTGCTGGATCGTTTCCTCAATGATTCCTTCAATTGAAAGATAGAAAAGATTGGCGGCTTCCCGTTGCTGGAAATACAACTCCGGACCTTGGGCGGTACCGCTGACCTTAGGTGAAAAATTGGAAACGCCCTGACTTTTGAAAAGTGTCAAGGAGTCCTGATCAACCTGCTGGGCCAACTCTTCATAACTCGGCAGTTGAATTTTCCGCAATTCATGACTAGTATCAAAGCCGTCAAAAAAGTGCACGACCGGCAAGCGGCCTCGAATGGCGGTTAAGTGAGCGGTCGCCGAAAACATAGCAGCTTCTTGCACACTGCTGGCCGAAAACATTACCGCGCCAGTTTGACGCAGGGCCATCACATCGCTATGATCCCCGTGAATATTTAAGGCACTGGTGGAAACGGAGCGAGCCGCCACCTGAAAGACGCCCGGCAAAAGCTCCCCTACCATTTTGTATAAGGTAGGAACCATTAACAGTAGACCTTGTGAGGAGGTATAGGTAGTGGTTAACACCCCGGACTTCAACAATCCGTGCATCGCCCCCGACACATTGGCTTCCGAATCCATCACTAGGGTTTCCACCGTTTCTCCCAGCGCATTTTCTTTCTGCTGCTGGGACCAGGCTTCCACCACTTCGCTCATTTTGGAAGAAGGGGTGATCGGGAAAAGGCTGACTGCCTCTGAAAAAGCATAGGAGCTGTAAGCGGCTGCTTGATTGCCGTCCATGACTTGTTTCATTTCCCGTTCCTCCTTTTCCATTTATTTACCCACCAATTTTACATGGCACGCCGATTCCTTCGACTAATTCCTGCAAAATCGTCATGCGATTGGTGGAAGGTGTATCAATATCGGCTGCCAAATACGTCATATCCAAATGGCCATACTTGTTGGAACCATAGGGATGATACGGCAGCAGATTAATTTTAGTCGCCTTCAAATGCTTAGCGATCAACGCAATCGCCGCAATATCCTCGGGACTATCGTTAAAATCCGGAATCACTGGGATTCTCACCACCAGCTCCACTCCAGGGAATTCTGCGATCACCTGAGCGGCTTTCAAAATCAAATCATTGGGTTGTCCGATATATTTTTGATGCTTCACACTGTTTAAATGTTTAATATCCAACAGCACTAAATCGGTATAAGGCAGTATTTTTTCCAATACTTCTTTTCTCGCATAACCAGTGGTTTCAATCGCGGTATGCCAGCCTTGTTCCTTGCCGGCTGCTAAAAGTGCCGTTGCCATTTCCGGCTGAGCCAAGGCTTCGCCGCCGGATAAGGTAATGCCACCGTTGGATTTCCGGTAATGAACCTCGTCTTTTCTCAGCTCGACAATCAAGTCGTTAACCGTCATTTCTTTTCCGGTCATGGTCAAGGCCTCACTGAAACAAACATCGGTACATTTGCCGCAATTGATACACTTGGACCGATCAATCGTTACCTCCGGCGTGTAAGAAATCGCGCCTTGAGGACAAACCGGTGCGCACATACCGCAGCTGATACAGTTTTTTTGAATCAGCATCAGCTGCTTGCTGAAGACCTGACTTTCGGGATTGCAGCACCATTGGCAACGCAGCGGACAGCCTTTGAAAAAGACAATCGTCCGAATGCCGGGCCCGTCATGAACCGAAAAGCGCTGGATATCAAAAATCATGCCGGTCTTTTCTTTTGTCGCATTCATACATCCACCTCAGTCGTATTGCCTAGAAGACTTGTTCCGTCCGGGCAATAATATCTTCTTGAATTGATTTATCCAGTGAAACAAAGTGAGCACTGTAGCCCGCTACCCGAACCACCAAGTTTTTGTATTTGTCTGGATTCTTTTGGGCATCCATCAGTTTTTCACGACTGATTACGTTAAATTGCACGTGCATGCCTTTTTGTTCAAAGTAACCGCGAACCAACGCTGACAAGTTATTCAAGCCTTCTTCCCCCTGCAAAGCAGATGGATGGAATTTTTGGTTCAGCAAAGTACCATTTGATGCAATGTGGTGATCCAATTTCGCTACCGAATTCATAGCAGCTGTCGGACCATTTTGGTCGCGACCAGAAGTTGGTGATACCCCATCAGCTAAAGGTTCGCCTTCATAACGTCCGTCGGCTGAAGCTTTCGTTTCCATTCCGCAAGAAACGTTGGCCGAAACTGGGTACAAGCCTGGTTGAAACGTACCGCCCCGTGGATTGGTATACTTTTGCACTTCTTCACAATAAATCAAGGCTACTTCCCGCACGATATCATCGACTTCATCAATGTCATTACCGAATTTTGGTGCGCCGTTGATTAACAATTGACGAATGTATTCGCCGTCTTTGTTCGTCGCTGCCGCTGCAACTGGTGTTGGATTTTGTTGTTCGGCTAACAGATCCTTCAACAGATCCACCAATTTTTCGCTAGTCAGGTTGGTTAAATCAACGTTGGTTAATTTATCCGCTGGTGCAGCTTGACTAATGGACGCACCTTTACCAAAGTTGCTGTCTAAAACTTGTTTTAATTCTGGCAAAGTTAACTTGCCTTCTTCAAAGACCACTTTCTTGATCGCCATCAATGAATCCCCAGCGTTGGCGATCCCAACCCCTTGAGGCCCCGTGAAGTTGTAATGAGCGCCGCCTTCTTGCAGCGATTTGCCTTTTTTAATACAGCAATCTACCATGGAAGATAAGAATGGCAACGGCGTTCTTTGACCGTGAGCCACATCCACTGAGTTATCGGCATTGATTAACAGCTTAACGAAATATTCCATTTGTTTTTTGAAGGCTGCTTCCAATTGTTCATAGCTGGTATAAGAAGCGGCATCGCCGGTTTGCAAACCAACTTTTTTGCCGTCAGCGTAGCCATTGTTTAAGGTAAGTTCCAATACTTTTGGAATGTTGAAGAACGCCGCATCATGCCAGCCTTCCGTTTTGCCACCAACTTGTGGTTCTACACAGCCGATAATGCCGTAATCTCGTGCATCCTGTAAGCTGATGCCGCGATTTTCCAACGCTGGAATGATTACTTCATCGCTGTAGTAGGCAGGCATACCTAAGCCCATGCGAGAAACATCGCCGGCTTTATGCAGCAACGCTTCTGGTGTTTTATTCCATACGCGAATCGAAAGGGATGGCTGCGGTAATTTGGTATGAGCAGTTGCTTCTAAACATGCAAATGATAATGGATTGGTGGCATCAATTCCGCGACCGTTTTGTCCCCCGACAATTAAGTTTTGGAACATTGGGTAACCACCAAAGGCTTTAGTTGAGCCTTCATCACGAATTTTGTTCACGTCATTGAATTTCACCCATAGGCAATCCAATAATTCTTGGGCGCAATCTTCAGAAATCCGGCCGCCTTCTACATCTTTTTTGTAGAATGGATAAACATATTGGTCAAAACGCATTGGTGAAATGGAGTGCCCATTGGATTCAATTTGAATCACCGCTTGGATAATCCAGAAGGACTGCAAGGCTTCATAGAAACTTTCTGCTGGGTATTCTGGTACCCGACGCAGATTTTCGGAAATTTTAGCTAACTCATTTTTACGTTTGTTGTCGCTAGTCCGGTTTGCTTCTTCAGCAGCCAAACTTGCCAAACGATTGGCATAATTAATTACCGCATTTGTCGAAATAATCACGGCTTCCAAGAAATGGGATTTAGTCACGGCTTCTGGATCGCCATAATCTAAGGAATCTAATTCTTGTTGGGCTTCTTCTTTGATGCCCTTCAAGCCGATTTCCAATACTTTGCCGTAGTCCACCGAGATGTGCCCCACGCCATTAAAATAGTAGTTCCCTACTGTGAACACGCCAGCATTCATGGCATCTTTGGTTTCTGGGAACATTAACTCTGTCGCTAATTCATTAGTGGTGCGGCCTTTCCAATATTTGAAGGCTTCGGAAAGTTCGCGTTTTACCTCTTCAGAAATTCGGAACAAGTCGCCTGTCCGTTTTTCAATTCGGTCAAATTCTTCTTCCAACCATTGATTCGAAAACTCAGGGAAAATTTGGGTGCCCCGCGGTGATTTAGTTAAGTTCCCTACAATCAACTCGTCAGGACGAATCACTAAGCTCATGTTGCCGAGAATTTTTTCCAAGGCTTTTGCCCGGCGGATAATGACTGGTTGGTTTTCAGTTTCTTTATAAGATTCGGTAATCAATAAGACCCTTTCAGACTCAATTCTTGGGTCCACCGAATACAAATCATCAATTAACTTATCAATCCGTTTACTTTTTTCTACCATTTTAAAACTCCTCTCAATTTTCAGTTTCTAGTGTAAAGTGACAAATAGATTTCCTTTAGCGCTTCTGCGGTCACTGCTCGTGGATTGGTTTTCGTACAGTCGTCCTGTAAAGCAAAGGCCGCGATGGTGTCACCCACCTGCTGATAAACCGACTCAGAAATGCCAAAGCAGCTAAAGCTCTTTTCCATCTCTAAAGCTTCATTTAATAATTCAATCGCTAAGATCAAATTGGCTGTACCTTCTTCAGTTGTGGCAGCCGGCAAACCTAAAAGCTTAGCTAGTCGACAATATTTCTGACCATTTTCTGATTGGGCATTGTAGGCAATTACCGCTGGTAAAAGCAGTGCATTGATACGACCATGGGGCAAATGATGAATCCCGCCAATCGCGTGAGCCAAGCTGTGATTAATCCCTAAGGAACTATTGGTAAAGGCCATACCCGCCAAGGCTGAGGCCTCGTGCATTTTTTGTCGCGCCGATAAGTTATCCGGCTGCTTGAAAACTTCGATTAGGTTTTCAAAAACCAGCTGCACCGTTTTTTCGGCTAAGGCATCGGTGAAGGTACTGGCATTGGTTGATACATAGGCTTCCAGTGCATGGGTCAACACGTCCATCCCGGTATCCGCCGTAATTTTGGCCGGTACGGTTTTCACCAAATCAACATCCAAAATGGCTACCTCTGGCACTAGCCGTTGATCAACATAGGGCTTTTTATCGTTGCCGTTGGTAATCACCGTAAAGGATGTTACCTCACTGCCGGTTCCACTGGTTGACGGAATCGCAATGAAGGCTGGCTTCTGATAAGTTGCCGACAATTTATAATTGGCTAAAATCATGCCCTTGGCTGCATCAATCGCAGAACCGCCGCCGATGGCAATCAGGCAATCCGGTTGAAATTGATTCATCTGCCAAACTCCTTCACCGATCGTTTCCACTGTTGGATCCGGTGTGATGGCATCAAAGAGTAAAAAGGCTTTATCAGTTTGATGGAACTGTGCACTGATTTGATCGACAAATCCCAGCTGCACCATCATCGGGTCCGCCACAATCATGGCTCTTTGATAAGGACTTTGACTAAAATACTCCCTGAGCGACGTATCAAAAATGACCTTTGAGGCAATCGTAAAATCTTTCATTCTTGACTCCTTTCTAAGAAGTTTCAGACAGTTTCTTCAAGGCCGCTTCAATTAATTTACGCACCTCGTTGTCGGAAATATCTACGGTGCTGTTTCCAATAGACTCCGCTATCGGCTCAGGCCCCCGCAAACTTTCCATCGATTTCACGCCGTAAGCGGCTTTTCTAATGTTGATTAAATGAAGCGGCGTGATGTTATCCGAGGTTGAGCTGCCACCTACTGCGCCACAGCCTAAAGTTAAAGCTGGTTCGAGATTCGTGGTACCACCGATTCCTCCTAGTGCTCCTGGAGTATTAATCAGCATTCTAGAAACTGGTTTATGCAAGGCGAATTCTTTTATGACTTCTTCGTCTTGGGAATGGATACATAAGGTATGGCCTCTGCCTTCCACATTTAACAATTCAATCGAACGGTTGCAGGCATCCAGCCAGTTTTCTTCAATATAAAAGGCAATTACCGGACAAAGCTTTTCTTTACAGTAAGGATTGCTTGGCGATACCGTCTCTTGTGGTGAGACTAATATCGTCGTAGTCTCTGGAACTGTAATGCCGGCCATCTTCGCCACCTGAACTGCCGTTTTCCCAACAATCTGCGGATTCATCGTCCCGTTTCCACGTAAAATGAAACCGGCTAATTTAGCGCTTTCAGATTCAGAAAGGAAGTAAGCTTGGTGTTTCTTCAATTCAGCGATCACTTGTTCAGCGATCACTCGTTCTACCACAATCGATTGTTCCGACGCACAAATCACGCCGTTATCAAAGATTTTGCTGGCAACGATATCCGCCACGGCTTGTTCCACATTGGCTGTTCGTTCGATGAAGGCTGGACCATTTCCCGGACCCACACCAATTGCTGGATTGCCGGAACTGTAAGCTGCCCGAACCATTGCTTCGCCGCCGGTTGCTAAAATCAAGGCCGTGTCGTGATGCTTCATCAACTCTTCGGTTCCTTTGGCAGTCAAAGTCGTTAGCGCACCGATAATTCCATTGGGCGCCCCCGCTTCTGCAGCAGCTTGACGCAAAATTTTGACCGTTTTTAAAATCGCCTTTTTCGCCCCAGGATGAGGTGAAATGACAATGCCGTTGCCGGCTTTGACTGCGATTAAGGCTTTGTAGATCGTGGTTGAAGTTGGATTTGTTGAAGGAATCAACCCGGCGATTACCCCCATCGGTACCGCCACATCCATGATCCGTTTGTCCTTATCGTCTTTCAAAATTCCAACGGTCTTCAGATCCTTAATGCTGGACCATACCACATCGCTGGCAAATTTATTTTTCAAAGTTTTGTCTGTCACATTGCCAAAGCCGGTTTCTTCATTGGCCAGCTTGGCTAGATATGCCGCATTTTCGCTGGTCTTCTTGACCATCGCTTCGACGATTGCATCGATTTGCTCCTGCGACATTTCAGCTAGTTTCTTTTGAGCTTTTTTAGCGGCTTCGATCACGAATCTTGCTTCTTGGATCGATTGTAAATCTTTATCGTATTCCACTAGTTATGTCTCCCTTCTCCTTGATGCTCGTTAAGAAATTCTCGTGCTAAGTCCGTCATTTTTTGAGAAGAACTTAAGTAAGCTAGCGGGTCTTGCTTCACATCCTTCAAGGTTAAAACCTTGGTTGAAGAATGTACTTGCGGTGTTTTGATTTGTTCGATTATTTGATTCTTTTTAGCAATAAAGCCTTCGAAAGCGACTTTCCAGTCTTGCAAAGTCAGACTTTGAACACCTAGCGTCTTCAGCTTGGCTTCATGATCGTAGTAAAGCTTTTGCATCGCTGGGTTTTGATTGATTTCTCGAAAAGCAGCAAATTCATTGTCGGTCAGCCAGCAGTGGTTTGCGGCCATGACCGGTTTTGCCATCAGCAATCCTTGATTTACCAAGGTGAGTGGCCAGTTATCAGCGACGCCTAAAGCCAGCTTGGCTAAGCTGTTGCGGGTCAAGTAAGGAATCAAAATCAAGTCCACTTGAGCTAAATCTGCCAGCATGGTTGCATCAGCTGTTCGAATCACTCGACCTAGCTGCTCCCATTTCGAGGAATCGAAAAATTCTTGATAGGCCTTAGAAAAGACAAATTGGTACTGACAGTGACTTTGGTGCTTCTCCAATAAAGAAAAGATATGCTCTTCCTTTTGATTGCTGCCAAATCCCACTACTAACACGAGATACTGTCTTTCTGTCAATTCAGTCAGCACTTTTTTTAGCAAAAGCTCTAACTCTTCGGCATTCATCGGCGCCACCTCAACAATCTTTGACAATTTCGACAAAGGTATTTTTATTGGCTAGCCCGGCAGCATTCGCTTCATCGGTGTCAAGATGACATTCTAGTCGGTAGCGGTCACTGATTCGCACGATCGTGTTGTAAAAAACCACTTGGCGCTCGCCGACTGTCTTGATTGCTACGGCTTCCCCTTGAACAACCTCGAAGCGTTGCGCATCATCTGGTGTCATGTGGATGTGGCGTTTGGCGATAATCACCTTTCGTTTTAAATGAACCGAGCCAATAGGTCCCACAACTAAAGCCGAACCGGCATTGGTTAAATCACCAGATTCATTTACCGGAGCTTTGATCCCTAACTGGAAGGAATCCGAGCGGGAAATTTCCAGCTGTGACTCCTTGCGAGCGGGACCCAACACCCGAACGTTGTGAATCGTCCCTTTAAGACCGACCACGGTAACCGTCTGCGCTGCCGCAAATTGACCAGGCTGTGACAAATAGTTTTTACGAGTTAGTTCAAAGCCTTTTCCAAACAACGTCTCAAGATCCTGCTGACAAATATGAATATGCCGATTAGAAATCCCCACTGGAATCTTCTTTTCTGCCGACTGTTCCTGCTTTTGGTTTATCTGACTCAACAGCTGCTGGGCAACTGCTAGTAATTGTTCATCAGAAAATTTCGTGCGATTCATCTATTTTCGCCCCTGTCTAATATAGAGTAGGTGTAGATGAAGAAGGTGCATCTCCGCCCAGTGCTTCCAGTGAAGCCAAACCAACTTCTTGGGCACTAAGCAATGCTTGCTTCACAGCACCAGAGTCACCAGTGATGGTAACAATAATTTCATTTGAGCGAGCGGTTCCGCTGTTAGGACTTGCAAAGGTAACGATGGAAACATTGGCTGTCTTCACTGCTGTATCGGCCATTAACAAACCAATCGCAGCCGGTGCGCCAACAATAATCCCAAATGATTTTCCAACCGGTGCAGTAAAGCCCATTTCCAAGGCTTGACTTGCCCGTGCCGTATAATGCAATTCAATATGTCCAGCGTCATTGCCGTAGACATTGCCAAAATTTTTCTCAACGGCTGACAACGTAATTTCCACTGCCCGACGTGCGTCAGAAACATCTTCGGCTGCAAAAATAATCGTTGCACCGTGTCCAGCGCCGCCCTTTGTATCCCGAGCCATTTCGATTTTAACGATTTCCGTATTTGTCGCCTTCACCGCTTCATCCGCAGACATAATATGAGGTGCGCCGCCGGTACGGGCACTTAAGAATCCAATCGAGCGATACTTGCGATCCAAGCCTAAATGTTCATGCAGCTGTGGATCAATATTGGCGATCACCATGCCGATGGTATCACCCATTGCTGTTCCGACAAATTCAGTTAAATGGACTTCTCTGCTAGTTCTTGCTGGTGCCGAGTTAGTGTTGTTTACCCGTTTCTGCGCTTCCGATAGTACTCTTTCTAGTAATTCTTCGTTCATTGTATTTCCTCCTACTATTTTGTATTAAATTGGACTGACATTTTTCGTATCACTGACATCCTAAAAAAATATTATTTTGGTAAAATAACTGATTCAATATCCGAATGCGGCCTAGGAATGACATGCGTAGACACGACTTCACCCACTCCGTTTGCCGCAGATGCTCCAGCATCAACCGCTGCTTTCACTGCCCCGACGTCTCCTCTAACCAACATAGTGACTAATCCTGATCCAATTTTTTCTGACCCCACCAGCTGCACATTGGCTGCTTTAACCATTGCATCTGCAGCTTCAACCGATGCAATAAATCCTCGCGTTTCGATCATTCCCAAAGCTTCCTGCCCCATAATGTATCCTCCTATAACATTTTTTATTCATAAGTAAATTTTAACGAGAAAACGCTTCCTTTTATTTGCTGGAGACGACCAATTATTGGCGGCAGATGACTAGCAAAAATATAACTAATTTGACTTTATATAATAAAAATGACCTGCCCATGAACCTTCCCAAGTCATACATTTCATTAAATAAATTTGCTATAATGAAGGAAATCGTGCAAATGTATTCTGGGGAGGATAACTATGGATTCGAGGGAAAAATTACACTTAACTGACGTAATCGATATCGATCTTTTGCAAAATGTACAAGACAAGCTGTCTAAACTGGTAAATGTATCCGTTGTCACTGTTGATTCTGAGGGAAATCCGGTTGGCGATTTAAACAACTTCACACCTTTTTGTGATTTAGTTCGCTCATCAAATGTCGGTGCGCAGCAATGTATTGCCTGCGATGCCAAAGCAGAGAAAAAATCGTTTTTAGAAAATAGATCTATTACATATGATTGCCATTTAGGCTTAAAGGATTGCTGCGTGCCGATTATCGTGGACGGTGAGCTTTTAGGAGCTGTTTTAGGTGCGCAGGTCTTGATAAAAGATCCTGTCAGCGATGAAGATCCTCGTAAAAAATTTAATGTTCCTGAGCTAGCCAGTCGGTTGGAGGTCTCTGAAGACCAGCTGCAAAAAGCAATTGATCAGCTGGCAATCGTTGAGGAAAGTTATTTACAGGATTGTGTGGACCTGTATGAGCTAATTGCTAATTACTTAAAAGAAATGGGCTTAAAATCGATTGCTCAAAAACAATTTGTTCAAGAGTACCAAGAAAAACTTGCCTTTGAAAAACGACTTAAAAGTGCTGAATTGAAAACCATTGAGGCTCAGATTAACCCCCACTTTCTCTTTAATACCTTAAATACGATTGCCCGTATCGCCATGAAAGAAAACGCCGAAGACACCGAAGAAATGATTTATAATTTGTCCGACCTGTTACGCTACAACCTACGCCAAACGGAAGAATTTCCAACGTTGGAAAGTGAGCTGGCCAACATCAAGCGTTATCTCTATATTCAAAAAACTCGCTACCAAGATCGCTTAAATTACATGATTGACGTACCAGAAGAACTGCTGCCCTATTGCATACCAAATATGATCATGCAGCCAATCGTTGAAAATGCCATTATTCATGGGATTGAGCCTCTTTTGAAAGGTGGCGAAGTCACTATTACTGTTGCCAAAAAAGACGAATCGATCATCGTGGATGTTAGCGATACCGGCGTCGGTATGTCGGAGTTCATTAAATCAACCATTTTGGATTATTCTGCTAGTAAAAAACATCCTGGTCTAGGCGTGAACAACTCTCATTTGCGCTTAAAAGATTATTTCGGCGATGGGTATGGATTGGTGTTGGAGAAAAAAGAGGGGTTTGCTACGACGGTTAAGATTATTTTTCCTGCTTTTACGGATATTCGACAGCTTAAAACAAAGGAGCGTGCGTAAATGAAGTACAAGTTGCTAATTGTCGAGGATGAGAATTTCGAAAAAGAGGCCTTAGAAATGATTATTAAGAAGACATATAGTGAAATCAGTATTGTTGGTATCGCCAGCAGTGGCAAAGAAGCCATCAGAAAAGCGAAAGTGTTTAAACCTGATATCATTCTGATGGATATTGGCATCCCCGAGTTGGATGGTCTTTCTGCCCAACGGAAGATTTTAGAATTCTTGCCAGATGTCCGTACAATTATCCTAACGGCCTACTCAGATTTCCAGCACGCCCAAGATGCCATTAACTGTCGCGTTGTCGATTACTTAGTCAAACCCATCCGAACCAAAAAGCTGACCCAATCCATTGACCGTATTCTTTTAGACTTCAAAAAGAATCCCGGCCACACCTCATTTATACAGGAAACCACTAAGATTTCCCAAAATGAACAAATTCAACAGGCATTGATCTATATTGAAAATCATTATCTAGAAAATATCCAAGTTGCTGAGTTGGCTAGATTACTTTATCTCAATCCGCAATACTTCAGCCGATTGTTCAAAAAAGAAATGAACATCAGCTTCAGCGAATTTCTACTTCTTTATCGTTTAGAAAAATCAAAGGATCTCTTGATTGAAACGGATCTGCCGGTTTATGCCATTGCCAGTAATTCTGGGTTTACGGACTCTTCGTATTACTGCAAAACCTTCAAAAAATACGTGCACATCAGCCCGCTAAAATTTCGCAACCAGCAACGAAAAAATAATCTTACTTCACCTACATCATCCATTCGTTAACAGTAAAATACTAAAAGAAACCGCCTGAATCCTTTGTGATGTGAGGACTGAGCGGTTTCTATGTTTTCCGATTTTTTCAGATTATTTATTTCAATATTCGTCGTATCCACTTCAAGTTCTTTTCAGAATAAGGCGGAAAGATAAACGGTGTGTCCATTTTCTTCGATGACAAAATACTGCGGGCGTTAGAGAAGGTTTCAAAGCTGTACTTGCCGTGGTACGAGCCGATCCCCGACATTCCTACTCCACCAAAAGGCATTTTGTCAGAGACAAGATGCATCACTGTATTATTAATACATAGACCACCCGAGCTAGTTCGATTAATGATGTACTCTTGCTCCTTTTTGTCTTGTGAGAAGATGTACATCGCTAAAGGTTTTGCCATTTGATTGATCTTTTCGATGGTTGCATCTAGATTCGTATAGGCAATTACTGGCAGGATTGGACCAAAGATTTCTTCTTGCATGGCAGCCGAATTCCACGAATTTTCTAGTAGGGTTGGCTCAATGTACCGATCATCAGGATTGACTTCACCACCAAATAACCATTCATCTTGACAGGCTTCCAATAAGTCCATTAAACGATCAAAATGTTTTTGATTAACAATGCGGGCATAACTTTCACTTTTGGCAATGCGAGTCCCATAAAATTCTTCCAGTACATTGCGTGCTTCATGGATAAAAGCATCTTTTACTTGCTGATGTACAACGACATAGTCAGGAGCAACACAGGTTTGACCTGCATTAATCGTCTTCCCCCAAATAATTCGTTTGGCGGCCAAGCGTATGTCCGCATCTTTCGTTACAATTGCCGGACTTTTTCCACCTAGCTCTAAAGTAACTGGTGTTAAATGTTCGGCGGCAGCTTGCATAACAATCTTACCGACCTTTTCACTACCAGTGAAAAAGATGTAGTCAAAAGGACAACTCAATAATGCATTATTTGTATCCACTCCACCTTCAACAACAGATACATAGTGTGAATCGAAGGTATTTTTAATCATGCTAGTCACCACGCGAGAAAAATTCGGTGTCAGCTCAGACGGTTTGATTACTGCACAATTTCCGGCAGCTAGAGCACCAACCAGTGGTTCAATCAACAACTGAAATGGGTAATTAAATGGACCAATCACTAGAACGGTTCCATAAGGTTCATAATGAATGCGACTTGAAGAAGGCCACAGGAAAAAAGGTGTATTGACTTGTTTATCTTTGGCCCATTTTGGCACTTTTTTGATCATGCTGCTTAAGCTTTTTAGTACAAAACCTATCTCAGTTTCATAGGATTCTTGCGGATGCTTTCCTAAATCTTGGTGCAAGGCTTCCATTAATTGGGATTCATAATCGATAATACTTTGTTTTAGTCGTTTTAATTGTGCTACCCGGAACCTTGGGTCTTTGGTCTGGTGGGTCGCAAAAAACTGCTGGTGTTGTTTCAGCAATTGCTGGGCATCTTGTTCTGTCCATTCTTTTGCCAAGGTTATCCTCCCCTTCGTAAAATCTCTTACCTTTACTATAGAGGAAATAAGCAGGAATGAACATTTTTTCGCTTAAAAAAGAAAATTACAGGCGCTTTTTCAAACCAAGGGCTCAATCTCCCGCTGAATCAACTCCACCCGATCTTTTGCTTTCGGTACAAACAGTCCGGTCATAGAAACCACTAGCTGTTTCTTAGGATTGACATAGATCGTATTACCACCATCTCCCAGTGCACCAAATGAGCCTTCTTCATTAAGTAACCACCACAAATAGCCATATTTCAGATTCATCTTTTTCCATATGCTGTGCGCACATGTACTTTCTGCAATCCATTTTTCAGGAACCAGCTGTTTGCCTTCCCAAACACCGCCGTTCAAATAAAGCTGTCCGATTTTAGCTAATTCTTTAGCAGTCAAAGTCAGTCCCCAACCAGCAGTGTGCACACCCGTCGGTCCAGCTACCCAGCCGCTTACACCAGTTGATTGATAAAATGCCATTTGATCCTCTTTGTCACGAAACGTAATCGTCTGCGCCACCTGAATACCTAGTGGATCAAACAAATTTTCCTGCGCAAAATCCAATACTGATTGTCCAGTAGTTCTCACCAATATTCCCGACAAAATATCAGGTCCAATCAAAGGTGCATACTTGAATTCACCCACGCGTCCTTTTCCCCCTATGGCATCCAAAGAGAATTTCACCCAATCAGGACTAGTAAAATACTTAGGATACGGATTAAGCATCCGCTTATAAGGAGCCGTCATCGTCATTAGATGTCGCAACGTAATAGTTTGAAGCACCTTTTCATTCTCAGAAAACGAATACTCTGGGAAAAAATCCAATACCTTTTGGTCCAAATTCTTGATATAGTTCTTTTCCAAAGCAATCCCTATTAGCGCCGAGACAATACTTTTTGTTACAGAAAATATATGAATCGCTGTGTCCGCAGTACAGTCATTAAAATATTTTTCGTAGACTATTTCACCTGCTTTGCTAACGATGATCCCAGCCGTGTTTCCATAACTTTTTCGAATCTTCGCTTCAAAAATTAGAAATTTATCCTTTACCATTTTGCATCCCTCCATTACTTACTCTCATGGTAAGCGTTCCAGTAAGGGCAAAGTCAAGGAAAAAAGAGGTTGTGACTGAAGTGTTCAGCTCCGAGAAATAAGCCGCATAATCGCAAAAATATGAGAAGCTATTTTCGGATTATGCGGCTTATATCGTAAAAGAGCTACTTCAGTCACACCGATTATTCGGTTTTCAGTGGCTGTGACATAAAATGTCACAGCCACCTCTGCACATTATGTTAACTCATCTCTCAACGCATCGATAATATTTTCTTTTTTCAGCTTACTCACTGCATACAGCATAGTAATGATTACAATCAGAAAAACACTTAAGACACTCATTACCAGACTGCTCCAAGGGAATTGAAAGGCAATCTCGCCGCCGCCCATGACGATTCCTTGATAGATCAGCCAAGAAGAAACTGCTGCTGTTGGCACTCCCACTAATAAGGACTGCACGCCATAAAAGAAACATTCAAAAATCATCATCTTGTTAAAGTCCTGATCACTCATCCCCACCGAGCGCAACATTGCTAGTTCTCTTCTACGTAATTTGATGTTGGTAGAAATTGTATTAAAGACGTTAGCCACCGCAATTAAAGAAATCATTGCAGCAAACACATAAGTAAATACATCCACTACGAAAAGTATGTTGCGATTTTGATCAAACATTTCCTGCGTGTTATACAGATTATACATAGCATCCGTTCCGCTGCACTGAACAATTTCTTTCATTTCCTTGACTGACTGACTCGCATTATCCGACAGAAAGGTCAGACCCAAGTTCTGCTCAATTCCTGGAGTGAAGAACTGTTCCTTCATTTTATAAGGCGCCACGATCATAAAGACAAAAGGCGTATCTTCACCTGGCTGACTTGGCAGAGTATCTAAAGGAATCGTGTCAACAAAGGTAACCGCAACATCCTGGGTTTCAACTGCCTCAGGCGTATTTTCTACCTTGGGCGTTATTGAAAAATTCTGCTCACCAGCATCAAACATATTGATTAGTTGATTTGCTTTCTCTGTTTTATTATCTGACGGTACTTTGGCCACGGCCGTCATTTTGCTGGGGTTGTCTAGGTATTCTTCTACCGGCAATTCTAGTTCCGTGAGAAACTTTCGATAGTCACTATCTTCAATAAATTGAATATCTAGTGGCAAAGTTTCCTGTTCCGCTAGTTGATTATAGCCTGCCTGAACCCGATAAGCTTCAGAAAATGAGCTCACGGGTACAACCGTTGAAAAGGTTAAAATTGCTTGATAGGAACTGTACGTAACCCCATCCACCTGCTGGAATGACTCATATAGCTGGAATAACTCATTTTCTGGCATATCAGGCGTAGTAAACAGAATATCAAAATCAGTATCCACTACCGAACTTTCCGCTGCTTGTTTTAAATGACTACCAAAGGCTTGAGCGGACACAAACAGTATGACACTTAAAGCCAAGGACAGAACAATACTGCGGTAACGTTTTTTATTGCGCTTGAAATTTTTTAAAGCTAACGTGCCCTCCAAGCCGTAAATTCGTTGCATAAGTTTCGAAGTTCTAACTTTTTTAGCCTCCACCTTTACCTCATTTGTTTGACGAATGCTCTCCATCACCGGTGTATTGGCTGCTTTTCTAGCTGGAATATAAGCCGAAAGTAAAATAGTCACAAGACTCACTAGAACCGCAAGAATTAAAATTGGAACCGAGATGCTCAGGGTCAAGGGAACACTATTATAAAGTATGTTGCTAAAATTTTTTGCGACTACTGCTATCACCAGTCGAATACTCCCCAATCCAACCAAAACACCCAGCGGTATACCGACTGCTCCGATACAAAGTCCCTCAAACAGCACCGAATTACGCAGTTGCTGCGGAGTCGCACCAACAGAAGAAAGTATACCGAATTGTTGAATACGTTCATTCAAGGAAATCACAAAGGAATTATAAATGAGAAAAATCGACCCGATCATCACTAAAATTACTAAGATCCCACCAATAGCATACAGCAACGCATTAAACAGTTTGTCATTGGAAGCGCCCATAAAGCGCAACACAGCTTCATTCAGTACATATCCTTGTTTTCCAGTATTTTCCTCTCCATAGTTTTGTGCTTGACGAGGGTTTTTAAGGGTGACATAGACACTATGAGTTGTTGGTTGATTTGTGGTGGTAGTGATTAAGGTATACCCTGGTGCCGAAAATTCCTCGAAGCTAGGCCGTTGACAAATCCCTACTATGGTATAACTTTTTTCGATTGTTGGTACCAATGTTTCCTTTGAATCTTCCAAAAGGTAGGGAACGTGCTGTCCAAGAATTTTGTTGTCTTTTACCCGGTCTCCGATGGCCAAAGTCAGGCTGTCGCCCACCTCATAATTAATTCCACCGTTAGCTGCTAGATGTGCGGGAATTAAAATCTCCTCACTCGTTTGCGGTAGTCGACCAACAGTCACATCAATTGGCAACTCTTTAAAGGCTTCTTGATCAAAGCCGGTAACAAACAAATAAGGCTTGTCAGGATTTTTCCCACCTGAGAGAGAGGCATAACCAAGGTTTTGGATTTCAGTGGTGTTGGAGACTTCTTCATCCTGGGATCGTTGAGCAGCAAATTCTTCATCCACATCTAAAAATCCCACCTGCCAACTGCCGTATTTTTCCATTGCGCCTTGGACCATATAATTTTGCAAAGAAACGGCAAAAGTCGCAATAGCGGTAATCATCGCCGCCGACAAGACTACCCCAATAATGGTAACTAACGTACGGGTACGATTTTGTCTCATATTTTGCCAGGTGACTTTCTGGAAGATGTTCATGGCTGCATCATCCTCTCATCACGAACCACCTTGCCATCGGAAATACCGATGATTCGATCCGCCTGCAAAGCGATGTTTTCATCATGAGTAACCACAATCAAGGTCTGACCATATTTGCGATTGCTCAGTTTCAATAAGTTAATAATTTCATGTCCATTGCGACTGTCTAGACTTCCCGTCGGCTCATCTGCTAACATCACCGCTGGCGCATTCATCAACGCTCGCCCCACCGAAACCCGCTGCTGTTGTCCTCCTGAGAGCTGATTAGGTAAGTGATTTTCCCGCTCTTCCAACCCTAATAAGGCTAATAACTCACGTAATCTTTCCTGATTTACGTCACGTTTGTCCATCAATATCGGCAGTGTGATATTTTCTACGACATTTAGGGTAGGAATTAAATTATGAAACTGGTAAATCAACCCCACCTGCCGCCGCCGAAAAATCGCCAACTTTTCATTATTCTGCGCATAAACATCCTGACCGTCCAAGTACACTTTGCCACTGCTAGGTACGTCTACTCCACCAATAACATGCAACAGTGTTGATTTCCCAGAACCAGATGATCCGATAATTGCGGTAAACTCGCCTTTTTCAATTGTCAGCGAAACATCGTCCAAAGCGACTACTTGGTTCTCTCCTTTGCCGTAAACCTTGCTGAGGTTTTCAATTCTTAATAGCTCCATTGAGTGAGGCTCCTTTCTTATTTGACTCACCTTTATCATAGAACCTTAAGCTTGCAGCAAGGTGACTTTCAGGTGAGAGATTCGTCACTTTGGAAATCGAAGAGTAAAAAGGGCACCCCCCTGTGAAGCATTTTTAGCAGTGATCGATCCGCCTTGTCGGGTAATGATCATTTTGCTCAAAGCTAAACCAACACCAAAGCCTGTAGCACTGGCATTTTTACCACGATAAAAACGCTCAAATAAACGAGGGAGATCCTCCGGCGCAAAACCTGGACCATTATCTTGAATCATCAGTTCTGTAAACAGCGGATTATCTGTGCAACGAATAATTACCTCACCTTGTTCACCAGCATTTTCCATGCAGTTTTTAAAGATATTTTGTAGCGCTTCGGCCAGCCAATTCTTATCCCCATTAATCAAGATCTCCGCTGGCAGATCCAATTGTGCTGAAAAATTCCGCAATTCCATTGGGATCGCAAGTGGTCGCAAGGCCATCTGAAGCAGTCGATCAACCGCCAGCGGTTCATTTTGAAAGGTTACCACCCCAGCATCTAAACGGGAAATTTTTAACAATGCTGTCAGCAGCCAATCCATACGTACCAATTGCTCTTCAGTTTCCCGTACAAAATATTTACGCTCCTGTTCATCTGCTGAGTTTTCCAGTAAGGATAAGGTAAGATTTGCCGCAGTTAAAGGGGTACGAAGCTGGTGGGCAACATCTGCCAAGGAATCAGCTAAATATTCTTTTTCTCTTTTTAATGCATCATTTTGTTCACGAATTCGCTGGGTCATTTTGACAATTTCACATTGTAAAATGGACAGTTCGCCCTCATCCAACTCTTCAATAAATAAGCGCGCTTCATTATGCAAAACGAGATCGATTTGACTAGAAATCTGGCGGATGCTTTGGTAACGTTTTTGTGTAAATAGAAAAAAAACCGCACCAAAAACAGCGGCGGTAAATAAAACTAAAAAACCTGTTGCAATGCTCAGCAAAAAGCCTACCAAACTTAACACCCCTGCGATTACTAAAAACAAGATAGCAAACTGGCGAAACTCTCGATTACGAAACATCCTCTGTCCCCCCTAATCGATAGCCCGTTCCCCGCACGGTCAAAATAATTGTTGGTCGACTAGGATCATCCTCAATTTTTTCACGCAGTCGTTTAATATAAACTGTTAACGTGTTGTCATTAACAAATTCTCCTGCAGCATCCCATAATTCATCCAGTAGTCGGCCTCTAGGAATGATACTTTTGGGATTATTGATAAACACCAGTAGCAAACGATACTCCAACGCCGAAAGAAAGACCTCATCCCCTTCTTTTTTCACTACTCCGCTTGCTGTATCCACCTGTACTCCTTGAATCTCAAATAGGGCTTGTCCACCGCAATTTTTCCGCAGTGCATTCTTAATTCGGGCAACCAGCTCTCGCGGGCGAAAGGGTTTCGTTACATAATCGTCGGCCCCCATATTCAATCCTGTAACTACACTCGCTTCATCATCTGAAGCTGTTAAAAAAATTACGGGAATGGTTTGTTTTTCCTTCACCTCTGTACAGACGGTAAAGCCATTGCCATCTGGTAAAGAAATATCAATTAATGCTAAATCAAAACCGTTTTCTGTGATCAATTCCACAGCTTCTCTTCGTGTTGGGGCATGAGTCACCCTATAGCCCTCTCCACGAAGCAACAAGTTTAAGTTTTTAGCAATCGCTGGATCATCTTCAACTAGCAAGATTCGTGTCATCGCCCCTCACTCCTATCTTAAATGATATCAAAATACATTCATTTAAGTATACCATGAGAAAAGTTCCCCTATCAAAACAGTAAAAATCCTTAAATACCCATTCGTTGGTTAGAACAGCTTAATCAGTTTTAAAATTTATATCTTCTCTAAAAAAGAGAGCACCGAAATGCTATTTTGACAAAATACTTTCATCACTAAGCATTCGATACTCTCGTTATTAGTAATCGATTGATCTATTTCTAAATCAACTCGATAAAACCAAGATGTTTTTCCAACTGCACAATCACATTCAGCAGATATTCCAAACAATTGTTTCTAGAGAGCAAAATTCAGCTAAAGGTTAGATTTTTTACTCGCTACATTCCTGTATTTCTTACTCCTTCTGCTACCTGCTTTGCCGAACGTCCCAGGTTTATCAAATTCAGTACTATTTCCAACATCTCTGCCATCTTCACAAGCAGTCGTTATTCTCGCATTCTTAATTGCTCGGGCTTTATTGATCTCCAAGATCATCGTTTGTTTTCTCTATCAAAGTTTCTCTAAAGTACTATATACAACCTATTGATAATCACACCGTTTTTAAGCAAATCAGATGGAAAAAATCGAAGAAGAACTGCAGTAATAAGCCCTTAATTTTCTATTAAGCGAATTTCAATATACTAAAGAAGATGATTTGTAAAAAGTATCTGCATTATTTAAAGAAAAAAGCGGATTTATCTTTTTAGTATAGGACAAATTCTAACACACCAAAAAAACCGCCTATAAACAAGTAACATGTTTACAGGCGGTCGATCTTTTTTAAATATTTCTAGCAACTTCAAAGCCATCCCAAATCGCCGCACGGATGTTTCGAACATTTACACCATCACCTAGATGGTAGATGTATGGTGAATCATAACGAAGCTCTTCGAACAAATCAGATTTCGATTTGTATCCAACCGCTAAAATAATCGTGTCTGCCGCAACTTCCCGTTTTCCATCATTGGCATTAACAATCAAGCCTTTTTCAGTGACTTCTTCTGCTTTGGCATTCGCAATGATTTCTACGTTATGGAAAGCAAGTAAATCTCTTAACATCCACTCGTTCATCGGTGCCAACGCACTGCCTGATTTCAAAATATCAGGTAAAGCTTCAACAATTGTAACTTGTTTTCTTTGTAGTGCTAGATGCAAAGCCAATTCACAACCAACTAAGCCACCACCGATAATCACACATTTTTCTTTGACTGATGCTTCATTTTTTAGTATTTCATCTGCTAAATGGACGCGATTTTTCTCCTCACCTGGCAGCTGCAATTTGATTGGATGCGATCCTTCTGCTACAAATACTGCATCTGGCTTCAATTCATTTATTTTTTCCCGTGTAGCTGGTTCATTTAAACGTACTTCAACAGAAAGTTTTTCCATTTGATGTTTGTACCACTCAACTAAATCCAAATCGTCATGTTTGAAAGACGGGATTCCGCCAATATTTAAGGAACCACCCACACTCTCCTTCGCTTCAAATAACGTGACTTTATGCCCACGCAGCGCACTCACCCGAGCCGCTTCAAGACCAGCCGGACCGCCACCAACAATGACAATTGTTTTACTTTTTTGTGCGGGAACTATCCTAGTAAACGGTTCCCGACCACATTGTGGATTCACTGCACACGACCCGCGACCACCTTCTAGTAATCGACCAAAGCAACCATCATGACAACCAAGACAAGGGCGGATATCTGCTAAATCATCTAGCATCACCTTATTTACATAATCAGGATCTGTCAGCAGCTGACGACCAATCCCCACGGCGTCAATCTTTCCGCTTTGTAAAGCTTCCACTGCCATCTCAGGATTTTCCATTCGCCCCGCAACAATAACTGGAACTTTAGTTACTTTTTTCAATTCCTGTGCTAAAGGCAGATACATTCCTTTTTCAAAATACATTGGCGGATGTGCCCAGTACCAAGCATCGTAAGTTCCTGCATCTGCGTCAAAGGCATCATAACCCGCTTCTTGCAAAATCTTTGCCGCTTCTAATGATTCTTCGACATCCCGTCCTAGTTCTGTAAATTCTTCCCCTGGTACCGCTCCTTGGCGAAGTGCTTTGATGTAACTCTTAATACTGAATCGTAAAATAACAGGGAAATCTTGCCCACAACGAGCTTTGATGGCTTGAACGATTTCAATCGGGAAAGTCAAACGACCTCTTAAGTCGCCGCCATATTTATCTGTTCGTTGATTAAACAATGTCATTGTAAAGCAATCTAGCAAGTACCCTTCGTGCATTGCATGGATTTCAACCCCGTCAAACCCAACCTTTTGCGCAATATGAGCGGATTCGGCAAATTTCTTCACGATTGTTTCCACTTCTTCAGTGGTTAAAGCCCGACACTCTTCATCAATCCAACGATTAATCGTTTTTGATGGAGCAATATAGTCCGTATTTTTCAAAGCAGTTGGCAATGCACTGCGGCCCAGACCAGCTGTCAGTTGCATGAAAATTTTCGTGCCGTAAGGATGAACCTTGTCGGTGATCTCCTTACCCATCTTTTCATACACACTTTCGTTAGTAGTAGGACTTGGGAAAAAGGCATCATTATGCTTCTCAATATCACTTTCCACCCAGTTTGCACCGGTAATGATCAATCCGACTCCGCCTCGAGCTCTTTCTTCAAAGTATTCAACAGCATCTGGAGTATAGCTGTTGGTTTCGTCTGTTTGTGCCAATGTTCCCATGGGAGCCATACAAAATTTGTTTTTAATCTCAACTTTACCGATTTTAAACGGTTCAAAAAGCGGTTTGTATTTTGGCTTCATATTTTCACTCCTCCTAATAGAGACTTCATTGAATTACCAGCTGTCATTTGATAAACTGTTCACAAGAGAAAGCAAGCTTGTTTTCTTAGTTTCAGTTTAATTGATAGCGGTTACTTAGGATTGAATTATTGTGCAGATTTCCTGTTGTTTTTACGAAAATCTTCTAAGGAGGAAGCGCATGAAGAAAAACATTTCATTAGAGTTTACTGATCCACAAGAATATATTCAAAACCTCGATCAGGTAAATTTTGCTTATTCCCTCGTCTCTTCTGAAAAAAAAGCGATGCATTTTTCCAGAATTCATGTAATTGATGACCTAGTTTTTACGTTTAGTGATCATGAACCTTCCCAGGGGCATTTTTTCAACGAAGAAACAGACAAAAGATATGTTGGACTTCGTTTTCTAAGTTCAGGCACCGAACAGCATCATTTTAGTTCTAAAAAATTGCTCCTGACACAGCATGAATGTCTTTTTTTCGACTTAAGCAGTGGTAAAGGACTTTATGAACGATTGACTAGAACACAAGGAATCAATATTTTACTGCCTTATCATCTTATTGCGATGCGAATCCCTGATACCCGCCACTTTTGTTTAAAATTAAATTGCCAAAACGGGCTAGGAAAAATGGTGAAAGAATACAGTTTTCTCATCGAAAGTCAGTTAATCCATTTATCCATAAAAGATCGCAACAAAGTGATTGAAAATTATCTGGATCTGTTATGCTTTTGGTTGATCCAACCTGAAAATGTTAAAGTAAACTATTCAAAAGAAATACTGTTTGCCCAAGTACAAGACTATATTCATCACCATCTTCATGATTCCCACTTGAATCTAACCAAGGTGGCTGAATATTTTGGGCTCTCCCAACGAACCATTCAACACCTCTTTAGTGATGAACAAATGAGTTTCAGCAAATACGTGATGAATCAACGACTAACTGGTGCCGCTAAGGATTTACTGAACAGCGGATGGACAGTCACTGACATTGCCTATAAGTGGGGATTTTGTGATACCTCCTACTTTTGTCGCAATTTCAAAAAGAAGTTTGGATTAACTCCTTCACATTACTACCATCAGTATCAAACCTATCAATGTGAAGCAAGCAAAGATAAAGTCCTTTGTCCGGTGAAGGAAATTATACCCGATGAGAGGTAAATACTCCCTAGAAAAATAGTTGCTGACAAAAACTAGATTGTCAGGGATTTTTAAAGATGTAGTCTGAAAATATTTGGTGAAATATGTCTCAAATTTTTTCGAATGACTCTTTTTCTTACTTGCGACATAAATTATTCGATGAAAAATAACAGGAAGCGGTGAAGGAATTTGATCCCCTCACCGCTTCCTGCTTCCCTTTGAAACACTAAACATACAGTTCATAAATTGCTGAAGATATTGGAGAAATCAAGGCAACATACTTACTTAGACTAAATTGCTTTATTTTAACAAGATCTTCTCACCAATCATTTCGTATAAACCTTTTTACCATTGAAAATATCTCGATCTAACTCATTTTCATCCTTTGCGATGATTAGGGCAACCAAGACATCAATATCTACATTCAACAATGTACGAAAAACACCTGAAAACCAATCAATTCCAGCTAATAAAGCAATACTCGCCGTTGGTAAACCTAGCATCGGCATAACTGTTGCCAGTGCAACAAGACCACCGCCAGGAACCACCACTGTCCCTAAACAAGCTAACGTAGAAAGTAGTACGGCTTGAGTTAGTTGCCCGATGGTTAATTCAATTTGGAAAAATTGAGCAAAGGTTACAATCGACAAGGACAGATACATTGCCAGACCATTACTATTTAGACTCATTCCTAAAGGCATCACCAATTTATTGATGCGATCACCGATACCTAATTTTTCACGACCATCTTCAAGCTTCACTGGTAAAGAAACCGCCGAAGAAGTCGTTGTCACTGCGATCATCGTAATCCGCCAAATGTTTTTTACCAATCGTGTAAAGTTCACTTTGCAGTAAAGCGCCGCAACACCTAACCAGACAATTAAATATAATACTGCCGCAGTACCTAGTGTTAACAAAAATTTCATTAAGGTCCCTAAGACACCAACACCGATCTCCCCTACAACAGAAGCGATTAAAGCAAATATACCAATTGGTGCCAGCTGCATAATCAAAGTGACCATCTTCAAGATCACGTTATTGAAATTCGAGACCCAGTCTAATAGTTGATTTCCCTTGCCATCTTGTTTAGTCAGGCTAAGGGCTAGTCCGAAGAACAAAGCGAAAATAATCACTTGAATCATGTTTGCTTCTGCCATTGCTGCAATAATATTTTGTGGGATAAAATCCAAAATGATCTCTTGCAAACTGCCATCATTAACAGCCAGATTCTCAACCGTTCCGACTGTCCCTTCCAAACCAACTCCCGGTTTAACGACCAAACCGAACACAACACCAATCACTGCCGCAATAACTGTTGATCCCATAAACCATACAAACATTCTAAACCCAATTTTTCGCAGTTCCTGAATTTCTAAGCCACCAACGGCTTCAATCACTGATCCCATAATTAAAACAACAACCGACATTTGAATTAATCGTAGGAAAATATCCCCAATTACTTTGACTCCTACGATATTCTGTTGAAAAATAGCACCGACGATAATCCCTACTACCATAGCAATCATGATTTGATTCGTTAAACTAATTTTTCGAAGTGAGCGCATAGACATCCCTCATTTTCTTGTTCACTGAGAAGCTATTGTTTTTTTGCTTTTTTAAGGTTGGAAATCAAGAAGAGAATAGACCCGACAACTAAAAGAACGACGGCAATATAAAAACCCATTACCTTTGAACCAGTTGTATCAGAAATTGAGCCGGTCAACGTTGGTGCAATAACGGAAGACATCATCCCGAAGAAGTTAAACACGCCCAAGGTTGTCCCGATTCCTACTGTCGGTGCATTTTCACCTAACCAAGAGATAATAATAGGCTCTACTGCTAACTTTCCTAAAAAGCCGTACATGATCAAGCCGATCATCAAAAATGTTGACGTTGAAGCTTGAACGGTTATCACTAGCATCGCTGCAGCTAAAAGCTCTAAAGTTACAATGAAGCGAACCTTCTTATCCATAAATTTATCTGCTAAACGACTAAAGAATAGTGCCCCTGGAATCGATGCGAACGCCACCAATGAAGAAGAAAAGCCGATAGCTGCTCCTTCGAATCCTCTTTCAGTACCTAAGAAGTTAGGTAACCACGTAACCGTCATATAGTATGCGTAGCAAGTTGCAAAATATAAAACATACGTAAACAACATCGCTGGTGAGAACAACGTCTTCATGGAAACTGCTTCTTTGGGTTTTTCGTTTTCTTCTTCTTTTGGTTGATTGAAAGCAACATCCTCTTTATTACCGCGAATGACAATGCCAAAAGCAACCACCATACATAAGCTCAATACAACTGAGATGTACATCATTATTTGCCAAGGTAGCCCTAATTGTACAACTAAGTAGCTAGATAAAATCATTCCGATACCTGATCCTATTGCTGAACCACTATTTACAATGGCAGTCGAAAAACTTTTTTTCTCGGCTGGAATATTTTGTGACGTTAAAGAATACGCTGAACCATAAAAGGATCCACAACCGATACCTGCCAAGAAGCTGCCTAGATAGATCATTGAAATTCCTGAGGCTTGAGAAATAATAAATGCTGCTAAAGCGAAAAAGATGAATCCTGGAATAAGAACTTTTTTCTTCCCAATTTTATCTACCAAGAAACCTGCTGGAATTTGCATAATCACATAACCTAAGAAATAAAAACTCGAAATCGAACCTAAGGCTGTATCAGAAACGTTGCCTCCTAGTGATGCATTGATCTGTGGATATACCGGTGATAAAGCGGAACGATAAATCCAAATCGATACCCAACCAGAACAAAGCAAAACGATTATTTTTTTCCAATACTCCATACCAAATCTACGTTCTGTATTCGTTACCATTCTTCTTTCCTCCATATGTTTCGTCATTTATACTACATTGTCGAACAGTGAAACGCGCTTCACTGTTCGACTTTATTGTAAGATTTATTTACCACATATACATTTCACAGTTCGAACAAATATGAAATTCTATTTGTGCAACTTAAACAAAAACACCCTTAGTATTAGTTACACCTGATAAACCTTCAAAGCTGCGTTGACAGCTTCACCGGGTTTGATAGAACCGCCGAAATAAATAATCGCCGCTTCCAAAGCACCTAACACTTGCAAAACGTTTTCTCTGCGACTGCTGTAGCCCATATTTCCAATTCGCCATACTTTTCCTTTAAGATCGCCAAAAGAAGAAGCGATCTCTACATGGAAAACATCCAGCAGCATCGAACGAATTGCTTCACCATCGCCCACGCCTTCAGGAATTAATATTGGTGTGACTGTCGGCATTTTCGTTTCCATGTCTCCAAAAAAGCCCAACCCCATTGCCTTGATTCCAGCAACAAGAGCATCATCGTTTAATTGATGGCGTGCCCATACCTCTTCAATTCCTTCATTGATGACCGCCCGCAGACCTTCATGTAATGCATAAATCATACTGGTAGCTTCTGTGTGATGATTGATCCGCTCAGAATTCCAGTAACGCTGCAACTGGCTTAAATCTAAGTAGTTGCTACTAATGTGACGATCGTTGCGTTCGTCTTTACTCAAGCCTAATTCTTTTTGGTAACGACTGTTTAACACAGCTTCTACTCGATCATTGTAGGTAACTAAAGACATTCCTGAAGGTACACTAATGCATTTTTGTGTCCCGCCAATGGCAACATCTACACACCAGTCGTCTACAAAAATCGGCACACCGCCGTAGGTTGCCACCATGTCAACAACAAAGAAAATATCCCGTTGACGACACGCTGCACCAATTTTGTCCAATGGCTGCATTTGTCCATTGGCAGTTTCACCGTGTACCATCGTCACAATCTTAGGATTAAACTCATCGATTGCTTGAATAATCTCATCTTGAGCAAACGGACCGTTCCAATCTTTTTCCAGATATTTGATATCTGCTTTTGCTCGCTCACAGATTTCACCTAATAAATAAGCAAAACGACCATATGCAGGAATCAGTACTTTATCGCCAGGTTCAATCAAACCAATCAATGCCGCTTCTAAACCAGATCGTGAGGTCCCGTCAATTGCAAAGGCTTGTTCATTTTTTGTACCGAAAGGAACCTTGATCATTTCTTTTACGTTGTCCATGATCGTCAAGAACGCAGGATCAAATTGACCTAAGATTGTAGAAGTCATTGCTTTTAATGCATTAGGATGCGCCTCTACTGGTCCGGGTGTCATAATGGTACGGCTTGGAATTACTAATTCTGAAAACATATAAATCTCCTCTTTCTTTTTTCAGCATCGCTGTTTTTTTGTTCACTTTGCACAAATGTTTTATTATTGTGTCAATTATAGCTAATCAGATTGAGTTATCCTCTTTCTTTGGTTATACTTCTTTTAAGGAGGATGTTTATGAAAACACTCAATGATTTATTACAAATCCCTCGTTTTTCTGATTTAAAGCTTTTAACGCATCCTAAGCATGCAGACTTGCCGCTGGAAAGCATTGAAATCAGTGAAACACCGGATATTTCTTTTTACATCCCTGAACATATCTTTTTACTGACGACGGCCATGATCTATCAAGAAGATCAAACCAAAATGTTTGCCTTAATTGATTCCTTGAAGGAAAAAAAAGCAGCAGGTCTAGGCATCAAAATCGGACGTTTCCTTGATGAAATTGATCCGAGAGTAATTGAATATGCGGATAGTGTCCAATTTCCCATTGTCTTGATTCCAACATCGATCCCGTTAGGACGTCTGCTGCATCAATTACTAAACTTTTTATGGGACAAGCAAACGGAACAGCTAAGTTATGCCTTAGACATTCAACGACGCTTTTCTAATTTACTGGTAAACGATGTCAGCATTGCGCGCTTTATCGCAGATTTTGGTCGTCTGATTAATACGCCGGTTATTTTAGTTGATCCTTACAAACAGGTTTGTGCCGCATCGAAGCACTTTTCAAAAGCGTCGAAACCGGCAGAATTTTACACTGACCAGTTGAACTTTGGTCAGCAAAAAAATGAATCACTCTTGATTAATGATTTGGATCAGAAAAAATTTCTCGTGTCCTATTTTTCGGTTGAGTCAAATCACTATTTCCCTCACTCGTTAGTTGTGTTGAATCCTGAAAAAATACCTTATCCTGTCTCGAATTTTGCATTGGAGCAAGCGAGTCTAGTTTTATCCTTCATGCTGTATAAAAACCAGAAAATCCAAGAATCCTACGATCTTTTGAAAACGGATTTTTTAACCCGCATGATCGAGATTCAGCAGGCACCCAATCAACACCCCCGCGACTGGTTAGATTTAGGCACCACTTACGGTTTAGTTAAAGCTAGACACTACCGTGTAGTCTATGCTTCCTGTAAGCAAAAAAGTACAAGCAATCCTAAAATAAAATACCAGGAAGAAATCAGTGAATTAGGCTTTAACTGGTTAAGCAGTAAGCTAAAACATCACATCAAGGATGTCAGTTTATTCAAAGTTAAGGATACAAAGCATTACGTAATCCTAATCCAACACAAGCAAGACAATCTGGAAAATCTCTTACAAAATGTCGCTGATGATTTGTCGCAGCGACTGTCGATCGACCTGCAATTTGGTGTTGGAAATATCTATGATACAATCGACGATGTTGCAAAATCTTACGTAGAAGCAAAAACTGCTTTTGAAGAGCTGAATGCACTTTCTAATGCTCCTTCGATTTATCAATACCAGCAAAAGGGCATGCGCAGCTTGTTTGAAAAAATTGGATCATCTGATATCACTTATTTTTGTGAAATCACATTAAAGGAACTTGCTTATCCAAAAGAAGCTTCACTGATCGAGTTGAGAAAGACCTTAAAGTATTATCTAGATTTCAATTGTGAGATCGCTCGCACAGCAAAAATCTTGTTCGTTCACCGCAATACGATTAAATATCGGATCGACCAATGCAGCAATCTGATTGGGAAAAACATCCATGATTCTGCTGTTAGCCTCGATTTGCGTCTGGCACTCGAATTATCCGAAGAAGACAATTTATGACAGAAGTGTTCAGCTCCGAGAAATAAGCCGAATAATTCGAAAATAGCTGCTCATATTTTTGCGATTATTCGGCTTACTTCCAAAAGGGCTACTTCAGTTACACCGATTATGCAGTTTTCAGTGGCTGTGGCGTTTTAGGTCACCGCCACTTTTAGTTGAGCGGCAAGAATTACTTCCTTTAGAAAACATTCTTCACCTTCGCCAGAAAATGACCCAAGGTACAAGAATTGGTGGATAGCTAACCAACAATTCTTGTACCTGCTTTGCCTAATAATGCACGATCTGCTTCTTCTAAAGCACAAATAATTGATGTTTTTCCTTGACGTGCGAAATGAATCGCTGCTTCAATTTTCGGTCCCATGCTGCCGTCAGCAAAATGACCCTCATCAAAATATTTTTGTGCAGTTTCAGGCGTGATCGTTTCTAATTTTTCTTGATTAGGTTTGCCATAATTGATGTACACATTACTTACATCGGTCAGCATCATAAATACATCCGCATCCACCTGTTCAGATAATTTTTTCCCAGTACGATCTTTATCAATTACCGCTTCAATCCCCCCTAAATAGCCGTTTTCTTTTCTCGAAACAGGAATACCGCCACCACCACCGGCAATGACAATTGTGTTTTGGTTTAATAAACTCACGATAGCACTCACGCCATGAATCGATACGGGCTGAGGTGAAGGCACAGCTCTCCGATAGCCACGTCCAGCATCCTCCATCATCACCCAACCACGTTCTTTTTCCATTTTCTGGGCTTCTTCTTTTGAATAGAAAACCCCGATTGGCTTAGTAGGGTTTTTGAAGGCTTCATCGTCAGGAGAAACTTCTACTTGTGTCAACAAAGTCACAACTCCACTTGTTAAACTTGCTTCTTCAATTTTGTTCTTGATTGTCTGTTCCATTAAATAACCAATAAATCCTTGTGATTCGGCGTTGCAGACATCTAATGGAAACGGTGGAACGACATCTTTCGCTTCTTCATTTTGACGTAGAATATTACCTACCTGAGGCCCGTTCCCATGTGTGACAACGATTTGATAATCCAATTGTTCAATTTTGGCCACCATTTCGGCACTGGTCGTAATATTTTTTAATTGCGCTTCGACCGTCCCTTCTTGACCTGGTTTCAAAATGGCATTACCGCCAAGTGCAATGACAACTCGATTAGCCATGTTTCTCCTCCTTAAAATAATCAATCGTTCGAGTAAAGCCTACTAAAAAATCGGCACCCGAGGTATGTCCTGTTGTTAGGACCTGCTGAATTTTTTCACTAATTTGGCTCGAGCTGCAGCTTAGTGCATCAATTAATTGTAAAATTGATTGATTAAACCGCTGCTCGATACTGCACAGTAGATAATGTTTACTGACATCCGTCGTCAAATCATTTACGGCAATCATTTTATTACGTAAATAACTTTCCAACTTCTGATTTCGATTTCCCAGTAATAGACGAGCCGCTAAATGTCCGATGATCATATCATCACCTGAAGGTGTAAGACCGGGACCACGTCCGATTAAAAATTGTAGACCCCTACGTTGCCAAGGGAATTCTTCTGAGCATAATTGATCGATGGAATGGACAAAGTCATTTTGTTTGGTAAACACATCTGCTAAGGGTTCTTGATACCCTGTCTCTTTTTTGATCTTTTTTATCTCTGTCACATATGTATCCCAAATCGAATCTCTTAACCCAGCGGTAAGTTCATTTTGGAATGATTGATAGGTATGGGCGATTAACAATAACTGGCTTTTGGGAAACTTCACGCTTAACCCTTGTATTAATAACAGATCATCAATTTGGATTTCCTCTGCTATTTTCTCGAAATCAGCTGGATGTAGATAAATTCCATTAGGCACATAGCCCATTTGATCCGAGGCGATGACAGCTAAATGCTGTCTCGTCTCGTCTTGAATATTAAAGCTATGGGCAAATTTACTGTGTATTCGCCAACGCTGTTTAGCTAGCGAAGAATCAAAAATCGCCTGATCCAAACAAATAGCCTCGACTAGCATTGGACTCGTGCTACTCATCGAATCCCAGCTTTTTCGCATAAGCTAGCACCGCTTTTTCAAAGCAGTCAATAGGCGGTGTCACTGTGCCGGCACCTATTTGACCCAACCCTGCTTTTTTATTGGCAATACCTGTATTAATAACTGGTAAAATACCTGTTTCAACCACTTTTCTGGCATCAATTCCCAAACAAATTCCTTTAAAATCCCAAGTAGGTACAGGAAAATTCGGATTGCTGTCAATACAGATTTCAGTCATTTCATTGCTTGTGTTTAACGCATCATAAAAGCCTCCAGAACCGACAAACCGTGTCACAGCCGGAGCTGCAATCATCGCCATCCCCCCAACACCAAAGGTTTCAGTGATGGCACTGTCACCCATATCAGTTGCCGCATCTTCTTCACTAAAGCCTGAGAAGTATAAGCCTTTTGGTGTGTTTACAGGACCGGTGAACCACTCGTCCCCCATTCCAGCGATCCGAATGCCAAACTCATGCCCATTCCGACACATTGCCGTAACAATCGTACCTTCTTGAATTTGTCTGGCACCATCCATAACCGCTTTTGCTGATGCCATCATGATATTCAGGAAAAATTGATCGGTATCTGCTAAAAATTGAACAACTTCTTGTTTCTCTTTTTCAAACCCTTCTAAAGAAACAATCGCTGGTGCGACTTCCTTTAAGAAAGCTAGTGAAGCTGCAATATTACGTTGGTGGAATTCATCCCCCATTGAAATTGCTTTAGCCACTAAGACGTTCACGTTTAAACCCTCGTCCATTGTTTTTAATGCAGCACTTAAAACCGGTGCTAATGTATCTTTCATCCAATGCAGGCGACTGACAACTTCCTCAGAATATGCGCCAAAGCGCAAGACAGCACCAATTCCTTCATTCATCGTACAATAGGCACGGTTACCATCTGTTTTGTTCTCTACCACAAGAACTGCCATGTTAGCTGAAGTAATCCCACCCATAGGTCCTACCGCATTCACATGATGGCAAGGAATTAATTTGACTTCTCCAGCCTCTAATTGTGCCCGTACTTCCTCAACAGTTTCTCCCCAGCCCTCAAATAAGGCTGCGCCGATACAAGCTCCTTGAATTGGATCAACCATCTGATCGTAGCGAATTGGGGGACCTGCATGCAGCAGAACCTTCCCTTCATTTAATTCCTCAATCACTGATTTCGCAGGTACTACATCTAACAAGAAAGGAGAACCAGCGACGATTTTCGCGGCTACTGCTTTATTTGCTTCATCAATTGTTTTGTACACTTTTTTCTCCTCCTACCCTAATTCCACTTTATTCAAGAACTGCAGTGCTTTTTGCAAGGTAACATTTCCTCCTGCAATCGGCTGCCAGTCGAATTGGACCACTTTGCCATTGTGACTTGTGATTGCCTCAGAGAAACTGCGTAAACCGACATTGATAAAGGAATCATTCGTCAATAAATTCATCATTGCTTTAGATGGTGCGGGGGTTGCTTGGCTGCTGACTTTTTTCGCCAATACTTGACGTTCAGGCATTGTTAATGGATGGCCTAACAGGATCAAAGCCAATTTAACTGCTTGAGCATTGCTAGTGCATAAAATTACGCCAGCGTCTTCTAAGATAGCTGCTTGTTCGGTCATATTTTGAGGATCTTCATCCGTTCCTACGATCGTTGCAATAATTGCTAAATCTCGCCCTTCTGCTTGGGCTTTCCCTTTAATTTCTTTGATGGTTGGTGCCAATTCTTGGGCCATATTTTCATGGGAACCGTATCCTAACACGTCATCCAATAAGATAATCGCAGTTGTTTTTTTATCAGCGGCGGCCGCTAACATTTCTTGTCGTTTTGTTGGATCGATCATTGGATGTGGTTTACCTTGAGTGTAAATATCGTCACCTAAGTCCAAAATCTCATGGACACCATCTTTTAAGATATAGCCGTCTTCAGAGGTATGAGTATCACTTAGTCCTAATCCACGTTTGACTAGCATAGCAGCTTCATAAGCCAAGGTTCCACCAGAATACAAGCCAGTTATTCCGGTTTGTTCCGCTGTGAATTGGTAAGCTGGTGCCGCTAGATCCTCTTGGCTCATCGTCACTTCTTGGTCATTCATTAACTGAACAGCGATTTCAGCAGCTTCTTCTAAAGTGTACGCTCGGTAAAGATTTTCTTCATGATCAGTAGGTTCTTCCCCTAAGAAAATCGTCACTACTGGTTTAGTAGAACCTCTTAATAAGTCTAGAACTTCATCCCGCACACTTGGTGCAGGTGGCTTAGAAATCACCACGATTACCTTCGTATCTGGATCATTTTCTAAAGTTGCTACACTGTCTTTCAAGGTAATTCCACCCACTTCGGCTTTCAAATCTCGGCCACCAGTTCCAATCGCATTTGTCACACCTCCACCCAACTTGTGGATTAAGGTTGTTACTTCTTGAATACCAGTTCCTGAGGCTCCAACAACCCCAATACTTCCTTTGCGAATAGCATTCGTAAAGGCTACTGGGATGCCATTGATAATGCCTGTTCCACAATCTGGACCCATTAATAGCAAACCTTTTTCATGAGCTAGTTGCTTTAAGCGGACTTCGTCTTCTAAAGCTATGTTGTCACTAAAACAAAAAACATGTTTGTTCTCTTTTAAAGCATGTTCGATTTCTAAAGCAGCATGCGTACCAGGGATCGAAAATACGACTACATTGGCATCTTCACCAAGAGTCAATGCTTTGTCCCAAGTTTTCACTGTTTCGGTTCCTTTTTCATTGCCACCCTGACTTTTTTCTTTAAGAAATTCATCAATCGTAGCCAATACTTCTTCGATCAATTGTTCATCTTCTTCGGCAATGTCTAGAACAATTGCCATATCGTTAGATGAAGCTTGTTCCAATTCGCTAGTATGCAGGCCACCTGTTTTAAAAATGTCCTTGTTTGCCGGTGTACCCATCATTACAGATGCTTTTTTTACCCCGGCAATTGTATTTAAACGATTCGTCAACAGCATAAGTACGATCGAATCTTGATAACTATTTTTCTGAACAATTGTGTATAACAATTTCTTTCCCCGCTTTCTGCTAACTTGTTGCAAAACTTCCCTTGCCGCCATATTGATTGAAGTGAACCGTATCACTTTCTAAATAGTCCATAATCTTTCTAGTGACTGGAATGCCTTCAGCCATGTAGGAGTCGTATTTAATTTGATTGGTTTCCCCTGGATAGTATACTTGTTGGAAGCCAACCGCTGGTGCAATATTATGCAGTTCTTCCACCATTGTTTCAACACTGTGCTTAAAACTAGGCAAATCAGTAAATCTTTTGGGATCAATTAAAATGAAAAGCTGTCCTAAATTTCTTTTTTCGGTTAAGTCGCTGTACATTGAGGAAACGTTTTTACCAAATGGTAAGCCTAATAACATCCCTGATAGAACATCTACCATCATCATTAAACCAAAACCTTTGGGTCCAGCTAATGGCAACAATCCATGTACATCATGGGGATTGGTTGTTGGATGACCTTCGCCATCTACTGCCCAAGTATCTGGAATGTCTTGGTTTTTCGAACGTGCATCTAATATCTTGCCCCAAGCCTGCACAGTCGTTGCCATGTCAAAAACGACAGGTGCACCCGTTTCTCTTGGTACTGAAAAAGCGATTGGATTGGTACCAAAATAATTTTCTGAACCGCCAAAAGGAACCACCATCGGATCTGATTGACACATGGAAATCGCGATCAGATTTTCTTCGGCTGCTCGTTTAACATAATAAGAAAGTGCACCAGAGTGACTCATACGTTTGATGCCGACAATCGCAGCCCCAGATTCTTTTGCCATATCCATTGCGTATTCTAATCCTTTTAATGCAACATATTGACCAACACCGTTATCACCATGCACGATCCCTGTGCTTGATCCAGTTTTTTCAAAGGTAATTTCTGGATCAATCGTTACGCCACCTTTTGAAATACGTTCAGCGTAATAATCCACTCGGACTGCTCCGTGGGAGTGAATACCGCATGCATCTGCAAAGACTAAATGCTCTGCCACTGTGTGAGCTTGTTCTTCTTTTAAACCCGCTTTGGCTAGTTTTTCTTGAATCAGCTCATGCAATCTAGCAGGCTGAACTTTGATTGTCTCTTCCATCTCACAAACTACTTCCTTTTCTTAAATTTCAGGTTCACGGTTGCAATCTTTTGAATAAACATATTTTAGCGGCTCATTGCGGCCGACTGCATAAGCAGCCTGATGCACATATGCGCTCATAAAAATATAATCGCCTTTTTCTACTGGCAACCATTCATTGTCTAAATTGTACATACCCTTGCCTGAAAGCAAATAGGCACCGTGTTCCTGATAATGGGTTTCAATATACCCATGACTTGCTCCTGGTTCAAAGGACAAAATATGAAAATTCATATCAAAGCACAGATCTTTTGGCAAAAAGTCCCACAACAATACATCTTCCATTCCTTCATACTGGATCGGTTCCATATCGTTAACATTGCCTACAACCTTGTACGCTTCGTGCCCTTCGATAGGTTGGTAACGTTTCTTATATAGGAAGAATTCGGTATTTGCTTCTTGGGCATTTTCTAAATACATTAAGACGCCTGCTGGCAAGTACACAAATCCGCCGGTGCTTACTTCGTGTTTTTCCGTACCGTCTCCTACTGTTAATTTGCCATCGATCACATACACCAAGGTTTCGATGCCTTCACCGCCGAACCCCTGTGCATTTTTCCCACCTTTTTGAAAGGTCATGATAAAATCAACGAAATTTGCTCCAAGTTTTTTTGAACCTAAAATCGAACATTCACAGTTTTCAAAACCTGGAATCACATTATTCACTAAACCTTCATGGGGCAATACCGCATAATTATTTTTTTTAATTACGGCTCTTGATTCCAAAAGCCCGTCAATATACCCAATATTGTTATTCTTGTAACCCACACTCGCTACCTTCTTCCCTACTCTTTATATGCCAGCTCGTACAAGGCTTGAGCTAATACCTCTACACCTGCGACTAAATCTTCTAATTTTGTTGCTTCTGCCGGATTGTGGCTAATGCCGTTAATGCTTGGAACAAAGATCATGGCACTTGGATAATGTGGTGCGATCACTTGTGAGTCATGTCCTGCGCCACTGTGCATCACTTTGTATTTCATGTTTTTATCTTTCGCCGCTTGCTCCACCTTCGCTACAATTGCATCATCCATTGGTACTGGACTTTCATCCATCCATAAATCAATGTCTAGTTCCAAACCATGATCTTTAGCCACTTGTTTCATGAAGGTTTCTGCTTCTTCAGCAAATTTGTTCAAAACAGCTGCATCGGTGTGTCGGCAGTCCATCGTATATAGCACTTCACCTGGTACTACATTTACTGTGTTTGGTTTTGGTTCTACCTTACCAAACGTAACCACTAAAGGATCTCCTTGAGCTAATGCACGATCAATCACGCCTGAACAAATTTTCGAAAAGCCATATACTGCGTCATGTCGATAGCCCATCGGTGTCGTCCCAGCATGGTTTGCTTCACCCTTTAATTGGAAGGTATAGCGTTTTTGGCCAGCGATGTTGTTAACCACACCCACTTGAAGCTGTTCTTTTTCCAGTACATTCCCTTGCTCGATGTGAATTTCAACAAAGGCTTCTATGTCGTCACGGCGTGTCTTGTCCTCAGGAGCAAAATCAAACCCTTGACGTCGCATTTCATCAACAAATTTTGCGCCGTTGGAATCCTCGATATCTTCAACTTGAGCTTTAGAAGCTTCGCAAACGAAGTTTTTACTTCCCCAAAAGACTGTTGGGAAGCGGCTGCCTTCTTCTTCAGCCATTGAAATGACTTCTAATGAACGTAACGGTTTGCCGTAAGTCTCTAAAAGTTGTTGAATTGCTAGATACGCAGCCATCACACCATATTGTCCATCCAATGTTCCTCCGTTAACGACTGTGTCAATATGAGAACCAGAAAGAATGGTTTTTGACGGATATTTGGTTCCTTCTATGCGGCCAAATAAATTACCCACCTCATCATAAGAGGTTTCAAATCCAATCGCTTTCATTTTCTCTTCAACAAATTTTTGAGCCTCCAACCAAGAATCTGAATAAAGCAAACGTGTCATTCCACCTGTTGGGTCACTTCCTATTTCTGACAAAGCGTTGATATTCTCTTCTAACCGTTTTTCTAAAGCCATTTCTAAATCCTCCTTTAGGTTGTTAAGGTAATTGTAAAGGGTAAATGCCCACGATTCATTGTTCATAAGTGACAAATATCAACCGCCTCTTGTGCTGAACTACCATGAATCCTTGTGTATAATAGCAGTAGAAAGAAGGATTCCTATGAAATCACAAATTTTTATGTATAAACAATTTGATACCCTGCCGCTTGAGTTGACTTTTTATCCTCAGCAGACCAAGCAAGAAAATGACGCAACTATTCTTTATTTCCATGGTGGTGGCTTTTTATTCGGCCAGCGTGACGACCTGCCTTATATTAACCAGCTGGTAGAAAATGGGTTCAATGTACTGACCCTTGACTACCCTTTAGCACCAGAAACGAAATTAGTTGAAATCGTCTCGTGTTTAGAAGAAGCGATTGACTGGTTCCTTACTCATTATGCGGACAAGCTACAGTTGAATAACGCTAACTTTTTCTTGTTTGGCCGATCCTCGGGGGGATATTTAGCATCCATCTTAACCGCCAAGGGCTACAAAGAGCAGTTAGGCTTAATTCGTTTCTACGGTTACCATGATTTTGACCACGCTAGCTTCACCTTGCCAAGTCCTTTTTATGGTCGTTATCCGAAGGTCCCACCGATGGAAGCACAAAAAATTATCGGCAGTCAAGCGTTAGCAAAGGATAGTTTACACGCCCGCTTTCCTCTGTATTTGTCTGCTCGTCAATACGGTACTTGGTTAAGTTACTTAGGACCGATTGATGAAAAGTTAGTCGTTGGGAAAGAACGCTTGCAAGATTTCCCGCCAACCTTTGCTGTTCATTGCGACCAAGACCCCGATGTCCCGGTTGAGGCTTCTCGTCAATTGGCTGAAAACAGTCAACACACCCTCTACATTGAACTAAAAGCCAACGAGCACGATTTCGATCGCAAGCCGAACCGCCAAAGCGATCAAGTGTACGACCGTTTAATCACTTGGTTAAAAGCGCATAGCTAAAATTACTCGCTCTATACAAAAAATCCGTTGGAATAAAATGTACCAACGGATTTTTCTTTATTTAACTGGAGAACTTTTAACAACTTCTGAGACATCTTTTCTACTATAGTACAAGCTGATCATATAAAACAGCACCGCACTGATCAACATGATAATGATTGAGATATAAAAACCCATTGTCTTTGTCCCTGATGCATCCGAGATAACTCCGGTGATTGTTGGTGCAAAGATAGAAGCACTTAATCCAAAGAAGTTCGAAACGCCTAAGGTTGTGCCTAAGATCTTTTTATTTGCCTGATCACTAATATAAGAAATCAAAATCGGTTCCACTGCTAATTTCCCTAACAAGCCATACAAAATCAAAGCAACTAGCAAAATCGTTGATGTCGGTGCGGTTACTGTTAATAGCAGCATCGAGGCAGCGCCGATTTCCAAAAGCAAAATAATCAAAATTTTCTTATCCCGATATTTATCCGATATGCGACTGAAAATCAACGCTCCTGGTATAGCTGCAAAAGCCACTAACGCCGAAGAAAAACCGATCGCCAATCCTTGGAAGCCGCGTTCTTCTTGTAAAAAAGTGGGTAACCAAGTCACTACCATATAATAGCCATAACAAGTTCCGAAATAAACTAAGTAGCATACCAGCATTTTCGGTGAAAAAAGTCTGACTTTTCCTTTTGACTCTACTTCTTCGACACGTTCTTGCTCTTGCGTCTTTTTCTTCTCAACAACAGGTGCTTTCACATTTCTTACACCAAAAATAAAAATGACCAACATACTCAAGATTAACGCAACACACAAATACATCATCGACTGCCATGGCAAGCCCATTTTCTTCACTAATAAGCTAGATAGGATCATCCCGAGACCCATACCTACTGCAGAACCATTATTGATAACCGCCGTCGCGACACTTTTTCGTTCTGAGGGAATATTTTCTGAAGATAATGAATAGGCTGCTCCGTAATAACAACCGCAGCCAAGTCCGGCAAAAAGACTCGCACCATAGATTACTTGCAGCGAACTTGTTCTGGAAATCACAAAAGCCGCTAAACCAAATAGAATGAAGCCAGGGATCAGAACTGTTTTCTTACCGAACTTATCCACTAACATTCCCGCTGGTATCTGCATAAAGGTTGATCCAGTAAAATAAAAACTAGAGATCATTCCCATTTGTGTATTACTATTAACGCCTACTGTCTGTTGGATCTCAGAAAACAACGGCGTCAAGGAAGAACGATAAATCCAGATGGTTACCCATCCCATACAGAGCATGACAACTACTCTTAACCAATAGTTCTCTTTTTTTGGTGACGAAACATTTGTATCCATATTTAATCCTTCTCCTATTCTTTTTCCAAAATAGCAATCCTTCATTGTCTTCAACACACTGCTGATCAGTCAGTTTATCTACTTAAAATGTAAACGCTATCTAAAAAATGTTCATTAGATGGATTCAACAAGAATATTCTCTTCTTTGATCAAAATGACTAAATAGATTAAACCTATTGTGAATTATAATACAAGGAAAAAGTACAAGGAGAAGATGTTAACATGGAAGAAATATTTTGGGATTACTCTTCAAATGGCCCGGAGAAATGGCCTGATTTATGCCCGGATTATCATAACGCCTGTGAGAAATATTTGCAGTCGCCGATTGCATTAAGTAAAAACAGAGTGACTGATCGGTGGAAAGCTGATCCCTTGATCTTTGAGTATTCTCCTCAGCAGTTTCTTGTGCAATGGTATTCGCATACCTTTCATTATTCGCCGCAGGATAAAAATAATCGGGTGAAGTTCATGGGTGAGTGGTACATGCTGGAAGATCTGCATTTTCATTTACCTTGTGAGCATACCTTGAATGGAAAAAGCTATCCAATAGAATTTCATTTGGTTCATTATTCTGAATCAGGGCATGTTTTGGTGATTGCCCTATTGTTTCAACATATTTATCCAAATTTCAAAAATACCGATGGTTCACCTTGCCTATCTCTAGGCCTGCACTCTGCTACTTCGAAGATCATAGAGTTAGATCTGAAAAAGTATCTGCCGCAAGATCCGACTTATTATTTATACAATGGTTCCTTCACTACGCCCCCTTGTATTGGCAACGTGCATTGGGTGGTGTTTTCGGAACTGCAGGATTTGTACAGCAGTGAGTTGTTGCTATTTGTAAAAGAAATTGGCTGGAAAGGCAACAATCGACCAGTCCAAAAGCAATTCCAGAAAAGAATTTGGTATTTGTAAAGTAAAGATTTGTGCGGTTCAGGGTGCCCATCCTGAACCAATCCCCGCTTTGTTGTTAATTAAATTTTACCATCAGATAGAGAAGCAAGATACATTATTTTTTTCCAACACCAGCGGATTTATGTTCCTCTTCTTCTTACTAATTTATAACTATGATTAACGACAATAATCTTAAGCTTTGTCGTCATTATTTCTGTTGTTACCTAGTAACCCCCAACCTATGAATGATCTTAAAACTAATTGAAGGTTTAGATTATCGATGGTTGTTCGCTTTCTTCTAATTACTTTTGATTGTAACCGTTCAATTGCTTTTATTCATTGTTAATACACGACAAATAGCACCTCTCTTTTGTCACTTTTGAACAAAAAGAGGTGCTACCTTTCTATTTTAATGATTTTCGATAGCATAAACTAGCTGATCGTTGATAACGCAACAAATCAGTGCCGTCTTATTTAGTCGTGTACGATCAAGTCCATCGGATGCGGTCCAGCAACGCCTACAAAGACAAAACGTTCATCCCCAGTGTTTTTCATCCCATGCTGTTCGCCCGGTCGAGAAATAATTAAATCGCCTTTAGTAATTTCAACTTCTTCATCAAATCCAGGATAGAAAGTGCCTGTACCTTGTACGCAAATCCACAAATCATCTGATGTCGTATGGGAATGCTTAAAAACCGTTTGCCCTGGCTCTAAGCACCACAATGCCCCTGCCGTTTTGTCAGTTTCATAAAAAAAGGTCTTTTTCCCTTCATTTGGATCAAAGCAGGCAATCTCATCTAGTTTAAATAGTCTTTCCTCGATTTTTGATTTTGTCATACGAATCTCCCTTTCTCTTACTTCATTTTTTGGTAAAATCGAAACAATTGTTCAGCTGTTTGACGAATGCTTTCGATCGTGGTTTCTTTTTTCAATGTTTCCTCTTCTGAGGCAATCTGACGAATAATTGGGAAAAAAGCATCAATTCCATGCTTGTTGCATTGACCAACATCCTCAGAAACACTACCGGCAAGGACAATTAACGGTTTATCCTGAGCCATTTTTGCTAATGCTGAGGGGACCTTTCCCATCACGGATTGTGCGTCCAAGCGCCCTTCTCCGGTGATCAGCAGATCCGCCTTTGCGACTTCTTCTGCCAGATTTTTCTCTTTCGCCAATAGTTGAAAACCTGGTTCAATTACGCCTTTTAAGTATGCTAGAATAGCAAACCCTAAACCGCCTGCAGCTCCAGCACCTTCTTTTCCAGCAAAATCTTCCTTCAAATAATCGGCTGTTACTTGGGCAAAATGTGCCAACAGCTGATCAATTTCTTTTACTTCCGTTTCTTTTACCCCCTTTTGCGGACCAAATACAGCCGTCGCTCCTTTATTTCCACAAAGAGGATTAATTACATCGCTGGCGATCACAAATCGACAGCTTTTCAACTCTGGTAAAACCTGCGTATCATCAACTATTTCTATGTGTTTCATTTCACAAATATCTCGATTGGCAACTTTGCCATTTTTTGTTTTAAAGCGATAGCCTAACGCCTGCAGCATCCCGAACCCCGCATCGTTGGTTGCGCTTCCGCCTAAACCAATGATAAATTCTCGATAACCTTCTTCCACCAATTGTTTGATCAATTCTCCTAAGCCATAGCTGGTCGCCAGCCACGGATCAAGCTTATTTTTGGGTACCATAGTAATCCCAGAAGTAGCAGCTACCTCTAAAATGACCTTTTTCCCTTCGATACCATAAACTGCCTGTACCTTTTCACCAAAAGGACCCGTGACCTCAGCGCTTTTCAACTGACCTTGGGTTTGATCAATAAATGCTTCGACTGTCCCCTCGCCGCCATCGGCAACAGGAAGGATTGTTGCCTCAGCAACAAGTCCCGCATCCTCGATTCCTTGTTTGACAGCAGTGCCCGCTTCAAGCGAGCTGACACTGCCTTTAAAAGAATCCATTGCAATCAAAATATTCATGGTCTGTCCTCATTTCTTTATGGATTTACCACATTTTCCGCACTTCCTTGCTGGAATTTCGCTACATTATTCACCGCAATCTCCATTAAACGAGCCCGAGATTCCCGTGATCCCCATGCCATATGCGGAGTAATAATCATATTTTTAGCTGTAAGCAACGGATTATCTGCTTGGATTGGCTCAGTTGACACCACGTCTACTGCTGCACCTCCGACCTTACCAGCATTCAGAGCCTCACTCAAGTCAGCTTCGTTGATTAATGGTCCTCGTGAATCATTAATGATCAGCACACCGTCTTTCATTTTCGCAATGTTGGCTTTGTTAATCAAGCCTTCTGTTGCTGGAAGAAGCGGGCAGTGCAAAGAGATTACATCCGATTGAGCAAATAGTTCATCTAATTCTACTAGTTTAGCACCAGCTAAAGTATCGGCCTTGATCCCTTTATCATTGGCAATCACTTTCATTCCCAACGCTTGGGCGATATGACCAACTTGTTGTCCAATCCGGCCAAAGCCAATAATGCCCATTGTTTTGTCTGCCAATTCCATTTGCGGAGAATTCCAATAACACCAGTCCAAATTATTGGTCCAATCACCGTTTTTTACTGTTTCAGAATGGGCACCAATTTGATGACACAGTTCCAATAACAAGGCAATCGCATATTGCGCAACTGTATTGGTCCCATAAGTTGGGATATTCGTCACGACAATTCCTAAAGCTTTTGCAGCTTCAATATCGACTACATTATAACCAGTAGCTAACACACCCACATATTTAACCTGTGGAGCTTCTTCTAAAATCTCTTTTGTCAATTGAACTTTATTGACCAACACAATTTCAGCATCGCCGATTCGTTCCAGCACATTCTCCTGTGGTGTTCGATCGTAAACTGTTAATTCTCCTAATTGTTCTAACGCGTCCCAGCTCAAATCGCCAGGATTTTCGGTATAGCCATCCAATACAACAATTTTCATCGCAATCTTCCTTTCTAATCTTCCAAAAGTGACCAAGCACGTTCGATCACACGCTTGGTGTTCGCAACAATGATATCGCCATCTTCATGGGGACGAGGTTGAACTTCAAAAGACAAGACCATCGGGTCACGTTCATCCAAAAAGCCTTCGTTTTTAAGCACTTGGAAGAAATCTAATAATTCCGGCACATCATTGGCACTGTCAGGATAACCAAAGCGCGGGTGCAAATCACCGTAGCATTCGCAGCCTTCTTTGACGACATTATTACCAATATGCAAATGAGTAATGTAAGGTTTGGTACATTGGATCACATATTTACTGGTTTCATAGGTTGTCGGAAAATGAGACAAATCGACAATCAGCCCAAAATTATTATGAGTCAACCGAACATCGCCAGCAAAACGAGCCGCTAACGGAGCTGGACCAATCAAGGAACATTTGTCCATGTCATAATCGAAAATTTCCAATTCCACCATCATGTCTTTTTTCACTGCATAAGAACATAGGTTACGAGTTGTCTTAAGTAATTGTTCGTAGGCTTCTTCTTTCGTCTCTTCTGCCCATTTGCCCGCTAAAAAGGCAATTCCTTTAGCACCAAGATAATCCGCTTCATCAATCGCTTCCAATAACGTTTTTTCTGCTTTCAATCGCTCTTCTTCATCAATCGCATTTGGATTTAAGCCCGGTCCCAGCAATCTAGGCTGTGCCCCATAACAAACCCGCATATGACTTTGCGCTAATAAATCTCTAGCTGCTTCTCGTTGACTGTCATCATTAATTTGGGTCATTTCAATTGCATTAAAAAACGGATCGCGGGCAACTTTCGTCACGGTATCTAACAGCTCATAGCGTTGCGGCGGATAACTCATCCATTGAATTAATCCCATATCAAAATATTTATGAATACTCTCTTGCATCTGAATCACTCTTTTCTTTATCAATTTTTTAAGCCTTCGAAAAGAAAGCTTTGTATGCCTTCTTTTCGAAAGAGGAGTTGCATAGTTATTCTTTTATTAATCCGCACTTACAAAAGATTTCACGTTGTCCAAAGCTGATCCCATGTCACACAACTGTTCTTGCACACAGATGGCATCGATCACGTACGTTTTGCCAGAATCTTGCGCCCGTTTGATGGCTGCTTTTAGTTCATCTGGGGTGAAAACCCGTTCGCCCTGACAACCGAAGCCTTCTGCCACTTTGATATAATCCATCGTGCCGTCTTGGTTGTAAGGCATGTCTACCGCATATTCAAAGCCGTAAGCGCCTTTTTGGTTTTGACGAATCAAGCCAAGGTAAGCATTATTCACGATAATTACGATGATTGGTTTCTTGCAAGCAGCCGCAACTGCGATTTCTTCTCCCATAAAGGTAAAACCGAAATCTCCCAGTACCGTTACTGATTGTGCTTTTGGATCAGCAACTTTTGCTCCAAAGGCTGCTGGTATTTCATAACCTAGTGTTCCCGCTCCGCCTGATGGCAAATATCTTCTCGGACGATCAATTTCCTGCAGCTGACCACTCCAGATTTGGGTGATTCCACAGCCTGCTGTAAACATGGTGTTGGCATCAAAACCGGCATTCATTTCATGGAATACCCGGTGAGGCATCATTGGTGTCCCGTCAAAATCCGTTTTGCGTGCCAATTCTTTGCGCGTTTTCGGAAGATCCGCAGCTCTTTGCGGGTTAATTGACCCCAGGTTGCGGGCTTTTGCTTCTGTAGTCAAAGCCTGAATCGCACTTTTGGCATCTGAAACAATCCCTAGATCTGGATCAAATACTTTGCCGATTTGTTTTTGTTCAATATCAATATGGATAAATTTACGGTCTTTCCGATAAACATCCAAGTTTCCTGTATGACGATCGGTGAAACGATTGCCGATACCGATAACTAGATCAGAATCCAAGAAATATTTATTTCCAATCGGCTGGCCTACTTGAATTCCGGCATGTCCAGCGTTTAACGGATGTTCGATCGGCACGCCGCCTTTTGCCATATAAGTGGTGATAATTGGAATTTCCAGCATTTCCGCAAATTGGATCAATTCTTTTTCAGCATGGGATAGGATCACGCCGCCGCCCATGATGATAATTGGCGCTTTAGCTGCTGCGATCATCTCGATGGCTTCTTTGATTTTTGCTTCGTCTGCTTCAATGGTTTCAATCGTTGCTGGCTCATAGCTATCAATGTCAAAATCAATTTCCGTTTGTTGAATATCCAGTGGTAGATCCAGTACGACTGGTCCTGGTTTGCCTGAGCGCATTAGATAGAAAGCTTCTTTTACAATTTCAGGTGTTTTTTCCGCATCGCGAATGCAGAAAACTTTTTTACATACAGTGGCAGCGATGCTTTCCATGTCAACCGATTGGAAAGCGTCCTGCTCCATTTGCCAAGTATTCGCTTGACCAGTGATGGCCAATACTGGGATAGAATCAATGTGAGCAGTATATAGACCGGTTATGAAATTGGTTGCCCCAGGTCCAGAGGTACAAAGCGCAGCGCTGATTTTATGAGAAGCGCGATAGTAACCATCCGCCGCATGCATGCAGGCTTCCTCGTGACGCATACAAAAATGCTCGATTGGTGCATCTTCTAAATATTTGTAAACCGGATTGATTCCAGCTCCCGGAATTCCAAAGGCATCCGTAATTCCTTCTTTTACCATAATTTGAACAATCGCTTCTGCTGCTTTCATATAATCTCCCTCTTTCGTTTCACTATGTGATATCGTGTTTCACTTTATTGTATGTTATCATGCCCTCAGCACGATAACAATGTAAGCGTGACCTTTTTGTCACTCTAATTTGAACTTTGTCCAAACTGAACAAAGAGGAGGGATTTCTCAAACATCCTGTTACTTTGGAAGACAATTAAGTATTGTTCTAATGATTAGGAGCTGGTTATAAATAGAAGGAGAAGTATTTTTTATCGTAAACTACAAAAAAGCCACTACATTTTAGCTATTCCAAAAAAGCCTGTTTGCAAGTATATTTCTTTAAACCTTATTTCCTGCACAAAAAAAAGCCTGAAACATTCAGACTTTTCTTGGTTTCCTATTTATTTCGTTAGATTTATCCGTGTCCCTTTATCAGCTAGCTCATCTGCTAAATCATTCAGTTTGTCACCTGAGTGTCCCTTAACCTTAACAAATTGCACAGTCACATCTTTCGCTAACTCATCAAATAAAGCAACATAAGCTTGAGCAATTGGTGCATTGGCTGCCCATTGCTTTTCCGCCCAAGAGGCGATTCCTTGATAATCGTAATATATTTTAATTTTTTTCACGTCGTTAGCCTTTGCCCATTTCACAGCTTCGATACAAGCGAAAACCTCACCTGCGATTTGATAACTAGATACGTATTTCGGGTCATTCCCACCAAAGGACAACTCTTCGATGATTTGGTCCCCCTTCAAAATAACAACACCTGAGCCATATTGCTGGCGCCCTTTATTAAATGACCCATCCACGTAGGCTTGGTATTCATTGGGAAGTGTCGGGGTATCTTTCGTACTCATATTGACAAAACTTTCGGCCTCTTCCTTCGTTGGAAAAGACTTAAAAATTGCTCCTTTAAAGCCGCTAACTTGTTTTTGGGCTTCCCCCCAAGTGTTGTAAACTCCCGGCTTGCGTCCAATTCGAATTGCGTAAAACTTTGCCACTGATTCATGCTCCTATCTGATTGTAAAAGTAGTCTCGCGTTAGATTATAACGTACCTGCAGCCATTTTGCAGTTGTATTTTCGATAAACTTAATTAGAAAAGCCTGAAATGAATCAGATATCAAATTCCAAAAATGTAGTAGAGCCAAACAAATCCAACTGAGTAAATATCTCCTCGAACAATGGTTTTATTCGTTTCCTTCTATATTATAGATACGCAAACAGCAGAGAATTGCTTTTTTCGTTCCTAAAATAAACAACGAAATGACAGACTCATCCCTCCTCACATTGCTTTTTCTATACCCTCATTCTTTTCATACTCTATCTTTCATTCTCCATTATTTTTGTCTAGTGATTTTATTAGATAGAATAAAACTGTTTCTACTTTCCCCTCACCGGCACCCAAATTTCGACATCTTTTCCTTGACCATAGACTTCCATGTCTGGCCCACCAGATGTCATTTTACCAGTGAGGTATCCACTATTTAATAATTTGTATTCTTTAGATTTTGGCGCCCATTTCGCTACAATGTTAAATTGTGTTTTGCCAGACTTTTCTCTAGTGGTAGGAAAGACCGCCCAACTGTTTGCCGGCACAACCACTTCTTCCAACCCTTTTGGTGTTTCATTCGTCGTTGCAAAACCAATATAGTAATCAAACCTTTTCGGGTCACGTTCGTCTACATTATAAAAGCTGGCACCAATTAAACCAAAAGGCTCGTGATTAATTAATGGTAATAGAGCTGCTTGTTTTCCCGACGCAACAATTTCATTCCAAAATGCCGGACAATCCTTCGTCCCCTGACGTTTATGATTGGTTGATGCGCTTTTATATCCCACCAACTTAAAGCTTTCTAGTTCGACAATTCTGTGTTCCATGCTACATTCCTCCATTCATTTTCTTTACTATAGCAAAAAGTCTTGTTAAGGCTTTTACCATTTTCTGAGCAAAAAAAGAGAATGATAAGCTATTTGCGGCAGCTTTTGTGGCTGATTCAAAGACCCTAAGCTCACACCACTCTCAAAAGGGTGAGAGATCGCCTTGCGAGAACAGTTGAAGCATCAGCTACACAAACAAGCGGCACCAAAACGGCTGCCGCTTGTTCCTATTAGCTATTTAATAAAGAAAACCCTCTACTTAACATCAAAAATAAACTGCACCAAATATCCACCTTCAAAATCCTTATAATACCGAATGGAATGGATCTTTCCTAAGCAGTCGCTGTCAATTTCCTCTTGAAGTGCTGCTTTATAAAAATCACCTTTAAAACTCTTCTTCACGTATTTCTCCGGCATTTTAACCAGATGGGTGCGCTTGTTGCCATCTTCTGACAGTTGGCGTTCAAATTTTTCGATCGGACGATCTTCTACTGATTCAAATAGGTCACCAATTGATAATTGGAAGTTGTCAATGGCTGCCGGTAGTACGTCGCCGAAAAAAACGAGGCCGGGAATATTTTTTTGATTGATTTTTTTATAATTCATTGTTTTCCTCCGTGTCTTTTATCCCTAGTGGGTCCACATCAATTTTATGCTAATGAGTATCCTTTGTATAGGTCTGATTGTTGAAATCCTTGAGAAACTTACCTGAACCTAAATTTCCTAATCGCAAATCTTTGCTGCCTACACATTGTTCATTTTTCTTTGCAACTAAATAGAATCCGGTCTGTACATTCCGCTAAATTTTCGTATGATTAAGTTAAGAATAGCTTATCAGCCATAGTAGACCGAATTCGTAGAACGATTACCAACTCGTTTATCTTGGTTCGATGAATTTAGCTACACCCTGCTTACAAGAAAGGGAACTCCTATGTCACGAAAACGAAAAGAAAGAACCTACACAGTCCTAACCTTTCTAGGCGTAATTGTGCTGATTTTAGCAACTACCACTTTCGATACAATACCAACAGAAGTGAATAATCGCGCTGTATTTTGCGGGTTGGGTCTTATGTTTGGCTCGCTGCTTCACTATTTCACCCGTGAAGACAAAAGAACTAGTGGTGATGAAGACGAAGGAAATTAGGTTTCTGACGAGCTTCCATCTTGGCACAAACCTGATCCGTACTATAAGAAATGAGGTGTTTTTATGAAACAGACAAGTGATGCAGCCTCCTAAAACGAAGACAAATTTTAGGAGGAAAATACAATGAAATTCACTTTAATTGACTTGAACACTTGGAAACGAAGCGAGTATCTGCAGCACTACTTAAATAATCTAAGAAATGTTGTCAGTATGACCGTTGATGTAGATATCACAAATTTATTGGAACAAACAAAGAAAAAAGGTACACGCTTTTTCCCTTCATTTCTTTACATCGTATCAAAAATCATAAACACTCATGAAGAATTTCGACTAAGCTATGACGAAAATGGACAAGTAGGCATATGGGATGAAGTATGCCCTTCCTATATTATCTTTCACCCAGAGGACGAAACACTGACACGGATTTTTACTCCTTGGCGGGACGATTTCAGCCGCTTTTATCAGGCTGTTGCTAATGACATCGATGCAAATCAATCCTTTCGTGGGTTTTCGATCGATGGCGTGCCGCCTAACACCTTTGATGTATCTTGTCTGCCTTGGACGCATTATCGCTCCTTTGACATTCATGTTTTTGATGAAGGAACATACTTGGCACCAGTGATTACTTGGGGAAAATTTGAAGAAAATGGCACAGGCAAATTCATCCTACCTCTGTCCATGCAGATCCATCATGCCGCCACAGACGGGTTCCATATTTGCCGTTTTTTTAACGAAGTACAGGAATTATGCGATACATTCGTTCTCCCTTAAAGCATCCGAGTGTACACGTAGAAAAAAAGAAATAAATTCGCTAAAGTAACTTCATAAATTGGTCACATTTTCTCGTTACTATAAAGGTACCAACAAACAACCCTAACACTTTTTCATTTTTAACTCCTTGCTAGTCGGCCACCCACCGGCTAGTTTTTTTGTGTTCTTAGTAACTGTCGAAAAATTGAACAACCTTCTCGCTACAACAAAAAAACACTAAAAAATCGCTTGATTTTGATTTTCAGTGTCTTTATATCCTCTATTTAGAGCAAAATCGAACTAACTCTTTCCTTCTTTTCTTCTTTTGGGCGGCTGGATTGAGACGATGGTCAGTATCGCTAATAGTATTACTAAAAAAGAAGTCAGACAGAATGATTTAGAAAAAATTTGAGCAACGGGCATCAGCCCGCCGAATGTAGGGAAACAGAACAATTGAGACCCAAACAAAACGACTGAACAGATAGCTAAGTAATCTATATTTTTTCCACTAGACAACAAGAACAATATGATCAAGGTTATCACATAGACATAAACAACTGGATAATCCAACGAGAAGACTTCAAACCCAGAATAATCTAATGATGTTTGATTCAACATGGTTGTTTTGAACCATGGCAAGGGAAGCAACAGAACAATAGAAAAAAATAGGGCAACGGGGAAATAGTTTTTGTACGCCATAAAAGCACCCCTTTTTTGATGAAACTAATGATATATATAATTGTAATTGCTTGTGCATAGGTATACAAATCATCTTTTTTCCTACCGTTAAACTTATTCAATAATTTTACACCGTGTAAATGATCCGAAATCCTCGGAGTAACATCTGGTTGATAAATTCACTTCACTATACAAAAAAACCGGCAAATACTGCCGGTGTGAATCGATCATTCAACTTAATTTCTCAAAGAAAGATCATTGACTAAATTCTGAATACTAATTAACGTTTGCTGAGTAACATAAGGGCCCATAACAATCACTGGGAAATCCTCCGGTAACCCCTCAACTGAACCGGTCGTAATCAAGCCATCGTAATTTAACATTTCTTCGTACATGCCATTTTTACGGTTTACCACGTGTTCAAAACAGAAAATTTTAAAATTCCCCAATACCCTCCGACTAATATCTTCAGCTAGAAAGTCCTCTTCCGTTGGTGTCAAATCGGATAAAAGCAGCAAGCGAACGGTTTGATCATGTTCCACTAACATTCTCAAAGTGCTGCCTCCTTCAGCCGTTAACAACAAATACACGTAGTTTTTCACACAATCGTCTTCTTGATACATGTTGTATTTATTTACGAATCTTTGGACAATTTCTGATACACGTTTAATTGGTTTTTTATACATGACTGAGGCCATAGCTAAGAAGGTATCACGACTGCGGCGCAAGATGGACACGAAGGCACCTTTGCGATTATATAAATAAAAGTCGTTCACTAATACGGTGGTTACATCGATTAATGCTCGCTGGTCTAGTTTTCCACCCGTTAGCTTGTTAAATTCCTCCACCAATTCAAAATGTCGCTGATACATGATCTGATAGCGTGGATTATCCGACAAAGCCATATTCCGATGCTTTATACTGAAAATCACCGCGTCGGCATAAATCGGCCACATACAATCTCGCACAACTTCATCAGACAATTGAATATGAAATAGATCCTGAGTTGTCTTATTGAGTCCCTCGTAGTATTCCGTATCCGGCAGAATAAATCCGCCTTTTCGCAGTTCATTTTTCGGATAATCGTGACCATTTTTTTTGCGCCACAGGCTGATATAAATCGTGTAGATCAGCCGCTTTTGAAAAATATACTTCCGATACAAGCCATTCTTTTCAATAAATTCAATGACAAACTGTTCAATTGAATTGAATTGATCATCTTTTAGCATCGGCAAAATATTTTCAAAGGCATTTTGCTTTTCAATAAAATAGCGATAGTAAAAATGACGAATAACACTTTCTTTGCCCTCAATCCGCAAAGGCCGATAGCATAGCTGCATTCCCGCCTCATCTAGTGCGACTTTCACTTTTTTTAAATAGCGCTGCGTGTTGGATACACTTAAGTATACCCGGTCAGCCAAATTTGTAATGTTGTCGCATTCTTCGTAAAGCAGCTGCTCAATAATTTGAAATTCTGGTGATTGGATCAATATGTCCGCATATAAGGTACCAATACTAACTCTGTCTTGCACTGACATCCGATACAAGCCTTTGTACTTTTCAATATGGAAATAATGGTATTGGTCGTTTACCCATCTCACATCTTCCAACAAGATCGGCAGTGAACACTCTAACTCACTCATTAGTTGATCACTTGGCATACCATCTTGGTTAAAGTACAATTTTTCAATCAGTCGCATTCGACGTTTATTACTCATTCCGAGAATATCCCGAAAGTTCATCTCTATCCCCTCCTGTATACGCTATCACTCTAAGCAAAAAAGGATACTTACTTTTTTCTAACACGGTTGAATAACTATAACCCTCTTTTTATAATACTATTTTCCCACTTACAATTATATCTAGTTAGAAGATTGTTACTAAAAGCCATCCTGTTGTCATTCAGTTGCTACCAATAAAACCGAATTTACTTAATCTAGTGTACATTATTGTTATAAATATATTTTCTCATAAATAGTAGAGCAATTTCAATACCTATATTTTACAAGATTTGAAACAAATGCCGATTGAAAGCTACGTACTTATGTTCAAGATCTAAAAGATTCTAAATAACTAAGACCTTTTTTTCACGGTATAGAAAGATCACCTGTATTTTTACTGAATTCCGAGTTTTATTGCCCCATTTTACAAAAAAAGATTGTAAACAGAGTTTTCCCGCAATAAACTCTGTTTACAACCTAATTTCTTACACTATCTGAAAAATCATAGTCACTGTATCACTAATTTCTTGATTGCTTCACTTTTTTTAAAAACAGTAATATAGCCAAATTCGTTCCACCAACAATCAGCCCCCGTATCAAAGCATTCCAAAAGTTAGAATCAACAAACCGTAAATCCCAATAGGCCATAAAAGTCATGATCAAAAATGTTGCTGCGACGATAAGAAAGGCTTCGCAAACTCGCTCAGCTTTGGAGCACTAAGACTAAAATTGGGATAAACTGCTCCTCAAGTTTCTCCCAATTTTCTCTTAGTGCCGACAAAGTTAGTTTGTGAAGCCGGACACCCTTAACATTGTTTTACAAGTATTTTAATTGTGAAAAAAATCCAGTGTATGAAGTGATTTCATTTGTGACCAACTCCTTGCCTATCAAATAAATTGTGAGCTGCAGCTTTACGCTGTATTCCAAACAAATGGATTATCCTGATGTCCAATCACGAGTCATGAAGAAAATACCTAAAATCAAAAAGTATACGATCACACCACATGTAGCAAAGATGAACGCCTCTAATAAATCAATCGATAAGATCCCTATACCCACACCTGTGACAACCGCTGCATTCGCATTCGAGCCAGCCGATTGGCTTGCCCCATAAAAATAAGGAGAACCCGTCACAATTTCGTAAATCAAGTAACCCAAGCCGATCAAAACAATGACACTCCCACCCCACCTCAGCAATTGACTAGTAGGGCTCTCAATTATGATCCATTTTGCAACATACGTTAGAAAAGACACAATGTAAACGGTGAGGACTCTTAATAAGTGCTTATTCATCGTAACCCCTTCTTTCTTTGATTTGAACTTCTATTATCATTTTCCCTACTTAATTGCACTTGGTATCCCTTTTAATTATAAATTGCCTGTTCCATCGTGCACAAACCAAGATTCTAACCATCGATAAACTCCTTCAATAATTATAGGAACCATTAATATTTCGAATAGTTTCAACAAATGAAGCAGAATAAATCGAATAAACCTCTTTCTTACTCTTTGTTTTATCCTATAATAGAAAAAAGATGGTCTCCCTATCATGGTTAAATTGAGTAATTTTGGAGGTCTTAGTACCGGTAATCTTCAGCTGTATAAGTGGTAGAGAAAAAGAAAGGAGGAAAAAGATGCGTGTGAACGTCAATTTCAATAACTATCGAAAAAGCTCCCTGGTTGCGGGAACTTTACTTATGTTCTTTTTTATAGAGATGACCCGACATAGCTTCAGCTGGTTGTTAGGTCTGGCCATTTCTATCGGTTTAGGGTTGCTGCTAAGTTTTGTGGTAGAAAATGGGTGGACTCTTTTCACGATCAAGAAAGGCGGCGCTAGCTAAATGGACATGGAATACAAGAATACAGTTAGCAGGTTTGAAATAAAACAAGGCGTAAGTGCTGTTATATTAGTATTTATTACTACTTTGTTAGGTTATTTGCACGGATTGGTTCTAATGCAAGATTTTCCAATCTCTGTCATACAGTTCTTTAATACATTTTGGCCGATCATTGATTTACTAGCTATCTTTCCGTTTCTTTTCTTTTTCAAAGAAAATCTGCGATCTGTTGGCATTACTTCATATAATTTGAAAAAGACCTTGATCACAGGCTTTATAGGTGCTCTGCTGCTTATTTTTATATACCTAGTGCTGGAAAAATTTATAAATGGCTTCAACGATATAAGCTTTCAGTTCAACCTTTTAGAATCGGCATCAACCATAATTTTGTTTGCCTTTGGTTCAGTGTCCGAAGAACTTATTTATCGTGGGTATATTGAAACTAGGCTTCATGGATTAATCAAAAATACTGTTATGACCTCTATCTTGACAGCAGGTATTTTTCTGTTGGCACATTATCCAGTCTTTTGAGCGATCAGCGGTTTTTCTCTTGACAGCTTGACCTTACTGCATGCTTTCTTGATCGTAGTGCTGCACTTCTTTTTATCATTTACTTACAGAAAAACAGGGTCAATCTGGGGTGCAATGTTGCTGCATTTCCTCTACAATCTTGCCACAGCCTCTCTGATAATTAGCTAATGAAAATGGTTGAACGATGCGTGCAACAAGCATATACTTAAAAGATACTTTGTACCATTGAAAAGGAGGCAGGGTTTTGACTTTAAAGCAAGCAAATCGAGGAATACTTATTACTTCACTTGTTCTATTATTCTTTTTCGGTCTTTCTTTGTATACAGGTAGTTGGCGTTTTTTAGTAGCCGCATCCGGCTCTTTCGCTGTACTTATGTATCACATTGCGGGCAGAGTTACCGCAACTCGAAGAAATTAGTCGCCTACTTTAACGTTAGTCTCTTCATTGAGACTTTTTTTATTGCCTATTTTTCTGTTCTTTCCGTTATTCCCCTAAAATCAGTTTTTTTATCGATTATATTTTTTCATATTTCAAGTTAACGAAACAAATAATATCGTTTATAATCAGAACAAAGGAGGGATTTATATGTTAAAGAAAATTGAAAGTTACAAAATCAACAAAAATGGTCTTATTGCTACACCTTTTCTTCTTCTGTTAGCCTTTATGGGGCGTAGAGCCTTGGGCATGCAGATTAGTTGGATTTGCTTGCCGCTGTTTTCTTCCATTGCCCTGATTCTTCAATTCGGTTTCGAACCTTTTAAAACCTTCTTTACCCCCATGAAAAAAGGGAGTAAAAAAATTGTTCTCCTGTATATTCTCATTCTCTTGGTTCTTGCCACTGCTCTTGCTAAACTGGGCGTTTCTTTTTTTCACATCCAAACAGCATCAAATGCTCGAGTAGACGGTGGGCTTCAGGAAAATGCCCTGTTATTCTTTCTAACTTCATGGGTCTCAATTATAGGTGAAGAATTATTTATCGCTGCTATTGTGTTTCCTTTGTATCATTATCTAAAGAAAAAATTCTCTACCAATAAGGCTTTTGCCTTGGCTAGTCTGCTTAGTGGTCTTGTTTTCGGTATGATTCACTTACCGGTCTACTCTTGGAACCTCTATCAATGTTTTGTAATTGTAGGCTTAATGAGAATCCCTCTTAATTACGTCTGGAAGAAAACAGATAGTTTACGCGGGGGTATCTATACCCATATTATCTATGACTATATCGGATTTTTCATACAACTTATTTCATTATTCTAAAACCCTTGCTTCCAACTTTCCTATAATTTGATGGTTTTCTATAACTAATGATACTTGGAAAAGCTAACAAAAAACTCTTATTCGATCATTCCTTTCCATAAAATATTGAGTTAGCAGAACGGCTCATGTAACCCATTTGAGCATTTGAACGATATACTATAATTAAATGAATAACTTTTCAGGAGGACTCATGACAGCAAACCACGTCCATCAATTTTCTCTGCATATGTTAATTATACTGGGGTTGGTTTTATTCATCTCGCTAGTACTTCGTTATAATCACGGGCTTTTTTTAGCACGAACAACCTACAAGCTAAAAAAGTACAGATATGATTCTGCACATAGATCAGAACGAGAACTTGGAAATAAAGTCAGTTCTATTGGAATTAAAATAGGACTTCCTCTATTTTTGATCTTCTTGATCCTAACTCTTTTGACCCTTTGATAAGTAAATTTACAAATTGCAAGTATTTGCTGTTTTTCTACGTATAAAAATCAAAATAAGTATTAGAGGCAGGTCCGCACAATAAAGAATCATCTAGCATTACTGTCAACACTTTTATTGGTCAGTACAATACTTTCAATAATATATTCTGTATTAGACCCGGAAAAAGTAAAAAAATTAAACATTTGGTTTCGTATTTTGATAGGAAAAAGGAGCACTTATGATTTTGGTGCAACGATTAAACGCACAAGACTTGTTTACTATTACTTTGCTGCGATAAGTACATTAGGAATAGTTTTATCATTCATTGATCAACGCCTAGGAGAAGTATTTGTTTGGATTAGTTTTGTTTCTTTAGTAGTTTCACTTTATTTTTTGTATCCAGTAAAAACAACTAACTATCAAATACAAAAAAGAAAAAAGGAACACACTCCGACGACTCCAAAGATCCCTAAAAGTTGAATACTTACTTCACTTTCCTTTCTCCGTACTACTCGTGGTTAACTGACTTGTCTACATTTTTCTATCATTCTTTAGCAAGAGGTGCTTCTCATGAGATACTTTGGATTACTATTTTTCTTATTCTTCGCTTTACTTTGCATTATCTTTGGTATTCAATTTAACCGTGGAAAGTGGCTGGGAGCCCTGTCTGGAAATACATTTAAAGATAGTAAATTTCCTCCTGAATTCGCTATTATCCAAGGTAAAAAGACGAGCAAAATTTTATTCTTAGCGGCTTTCTTTTTTGTACTTCTTGCCATTTACCTTTTCTTTTTTACGCTATAATTATTCTGCTATCTTCGTCAAAAGTGGTTGCACTATTTAGCTTATCAAAAAACACAATCAAGACGAAATACTGAACCTTTAAGATAAGCCATTCTGTTCTCCTATTTCCCTTGATATGTTTGCTATATAGATAGTTGGGAACAAAAAATGGGTATCTGACTAAGCAGATGAGGGCGATTTTATAGCATTAGACAAGTTGATCAATCAACGAGCTCTAAAGGGCTAGGAATAGTCACTTATTCTTATATGGCAACTACTTTGCAAGTAGAAGGTACTAAGTTAATTACCTTTAGAAAACTAAAATAGCTAAACTGAATAAAGCTCAGAAAAAACATCTTATTTTAGATGTTTTTCTGAGCATTGTTTTATTTTCTAACAAATTAAGCGTATACTTTACAAAAAAGGAGACTAGCAGATGTTTAATAAAGACACAAAAGAGTTTCAGTGTAATAACTGTGGGAAGAATATCGAAACCGGTGAAGTTGTTTGGACCAAATGGCAATTCCCTCCAAAAAACAATGCTTCCCAACTAAAATCAAGAAAGGCATTGGAATTTGAGAATGTACCGATTCTTTGCTCAGCTTGCTCAGAAAAACTTATCGCAAAATTTTAGTCAGCCACTTTTTCTGTCGCTAGGCTAACAATATTCATACCATTAGGAGGCTTGTTATGATTCCAGGACCCTTTCATCGCCAACCCAGACCGGCAAAACAATCAATAGGTAATTGTATAATCGAAATTATCTGCATCAGTGTTACTGCTTTTTTTATATTTGATAAATTGCCGAAAAACAATAACGAAGGACCGATTATTTTTACTTTTCTAATCATGGTACCTTTTGGTTGTATCCTTGTTTACAGCCTATTTCGCTTATTTTATTTGGTATTTAAAAAAGCAGAAAAAGAAGTTTAGCTAATCCCACACTCAAACTCGGCTGAATCCTTCTTCAGCATCCATTTAGCCTTCTACTTCAGATATGTAAAAAAAGGAAGTGATTTTGATGAACGAAAAAGAACTATCCGCTTATATCGATCTAGCAATGAAGAACTTACACTTTTTGAAATTACAACGAGAAAATGTGATCAGCGAGGTTACACGATTGCTTAAGACAAAAGACATTGACGAAGTGAACAAACTGTTGAATAAAAAATAAATATCCCGTCACCTGACGACAAGAGTGATTGGTCATTTCATTGCTTTTCTAGAACAGTACAATCGATGTTGCTTTAGCAAAGATGCTAACCGTATGAAAGACTTTTATCACCTCGAGGAAAATACTTTGATAATCATAAAAAACAACGATACCTATACATTGGCTAGATCCTCAATTGGAACAAGACGAAGGCTGAATTTTAGCTGACTGGTGCGATTAAAATTACCGAAATAATCACAATCAAAAAGATAAAATAGTCATAAATGATATGGGCATAGAATCCTCCCCGAAGACTATCATCGCTTTTCCATGCATAGTTAAAGGGAATCCTTGTCAATTCAATAACTACAATACATTGATGCGTTGGTAAATGAATCATTCCAGAGAAGATGGAACTAATCAGAAATGCTTGATTTAAGGAGACTTTTTTGGTCAAATAGTGGACTATTGGGAAAGTGACTACCGCCGTTGCTAATTCCTCTCCAACTAAAGCTATCAAAGTAGTCAATAGAAGAACAACATTCATAAGTAGACTATTTTGTTTCAAAATATCTTGTATAGAAATATTAACACCTGATAGTAATAACGAATAAAACTAGATATGCATCGATTTCATTTCTGAAAACTATCTTCTAACCTCCAAAAACGCTCAAGATCTCCTTGACTGTATTTCTTTTCAACCATTTTTAGAGTACCTTCGTTAAGGTCTGAAAAAATTGGTTTATCCATGCTTTCTCCAAACTCGCTGAAAATATTTTTATATAATATTTTTGTTATTTTAAAATAAGAATTGTTGAGATTTCTTGTCCATTTCACTGTTTGATAATGATGAAGCAGACTGGGAGCATAGTCGGCATTTTTTCTATTTCTAAGTAGAACAAGAAAAATTGATTGATTTGATATAAATAACTAAATGCTTCTTCGAGTTTAGTTCTCTTTTGTTTTCTCCTACGTTAGGCTCTATCGCTAAATAAGTAGTTCCCTCAGAAAAAAGTTAAATTCTCTATTTATAGCTAGTTTAAGGATGATTCTTCACCTAATTTATCAATACATAATTCTCCCGTACCATTTCACTAGTCACAATCTCTTCATAATATAATAACAAAAAGTCTTGATTTAATTTATAGGCAATGCCGTACATATCAGACAGCATAGACTCCCATTTTAAGATACGCAGAAATAGAAGAAATTATTCTGTACCTTTCAAAAAAGTCAAAAAATTAATCTTTTTCTAAAAGTTGGTTTAAATAATCTGTTTTTTTGATGACATCCTCCATTCATCCATTTTCCTCTCTTATAGCTTCATTTTAAAATAACAATAACACTTAAATAGACACGAATGATAATTTCACATCAAAATAGCGAATCCAGAATATACAAATCGTTATTTTTATATTGATCAGCTGTTTTTAGCTATTTACAAATTTTATTATTGCTTTATTATTGTTATCGTATTAACAATAAAGGAGGAATATCATGCTCAATGAATTTAAGAAGCAGTTATTGAAAGAAAAAATATTAAGCGGACCTGACTTTTCTGAGGATTGGTTGCATATCTGTGAATTATCAACATTTTATAACTTCAGTGACTTGAGGAATATAACAGCTGTTATGGAAATACCCTATGAGGCAGGCAGTTTAGTCTTTCGAGATCAGGAATCTTATTTGAAGGAGGAAGATCCCTTGGATTTGCTGGAGCGTTTTGTTTATGTAAATCGCTTAATGGATTATCAACTCGTTCGTGCTAGTTGTGGTTCATTGGAACTGGTGCCTTACCAGAAGGTTTTCTTAGTGAGTAAGCAATTTGTCTTGTTGCCATTGATAAACCACGAACTTACCATCTGGCTTAATCCATTGGCCGTACATCACGTTGTCGGTGGAAATGAAGGCGGTTTAGTGACTTTTACGAATGGCCTGCGGGTGCAAGGAACCATTAATTATCCAGGACTTGTTGATCTATCAGCTAAAGCAATTTATGCGTTAGCACTCAAGCGGCACTATCACTCATCTGATTCACGAATCAAGCAACGACCACTTGACTATATACACTTTTCTGATACCCCCTTTAGTGAAACATTGAGCAAACATGCGTTGTTGCAGCAATGGGTATCCGTTCCTGATCCACTTTCCCCTTGTAGACAGGAATTGGCGAATTTTCTCACGATGGACAGTGGCTCTCAAGGATTAATGGCTGTTTAATCGATTTCTATTTTGGCGAAATTAACACATTATTGGCAAAAATTGGAGTGATCTTTATCAGTAAAATTCAAGCATTCGAAGGAAAAGTATTGCAAGAAAATCAATTTACCGAAGACTGGGCGTATCTCTTGGAGGCGGCTTCGATGATTAATTATTGGACAATGGGGGAGTTCACCTTAGTGTATCCTGCCCCAGATAATCGCGGAACCCTCATTTTGCGAGATCATATGCCTTTCTTAGCAGAAGAAAGATCGTTGGAAGCAGTCGAAAAGTTCTTCACTTTGCATCGTTTGATGGATTATCAATTAATGAAACGCGTCTGCCAATCCCTTAAACCTTTTCCATCGAAAAAAGTACCGATTGTCAACACCCATTTCGTTTTGTTTCCTCTCACCAAACCGGAAGATTCCATTTGGTTAAATCCTTTAGCAATTCACCAAGTCATTGATAAAGGCAGTGTTTGTTTGGTGGTATTAACGAATGGTTTGACGGTAGAAGTTCCGATTATCAGAAAATCATTGATTACGATTGCTAGTAAAGCCGTTTATTCTTTGGCAACCTACCGGCAAGATTATTCTGCGACCATGCTCACAGATGGACGACCATTGGATTATGTGCAACTTCCTGCCACACCATTTGGTTGCTTGTTGAGTAAGCATGAGCTGCTGCAAGAATGGCTGCTGACACCTGGTGAATTTATAACTCAATATAAATTAGAAGAACACCACCATTGGTATCGCTCTTATACCGGCGATCTCTCTGAGTTGGACGACTAAATTTATCAAAAGTAAGCACTTTAGCTCTCTGCTAAGTGCTTGTTTTTTCGCAATCTTCTTGCTTCAGTTGTTATTTTATCGGCCATTTCTTTTTAAGTCGTTTATACCTCAATTAACAAAACCTTATTATACCAGTCCTAAACGCCCTTTTTTGGTCAAAATCGAAAATTTCCAAATACCCCCCTATAATTTCCTTAAGTACATTTTACTGTGCGATCAAATCAACATTTCACAAATTGGCACTGGAAAAAATGTAGGGTGTTTTGGAAAAAATCGCATTTTGTTCTTTTATTCTTTTGGGTTATCTTTTAGTCACCGGCCGGAACAAAAAAACGTTAGGAGGAAACATACATGATCCAACAACTAGGCACCAAATTACAAGTACGAATCGCTCAAGAAGGCGACAATGCCAAAAAGGTAAATTTCAGTAATGTCGTAAACAACCCCAAAGAAGCTGAGATTGTTTCACTAGGAGACGTGTTAACTGAACTTTCGACAGAAGGAAGTATCTTGGACGACATTATTGTTACTAACCAAACACGCATAACCAAAACATTAGACTAAATGAAAATCAAAAAATGATCCTGCGGCTGTCTGCCGTAGGATCGCAAGGAGGAAAACAGATGACCCAACAACCATTCACTCAGTATCAGTTGTTTCATTGGAAACCTGCTACTTTAGAAGAACAAATTATGGCTTATTACCAAGAAACCCAAAACAGTGCCATTACCATCCAGTTACTATTGGCTGCGAAAGTCCGATATCAACTAGGAGAAAGCAATTTTGAAATGTTTATGCAAGATTTCGTGCGGTACCTTTTTACCAAGGTACATATTACCCATGAAATGCGCCGTTACTTCTTTTTCTTTAAGGAGTATTTCCCAGAAGAGGAGTGGAAAATGGTCACGGCCCGCTGTTTTCCACCTGAACACGTTACAACTAATTTAATGAACGTAATCCAAGCAACTACCCCCGGAACTCACCCAAGAACCTTGGAAAGTTCCTAAGAAAAACAAAAAAAGGAGAGAAATAGAATGTTAAAACTAAAAGCTGTATTTGAAGATGCCACTGGCAAGACCCATCGTTGGTCGTTTAATGAACCAGATCCCAACAAATCACCAGAAAAAATTAAAGAGGCACTGGAAACAATGACTACCTTGAACCTGTTTGAAAAAAACGGCGTCCGCCAATTCCAAAAAGTCGTCTCTGCCAAATTTGTCGAAACCATTGAAACACCAATTTTTGATGTAAGAGAGCAAGGCGAAATCTATGTCGCAGATCCTGATAATGCCTTTGCGCCATTTATTGTAGCGGATGAAAAAACTCAAGTCTCTGAGCCAGCCAAAGAAAAAAGCGGAGTAGAAACACCTGCAATGGAAGAAAAAGCTCAAGCAACAGTGGATGCCGAATCTACATTAGAAAAGATCGAAGCAGCTAGTACGCCAAAATCTATAATGGAAAAAGCTGGTATTCACAGCCAATCAAAAGCTGCCTTGGATGTAGCGATTGCTCAATCAGCAATGGATACTACTTCAAAAGAAACAGTAGTAAAACTAGATGCTGCTAACCAATCTAGCGAAGTTGACAGTGCCGATTCCGTTGAAAAACTAGAAGCTGATCCAGCCGACACTGAATCCGTAAGACCTATCCCACGCAACTTATCGCCTGTCCAAGCTCGCAAGGAAAAAATAGACCGCCTGCGAGCCTACCACGAGGCGAACAAGAAGAAACAGAAGAAGAAAAAAGGGAAAAAGAAAAAACGCTAACTCCCTGCCCTAACTCCTTGTGCCGGAAAGGTGGTGATGCTTGACTTTGCAGTGTTTATGGCGCTGGCTAATCTTCTATTAAGGGAGGGATGCTACATGTTCATCCTAGGAAAGGAACACTTGCCATGACTGTGTATCAAGCGTTGGCTCTAGCAATCGCTTTTGCCAGCTTGATGATTACCATTGACCGGAATCATAAGAAGTAACGGCTTCGCAAGGTTAGTTTGGGAAGTCAGACATTAATAACCAAACTTACTCACACGGCCATCGTCTTAAACGGTGCTGTCTGGAAGGTGCGTGCGCGCCGTGCCTTCTGATTTGAGTAAGAATGTCCTCTTGTTAGGGCGTCTTTTTCACTTGCAGAGCCCTGCTCTTTGACAACTACATATTTTTGAGGTGTTATAGAACCTGATTTAATAGGCAATCCCCGCCACTATTTACCACAGTCAATGATTTTTTTCGAGAAATTTGTCTTTTTTTGCGTACCTTTAGTTGAAAGGAAATTTTGATGGAGAAGATCGTGCCGTGGTATACTATTGGTGAAATCTTCTCTATCGACGAAAGGTAGAGGAGAAAATGAAAAAAGAAATTCACGTATTGCCCACCATGGACCTCCTGTTCAAAAAGTTGCTCACAAGCAAGGATTCTACCCACATTTTGAAGGCGTTTGTCCGAGATATTTTAGGCAAAGAGTTTAAGACACTGACGCCCAGAGAAACGTATCATATTGACAGTTACAAAAAAGAATTTGACGCCGATCCCGAACTGATGCGCACGGAAGTTGATATTTTAGCTGAAACAGAAGATGGCAGCCATGTGACCATCGAGATGCAGGTCCAGCCTCACGACTTTTTTATTGAGCGGGCGATCTTTTACTTAGGCGAGGCTTATCGAAGTTCGTTGGGCAATCAAGAGATTGAGGATTTCATCAAAAGCAATAATTTTTCGGCTCTGCGCCCTACTTACGGAATGAATATCGTTGATTTTCATTTGTTTGATAAACATGGACTTGCGACTAGAAAGTTTGGCATTTTGGATTTGGACTCACATGAACTGCTGCGATCGACTCATGGAGATGACCTGATCATCATTTGCTTTTTCAGTTTGGTAAATACGAATATCGACCGAAACAGTCCCGCTTATCTTTGGCAGCAGTTTTTTAAAACAGGCAAAGTTCCCGATGACGCCCCCCGATTATTTAAAGGACGCTCAGAAGAAAACAGACTTTTATTCTTTAGAGGATGCCAGTTCTACTTTTTGCAGTGATTAAGCGTTCGAGGGCTACTAAAAAATTAAGATCAAAAAGATACAACGAATACATAGTAGAATGATAAGCGTAGTGAGAATCAGACTCATTTTTCCTAAGAAAAATGAGTTCCTTATTAACGAAATAGCTGGAGGAAAATGATTATGGATATGAACAAGGCAAAGATGATCAATGATGCCGTAGTATCTACTTTGGAGAGGAAGGCTAAAGAGAAGGGACTGGAAGAAGGCTTAGAACAAGGGCTAGAAAAAGGCCGCGAAGAAGAAAAAATCGAAATTGCCTTGAATCTATTAAAAATGGGTCTTTCAATAAAGCAAGTCGCTGAGGGTACTAAATTTACTGTTGAAAAAGTCGAAGAGATCCGAAATAATCTACTGTAGTCATTGAGATAGAAGATGGAACACCAAAACAATCCAGTAAGCTATAAACAGTTGCTGTAAGTTAGGATTGCGCCAATAGAACGCAAAATACCTCGAGTATCAGAAATCACCATGTTAGATTTCTGATACTCGAGGTATTTTTCTTTAATTTGGTTGCCAGTTGTTTGATTACTATTAACTTTTTTACAGTTGTTGTATTAGGACTTTCGTGTGCCAACACCGCAACTTCATTTTTGCCAGTGCCAAAAAATCCACGTTCAATTAGATCGGATTGCTTAAAGAACTACACCGACTCCTTGAATTTTGGAATATATGACACAACCGCACTTTGATTAAAAACAGCCCTAAACTCGTAAAAACCAAGAGTTGAATTGCTTCGAGTCATTAATTTTATAAACTGGACATTATTTAGTAAGATTCTCTCAGTCCTATAAGGAATGACAACAGTCGTATTAACAGTTTACCTATCTTCCATTGAAAGCGCATTTTGCTGTCACCTATACTAGCGTGATATACTAATGGTGAAAATTCTCTATCGGCAAATGGGAAAGAAAATGGTGTTAAATCAACATTTGCTTACTAGACACAGGATGTCTAACATCGAAATTGCGGCATTTCTCGCTTTGTGTCGTGTTTTTCTGTCTGTGTATCCAGTAATCTGAATTTAAAAGGAGGATAACCTAATGGATCAAGCAAAGATTGGCAAATTTTTCAAAGTTCTTCGCATGGAGAAGCAGCTGACGCAGGAGCAGTTTGCTGAAATGATGTCGGTATCTAATCGAACAGTTTCGAGATGGGAGACGGGGGCTAATATGCCTGATCTGGATGTTCTTATTCAAATTGCCGATTACTACGAAGTGGAAATTACAGAAATCATTGATGGAGAAAGGAAGAGCGAGAAAATGAATGAAGAATTAAAAGAAACCACTCTCAAGGTGGCGGATTACAGTAACGAGGAAAGAAAGAAACTGACAAAAAAAATGCATATCCTATTTTTATTGGGAGCAATCGCCTCTGCTTTGTTTATTATTCTTGATCTGATGGGTGTTGCAGATACAGGCTTTACAGAAATCATTGCCAGTTTTGCTCTGGGCTTTTCGTTTGGTATGTTAGTTGTTGGCGTAATAATTACCAGTCGTTACATGATAAAAATTCGCAAGTTCAAACAAAGATTGTTAAATCGGTGAACGCACATCGCACAGTTAAACAGAAATCACCCAGATCAGTGAGTGATCTGGGTGATTTTGTATTAATGAGAAAGCTGGTTTGGCTATGGTCTAACTCATAACTCATTCAACTAACGGAATAAATTATCACGAAATAAAGCCCTTGGATTAGGGATAGTAATTATAAAAACACTTTAACTTGAAAAAATGAGCAGTGAGAAAGTCGTGCTCATTTTTCCGTGACTATTTTTATTTAGAGGAAACAGGATACTGCTCTAAAGTCTATCTTATCAACTATGTAAGTACACCAATTATTTGAAACTATAGATGCCTTACTTTTAAAACACTTAATAATTAGTAAGAACGAATTAGTAAGAACGCTCATGAATTGACTAGAGAAAATTATGATGCTTGAATGCATAATACATATTCTTGATACTCACTTTCGTTTCACCAAAATGATTTTTGTGAATGTATACGTACTAATACTTCTTAACCATGCAACTAAAATCCCGCAAAGGAAATACCTGACCGCAAGACTGCTAATAGAATATCCCGCCTGAAGAACACCAAAGGCAATTCCCCAAAAAACAAATATCTCTCCAGGATTTGAAGCTGGAAACAGAGCCATTGCTGGATGTAAAAAACTGACAGATGCATCGTAAAAAGCTGGTTTCTCTATCTCTTTTAAACAACTCCCCGTTTTATAGGTTAGGGGGTTTTGTTGCAGCAATATTGAGCATACAGGTAATATCATAAGATTGATAACAGGAATTTTTGCTAATTTCCGAACAAAACTTTCAATTCTCTGTATTCCTAATAATCCAATAAAAGAGGAATTAGCCACCAGCATTATAATAATTAAGGGCAAAAAATCTTTTGCTAGCTTGATGAAAGTGTCCGCTCCAGCTTCAAACAAACCTATAAAATTTTTGCCTATCCATTCAACACTTTCCATCTAACCCCTCCTTGCATCCAGCTCTTAGATTCTTTCAACCAAGGTTGAGACTCCCATTCCGCCGCCAACACATAAAGTCGCCAGTCCTCGCTCTTTATTATTTCTCTTCATTTCGTAAAGAAGTGTTGTTAGAATTCTGGCGCCTGAAGCACCTACTGGATGTCCTAATGCAATAGCGCCTCCATTTACATTCACCTTATCTCGAAGTAAATCAAGTTCTTGTTCAACCGCTAAATATTGTGCCGCAAAAGCTTCATTTGCTTCAATCACATCAATCATATCTGCTGTTAAACTATTTCTCTTTAGTAATTTTTTACTGGAGTTAAATGGACCTATTCCCATAATCGCTGGGTCTACACCAGCCGTTTCACTATCAACATAATAGCCTAAAGGCTCAACCTCTAGCTGATCAACAAGCTCCTCTGCAACTAATATAATTGCTGCAGCACCATCATTGATTGAAGACGCATTCCCGGCGGTTACCGTACCATCATTTAGAAAAGCTGGTTTCAGCTTGCTTAACTTCTCAAGGCTTGCATCTTCTCTCGGCGATTCATCTTGAGAAACCATTATATGCTGTTTTTTATTTTGAATAGTTACTGGACAAATCTCTTCTGCAAACAGTCCATTCTTTTGTGCTGCTACTGCCTTTTTCTGACTTTCTAGAGCAAATTCATCTTGTACTTGCCGACTTATGCTATATTTTTTTGCAAGATTTTCAGCAGTAATTCCCATGTGATAGTCATTAAAGGCATCCCATAATGCATCATGGATCAGACTGTCGCTTAATTTACCATCTCCCAATTTAATCCCCGTACGGATTTTATCAATGGTAAATACAGCTTGACTCATGCTTTCCATCCCACCACTAATAACTATTTTAGCTTGACCAGATAAAATCATAGCCGCTCCTAAATTGACAGCATTTAATGATGACCCGCAGACATTGTTAATCGTCAGTGCTGGAACTTCATAAGCCAGGCCTGCTTGAATGGCTGCTTGTCTGGCTACATTTTGGCCTTTTCCTGCTTGCAGTACAGATCCCATTAAAACATAATCAATTTGTGATTTTAAGCTTGGCGTTCGATTCAGTAAATCGCTAATAATCGCAGCACCTAAGTCTACACTTGATAAAGTTGAAAGACTGCCATTGAATCTCCCAATCGGTGTTCGTCTAGCATCGATAATTGCTACTCTTCTTTTCGTCATGACCTAAGCGCCTACTTTCAATGCATTATTTACTAGCAATTCAGTATCGGTTAATTGTTGAATTTCCTCGAACGTATAATTTCCTAAAATCTCTTGTAAAACTAAGCCTTCTGTTGTTACTTTTAATACAGCCATCTCCGTAATGATCAGGTCTACCTTTCCGATAGCTGTTGCAGGCAGAGAAAGTTTTTCAACGATTTTCGGTTTATTATTTTTGGCCGTATGAGTTGTTACAACAATCACTCGTTTGGATCCTTGGACTAAATCCATGGCCCCTCCCATTCCTGGAACCATTTTTCCTGGAATAATATGATTGGCCAAATTACCATCTTTGTCCACTTCTAAAGCACCCAGTATTGAAACATCTACATGCCCGCCACGAATGATCCCAAAGGATATTGAGCTGTCAAAGAAGCATGCTCCTGCTTCAAGACTAACTGGTTGACCTCCTGCATTTACAACATCACATGAATTGTCAGTGTTCGAGACCAGTGATCCCATCCCCAACATACCGTTTTCTGACTGCAACCAGACATGCGTGTTTTGTGGTATATACTCGACAATTTTGGTAGGTAACCCTATTCCTAAATTTACGACATCTCCATTATGCAACTCCTTAGCTGCACGTTGGGCAATAGTTCTTTTTGCATCCATTTAGATTCCTCAACTTTCCTCAAAAATGTAATCAACGAAAATACCTGGCGTAATGACATTATCAGGATCAATACATTTTGTTGTTTTATAATTTGGTGTCTCAACTACAACAATATCAGCTGCTGTCGCCATTACGGGATTAAAATTCTGAGTCGTTCCTTTATAGCTTAGGTTCCCTTTAAAGTCGGCGGCAGAAGCATAGATTAGCGCTAAGTCAGCTTTCAAGGGTTTCTCAAGCAGATAGCTTTCACCATCCACGTCAATTACTCTTTTTCCAATACCCACCTCAGTCCCTATACCAGTTGGAGTTAAGACACCCCCTAATCCGTAACCAGCAGCACGTATTTGTTCAATCAACGTACCCTGCGGAACTAAAGTTACGGAAATTTCATTTTGATTCATTTGTTCAGCTGTTTCTGGATTTAATCCAATATGAGAAGCTGTTACTGATTGTAAACGACCTTCTCGAACAAGGCGCCCAATCCCATCATTTACTAGACCTGTATCATTGCTGATTAGTTTAAAGTTCTTTTTTCCACTTTTGATCAGCGCCTCAATAATTCTTTTAGGTGCTCCATTAGACATAAAACCGCCGATCATAATGGTCATGCCATCATCAACCATGTTTATAAATTTTTCCTCAGTAATTTTCTTCATAATAAGCTCCCTCACAGCATTTAGACGAACATGGACTGATCGTTATTTTGACTATCCTTGAACTTTTCAGAGCCTAGATTCTCTTGGTAAATTTGAACATTGACACCAGCTGTATCCACACTTAGTTCAACCTTGCAATCTAGAAATGATGATATGGTGTCATAACGTACATAATAGTCCTTGTCATCTTTGATACCGTATAATTCAACGGCTTCTTCGTTATTTTTTTGCAATGTTCTTTCTTTTGTGTCAAACAAAAGTTTTTGTTTGTTGATAGACACTTCAAAACCATTCGTTGTCTTTTTACAAGAGCAATCCAGCTTTTCAATAATGTCCATCAGTGGGACAAAAGGCATGTAATTAGGCAAAAGCACCTGTTTTTCGGAAGCGGTCTGATTTACTATAATTTTTCCGCCTTTTACATGCTCTGGATTGACTACTGTTGAGTTGCTTTTATCCTGTGAAAACAGCCACTCCAGCTTGTCTAATTCTTCCGTTTGAATTGACCAGCTCCAGTGAGCATCTGGTAGACCTAACCTTTCTACCATTTCAAACGGATACAAGGTTAATCGAGCGTTAGTATTCCCAACTTCTAGTAACTTTTGATAGCTTTCTTTGGCAAAATTCGTCATTACAATATTGTCATTTTCAATATGAACCAATTGAATCGGCAGCTTTTTGAGATTTCCAAGTTCACTATCCATTGGATTACCGCAATTTAAAATGATGCCAGCGAAAAAATCCGGATATTCGGCTAAGAAATGATACATAATTCTTGAACCCATCGATAAGGTTGCGCCGTAAATTCGGTTTTCATCAGCGATACCTTTTTCAAGAAAGCTAGTGATCAATTCAATATAAGCCGCGTGGTAATTCGAAGTTTCATAGCTAGCGTCCAACGATGGGAATTGTGGCATAATTACTACGCATGGGTGCTCTTTCTGCCATTGTTCAGTTGTAAAGCTTAAACCTAATCGATTAGTGGTTAGGTGGGTTCGGTTGTCAAAATTACAACGGTCGGCTGATTCTCCTGAACCATGTAATGAGAGAACAAGTGGAATTTTCTCTGCTGAATCAAGATTTTCTGGTAAATAAAGTCGATAATCAAAGCTGACAATTCCATTATCAAAATGTTCAAAAGAAAACTGATCTGCTTCTTCATTAATTACCTTGACTACATTGTCATTGGTAATTTGCAAATTTTCCAATTGTAAAGTGAACTTATTTCTGGTTGGAATATGAGAAATATCCAAATTCAGCTTATTTCCCTCAATTGTTTTCTTTTGGATATCTGTCTCGTATTTCTCATCTCCAGTCAAAATTTCAGTTACATTTTTTCCCAAATCTGGATCAAATCTAGTAGTTTTCCCAGCTAAGCTATAATAAGCTAAACTCATCTTTTCCAAATCTTTTTCGCTTACTTTCTGATCATTTTCAAATACTACCTCAACTCGATAAGTATACTCATCCTCTGGTAATGATTTCGTGAATAAAATGACTTCTACATCTCGCATGCTGCTACCCCTCCATAGTGATAAACTTTATTTATTAGCTACCGTTTCTCGCTGATTCAAGGAATCATTCGACTTTTTTTTCATCTTCAACAAGTAAGCGCTTAAAATACATACTGTTGCTACGGCGTAAAATAATACATTCCCTCCGATAGAGATATTGTAACTTCCTAACCGGTCAAATAAGTAGCCTCCTAGAGAAGCGGATGCTGCACTTGAAAAGGAGCCAAACATCGAAATGATCGAGAAGATTTGACCATAATCTTTAGATCCAAATGTCTTTCTAATAAAGTAAGGCAAAGCTACCAGCAAAATTGCTTGTCCTAGTCCCAATAAGAAACCACATGCAATTAATACGATAGAAGCTTGTGACAATATCAGTCCTGCCCAACCGAACATGCCCAAAAGAGCATAAACAATAATAACAATTTTTGCATTAAGGATATCAAGAAGTATACCCATCATGATTTTTCCAACTGCAGCCCCCACCATGATTCCAGACACAACACTGGCACCTACCGTTAAAATAAAGCCCATACTAACTACATGTGAAGAGACGTGCTGGACGAATCCTGCAATTAAATTTAATAGAATAATCGTAATTACATAAAGGAAAAAAGAAGGAGTTCGATAAGCTTCTTTAGCTTCCATTCCTGTTAGTTCAGCTGCTTCCTCAGTAATCTCGTCAACTTCATTTAACTCTCTGCCATAAGGCATTTCACCTTTTTTAGGATCTGGCTTAAATTTGAAGATGAATAAAGTGAATGGTAGAATGGTGACTAATACGATAATTCCAGCAATTAAATACGCCGTCCGCCAGCCTTGCGTAACAATAATATTACTGATAAAAGGATTGAAGAAAGCTCCGCCTAATCCTGTTATTCCCATCGAAATTCCCATGGCCAGGCCTAATTTCTTTTCAAACCAATTCCCTATTAAAACAGGAACTGCAACTACTAAAGCAAAAGCTTGTGCAATACCTACGAGTATCCAAACAATGTAAAACGGAATAATACTAGTGAACAGCGAACTCACCATAAATCCGCCTCCAAAGATTAGCACACATAAGGACATCAACAATTTGATATTCACTTTAGCAATTATTTTACCCGCAAAAAGCAAAGTTCCTGCACAAGCTAAAGCTTGTAAAGTAAGCGTCATTGCTATTTCTGTTCGTGAAAAACCAAGTTCTTCTGAAATTGACGTGAAATATAACCCCGGTGTATTGATAACCAAACCAAAACCAACAAATGATAGAACACAACATCCAATAAAGACGATCCACGCATAATTTATTCTTTTTTTATTCATTTGATTACTCCCCCTTTTTATCATACAACAACCAATAAGCTATTTTAATCTAATTCCATCTCTAATAATGCCGAACTTAGTGATTTCCCGTGCGTATCCAAAGCTAAAGATTTTGTTACGCCGCCTCCCAAACTGTTATGCAAAACAAAATTTAACGCTTTAAGGGAGTCTACCTGATAACGATCAACTTTAGTAACGCCTAATTCCGAAAACCAGTCTTTTACTTTTTCAGCACTAATTTCTTCTTTTAAACGTTCGTAGTTCTCTTCCTCATAAGGAATTAGTGATATCGTAGAAAGATTTCCCTTATCTCCTGTGCGCGAATGGGCAATTTCATACAATTTCATTGACTTTACCTCCTCAAATTTCAACAACTTCTTGCTTAGCTTCTTCTTCAGGAATCATTATGGATAGAATTGAAATAATTTTGGTAACCCGCCCACGAACTCCGCCACCGCCATAAGGTCCATTGGTATATAACGCTTCCATCTCTCTGCATAATTCCTCAGCATTCCCTTTTTCAGATGTTCTAATAGCTATTCTTAAGCGTACTTCCGGAGCATTTAGATAATTTTCATTTATCGTTTTGCTGATAGATTCACCATACATACTTGAAACACCTAAATAATCCGTTCTAATTTCGTCAAAGGCAACATTTAGATATGATAAACGCTTTTGTATGATCTGATTAGCTAATTCAGCTCTTTCCATTGCTTGAAATCCACCATAACTAATCTCACCCTCACCTATAAAGCCATCTGATATTCCTAAGCTAACTTTAAGTGACCCAGTTTTCTCTTTACCTGTCATTCCTTTAATGAGTACCTTGTTTTTGTCAATTTCTTTAACCACTATTTGAGTGAAGTCAGCAATTACATCTGGTGTGTAATAATTCTCTGGATCTTGAATTTCATATAATAATTGTTCCTTAACTGTATCGATCGAAACAATCCCTCCACTGTCAGGAAGCTTTTCAATTGTTAATTGACCATCTTCATGAAACTCAGCGATTGGAAATCCTAAATTCCATAGTTCTGGAACGACCTTCCGATTATTATCAGCGTAATACCCCCCAGTAACTTGACCTGCACATTCCAATAAATGTCCAGCAACTGTTGCTTTTCCTAGAAAATCGTAATCATTAAAATTCTTAGAGTACTCGTGCACTAAAGGACCGACTACCAAAGATGGATCAGAAACTCTACCAGTAATAATGATATCCGCTCCTTGTTTTAACGCTTCGACAATCCCGCTTGCACCGATGTATGCATTAGCGGAAATCACCTTGTCGTTAATTTCTGAGAAATGCTCGTTTGTTTCTAGTATTTTGACATCCCTGTATTCTGTAAGTTTTTGGGAAACATCATCGCCTATAATAGCCATAATTTTTAATTCAGGAAAATCATTCTGAATAGCAATTTCTTTGATCTTTTTTGCAGCAGCTACAGGATTGGCGGCACCCATGTTACTGATTATTTTTACCGGATGCTCCTTCAATAATGGAATTACTTTTTCCATTCGATATTCGAGTAATGGATTATAACCTTTTTCTTTGTTCTCTAGCTTTTCCTTTTGAGCTAAAGCGATCGTTCGCTCCGCAAGACATTCAAAAATCAGATAATCCAGCTTTCCTTTTTTTATTAAATCCAGTGCAGGTTCTATACGGTCACCACCGTACCCCGCCCCTGAACCAATTCTTATTGACTTCATTTGAACTCCTCCTCTATCCTTCTATTAAGCAACTATCATGCCAACTCTTAAGTACTGATTTAAAAGGAAAATGATGCGGATGAATTCTAAAATATTAGAATTCATCCGCATCATTTCCCTTTATATTTACTAAAAAAACTCTATATTTCGTGTCCAGACTTCGTTTTCTAAAAATTTAGAAACGTTTCCAACATTTTAGAAAGTCTACCGATTTAATTTATTGTAGAGAGTTGCAAGAGATATCCCTAACTCTTTGGCAATCTTTTGCTTGCTTTCTGTTGTATCAAAACCAGTATTTAATCGAGTTTGAATTATCTTTTTCTCATATTCTTTTACCAAGTCAGATAACTTTAGATGCTGATTTTCTGTTAGTTCTAATTTGGAATTAGCCAAATATCTAGGTAAGTCATCTAGTTCTAGAACATCTCCATTAGACATTGCGGAGCTGTATTCGATGACATTTTTTAATTCACGGACATTTCCAGGCCATTCGTAGTTCATAAGAAATTTTACAAAGCTTTGACTAAATACAGCTTTTGTATTGTACTGAGCTAGAAAATGATTAGCTAATTCTAATATGTCCTCGTCTCTTTTTCTTAGAGGTGGAATAGAAATGCCAAAAACAGAGATGCGATAAAATAAGTCTTCACGAAATCTTTTCTCTTCAATCATTTTTTCTAAATTTCGGTTTGTTGCAAAAATAAATCTTGTATTGACCTCATACTCTCTATTGCTGCCAATGGGTCTTATTTTCTTTTCCTGCAGAACTCTCAATAGCTTTGCCTGCGCTTCTAATCCCATTTCACCAATTTCATCGAGAAAAAGTGTTCCTTCGCTAGCCTCTATAATGAGTCCTTTTTTTCCATTTGGATTACCTCCTGTGAAAGATCCAGCTTCATAACCAAAGAGTTCGCTTTCGAATAAATCATTGTTTAGAGTCGCGCTATTCACCGGGATGAATGCTTTATTCTTACGATCACTTTCATTATGAATAGCTTGAGCAAATAGTTCCTTTCCCGTTCCACTTTCACCATAAATAGAAATTGGGCTTTGTGTAGATGACACTTTTTGGCAAAATTCAGCCACCTCTCTTAGACTACTTTTTGCTCCGATGATACTGTCAAATGTGTATTTAGCCGAATATATCGTTTTTATCTGATCCTTCAATTGATTTATTTTTATCTCAGACTTTTTCAGCTTATTCATCAACTCTCGAACATCGTCCATACGAGTGGACAAAGAAAGCGCCCCCAAAACTTCTCCCTGATCAATAATTGGGAGTAAGTTTGTAAAATACTCAACATCTCCTTCTTTTCTCTTTAGATGCAGTATCGGGTTTCCCGTTTTAAGTGTCTCGGATAGTCGACTCTTATAACGAACATTAGACAGCTTTCTATTTAATATATCTTTGTACTTTAAGCCAGTCATCTCTAAATATGCAGCATTGACGTACGTCACTATGCTCTCTGTGTTAATTACTAAAATGGGATCATAAAACGAATCAAAAATCATCTTACATTTCTCATCAATTATCATATGAATTTCCTTTCTAATCTGAATACTTGCCAGACCAGCCATAATCATAAAATACTATGTGAGTCTACTTGTTGTATTTCCTCTATTTTAGAATATAAACTAACGAAAAGATAGATTGAGTTTTAGCAGAATGAGGTTTCTAGCTCTCTCACTAGTTCCGGAACATCATCGCTACTGCTGGAAATTTATCAACTTTATTCAATAAAACAATCCTCTAACTGGTTTCCCGCGTCCTTATGTATATTCTTTGTCTTTAATGAGAATGGTGAAAAGCTGGATAGAACATCAAAGATAATAATAACTCCAATATCAGAATAATCCGGGGTGAAACCAAAGTCCGTTTTTATATTTATATGTAAAGAAGAGCGAGAAAATGAATGAAGAATTAAAAGAAACCACTCTCAAGGTGGCGGATTACAGTAACGAGGAAAGAAAGAAACTGACAAAAAAAATGCATGTCCTATTTTTACTGGGAGCAATCGCCTCTGCTTTGTTTATTATTCTTGATCTGATGGGGACGGCAGATACAGGCCTTACAGAAACCATTGCCAGTTTTGCTCTGGGCTTTTCGTTTGGCATGTTAGTTGTTGGCGTAATAGTCACCAGCCGCTATATGATAAAAATCCGCAAGTTCAAACAAAGATTGTTGAATCGGTGAACGCACATCGCACAGTTAAACAGAAATCACCCAGATCAGTGAGTGATCTGGGTGATTTTGTATTAATGAGAAAGCTGGTTTGTCTTCTTAGCAGCATTTAGCTAAAAAACATAGATCAAACTAAAAATCTATTTTCTACCAATAAATAGTCGATCTTTTCAGTGATCCCGAATTTGGCAGGTAAGAAGTCGCTAATTTCCAACGTAAACCTTCGGAAAATTTAGTATACTACTTCTGAGGTGATATTTTGGAACACGGGAGACGTGGATTAAGAAGTTTAAATCCAAGGATTGTAGTAGTTAGTATTTTTCTCTTGGTATTTAGTATTTTCTATTATTTTAAATTAGCAGACTATGGTGGATGGTTATGGCGCATTATGCTAATTTTTACAGTTGATCTTTCAGTTATGATTCTTTTATTAGCACTTAATAAAAGACAAACCATGAATGCTAAAAATTTTCGTGATCACTTATGGGAGTCAAATGAGTACACTAAAGATGATGGATTGTGTATTCATTTAAAAATAGGAAAGATCCAGCTAGCAGAAAAAGACCTATCCAGATTTTTAATTTTCAAAGGTAAAAAAGTGTATGTCCTTCAAATTCCTTTCTTTAACTGGGCAGTAAAAGTAAATTCGGAAGTCCTACCATTTAAATTAAAAGCCAAACTGTTCAAACCTTCATCTAAGCGAAATTCAGGGCTAAAATCGAGTGACATATTTAAAATTCTAACTAGGGATGAGAAGAAGAAAATTATGATCCCTGTCTTGTCTGAGATATTTTTAGTGGTGGCATATTACATTGTATACTCACTATTCAAAGAGAACCTAGTTGGAAAGGAGTCACTACTTCCTTCCTTGTTCAACCTAGTGTTTTACTTTACTATTTTAGCTTATGCGATGGTTCTTTACACTCAGCTTACCAACTTGACTCTAGCGTTTGAACCAGGAATTGGATTGCCCAAAGTAGAAGGCGAAAAGTATATTTATTATACCGAGGGAATGGTAATTGAACTTTCTTCAAAGGATGTAAAAATCAGCTATGATGAAGAACGAAGTATCCTAATTACTGAAATAAAGTCCTTCAGATACGCAAGAAAATTACATAAATCATTATACTTAGATTTCCAAGAAAAGATTCAACGTTGAAAGAATCGTATAATATGTAGCGTTTCTCTTTTGATTCAAATATTAGTTTCCTCTTATGCATAAAAGTAGGTTGCGCCAGAAGTGATCAGTTCCGAGAATTGGCTGCTTCAGTTACACCGATTATGCGGTTTTCAGTGGCTGTGACGTGTTATGCCACAGCCACACATAGAAATAATATATATTTGTAACTTAATTTGATATGAGAATTTCTCTAAGACTATTTTCAATAATAAAAGCGAACACTACTAACAAACTCATAAAGCATCAGCAAGAGCAGATGCTCTTTGCAGGCCGTCTGTAGCATTTATCTCACCCTTATGAAATACACCAGGAATTAAAACTTCCCCCACGGATTCCCATTTTAGTAGCCCTATCGTTTTTTCATAAGGAAAGCGAATACCGTCCAAAGCAGAGATATCATGGTCTTCACAACAGGCCATCAACCCACATGCTTTGCCGGCAATATCTTTTTGGCCAACAACAAAAGAATAAATTTTATCGATAAAGTTCTTGATTTGCCCTGGGAAAGAATACCAATATAGCGGCGTAGAAAATACCACCGCATCAGCCTCTTGAATGAAAGGGGCAATCTTATTAAAATCATCATTATAAACACAGGCTTGATTTTCCTTACTAAAACATTTTTCACAGGCAACACAGCCGCCGATCTTACTTAATCCAACATCGAATCGAGTAATACTATGGCCATTTGCTTCAGCAGTTTCGATAAAAGCATCTGTCATTGCCCAACTGTTCCCATGTCGACGGGGACTTCCTGTAATTACTAATATTTTCTTTTTCATAATATTTTTTCGGCTACCCCTATATTCGCCCGGGGCGGAGAAAACACTCAGCATAGCCGAAACTTTCTCCTTCACCGAATCCTCCTTCTCAGTTTTTAATATATTTTCAGTATTTTTATAATATCGTTCATTTTAGCTTTGTAGAATTTCTCATCTTTGTTGATCAGGTTCTCCAGTAGTCAATTGACCATTAATAGGAATACGCCCTGGAAGACTACCTGGTTCACTTTTCTTGCTAAGCGGTAAAGTAAGAAGCAAAAACAGGAAATCACTATTTTCCGCTAGCAATTTCCTGTCTATTCCTCTTTGCATCAGCCGAAGAATTCTCTGTGAGGGAGTCAATATTGGAAGCAATCAATAGTGAAACGGATTCTTCAAAGCTAATTGAACCTAGTAAGACCAATACTCTACGCAAAACTACTTTTCAGAACGGCTTTCTAAAAAACATTCTGGTTTCACTAGGTTCCTGCAAAGTATAACTGTACGAATAGAATAATTATTCTATGTAGTTAGCATAGTCGATTTTCATCTCATTATCCAATATAAAAAAAGTAGTATTACTTATTTATATTCATAAATACCGCTTAATCAATTAGATTCATCGTTTCTTCCTGCAGCTTAATAAAGGCATCCACTAAGTCAGTGATGTAAGGAAGTAATCGAACACTTTCAGGTGTCAGCTCTACCCCATCGTTTCGTCTGATTAATAATGCAAAACCGTAATTCAACTCCAGATCCTTCAGCATTCGACTGATACTTGCTTGAGAATAATTTAATTCTTTACCAGCTTTCGAAAAGCTATTTTTCTCAATTACTTTGAGTAACGTCATATATTTTTGTATATTAGGGTCCATTGGATCTTCTCCCTTTTTCCCTGCAAAAAAAGCTTCTATATATATAGGCTCTTTTTTTACATTATTAATAGCAGTCTCTATTTCTGCAGACATTCACCAGAGTGGTTGGATTCCATTGGTGGTGGAGGTGTGGTGGTTGTCCTGATCTATCGTAGTTTTACCTTCTGCTGAATTTGGTGTGGTCAATTTGCAGTTGAGGAAATTCCCTCATGAGTGAAACCTACGATGCTGCAATGAAATAGAAACTGTATTAACCAAATGTTAGTGAAACCTGGTTTTATAAAGTAGACAGGAAGTGCTTGAAGATGGCAAGCCCATCGACCGCTTCTTCTACTGGCTGCCAGTGAAGATATTCTGGATGCCATTGTAAACTGATGATTGGCAAGCTTTCATGCTCGATGGCTTCGATCATAACATCACTTGACCCTGTAATTTCTTCTCCATTGTCAATTTTTCTAATGATTTCCTTCCGCTCATCCTCACTGACATTTTTGCTAAACCAAAGTGTTGTGACTTTGAATCCTTCAGGCACTTTGCTGACAGCCTGATGATGGGCTGAATTGATTACTGGATTTTTTCCGTAGACCTGGTTCATCACTGAGCCATCGATAGTAATCGATTCGTGAACGTTCAGATTTTCCAGATCAGCCTGATCAATTGGATTTTCCTTCACCTTATGAATGGCAATCTCGTCGCCTTTGATGTCTTGAATGATTTTCCCACCGAAATGGGCTGTAACTAGCTGATGCCCGTGGCAAACTGCTAAAATAGGTTTTTCTTGTTTCAAGGCTTCTTTTAGCACGACAATCTTTTTCGCGTCTCTTTCAGGATTCAAGGAATTACAAGCGATATTTGGTTCCCCGTAAAGAGCCGGGTCCACATCGACCGGATCACCAGGAAATAAGACTCCATCTGCTGCTGCAATATCTTTCGGGTCTAGAGAAATGACCATTTGAGCATTAATGTCTCTCATCACTTTTTCAAAAGCGTTTAGAACGTGAAATGAATTTTCCTCGGCATCGCCGACGTACATAATTTTTTTCATAATAACTATCCGGACCCTGCTGGTCTAACCACAGCAGTAGAAATGTTCACTAGAAAGAAGAGCTTTTTCACATCTTCTGAAAGCATTTCTGTTTCCGAATCCTCCTTTTCTTTTTAAGCTTACTCTACCCATCTATGAGTTCCTTACTTCTATTGTTAAAGCTTTTTGTATCAGATTCAAGTGTTATTTGCACTTTCCAGAACTTTCTGGCTGTTAATCACTGAAAGAAAGATTTTCCCCTTCATGGTGAGACTGACCGCTTCTTCGTTTTGCTTAATAAACAGGCTACAATTCAGGTATTCTTCCAGTTGATTGATCAAACTGAGAATCACTTCATCTGGCAGCGATAAAATAGAAGAAACTTCTCTAACTCGTTTTCTGTAAGCTAACAGCCAGAAGGTTTTGACAGTTAAAGAATCCATAATATCACTCCTATCTACTAAGCGTCCGTTGGAATAAATAAACGAAATCTTGATCCTTTGAAAGACGACTTCTGAACCCAAAAAGATCGTACCGGTTTGATTCCAGTCCTTCTTCTATATAGTCCACTAGATCTAAATGGCTGGAATATACTACAGGAATGTCAGTTGTTTCCTTCACCCACTTAAGCAACTCAAGTTCGTGATCTATTTGGACAATTCTCAACTCATCATCAGCGAAACTGTCTTTTGCTCGACTATTGCTGATAGTAATCAGATTAACTCCAATTAACTCCAATAGTTGAACCATTTCACTTACTTCTTGTTCCGTTAGCAAACAATTCATAAAATTCCAATCAGATAACTGTACATTGATTAAAAAGTCTTTGCCGCAAACTGTCCGTATCTTTTTTATTACTTCCACAGTTAATCTTAGCCGATCAGTAATACTTCCTGGTCCATAATTATCTTTCCTAGTGTTATATGGAATCAACAAAAACTGACCTAAAATAGATTCCTCTGAAACCAAGATATCTACTCCATCGGCTCCTGCATGCTTTGCTCTATATGCAGCGGCAGAGTATAATTCTCGTACCCACCTAAGATCTAGCTTAGTCCAATCACTGCAAACCTTCACCTCATCGGGAAAGCACAAATGAGGTCGACATCCTGGATGGCATAATTGCAATAGAAATTTAACGTCCTTACGATGTAGGTCATTAATCATTCTTTTAAGCATCAACTGATTGCTTTTGCTCCACAAGGATGGACTTCTTAAAATCTTCGACGGATAATTTTGATCAACCATAAAACTTTCAGAAATGATCATAGAGCTGTCGCCATCCCCTAGCATAGCGTAGTATTCACTAAATTCTTCAGTCAATTCATGGTTTTTATCGGCCAGTTGTTGATTTTCAACTTGGGCCACCAAGCGATTGGACAACTGTAGCTTTCCAATTGTTAGTGGAGAAAATATATTTTCCACGGACAATCACCTCTGATCCTTTATGATATTCGGCTATCTGCTCAAACTGACGATTTATCCTTCTTGCTATTTCCTTTTACACCGACCAATTGAGGTGATCCTTAGTTTTTTTAAAATATTTACAGGATTTCATGCCAATGTTTGGCAGCTCACTCTTGAATTTTTAGTCCGGCCGTTTGTAGGATTTCTTTAATCTTAAGTGTCACTTCTTCATTTGGTCGGTTCAACGGACTGCGAGTTTCCCCACCTGCTAATCCCATTAGATCCATTGCTGCTTTCATTCCGCCAATGCCGTATTGAGCTGTGATGGCTGCATTCACCGGCAATAAACGGTTCGCTAACACCCGTGCAGCATCATAATCGCCTTTTTCGTACAATTCAACCAGCTCGGCACATTCGTTAGGAGCAATATTTCCTAAAGCCAAGGTCGCACCCTTCGCACCAAGAAACAGACTTGGTAACAAGAAGGACCAGTTGCCGGCAAAAACATTAAAGCTGGCATCGGCATCTTTGATGGTTTCAGCAATTTGACTGATATTTCCGCTGGTATCCTTGACGCCGATAATGTTCGGATGGGCTGACAGTTTTACTAATAAACTAGATGACGTATTCACTCCTGTATTACCCGGCATATTGTACAAAACAACTGGAAGAGGTGATTGATCAGCCACTAAAGTGAAGTATTTTTCCAGTGCTGCATCCTTCATGGCATTCTTATAGTAGTAAGGTGTGACTACCAGTACAGCATCTGCACCTTGTTCTTTAGCAAGTTCAGCAAGCTCTAAGGTTTCGCTTAGACAATTGCCGCCGATACCGACGATAATTTTTTTCTTGCCGCGGGCTTTTTCACAAATAAACTTAACCAAGTCAATCTTTTCTTGTTCTCGCAAAGCGACAAACTCACCGTTTGATCCCATCACCACAAGTCCTTCGATTTTTGAGTTGATTAGAAAATCTAAATTACCTGCCAATTTGTCATAAGCAATTTCTCCACCTTCAAATGGAGTTGCTACTGGTGTATATACGCCTTTTAATTCAAACATTTTTATCTCCCCTTCTATTCTTCTACTAAACCAGCTGGTGCCTGTTCTTCTTCTGCTTGTTTCTTCAAATCTCCAAATTCTCCAGTGTATTCAGGTAAATCGCCTTGTTCATAAACTTCTCTATTGGCAAAATATTCTTTAGTAAACTTAGTAATCTGTCCAAAGCTAAAGAATAGCGCAACCATGTTTACTGTAATCAAGATAGCTGGACCAATATCTTGTAATTGAATCAACAAGCCTAAATTGCCGATCCCGCCGAAGAGCAGTACCACACAATAGAAGATGCGAACAAATACCGCTTTGTTGGCCTTCATGCCTAAAGTACTAAGCGTCCGTTCCGCAATCATGACATAAGCTACTGGTGTTTTTACGGTGAATAAAACCATACTCATACTGATAATAAAACCGCCTAACACTGGACCTAATGCATTTGAAAAGGCCACAACTGGCATCGCACCAGCATCTACTGCCATCCAAGCACCCGAAGTTAGAAATACGATCGCACTCAATGTACATAAAATAGTATCAAAGGTTACTTCAAAAATCCCCCACATGCCTTGTTGAACTGGATGGGTCACATATCCGCTGGCATGGGCGATTGTTGCTAGCCCATTTCCTGCGTCACTGGAAAAAGCGCCGCGGGCTGATCCCCAACGAATTGCCATTAAGAAACTGGCTCCTGCGAATCCTCCGGTTGCCGCTGTACCAGTAAAAGCATCTCCCAAGATAGCTGCAAAGGCCGCCGGTACTTGATCAATGTTAAAGGCAATTGCTACTACTGCTCCTATAATGTAAAAGACAGAAATGATTGGAATCAGCTTATCGGTTACTTTAAATATCCGGGTGGCTCCACCAAAAACAACTGCAGCAATAAATACTAGAGACACACCGACTGTCGCGATTTTTGGCACGTTATAAACTAATAAAATATCCGCCGCTGCACTTAATTGTATTGGTCCTGAGAAGGTCACCGTATATAAGAGAGCACAGCTGTAAACAACAGCGGGAATTTTAGATTTAAAAATGCGTTTCAGATAAACCGATGGACCGCCTACCCAGTTGCCAGCATCATCTTTTTGTCGGTATTTAACTGCCATAATGATTTCTGAATATTTAATGATCGCCGCAGCTAAGCTAAGTACCCACATCCAGAAAATTGCTCCAGGGCCACCAAAGGCAATCGCTAACGCCACACCGGTAATTTTTCCCATCCCGATGGTTGACATCAGAGCTGTCTTGAAGGCTAAAAACCCGGAAACTCTTCCTTCCTGCGGCTCTTCCTTAATCGCTCGAATAAACGTCTGTTTTACGACATAAGGCAGCTTAAATATCTGCATAAAGCCTAGTCTAAAGGAAAAGTATAAGCCGCCACCGATAAAGATTACCAACATCGGAATACCCCAGATCCAAGTGGTTACTTGAATAATTAGTTCTACAATAGCATTAAGAATGTTCATTTTTTCTCTCCTATCCTCTTGTTATTTCTAGCACCTATCACTTGATAATTTCCCCAACTGCAATCCGATCCAAAACTTCTCTGTAAAACGCTTTCAACATTTCCCGAATTATCTACTGCTACTTCTTAAAAATAGCAATAGGTAACTCTTCAACTTTTTCATTCTTCTCCCTGCTTAGCCCACTTGCGCTTGTTGATATGGAAGTTCATCAAAACGGATTTCCTCTAAGGTCTTCAAAAGAGCATACACATCGTTTTTTGAAACATACCCCATCACACCGATTCGAATAATATCATTAGCTAATTTGTTAATCCCGGTGTTGATAATCACATTGCGCTTCGCTAATTCAGCTGCATAGCGCTTTGCTTGATTAGGCAGATAAACGGATGTTAAGGTTGGCGATGCGAATTTCTCATCCTTAACAAACAGATCAAAGCCCAGCTCTTTCAAACCTTGTCGCAAAATCTGAGTGTTTTCTTGATGGCGTTTGTACACATTTTCTACGCCTTCCTCCATAATCATCTCCAAAGCTTCTTCTACCGCAAACAAGGTATACACTGCTGGTGTCGCAGGGGTTTCGTCTTGCTTGTTGTAGTCCCGGTACTCTTTGAAATCAAAGTAGTAAGTAGTAAACTGAGCTTCATCGACTTTTTTCCAAGCCTTGTCGCTTAAGGTAATGAAGGAAAGTCCTGGAGGGGCCATCAAACATTTTTGACTGGCTGTGAAGGCCACATCAATCCCCCACTCATCAAATTTCAGTTCTAATCCACCCACGCCGCTGACTGAATCCAGTACCAGCAATGTTTCAGTGTCCCGTAGTGCTGCTCCGAAAGCTTCCGCATCATTGAAGACTCCCGTTGAGCTTTCATTATGGGTTAGGAATACGCCTTTAGTATCAGCATCAACCACGGCCATTACTTGCTCCACATCCACCGTTGTTCCCCATTCAAAGGGTACTTCAATGACCTCTAAGCCAAACAGTTTACAAATTTCAGCGTATTGAGCTGAAAATTTCCCTGAAACTGGCACGACAACTTTATCTCCGGGTGAAAAGCAATTAGTAAGGCAGGCTTCCATCGCTCCAGTTCCTGAAGTTGTAACCACTAAAACATCATTTTGAGTTCCAAATAGTTTTTTTAGATTGTCTGTTACGTTTTTTTGTACTTGATCATATTCCTTTGATCTATGAGAAATAGCAGGTCTATTCATAGCCGAAAGCACTCTCTCGGGAATAGCAGTTGGGCCCACCATCATTGATATTTGTTTTTGCATATCGTTCATCCACCTATTCTTTTATTTGCGAAGTGAAGGCTATTGGAAATAAGCGAGAGAGTCAGGTCAAGAATGGCTTGGCAAACTCGATCAGCTTTGAAGCATTAAGACTAAAATTTTGATCAGTTGCTGCTGAAATTTCACAGAATTTTCGCTTAATGCCAACAAAGCTTGTTCGAGAATCCGTTCGTTAAGAATCCGACTTAATCTGTAGCCATTTCTGACAAATAAGTCCCTACAGCTGTGCCAAATTTGACATCTTGTCCGCATTCAGCAACCACTTTTTCCAGAACACTTAGTACTTGAACCATCGTATTTTCAGAAATATTCCCCATGTGACCCAGACGGAAGGCTTTACCGGCATAGGCTCCTAGAGCGCCTGCCACGATAACGCCTTTATCAAGCATTTTTCCTCTAAATTGAGCATCGTCAATTCCTTCTGGATAAATAACATTGCTTAAGGTGCTGGCTTCATGCCCTTCTTTTGCCAAAATCTCAAAACCCAAGCTGCGTAATGCTGCTCTAGTTGCCGCCGCATTTTTAACATGACGATCAGCTCTAGCTTGCAAACCTTCTTCTTTAATGATTGCTGTTGCTTCTTTCATCGCCCAAACTAGATTGACCGCTGGTGTGGCAAAGTATTTAGCCGGATCATCCATAACAGGCAGCCATTTTTCAAAATCAATATAGTAATCTGGAATCGAACCTAAGTCTTTCCGACGATCCAGCGCTTTTTGTCCTGCCCAAAGGACTAACATTCCTGGACTAACACCAAAAGCTTTTTGCGAGCCAGTGAACATAATGTCAATGCCCATACCATCTACATCAGCATATTCACCGCCGGTAGCTGCTACGCCATCAACGATAAAGACCGTTTCAGGATGATTTTTAATAATTGCACCGATTTCTTTAATTGGAGCAACTACAGCAGTTGATGTATCTACATGGCTGACGGTCATAGCCGCATATTTTTTCTCAGCTAATTTCTTTTCGATTTCTTCAGGTGTTACACTTGTGCCCCATTCAGCACTCAGCACATCACAGTTCAATCCGCGGCGTTCACAAATTTCAATGAAGCGATCCCCGAAGAATCCGTTTGAGACGATTAAGACGTTATCGCCCTTTTTAGTCACATTGGCAACGGCCATCTCCATAGCTAAAGTTCCTGTTCCCGCTAAAGGAAATGTTTTTCCAGAACAATTAAACAGGGTTCCAAGGTCTTCAATCAGTTCCTTGTAATCACTTACAAATCGTGGATCACCGAAAGCTTGAACTTCTCTAGCCATTTCATTTTGGATAGAACGAACGACTGGCGTTGGTCCCGGGATCATTACTAGTACATCTTTACTCATCTTTATTCCCCCATAAATTTTTTTGTTTTGTCGGTAAAGGCAACACTTAGCGATCAATTGTTTCGCTCACTTCTAAAGACCTTCACTTCACACATTGACAATAAGGGATTTTCACCATATAATCCAATATAAAATAGATAACAATAGTTATAACCAAAGATAAATAAGATAGAAAGGACGGGCCCTATGTTCAAAACATTGCACTATATTAACGTCATTTTTGAGGAAAAAAGTTTTTCCAAGGCTGCTCAAAAACTGTACTTGTCCCAACCCTCCCTTAGTCTGACCATTAAACGCTTCGAAGAAAACTTGGGGGTACAAATCTTTGATCGTTCCACCTCACCACTAGGTTTAACTGAAGAAGGCAAGATTTTCATGGAGGGTTTTCGTCAGATACTAGCAATTGAAAGCGACTTGGAGAGGTACATCGACGACTATCGCGGGTTGGAAACCGGGACTCTGACATTAGGAGCCCCCTACTTATTCTCCAGCTTGTTGGCACCCAAGCTGATTTCTGAATTTAAAAAGCGCTATCCGAATATTTCCGTCCGTCTAGTGGAAGCCAGTTCCTTGACCTTGGTAGAGCAGACCTTAAAAGGAGAAATTGACTTAATTATCGACAGCTCAGAATTCGATGAAGAGCTCTTTGACCAAAAAATTCTTTTTAATGAGTCTTTGCTTTTGGCTGTTCCCGGTAAAGATACAGTGAATGCCAACGCCTTTTCTGTTGAGGAAATTTGTCAAAATCAACATATTTCCTCAAACAAGCAGGCAGTGTCTTTGACTGAGTTTCGAAATCAGGAATTTATTATGATGGAAAAAGGGCATGACATGCACAAGCGGGCAATGACGATGTTTAAGAACCATGATATCCATCCCATAGTAATTATGAATCAAAAGCAGCTGATGACCACCTACAATTTAGTCGCCCAGCAACTAGGTGCTGCCTTTGTCACCGACACCATGGTTAAACTGAATCCGGTACCGGCCGAGATCCAATTTTATAAACTAGGCTGTGAAATCGCTCACCGCAGCGTTCACATTGCCTGCAAGAAGAAGCGTTATACTTCGATGGCTATGAAAGCCTTCCTGGAAATGGCAACCGAACTATTAAAGAACAATCACTCTTCCTAACCATCTTAAACACGCAAGTTTCCTATCAAATCTGATAGCGGGCTTGCGTATTTTTTTGTTTATTTCCTCCAGAATCACTTTCTTTGTATTATTCTATTTTCGAATAATGCTCCTAAAACCTTTAGTTTATAAGGTTTACAGAAGGTTAAAAAATCACACGTCCCTGCTCTATGTGACTTTTTATTACATGAACCGTTGACACTGGTAACCTGCCTTGCTATATTTATCGCAATTTAAATCACTCGCTCCATTTTCGTTGATCATGGAAGATACGAGGTAATTTAGATCCCCAAAAAATGTTCAAAGGATGATGACTAATGACAAAACAGTTAAAAACCAAAGAAGAGATTCGCCAAAACGCGAAAGAAGAAAATGTCCGCTTTTTACGTTTGATGTTCACTGATATTATGGGAGCTGTCAAAAATGTTGAGGTGCCCATCAGCCAATTAGATAAAGTTCTGGATAATAAAATGATGTTTGATGGTTCGTCTATTGAGGGTTTCGTTCGCATTGAGGAAAGCGATATGTATTTGTATCCTGATCTGTCTACTTGGATGATTTTTCCTTGGGAAAGTAGTCACGGGAAAGTCGCTCGTTTGATTTGCGATATCTACCTGCCAAATAATACTCCCTTCCCAGGCGATCCCAGAGGGAATTTGAAACGAGTATTGCAAGAAATGGAGCAGCTGGGCTTTTCAACCTTCAATCTTGGACCCGAACCGGAATTCTTTTTATTCAAATTGGACGCCCTCCAAGAGCCTACCGATGAATTAAATGACAAAGGCGGCTATTTTGATTTTGCACCTACTGATTTAGGAGAAAATTGCCGTCGAGATATTGTTCTGGAATTAGAAGGTCTCGGCTTTGAAGTAGAAGCCTCCCACCATGAAGTCGCGCCTGGTCAACACGAAATTGACTTTAAATATGCCAACGTCATTGAAGCCTGCGACAATATCCAAACCTTCAAGCTGGTAGTACGAACGATTGCCAGAAAGCACGGGCTGCATGCTACTTTTATGCCAAAACCACTTTTTGGTATCGCCGGTTCTGGCATGCATTGCAACATGTCGCTGTTTAAGGGCGGTTCGAACGCTTTTTATGATGCGGAAGGTGAACTGCAGCTTAGTCAAACAGCCTATCACTTTTTAGGCGGGTTACTAAAGCATGCTTTAGGTTACACAGCCATCTGCAACCCTACGGTTAATTCCTACAAACGACTAGTTCCCGGGTATGAGGCTCCAGTTTATGTAGCCTGGTCTGGTCAAAACCGTTCGCCATTAATACGTGTTCCTGAATCTCGCGGGGTTTCAACCCGCTTAGAGCTGCGATCAGTTGATCCCTCAGCCAATCCCTACTTAGCTTTGGCCGTCTTGCTGAAAGCCGGATTGGATGGTATCAAAAATGAACTAACTCCACCATCAGTGGTTGATCGGAATATTTATATTATGAGTGAAGAGGAGCGCAAGGACGCGAATATTGGCGACTTGCCGCCAACACTTCATGAGGCGTTAAAAGAATTGAAAAAAGATGAGGTAATAGCAGAAGCTTTAGGAAAACACATCTTCGACAATTTCGTAGAAGCGAAATCGCTGGAGTGGGCAGCTTATCGTCAGACAGTCTCCCAGTGGGAAAAGGATCAGTATTTGGAGCTTTACTAATAAAAAAAAGCCTTCGCGGATGCTGATTAATCGCAGCTGACGCGAAGGCGGTTATTGTTTTGTTGTTGATGCTTGATCTATTTTCCAGCTAGTGGTTGTTTCATTCTTCCACTAAGTAGACCAACGCCCCCAGCAATAACAGCTGGAACGATCCACCCCAGCCCCATCTCGCTAAAGGGTAGCAAGTCGACGATGGCAGCAGCTGCTTGAACATTTAAACTATTTAAGCTATCAAGGATTCCTACAACTAGAGCACTAATCACGGCAAAGCGATACCACTGGACCGTCTTTGCACGTTTCAAAAAGAAAGCTAACAGCGTCATAACAATCGCCGAGGGATAGATTGCTAAGAACAATGGAGTGGAGAAATCCATGATACCCTCGACGCCCATGCTGCTGATGGTCACGCCGATTCCGCAAACTACCAGCATAGAAGCTCGGTAAGATAAGCGGTCCTTGACTAATTCCTTGATGAAGTTAGCAGCCGCAGCAGTCATTCCGACACAAGTAGTCAAACAGGCCAACACAACCGTAAGACCTAAAACGAGCATCCCATTTTTTCCCAGCAAGGTGTACACGATGCTAAAAAGCAGCTCTGTTCTGGGAATAGTCGCAGGATATACACTGGAAGCAAAGGCTCCAACCACCAGCAGCCCGCCGTAGACCGCCAGCAGTGAAAGGCCGGCGACAACAGAAGCTCGAATAACGATAGACTTTTTTTCCAACAGCGTATGGTAGCCTTTTTGCTTAACCGATTCAATGAATAACGAGGACATCAGCAGACCTGCCAGCAGATCCCCAGTCTTGTAAAGCTCCAAAAAAGCATAACTGAAGGGCTGATCGATTCTCGCAGGAATCAATTCACCTAACGGATTGGTAAGCCCTTTCAAAACAATGAACAACAACAGCACTAATAAAATCGGTGACAGATATTTGCCAATGTTATCAAGAAAACTCGATTTGTCCATTCCCAACAGATAAACGCAACCAAAAAAGAGCAGCGAAAAAAGATAGTTGGGTATTTGTGGAACTAGCTGTTTCACGGAAAGCTCATAGGCGGTCGCTGACATTCTTGGAATATTGGCTAAAACGCCAGTACCTATCATGGCGAACAAATTCACCACATAGTAATACCAATTACCTACTGGTCTAGTTATGGAGACAAAGGTATCTCCAACACTAGCGACAGAAACAACCGACAAAATCGGCAGCAAAATAGCCACTAAAAAAGTCGCCAGCAGACTAACCGGCCATCGATCACCAGTAATATTTCCTAATGCTGCTGGAAAAATCAAATTTCCAGCACCAAAAAATATGGCAAACAAGGCAAAACCAACCAACACACTGTCTTTCGTTTGTTTTTTCACACGTATCCCTCCCCAGAGATGCATAGAGTAATCAACTCTTTCAACTACCATAGTATAGTAAAACAGTAAAAAGTAAATATCTATTATCAATCTCAAGACTATCGAATCTATCAAATAAAGTTCGGCATGTTAAGACATTTATTGCAGTTTGTACCTGATTGCCGTTTGAATCAAATTCAATTCCCTGAGGAGTGTTTTTATGATGAATGCCTATCTGAATATTTTTGCTATTTTTTTATTGGTTTTTCTAGCTTATTTTCTAGCTTTTAAAGGCTGGTTTTCCAATCGAACAGCTGACGAATTTTCCCTGCTGATCCTGAACCTTGCTTTGCCGCTGAGTACTTTTTTAAATATCATTAAAAATTTTGACAGTGCAGCTTTTCTTCAGCTTTTCTCAGGGATGCTGATTCCCCTTCTTTCTATGGCTGTTACTTTTTTTCTTAGTCTTGGTTACCGCAGAATGTTCAAAGTCACTCAAAAACGCTGGGGCACCTTTTCCACCATGTTCACCTGTTCGAATACGATATTTTTAGGATTACCGATTAATCTAGCAATCTTCGGGGAAAGCTCCGTTGCATTCGTTCTGTTATATTATATCGTTAACACGACCTTTTTTTGGACGATCGGTGTTTTCCAAATTGCTCAGGATAATCCAAGGATTGATGAGGCCACAGCTTCTTTCCATCCACTAGTCGCCCTTAGGAAGATCTTTTCTCCTGCCTTATTAGGCTTTTTGATCGGGATTTTTTGGTTGCTGCTGAAGCTGCCTTTACCACCTGTCTTGTTTACCTTTTTTAATTATCTTGCCTCACTTACGACGCCATTGTCGATGTTTGTCATTGGAATTATGATTTACTTCAGTGGGATTAAGAACCTATCACTAGATAAAGATGTTATTGGGGTTCTAATAGGCAGATACCTGATTTCTCCCTTAACCGTCATTGTGCTGTGCCGCTTTATTCAAATTCCTGACTTGATGTTCAAAGTTTTTTTAGTGCAATCCACCATGCCGGTACAAAACAGTGTGCCCATCCTCGTTCGAAGTTATCGTGGAGATGAGAACTTTTCTACTTCCAGCTTAGGCTTTTCAATTCTAGTTTATCTTTTTTATATTCCCTTGTTGTTATACTTGTTCGTTTGATTCCCCTTCGAAAAAGTTATTTAAAGCACTAAAAATCCGAACTAGTTGAGAATTCTTTTGTAATCTGTCCCAATAAAAATCGGGACAGATTACAAAGCTTCTACAAGTTAGTTCGGATATTTCTTTGTTTATGGTGTTTAAATCTTATCCAGTGCTTCTCCGATTGGTGTATCGCCTTGGTGCATAAGAATTACTTTACCGATGGTGTTCGGCCGATCAAGCAGTTGAGCTAAAACAGTGACCACATCGTTAATCGAGTTAGACTGCGGTTCGACCACATTCGTCTCGATCGTACCAGCAGCCTCTACTTCATCCAAATGACCCGGCTGCAAAATTGTATAATCCAATTTCGAATGGTCCATTAACCAGTGATCAGAGAAAAACTTGGCAATCTTGTAGTCAGGAATCTTAGCTAAGAAAGATTTATTCCATTGAGCAGGTTCCAAAGCAAAAATGGAGCTCAAATGAATGTAACGCTTAATCCCCTTCTGCTCAACCGCTTCCATTAGTTTTACTGCACCATATAAATCAGACTGCAGCAGGTCTTTTCCACGAGAACCAGCAGTAAAATAGACTGCATCCACCTCTGGTAAATGCTCTACCATTTCATCCACTGACCAATGGAGATCGAAATGAATCGGGATCACCAAATCCTCCTTAGCTATTTCATTCTCTCTTCTGGCTCCAGCATAGATCTGATTCCCTTCATCAGCTAATGCTTTGATCAATTTCTGACCGACTCTTCCTGTTGCTCCTACAATTAAGACTTTCATTTGGAACCCTCCTTGTGTTTTAGATGCATGCACATGCATATTGTATACTAAATAAAAAGATCGTGCAACCGCTACGATCCATTTATTTTAAATATTCATCTAAAACATCATCGACTGTTTGTTGGCCACTGACTAATTTTTCTTGGCCCTTTTCTGTTAAATTAATATAAATTCCCCGTTTATCGTTATCACAAGAATGGCGTTCAATTACTCCGCAATTTTTGTTCTCCATTCTAGCGATCATGCGTGACATTGCACTCTGACTCAGTCCGACATGTTTTTGCAGGTGATTGAGCCGCATACTTTTATCGTCAGTTGTATTTAAAAAGAATAATACGTAAAACTCGTTTAAGCTTAATCCCTCATTTTCCGAGAGGGCTTTTTCTAAATTATCCTCGATCATTTTTTGCCGATTTCTTAATTCAAGCCATTTTGGCATTAATTGATTATCCATCTATTTCACCACTTCTTTTTTATTCTGCTGCCTGCAACTCTTTACTCCTCGAAGATATTCTATATTGTTTCGCAAGAAATATCTACTGCTTTGTATTTTTTTCATGACTTAACCCACAATTGACAAGCTTTTTTACCAACCTGAATTTTTTTAAAATTCTTGTTGACATCTTGTTAAGAATGATCAATAATACAGATATAGATGCATGCGCATTCATCTTAATAAAATTAAAGGGGTTTTGAATGATGGCAAAAATGGCGATTGACGAATTGGAAAAGGTTTTAACTACGGTGAACTATTACGTAGAAGGTTTGAGAACTGGCAGCATCGAAACAGCTAAAAAAGGCTTCCACGAAGATGCATCTATGTTCGGTTTCAATAATGTTAGCGGATACTTAGGTGGGCCGATTCAAAATCTTTGGGATTTTATGGAAAAGGCTGGTGCAGCACCCAATGTTAAATCAAGAGTAGATATTCTAGCTGCAGAAGATACTACCGCATCAGTTCGAGTTTACTTGGAGCATGATGCTTATGATGATGAATATACTGATTTTCTAATTCTGCTTAAAGCTGACGGCGAGTGGAAAATTACTTCTAAGCTATTCCATTTACATCAGTAAATAACTTTGATAAAAAGGCTAAAATAAGTTCGATCGCTTCGCCAACTATTTGAAATTTCATTTTAAGAAGCGTAAGTGTCGTATGTTCTTAGTTCATATCAATAAAGATACTTTTCATCGTTTTAAATGGTCACTTCCTAGGAGATCTATCAATGATTTTCTTAGAAGTGGCTGTTTTCTATGTAAGAAATCTTTTGACTGATTACAAACTATTAGAAATTCTCTGTGGTCAAACTGCTGTAGTTAGTTTGATCGGTTTGATTTTGAAGTTTCTAAGAGAAGAAGCAGAAATGGAGTCTTAACTGCACAACTACACCGTTCTCTTATTTTCAAGAAAACGGTGTAGTTATAATTTTTTTCAACAAGATAGACCAAGTAATTCTTCTAAAAAGATGTGGACACTTATACATCCTAAGCTGTAGACATTTTACTATCCAGAAAACTTGTCAACAATTTGTCTAAAACGATTGATTTAACAAATTAATAGCCGGTAAAAATTTTTGCGATTATTTTCCAGCCATCCTCATCTTTTTTCAACATATGAAAATCGATAAAGTTTTCTCCTAGATAATCTTCCATCGTAATTCTTATCACTGCAATATCATTTGCAACCTCTAAGATATCGGTTCTTCCTGTTACATTAGTTGGTCCCGCCTGATCTGCTCCATCAAATAAACTTTGAATAGGGTCCCCATTGATCGTAGCATTCGTATGAAAGGCTGGCTTCATTATCTCGCCTTTTCCTTCTTTACAACCATCCAAATACAACTGGGCAACCTGCATAATTTCCTCATAATCCTTTAAATAAATTTTATCCATATTCAACACCCTTTCTAATTTCATTTACAAATTCATTATAGAGTGATACAATCTTTTTGTAAAGTACTTACCTAAAGGAGAGTGTAGAATGAGTAATATAGTAGAAGGAATGAATTTTGATGAGACCGGCTTCTCTTACAGCATGTCCTTAATTTCGGGAAAATACAAACTGCCAATTTTATATTCTTTGTCCGCCTATGGCACATTTCGATACAATGAACTCAAAAGATTTTTAGATCCGATTTCTTTTAAAACATTAACCTCTAATTTAAAGGATTTAGAAAACTGCGGGTTAATTATAAGAAAAGAATATCAAGAAATACCGCCAAAGGTAGAGTATTATTTGTCGGATATAGGAAAATCTTTAATGCCGATTTTAGATCAACTATGCGATTGGGGAGAAGAAAATAGAGCAGAACTGTAGTCATATTTCGTTGTTTTGAGCATTAAAGTTGAACTATTTCACCTTTGATAGTAAAAAATGCTTCGAGGAAATGTGGGCTGTCCATTAAACAAACGCCAAAGTGTTTAAAGAATACAACAAATTTCATAATTAATCTTTTAATCTTAATCTAGCACGATGGTTATTCGTCAGGATTAGGATATAGCGCAGGAGTATCCCGAGAACTTGATGACGAACGGTATAGTGATTTAAATGGTTTCATTTACTAGATGGAAATATCCCAACTAATCACGATACCTAGTTCCCCTAAACACCAAGTTTTTCCTTCAGTGCTTCCGTTAACACCAATGAGAAGTTGATGTTCTCCTGCTTACCTAGCGCATCCAGATAACGAGGAATAGTCAGGGTTTTCTTGATTGCTTGGTTGTCGAATTTCATACGGTACAGCTTAGTATTAACCTCAATTGGAACTAACAAATCACCTTTAGGAATTGTTATTTCAGCAGGTTCCATTGGATCAGGGATCGTCTGTCTATCATCTTCGGCGTTAATCAACCAGCCAGCTAATAAGTCCTTAGCCATATGCAGTGCATCGTGCATATCAGAGCCGAAAGTGAAGGCACCATCTAAACCCGGAAAGGCTACATTGATACCATCGTCGGCCAAATTAAATAAAGCATAGTAAATGTACATAAAATAACTCCTTTCACGCTCAAGCTTTTACAGCAGCCCTGCTTGTTTCAAGATATTTTTTGCCGTTCCGATTGGAATGTCTTTGCTGCGATGCTCAGGAACTGTCACCTTCCCTTGTTTTTTAGGGTGAAGGAAATGCTTGTGGCTTCCTTCTACGATAAGTCAACACGTAACACAAGTGAATGACCTTGCTACAACTGTTTAAACTTAAGTAATTCAGGATTTCATTTTCTTCAATTTAGCATCGATCTTTGTAAAATTTTCTTTATGCCAACGCTTTAAAACTTCAAAAAGTTTATCTAGACTTCGGGATATATCATTAGGGTCAAGCAGTATTCTACTTATCTCATTTTTGGGTGATCCAAATCCTATCTCCTGAAGAATATCCCTAGTCTCCTTCAACTCAACATCTAGATTTAAAACCAATTCTTTGGGAATCAAGAAACCTTTAGTCGCTTTAGGGAATATAAACTCGTAATGAACTCTATGAGTATTCCAATCTGAAAAATATGCTTGAATCCAAAAATTATTTGCATTTTTCCCATTTCCTTTATTCCCAATTGACCAGATTTCCTCCTCGTTTGTTGCATTCATTTTTCCAATTTTTTGCTCTATTAATCTTCTTAAATTTCCAAGTGCTAACTCACCTTGCTCATAAATAGTTTTCAAATCTTTATAATTCTGTACCAAAAAGGAATTCCAATCTTTTGAAGTCACTTTTTCTTCCTCCCTTATATACTCATTTATATAAGTAATGAAGTCTCTTAAATGAATTGAATTTCTGTCATTTAATTTCCAATTTATATCAGTATTATCTAGTTTATCGACAATTTCTTCGTACGTTATTTTGACAAACTCAGCTTTCGGTTCAGCTTTATTACTTCTCGGAGTTAATAAAATTTTTAGTATAGGTAATTCATTTTTTTTATTTTCATAATTGTTACCTTTCCTGAATACACCTTTTTTTAACGCCATAGAATATCGCTCCAATTGATTTACTCCTAGACCTGAATATATTTTATTCTCAATGCCAATAATACATTCATCCATAGTAATTAATATATCAATGATTCCATACTCAGCAAGTGAAACTTCCGTGTTGACTTCAACATTTGAGAAACTGTTGATTTTTATTTTTTCTACTTGTCTCAAATTTTCGTTATATAGTTCTAAAATATTTTTCAATATACTAGGATCACTAAACGTATTTGGGTCGATAAGATATGCGAACCAGTTTGTTATATACGTTTCTTTTCCCTCAATCCCTAGTATGTTCACCATAGTCGCTGTTTTTTTTTCAGTTGAACTTCTGGTAAGTTTTCAAATAGATTATTGTCCATAGAAATTACCTTCTTCGCATATGATTAATTACAAGCTCATTCTCTTATATCTTTAATTCATCATAATATTTACCTTATGATACTTTAAACACATCTATCTTCTGCATTTTAAATTATTTTGAGGCGATTAGCCTCCTGCCGTAAGCAAATACTATTTGCACAATCCTTATTTCCTAGTTAAACAAAGAATATCATCACTTGTAGCATGGAACTAATGCCCTAAGTGATCATATTCGGCTTGTGAAACAGCATACTAGAATCTATATTTAAGCTCTATATCCAAAGTAATTTTTTATTTAATTTGTATTCCACTATTCAAATTCAATGGTAGAAGATACCTTGAAAATAGCCTACTTAGTTTTCTCATTTTTTTGTATTTCCACTTCATCATTCAACAAGTTCCTCTAAAAATTGAAAACTCATAATAGACTCATGAAGCATGATCGGCTGGTACTCTCTTTTTCTACAGAACGACAAGTATATCTCGCAAACTAATCGTATCACATCATAGAAACTCTCTTTTAATTCGCTAGGATTGTAACTTAAGTCCTCATTTTCATGGACAATTTTGTGCCTACTGGTAAAAAGAAAAGAAGTATTATTGTAAAAGTTTTTTCCATATTTTTTTGATAGTTTCCCAAGGATGTCTTTTATTCGAAATTCATTATTAGAAATCTCAGATAAATTTCTGATGACATTGTCCATATTCTGAAAGCTAAAATTATTGGCAAGTATACCTTCGATATCATTTTCTCCATTAATCAAATTCTCAATTTGATAACGGTCCAGCCTTTTATTATAAAGTGATTTGGGGATGAATTTTGAATCTAACAAAATATATTTCCATAATTCCTTAAAAAATATTTCCATATTTGTAACTATATTGACTTCTATTAAACTTATTAGTTTATCCTTGGTAAAATTTGGCGTTCTTTGTTCGTGAACATCACGTAATAATACATCTATTAGAACGGATTGATTAATAAACTTACTATAACTATTATGAAAGAAAACCTCTGCTTGTGATTCACCTTTTATGTTTTCAATAGAATTCTGACTTACATCATTGATATATCCTGATGTTTCACCATTTAGTACATATTTTATATCTAAACAGAGTTGTTGAATGAAAATACTTTGGTTTACGAATGAATGGCCACTAGGATAAATTTTCAGTACTCGTTTATCATTGTCAACTGATTCTAGAGAACAAAAAATTTCCCCATCAAAGCTGTATCTGTCTTTGTAGGTTAAAATACTTTTGTCAGCACACTCAGCTTTTTTAAAACCTTTTATTTCAAGAAGTTTGGTTATTTGTAAAATTTCTATATTTGGTTCAAAAAACACTTGGACAAACCCTCTCGCCGACATATTGTTCCTCCATTTCGCAAAATACATCGTTTTAACACATTTACAAAATAATTTTATTACGGAGATATTCCCTGCGGAGATCCTTGCAACATTTGATAAGCTGTGTTGCGATAGTTCTCAATCATTACAAAGTTGCTATCGTTATACAGTTGAGCAAAATCATAGGCAGTCAGAATTTCATTTGCACGTGTTCTCATATCCATAAATGAATTACCGGCATTAATTGACGCTTGATAGTTACCTTGATCATAATATGATTTGACTCCATTCAGGTAGCTTTCGGCATCCATCATGAAATTCTGGTATTCTTCGCTACTTACCGGAGTTTTGTTAGCATTAGGACTTCCTGGAGCGGCAGGTTGGGACTCAGTGGGACTTTGAGTAACATTTGCTTGCGATTCAGGTTCATAAAATCCATTTAATTCGTTTGTTAATTCCACACTATAATCACTCAGCTTCTGAGCTACGATATTCTCTTGATCATTATCAAGTATTCCAGAATTAGTAATAGCATCTAGCGCTTCTTGATAAGATTCTTGAAGCTTTAATTCCTGTATTTTTACAATTAATTCAATTCCCTGATAGTCTTTTGTAATACGTTCATCATCTGGAGCTTTTCTGGAGGCAAATTCAGCAGCTACTAGCGCTTTATCATATTCTTCTTTTCCAGCGTATTCTTTGTATCGTTCGGTATACAATTCTAACTCTTCATCGTCACTTTTACTCTTCACTTCGTTACTGGTGCTTTCAATTGTTTTTTCTTCTTTGGTAGTCGAATTGTCTGTTTCAGATTGATTTCCATTGTTTTTCGAACACCCCTGTACTCCAATTGATAAAATAATCAACAAACTTAACAAAAAGATCCGTTTCATTTCCATCGCTCACACTATTTATCGATTAGCTGCTCTTTTATTTTCGACTAAAAATAAGAGGAAACCGTTTCCGAAATATTTAGACTGCTCTGACTCTTCTATGCAGAGTACATCACTTATGATACAGATCTTTCTTACTATAACTAGTCACAGTTCTTTACATCTACATTACTCCCAAAATATAGGCGGAATGATTTCAAAGTCAACCAAGGATAAAATGTGATTTTTGAGATTTAATAAATCAGCTTGTTCCTGATTATCCACGTCGAATTTTTTCATGTGTAGATCACTATGACGCACCTTTATTTGGGATAAACTTTTTTTAGAATCTAAACCACTGGTCCACTGATCTATTTTCATATCATAGATTAGAAGGTTGAAAAATTTTTCTGTTTTCTTTTTTTCGATCTGGTAGTCCATTTCGCTTATGATGCCTATGTTTTTTTTGATTATTTGATGAATGATGCTATTTTTCCGACGATATATTTTTATTCGATGCAACATATCATATGTTTCTAACACAGCATTCTTTTGAGGGGTATCTATTATTATGGATGTGATGTTTTGACTTGGCTCTATTACTTTCGAAATTATTTCACCGTGTTTGTTCATACCATGAGCCGAGAAATAAACTTGCGGCGGTTGCCAAGCTTGAGTAAAGATATACTCATCAATTTCGGATAGGGGCTTAATGTCCTGCCAGTCATACATTAAGCGATCTTTTTCCCACTGTGGATGGTAGAAGTTTCTAGTTCTCTTACAAATTATTTTTGCAGTTTGGGCTACTACTAAGCGGAGTTTTTTATTTTTGATTTGATGGCCTAACAATCCGTTTGATACCATCTTACGAAAAGCCCGAGTTAATACCCTATTGGCTGGATAATTCTCATTCGTATACTCATTTTTAACTACAAATTCTAATGCACCTTGAGGATGCCAGCGTGCGCCAAAGTTCTTCTTTCCTCCCACTATATATATACCCATGTGTCCATATCTCATCATTTGTAGGTAAAAGTATTCTGCATAACTCAAACGATTCCAACTAAGCCCGTATAAATACTCTCGTACACTTTCTGAAAAAAACTTTGATTCCGTAAATCCAAAAGGAAAAAAAGAGCGATAAGAATAATAGCCCGAATAAGGTTTATGTCCAGAAACTCTAACAACCGCATAGTACGTAGTCCCTTCCCCGTAATAAAGATAGTAGTAACTACGTTCGCTGGAATTTTTAGTAGCTTCAAAAACGCTGATATTATTATCAAAAATCGCATCTTCCATGATTGAGAATATCTTTTTTCGAAAAGTGTTTGAATATTTTAGATACTTTTTCTTATCAACATACCAATAGTCTAAGTTAGCACTCTCATTCCCCACTACCCTCACCTCTATCAAGCAGATTCGTATATTAACCATCTTATAATCATTTATGATACAGCTTTTTATAGTTCTCTATCTAATGCTTTTATTCTGTCATGAAGAGTTCTTTGATTTTATTAGTAGAGAGCAGGTTTATTTTGCTCTCTCCACTAGGTTTTCAGAATTTCAAGTACATCTTCCTTGATAATTTTTCTGAATTCTCTCACTCATGCAGCTAATATTCATTGCTAATTGCTTGGTCTTTAGCAATATCTCGGCTACTTTTTTCTGAATCTCTTAACCGCTTAGTTAAATCTGTCGGATAAATATACTTGTTACGAATCCATAATCCATGAGAAAATGATAAATTTCTGGCATAGGATCATATATTAAATTTGCAATATCTTCCTCACTTAATTGTTCTGTTATTTCTTTAGCGATTACTTTTATTTTCGACTCTACTTCAAAAGTATCCTCACTATTCGAGCTTCTCATAGATAGATCCTTCGGTTTTCTCGCAGAATAGCCTAAGGAATTGCTAACTACTAAATTTTCAAAAAACGCATCACTTATAGTGTTGAGACACGTATCTTGAGTGATTCTATTGACAAATCACCGAATCAAAATGCTTTAATAATATTCCTAGCACCCCACTGTTAACTATTTCTTTTTTCCAAACTAAATTACAAGTTGTAGAAGTAAACATACATAGGCTGTGCTCGTTCTTGTCTTTCGTCCCCTATTGTCGGGGATAGGTTTCGATTAAAAAGAATGTTGTTGTTGGAATTGAAAAGCATACTGTTCTCGTCCCCTTTTATCGGGGATAGGTTTCGATTAAAAAAATGGCGGCAACAAGAGATATTGACTACGTTCTCGTCCCCTATTGTCGGGGATAGGTTTCGATTTTATCGGATCGATTCATTCTTATCACGAGTTTCAGTTCTCGTCCCCTATTATCGGGGATAGGTTTCGATTCAAAGAACTTCTAGCAAAGTGATGAACGGGGCGCCAAGTTCTCGTCCCCTATTATCGGGGATAGGTTTCGATTACCACTTGAGTTTGATAGCATTCCGCTCTTTATCGTTCTCGTCCCCTATTGTCGGGGATAGGTTTCGATTAGATGCTCTCGAAAACGTGAATATACCAAGCTATAACCATACTATTTCTTGCCCGCAAATCGGGCAATCCACACCTTTTCTTTAACCTGTATGGTCGATTTGCGGGCAAATTTTCATTTAATTATTCGGTATTTCCCCATGCCTAAGCTTGTTTTAATCCCAACACCAGATAACTCTCCAAAAGAAAGCAAAAAGTGGACTAACTGATTAAAAGGTAATGGACCGCTAACTCTAAAAGTAATGTGTCCTACAAATGACGGTATTCTAGTTCCTTCTAAGTGATACTTTGTACTTTTTAGTTGGTAGTTTACGATTGTTACTTGTTCAGTTAAATATTCTAAGGTGTCTCTATCGTATAATTGGTATTCATCATAAAAGGAATCAAACGTTAGCATAATGCTTCTAAAGAACCTTTTAATGTCGGGGAAAATATCATATTGCCCATTAGATTTGAAAGACATTGGTGAACAAATTTTGATTTTCTGATAGCGGATTGGCTTTTGAATCGAGAAACTTTCATGCATCATTTCCGATACGTTATAGTGTTCGACCGTAAAACCTTCAATGTCCACGGTAATATTATGACGCTTCAAAAAAAGGTTGTTTTTGCTAGTCAAGATTTTTACGATACACTCACCCAAGTCTTGAGACAAACAAACAATCTCCCAAATGGATTCCCCATTTTCCAAAAGGAGACGTTGCTTCAATGGACTATACGATGCCGGTTGATGGAGTCTTTCTACAACAGAAGTAGGCAGCCATTCCATCAATGCTCCATGAAGTACACTCCCTATGTTATTATTTTTCAAATTCATTGGCAATTTTAGTCTGACACTTATTTTGACTATCATAGAAGCTTCCTTATCTCTTCATTTAATTTATTGAAATACTCATAATCTTCTTGTTTTATTGTAGGGAAAACCATATTAATCATTTTTTTAACTGCTCTTACCGCCTCAATGATTTTTTTCTCATTATTCTTTTCTTCTAAGTCCAAATTTTCTAGCTTATGTGCAACATTATTTCTGATATCATTGATCCTATTCACGCAAACCATTTCTTTCATCATTGGACTGTTAGGTTCTAAAATTTTAATAAAATCATAATATGCTGGAAAGCTCAGCACTCTTCGTTCATCAAACCGATAGTTTTTCGCTTTTAAAACCTGACAGTAGTCTTTAATAAATTTTTCATTATAAGAAACATTGAGAAAAGGTTTTCCTTTTTCATAAAGAATAAGATTGCGATACTTTCTACTCAAGTATTTCTCCATAACAAATTCCGCAATTGATTTAACTCTAATTAATACTTCAGCAATATCCCTACGTTTAAATCGCATGTCTAATAATAAAAAATGAAACAGTGCTTTCTGCAAATCACAATCCTTATAACTTTTAACAATGTCTGGAAATACTTCATGTGTTTTAATATCCTTAGTTACTTTTTTTAGGCAAGATCGTATCTTACTACCATCATAAAATGCTTTCTGAGCGTCAAGTAACCATAGCACTGCTTCGTAATCATAGTTTTCAATTAGACTTTTCACCTGATTTCGAATCATTGTTTCCCTAAAGCTAATAATAGAAATTTCTTGGCACCGCGAATCAAACTTACTTTCTTCTTCGTTAACTATTTCCAGATCAATATCTTGATCTATTGGTTTTGCATGCTTCGTATGAGCATTACTATTTTTCAGCGGAGTGGACACCTGGATACACTTTTTTTTGCTCGGGTAGGTAATATATTCTAAGCATAAAGTTGTTTCCATTTGAGGGGTACCACTAGTGACGTTTAACAAAAACTTCGCAGTTGGATATCTTGTCTCTAGATTAACCAAATAGTTATGAAATAACTCTTTATAACTATCAAAATCATGTGCACGATCCACTTTTTCAATCTGATATTCTACTAAAGTATTCTCGGATACATTTTTAATTATTTTTTCCCAGTCGAAATGCTTGTGTGGTGGTATCCTATTAGAGCCTTCCCAGATGCTCTCAGTAAAAAAGAGGAAAGCAAGATCTGGTTTATAGTGTCTTACAATGTTTAACATCGCCCCATCGCGATCGTTTCGCCACGGATCTGTATTTCCAATTGGACTAAAAAGAATCTTCATAGACTCACCTCCGATTATTATTTTTCCTCAAATTTTATCAAACAGATTCCTTGTTGATACCACTTATTTTTCGAATAATCGACGGTTGCTTTTAAGATGATGGGAACATTTTGGGGTATTTCTTTCATTTTCCCATATGTGTTTCTAAATCTACTTTGCAAATCTTCAAATACTTCTTTTTTAGCTTCTTCTTTTGGCTGCATTTGATACTTAAGCGTCTTGCTTACAAAACCAGTTCCTCCACCTAAGAAAACTACTTGCGGTCGCTTATGGGCATTTAAAGATTGCGGTACTCCACCGCTAACAATGAACTCTCTTCCTCCTTGAGTTGAAGCAAATCCTACAAACCATTTATTCCAATAATTAACATAAAAGTTTCGAATCCTATTTTCAATCTCTTCGATGCTAATTGCGTCATCTTCTATAGTCAACGTAAAATAGATTTTCGCTCCTGGTTTTATACATTCCCGATAAAGGGGCATTGGCTTGCTTTTTTTGTTGACGTCGATTTTTTGGTAGATTTCCAAGTATTTATCAGGAACTGGCAGAGAGTCGCTAACTTTTATTTTTCCAAATAGAGAATTTTTACTGTTATCTTCTTTATCGCTCTGTAAAATCATGGTTCTTAACGCACCTTTTAAGGAACTTCCAGGAACATAAACTGTATTCTGACCATCGCGAACAAACAGATGCAAGATGTTTAGTGGCATATTTACTGCTGGTCGTTTATGTTTAGTATCCTTATCACGTTCAACTTTCCCTTGATTTACTCGCTCAGTATTGATTACAAATTTTCGCCAGTCTTTTTGATTAATTTTTTGGCGATTCAAGAAATATTTTAAATCTGCATGTTTACTATTTTCAGTAAGATAGTCAATAAAAGCATCTAACTTATTTATTTTCGATAGATATTTCGTTAGCTTAGGTCCATCAACAATATGAACGAGTGATTTGTGTTGATCATAAATGTACTCTTGCTTTTTTATCACCTTCCCGCATCCAATATGAACTGGACCATAAGTTGTGATCGTTACCAAATACGATTTATAGCTCATTGTGTCACCTCCAGCCACATAGCTTTAGCATATCGGTATACTGGATGTTTTCCATTTTCACCAACATCGTATATTTCACCTTTAAACGGATATTTGAAGACAGAACCAGCAGAAAAGCTATAAAAGTCTTTTTTCTTTACTAGATTCTCATGAAATGTCACTGATTGAATAAAACCCGTCCGTTTTTTTAAGATGAATCGCGCCTCTTCACAGCAGTTTTCTAATTCCGCTTCCGTCCCTCTAGCAGTAGATAATAAAATATGGCTATTACCTTCTTGTGAAATCAACTGTTCCATTGTGTCATCCTGAATTACCTGGTAAGTAAATCTGCCATAGCCAGCAAATCTTTCCCCACCCAACCCAGAATATTGAAGCGCATCCATGATTTTTAACAACTTTTGTAAGGTCTCATCTGAGCCTTTGAAAATAAAGTACAGACCTGCATTTGGATAGAATTGATAGGTTCCAACCGCATACGGTTTACTATCCCCTGTTCCTTGCTCCTCCACTGCTTTCAACGAAACTTTTGCTTGCATATTATAAGAACCTATTTGAAAACTTTCGATTATTTGCTTGACGTTATCGCTTGATAGTTTCCCGTCAACATAATCGAGATACCGTGATACTGGCACATATTCTAATTTTTTAAATATTTTATGGTTTGTATCATCTTGATTTTGTGCCGTTACTCTTATCAGTGGTTTCGGTAAAAATAATTCCTGGTCACAGTAAGGGAACGTATCGCTAATAATCAACTCATCCATCAACCAGTCAGTATCTACATCTAAATTTAGTGCTTCTATGAAAAGAGCACTAAAGAGGGTGTCTGAATGAATAACCATCTCACTATCACTTAGACGCTTATTTCCAAAATGGACAGGGGAGTTAAAAGCGAGTCTTATAATCTGAGTTGTCATATTTGCTCCACCTACTTCACTGTTAAATTAGAACTATCATAATCTCCGACTACTGTCTTCACTTCGGTAATTTCAAAAGAAACCCGTCCGTTTCCTCGAGTACCACCGCCACCAAGATAATCGTTTTCTAATAACTTCAATGCTTTTTTGATATTTTCAAAATCCTCTGAAACTTCCAACTCGTTTTCAACATTGTAAATAATATGCAAATCGAACTTTGACCCACGTATCACACGCTCTATTTGCCTGGGTTTAGCCTTTGAGGTTAAACGATCAATGGTGTTTTCGAATTTTGTCTCCGTATACGGCAGATTTCTTTGATCGAATTCATCTTTACTCGTTTTCGAATAGAATGCATCTGAGATCTGTAAACGCGACTTTTTCATGTTCCCTTTCTTACTGGAACCAAATAATCTTAGTACTTCAGGTGCATCATCGTTATGTTCTTTTTTCATTGTTTGAAAGCCAAAATCTGTAGCTAAAAGACTTCTCATTTTTCCTTTAATCGAGCTTCCTGGAATAATAGGCATGTATGTATTGGGATCACGAACGACTGGAGAGTCCAGAGCCCCAATGGCGCTAATTTCCCCACCGCTACCAATGTGCAAACCTGTTATAACTTCGATATATCCACTAATGCGAATTTTAGAATTCATTATAATCCCCCATTTTATAAAATTTTGCATAAGCAACTAACGCTTCAAAATACTTACAATAGTCCAGAAAAAATTTCCTGGTTTTCTCTTCCAGCACCTTGTCCACAAGCAGGCTAATGCTTGTTTCTTCAATAAACTTCCGAACTGCTTTATCTCTACCTGCTTCATACGCAAATTTTACTTTCAAGTACTCTAACTCATCTTTAATATCTTCTGATAATTCACTAGAGGGATTATTATAAACTTTAATATATATATGGTTCACTAAATCCAATAAGTTTCGTAGTTTACTTGTTGTTAAACCATCAAAAAAAGTATATTTGTTCTTACCATCTTTCTTTCGATTATCTTCTACTACCTTACGTGCGTAATTTAAATCTATCGGTGTACCGTTTTTGGTTTTTGCTAACTCCATCATTACCCCTCCCTAATCTCATAAATATAATATTCTAAGGCTGTTATCAATTGCTCTTTTTCTTCCGGGATTTGAGTCCAATGGAAAATCTGCTGAGAAAACCGATCACTCATTTTGCTTCTGGCTAGCAAATAGGCCAACCGAGCAATATTAATTTGGTCATCATTGCGCAATAATTCCAGTATCTTGTAAATAAATGATTTTCCTTTTTCTGAATTTCTTTTAAAAGCATTACGAATCACTGTCAGTTTCTCCGCTAATATTTTCTCTGCTAATATTTCCCAAGAATAGGTCTTTTCTTTTGTCCATAATGCGACTTGATTTTTTTCACCTTGTTTAGCAGCATCCTCTAAAAGACCTGCTTCAAAAGCCATTTTTGATACAGGATATTGAGGTGGGAACAGAGCGATACCGGCAGAAAACGTTAATTTACCTAAAACAAATTCCTCAAATTTTCTACGAATTTCAAGCCCTTTTATTATTACGTCATCCCAAGCACCAATTAAAAACAAATCATCTCCACCAGAATAGATCACTGTAATCTTCGAGCCCTCAAGAATATTATTCAGCTCATATTTAAAAAATACTGAGAGGTTTCTAGATAAGCTAGTTGTTCTCGCCAAAGAATTGTAATTTTCTGGAATGCCGTTCATAAATGTTCTTCCTAAGTTATCAATATCTGCACGCAAAACGCCAAGTCTTTGAATACCCATCTCCCGATCTGCATAGCTAGCGATACCTAGATCTTTTGTCTCCAAATCTGTACTTGCCAGATCATAATCACACATCCATAAATTTGTTGAAATATTTTTTCCTGTGAACGGGTGATTTTTACTGTATATTCGCAATTTATTCCCTGTAGTTAATAACCTTTCTGCTTGTTCTTTTGATACCACAGAAAGCCTTTCCCCAAATGGTAACGACACATTACCTTCTCTGCCTACAACAAAGAAACTTTTATCTCTTAAATCATTAGAAATAAAGATGAGGCTCTCACAAATAGAGCAGAGATCATTCTTGTTTATCTTTAAATCACTGCGTAGACACTCTTTGCACTCTCTTTCACCCTGTGCATGTGTGTTATTACATAATTGAATAATATCTTTAGCATCATACTTATTTACCTTCTTTTCAGACAGCTTTTGACTAACTCCTTGCCAAATCTGTTTATAGTTGCCATTGGTATTCATTAGATCATTTCCACTACATACTTGATAAGCCATACTCATAGAAAGATCAACAGTAAACATTTTAAGGAACCACCCTCGTAGCTCTTTTTCAAAAGCAGCAACTTTATCTTTCCCCGTTTTAGTATTCGGAAGAAGGAGATAGGCATGACCGCCACCAGTATATAAAAGGTTGGCTCGGGTGAGATTCAATCTATCTAGCAGGTCGTCTACCACAACTTCAAGCATCATTTCTAGATAGAAACTGCGCGCTCGCAAACTTTTTAACGCTTGTGATCCACTAATATTGTAAATGAAATCCTGAATGCCACTCATGTCCATACTCATCAATAAAAAAGCCTCTTCGTCATAAAACGCTTTTCTTCTATCCTCAGATGAAAATAATTCCTGTTTGAAATCTCGAATGTTCTTTTCTTTCAAATAGTCATAGATGCACGAAGCAATAGCACAAGTCAACTTACTGTGATCGTGTAAAGAAATGTCAACTAACTGCTTCACATTTGTAGAACTCGGAAGATAACTCCACAAGCTTTCTACCCATTGTAGAAGAGAAGAAAAATCATCGGTTGAAACTTTTAGCTTAGTTCTCAAATCATGATCCATCGCTGCCTTGATCTTTGCATAATTTTCTCTGCTATAGCTCTTTTCTGTCTCACTAGGATACTTAACGATTTCACCCATACCAAAAGAATACGACCCTGTAGCTATTCCTAAGTTTTCAGAATTTACGATATTAAAAATACTACTGAGTGGAGCCGTTCGGTTGAATGGGTGATGGTTCCCTTCATCTTGAGACTTATCCCCTTCTTCAAGATCCTCCATCCGCTCTAAACCGTTTGCAATATTATCTGCTACATAAGTGATATAAGCTAGACTGTCGTTACTTATAGGAGCACGGCATAGCTCTTTATAATGATGAAACCGAACGCTCTCTTCAATACCTTTTCGCTGGAATTCTTTATAATGCGACAAATACTCCCAACCTAATTTTGAATGAGTATCCATTACGAATTCATTAGAATTGCTGCGGTAAATAATTTTCCCAATGTCATGCAACAATGACCCGTACATCAGCTCTAATTTTTCGTCCATTTTGCCCTCCTTAATGCTGCTCAATTCTTATACTACAACTCTATATGTTACCAAAAGCAGCGCTATAAATAATTTCTTCTTTAGATACAAATTTTTAAACTAGTCTCTGGTACTTTCTTCGATTAACGTATCAGTAGTCTTCCAATCGTTGATACACGCTCATCTATAAGTGTGTCTCTTTCAAAAAGATCCATCACGTTTAGGAATTTCAAACTTTCCCCTCTTATCAAAATAGATTATTAGCGTTCTACACAGATAGATCCCTTCACATACATTACTTCTCCCTAACTCAAATTGCTACTTTATAGTGATTCAACTATTTCAGAAAATATACTGCTAATTATTGAAATGATTTTTTAGTGGCAGCAGCTAAAGATCCACACGTTTGTGTGTCTCGTCCCCTGATATTCGGGGTAAACTTTGATACGCCTGGAATATTTGATCTGGATTAGAAGAAGCCATTAAGAACGGCGAGTTTTCGTCCCCTGACATTCGGGGGTAAACTTTGATGATTGATAAAGAACCTACGTTGCCGTCATAGTTTTCGTCCCCTAACATTCGGGGGTAAACTTTGATACGTGCTCTCGAAAATACCGATACTTCCATTCAAAACCACATTATTCTTTGCCTGGTAACAGGACAAGCTTCCGCTTTTTATCCAGCTTTGTGGTCAATCTGTGGTCAAAATTTTGTTTGATTTTTGGGTTTATCTTACTCGCTATGCTTTTCATAACTCTAACATTAACCAACTCTCCAATAGAAACCAGAAAGTGTTTAAAATGGGGAACTACAAAGTCAGTATCCTTCTGCTACATCACTTCTTCCTAAGTTAAATTGCTACTTTGTAACGATTTAACTATCTTAAAAAATCTGCTGCTAATTACTGAAATGTTTTTTTAGTGGCGGCAGCTAAAGATCCACACATTTGTGTGTCTCGTCCCCTGACATTCGGGGGTAAACTTTGATTCTACGTGTTTTCGCTAGCCTAATACTTGCAGTTTTCGTCCCCTGACATTCGGGGGTAAACTTTGATACGTGCTCTCGAAACTACCGATACACCCGTGCAAAACCACATTATTCTTTGCCTGGTAACAGGACAAGCATCCCCTTTATATCCAGCTTTGTGGTCAATTTTTGACCAAAATTTCGCTTGATTATTTGATGTGTTCTTCGAATAAAGACGACTAGCATTATTTACAAAGCTACAACGACTTATTCTAAATCAAGCGGTACTAACAATACCATTCCTACTCTTCTTTCGTTTCATTTATAGTTGCATACTTTTAGGAACAATGTTTCCACAACTTAAACTTCCTGATTTTAATTAAGTGTGATTGTTATATAGACCTTCAAACTCAGCAGTTCCAGGCTCCTAGGTGATGTTTCAACTCTTGGTAATAAAAAGCCCATAGAATATATCCTTTTTCTTGTCCCATCCTCCTTTTTCGAAAATGAGTTAAAAGTAGCTGTCTTTTCAAATACTTTTAAGATAGGCTTCAGGAATTTTATGCCCTTCGAAAAAAAGACTAGCCAAACTAGTTGTTAGTGATTCTTGTTCATTCTTAGGCAATCAATAATAGTAACTCAGTTAATAAATTTTCCCTTCCTATCTTTTTTAAAACAAGAGATTACTTGATAAATTAGCTGGAAAAGGGCATTAATTGCTACAACTATTTAAATTTTATAGATAAAACAAGCAGATGTTTGAATTCTCTCATCTAGATTAAAATTTTATGCAGAAAACGCTCAGTATCACGTCACATAATCGTTTGTCTTTACTCCATCGTAACCTAGCTTATATTATCTAAAACAATTCAAAGTTTCTAGAAAACTTTTAATACGCTAAAAGACAATCTTACCCATGTCATTTTTAAACTAGTTTTTACCAACCCCACTATCTACTTTCAATCCTAACCCTTTCTATCAATTTACTTTTTATCTAGAAGCACCAATTTCTTCTCTTCCTTGATAATTTCCTCTAACTTTGTTCTTGTCTCACTCATGGTACCTTTACCTGCTCCAATAATTTCTCCAACTTTTCCGTCTGTATATAAGTTAGCATCTATAATGGGATTGTAGGTTATACCATCGATGCCTTCCAACGAGATAGGGGACTCATGAATAAGACTTGGAATCATTTTGTTGTGAAAAATGGATTCTTTAAATTTATTTTCCCCAAAATTTTTCATATATCCCGCCAACACTGTGTTTCCATAAGGTTCTGTGTCGTAAGGTTCACCCAAAGATTTTGGACTTTCGTAGTAAGGAAATTTCAAATATCTAAGCACATCTAATGTGACTATCGCTTTTGCTCTCAGAGTCTGTTTTATTCTGGATTTTTGACATTCATCCTCAAATCTTTTAATAGAGTATAGCAGCGCAGCGAAGTAGCTATGAAAATCTGATTCTTGATCAAAAAGTGTTCTCAAATCACCCGCGTTCCCTGTTTTTGTTACAGATTGCCCACTATAGACCGTTCGTACGCCATTTTTATTATTGTCAACATTTTCATCATAGCCTAAAGTGTAGTTCCATTCTAAATAGTCGATTGCGTAAGTATAGATTTTTGAAGACTTTGAATAGTCAAATACTCCCATATCTCTTAACAAATAAACCATTTTTTCGGCATTTATATTCCGTAGTTGATATCTTCCGGTTTTCATTTTTTTTGCAGCACGAATAATTTTAAGAACGTTGTCATTGTCTGCTTCAGAACCTGCATTTATTTCATGTGGATCAAGATATAACGATTTTTTCGCAATTTCAAACAAGTTCTCTCTGTATTTTTTGCGAGAAAATACTTCTGTCTCCTTTAAATTATCAATGATTTGTTCTAAGGATAGTTCCCCCATTCCGTCATTTGGCAGAACTATTTTTTCAAGTAGTTTACAAACTTTCATAGCCCTATTGGCGACATTCCTTATTTTCTCACTGACAACGATTGTTTTTTCTTCATTCTTAATTTCCGATTCAAGCCACCTGAAGTTTTTATATAAAAAATTAGACAATTTTCCCTTTTCAGAATCGTGTGCCATGATTACTTTCAATGCATTATGTTTTTTCGCTGTGTCATAAATAAAGAGGGAGATATTTTGGATCAATTCTTGGTGATAATCTGACAATTTATACATTTTTATAAAGATACATTCAGCCTTTTTTTGGACAGTATTCGCATTACCTTGCAGATACCACTTTTCAATTTCTTCATTCTTTATTAACCCAACTACCATTAAGTTCAGTAATTCCAATTGAAAACTTTCATTAAAAAGAACAGATCTTTTTTGGACAGGTACTTTTAATATTTCTAAGTTGTTAATAATCTCTTCTACCTCTAAGCATTTCCATGGCGATTGCCCCATACTAATCCACCTCTTCTGCGATTAGGCCAAGAATGAATTTTTCTGGATCTGGAATGTTTATTTTTTTAGCAGTTTCAATCAACTTATTTAGCTCAAGTACTCCCGTGTAATCGTACAAATAAGCTTTATCCATTTTTGGCTTGTTATCCTTACCTCGTTCTAAATTTCCATAGTATATCCCACAAACTTCAGTTCCTTTTCGTAAATATTCTATAGAAGAAAGTAAGTAATTCATGATTACAGTCATTGCTTTAGTCCCATACGTGATATCTGCATAGATTTCTGTATTTTCTTCAATATTACTAAGTAAACCTAAAAACATAGAAACTCCTGTAGATAAACGCTGATCGCTGGATAGTTCCACCACTGAGATGAGTTCATCATTATCCAAGGATTCATCCAGCTCTGCCAATTGCTCCCGAAAAACTTGTTCAGCAGAATCGGTATTGTCATTTTCAGCTTTGACTAAGATTATTCTCATCTCCGATTCCGAATCCTGTTCACGAATACTTCTTATTACAGGTAGAATCGGGTAACTGCATATATAGTCTTTTGGTACTGTAATTTGTTCTTTTGCGGTACCTATTGGTTTATAATTAACTTTTGCAAGACTTTGTTGTGCTATAACTGATATAAACACTTGCTTAATTCCAGTTCCAACAAACTTGATTTCATTTTCCATCAGTATTCCTTCTCTCTCAAACTTTTTCAATACAGTCCTGTTTAACTATATCTTCATACAAAGTTGTAGTAATTAACAATAATTAGTACTCCTCTTTAAAAGTAGATGGCAATCAAAAATGCTAAATACTTAAAAAAAACTATTTTACATTAATAAAGAAAACGTTTTTTTTAAAATCATTATATCATAAGACTGTTTTTGTCGTATAGATAGCAAATAATGCGTTGATTACTATTTTATTACCACCGTACTTGGCACTTACTCGTAGGATTAAGAAAGGCTTAGCAAACTCGCTTAGCTTTAGAGCACCGGAGGTAGGTACTGTTCCCCATCAATTCTGCTAAGACAATCGTTATATCTCATAGCAACAGGACTAAAACGGGCTAAACTGCTCCTCAATTTCGCATATTGCTGATAAAGTTAGTTTGGGAAGCTAGACTGCGTTAACAGTGCTGTAATAAGATTTATTATTGTGAAAAACTCCCCCTTTTTTTATTAGAGACAAAAAGGGGGAGTGTCAAAAAGAATGATAACTCCACCTTTTTGACGCTCCCCTTATCTGCTTCCCTGCTGCTAAAAAAGGTGTTGCCCTACCTAATTTTCACAGTCCATTGCTCAAGGTATCTTGATCGTTTTCAATAAACTGTTTTCAGACTCTTTGCTTCATTATTCTTGATTTATAGCCATTGACTGTTTGGTTTCCTTTTTTATAAACTCATTAAAACGTGTTTTTAGCACTTTTACTAATACTCTTTCCCACAGTAGGGACATTTGACACTTTGTCCATTAACCGAATGAGGAACATAAAACACTTTTCCACATTGGTAGCCTGTGCAACGTCTTGATACATCCATCGGATTTTTTTTGTGCTTCAATCCATTAATCGCCATCTTTTTTTCCTCCTGTTTTTGTTTTAAACTTAGGGACCTTTTAGGAACTAAATTGCAGCTTACAAGGGGACTTTGTACCTATCAAATATGTCTTTTATTGTTTCTAACTTTTATCCTACCTGACATTGCACAAATCCAAAATTCTGTTAGCTTCATTAAATACTTGGATGCCATTTTCAATCAAATCCGTGAGTTCTTTAAGTATCAAATTCTCGATTGCCGTCTCATACTCTTGTCCAAAATCATCTCCGAAAATAGAATCGTAAGAGTAATCTCGGTAAACCATAAGCCCGCTGAACATCTGATGGTAACCCAAAATGTATTTCTCCGAGCAGCTATTTTTTAATCGATTAATTTTCACATGATCAGAAAGATCAAAATGATAATTATGCATATCATCTGGCAGCTTTATTCCATTGGAAATGTAATCAGCTGTAAAACGAATTTCATCTTGATAAAAGCGTGCGGATACCATCAACTTCCCATTGCTTAGTCTTGGATTTTGCAACCATGATGTAAATAGAATTGGACAATTATCTCTATCCGTGACTTCATCAATATGAAAATATTGGTTCATCATCTTTTTTATTCGCTGATAAGATCTTACTCGGTTCTTTTCCATTTTATCGCCTCCAGTATGATTATGTTTAGCTTGACTTACGGGAACACTTTTTTTAAGACATAGCAACTAGCTCAAAAATGAAATTTCATATCCATAATTCGAACATTTACTGTTTTTACAAACACGGACTACTTTTCCATTTGGCAGATCTCTAACAAAAAACAATGAACTTCCACACACTGAACATTTACAATTACTCATTTTAATTCCTCCATTTCCCAAACCTTCAGAGACAGACAACCATAAAGCTTACTCCTTTTTTGAACCCCTCCTCTCGTTTATCATTGGCCAACTACAAGTAACTAGCAGCGCTACGAATTGCTGCGTTGACATCACCTCCTGATGGATTGTTTAACGTTGTTCGATACGGATGTTTCCCTCTTGAGAGACTAGCTACAACTTCAACTTGACCATTCCCCCGGTGGATGATATGAACATGAGGATAATTGATGGTAGGGTTCCCTTGCTTATCCACGAAGTATTCGATTCTACCTCCTTTAGTATAGATTGAGTAAAACTCATTAAATCCATTAGCTTTTTGCATAATCCTTTTCTCCCTTCCTTTATAGTGGATTTCTCATTTGTAGCAGCTCTGTCATTTCTCTCCTTCACTTATTTATACTGATGAAAAATCCACTTAGTTCAGTTTTGAGTAAATAAATTCCTTTTAAGTTCATCAAAACTATCGATTTGAGGTTGTGACAGAAGTGTTCAGCTCCAAGAAATAAGCCGAAAATAGCTGCTCATATTTTTGCATTTATTTGGCTTATTCCCGAAAGAGCTGCTTCAGTTACATCGATTGTGCGGTTTTCAGTGGCTGTGACGTTTTATGTCACAGCCATTCGCTTGATTTTATAAGTTATTCTTGATAGATATAATTTCTGGCAGCGAAGATTCATAATCAGCGATTACGATTTTGCGATTTAGTTTTGCCATTTCCTCTACAAGTTTGCCATCAATGACATCTGTAACATGCCACGGATCTGTAGAACCACAACCGACAGAAACTAATTGTTCTTGGCTAACACCTGATTGAATGAGTACTTTAGCAACTGCATTTGCGCGCTTCTCCGATAAAATTAATCGTCCCTCCTCGCTTCCTTGCGTGGCTGTAGATCCAATGAGCAAGATTTTCAGATCATTTTGCTTGATTTGCTCGGCGATTGGCTGAATTATTTGTAACGCTTGCGCTTCATCAACGAACTCCGCAGAATCCGGTTTAAACTTCACTTGTGTTTCATCCAAAACTACGGGTGCTTCAGTGTTACCTGCTGAAACAGCCAGTTCTTCTGTTTCAGTATTTAAAGTAGGTACGTTGCTAACAACTGGGTACTTTGAAGCATCAATGTCTGTGGTGAAAGCTACTTCCGTAAAAGTTGTCTTTTTCACACCACTTTGTTCGAAATACCTCTCCCAAATTTGCTTCAGATTTTTTAACTCTTTTGCACTTAACTTTGTCTGAGGAACTGCCGTTTCGCCAAGTCCAACAATTTCAATCTCATCAATGGAAGATAAATCAATCACCGCTTCACGTTCAACTAAGCTTTCAACAACACGTTCAGCCGGAGCATGGAGATATCCGCCGTTAACAAAGTCGATTTCTCCGTCAGTGGACAACATGGACTCAATCAAGATGATTTTTTTGAAAGATTCCTCCCTATCAGAGAGGCTTTTCGTTGCTAATAAAATAGATTCATACAGATTAACTTCAGGCGTTTGCGCCGCACTCTGTTCGCTAGCTTCAGCAATTTCATTTAAAAGGTTGTTAACATTTCGATTAATTCGTTCTGTATTCTTTCCACCTTTTATTTTCTCAACCTCTAAATTAGCGATTAACCGAGGAGTTTGCTCAGATGAAATCATGGCTATCGTTCCTCCATCAGAAGCGGTTTGTTCAACCGTAGAATCAGAAATTACTTGGTGAATTGGGAGTTCTTTCATATTTGCGTGATTACCATAAACAATTGCAACGTCCATAAACTGCTCTGAATCACTGTTTCCACAAGCTGACAAGAGCGAAAGCAACCCCAAAATAAATACTAATTTTACTTTTTTCATTTTTAATTTCCCCTTTCTACTTATCCTGACAATCCTCCAAACTCAAGAAATCCTTTAATTCAAATTTTTCTTTTTGATTTACCTGAAAATTCGACAATCTTTCTGACAACTGTTTTGACAAATAATTGATTTCATCAGGCTCGCCCAAGTACTGCGCTAATTTTGTTCGTGCAAAACATAAATGTTCCATACGATTATCTTGCAAGCATTCTAACGCAGTAATATACTTTTCATTTTCTACATCCACCGCTTCTCGGATTACGCCTTCAAAATCCCTTATAATCTCCTTTTGCATCATCTTCTCTTTTTCAATTTCAATTTTGAATTCTTCGATAAGGTTCAGCTGCTGACGCAATTGGTACTTCAAATACTTTTGTTCTTTTTCATCCTTGTAAGCCAGATAGGCAACTAATAACGTACTGCCTACTGCCATTAAGCAAAGCATGCAAACCATAATATCCGATGGCTCAATCATTTGAGAAACTTCCTGCTGGTTCAACGTATTAGTAACGCCGCCACTTATTAATGGAAACAGCTCATTTTTCATCGTGAATCTCAAAGCTAAAATACAAATTTGCGGTAAAAAGGCAACTATTGTAGCTGTAATAATAAAAGCTCTTGACGTAAGTTTTTGCCCTAAAACATCACCGAATGCATAAGAAGCAATAGCAAAAAATATAGTAAATCCAAAAGTAAGGAGCAAAAGCATCACCAAGTTATCGTTCGTCACAAGTGAAAAGGTACTATACAAAGGAAAAAAATCTATCACGGAGTTAACCATCATGGCAAAAAACAGCGCCGTGCTATGAACAAATGAAAAGCGTAATTTCTTAATAAAACCTCCCTCTTTAGCATTTGACAATTTTTGCACTCTTCTTTTTTGCACCTGTTCTAAATCAGCTAAATTCTCTAGTTTTTCCATTTTACATCTCCTCCAATTTATCTAATCTATTTTTTATTTCTTTCTCTTTTTCTTCAAAACTATCGAATTCTTTTTCTAAAGATTGTTCAATTTGCATACCACTCGATTTTTGAGTAGTGTAGTTTCTCGTCAATTTGTGTAGTGTTTGCCTATGCTCAGCACGTTCTAGGTTTATTTGAGCATTGACCTTCCTGTATTGTTTGTCGAGCCACTCGTCGAGATAGTCAGCGTTTCCTTTATCGATATTCGTATTATTAAAGTACTCGTGCATCTCCGCAACCAATTTTGAATGGATTCTAGAAACCTGTTCATCAACTTTGTAATCAATAGGAGTATAAATTGTGTAGTCTACAGGCAATGGAATTTCAGAGTTTGAAAGAATTTGTTTCGTTTCGATGGTTTCAGGATAGCCTTTATGCTTTTCTTTTTTTGTAAACAACTTTTTAAACATTTACCCCATCCCCTTCTACTTCAATAGTTTCTAACAATAGATTCAGTCTTCTTTTTAATTTATCGGATTGCTCTAAATAATTTTTCTCATTCTCACTGGAAAAAGAATTGGTAGTACTCATAAATTCTATGGGGTACTCTTTTTCATTGGTTTTACTAAGAACCCCTTGTAAATAGCAATACCCTTTTTCCATAAAATGATGGTGCACGATCTGAACTTTCTCTTTAGTAATTAATTCTAATTGTTCTAATTCCTCACGAATTTGAATAAGTTCACTGATTGCGACATTTACTTCTTGGGTGAGTTGAACTTTTTGGTTAGACAAGTTAGACAAAGAACTTCTTTTGTCTTTTTCTCTACGATTTTTTACTATGGACACGTCTACTTTTTCTTCACCAAGCTTCTGCTCTAGATTGATCCTTTCTTCAGCTTTAGCCCTTAACTTCTGTTCCATCTCCTTTAGACAGAACTGACCATAATTGTATTGGTCAATATTTTTGTTGACTCTTACTTTCAAGGGAGCCATATCTGACGTTGCGGATAACCAAAGAATGTTCTGGACATGCTTGTCCTCCTCTATAAGTAAAGACAAAAAGGGGGAAGTATAGACATTAGAACTCGCTATAAAGACGGGCATATACTTTTTTGTATCTCTTCTACCTTTCAGTTTCATCCACCACTTCACGATTGGTCCGACTGGCTTTGCGTATTTTCGTTTCAGTTGTGCATGCTTTTGAAATTCATTTTGACTGTTCCCTTTTTTTAGACCAATCATTTTCACCACTCCTCAATTTATTATTGAATTTTCTAATTACTCTTGTTTGTATCGAAGGACAACTCATACCTCCAAACTAAAACTATTTCCTCGAGCAAAACTATCCATATCCAAACGAGAAGGATAAGCATTGCTGTGAATGTAATAACGTAGCGAAGTTTCAATTGACTTTCTGCTCATACTCTTTTTCATACGAATTCCTTCTTTCTTTGATTTTCAAAAAGGCAACCATCATGGATACTTAGTAGACCTGATAAAGTTGGAGTTCTTGACACAGTAACTGAACTCCTTTAGCAATTTCAAACTCAGTTGGTGAAAACATCTGTAGCATTTTTCCTGATAACGAATCAGAATAAATAGTTTGCAAAACGACTGTTTTATCTTTGTAACGAGTGACTCTGACAAATGGCAGTGCCGTTGCAGGGTTTCCATCAGCATCCAATACTTGAATCGACACAACTTTTCTTAGATATATCCCATAGTAATGTGCCAAAATCTTGTTGTTCGTTTTCATAGTGATCCCCCCCTGAATTATTTACTAGATTTTCCTTCTACCTCTTCATACTGACAAACTAAATACTTCGTTCGGATTTAAGTGAACTTTTTCTACTTCGCTTCTTATACCTTTGGATACTAGCGACTAGGGGACTTAGTTCGGATTTGTCAAATTTTTTTTGCTAGGCTTTCCTTACACATCTTCATACTGACGAACTAAATACTTCGTTCGGATTTAATCTACTTCTCTTCTTACACCTTTAGATACTAGCGACTAGGGGACTTGATTCGGATTTGTTAAAATTTTTTACCAGGCTTTCCTTACACATCTTCATACTGGCGAACTAAATACTTCGTTCGGATTTAGGTGAACTTTTTCTACTTCGCTTCTTACACCTTTGGATACTAGCGACTAGGGGACTTAGTTCGGATTTGTCAAATTTTTTTGCTAGGCTTTCCTTACTCATCTTCATACTGGCGAACTAAATACTTCGTTCGGATTTAAGTGAACTTTTTCTACTTCGCTTCTTACACCTTTAGATACTAGCGACTAGGGGACTTAGTTCGGATTTGTTAAATTTTTTCGCTAGGCTTTCCTTACACATCTTCATACCGGCGAACTAAATACTTCGTTCGGATTTAAGTGAACTTTTTCTACTTCGCTTCTTACACCTTTTTATACTGATAATTGGAAACTTAATTCAGTTTAGAGTAGTTTTTTATTACTATCATCCTTTCTACATGAATCACCGTCATTTCTGTATCGATAACTATTTTTCATAATAGATGTCAAAAAATTAGTAGCTTGGTTTTTTTTATGATTATTTACATAGAAAAAAAGCCGTATCCAAAATTGAATGGATGCGACTTATTTCGTTATGAGATAGATTTTTTTCCAGCAAAAATATTTGGTGATCTTCTAAATTTCGAGTTAGGAATGTTTGATAAATACCAGATCTTCAAACATAGTATTTCACTTTTGGCTATTTCCTATAATAAAAAACATGTTGGATACATCTGTTCTTGCTTTTCGTCCCTTGTTGTCGGGGATAGGTTTCGATTAGATGGATTTGAAAACGTTACTGTATCAATTCTGAAATACATTATTTCCTGCCCGAAAATAAGACAATCCGTACTCTTCTAACTAAGTATTTGGTCGCCTTATGGACAAAATTTTATATTCAGAATGAAGGGGTACTAATACTAACGTGTATAAACTTCTATTATTCTTCTCTCTTGTCTTCAGCCTGTTCCGATTCACAATTGTTATTAGTATGCTGAATTCCTATTTTGATGTTATTCAAACAACCTTCTAACTCTAATGTGACTGACAACAGCTATTGATCTATCCTTTCACCATTGATATATTAAACTTCGAATACTGTTCCATACGGCTGAGTTATTTTGAACATTCCGTTCCTATCTCCATCAGTAAAATTTCCCTCTTCAATTTGCCCGTCAGTGTACCTGACACGCCCATATCCATTTCTCATGTCATTGCTATAAAGCATACAAAAGATTTTCCTGCATTTCCGTACGAGTAGGAATACTATCCAAGATTGTCCTATTAGAAATTAGTTCTTCTACACAGATTCCTTGTGAATCACATAACCTTTTTAGCTCTGCCATGCGGAACATCTTAGAATCCTTATCTGCTCTATCTACATCATTTAAGGCAAGCACAAAATCCTCCCGACAGTAATAGCTTTTCAGTTCTGATAACTTCCCTTGAAAAATGGTTCTCATTTTTAATGTGTATTCAAATTGTTTTACTGACTGCATGTTCTTTCCTCCCTTTATTTTCTCACCATGATTTTTATCCTAGAAGTATAATGAGTTTTACTAAAAAATTTAAAAAGCTAACTATTAACAAGGCATGGGGTCCTTCTAGAAAACTTACAAGAGCTTATTCACTGTGATGCCCTTTTTGATAATGATTAATTCAAGATGTTTTTACTGAATGAAAAATGCTCATTCATTCAAATTTTTCGCATTTATTATTTATTAAATCAAAAAATTGTTTCATTCTTATCCATTTATTATAAAGGACTTATTCATTGAAGAATAGTACCAAAACACCCTTAAGGAATATCGAATAGTTCATGTAATATCAAAGATTCTTCTGAAAGAATATGCCAGTTATAGAGATTATTCGAATCCTAAGCGAACCCTCTACTATGACTGTTAAGTAGATAATTTATACTTTTAAATTTGCAGCATATTTTAATAAAAATTATGTTCCCATAGTAAACAATCAGTGAAAAATTCGTTACTAACGAAGCGTAGAGGGGAATATGATATGTGTTAAAAAATTTCAACGAACAATTTGCTTTTTCAGATTTCTAATTGCTGTGGTTCCCTTTGTTTTTAGCTATGTACTTTCCACTACTCAGACACACTCAAGACTTGAACCTGTTAGAGTTCGCTCATGCCAGGTGAACCAAAAATAAGCACTCTAGCTCTCCGCTAGGTGCTTATTTTTCCGAAATCTTCTTGCTTCTATTGTTATTTTATCAAGTGTTTCTTTTTAAGTCGTTTATACTTCAATTAGCAAAACCTTATTAGATCAGCCTTAATCGTCCTTTTTTGGTCAAAATCGAAAATTTCCAAATACCCCCCTATAATTTCCTTAAGTACATTTTACTGTGCGATCAAATCAACATTTCACAAATTGGCACTGGAAAAAATGTAGGGTATTTTGGAAAAAATCGCATTTTGTTCTTTTATTCTTTTGGGTTATCTTTTAATCACCGGCCGGAACAAAAAACTTTAGGAGGAAAAACACATGATCCAACAATTAGGAACCAAATTACAAGTACGAATTGCTCAAGAAGATGACACTGCTAAAAAGGTCAATTTCAGTAACATAGTAAACAATCCTACCGAAGCTGAGATTGTTTCACTAGGTGACGTGTTAACTGAACTTTCAACAGAAGGAAGCATCCTGGATGACATTATCGTGACTAACCAAACACGAGTGACTAAAACAGAAGTTATTTAAGCTAAAATCTCAGGAACTTACCTATGAACCCTGTAAAATTCCTGAGAAAAACAAAAAGGAGAGAAATAGAATGTTAAAACTAAAAGCTGTATTTGAAGATGCCACTGGCAAGACCCACCGCTGGTCATTTAATGAACCTGATCCAAATAAATCCCCCGAGAAAATTAAAGAGGCACTGGAAACAATGACGACTTTGAACCTGTTTGAAAAAAACGGCGTTCGTCAATTCCAAAAAGTCGTCTCTGCCAAATTTGTCGAAACCATTGAAACACCAATTTTTGATGTAAGAGAGCAAGGTGAAGTTTATGTAGCAGATCCTGATAATGCCTTTGCGCCGTTGATTATTGCCGATGAAGTTGACCAAGTCTTTGAAGACGTTGAAGAAATGAAGCCAAGCGAAGAAGCGGAAGAAGAAAAATCTGTAGCAGTTGATGATAAAAATGCTCTAGAAACAATTGAAACGGCAAGTACACCGAAGACGGTACTTGAAAAATACGGAATACCTAGCCAAGCAAAAGCTGCGTTGGATGCGGCGTTTGTCAATCCTGAAAAAACTATTACTACCGGAGTACCTGTGGTAAAGATTGATTCGCTAGATAATGCTGGCGAAGAAAAAAAGAAAGATGATGGACCCGATAGCCCGGCTGAACAATCTGAAGTTGATCAGGCTGAGCCCCAGACCGCAGAACGTCCGAAAGCTTCCGAATCACGAAAAGAGCGATTGGATCGCCTGCGAGCCTACCACGAGGCGAACAAGAAGAAACAGAAGAAGAAAAAAGGGAAAAAGAAAAAACGCTAACTTCCTGCCCTAACTTCTTGTGCCGGAAAGGTGGTGATGCTTAACTTTGCAGTGTTTATGGCGCTGGCTAATCTTCTAGTAAAGGAGAGATGCCACATGTTCATCCTAGGAAAGGAACGTTTGCCATGTAGGAAAGGAACGTTTGCCATGACTGTGTATCAAGCGTTGACTCTAGCAATTGCTTTTGCCAGCTTGATGATCACCATTGACCGGAATCATAAGAAATAAAGGCTTCACAAACTAGCTCAGCTTTGGAGCATTAAGGCAAGACTAGTTTGAGGAGCCGAAAATCAAATAAACCAAACTTACTCACACACAGCCATCGTCTTAAACGGTGCTGCTTGCGAAGGTGCGTGCGCGCCGTACCTTCTGATTTGAGTAAGAATGTCCTCTTGTTAGGGCGTCTTTTTCACTTGCAGAGCCCTGCTCTTTGACAACTACATACTTTATTTTACTGATTAGTCAAAAGATAGATTTTCAATTTGAATAGTACAAAAAAAGAGCCCTACAAGGCCGGTCCTTGTAAAGCTCTTCTTGTGCCGAAGCACAGTTTAGTACTCGAGTTATGTGTATAGAATAACATAATTGTCTACGATTTTCTAGAGCTAAAATAGGCAAAATCGGAGAAATTTTTGTGCAGTTATTTCGTCTAATTAACTTTATTTTTCTCCTTATCTGCTCGCCAACAATTGCGCATAATCTTCCCGCGAATTCACCTCTTGCATTTTTTTCCGCAGGTTTTGATCTGCAGAAACAACAAAAATCGTATCGTAAAAGCTCAATAGCTCAGCTTCTGTCTCCATCGTCAAATCGGCAGGTATCGCCACTAGAAAAACCAGTTCAATTCCTTCTGGAGATTGGCCGTTTTTGTAAGAGCCGATAGATACAACAATCTGACTACTAGTTGGATTGATGCCGTGGGGAAAGGCGATCCCGTTTTCCAGTACAGCGGACTCTTCCCGTGATTTTTTCAAGATATAGCTTTTGAAGGCTGTATCCGCCAGTTGTTGATTGATCAGCTGATCCAGCATCATGGATAAGTTGTCTTCATAAGTTCGGGTTGCATCTAAGGTCGCAAAACTGAAGGCAGTGTTCTCAAATGCTGTGGCTTTCGAAGCAATGATTCGTTTCCACTCTCCCAGCAGCCATTTGTCATTAAACAAGTCATTCAGTTTGATAACCGTTGTCGGTGTCGCAGATTCTGGCAAAGGAATCGTAGTAAAAATCGCAAAATAACGGGTCAGGTCTTGGGTGCGATAGTCTTCTTCCGAATAGTGAGTAATCTGAATATTGGAACCTAGAACACTCACTAACTGTCGCTTAATCATTAGGGCCGTCCCTTTCCCAGTATTGCAGACCACCGCAATTTCCTTTGCTGCATCCTCGGGGTCATCTTTTAGCGCCAACTCAAAATAAATGGCCAAATAAGCGATTTCAGATTCTTGCTTTGGCTTAGCTAAAAAGTCCGCCAGTGCTGTCACACCGAGATCTGCCAGCTGGCAGGAGAAGGCATGCTTGTTGCGAAATTCTTGATCAAAAATATCTTGCAGCTGGACGTGGAAAATAATGCGATTGACCAAAAACATGAAATGCGCCCTTAGTTTATTGAACAGCTCCTGTTCCTCTACTGTGATTAGAACGGATGCTAGAATTTCTTGCATCATTAGATGAAAAAGTTCGCTTACCTGCGGGTTCGCTGCCAAGCGTTCCTCTACCACATTATTATTGAAGATGTTTAATGGAAAACAGAGGAAATCAAAGTCCAACTGACTGATGGTAATACTATAATTGATTTCTAAAGTCATCCACAACTCCTCTAGCTGTGGATCGCTTCCAAAGTAATTAATGTAGTAAGGCAAGACTGCTGAAAGATTTTTGCCCGCATGAATTCGCTCCAAGGTTAAGGCGATGACCTTCTTCAGTAAGCCAGCCGTTCGAAAATCTAGTTTCTTCGTTTCGGCAATTGCATCGATCAACGGTAAAACCTCTTCGCTTAATTCAGGCGGGGTCAGGTAATCATATGCGTGATACAAATAAAGCAGCCGCAGATTTTCTTCCTCTCCTCCCAGCAGCAACCCTTTGTTAGGAGTACCGGTCAGAGAAATACCAAAAGAGGCGAGCACTTCCTTAAGCTTTCGCAAGTCTTTATTTACAGTCGAACGGCTGACCCCGATTAATTCCGCCAGATCATCAATCACCACATAATCATCTTGTTTCATGAAGCAATCAATCAGGACCGCTATTCGTTTGGAGCTAGAATTAAAGTCCGCCTGTTGTCTCAAACTGCCATTCATTACACCTTCAAATTGTTGAACATTGGATACCTTCAGCTGATAACCGTCGGCAACTTCAACTATTTTTGCCGTGTGGTCCAATTGTTCATTCAAAAGCTGAATGGTTTTTTTCACCGTTTGGGCAGTGGTATCGGTTATCTGCTGAAGTGCTTCGATGGTTAAACGATCGTGAGAAATAAACTGCTGCAATAGTTGATACCAACGGTTTACCAATGCCATGTTTATTCCCCACCTTTCTTCTAATCCAGATTTAACTACTACTTTAATTATTACCTCTGAATCGGAATTAAGCAACTCTTTTGTGATGGATTGGGTTTGAGGTTTTAAGCAAAGATACCCCTTTTTTTGTATAAGTAAATGGCTTTCTTTTCAGTATTCTAACTATTTTTCACACCTTCGATAAATGTGGCTTTGCTGCAAAAGGTGTTACTACTTACGGACGATCATAAGCCCTTCCTAAATATACATACACACCGATGAAGTAAAATAGAACTATCAGCGGTAGGTAAGTAACTGAAAAAAAGGAATCAATCACTTTATAACCAGCGAATCCTATAACTACAAAGAGCCACCATTTTTTTAGAGCTTTCTGTTTCTTTTCACTTAGAATTTTTTTCTTTGTTTTATTCATCGTTCACTTCCAACTTCCTTATTGTCCAAAAAATTTTCTTAGTCGGCTACTCTGAAAATAACTGTATTCACCTCTGAGCATTCTTCAGGTGGTTTACAAATATAGTGTAAGACAAACAAAAGGTCTATAAAAGTATTTTTATCACTTTGAAATAAAAAAAGCACTCGCTTTCGATTCTTCAAATCTGACTTTACTAGAAAAAACTGATCCTAATCCCGATTATAAAAAAATGTATTATCAATAATTTTATAGACACTCGCTGAAATCGTATTGTATACTATTTTTAGGAGGTGTTTAACTTATTATCAGAATAGAAACAAGTTGATGAAGGAATAACAAGCTAATACCCAAGAAAGAAGCAAAAATGAAAGCGCTGTTATTTTATTTATTCAAGATTTTTTATCGAGGTCGACTATCTGCAATAAGCACTCAGTTCCTCATTGTAACTGACTAAACAATATGGAATAATAAAATTAAAATATAATTAGAAGGAGCGATTCTATGGACTTCAAACAACGAGCACTCAAGAGTATTACCCGACGAAAAGGCAAATCACTCATTTTGTTTTTCGTTGTTTTTATTTTAGGGAATGTGATCGCTGGAGCGGTGGCGATTCAACAATCTACCACAAATGTTGAAAAAGAAACCAAGCGCAGTATGGGTGCTGTCACTAGTATCGAAATGGACTACGAAGCTTATGAAAAGAAAATGAGCAGCCTCTCAGAAGATGACATGACTACCGTAGAATACCCCAAGTCGCCTAAAGCCGAAACCTATCAGGAAATCGGTAATCTTTCTTACGTCAAACGCTACGATCTTTACCTACCAACTGGTACCGGAACAACCAAGCTCAAAAGTATGACCAGCGAAAGCGTCGGTTTTGGTACTCCTTATATGTTCACCATCAAAGGCTTCAATCAAAAAGAATTTTTGGACGTTACTGAGGGTCTGATCAAAATTGCCCAAGGGGACGGCTTTACTGATAACGATATAAAAAATGGTACCAATGCCGCCATCATCAGTCAGGATGTCGCAGAAGCCAACAGCTTAAGCGTCGGCGATTCCTTTGTTTTAGATGCCACCAATCAGATATATGATGATACTGCATCAGCCGAGGGTGAAATCAGCGAACCGAAAACAACTACCTTTGACTTTCCCATGAAGGTTGCTGGTATTTTCACCGTCGCTAAAAAAGATCTAAATACGCAGCAAAGTCCGGAACAGCAACATGAAAGTGAATGGCAAGCACTGGATCAGTTGAACACTATCTATACTACAGAAGGTGCTGCTCGTAACCTGAACAAAAAGATCCAAGAAGCCTTTGCTAGCGGTATAGAAGGTTTTGAGGAGGATTCAGAAGACTACTATCAGGCGACTTATGTATTGAAATCACCGGATGATATTGAGGCCTTTCGCCAAGATGCAAATGCCCTTTTGCCAGAATTTTACCAAGTTGTTGCTTCCAGCGACCAATACGAACAAGTAGCGGGCGGTCTAACCAAGCTGAACACTATTTCTAAATATGTTGTGATTGTGGCGGTCATTGCGACATTGTTGATTCTTTCGTTAGTTGTCCTGTTATTTATGCGAGATCGTAAACACGAACTTGGTATCTACCTTTCTTTTGGCGAAAGCCGCAGTAAAGTAATCACCCAGATTGTCTTGGAGCTTTTGATGATCAGTAGTATTGCGCTAGTTCTTTCATTGATTACTGGTAACTTCCTAGGCGGTGCGATTTCTCAGTCCTTGATTCAATCGGATTGGATTAGCAACTCAAACCAAGACGGTATCATGTATTATGGCACCAGCAGTTTGATGCAAAACAGCCTCTCCTTTATGGATGTCCAACAAGCCTACAAAGTAACCTTCAGCATTGGCTACATTGTGACTTATCTGCTGGTGGGCGTGGGTACTGTACTGCTATCAGCCATTTTGCCACTGCTGTACATTCTTCGCCTGAATCCGAAGAAAATTATGATGTAGGGAGGATCGACAATGACACTATTAGAAGCTAAAAATATCGATTATTACTACCAGGATGGCGATCAACGACGTTTTATCTTAAAAAACGTGTCCGTTGGCTTTGAAAAAGGCAAGCTTTACAGTATTTTAGGAAAATCCGGTTCTGGTAAAACCACCTTTTTATCCTTGATTAGTGCTTTAGATACTCCTAAAGAGGGCCAAGTTCTATTTAACGGCAAAGATATCGCCACAATTGGCCATGAGAAATTTCGCAAAAATGATATTAGTATCGTGTTCCAAAGCTACAACTTGATTCCTTATTTGACTGCGGTGGAAAATGTGTTGATCCCCATGGCGATTACCCAAAATGACCTGCCAAAAGAGAAAAAAGAAGTAGCTTATAATCTGTTGAAATACATCGGCATTACCGAAGACAAGGCTAATCGTCTGGTGACTCAGCTTTCAGGTGGTGAGCAGCAACGGGTCGCGATTGCCCGCGCATTGTCTATGAATGGCGATATTATTCTAGCCGACGAGCCGACTGGAAATCTGGATGAAGAACTGGAGCAGGAAATTGTGGATATTTTCAAAGAACTGGCTCATAAACATCAAAAATGTGTCATTCTAGTTACCCACTCCAGTGAAATTGCTCAACAAGCCGATGAAGTCCTTCAATTACGTAAAGGTGTGATGAGTCGTTATGAGTGATTTTTTATCTAATTTTACTAACGATAATTTTGACAATCAGGAAAAAAAGAAAGCCAAAGAGCTGGAAAAAGAAGTACAGGAAGAGCAGGAAGTTGAACCAGTCGAAGTTCCTGCTCCACCTCCCCTTATTGAGTCTGAACCAACGGATGAGCACGTGGAATTTGATCCTACCTATAAAAAGCGCAGACAAAAGAAGATGATGCTGTTTTCTTTAGGTGGCTTAGTTCTGCTGCTGGGGATTTTCATCGCTTATTATCAGTTCACTCGGGTGAAGGTGCCAGATTTTTTGAAACAGGAAATTGCTCAGGCACGGGAATGGAGTGCCGAAGAAGGGATCCCTTTGAAGATCGAAAACACCTACGATTTCGACATTGCCACAAATAACATAACGAAGCAAAATGTGAAAGCTGGCGATAAAATCAAAAAGAGCGACACCTTGACCTTGACGGTTAGCTTAGGTCCTGATCCAGAAGAACAGCTGACTTTACCCAAATTCGAAGCCATGACGCTTGAAGCCGCCCAAGATTGGACCAAGGAGCATAAAGCAGAAAACGTCTCGATTGTTCAGCAGTACCATGATACGATCGGCAAAGGTCAGTTTATTAAACAAGAAGCCGCCGATAAGGAGTTGAACTTGCAGGAATATAAGCGTAAAGACCGTTTTACCGTTTATTACTCCAGAGGCAAAGAAAACTTCGAAAAGAACATCGAAGTCCCAGATTTTGCTAACAAAACATTGACTGAGGTCACTGATTGGGCTAAGAAAAACGAGCTTAAGCTGGTGACTGAAAAAGTCTTTTCCCAATCGATCGCTTTAGACAATGTAGTTTCTCAAACAACTGCGGCAGGTGCAAAAGTTGCGAAACAAGATGAATTTAAAATACAGATTTCCAAGGGTAAACCATTGATTGTCCCTAATTACCAAAATTATACCTTAGAGCAAGCTCGCGAGCTGTCCAACAAAGTCACTGCCGTGTTGAAGAGTGTTTACTCAGAAACCGTCCCTTATGGTCACTTTATCAGTCAGAATATCGCAGCCGGTACTGAATTTGATGAAAAGGACAACCCACCTACGATTGAAGTAACCTATTCCGAAGGGCAGCCTTATCTTAAGGATCTAAGAAACAGTGTACTTGAAGGCGACCTGCCAAAACTGTTTTTCGAAACTTATTCGGCTAAGGGAGCGAATATTACCTATGATATTTATTATATGGATTCTGACAAACCAAAAGGAACCGTTATTGAGATGAGTCGTTATGGCGAATATGTTCCCATGAATACACACCTGACAATTGGTATCAGCCTGGGGAATATCCAACCCGCCGAAGAGTTCGTGAACGGGTCACCCGAACCGTATATGCCTGAAGCAATTGAAGAATGACGGGTAAGTGCCAGCGACTAGAGGTTGCTGGTGCTTTTTTAACAGATAAAATAAGCTTCACCTTTTACAAAAAAAGTTAATCCTTCATCATTTATATTTGGCTGGCTGTTGAAAAGTTCCGTAACTTTTTTATGATATAATAATAATTAATTAGAATGTCTAGGGAGATGAATGTACCATGTCAAAGTACAAGTTAACTAAGAAGGAATTGGAAATATTGACTATCTTGTGGGGGAGTGACGAACCATTGACCGCACGACAAATAATTGAAAAGAATTCTTCACTAGGAATGAGCACAGTCCAAAGTGTGTTGAAAAAATTGACCAAAAACAAACTGATTGAAACGGCTGAGATCGTTTATAGCGGTACCGTTCTTACTAGAAGCTACTCTCCGATCGTAGATGAAGAAACCTTTATCCTCGACCAATATAATGATTTCAACATGTCAAAACTACTGGCGGGCTTCCTCGTTAAGCAGCCTAAAGAAGAGTTAGCAGTTGAAATTTCTAAAATTGAAAAGCTGTTAGAGGAGAAAAAGAAGGAGCTGCTGGATGAATGATTCTTTCTGCGACTTCATTAATTATTGCATTGGTGACAAGTTCAATCCTTGCGCTAATTGCGATGATGCTGGTAAAGCTGATCAGCTATAACAAAATCATTTCATCAAAATATTTGATGACCATCTGTCTAGTCTTCATGATTCGACTTATACTCCCTTTTGAGTTTTTCTTTACGCGAACCCTGCCATCTTATCGAATTTTGCCTGTATTACGCAATTTTTTGGAAGAAAAGTACTGTATATTGGGATATCTCTATCTAAGACCGCTAGAACTACTTTCTATTCTCTGGATTATCGGCTCGCTTTATTTTGGCTACAAATTCATTGTTAGACTTAAGAAAGTGTCAGGTATTAAAAAACTAGCTGACTCAAGGCGAAATCTTTTTTCCACAGCAAATCAAGTTGTTTTCATTAACAAACCTGTTTCTCCTTGTGTAGTAGGATTGTTTAAACCAACAATTATATTGCCAAATTTACCACTCTCAGAATCTGAAATTGAACTAATCTTAAGGCACGAATTTCTCCACATCTCAAGTTTGGATTTATTTATCAAGTATCTTTACGAGATAATCTCAATCGTATACTGGTGGAATCCGTTAGTCCATTTGTTCAGAAAACATTTGGATCTGATTATTGAACTGAAAGTTGATGATCAAGTAATTGAACAGCTCTCAACGGAAAGAAAATTCGAATACCTGCAAGCATTGATTAATTTGGGGAAGTTTATTGATACCAATCCGAATGATACGGAAGGGTTAGTTACCAGCTTTTCAGGTACAAGCCACTCCTATCTGCTGCTTCGTTCCAGAAATATTCTGCATACAACGAAAAAAAAGCCAAAGATTTTGTCTATGGTATTTGTCGGCTTATTCTGTTTTGTCTTATCTAGCAGCGTGATTTTTGAACCTTATTCCGTCCCGAAAGACGTGGAAAGAACAACTATGCGCATCACTCCAGATAATTCTTATCTAATTAATATTGGCGATGGTCAGTATGAACTATATAATGAAGAGAAGCTTGTGCATGTTGTTACGGAGGAGATAAGAAATTCTGAATTTTTGGAACTTCCGATTCGTGAGTAGAATATCGTTGATAAATTGTTTTTAACCACCGGCTGTATTGAAGTCGGTGGTTAAACTTCGAATTCTCTTTTACAGAAAAATATGTGATCGAACTTACTTTCTATTGTGGCTGAATGCTGTCATCGCTTTTACATAATCATCTTTTACAGCTGTAGTTATTTTCTCAATACAATCCTCTAAAAAATATTCCTGATTTTTGTCGCCTAAATAATTTTCTAGAGCTTGTGCTCCGGCTTTATTCGCATAGGTGTAATAATTAATTTTAGCAATCCCATTGTTGATGGCAATTTGATAATCCGTGCTGCTCACACCTGATCCGCCATGCATCACTAAAGGTATCCCTACTTCCTCATAAACTTCCTTGACTCTATCTAGATCTAGTCTAGGTTCTTTTAAATAAATCCCATGAACCGTCCCAAATGCGATAGCTAGGCAATCTACGTTGGTTGCTTCAACAAATTCTTTCGCTTGTTTTGGATCGGTGTAAATATCGGTTTCTTCACCGATTTTATCATCGTCTGGATCTCGGCCTTCACCGCCGCCTAAGGAAGAGGTAAAAACATGGCCTAATTCCGCTTCAACACTGACACCCAAGCTATGCGCAATTTTGACAATTTCTTTGGTTTTAGCAACATTCTCGGAAAACGGCAAATTTGAAGCATCAATCATGACTGAAGTGAAGCCTAGCTTCATGGCATAAACAATTGCGTCAAAGCTCTTCCCATGATCCAGATGAACCACCACAGGAACCTTGCTTTGTTTGGCATACTGGATCATAATCGGACCAATTTCTTCTAAAGGAATCAACGAACCATGACCTTCTGCATGCTGCAAAATCACAGGCTGGTTCAATTCTTCTGCTGCTTGAATCGCGGCCCGTACCATTTCCAAATTTGGAACATTGAAGGTAGCGATTGCGATTTTTTCATTTCTTGCTTTAATTAGTAAATCCTTTAATCCGACTAACAAGAAACCACCTCAGCTTTCGTTTGATTGATTTCACTCACAATGTTTTCTGCTAATGATCGCATCGTTTTATAAGGCATACTTGATAGGCTGATAAAATTAGGGATTAACCAGATCTCTCTACTTACTTGTTCTTCCATTTGGAACACGATCGAAACTTTGATACGGCCAAGCTGCTGAAGTTTCTTTTTGACTGTTCGTTCAACTTGTTCTTCAACCACTTGACAGCTGACAATCGATGCAAATGGATAAAGCTCAGGCTTCAAACTTTCTTTGGTGTATTTCTTATGATTAGGCAAACAAAGCAACCGGTTGTTGTCATCAAATAGAACATATTGATTGATTTTCCTCGTCATTTCAAAGGAATTAGTGACAGTATCCTCTTCAGAACCTTCAACCAAGGCTAAAAGTTCACTCTTAGTTTTCGTTTTAATCGTTTGGGTAAAATTCAAGCTGACTTTTTCGTAACAGACCTTACAGACGTGGCCTTCTGCGCATTTGAATTTGACTAATTTTAAGGGTGTGCGGCACAATAGACATTCTTTCACTCTTCTTCACCTCCGGCTAGTAGGAACAACTGCGTCAATTTCAGATATTTTTTGTAGCGTGTCGTGTATTTTTTGATTAATGTCGGATCTGGCTGCACCATCTGGTAGTCACTTTCGGGAAATTTAAAGCTGCCTTCCACTCCCATAATGGCTAAAATCGCTGCCCCATGGACGGCTTCTTGTGAGGTCATCACCCGTTTGATAGGATAACCCAGCACGTTGGCAAAAATTTCGATCCACAGCTCACTTTTCGCGCCGCCGCCAACGATGGTAAAATAGTCCGGCTGCTCTTCGTTCTTCATGGAAACAAACAGCTGGCGAATGCCAAAAGCCAAGCCTTCCAGCACAGCTAGATACATTTCTTCTCGTGTTGTTTCTAAGCTCAGTCCTACAAAAGCACCGCGTAATTCTGGATTGGCGAACAAAGTTTTCTCCCCATTCATATGTGGGAAAAACAGGACATCGTTTTCGCCTAATAGACTTTTGTCAATCTGTTGCTGTTCAGCAGGATAATCGCTTGTATGTAGGATGTTCTCAAGCCACCAGCTGTTTACCTTGGCTCCTGCCTGAACGGTACCTTGGGTGATAATTGAATTGTCGTCTTTTGTGATTTTAGCGATCACATTCTTCCCAGTTTTTTTTAATTGATGATGCTTGTTAGGAATTACCACAACTCCTGAAGTTCCTAAAGAAACTAATGGTTGATCATGTTCAAAACTTCCTGACACCAAAGCCGAAGCGACATTATCTCCCGTTCCTGATACCATGGGAATAGGTTCTTTAATTCCCAGTTCTTTACAAACATCCTCGGTTAATTTACCAATAACAGTCGCTGCTGGGAGAATCTCTGGAAATAGTTGTTCCTCTAAGTCGAATAGCTCCTGTACTTCCTGTGACCAGCAATCTTGATTTAAATCATACAAAGAAGACGTGGAAGCATCACAATAATCAGTCGAATAAGTGCCAGTAAGTCTTAGCTTCACGTAATCCTTCGCAATCAAAAATTTATTCAACTGCTGGTAATTTTCAGGCTCCTCTTCTTTTAACCACAGCAGACTTGCCAAGGGACTGCCGGTAGAAACAATTTTAGCAATGTGAGCTGCTTTAGCATTCGTCAGTAACTGCTTTCTAATCGCTGGAATCAGTTCTTTCGTCCGATGATCGTTCCACATAATCGCTGGACGAACAGAAAGACCGTGCTTGTTTACAAACACGGTCGAGTGCATCTGTCCGGTAATCCCAATCCCTGCGACCGTTTCAGCAGGAACTTGTTGGAAGAGTTCTTTCAGCCCTTCCAACACAATTTCCACCCAAGTATCAGGATCAATTTCCGTCCAACCTTTATGAGGAGTAAGATAATCGTAGGCATATTGTGCTTCATACACGGTTTCTAGTTGTTGGGTGACCCCAGAAATCTTGATAGTGGTCGTCCCAATGTCCAAGCCTATATAGATCGATTGTGTCATCTTTTCTCCTACTCTCTTTTAATCAAAAGTAATAATCGTTTTTAATGTTTCCGGCCGCAGCGCGTACTCAAAAGCATCCACCGCATCTTGGTAATCAAAGGTCTTATCCAATAATGCTGTAATATCCACCAGACCTTTTGCGATCAGTTGAACTGACCGATAAAAGGTGCGAATTGTTGGACTCACCGTTCCTGTGATGACTTTCTCGTAAGAATGAATGGCGCCCATATTCGTTGGAACTGGATCGTTTGGATGCAAGGAACTAAATACAAACGTCTGACCACCGGTGGCGGTAAAATCCATCGCCTGTTGGGCAATCACAGGAATAGCAGTTGTATTAAAGACGACATCGGCGCCTCGACCTTCTGTTTGTTCTTTGACAAACGCCACCGCATCCCCTTGCGTTGGATCAAAGGTCACATCCGCCCCAAGCTTTTCAGCCAGCACGCGTCGCTCTTCATTCGGTTCGCTAACAATTACCCGCGCCCCCTGCAGCTTCGCCAGCATCACGTGCATTAAGCCCATCACACCGCCGCCGATCACCACCACATCTTGTCCAAACAATATCTTCGCCCGTTCGACACTGTTGACTACACAAGCCAACGGTTCAGTGAAGGCACTGTGGGTAAACGGAACGTCTTTAGGATACTTGTACAGATCACGACTTTTCACTGCAATATACTGGGCCATTCCGAAGAATCCGGAAATGCCATCAGGTTTTTGGAAAGTTGGCGATGAAGCGACTTCGACACATAAGTTCTCCCGGCCAATTTTGCAGTAGTGGCATTCGCCGCAAGCTGGGATGATATATTTCACCACATGATCACCCACCTGGAAATGTTCGGGATTGACTTCAGAACCGATCTCCACGACTTCCCCACTAAATTCATGACCGCCTACCCGGGGGAAGGAATAAACCGTATCCCCCAAATAGTCGCGAATATCATTGGTGCACAAGCCGTTTGCCCGCACCTTCATTAAGACTTCATCTTTTTCAATGACCGGTGTTGGCAGTTCTTGAATCTCTAACTGCTTCACACCCGTTTCTACAATTGCTTTCATGCTAAAAATCTCCTGTCTATCCTAGAATTCCTAAGAAGCCGGTCACAATCCCAAATACAACAATCAAGCCGATCACTTTTAGTGAAGACCAGCCGCGTTTCATCAACCAGAAAATCAGCATAGTGAAAGCAAACGGTAAGATATTCGGCATAACGGCATCTAAGAATTGTTCTTGAACTTTGAAGGTCGTAGTTGAGCTGGTGATTTCCAAAGCCACATGCATTTTTACATAGCTGGAGATCAAGCCGCCCATTACCATACAACCCATGATTTCAGCACCCCGCAACACCTTGTTCAGGATGCCTTTTTCTAGGAAGTCCATAATCGCATCGGCCCCGGCTCGATACCCAAACATAAAGTTGGCATAACTCATCCCCCAAGCAATCGCAATGATCGCTACTGCATAAATAATAGAGCCCCAGATAGTACCTTTTAACGTCAAGTCAATTGTGATTGCCAACAAAATCGGAATCAGTACCCCTTGGAAAATCGTATCGCCGACCCCTGATAAAGGTCCCATTAAAGAGGTTTTCAAACTAGTAATAAATTCATTTGGGATTGCCACACCTTTAGCTTTTTGTTCCTCTAAGGCAATAATCATCCCAATAATACAAGAACCAAACTCGATGTGTACATTGAAGAACTCGATTTCTCGTTTCATCATTTCTTTTTTCTTTTCTGGATCATCATTGTGCAGTCGTTTTGAGATTGGTACAAAAACGTGGGCTACTGCTTGTCCCATCATGCGTTCGTAGTTGTAACAGGTTTGCGGCAAATTTTCCCAAATCAGCCAAGAGCGAATCAAATCTTTTTTACGGATCAAACTTCCTTCGACTTCTTTACTCATAGATTTCGTCCTCCCCTGAATCAGAATTGTTTCCAGTCGCTTGTACATAGATCAGTGCTGTCAAACCTGCGATAACACCCAATGGCAATAGATCTAGTCCGGAATAAGTGGCCAAGATAAAGCCTAAGAATAAGAACACTCGTGCTTCGCCTTTGAAGATGTATTGCAAGGTAATTGCTACCCCAAGCGCTGGCATCATACCACCAATAACCGTGAAGATTGTCAAAGCAGTTCCACTTAACGCTTCGATGAAACCAGAAATGTAACTAGCGCCAAAGTAAGCGGCCAAGCCACAAGGGATAATGGTTATTAAAGCGGTCATTAATTGTGGGAATAACACATTTGCTCGCCAAATTTTGTGGTATTCGCCTTTTTCAATATAGTTGTCGGCCACGTGAACAAAAACTGAACCAAATGTCATCCGTCCATACCATACAATTGTCCCCAATAATCCAATCGGAACGGCTACTGATAATGCTGTTTCGGCATCCAATCCGCCAGTAATCGCAAACGCAGTTCCTAAAATACCTGCTAAAGCCATGTCGGCTGGCATTGATCCGCCTGCTGAGATGAACCCTAAGTAGACCAAGTTAATTGACGCCCCAGTCATTGCTCCCATCAGTGGATCGCCTAAAATAATTCCGGTAATAAGTCCGCATACTAGTGGTCGCTGCAATGACCACAACCCCACAAAGGGCAGATTTCCTATGGCTAGGAAATAAACAAACCCACATAAAAATGCTTGAAAGACTGACATACATTTTTCCCCCTTTTTTTGTAAATTACAATAAGTTCGTAATCTCGATTAACCGTTGTTCTGGTACTAACTGATAGAACACATGAATGCCTTTATCCACCATTTGACGAATCGCTTCAATTTCAGCCTCGTCACAAGCGACATTTTTAATAAACGGCTTACGTTCGTCGCGAATCCCCATGCCTCCTAGATTTACTTGCGGCAGCTCAATCCCTCCTTCAACTAATTTTGCATAGGTAATCGGTGTTTTCGTTAAGAGTAAAATCCGTTCTTTTTCATTGAAAGGTTTCTTCAATTCTTCGATTCCTTCTTCAACAGTGAAAGCATCCACTCGTACTTTCGTAGGTGCTAACGCTTTCAAAATCCGTTTTTGGAACGGATCGCTGGCCACAACATCATCAATGATGACAATGTGATTAATGCTGAAGCTTGGTGTCCAGGCTGTGACTACCTCCCCGTGAATCAATCGATCGTCCACTCGTGCAAATACAATGTTTTTCATTTTTCTCGCTCCTTTTGTTTTTATTTTCAAATTTACTCTTCTAAATTAACGCCTAAATAATTATTTACATCAATAAAGGTTTCTGATGCTTGGTCTAACAGCTTAGCGCTGATATCCTCAGCCGTAAGTTCCTCATTCATTCTAGACATGAAAGCTTCCAACACCATCGGCAAGTTCATTCCAGTGATATGTCGGATTGGATAGTCTCCCATTAAACCAACCACAGCGTTAAAAGGGCTGCCGCTAAACAAATCAGTAAAACACATAATGTCTTTGCCGCCGCCAAATTCCTCAATCGCTTGTTTCACTTGATCCTTCAATCCGCCAATATCATCGGTGGGATAAAGCCCAAACGCTTGTACATCCGACTGTTCACCAACGATCATTTGGGCACTTCCCAGCATACTTTTTGCCAGGTCTCCGTGAGATACAAAAATATACTTCATTCTTCATCCTCCTAAAATTAAATGTATTCCTCTAACAGCTGTGATAAATTCTCTCTGAAATTCTCGAATGTTGGCTCTTTAATCAAACGATCCACAAAGCCCTTCTCCTGAATAATTTTTGCCAGATAGTTCCACAACTGAAACACTTTTGCGTTGTTTTTCTCGATGGCGACTAGCATTACTAGACGGACTTTGTTGCCATCTATGTCCCAATCCAATGGTTCCTTTAATAAAATGACAGATACAAATGTCTCTGCCAGAATCGGATTAATCGGATGAGGAAGTGCGATGCCATTACCGAAATAACTGCTGCCTAATCCTTCTCTTAATCCTACTGCTTCTCTTAACTGAAAGACCTTGTTCCCCACCTTAGAAACAGAGTTGGAACAGATTTTATCTAAGACTTCTTCCTTATCAGCAAAACTGCCATAATCAAACAATTCTTCATTGAACAAATTCACGATTTCGAATTTATCGTTAAATCCATCAATAGCTAATTTTATTTTTGAATACTCCGCTTCACTTGGGAAAAAACTGATCAAAATGGCACCGATATTTTCTGTTAGCTCCGTTTGTTCCGTGGTAAAAATCACATCATAGTCTTCTACATCAATCGAACTTACCTCGTGGGTATTCAATAGAGTCAGTACCGTAATTTCATTGGCAAACCAAGTGGCAAAACGTTGCCGCAGCAGGACACTTTCGCTGCGCTTCAAGCTGGTAATGATCAAGATCCGCTTTTTACCAGATATATCATTGTATTTTGCCAAGTATTGATTGAAGTAAATCGCCAGATAAGCAATTTCATCTTCTTCAATCCGTTTACCAATACTTTCTTGTAGTAATAAACACATGTAGGCAGCAATATCAAAGGCTAAAGGAAAGGATTGCTTGATATGATCCAGCAATTGATTGTCATTTTGAATATTGTATTCAATCCGAGTTAACAATGGTATCAAATGTAGCGCCAGCGAAATTCGCAGATCAATTTCTTGGGTGAAATCGATGTCGAATTTTTCCTTAATTTCCCTTAATGTATGCAAGATAAAGGTATTGACCTCTTCAGAGATATAATCATCGTTCTCATAATCACTTTTTCCTTTTATATAGATCGCTAAATTGAGTATTTCTTCATGAGAGACCGTAAAAAAGTAACGCTCAGTCAATTTAGCAAAAATCTCATTCGCCACTTCAACTTCTGATTCAAAATCACCGGTTGTGTCCAATTCATGAGAACCAATATAAAATCCATTTTTCATTCGCTTAATAGCTGTTTCAATATGGACGATCAAATTTTGGAACAGCGTCTCTGAGATATGGTAATGATGCTTCAACAGTACACTGACTAGGATTTTCTCAATATCTTGTCGCAAATTTTCCTGTTTCTTCAAGTTACTCTGATTCTGATGGTTATCCATATGTCCTAGCTTCAAGAGACATTTTCGCTTGTTGTCTTCACTGCCGACTATTGAAATCCCCGAATTGCGTTTGCGTTCGATCTCCAACTGGTAGCTACTCAAAAGCTTGTCGGCTTCTTTTAAATCAGAATTAAGTGTTGATGCTGAAATGAATAGTTTATTCATCAAAAATTGTCGGCTAACTGGTTTCATTTGATGCAGTAACAGTACGCACAATTTTCGAATGCGATCTGATTGGTTTTGATCGTTTAAAGGTTCTGTTTGTGCCATGATCATTTTATATTTCTTCTGATCATGAATGATGAGCTTACTTCCTTTGGACGCTACTGACACCAACTCTGCGTAGTCCTTTTTTGTTAGTTCTTCACGGACCTGTTTGATATCCGTTTGAACCGTTCGTAAGCTGATTCCAAATTTATCTACAAAATAATCAGCAGTTAAAAAAGAGGGGCTGTGCTTTTCAAACTCTTTCACAATTTCTCGTTGTCTTTTGTTTAACACGATGATCCCCCTCACGTTTCTTTCAATCTATTTCCCATTTACTTCTGCGATAATCGCTTTTACTCGTTCCTCTACATTCACGATTGCGTCTCTTGACAGTGCCATGATATCGAATTCGTTGTGGTTTTTCTCATAGGCTTGTCCGAAGGTCCGTATGAAGGCTTGACGTAGATCTGATCCGTAATTTACCTTGATTAAGTTCTGCTCCTTGGCTTTTCTGACTTGATCAAAAGGAATGCCTGATCCACCGTGTAAAACTAAAGGTACCTTCGACAGTTGGGCGATTTCTTCTAAAAGTGGAAAGTCTAAGTTAGGCGCTAAGTCCATCCCATGAACATTGCCGATCGATACAGCTAGTAAATCGCAATTGGTGCGTTCTACAAATTCTGCTACGTCGTTCGGATCTGTCTTGGCATCCTCTTCAGAAATATGGTCATCTTCTTTGCCACCAATTGCGCCTAATTCCGCTTCAACTGGAATCCCGTAGAAATGACAATACTCAACCGTTCGTTTAACTTCTTCGATATTTTCTTCAAAAGGTAGATGCGAGGCGTCCACCATGATGGAAGTAAACCCAGCATCGATGCAGGCTTTTACGTCTTCAAAGCTTTTCCCATGATCCAAGTGCAGCGCAATTGGCGTCGAGACATCCTGCATGACTGACTTCACCATATCGGCAATAATTTTCGGACTGGATAGCTTCAAGTTGCTGGATGAAATGGCAATGTAACCACCTAACCCAGTCGCTTCGTAGCCTTTAATAATTGCGGCGGTTAATTCATAATTTGTTGTATTGAATGCAGGTAAAACTAAGCCCTTTTCTTTCGCGTAATCCATCAGCTTAAACCCATTCACAAGTTGCATTGCTTAACCCTCTTTCTTCTCTTTCTACGTCTATCTTATACCGAAAAAGAAAGTCTTAGGAGCAACAAATTGCAGGATTAATCCTGCAATTACTACGAATAAAAGAGTCATTTTAATCAAAAATACCCCTTTTATTTCACATTGCGACTCGTAATGGTTGTTTTCACATCAAGGTGTTTCCTTAATTATATAGGCTTCCGCTAACCATCGACATCTTAACTTCCAACGAACAACTGATTGCATGATATTAGTGCAATTATTCCTTCGTAAAAGTGAAGAAATAATTGATGTTGTAGTAGTAAATGTTTTGTTTCCTCTTTTTTAACTTTTGAGAATAAAAATAGGAACCCCTGAGAGCTCCTATTTTGAACCATTTCAATGAAAGAAACTGTTGGTTTTGCTTGTAGCAATTGTCTCAAAAACAATCAGATACTATTGAACTGTCCAACTAATGTCTAATTTGTAAGCTATTAGGCAAAATACCCAGCATCAAAACCTTCAGTAGCAGCTTCCATTGCATTTCGTGCTTTTTTAGCATCCCCAACAATGACCAATTTATCTCCCATTGTTTTCAAAGCTTCGACCAAGTGACTATTTGCATGATAGCCCATGGAAACAACAATTGCATCATAAGGCAATTTTTCTATTGTACCATTATGTTCTATTATCAAATCCGTATCTGTGGCTTCAATTACCTTGGCATCATTTTTTAATACGACTTTGTGATCTTCTAAGAATCGTCTCATACCGATATAACGAGTCCCATCCGTCTGTGCCGCCATGGTATGAGCCATTTCAACCACAGTAATCTCCCCGCGCTCTGCATCTGCCAGATACATGGCAGTTTCGATACCAACTTCACCCCCGCCAGCAATAATGATTCTCCCTTCTACTTGAACCTTACCCAACAAAATCTCTCGGGCGTTTACCACCTTTTCACTATCAAAACCAGGTATTTTAGGCATGTTTGGCAATCCTCCAACTGCAACAATTACTTTGTCAGCGTTGAAATTCATAACATCATCTGTTGTTGCTTCTTTGTTCAACACCACTTCAACATTACTCATTGATGCGATATCTTTCTGCATAGCAATAATATAAGACGCAAACTCACCTTTTCCTGGAGGACAAATTGCCGTTAACAATTCTCCACCTAATTTTTCTTTATTTTCCCAAAGCGTTACTTGATGTCCGCGTCTTCCAGCTGCGAGAGCAGCTTGCATTCCAGCAGGCCCACCACCAATTATCAAGACCTTTTTACTCTTTACTTTATCTGCAAATGTGTATTTGTATTCATTACCTAGTTCCGGATTGATACAGCAACGGATAGGAATCTGTTTTACTACATAGCCAGTGCATCCTTGAACGCAGCGAACACAAGGACGAATACGGTCAAATTTTCCTTCTTTGGCCTTATTAGGCATATCTGGATCGGCCAGAGAACATCTTGACATACCGATAAAGTCGGCGGTCCCATTCCTCACCATTTGCTCAGCCATCAATGGATCGTCAATACTGTTAACAGCCATCACTGGAATGTCCACAATCTCCTTAAGTGCCTTGGCATTTCCGGCTGTCCATCCATGGGCTTGTGGGGCAACTGATACTTGAGCAAGGTTGTACGTTCCATAGATACCGTTGGAGCAGTTGATCGCATCAACTCCCCAGGCTTCTAATTCCATCGCTATCATTTTACTTTCTTCTAAAGTCCTTCCGTCATAGGTATGTTCATCTGCAGAAAAACGCACCATGATCGGAAAGTCACAGCCCACATTCTTTCGTACTTCCTTATAGACTTCCTTCAAAATACGAATACGGTTATTGAAACATCCACCATACTCATCTGTTCTCTTATTTTGAGTATAAGATAAAAATCCTGCAATACAGTAGCCATTGCCAGCATGAATTTCAACTCCATCAAACCCGGCAGTCTTTGCGTTTTTTGCGGTAACACCAAAATCTAACACTAACTGGTTAATTTCTTCTATGGTCATTTCTTCAGTCATCTGACGATTCCACGGGCAGGCACTTGGAGAGGCACTTTTTGTGGGAGCTCCACCATTTACTGCACTATTGGCTTGTCTGCCTGCATGGTACATCTGGCAAAAAATCTTACTGCCATGTTTATGGACAGCTTCAGTTAACTTCGTATGTCCTGGAATCATATCTTCTTTACAAATTTTTGCAACCCGGGCATATCCACCAGCATGTTCATTTACTGCATAATCCTCAGTAATAATTAGCCCATATCCACCAGCTGCTTTTGCTTCATGATATTTGATATATTGATCCGTAGCGTAGCCATCTTCAGTACACATATTCGTAACCATTGCTGTTACTGCAAATCGATTCGGTATCGTGCATGTCCCAATTTCAAATGATTCCAACATCTTATTTAACTTCATAAATACTACCTCCTACTTTTTCATTTAGTATGAATCCTACAGCTTATGTAGAGTCAAGTGAAACTTTTAACAAGCGACTTATTTTCTCTCTAACAATCACTCTACTTATCTGACTAACTCTTTCAGCTGTAGTGTCCTAGTTTTTGAATAAAAACCGTGTTAAGGTATAAAGTGAAAATAAGGAGGTTTCCTATGAACAAAAAATATAAGATTGGCGATATTTCAAAATTGCTTAACATTCCTGTTCAAACCTTGCGTTTTTATGAAGAAAAAAAGATAATCAGCCCTTCTAAGGATGACAAAAGCGGTTATCGCTATTATGATGCCTGGACAATTAATGATTTGATGGATGCTCTAATATTGCGAAAATGTGATTTTTCCCTGCAGCAAACGGAATCTATTATCAAAAATCAGAGTTTAGATAACGTATGCGAAGAATTCGATAAAAAAGAGGAAATACTGCTCGATAAAATGGATACTTTAAGAGCCATGTTAGACGCCGTTTCTACGTCACGGATGAAAATGCAAAATTTTAAATACTATCTTGGAAAAGTCATAAAATGCAAAAATCCTGACTTAGTTTTCCATCGGTATCGTGAGAAAGACATGCTTCAAACTTCTGAAAAGAGCCAAGACCTAGAATCGCTATCAAAAGAGTTAACACCTTGGATTGAAGCCCTTCCAGCAGCAATCCCAACATTTTACATTCCATTCCCTAGCTTAAATCATGTATCAAAACAAGAGACTCCTTATTGGTGGGGCTTTTCTATCGCTTATGAACTCTCATCGAAATATTATCTGCAACCCGGAAATGGTAATGAGTATATACCATCTGTAAACGCCATATATACTGTTTTTGAAGCCAATGAAGAGGGCACTTTTATCAACTCATTCTATGAACAGGTTTATACTAAAATAGTTGAAGAAGGGTATATAATCTCCGGGAGCCCTTTTGGACGGCTTATTGCAAAAACCCAACAAAGCAATACTTATAGACGCTATTTCGAAGTTTGGGTCCCTATTAATTAGGTATTATTTAAAAGGACGTGGCTGTGACATAAAACGTCACAGCCACTGAAAACCGAATAATCGGTGTGACTGAAGTAGCTCTTTCGGAAATAAGCCGCATAATCGCAAAAATATGAGAAGCTGTTTTCGGATTATGCGGCTTATTTCTCGGAGCTGAACACTTCTGTCACAACCTCGCTCTGGAAATACAGATTTTCTACTTTAATAGCTCATGTAACTCTTCGTCACTCAAGTATTCTAATCCCCGTCGCAATAGCACATTGTATTTTTGATCATTCAACAAATAATCAAATTTCTTCTCGGATTTCATCTGTTTTTTTGTTTTTATTAAAGCAGTCGTTTCCCTATACTCATCCTCCTCTAGTTCCCAGGTGTTAACTGGCGATTTGTTAATAGATAATCGCACGCCATTTGATCTTGATCCTCTTATTTTTGTATCATTCCTGATAAGGTCCTGAATCAATTGAGATAGCTGCATATTATTCAAATCATATATATTCTTTGCTCCTATTGCTGGTGTTGTGAAATTAGAAAAACTAGCCCCACGAAAATTATATTTTTTTGTATTATAGACCTTTGCCTGAGCCATTAATTTATGATAAACACTGTTGATTGCAGGAGATATCCCTTTCTTGTCAGTCAAAAATTCTCCCATAATACGATCCACAGATGTTCTTTTTTTCTTAGGCTTAAGCGTTACTAGAACTGAGGTTACTGCTGGTTCAGGGTAAAACGCGGTACTGGGAATCACAGTAATAATATCTATATCAAAAAAAGCATGTGAAATTGCTCCCATAATTCCAAATTCTTGATTAAACAGTCTACTGTTTCCCTCCGTCACTTTGATGGGCGCTACCATTTTTCGAACCGAGTTTTGCGATAATACCAACGTGAGACTCTTAAGTTTTGATGACTTTGGACTTTTTGAGTTAGAGCTTAGTGCACCTGTACTTGCTAAATTAACTAAAAATGGCTCAGTAATAGTATATGGTAAATTTGCTATAAGCTTGTCATAGCCTGAATAATCAAAATCTAGAGCATCCCCCTCTATAACTTCCAAATATTCAGTATCGCTATATTTATTTTTCAGGAAACATGCATAATAACTGTCTTTCTCGATAACGGTTAGAAGACTGCCACTTTTTGACAGATAATCTGTAAGAGCCCCTTCACCACCACCGATTTCTACAATCACTTCATCGTCTTAAAGATCCGCCACCTGATAAATTCTTTCTAATAGTTGATGATCTTTCAAGAAAAATTGATCCTTTCTGGGATTTGGACTTTTTTGTTTTACTTTCATGTTGATTTCCTCCTAAAGTGTATTTGGATTTGACTAGAAACTGTCAAAATTCTTACAGTTCAATCAGTAAAATGTTAATCTCTACATCTAATGGAGAGTCAAACGCAAAATAAAAAAAAGTTGTATTTTCTAAAATATCGGTTCAAAAGATTAGATAAACCGAAAGCAACTCTACTCAAAAAACCATAATAAAGCCAAAGAGAACTTCTCTTGAACCCAGCTGTAACTTGCTGCTTTGTTAATGAATAAAGTAACTTTGCCAAGTATCATATCTCAGATAAGCGAAGTACTACATAGAATGATCATTCAGACTCAAAAGTTCAATACTAAAAAGATGCGAAGATACTTTTACAATATCTAGCGTGCTATAAGGCTAATCTAAATTATTTTTAACCTTCGTATTCGCGTAAAAATAGGAACCCAAAAGAGCTCCTATTTCACTATCCATTTAACTAAAAAATATATTTTTCGTTTGTACTGCTGAACGGCTGTCCTGACCGTTGTACTGCTCATCCACCAAAAAACGTTTCTTCTCATATAAATAGGAATATTTGTCCAATAATTGGTTAAAGGACTGGACCTGTTTAATATTTGGATGAATCGTTTTGTATTCCAGCGGATAATCAAAATCGGAATAGGCTGCTTTCAAAGCGCCGAAGGATACCGACTCCTCCATGTTAACTAGGGCAATTTCTTTATTTAAAGCATCCGCCTTCAGCTGCACCCACAATGGATTTTTCACCACCGGTCCAATCGCAATCATCCGATTGACCCGATCCATGGGAAAACAGTTGGCTACGTGCTTCATCTCTAAGCAAAGCCCCAGAAGAATTCCCAAGAGTACATCTTCTCTTCGGGTATCGAGACTGATTCCATACATTAAGCCACGGGAGTTGCCGTTTTTAAAGGGGGCGCCTGATCCATTCAAGTGGGGGATCAAAATCACCGGGTCCTCCAAAGAAATTTCGTTTGCCAAATAGCGCTGATACAAATGATGACAATCTGCTTCGAACACTTCTTTACTGACGCTGAAGAAATGCTGATACCACTCAAAAGCGTTGCCTCCGGTTGGCATCGATGAAAACAAGGTATAGTATTCAGGCGCCGTAAAAATCCCGTTGGACAAAGATTCGTTGAAGGCTTTACTATTCAGAAAGGGATGCTCATCGATCAGCAGCAGCCCTTCTGTCGTACCGGTGGAATTCAGCAAGTCTCGAGGGTGTAGGTTAATCCCTAAGGCCCCCACCATGTGATCGTGCCCGGCGATCCGCACAGAGATCTCTTCCCCTTGGAATTCAGGGACTATCCCGGTTGTGGTGTAACCTATGATATCACCAGATGCCATTACCTCAGGAAATCTGATCAACTCCTGCAGTTGAAACATCGCTAAGACTTCACTGGACCATTGACGCTCGTTCAGGTCAAAGCCCATGGTTCGACTAGCCATGGAAAATTCCGTCTTCATTTCACCAGTTAAATAGTAGGAAAATAAATCCGGCACATTCAACCAGGTGTAGGCTGGCTGAATTAAATGCAAATGATCCACCAGCCATTTAATCTTAGGAATGCTGTAATTGGAGTGAGCCGGCAGTCCTGTAATTTCATAAATCCGCTGTTTCTGCGATTGACTTAAGTGACTCACGTAATCGGCGGCCCGTTTGTCGTACCATGCGATCAATGGAGTAACTACCTGTCCGGTGGAATCAACTAAAACTCCTGCTTCACCCACACTGGAAATGTTGATTGAATCAACATTTCCAGGATACTCAGAAATAATATTTTTCAAGATTTCCAACAATTGATTCCAGATTTTTGGCAAGTCGAATAACTCTCCAGAGGCATCGCATTCTTTTGTCGTTTGAAAGCTTTCCCGCAAAACAAGTTTACCGGTCGCAATCTCAAAAAGGGATACTTTAGAATTGGTTGTTCCGATATCAATTGTGATGGAAAACTTTTTAACCATTGATGGACTTCCCTTCTGTAGCAGAAGCATCTTCGGTTATATGTGTTTGTTTGTAAGTGGCTTTGTACACCCAGAAAACAACGATACCGATCACCGGAATTAAGATTAATGCTAAGATATTCCCGTTAAAGATTTGAAGAATCCAGTAACGCAGTGGATTCCCACCATCTAAGAAGCTGGAAACCATGCCACTTGATCCTTCAGGAAAACTGAAGTTGACATCTTTTGCCATGCCGGTAATAAATGGTGCGATTGCCGAAGCAATGTACAAGTCACCAATCATAATCGGAATTGCAATCAAGACCGCTCTAAAGACATTTCCTTTGGTAGAAAGAACCACCATTGAAGCCATTACTGCTAAGTTAGCCAAGTCCCCTAAAGGTAAAACGGTGTTGCCTGGTAAAATAAAGGCTAAAACAACGGCAATTGGTGTTAACAGTAAAGCCGTTGAAATAATCGCTGGGTTCCCAACCGCTACCGCAATATCCAAACCGATATACAAATCATCACGATCTGGGTAACGATTGTTCAAGAATTTCTTGATAGCCTCAGAAATCGGCAGCAAGCCTTCCATCAAAATTCGAACCATCCGTGGCAAGATAAACATTACTGCACCGATACTGATACCCATTGATAAAATATCTTTCAAATCATATCCAGCAACAATCCCTAAAAGCAGTCCTAAGATTGTCCCAACCATCATCGGTTCACCAAAAATACCAAAGCGTTTTTGGATACTTGCCGGGTTGATATCAATATTTCTAATTCCCGGAATCAAGTCGATAATCTTATTACCAATTAAACCAATTGGGAAAAAGGTGATCGCTGATACAGTAGGAAAGGACATACCTTCTAAACCGAAGTATTCTTCTCCCATCGGAGCAGCCCAATCCGCCATTTTTAACACGATGATGGCAATTAAAGCTGACGCCAATATTCCCAACCAGAAACTTCCTGTGCTATAATAAACGAGTGTACCTGCCAGCGCAAAATGCCAGTAATTCCACATGTCGACATCGACAGTCTTTGTTTGGTTAATTGCCAACATCACAATGTTGATTAACATGGTCATTGGAATCACAAAGGGCGCAATGGGTGATCCCCAAGTAATTGCTGATAAAGGCGGCCAACCTAAGTCAACTACTGGAAGATTAATCCCGGTTTGCTCAACCATGGCTTGTGCTGCAGGTCCCACACTATTGGTTAAAATATCAAAGATTGCATAAATCCCCACAAATCCGATCCCGACAGTCAGCGAAGCGCGCAATGCCTTTGCTGGCTTTATTTTGAATACCAGCCCTAAAATGAACAAGACTAGCGGCAGCATAACAGTCGGTCCAAATCCTAGAATATACTGAACAACGTCGTATAATGCTTGCGTAATATTCCCCATATTATTCTCCTTTTAATTGTTCGTAAATGGCATTCAAGACTTTTTCTTCACCAATACCGGTAATTAAAGGTAATCCGTTGATGACTGGCGTTTCTAATTCATAAGGAATTTTGGTGGTTGATACGATCAAGTCCGCATCATCTGAGTTCGCTTGAACGGAAGCTACGTTGGTTTGTGAGTAGTTGATATTTTGCATTTCTTTTTCTTTTAGAAATTCCATTACCTTTTCTGTTACCGCTGTTGAAGTCGCAATTCCTGTTGCACATACAAATAATAAATTTTTCGCCATGTTCATTTCCTCCTATAATCCGATTTCTTCTTTTGCTATTTGATAAATCTCTTCTTTGCTGCCTGCTTTAATTCGTTTCAACAAATCCGCATCTGGCAAAATGCCCATTAATTTCTTTAAAATGTTCAATTGTTTATTGGACTGACCTAAGGCTAGTAAAAAGACAATCGATACCTCAATCTTGTCATCATCCATGCCGCCCATGACTTCCATTTGAATCGGTTCTTTTAACGTTGCGATGGTTACACGATGATTGTTGACATATTTCGCATCCGTGTGGGGAATTGCTACGCCAATAGGTTCGGTTGGTAAACCGGTTGGAAAGTTTTCTTCCCGTTTGATCACCTGCAGCGGAAATTCTTCCACGACATCTTGATCTTCAATTAACGGCTGAGCGATTTGGGTAATTAAATCGGCAAAATCTGTGGCAGCAACGTCGACAAAAATATTTTTTTCATTGGTTAACGCATCATTCATTCTTAAACCCCCACTGCGTTCATACTCAAAATTTTGGCATGAACCGTTTCAAAAACGGCATCTTCGGCTTGTTGCAGCACCTTAATCAAGTTTGCTTCATTTCTATTCTCTTCATAAGCTTCACCAACACTTTTGATATAACTTTGTCGCAAATCACTGGCAATATTAATTTTCGCTACATTAAATTCCACCATGCGCTGAATGTGTTCGTCAGGAATTCCTGAGCCGCCATGGATCACTAGTGGCACCGGAGAAATGGCACTGATTTCTTTTAATAGATCAAAATCAATGTGAGGCTCATCTTCTAGGCCGTGAACATTTCCTACTGAAATTGCCAACATATCGCAGCCCGTCCGTTCCACAAATTCTTTTACCTGAGCGGGATCTGTCTTACAATCTGCTTCACTGACATGATCGTCTTCTTTTCCTAAGATAGCACCTAACTCAGCTTCCACCGGAATCCCATACCCTTTGGCGAAATCCACGGCTTTTTTAGTGAATGCAATGTTTTCCTCAAAATCAAAGGCCGCACCATCAATCATGACTGATGTGAATCCAGCACGAATCGATTTTTTCACGTCTTCGAACTTTTTCCCATGGTCCAAATGCAATGCTACAGGTGTATCCATGCCTTCCGCATAACGTGAAACCATATCTACAATATAATCGTAGCCAGCTAAGCTGATGTTGGTAGGTGCCACTTGGATAAATGTCGGAATCCCGCTTTCTTCTACAGCTTTCAAAATTCCCACTGTAGTTTCCAGATTGGTAGTATTGAATGCACCAGCGATTACTTTTCTCTCTTTGATAATGTCTAATAATGTATAACCATTGACTAACGGCATGCTTTACAGTTCCTCCCTTTGAAGTACCGTTCCAAGGTAGTACTTGTTCGCTTTCAGCCATACATTCCCGAACTCGATAGGTATTCCTCCTTCTAAATAGACTAGTTGTTCCAGATGCAGCACCGGCGAATCCGGGGCAACTTCTAATTCCTTGCCACGTTTTTCTCCCACTACTCTGGCCGCATATCTACTTTCAGAGTAGGCGATTTTTTTTCCGCTGACTTCCTCCATCACGGTAAACAAGCTTTCCTTGTTATAGTCATGTTCCTCAACGCCTGGACACAATTGACTATTGATCCGGTTTTCAATCAGCATGACCTTCTCGCCTTCAACAAAACGAATTCGTTTCATGTACAAATACTCATCACCAACAGCTAGATTTAACCTTGAAGCGATTTCTTTTGTTGCTTTACGAAATTCAGAAGTGATGACCTTCGTTTCATAGGCTAATTTTTGTCCTTCCAATGATTCTGCAAATGAGAGCAAGCCTTTTCCTAAAGAGTATGAAATATTGTCTTCAGTCACATAGGTCCCTTTGCCCTGGATCTGATACAGAAGGCCTTCTTCAACTAGCAGATTGACCGCCTTTTTGACTGTGCCTCTACTTACTTCCAAAGATTTCATGATTTGATTTTCTGATGGAATCTGGTCCCCCTTTCCCCACTCTTCTGCGTAGATGTTGTTTCGTAAGTAATCTGCTACTTGAAGATAAACCGGCTTTGAAACATCTCTATTAATGATCATTTGATCACCTCCGTCTTTCATTTACGTACTGGCCTAGGGTTCGCCTACAAAATGTACAAGCGTGACCAAGAGTGTACAAGTCTAATCCAGCATGTACAACCGAGTACAAGTTAATTGTAATCGGTATCATCGACAATGTAAAGTCTTTTTTCGTATTTGTCTAAAAGCTTCGAATCTGATTTTCATCATAGGAAGCATTATAACTTTGGATCATTCCTTGATGCAGTGCGAGTATTTTTTTATTTGGATAACAAGTGTGGCTGTGACATAAAACGTCACAGCCACTGGGAACCGCATAATCTTTGTAATTAAATCAGTTTTTTCGTAAATTAGTCGAATAATCGCAAAAAATATTCACACTAGTTTGAGATGACTGATGTTTCTTTTTGTATCTAATTATTATTGTAGAATGATTAGTATTGCAGACCGGCCCCTAAACAAGAAAATATTTTTGTGGATTTTCTCTATAATGCAACTGGAATACTAGTTAGAAACCTAAATGATCTGTTATTTTATCCTCCATTTCTTTTTAAGTCGTTTATACCTCAATGATTAAAACCCTATCATACCAATCTTAAACGTCCTTTTTGATCCAAAATCGAAAATTTCCAAATACCCCCCTATAATTTCCTTAAGTACATTTTACTGTGCGATCAAATCAACATTTCACAAATTGCACTGGAAAAAATGTAGGGTGTTTTGGAAAAAATCGCATTTTGTTCTTTTATTCTTTTGGGTTATCTTTTAGTCACCGGCCGGAACAAAAAAACTTTAGGAGGAAACTCATATGATTCAACAATTAGGAACTAAATTACAAGTACGAATTGCTCAAGAAGATGACACTGCCAAAAAGGTAAATTTCAGTAACATCGTAACTAATCCCACCGAAGCCGAAATCGTTTCACTAGGCAACGTGTTAACTGAACTTTCGATAGAGGGAAGCATCCTTGACGATATTATTGTAACTAACCAAACACGAGTGACTAAAACACTAGATTAATTTTGAAATCATTAAGTAAAAATCTCAGGAACTCGCCCAAAAATCTTGGCAAGTTCCTGAGAAAAACAAAAAAAGGAGAGAAATAGAATGTTAAAACTAAAAGCTGTATTTGAAGATGCCACTGGCAAGACCCACCGCTGGTCCTTTAATGAACCAGATCCTACTAAATCACCTGAAAAAATTAAAGAGGCACTGGAAACAATGACGACTTTGAACCTGTTTGAAAAAAACGGCGTCCGTCAATTCCAAAAAGTGGTCTCTGCCAAGTTTGTCGAAACGATTGAAACACCGATTTTTGATGTAAGAGAGCAAGCCGAAATCTATGTCGCAGATCCTGATAATGCCTTTGCGCCGTTGATCGTAGCGGATGAGGAAGCACAAGTTTCTGAGCCAGCCAAAAAAGAAAGCGGAGTAGAAACAGTAACACCTGCAATGGAAGAAAAAGCTCAAGCAAAACCTGTAGATGTTGAGCAAAATGCTGCTTTGGAAACAATCGAAGCAGTTAATACACCAAAATCTATAATGGAAAAAGTTGGTATTCACAGCCAATCAAAAGCGGCTTTGAATGCAGCGCTTGCTCAACCAACAGTGGATGATACTTCAAAAACAGTAGTAACATCTGACGCTGTAGCTGATGCTGCCCAACAATCGAATGAAATTGACAGTACCGAGTCAGATGAAAAAATCGAAGCTGACCCAGCCAATACTGAATTTGTAAAACCTATCCCACGCAACTTGTCGCCTGTCCAAGCTCGTAAGGAAAAAATAGACCGCCTACGAGCCTACCACGAGGCCAACAAGAAGAAACAGAAGAAGAAAAAAGGGAAAAAGAAAAAACGCTAACTCCCTGCCCTAACTTCTTGTGCCGGAAAGGTGGTGATGCTTGACCTTGCAGTGTTTATGGCGCTGGCTGAACTCTAATTAAAGGAGGAATGTCCATGTTCATCCTAGGAAAGGAACACTTGCCATGACTGTGTATCAAGCGTTGGCTCTAGCAATTGCTTTTGCCAGCTTGATGATCACCATCGACCGGAATCATAAGAAGTAACGGCTGCGCAAACTCGCTCAGCTTTGGAGCATTAAGGCAAGACTAGTTTGAGGAGCCGAAAATCAAATAAACCAAACTTACTCACACGGCCATCGTCCTAAACGGTGCTGTCTGGAAGGTGCGTGCGCGCCGCACCTTTGTTATGAGTAAGGATGGGTTATATTTGGTATTCCATTTTCACACGAACCTGCGACCTTTTGAAATTTACATATTTAAAGGAAAAATCTGCTTAACTCCTGCTATCGGATCCAGAACTTACCATGTACATTTCAATCACACAACCAGCCGAGAAACTTTTTGATAAACATAATCCCCAATTTGCTGCCCGCCAGACGCTGAAAAATGCAAATGATCGCCGCAATCAAACGTCTCATTTAACTTATAGGTACAACTTGGATCTGCGACAAAGCTGGCAATATCAATCGTATTTGGTTGTTGCAACAGCCAATGATTCACCGCTTCACGAATGGCTTCTTTTTCAGGATTCCACGCAGGCTTTTCCTGGTTGCTTGAATTGGCAAAGGGTGGCAAAGTCATAGCGATATAGGGAATATTACAAGCTGCCGCTTTTTCATACAAAGAACGATAGCCTGCGATCATTTGTTCCGGAGAGGGCAGCTCAGCTATGGGACTACCGGTTCCTGGGTGAAACAAATCATTTATCCCAATCAGACCGAGAACTATGTCCGGTTGGTACTTGAGGACATCTTTTTGGAAACGATCAATCCCGGCTTCACCAAAACTATCCTTCCATTGAGAGGCAGCGGTCCCTGGCAGCAGCAATCGATTGCCGGATATTCCGGCATTAAATCCGGTGACCATCCCCTCTGATTGACGAAAATTATTCAATACTCGATCGCTGAAATAGGCTTGATTGGTTAATGAATCGCCAAAGAAGCCGATTGTTTTGGTGCTTCCTTTGGTTTCAATTGCTACGGAGGTTAATCCGTAGATAAACGTATTTTCTGATTGACAATTTGTCGTAACAATTTCTTTGGAATACAGATTTGCTGATGAAGCGAGTCTATTTCGTTGATTGCCCACTTCAATCTCAAAAAAAAGATCACTGCCTGTAGGTATTTCGATACTCACCTCGTCTGTCCACAAATATCCATGCGGCGGAATAACGAATTCCTTTTCTCCTGATCGCGTTAAATCAACAGGATTTCTAAGATCTTCATTTAAGCTGATTCTCACCTTTTTCACCTGCAAAGGAACCGAATCGTATTCATTGGATAATTCTACAGCAAGTTTTTTGCCGCCTGTGTTCTGTTTTATTCCAATCACTTCTGTTTTCCCATTTGGTTGGAAAGAGAGATTGTGATAGTTAGAAAAAACTTGATGCCATGCAATTGTTTTCATCTACTCACCTCAACATTTATTATTATCAGAAAGGCTGCGCAAACTCCTGCAGCTTTGTCGCATCGGATCATTAAGCGGATTTAGTCTGTTTGAACCGATCGACCATTTACTTCATCTACTGGATAATGCTTAATCTAGTGGATCTTTTTTGTTACTAAGGACTCATCTTTTTAATTCTAAAAAACAATTGACAGGATGAAGGCACCTGTGGTAAATTTGTCTAAACACATTATAGTACGTGTTTAAACAAATTACAAGAGGTGAGCCGGATGAAAAAGGATTTAACGAAGGATGCTGTGGAGATTATCCGCTATGTCGGTGGCAAAGAGAATATTAATGGATTGACTCATTGCGTGACTAGGCTGCGATTTATTCTAGAAAATGAAAGCCTTATCAATGAAGTAGAATTGAAAAAGGTTGGTTTAGTAAAAGGTGTGATTCGCTCCAATGGTCAATATCAAGTCATTATCGGACCAGGAACGGTGGATAAGGTATTTGCTGAAGTTGAAGCAATGCTTGGTAAAAAAGAAGTGAGTGCAGAACCTAATACCGGTGAGGGAAAAACCAATGTTCTACAACGAGGTCTTAAAAACTTTTCTGACATTTTCATTCCTATTCTGCCGGCAATTATCGGCGCTGGGATGCTGTTAGGGATTGGAAATATCATGACGGCTTCGGGGATTTTTGGTCCTGATTCTTTAGTGGTCAGCTATCCGGCGATTCAGGGTCTGGCTGAGATGATTTTAATGATTGCCAATACCGCCTTTACCTATATTCCTGTCTTGGTGGCTTGGTCAGCAACGAAGCGTTTTGGCGGCAGTCCGATATTGGGTATTTTACTGGGATTGGTCTTAATTAATGCTGACCTATTATCGGGTTCCCAGATGTCTGGAGTTATTTCTGGCAGTATTGAGCCAGAATATTGGTCAATCTTTGGACTGGATATCATGAAAATCGGTTACCAAAATTCGGTATTGCCACCGTTAGTCGCCTCTTATGTCTTAGTCTTGCTGGAAAAGACGTTTCGGAAATTCGTTCCTGGTGCTTTGCAAATGATTGTTATCCCGCCTGTTTCTATTTTAATTAGTGCCTTTCTTACCTTTTTAGTTATTGGACCGACGATGAACCAATTATCAACCTGGATTACCGATAGCATCCTGTACTTATTTGATTTCAGTCCTATTTTTGCCGGATTATTATTTGGTTTGTTGTGGCAGCCACTGGTGGTTACTGGCATGCACCATGCCTTTATTGCCATCAATATTCAATTAATCGCAGCGACGCAACAAAGCTATATGTTGTCCATTATCACGATTGTTTGTGTTGCCGAAGCGGGCGCTGACTTTGCGATGGCACTGCTGGCAAAAAATAAAGCGGATCGGGGAATTGCATTGTCTGCTGGAACCTCATCCTTACTGGGAGTGACTGAACCTTCCATGTTTGGTATTACAATTCCAGCAAAATTCCCATTTATTTTCTCCATCATCAGTTCTGGGATAGCCGGTGTCTTGATTATGTTGTCTAAGATTTACGCAGTTTCATTAGGCCCAAGTGGACCCTTGTCCTTTACCATTATTCCGATTCAATTTTGGACACGTCACTACATGATTATGTTTCTTGCGTTTGTTCTTTCTTTTGGATCGACGTATGCCTACGGGAAATTTGTCAAACAAAAAAAGACGGTACCAACGACCGAGACCAGCAGTTCTATTTCAGTTGAAAATTAAAAATCAGGGGTTGGAAGTATTCTATGAAAAAAAACAGATTCAATCGTTTACTCATGTCCATGGCGGTATTAGCCACGCTTTCAGGTTGTTCAATTGCTCATCCAAAAACAGATGAAACAAGCGACACTTCAACAACCAACGCACAAAAAGCTACAGCCACGAAACTTATCGACACGACAATCGACTCGAAAAGAGGAAGTCGTCTGCCGGCAACCATCGTGACGCCAGAGAAAATGACGGCGCAAAGTTATCCGCTGGTTCTATTCTCCCACGGCTTTAATGGTGCTAGAAAAGGGTTCCCGGGAGAAGATGAGGAAGTCTGGGTCTTTGAAACCATTGCGACCCGGTTGGCAGAACAAGGAATTTTGTCAGTTATGGTGGATTTTCCGGGCTGCAACGACAGCCAAGAACCTTCCTCTGAATATACCATCAAAAATATGGAAAACGATATGGATACTGCTCTGGCTTATATGTTTGAGAATTACCCCATCGATAAGGAAAATGTTGGATTGATGGGACATAGTATGGGTGGCAGACTGACCGCTTTGCATTTATCAGACACGGTGAAAGCAGCAGCACTGTGGACGCCGGCTGCCAATCCGGGGCTTAGCGGTTTGTACGATTTCATGGGTGGTGAGACGAGTGTCGAAGAATTATACAAGCAGGCGAAAGAACAAGGCAGCGTGGATTTTGATCTGTTTGGCGAACCCTATACAAACCTGAGTCTTGCCTTCTTTGAAGAAAATGATGCCGTTAACCCGCTGCAGGCTATTAGCGATTACCGCGGAAATCTGTTTTTGGCGGTTGCCTTAGCAGATCCCTTGATCCCTAAAACAACCACCGATAACGTGGTGGCAGCGGCGGTGAATGCCCAAGAATTGGAAGTAATCACTGTAGAAAAAGCTTCTCATATTTTTACCAACGTGGAAGACGAAACAGACTATCGCCAACAAAACTACGTCATTGATGAAACCACCGATTTTTTGATTCGCAATCTGAGCCTTGCTAACTAGAAATAAAGTTGTTAATTTAAGTGGATTGGATTACAATTTTACTTAGCACTTATGTCTGAGAGGTAAAAATGATGGCGGAAGCGAAATTCCATTCAATCTACAAGGAACTAGTCAAACGAATAAAAGAAAAAGAATACACCACGATGCTGCCAACGGAAAGCCGGTTGACCGAGGAATTTAAAACTAGCAGAAATACCGTACGTCGGGCAATTAGCATGCTTAACGACAACGGATTTACTTACAGTATCAAAGGCAGAGGCGTCGTTATTTTAGAATCCTTTGAAGAAGATCGCTGGTCCTTTGATGCCAAGAAATTTGATGGGATCGAGACGATTAAAGGCGACAATGCGGTTTCGACTCGTACACTTGTTACGGACTTCCAAAAGGTTATTTTGACCGAAGAGGAAAGTCAAAGAATGCCCTTTTCAGCCGGCGAGTTTTTGTATAAGGTTGAGCGGGTCCGGATACTGAATGATAAAAAGATGATTTTAGACCTTAGTTATTTCAAGGCAGATCAAGTCCCTGCCCTAAGCCAAGAAATTGTGGAAGAATCGGTTTATGACTATTTCAAAAAAAATCAGATGAAGATCGTTGCCGCTAAAAGAAGATTTTTAGTCGTCGGGGCGACACAAAATGACGCTGAAAAACTAGAATTAGGCACTTATAATTGTGTGGGTGTATTGGAAAATCTCGTTTTCAATGATCTAGGTCGCTTATTTGAATATACGGAAAGCCGCTTTGTTCCGGGTTCCTTTGATCTTAGTTACTTTGTTCAAAATGATGGCGATCAATAAATAATAAAAGGATTGATGAACGTGCATTCGATTAGACTGACCTTCCCTAATGGCTGTCGCAAAGCAGTTACTTTAAGTTATGATGATGGAAAAGAATCGGATAGAAAAATGATTCAGCTAATGAACACGTATGGTCTTAAAGGGACCTTCAATCTCTCCGCTGAAAAATTCTCGCAAAAAGGTTCGTTCTTAGATTACATTGAGGCAAAAGAAGTAGCTGCGCTTTACAACGGTCATGAAGTGGCTTGCCATACCTACAATCATGCCACCACCACATTACTGCCAAAACAAGAGTTGATCTCAGAAATTCTCGCCAATCGCACCGTGTTAGAAAATCTGGTTCATTATCCTGTCCGCGGATTTGCTTATCCGATGGGTGTTTTCAGTGAGGAGGTCAAAAATACGTTGGCGGTTTGCGGGCTGGACTATGCCCGAACCACTCGAACCACCAACCGCTTTGATTTACCCAATGATCTGTTTGAATGGTCCGCAACCTGCCACCACAACGAGGACTTAATGGAACGGACGAATGCCTTCATCCTGCGTGATCGCCCGACGGTATTAAGTCTTTTTTACCTGTGGGGACATAGCTATGAGTTTGAAGAGCAAAATAACTGGGCACTGTTTGAAGCCTTTTGTAAAAAAATTTCTGGTCAAAAGGATATCTGGTTTGCTACCAACATTGAAATTGTTGACTATTTAGAGGCATTTAGAAGACTTTATTTTGCTGCCGACAATAGCTTTGTGGTCAATCCTTCGAATGTCGCTGTTTCACTACTGGTGAACGAGAACTCCCTTATTTCGGTGGATGCGAATGAAACTGTTTTTTTGAATGGAGTTGTTTGCTCAACTGAAGGATTGGAAGAAACGCCAATCTGATCGGCAAATCGACACACTTACTTTTAGTCAAATCCATTAGACCTCTACAAAAAAACGCTCCGACAAAGCGACCAACTAATAGCATTTCACCGCTACTAGTCAGTCAATTTATCGGAGCATTTTCATTTTTCTTTAGCGATCCGCAGTATCTCTAAAGCGGTCTCTTGATCGGTAATTAGCGTATTGATATATCGTTTCTTCAATAATGCTAAGATTGACTTGGCTTTTATTTTTCCTCTAGCAATACCAATACAACTAGGAACTTTCGCCAATTCTTCTAGCGGCATGCCAATTCTTCGGTTGTATAAATCACCCTTGGAAATTTTGCCTTCGCGATCAAAGAAGCAGCAGCAACAATCGCCAATTGCTTCTCGCAAAGCCAAGTCCTCGATATCTTCTTCTGTCAGTAAATCTCTCCACTGACTTTTTTTGTAGCTTAAGGGGCCTCCAACCCCTACAATGGCGATGTCTAATTTTCCCCAGTAATCTCTTAGTTCAGTGAAATAATTTGAATTCAAAATACCTTGGGCTAAAGCTTTCGATTCCTGAATAACGGAGGCATTGACAAAGATGCTGTCGCCGTTAAATTTCCTAGCCATTTCATAGACCAACGTATTTACATGATACCTAGAGTTTATATGGCTCGGTCCTCCAACGATGGGGACAAACATCGCGTTTTCGACAGACTTTTTCTCAATCTTACTGACGGCATTTCCAATACTTGCACCCCAAGATAGCCCCACCACACTATGATCCGTTACTTGCTTACGAATCAGTTCTGCGGCAGCTTTCGATAGTTTTGCTTCTTTTTCACTAACAGAATCTGTGTCATCGGTGGGAACAATTTCTATTTTTGCCAAGTTGAACTTCTTTTTCAGTTTAGTTTCTAGCGCATACAGCTCGGAATCAAACTCATGGATTTTAATTTCAACAATGCCTTCTTCTTTCGCCTGATTCAGCATTCTGCTAATGGACGTTCGATAGATATCAAGCTCCTTGGCAATTTCAGATTGCTTCATTCCCTCAACGTAGTACATGTAAGCAATTTTTGCTAATAGTTTATTTTTTTCAGTCATCTTTATTCCTCACCTGTCTTAAGATAAACCTTCTACTAAAGTCACTCTAATTGTATCATTTCAAGTGGGTTGAGTAATAGCAAGTTGGCGAATTTCTGGTTTTGGTTGAATGTAGCTTATAGATGGCTATCACTATATTTTTTCTTCGAGTAAATCGCTCTCTTTTTCGTATCTTAAGTTAGAGCCAAATTTTGATAGAGAACCTGTTGCCGTGGTATGTAGGAATTGCACTGAATATGCTAATAGTAATTGACGTCATTGCAGAGGTTACTAACTTAACGGTTGAACAAGTGAAAGACCTGAAAAAAATTGACTTAACTGCCACAAGATTTTATTCACTACTGTTTTTACTACTTGGGAGAAAAAGAAGGAACCGCATAATGCTGGTATTTCTATCCTGCGTGGTTTGAGCACGCTTAAAGAAACTAAGGTGATCGTTACAATCGTAAGAATACGCCGGTCTGACCAAAGAGCAACTAACAAAGCACCAAACTAATCTAAACTGGCAATCAAAAAGGAACCTCCAATAAATTCTCACTTGCCTGTCAACAGGTCTGAAAATTTATCGATGGTCCTTTTTTTAAAAATTCGCAGGTTCTAGCAACCACTCTTCCGCCAACTGCTTATTGGCACGGTAAGCCTTACCATGGACATCAATCGCTGCGTGCCATTCCCGACATAGCTCATAAGGAACTTTTTGAGCTAAAGGGGCAAACTCTTTTTGCATACTAGCATAATTTTTATAAGGGCCATAACCCAGTCGTTCAAATAGGCGAATGGCGTATTGGTCGGCGATAAACATCGGCCGCTTAAAGATATACAGAAGCATGACATCTGCGGTTTCCGGTCCTATTCCGGGGATTTCCAGCAGTTCCTTTCGTAGCTGATCAGTGGGCCACTGTAGAAAAATGGCAAGCTCTCCTCCACGATCGGCAAACCATCGGACCAACGCTTTAATAGCACGACTTTTTCCCTGATAAAAGCCGGCAGGTCGAATCAACTGCTGCAACTCCTCCAACTCCAGCTGTTGGATCGCCGTTAGTGTCAGGTAAGGCTGCAAATTAGCCAAGGCTTGTTTGGCATTTTTTTCGGTAGTCTGCTGGATTAAGATCATAGACAGCCAATCAGCTAAGGGATTCTCCTCCTGCCACCATTTTTGAAAGCCATAATAGGCAACTAAACGATTTAGTATTTGGATTTTTTGCTGGTCTGTTTTCAGCTTTTTCACCTTCATTTCTGTTCTAAACCGCTAAACCTATCTATATCTCAACTGGTCGTTTTTTACCTTGTTAAAATGAGTAAATGATCTTTCATACAAACTTACTCTTTTTTACAGTGCTTGTACTAAGCAGAATAATTCTCTTGCAAAAATGTCTTGATATCCGTCGGCGCATGTCCCGTAATTGTTTCAAAATCAGCGGAAACCTCACTTAACATTCCTAATGCGCCGCCATGATACATCGATGCCAATTCCTTTCCATCGCCATCCCCTTTATAAATTTCAGCGAATTCTTCTAGTGTAACCGGATGGTAACCAATCGGTTCGCCGGTGACTTCACTCATAATAGCACCTAGCTCTTCCATCGAATAGCTTTGTTCTTGACTCAACAAATACGTTTGGCCACTTTTTCTTAAAGCAGGTTGAACCGCTAGTTTCGCAATCGCTTCGGCACTGTCCTCTAGCGAAATGAAAGCCAACTTCTCTTTGCCAATTGGATAAATAATATTTTGGCGCTGGATTAATTCTGGTAAGTACGGAACTAATGGATCAGCATACAGAGCATTTTTCACAACAGCATAATCAAGGTCTAAACCGGCTAACCGGCGTGGTGCGTAGCCATAATAAGGAGACATAACAAAGGGATTCTTTTCTTGATCCGCAAAAAAACTGACGAAAATAAGCGCCTTGACGCGGGCTTTTTCCATGGCTTTCAACGTGTTTTCCAACTCTGTCACTCGGTCTAAAACATCATAGGTTTTGCTGGGAATGTAGATGAGCAAATCGATATTTTTTAGGGCCTTGGTCATACTGTCAACATCCGTGTAGTCGCCAGCTCTGACTGCAATATTTTCCTGCTTCAGGTGCCGAGCCTTAGCGGGGGTACGGACGATGGTGGTTATTTCTTGCTTGTCGACTAAAGCTGCTAAGTGCTTTACTACGCGACTTCCTAGATTTCCTGTGGCTCCTGTAATGGCATAATTCATGATTGTTCCACCTTTCTCTTTGAAACGATTTATTAACTAGATGAGGCTGTGTATAAGAAGTGCTCAGCTCCGAGAAATAAGCCGAAAATAGCTGCTCATACTTTTACGATTATTTGGCTTATTTCTCAAAAGAGCTGCTTCAGTTACACCGATTATATACTTTTAAGTGGCTATGACGTTTATGTCACACCCTTTTTATCTTCTTATTTGATTGATTGGTAATAATCCTGCGCAACTTTTTCATAATCTTCACCTTCTAGATCTACTTTAGCATTCAACTCGATCAAGGTGTCAGTGTCTAAGTTTTTATCGATAGCATTAATGATTTCAGCAATTTCTGGATTTGCTTCTAGTGCAGCTTGACGAACAACCGGTACTAGATTATAGGGTGGCCAAAATTGTTTGTCGTCTTCTAGCACAGTGAATTCTTCCTTGTCAAAAAGCTGACCTTCAGTAGTATAAGCTGGTGTCGCATCGGCTTCATCATTTTTCAGTACTTGATATTTCAAGCTGTTGTCATAGACCGTGGAAGATTCGAAATTGAATTCCCCGTAAGATTCGGCTAGTCCTTTCAGACCATCTGCTCGTTCGTCAAACTCGCCTTGGGAAGCAAAACGAATCTTTTCGGCATTGGCTTGGAGGTCACTGATAGTAGAGATGCCATATTCTTGGGCCACGCTAGTTTTAATGGCAATACCTTGTCCGTCATTTCCCGGTGCGTAATCCAAAACAGTTAATACACCGTCTTCTTCATATGCTTTTTTGACGGTTTCGTAGACTTTATCGGGGTTCGTTTCTAATGGTAATTCAAAAATACTCAATAAAGCAGTTCCAGTATATTCAGGATAAATATCTACCTCACCATTTTCAATCGATTGGGGGATGACTGAGCTGGCAATATTCTGAACTCGCTCGACGGTGTAGCCGTTGTCTTCTAAAGCATTGGCATAAATTTCACTAACCACCAAGCTCTCAGTAAAGTCTTTGGAGCCAACCTTGATACTCTTTGCCGCTTCCTCACTGTTGCCAGTAGTATTTCCTGAACCTCCACAGGCTGCTAGAGTAACTAGGGCCAATGCGGCAAACCCACTTACGATAAATTTTTTCATTTTTATTTTCTCCTCTCGGTTCTATATTCCATACTAACCAGCAAAAATTCATTTGGGAAGTAGGCACTTTTTTATTAGTCACTTACCTTTTTGTAACTATCTGACAAAAAAGTGCCTACTAGTTTTTTGAAAGTCGCTTCGCTATGATTGAATGGAAGATGAAAGAGGTTGTTCAAATGGAGCCGATTGAAGTATTCTTGCAGTTTTCAGAATCTGTGTTAAAGATAACCATTTTGAAAACCTTCTATTATAAAGGAGTCGTTTCTTTGCAGGACTTTCGGCAGATCTATTCCTGTGCACCTTGCAAATCCACCGAATATTTGTGGGAGTTATGTAATGAAGGCTTGATTCAAAAGCGTGCATCGGTCTTTTCAACTGAGTATCAGCTAACAAATTTAGGAAAAAAATATGTGGCAGTTTTAGAAGAGTTAGAGCTGTGGCTCGAAAAAAAGGCGCTTTATGGAGGAATTTATCAATGATTCAAGACATCGTTACTTATTTTCAAACCAGTATGAATCAATATATGGGCTATCTGCTGACTCATTTACTGATTAGCTTTAAAGCCTTGTTCTGGGCAACCCTCATTGGTCTGCCCTTAGGCTACCTTAGCTTTCGGGTGAATAGTTTGGCGGAGCTATTCCAAACTGGCTCACAGCTGCTGCGGATTATTCCTAGTTTGGCAGTATTGTTTCTCTTGATTCCCTTAGTGGGTGTGGGAGAATTCCCAGCCTTGATTGCCTTGACCTGTTTAGCGATTCCAGCGGTGTTAATCAATACTGCCCTAGGCTTCCACGAAGTTCCGGTAATTACTAAGGAAGTCGCTCGGGGAATCGGCATGGATCAAAAGCAGCTGTTTCGGCGAATTGAAGTGCCTCTGGCCATGCCCTATATTTTGAACGGGGTAAAGCTGGCGCTCGTTGAAATTCTTGCCAGTGCTACCTTAGCAACCTATATCGGTGCGGGTGGTTTAGGTACATTGATTTTTACCGGGCTAGGCTTGTATCGCATGGATTTATTGGTAATTGGCGGCGCAACGGTGACATTGTTGTCTCTCTTTAGTATCGCTCTCTTTGATTTCCTCATTAGAAAGGTGCAAAACAATCATGTCTAACCCAGCAATTTCGTTTAAAAATGTCAAAAAAAGTTTTAATGGTGCCACCAATCAGGCGATTAATAATTTAAGCTTCGATATTCCTGAAGGTGAGTTCGTTACCATACTGGGCACTTCCGGCTCAGGAAAAACCACTACCTTAAAAATGGTCAATCGCTTGATTGAACCAGATGCCGGGAAAATCTTGCTTTACAATCAATCGGTGGAAGCCTTTGATGTCAATCAGTTACGCCGCAAAATCGGTTATGTGGTCCAGCAAATTGGTCTGTTTCCCCACTACACCATTGAACAAAATATCGGGGCAGTTCCAGAATTGTTGGGCTGGGGGAAAACCAAGATCACTGAGCGAGTGCAGGAATTGATGGCACTCGTTCAATTGCCTTATGAAGAATATGGGGCACGATTTCCTCGTCAGCTTTCTGGTGGGCAGCAGCAACGAGTCGGTGTAGCACGGGCTTTGGCAGCCAATCCGGATATTATGTTACTGGATGAGCCTTTCGGCGCCGTGGATGCCATTACCCGAAAAGAACTGCAAGCACAAATAAAAAACCTTCATCAGCGTCTGGAAAAAAAGACTTTCCTCTTTGTCACTCATGACATCAACGAAGCCTTTTCTCTAGGAACCAAGGTGATGATTATGCAGCAAGGACATCTGGATCAATTTGACACGCCTGAAAAAATTATTCAACAGCCGAAGACCGCTTTTGTAAAACAGTTGCTGGATACGGTTTATGCAGAGGAAGAAATGTGGAGGAAGTATCGATGATTGCTTACTGGAAAGATTATCACGAACGTCTTATCACGGCGTTGCTCCAGCATTTGCAGCTAGTTTCCATTTCGCTGGCAATTGCTTTAGTACTGGCGATTCTGATCATTGCTGTTTTCAGCAGTCGATCCAATTGGTTGACTAGCTTGATCTATTTCTTTTCGGCATTGTATGCGATTCCCAGCTATGCCTTTTTTGCGTTGTTAATTCCTTTAACGGGTCTGGGCACGAGCACTGCTGTGATTGTGTTAAGCTTGTACAGCGAGTATATTCTGCTGCGGACCTTTACCACCGGCATTCAGCAAATCGATCCGATGGTGGTGGAAGCTGCTCGAGGAATGGGGATGACCGCACAACAGGTTTTCCGCAAAATCCAATTGCCCCTAGCAGCGAAATCGATTTTCAGCGGGATTCGTCAGGCATTGACAGCGATCATTGGGATTGCGACGATTGCAGCGACGATTAATGCCGGTGGTTTGGGAACAGTCTTGTTTGATGGACTGCGTACACAAAGTATTGTAAAACTGGTTTGGGGAACACTGCTTACGGTCTTATTATGTATTGCCAGCAGTTTACTTTTTAAACTACTTGAAAAAGTTGTACTTAAAAAAATCGGTTTGGAGGAAAATTAGATGAACGCACTCGTGGTCTATGAAGCCGGTGGCCCGGAAAAATTAGTCTACACCGAAGTTCCTACACCAAAGGTTATACCCGGCTGGTCGCTCATACAGGTGAAGGGCTTTGGGGTCAATCATTCCGAAATTTTTACCCGACAAGGACTATCGCCTACTGTCTCCTTCCCACGAATTTTAGGCATTGAAGCAGTAGGCGTTGTTGTAGAAACTTCGGATGAAAGTCAGCTTTCGCTGGGACAAAAAGTCGTCTCCATCATGGGGGAAATGGGTCGGGATTTTGACGGTGGTTATGCTGAATACGTACTGCTGCCAAATGAACAGATATACCCCGTAACTACCGATTTGTCTTGGGAGAAATTAGCGGCGGTACCAGAAACCTATTATACCGCCTTCGGTTCTTTACTTCGTTTGAGAATTGAGCCTTTCGATAAAGTTTTGGTGCGCGGAGGAACCAGTGGTGTTGGCGTTGCCTTTTTGAAATTGCTGCGAGGGAAGTATCCCTTGATAGAAGTTGATGGGACCAGCCGTAGTTTAGAGAAAGTTGCTCCTCTGCTGGCTGCTGGTTTTTCGAATGTCGTGATCGACCGTGATGGACAGCTGCAGACTAACAAGAAATACGATAAAATTTTGGAACTAGTGGGTCCTGCAACAATTAAGAACAGCTTTACTCATAGTTTACCTGGCGGAATTGTTTGCAGCACTGGACAATTAGGAGGGCAATGGTATTTGGAAGAATTTGATCCAATTATTGATTCCAACGGTGGTTATTTGACGGGTTTTTATTCCAATGACGTTAGCAGTGCCAAGATGAATCAACTACTGGATTATATCGCGGCATTCCAAATTGACGTAACACCTGAGAAAGTCTTTTCTTTGGAGGATACACCCAAAGCACATACCTATTTAGAAAGCAGCCGCAGCTTCGGGAAAGTTGTTGTTGTAATTGACTAAAAAATCTTGCTAAAATCTTTCGTCTATCAAAGATTTCAGCAAGATTTTTTTACATCATGTTTTCTTTAATGTAAGCAGTTCCCCACTCACTCATTGAATCGATAATTGGTCGTAGCGATTCTCCGATTTCACTTAACGAATACTCCACCCGCGGCGGTACTTCCGGATAAGCTTTGCGGATCACAATACCATCCTTTTCCATTTTTCGTAAATTTTCAGTTAAGACCTTTTGACTAATACCTTCAACTGATTTATGGATGGCATTAAAGCGTTGGGTCCCTTTCAACAACTCCCGCATAATCAATATTTTCCACTTGTTGCCGATTAAATCAACGGTCGTTGCCACCGGGCAAAAAGGTAGTTCTTCTTTGGTCAGCATTTGCTCCACTCCCTAGGTTTCAAAAAGTATGTAACTAAGTTTATGATAGCAACTTTTAGGATGGAATTCAACGGTAGGCACAATTTGTTGGTGGTTCAGGAACTTTTTTAACCGGCAAAGATGAACATTAGCTAGTGACTTGTGGCTGTGACATTAACCGTCACAGCCACTGAAAACGGCATAATTGCTGTCAATGAAAGACAGAACCTTCCTTTTACTCCAAGCAAAACGCCCGCAAGCGGTTTATCTCACTTCTAGAAATACCTAATTCCTTTACTACATAATCTTCAATACTAGGATACTTCTTAGCTATTTCAGAAAATGACGCCGCTAAGTAACTTTCTTTCAGTTCAAAGAAGGAGAAAAGATATTCGATCACCTTGGGATTATGATACGTTTCCTTATATTTATTTTTCAGGTAGGTATTTCGTTGTTTGCGGTATTTTTTCGTCAGCATATAATCATACATAATGACTTCTTGATCCACACCTAGAATTCCTAAGAGTAAAGCTACACCAAAGCCGGTCCGATCTTTCCCCCCACGACAATGCTGATCTACAGGCAAATTATTGGTATTCAAAATGACCTCCAAAGCCTTTTTGAAGGCTGTTTTGGCGTTTTCATCTAGAACAAAGTTTCGTTGTTGTTCCATCATTTGCAGATCCCCCGCATTTTCCTGTTGCTTAGTGGCAATAACTGCTTTATCGTACATTAATTTTTCTGTCTCTTTGGAATGTTCACGACTTTGCATTGCGCCTGATAATTCTGCGGTCATTGCTTTGGGGTTGCATTGGACCACCAGTGAAGCCTGAATGTCTTTATTTGGTCGTTCCAAAATTTCGGCATCTGTCCGATAGTCTATGATGGAGCGAATCCCTAAATTGATCACATACTGACGGCTTTCATCATTCAAATTCCAAAAATAGTCTGATCGATAAAGCAGTCCCCATTTGATCTTTTTTCCGTCCTTTGTCGGGTATCCTCCCAAATCACGGAAATTTAACATATCTTTCACGGGAAGTCGGCGATGACCGATTACTTCGATTTCATCTGTAGCCACATTGATCAATTGAAAGAAGGGTCGGCGATCGCCTGCGCCTATGGGTACTACCATCTCTGGCTTGTCAAAAAGCCCCAGATAGTTTTCAGTTACTATTTTTTTGGTCGGTTCAAATGACCAAAAGACTTGGTACGTTTTTGTCAAATGATTCTCAAACAGCTCGTTTTTTATCAATTGGTGTTGTTTGTTATCTTCAGTTACAGCCTCTAACAAGAAAACCGCTCCTTTACCATCTATTTAATTTTTTCCAATACACTCATAAGTGGTTCCGGGGTGTCATAAGCCGCCATTTGATAATCCACTGTCGTACCTAGTGCCAGCACTTCCTCTAAAGCGACCATTTCTTTTTCAGTAAAGCACAGATCGTAACGGTATTCTTTGCGTCCGGCTTTCCCTCTCATCCCACCAAAATTTAAATAATCGATGTTTACACCGTTTTTTACCAATTTTAAGGCTGTTTCCGTGTTCCCAATGATTAAAATGGTTCGTCGTTTGATTGGTTTATTCTTATAAATATCAATAAATTTATCTGTCGAAAAAACGTGTACCTTTATTGCTGGAGCTGCCACCTGTAAAACTTTTCGTTGCACCTCATTGTTTGCAGCATCATCATCTACCACAATTGCTTGTTCTGCCTTTACATGGCTTAACCATGAAGAGGCTACTTGACCATGAATCAAACGATCATCCAATCTAGTCCAAACTATCGCCATCTGCTTCGCCTCCTTGCATTACTTGATTGACATTGGTTAATGTCGTCGGAAAAATAGTTTCGATATGCTTTACCAACTCGCCCATTTCCATTGAACGATTGGTGAACAATTCCAGTAAAACAGGCAAATTCATACCAGAAAAAATCTGAACGTCCTCTTTTTCTAAAAAAGTCGCTGCGACATTCGAAGGGGTTCCTCCATAAATATCGGTAAAAATAATGGTTCCAGCGTTTCTCTCCAGCTTCTCAAATAACTCTGTCATTTTTTGCAGGGCTGTATTTAAACTATCATTTCTTTCAAGGCAAAAGGTTTCAACATCTGCTTGCTCTCCTAAGATCATACTGACACTTTCAAGAATTCCTTTTGCAAACGTTCCATGACTTGCCAGTAAAATGGACCTATTCTTTTCACTCATTCATACTCCTCCTCAAGCTAAAATATTAAACATAGCCAACATGGTTCCAATAACCAAAATTGTAAAAATGACCACTACCATGTATTTTCGATCAATTTTCTTAAATAAGAAGAACAAGCCGGTAGTGAATACTAATGGCAATATTTTTGGCATTAGACTATCTAGTAATTCTTGTAGGACAATTTTTGTATCCTGCACCTTGATCACTGTACCAATATCTAATTTGACACTGGAAGCGATTAGCGAACCAATAACTGTTAGCCCCAGTACCCCAGCTGCCTTGATTAACCGTTCGATGATTTGATTGGCGTTATCACCGGATAACCAGGTCATTCCCAAACTATAGCTTTTGTGAATACCGAGATATTTGATGGTTTCATTAATTCCTACATAAAGGACAAACATGATAATCGGTCCGAGAAAATTCCCTTGTAAAGCTAAGGCAGCACCGATACTTCCAGAAATTGCTTGGACAGTAATTTTGAAAAGACTGTCCCCGATACCAGCCATAGGTCCCATCATGCCGGTTTTGATCGCTGCCACAGCTTCAGTTTTTCCTTCTTCTGGTGCCGTTTCTTCTAATGCTCCCACCAAACCCAAAATCATACCAGTGGCTGTAACTTGAGATAAGAATAAAGTTAAATGACGATCTCGGGCATTCTTTTTCAATTCAATATCGGCATCACCGTACAGTCTTTCGAGAATTGGAACCATACAATTGAAGAATCCAATTCCTTGCTGCATATCGTAATTTAGGACTACTTGAATGGCATGAATTCGAAGAAACACTCGATTTAGATCTCTTTTTGTCAGTTTAGGTGTTGCCGTGCTCATTTCATTTTCCATTACAGGTCGTCCTCCTCAGCAACAACCACAGTAGTCGCTGCATTCGTTGTTGAAGCCAAATCATAGATAAAACCAAAAATAATGCCGATAATTGTGACTGCCATGATTGGCAGTTCTAAATAAGCAGTCAAAACAAATCCTAAAAGGATAAATAGCCAAATACCTTTTTTTATCAGTAATTGCATTAAGATCGCCAGTCCCACAGCCGGCAACAATTGCGAAGCAACGGATAAACCATTCATCACATTTTCTGGAACAGAGTCTAAAAGGGTATTAATAATGCCATCGCCAAAATAAAGAATTAAAAACGTCGGAATTGCTCGGTAAAAAAATTGAATGACCATTGCTAGAGCGATCAATTTATTGATCCCTTTAAAGTTGCCATCTTTGGTTAACTTTCTAGCTAACGGGGTATAGAACTGTCGAAATGCCATATAAAAGGGAAAGATCTGCTGAACTAATAAAGCGACAGGTACTGCAAAAGCTACACCTGTGGCCGCACCTTTTCCTGTTGTTATCCCAAAAACCACCCCCACAGCGGTTCCGATAATCATGTCTGGCGTTTGATAGCCAGCCATATTCCCTAGTCCCATCCACATGAGCTCCAAGGTTCCTGAAATTATCAATCCTTGAGTGACATCACCTAATATAATGCCAATCAGTGGACCGATTAATAAGGGTCTCCTAAGCCATTGGGTTGCTTGATCATCAATCGAGCAAATACCTACCCAAATGGTAATTAATAAAATCTGAATAATATCCATTTATTTCATCCTTTCATTTCATTTATAAAGAAAGCGCATTCTTCAGAAAAGAGTGTATCACTTTTTGAAATTTAATTCAACACATTTTGAATAATTTTGACTATCCATTCATTTTCATTTGTATAAAGCCTACAATAATGCTATTTTATAGAGGGATACTTAAAATGGAATAGGAGGAAAAACAAGATGATGAACCCGATTGAAAAGATGGAGATAAACCGTAGCAAATTCACAAAAACGGATAACAAGATTTATGATTTCATCAAAACTGATATTCATGATTTTTTAAGAGCATCAACCACGGTTCTCTCAGAAAAATACGGACTTTCGCAAGCATCGATCACACGCTTTGCTAAAAAGAATGGATACTCCGGGTTTAATGATCTGCGCTTTGCTCTGTACAACTATAATAAGAAAGACTTGGTTCAACATTCGTCGGACAGACCTAGCTTGCTGGGTCTGTATGCTAAATTAATCGAGACGATGGAGTCGGTGATTGATCTTGAACAAGTCGATTCAATGGCTGAAACAATCGCAAACGCTAAAACAGTTACTTTGACTGGGATCACTAAAAGCTTTCTCCCTGCCAAAATGCTGCAGCAAATATTAATGAAGCTGTCGATTCCCGCCATTTCGATTAGTTATGATGAAGCGTTTTTAGTCCGGAATTATTTAACCGAATCAGATACCGTGATTTTATTTTCGGCGGCTTCACAAATTATTGACCATGACTTTATCACAGAGATAAAACAAGAGACCGCCGCAACAGTCATCGTCATTACGATGACTGAAAAAAAATCCATTCGAGAACTCGTGGATTACTATGTTTGGCTACCGTCTGCTCAAAATCAGTCGTATCCAACTTATATTGAAAATGAGATCATCTTTATGGTTTTCGCTGATTTTCTATCCTCTTTTATTGCCCAGAAAATCAAAAAATAGTCGGTTATGCCCAAAAGCAAAGAAAAATACCGAGCCAACAGGATTTAGTCTACCCCTGTTGGCTCGGTTTATTGATTTCCCCTACAAAAAACGATGGTTATAGTTCCTCATACGCTTTTTTCTCGTAGTCATAAATAAAATAGAGATAGCTAAAGGCCACCGTGTCGATTGACTCATCTTGATTTCTTGTCTGATTACGCTTAGACACCGCATTGGTATCCACAAATTGCACCTGTTCTACATAACGCTCCCCAATGCTATTGTACAATTCGAAGGATAGCCGGTAATAATTTTCCAAGAACTCCTCTTGGTATTTTCGGTCGATCACTAAGGCTAAGCTCCGCTTTTCGCCGGGAGCTAAGGAAACATAAAAATCTTCATTGCCAAAATGATTGAGGGATTCTTCATACTGCCAATCTTCAAAAGTCGATAGTACTAAATAGCGCATCTCCAAGAACGTCTTAGCAGAATTTACGATCGTCAAATGAATCACAAACCCATCATCTGGCTCTTCTTCTAGAAAATCAATCAGTGATAATTTCGTTTCATCGTATTCTGCTTTCGCCATTTGTACCTCGTGTTCGACAACATCCTCCGTATGAGCGGCCGTCTTCCCATTCAGTAGTAATACGGAAGGCTGCCGTTCACTCAACGCGCGCATGTGCGTATGTCGCTCCATATTTTTTTCAGTCTCATTCAGTAAATCTCCCTGCCGATGCGTCGCAAATCCTAGAAAGAGCGTCCCGATCATCGACATAAAGGAAATACAATAACTCACCATATCAGATGCATCCCAAGCAATCCCAAAATCAAAGACATCAATCAAGGTATCACTAAATACTAGTTGAACCACAATCAGCGGAATAAAAAATGCCGCCAACATAAACAACAGCCAATGCTTTCGAATTTTCTCCATCCATTTCATCAAGATTCCTCCTAAAGCGCTTTATTTTAAGTAAAGCATGGATGGAAAAATTGCGCTATTTTAGTGCTTTTGAGGTTGTGAATTTGAAAAAACAGGAAATATTTTTTGCAACACTCAGCCTATATCCTTCATCTTTACAGGAATAGACTTCCTGCGCTTTTTTTACTCATAAACCGGTAGATTATAGCTTGTCGGCAGAATAATTTCCCAAAAAGGAGAAAAAAATGCCCAAGAACAGGCAAGGGAATCCGCTGGTTAACACGCTAAACCAAAGAGGTTCACTCCCTACAATCAGGTTGGTTAAAAAACCGCCAACTATTCCTAGTAAAAAGAGCAGCGATAAAGAATAATACACGCGCCATTTCATGCGCAGATGGACTAACGTCACTAACCATACTAGCGACAGCCAAACCAAACTTACTGGCAAAGCAATCGGCAAGAAAAATGAAACTTGGCTATAATTCGACCAAAGCAGCACACGATCCAATAATCCTAAATAGCCTACCAGTAAAAGACTGCTGCTGCCAATTAAAAGGATTGGCAACCATTGCCTTCTTTTAACAAAAAGGGTTGCCAGCACATTAAGACTCATTAGAGAAAGCAGCACGATCATTGACCAAGTCAGCCGATGATTCAAGATAAAATCTACCAGCAAACAAATCAAGATGGTTATGCCGGTAACAGTATAAAAAAGTGGTGCCCATAGTTTTCGATTCATTGTTTTTTGAATTCCCTTCACAACATGTTGATCTTCCTTCAATAAGACATCCAAAGAAAGTTGATACAGATCGCTCAAAGCAATCACGGTTTCTAAATCCGGATAATTCTTATCCAGCTCCCAATTGGATATCGCTTGTCGGGAAACATACAGCTGCTTGGCAACCTCCCCTTGGGTCAGGTTCAGTTCCTTGCGCCGTTCTTGAAGTTTTTTCCCAATCGTCATTTTCCATTCCTCCTTGCTTTTACCCTAGCAAAATATTGGCAAAAAGCCTATCAAGTATCTCTTGCATCCTTGATACAAAGGGATTTGCTACCTTCTTTTTTAACTATCATACCAAATTATTCTCTCTCACGGTGGAAGTTTTTTTGCAGGTTTAGTCCTCGCCAATTCACTTTTATTCTGGTTTTTATATTTCGTATTTGCTCTTTTAGTCAACTAATTGTAATAGTATACTTAATAAGTAGAGCACCGAAAACAAGCAAATTATCTCTAAGAATTATTCTATTAGTTGATCAAAAAGAAATTTAGCTAAGATATAAATTACAGTTATTCGATATTTCATACTTGGAGGAGAGTTTAGTTGAAAAGATTTATTGCCGTGATATTACTTATTTCTACCTTGCTTCTAACCGCCTGTAACCATCCTGAAACTAATACAACTGATTCTACCCATCAGCCGACTTCTAAAGAGCGTTCGGCTAAAAAGAGCGAGGAACAAGCAAAAGCCAAGCAGGCGGAAAAAGAGCAAAAAGCGCATAGTGCAAAACTCACAGCCGAGGCCGATGAAGCGTTGCGAAAAGCAGAAAATGATCCAAACGACTACACTTACGAGGCAGCAAAAGCCGCTATTGAAGCAATTCCGGAAGAAAACGAAGATTTAAACACCCGCTTGGAATCTTTAGCTGCCAATTTAGCGGCTATTAAGCAACAAAACCAAGCAGTACAAAGTCAACAGCAGGCACCAGATCAGACCTTCACACCAGGATATGGCGACCATAATGCAAATATTCGTGATGCTCGTTATCAAGAAGCGATAGCAAATGGTGCCAGCGAACAAGATGCAGTAGAATACGCTGAAGGCCGTTCTTCAACGTATCATCAGCAAGAACCTCAACAAACGCAGCCCACTACTTTGACAGAATTTGTGAATCAGTATGGCATGTCTCCTGTAGCCTATAAAACACAGGTGGAAGGAATGTCTGAGGAAGAAGCTTTAAGAAGTACGCCAACAGGTATGAAGTCATCTGGAGAAATCCAATTAGGTATCATACAATATGGGATTCAACCATAAGTTTAAACAGGTAAAAAGCGAGGTTGTGACAGTAGTGGTCAGCTCCGAGAAATAAGCCAAATAATCCGAAAATAGCTGCTCATATTTTTGTGATTATTTGGCTTATTTCTTAAAAGCGCTGCTTCAGTTACACCGATTATGTGGTTTTCAGTGGCTGTGACGTTTTATGTCACAGCTACACTTTTTTTCTTACTGATCAGTAATAGCAACTTATCGATAATTGGATTCATTCATATAAAATAATTTGAAAACTATTAAAAGGATTGATTCATAAATTTTACAAAAACATAGTTTACAAATTCACAAATAACGGGTATATTGTTTGTTATGATTAAAAAATTATGTGAACTTACAAGAAACGAGGTGACCGTTGACTAGTCAATATAAGTGAACTTAAAATTAGCCTAGACGATAACTATTCAAAACTAGGTACAAGAATTTTAGTAAATTAATATAATGATTACCTCCTAATGAAAGGGTTTACACAAACAGGCAAACCAGCACTTTCAACGACTAACACTTAATTTATTAACTAGCCAATTGTGTCGTGCCTATTTTACTTATGCCTCTGAAAAATCGACTAAATGAAGAGACACGACGACTGTTCCTTAAACTAGTAAATACTTTGTTTATAGAGAAAGGTATGATCCTATGATACTAACCATCTCCAACACAAGCCTTACCGCAAAGATTGATACTCATGGTGCAGAACTAATAAGTCTTCAGTCTGAAGGCATTGAATTTATCTGGCAAGCGGATCCGAATTGTTGGAATTGGCACGCACCGATTCTATTCCCTTTTATCGGGCGATTGAAAGAGAATCAATATACGTACAAAGGAAAAACATATTCGATGCCTGAACATGGTTTCATACGTGATTGTCAATTTGATATCCTGGCAATGACCAATGAGCTGGCTATACTGACTTTTTCCAGCACTAGTGAAACCCTTCAGTATTATCCGTTTACTTTTACCCTGAATGTAAAATATGAGATCTGGGGAGAAGGTCTTAGAGTTCATTTCACCTTGGAAAATACCGGGGATGAAGAGATGCTTTTCGCACTCGGGAGTCATCCCGCCTTCAATATCCCTTTAGAAGATCACTTAACTTTTAACGACTACTATTTGTCCTTTTTCCCATCCAAATGCCGAACGACTATCCCACTTGAAGAGCACTATGCAAATCTCGAGAAAAAAACATTAGGACAGACCAATACTTGTATCGGTCTCAATCACGAACTTTTCTGTAATAATTCGTTGATTTATGAAACGAAAGGATTCAACGCTTTTATTCTAGAAAGCGAAAAATCGATCCATGATATTACCGTCGCCTATAAGGATTTCCCTTATGTTGCTTTGTGGTCTCCATATCAAAACAAAGCGAATTTTGTCAGCATTGCACCTTGGCATGGAATTACTGATACTACCACATCCACTGGAAAACTTGAAGATTGGTTAGGGATGAATCGTTTATTAACGAAGGAAAAGTTTAAAACAGAATACTCGATTATTGTTCATTGATACTTTATTCCATTTACTGGTGAAGCCTCTTCGAAGTGTCGGCATCCATAGAAGTGCTGTTTTCCAAAGCGACTCCTCAAAGAGTTCTCACCCAGTAGTAAACCTTTAAATAATTTAGGCGCAAACAATGGAGCAGCATGTGTGTCCGTCACATTTATTTTTCAATTTTTTACTAAAAAGCTTGGGTTGTTTACAAGTGGTCCTATTTCGCTATTTCTGCGGCAAAAAAGTAATTCATAAATAATTCAAGAAGCTCTTACTCCATCTATTTATGGGTAAGAGCTTTTTTGACATCCGTTAGAATTCGAGCATAAATCGGTTGGACTGAGTGCTCTTGATTTCGATCATATGTCTCTTTTTATAATCACTACTTGTTATTTTATGGGTCTTTTGTTTTTTAGTATTTTATACCTCAATCAGCAAATCCTTATTATACCAGACTTAAATCACCTTTTTTTGCCAAAATCGAAAATTTCCAAATACCCCCCTATAATTTCCTTAAGTACATTTTACTGTGCGATCAAATCAACCTTTCACAATTTGGCACTGGAAAAAATGTAGGGTGTTTTGGAAAAAATCGCATTTTGTTCTTTTATTCTTTTGGGTTATCTTTTAATCACCGGCCGGAACAAAAAACTTTAGGAGGAAACACACATGATTCAACAATTAGGAACTAAATTACAAGTACAAATTGAACAAGAAGGTAACGACAAACAAAAGAAAGTGAATTTCAGCAATGTTATCTCTAATCCAGCAGAAGCTGACCTCGTGAAATTAGGCGAAGTATTAGCTGATTTAGCACCGGAAGGAAGCAACCTAAATAATATCCTTGTCACCAATCAAACACGTGTGACAAAAAAAGCAGAATAAAGGAGGAAATTTATGACAACCACTAAACTAGTCGTTCGTTTTAAAAACGAAGCAGACCAAACACATACTTGGCGCTACGAAAAGCCCAACACTAGTAAAACACCAGCAGAGATCAAAAACTTGCTGGAACAACTGACAAAACTAAACTTGTTCGAAAAACAGGGGATTCGTCAGTTTGTCTCTGTAGAACGTGCTAAATTTGTAACCACCAAAGAAGCAACACTGTTCTAAAAGAAAAAATGTCTGAGGCTGTGACATAAAACGTCACAGCCACTGAAAACCGCATGATCGGTATGACTGAAGTAGCTCTTTTACGAAATAAGCCGCATAATCACAAAAATATGAGAAGCTATTTTCGGATTATGCGGCTTATTTCTCGGAGCTGAACACTTCTTATACGAAAATAAAACCTGCAAAAAAGCAAAAAAAGGCTCTTCTCCTCTGTTTGAGGCGAACGCTCACTTTGGTTTAGACCACTTGTAACTCGTACAATGTCTTCTTATTCAAATAGTTTTCTTATACGAAAATAAAACCTGCAAAAAAGCAAAAAAAGGCTCTTCTCCTCTGTTTGAGGCGAACGCTCACTTTGGTTTAGACCACTTGTAACTCGTACAATGTCTTCTTATTCAAATAGTTTTCTCCAAGTTCACGATAATGACACTTCTCTTTAATGACTTTATAAATCAGCCGAATCATTAGGTGCACCACGGCAATAATGGCTTTCTTCTTTCCGCTATTTTTCTGTATCCTCAGGAAAAAGGATTTCATTCGATTTCGTTTTCCTTTCGATATTCCCAGCGCCCCCTGGGATAGTACTCTTTTCAAATAGCGGTTTCCTTTCGGAACTTTTCCACCCTTATTTTTTCCTGCACTTTCATGATTTCCTGGACAGACACCCGCCCAAGAAGCAAGGTGCTTGGAAGAAGGAAAAGTCTCCATATCGATGCCACATTCTGCAATGATGACTGCAGCCGTTGTCTGATCAATGCCTGGAATCTCATCTAATCGATCTGCGATCTCCTGAAAAGGGATCATATACGTATGAATAGTCTCTTCGACACGAGCAATTTGTGCTTCGATATGCTCAATTTGGGTTAGATGCAGTTCCAGCATAAATCGAGAATGAGGCGACATAAATCCATCCATTGCTTCTTTCAACTCGGGTACTTTTCCACGTAAGGTCGTCTTTACAACAGCTAAAATATTCTCTGTCGTTAAGGCGGTCTGGTTAATCAGTAAGCGGAGTAGCCCTCGTCCAGATTCTCCATAGATATCTTTCATTACACTCGCTAGTTTAATTCCCGATTTTTGTAGAACCATATGGCCTCGATTTTTTTCTCGATTCAAGTCCGAAATCAATCGTTTCCGATAACGGGTGACATCTCGCAGTTCTTGAATCGCATCGGGTGGAACGAAACTATGGGGTACAACCCCTAACCGAGTAAGACGGGCAAGCCATTCGGCATCCTTCATATCCGTCTTTTTACCAGGAATTGTTTTAACACGTTGTGGATTTGCCAATCGCAACTCAAAATTATTTTGGAGAATCCGCCACACACAGTGCCAATAAACGCCAGTACTTTCCATACTGACATGAGTGACACCAAAAGAATCTAACCAGTCGGAAAGGAACAGCAGTTCTTTGGTCGTCGTTCCAAACGCTTTTAGATGTTTTTTTGGGCGTTTTTTTCCATCAACGGTTTGGAGAACACAAGCAACGATTTCTTTTGAATGAATATCTAAACCAGCACAACAATCTAAAACAACATCATTCATTCCAATGAACCTCCTTGAAAATAATCACAAAAGAGGGTACTCTATTCATAGAAACGTTCTATTTTTATACACGGGTTGAATGCCAATGATTTGTGCAAACATGAATAGAATGGGTTCAGTTTGTCACACAAGGTCTTGGAGAAAAACCTCAGAGAAGTGTCGACCTCTTTCCTCTCTTGTCATTTTTATTATGACAGGAAGTAGGAATGAGGTCGACACTTTTTTTCATTCAGTTTTGTGGCGCTTGCGCCATGGAGGTATGTCACAACCTCTAATATCGATCACTTATATAAGAATTGATTAACTAAAAGTTACTTATGTAAATACCTCTGGAAGCAGACCAAACTCTTGGAAAGTTCCAGAAAAACTAAAAACTAAGGAGAGAAACACTATGTTAAAATTAAAAGCTGTATTTCAAGATGCCACCGGCAAGAATCATCACTGGTCCTTTAATGAGCCCGATCCTAATAAATCACCTGAAGAAATTCAAAAAGCACTGGAAACTATTACTACCTTGAATTTATTTGAAAAAGACGGGGTGAAATTATTCCAAAAAGTCGTTTCTGCCAAATTCGTAGAAACAATTGAAACCCCGCTATTTGATGTCAAAAACGAACCTGAAGCCTATCTACCAGATCCTAACAATGCCTTTGTCCCACAGTTTATTACAACTGAACCAAGTGCTGAAGTAGAAACTGTCGACCCAGCTAAAATGGAAGTAGCCAAAGCAGTTGAAAAGGTTGAACTCAGCGAAAAAACTTCATCACTACTTAACACAGAAAAACCATCACTGATCTCTTTAAATGCTAGAGATACGATTGTCGAAAATTTGGCACAACCAAAAGATTCTGATACTCATACAATAATGCAAACAACTGATTCGAGGAAGGAACGATTGGAGCGGCTTAGACAATACCACGAAGCAAACAAGAAAAAACAAAATAAGAAGAAACGAAACAAGAAGAAAAAACGCTAAATAACGGTTGTGGAGGATCTGTTATGCTGGCGAAAACAAATAAACCATTCTTACTCATATCCTGTCATCCATAAAACGATGCTGTTTGGAGGTGCGATGCGCGCGACACCTCCTTAATGAGTATGAATGGCATTTCGTTTTATTGAAACAATGAAGCAGATCAGAATCACTTAAGTTTGCTAAACGTTAAAGAATGCGTGAGCAACAACCGACGTTAAGTTTCATCTGAGATTAGCTTGCAATAGTCCCATAATTCCGGTGAAAGACGATAGCCTTTTCCCCAAATAGTTTCAATCGATTTATCTTGAAAGCCTATTTGTAACAATTTCTGATTAAGCGTTTTGACGCCAATTGAGATTTGACTCAATCGGGCTTGGCGAGCGGGTTCTGCCCAGATGTAGTCAACTAGATCCTGTCTAGAAACGACTTCTCCTTTGTTAACTGATAAGCATTCGAAGATACTATACTCTTTACCTGTCAAAATCTTTTTAAAATCCGTTAAGCGTTTGGGTGCATCTTTTATTTTATTGAAAAGGACAGCGACTTTCTCTGCACTTACTGGTGCCGAGGGCGCTAGTTTTTCCCTTAAGACATTTAGTGACTGTTCTTCCCAAATCCACTGACTAATTCCCAGCTGAGTCAGCTCTTCTTCTTCTTGTTCTTCAGGTAACTCGGGAAATTTACGAAATATGATTTTTTCTTCACCTTTTAAATTGTTTAGCAGTCGGCAAACTTCATCGTTGCTAATTGTTTCACTAAAAATAATTGCTCGGTAATCGCGAACCAATAATGAATGGTTGCCTTTTTTTAGCAGCTTATGAAACATTATCGTCGAACAAAAGACTTCGTAATTCAAATACTGGAGTTGTTCTTGCAAACGTCTTTCTACTAACAAATTCTTTGTTAAAATTAAAATTGGTTCCATACCTTTTCCCCCTTCGTAAAACAGCACATGTGCCACTCTTGGATAAACCGTTTTAGTTTGTCCTTTGCGATATACACATCGAAAGCCGTTTTCTATTTTATAACGTAATTCTTGTTACAGCAATAGCAATGAATACGATTTATTTTTCGGCGAATATCTATTAGCCGTTTTACGAAAGTATGATTAACCAACAATAAAATAACAATATATTATAAGTAGCTCTTTATAAATCTTTCATGCTCGTGAGATTGCAATTAACCGCTGACTTTCCCAATCATAAGGGTACCAGTCGTAACCACCATAGATTTCACTATTGGTGAAGCCTGCTTTAGCGAACAGTTTGCGATAATCTTCATCTAGTAATATCCGGTAGATAATATCGTACTGATTTTCTTCTGTCCTTTGAGGGCTATGGTACAGATCCAGTACATGGATCGTCTGAAATCGTTCATCTTGCTCTTGGACAAAAATGCGAGAAAAATCCTCACGATTAACGACTACCTCAATTGCTGGTAGTGTTAATGTGTAGTGGGTTGTCCCAGAGGTGAAGACTAGCAAACCTCCCGGATTTAGTCGTTTTTTCATAGATTTAATTGCTAATAGTATGTCCTCATCTGTATGCAAATGAGGCAACGAATTAGTCAGACAAACCACCGCATCGAAGGTTTCTAGGAACTGATCTTCTAACTATCGAAAGTCACACTGCCGCAGTGAAATTGATAGCTCTTTGTCCTGCAAGTTTTTGGCGGCTACCTCTAACATAGACTGAGAATAATCTGACCCTTGAACTTGGTAACCCAATTGCGCCAGCATGTAAAGGTGCTGGCCTGTGCCGCAAGCACAGTCTAAAACCTTTTGAACCCCGTGCTGTTTAAAAAGTTGGTCAAAAAAATGCGCCTCGTCTCCTAGATAAGTTTCAATTGAACCAAATTCATCATAGTCAAAAGCAAATTGTTTGTACATATCGGACATCGTGATCCACTCCTTTTTCATACTTCTCATCGTCAAATAAGTATGGCTTCATAAAAATGCGTTACCCTTTATGAAATTAGCAACTGCAAGTAATTTTTTTGATAGACTCATTTAAAATAAAAAAAAGAGACTAGAATCAGTCTCTACTAAAACTTTTTGAATGTTAAAATTCCAACTACTGATTCTTTAGCCAGCTTCTTGGCGCTTGAAGCAACTTTTTTGCTGTCATTTACTTTGACGCCATCCAACACTTCAGTAACGTGCTTAGTGGTAAAGTTAATGGTATTAACCACACCTGTTTTGGTTTGTTCCATGACTTCAGTCAAATCTTCTAATCCATCATCGCGACGAACTCTTTGTTTACCTAAAGTTCCAACTGCTGTATTGGCTACGCCATCCAATGTCTGTCCGATTACTTTGCCGACTACTTTGTTTCGCTCAAAGGTCTCTTTACTGATTTCTCGTAAATCATCACTGTCGGTTAACTCAGCAGCAATATTTGTTACACCGCTAATGATACCGCCGCGGACTGCTCCGACTGCTTCACCAATTTCTCTAAAAAATGCCATAATAAAAACCTTCTTTGTCTTTTTTGTCATTATAACATCTATGGCGGAGAAGGTAAAAGCGAGAACCAAATTGAAGAGTCAAAATATTTTAAGTAAATTAGATTTACAGTATCGTAATCTAGTAGTTTATGATCTACTAAATTACGATACTGCTGGTTTACATTTCAGCTAATGAGATTAAGCGAATGGAATACTCCGTGGCAAAATCCCTTAACTCTTTGGTAAACCCTCTTTTGGAGAAGATTACTAGCTCCTTATTGGGAGTAGAAAAAAATCGAGTCCGTTCTAAAAATAGCTCGGCAATTGGTACATCTACTTTTTCATTGCGCCACTGGCACTCCCCTAGCAAGAGATTCCCTTTTTGTGCACCCAAACCAACAATGGCCACTTTTTCCAGTTCGGTACCTTTTGTTCGGCTGCCAGGTTTATTGCCCCACCACGAACCAACTTCTTCTATTATAAAGCCAAACCGTTGATTGCCATTTTGAGACAACAACCAATCCCGGCAATAATTTTCGAACGTTATTGAAGTAAACTCTAATAAGTCTGCTGCGATCTTATCCCATATTAATTCCGTGTGTCCGTTTTCGATAAAATTTTTATACTTAGGGACATAACGATACCAAAAACGGAACAGTCCATCACTCACTGTATAGCTAGGCTTATTTTTGCCGATTTCTGTCAACGGCATTTTTCTTTCAACAATCTCCAGATCAATTAAGGTTTCTAAATATTTGGTTAACGGCCCCGAATTGATTCCCGTCTCAGCAACAATTTCTCTTACCTCTCCGGCACCACTAGCAATTGCAGCGATGATGTCATTGTAACGATTCGGTGTTCTCAGTTCCTGCATCAATAGATTGCCTGGCTCTTCATACAAAAAAGTGTTCTTTTTTAACACAAAGGTCAAGATATTTTCTTTCAAAGACAAGCGATCATCTAGCATAGTCAAGTACATTGGGATACCGCCAGTCAAACTGTAAATCGTCATGAAGACTTCTTTTGGTATCCGTGGCTGCAGCGCATGCGCTTCCGAGAAATTTAACGGCAGGATTTTTATCTGTCCTGTGATACTGTTGTGTAGCGGACTCTTTTCACTGAGAACGTGTTCCTCCATGAAAGCTACTTGCGAACCCGTCAGGATCAGCAGTAAATTATCAATTTCCTGATAGACACTGTCAATTGTTTTTTGTAAAATGTCGGCAATTCCTTCTCTGGATTTTGCTAGTTGTGGATATTCATCGATAATGAAAACGAGCGGTTCTTCTGAAGCTTTAGCGATATCAGCTACCGCTTTAAATGCATCCTCAAAATTAGAAAAGTTTTTACCTGATTCTTCCGATGGAATCAAATGAGTAATCGCCTGGTTTAAGTTTGCTAAGTTTATCTCCGAACCAAACTGATCGGCGCTAAAATAAATGACTTGCTTGTCTATCATGAATTCTTCCAGCATGCGCGTCTTACCTACCCGACGCCGACCGTAAATCGGAATGAATTCAAAACGATCACTGGTCCATCGTTCCTCTAATTCTTCAAGCTCTTGTTTTCTACCTACAAACATCCCTTCACCCCATTTTGCATGATTATTATTTAGTATATCATAAACTACTAAATCATGAGCTACTAATTGATTTAGTGAGTTTTGAGGATGAAAAGACCTAGAGAATTGCTATTCTGAGAAACTCATATGCTTATTCTATTCATGCGTTTTTTGCGGTACTCAACTATTCCCTTTATCTGGAAGAAAATCCTACCAAACAATTGGTTACGTTCCGCTAGGGTAGCCAATATCCTTAAAGTCTTGGCTAGTGCCTGTTGTCGGATGTTTAATCTTGTTCTTAGTACCTGTAGAATGACTTATTATAAAAAAGGTAAACTTCAATTAGCTTGATCATTAGTGCTGGCTGAAGTCTTTTGAACTTACCTTCTATTGTATATTAATAATCCACGCACTTAAGTCTCTGAATTCAACGGATACTAAATAGGAAGATCAATTATCTCGCCTTCTAACTTTTTTCCTACCATCCGACACTACTCTAACATTCGAACAGGTGTCTCACTATAAAAATGGCTGTGACATAAAACGTCACAGCCAGTGAAAACCGAATAATCGATGTAACTGAAGTAGCTCTTTATATTCTATTGTTGATAAACAATCTTACCATCCATGAAGGTCATTTCTACTTTAGTTTCCAACAGCTCTTCTGGTTCTTTGTCGAAAATATTACGATCGAGAATAATCAGGTCAGCCAATTTTCCTTGAGTCAGTATGCCTAAACGGTCTTCGCGAGAAGCGGCACAAGCTGCGCCGTAGGTATAAGCTCGGGCAGATTCAAACAAGGAGATTTTTTCTTTTGGTACCCAACCGCCTTTTGGTTCTTGCGTAAATGCAGAACTACGAGTGACCGCATTGTATAGTCCTTCAAATGGGTTCACACCAACAACTGGTGAATCGGTACCAAAGGCTAAATTGCACCCGGCATCCAGCATGGAGCGGAACGCCCACATGAATTGCATCCGTTCTTGACCCAAATCTTTTTCAATGCCGTCAGGGTCAATCATCAAATGAGCTGGCTGACAAGATGGAATAATGTCATTGTCTGCCAAACGTTGAATATCCGGTTCTTGAATGTTTTCTAAATGTTCCAAGGTATGATGCAGATATGGTTTTTTACCATAGGTTTTGTTGGCTTTTTCGATGCAATCGATTAAGCAATGAATCGCCTGATCACCGATGGTATGGACTCTAGCACTGAAATCATTTTTGTGGGCCCACAAAATCAGCTCTTCCATCTCTTCTACCTTCATGGTCGGATACCCGTGATCCCCTTCGAATTGCGCATTAGAGTAATCGTCCTTCAAGTAAGCCGTATGGGTAGAGGACACACCATCAAAGAATTGCTTAACCCCTTGGCAGCGAACGATTTCGCCATCGAATTTATCACGCAGGTCATACGCCCGTGACAAGTCTTTGATTAAGGTTGGGAACATGTTCACCCGAACCGTCATGGCATCGTCTTTTAGCAACTCTTCGTAAATGTCGTCTCGTACAAAATCTGCGCCAGGAACGGACATCATAGACACATCTGAAGTTGAAGTGATCCCATAGGAATTCAAAATCTTCATGAAGTTCAGGTAAATACCTTTGGCTTCCTCTAACTCAAAATCGTAAATTTTCGGTACCAATGACATTGCTGCACTTTCTTGAATCAAGCCGACAAGTTCGCCGTTTTCATCCTTAGCATAGGTTCCACCACGAGGAGCAACAGACTCTTTCGTGATCCCTAGTTTTTCCAAGCCTTTTGAGTTCACCCACAAAGTATGGGCATCAGCCGAAACCATACACACTGGGCGATCAGGATAATAGTCATCCAAAATATCCTTGGTAGGCAGCACGGGTTCATCCCATAAAGTATGGTACCATCCGGCACCGATCAGCCATTTTTCCTTGTCGGTACGTTCGGCTAATTCTTTCAAGCCTTCGACACATTCCTTGGCACTGGTATCAGTGAAATTCACGTGAACCAACGGTGAAGCATAAATACCTGACATGTACATATGGATATGAGCATCGTGGAATGCTGGCATGACTAATTTTTCACCAGCATCGATTACTTCTGTGTCTGGTCCTTTCAATTCCTCCAGCATATCTCGATTGCCAACATATTCAATTTCGTTGCCTTTAATCGCTACCATCCCATCAATTAGTTGTTCAGAAACGCCATTAAAAATTGCCTTACTGATAATAATTTTGTCTGCTTTCCGCATCTTTTCTCCTTCTTTCTACTATTATATAAGTTCGCTATCCATTTTTTTCAATCGGTTAATTTCTCGATAGGTTAAAAATAGCGTCAAAGCAAAGGTTAAAATATCTGAGACTGGCTGTGAATACCATACCCCAGTAACACCTAGTACATTAGCCATGATGAAGATCGCTGGTACGCCGAAAACAATGTAGCGGCAAATTCCCAGAATAGTCGATTCGGGAATACGCTCGACTGCTTGGAAGTATGCGGACATTAAATTCGCTGACAAGCCTAATGCCGCAAATGAAACGACCACTTTGGTATATTTTCCCGCTAAAGGAATCAATTCCGAACCGGAACCGACAAAGAAACTAACTAACTGTTCTGAGAATAAGAAGGCGATGGCCGCCAAGAGATAAATGCCGATCACGTTGGCCGCAAAGCTGACCTTGATCAGCTCGATCACTCGTTTTAATTTTTTTGCTCCATAATTGTAGCTGGCAATCGGCTGTTGGCCACCAGTAGCGGCTTGCGTGATTAACATCAAAATGTAAATAATATAACTGTTAATTACAGCGAAAGCAGCAATGTCCAATTCCCCACCGTAGCTGCCCAAGAAGTTATTTAATACAATCGTAAAAATCGTACTCGAGGCTTGTACTAGCATAAAAGGAAACCCTATTTTTGAAATATCTACCAACAGCTTGGTGTCGAATTTTAGATCCGATAGATGAAATTTAAAGATTGTTTTGGGACTAACCACAAAGTAAACTAAAAATAGTCCCCAAATTCCGATAGAAGATGCATAGTATACAGCAGCTCCTGCAATACCTAATTTTAATATAAACACACTGATATAGAGCCAGATAATGGCACAAATCGCTGAAATCGTCATAGCCCAAGTAGCAATCGACGGTTTTTCATCCACCCGCGCAATGTACACCACCACATGCCCCACAATACAAAACGGATAGCCGAACATAAATAAACGAATAAATAGGACAATGTCACCATGCAGCTCTGGTGTTGCTCCTAGCAGAGTAGCTACATTTCCGGCAAATAGGAAAATCACCACCGCAATCACGACACTAGAAATCAAGCTGAACCACAGACCTTGACCGTAGGCTTTCCTAGCCCCTTCCTCATCACCATCTCCTAATCGCATGGCACAAATTGTCGAAATCCCAATTGCGAAAAAGCCACCTAATGCCAGCATTAAATATTCCAGCGGCATAATAATTCCCACACTGGCTAATCCAGCTTCTCCTAGCCCACGACCGATCACCAGTCCTTCTAAGATAACCATGATCGCCTGGGCTAACATTCCGATCAACGTTAAGATTGAATACTTGGCAAACAATGGCAGGATTTTTTTAGTACCTAACTCGCGATCCTCTTGATTTTCCATCTTTTCTTCCGTTGCATCCACATGCTTCACTTCCCTTCATTTTTTAAACTTATAATGATCTTTCACAGCGATATTCTATTTTCCACCTCTTTCCTTTATAATATATAGAAAGCATCTTTTTCAAAGTGACAGAGATATTACTTCCCTCTAAATGTAATCGTTTCCAAAAGGGTTTAAACTACAAAAAAGGGATTATTTTCTCTATACCTTTTGATATAGATCGTCTAATCCCCCGGTTTTATGCGGTTTCTGCGGGTTTCTTTTGAGCGTACTTTTCCACAAAAATTGTGTGCACTAAACTTAAATTGGAGGTGAGTTCTCTTGAATTTGGTCATTTATATCTTAACTACCGTCCTAATTGTCTTGCAAGCATTCGTTTTATTCCCGGCCTCAGCCCTTTATTTAAAATTTCGTGATAAAAAAGCCTTGTATGCTTTTTTAATTATTTGCGCCAATATTTTCGAAGTCTCATTTATTGACTATATTAACTTAAGCCAGTCGAGTGAATTGCTCATGGGCTTTGTTCAGCAAGGAGCTTTACGAATAGTCATTTCTACCATTACTTTGGGCTTGGATTTGTTATTGCTACTGGAGATTTTCCATGTCAAAAGGCCTTACGTTTATTTCGGTTATTTGATTCCCTTTGTGCTGATAGAATTGGTTTCTTTGCCACGCTCTGAAACCCAAATGTTTCTATGGATCTTCTATTCGATTCGTCAATTTTATCGCTTATTTTTTCTCAGTGGCTTTTTTCTATTTTACCACCGGACCAAAGATGTCGATGAGAAGAAAGAACTTAGCCGTTACTTTAATTATTTAATTGTTTTTCTTGTATTGATTTTCACTATTTTTATCGAAGATTCATTGACTATTTCTCAAATTTCGGCTTTTTACAGCAGTGACATCGCCATTAAAGGGCGTAGTTTGTCAGAAAATGTTTTGTGGCTCGCCTTTGCTTTTTCTGTCTTTCACTGGTCTTTGCCGTCTTTTCGTAACTTTTTTCAGCAAGAATCCGCCGAGACAAATGATACTACACTTTATTTAAGCGCGTTCTCCGAGAAATATAAATTGACTCCGCGAGAGCGTGAGGTGCTCTACTTAATAGTCCAAAATGAACCGACGACGGTCATCTCCGAAAAATTGTACATTTCTCAAGGCACCCTTAAAACGCATATTCACAATATTTATTCCAAGGTAGAAGTGCGTACCCGGATTGAACTGCAGAAGGCAGTCGCTAGTTTTGAGCCTTGAATAAACACCTCCTCCCACATGCTAGGAGAAAGTGTTTAGTATTTTCGTTATTTTACAATGAATATACTAAGCATAGGGATGAAACTTACAGTATATTATTATAACAAAAGTGCTGTTCAGGAAAACCTTCTGGTATTTTCTCGACATCGTGAGTTTCAATCATTAGGAAAACATTATTTTTAACAGCGATTGTTTGTCTTTTGTATCATTTGAAGTCATTTCCCGTATTTAATGCCTAAGCGCTTGCTTTTCACGCGAGATTAAGCAAAAAAAACCGCCGTGTCTCTCCACACAGCGGTTTGCTTCTATTATAAATGTAAATCTTCGTCGATAATGGCGCCTTCAACTATTCGGTTAGTGTCGCCGATCAAGAAGAGGTTTTCCCCTTCCACGTTGACCTGCAGTTGACCGCCTAATACCTCTACTTTGACTGGATTATTTGGGGTTAACCCTTTTTTATTCAGCACATAAGCAGTCGAGCCGGTACCAGTTCCGCAGGCTAAAGTAAAGTCTTCCACGCCCCGTTCGTAGGTCCGTTCCACCACATGACCGTCTCGCAACAGGTCATAAAAGTTAACGTTGGCCCCTTTTTCAAAAGCAGGATAGTTCCGTAATTCCCGCCCTAAGTCGAGAATTGTTTCCAATTGGGTCATGGCTAGATCCGGATAATGTACCACCAAATGCGGAATGCCAGGATTGCCCAGCTCCACATAATCTACCGTGATATCACGGCCTTCTACCTGCAATACCACATCTTCTTTAAATACAGCAGGCGAATTCAGCTGTACGCGATAAATCCGTTCATCCAAACGTTGTGCAGGTACATAGCCAGCAATCGATTCGATCACCATTTCTTCTTGTGCCAAGCCCGTTTCATAAGCAAAGCGGGCCACACAGCGAGCACCGTTGCCACACATTTCCGCTTCTGAACCGTCCGAATTATAATAACGAGCGTAGAAATCGCCGTTACCTTTGGCCGTTTCGATGGCAATTAACGTATCTGCCCCTACTGACACGCGGCGGGCACAGGTTTGTTTAGCCAATTGGCTCAGTTGTTCGCCAGATAAGCCCAACTCTATGTTGTTCACGACAATAAAATCATTGCCGGCGCCTTGCATTTTGTTAAAAGGTATCTTCATCGGTTGCTCCTTTTTATTTTAGTGAGTCAGGAATGACTTCATTTTCGATTAATTGCTCCAAGGTTTGGCGTTTGACGATCAGGTCCGCTTGTCCCTTATTTGCCAAGACCACTGCTGGAATTGCTAGCTTGTTGTAGTTGCTAGCCATTGAGTAGCCGTATGCGCCAGTTGAAAACGTCGCAAAAACGTCGTCGATTTCCACGGTTGGCAGTTCAATGTCCTTCACCAAAATATCAGTACTTTCACAGATTTTTCCGGAAATGGTTACTTTTTCGGCAGCTGGCTGATCGGCTTTGTTCGCCAAAACACCGGTGTATTTTGCTGCATATAAACCTGGACGAATGTTGTCGGTCATACCGCCGTCGATGCTGACGTATTTGCGGATGCCTGGCAACTCTTTAATTGCGCCAATCGTATGCAAAGTGATTCCTGCTTCTGCTACGATACTGCGACCTGGTTCGATCACGACAGCTGGCTGCGGATAATGTTCCTTTTCGCAAAAGGCTAAAACTTTTTCCATCATCGGATCAAGGAAATAAGCAAAGGGCTGACGAATATCTTCATCGGTATAACGCACCCCGAAGCCACCGCCGAAGTTCAACTCGCTGATTTCATAATCCAGACGATCCTTCACAACTTTTACTAAATCCAAGGCAATATCCACTGCTCCAAGATGAGCGCTGTTATCATCTAGCTGACTGCCCACATGAAAATGGAAGCCCAAGAAATTGATGCCTTCTGCCTTAATGGCTTTTTCTACCTCTGGGAACAAGATGTCTTCGTTAATTGGAATCCCAAATTTTGAATCCTTTTGCCCTGTTGAGATGAAGGAATGGGTATTTACATTCACCTCTGGGGTAATGCGGAATAGGACGTTGACCATTTTTTGTTTTTCTTTGGCAATAGCCGAAATCCGGTCGACTTCCTGCAAGCTGTCCACAATAATACGGCCCACACCATGTTCAATCGACATTTCTAATTCCGCCATGGATTTGTTATTGCCGTTAATTTCGATTTTTTCTACAGGGAAACCCGCCTTCAACGCCGTATACAGTTCTCCGTCGGAAAGGACTTCTAAAGAGAAGCCTTGTTTTTCGATGATTTTCATCATCGCCATTGTTGAGAAGGCTTTACTAGCATAAGCCACTCGCACATTCTCGTATTTATCGACAAAATCTTGACGCAGCTCCTGGCAGCGTTCTTCAATAATGCTTTGAGAAAAAACATATAACGGAGTGCCGTAAGTTTTCGCTAATTCTACTGTGTCACAGCCATCCCATAAAAGGTGGCCGTTTTCTACTGTCATGTCCATTTTATTCTCCTTCATTTAGGGCTTCAATTAAGTTCACAAATGTTTGAATACCTAGTAATAAATGTTTTTCATCAAATTTCATTTTGCCGCTGTGTAAAGGATAAGTGTACCCTTTTTCTTCATCGCGAATACCTAAAAAGAAAAACATCCCTGGCATCACGGTTTGATACATGGAAAAATCCTCAGCAATTAAATATGGCGGGGTTTCGACATAATAATCGGCGGCTGTTTTTTCCAGTGCAGCCACCATGCGGGCATCGTTATCCACTACTCGATACATATGATTAAAAATCACTTCGGCTTCACAGCCGTAGCCACGGGCAATTTCGGTTGCAATCAGATCTACCCGGCGGACTACTTCATCGTACACGGCGTCATCAAACGCTCGCATCGTGCCATGCAAGACAACTTCTTGGGCGATGATGTTCATAGCTTCGCCACCGTGAATTGTGCCAAAGGTTAGCACCACATTGTCTAGCGGGCTGATATTACGCGCCAAAATACTAGATAGTCCCGAGATAATTCCGCCAGTTGCTACGATCGCATCTTCTCCTTGCTGCGGTTGTGCACCGTGTGAGCTTAGACCTTTCACCTTGATCGTCACTTCCGCATTGCGGGCCATCATGGGACCTGGGCGACAAGAAATTTTTCCCGCCGGCAAATCAGGGAAGACATGCAAGCCGACAATTTCATCTACTCCTAAATCCTGTAAAATGCCGGTGTCCACGATTAGTTGTGCGCCACCAGGACCTTCTTCAGCTGGTTGGAAAACTAATACAATCGTGCCCCGCACTTTTTCTGGATGCTTCATTAAATAAGCCGCAAAGCCCAACAAGGTGGACATATGTCCATCGTGTCCGCAAGCGTGCATTTTCCCAGGTGTTTTTGAAGCGAACGCATAGCCGGTTTGTTCTTCCACCGGTAAAGCATCGATATCCGAGCGGTAAGCAATCGTTTTGCCGGGGCGGTCGCTGCGAATCACGGCGATTGTTCCCGTATTTATCACTTCGATAATTTCTGTGATGCCAAATGTTGCCAGTTTCTCGCGAATATACTTAGCGGTTTCAAACTCTTCCAAACCTAACTCAGGAATCTGATGCAGCTCCCGTCGAATTTTGGTAACCTGTTCCTCTAGCTCCTGAATTTCAAGATCAATCATCGTATCATCCTTTATTTTCAAATTATGGAGAAATGTTTTTTCGATTAGAAACATATTGATAGTTTCTAATATTATAGTACAAATGAGGAGATTGTCTAGCATCGGCGGACAATTTTTGAAAAAGGCGAAGAAAGGCTCTGCAAACTCACCTGATTTTACAGTAACAACCATTTCCATTGTGAAAAATTTTACTTTATCTAGAGAATAAAAAAAGCGAGTGAAAAGACGGAGTATTCCCTTCTTCACTCGCTAATTTATCTGATTTTCTTCTATAATATTACTACACCTTCATCGCCACTTCATAAGCCGCCCAAATTGCATCCATCACGTTGGTCGGTTTCTTAGCATCACCAATCAAATACACGTTGTCTCCTTTGATGGCTTGATACAAATTGTCATCTGGCAGATAGCCTACTGAAACCACTATGTCATCGGCAGGAATTTCATGAACCTTCGGCATACCCTGTACACCTAGAGCAAACATGTGTTGTGCCCGATTCGCCACGTTCGGATAGTTCTTAATCGTTTCTGTTATATAGGCCTTGCTGTCTTCGAATTTATCTACCACTGCATTCTTAATCACGGTTACATTGTAGTAATCCAATAACTCCATCAGCATGTTGTAGTTGGCTGCTGACAAGCCGAAAGCGTTGATGATGGTTTCGCTTGCTTCCACGATGGTCACTTTTTTACCTTTACGAGCTAGATCATAGGCAATTTCACAGCCAGTCAGCCCTCCACCAACCACTACGACATTTTCGCCGGTAATTTCTTTGTTCTTCAAGGCATCAATAGCATAGGTTACGTGTTCACTGTCGAATCCTGGTGTTTCCAGTTTTCTTTCGCTAGCACCAGTCGCTACGAAAATTTCATCGTAGCCTTTTGTCATAGCTTCGGTTACTTCGGTGTTCATTTGTATATTGATGCCTAAATCAATCATTTGTTTCTTGTACCATTCTAGCAGTGCTCGGTCATCTTCTTTGAAATCTGGCGTAGCAGCTGCCACAAACACGCCACCTAATTCGTCGGTTTTCTCCATCAGGTCGACCTTGTGACCACGGAGCGCTGCCACACGAGCAGCTTCCATACCGCCGATGCCACCACCAACTACCAATACTTTTTTCGCCGTTTCAGCTGGTGTCAAGGCGTAGCTCTTTTCCCGTCCGCAGGCTGGATTCACTGCACAGGAAATATCTTTACCTTGGAAAATCCGGCCTAGACAGCCTTGATGACAATAAATACAAGGTCGAACATCTGCCAAACGGCCCTCCGCAAATTTATTAGCAATCTCAGGATCAGCCAACAAGGGGCGCCCCATTCCCATCATATCCAGTTTGCCTTCAGCAATCACTTTGTCTGCCAACTCAGGATCATCAAAACGGCCGGCACAGACAATCGGAATATTTACCACCTCTTTTAGCTTCATTACATCGTCCAAGTTGCAGGCTTTTGGCATGTACATTGGCGGGTGTGCCCAGAACCAAGAATCGTAGCTGCCGTTGTCACAATTCAGCATGTCATAGCCGAACTCTTCCAATTTCTTAGCTACCACCCAAGATTCTTCATAATCCCGGCCTTTTTCTTCAAACGTTTCTCCGGGAAGTGCGCCGCGGTTGAAGTCCTTCACATAGCTTTTCACACTGTAGCGCATAGAAACTGGGAAATCGGCACCGCATTTTTCCTTGATGGCTTCCACAATTTCTTTGATAATCCGCAGGCGATTTTCCAAAGAACCGCCGTATTCATCGGTTCGACGGTTGAAGAAAGAAATGACAAATTGATCCAGCAAATAACCTTCGTGGACGGCGTGAATCTCCACCCCATCACCACCAGCATCCTGTACTAGTTTGGCACCTTCGGCAAAGTTCTTCACATACTGGTGGATTTCCTCTTTGGTCATACCAATGTCGATCTTAGTTGGGTCCCAGACATTTTGAATTGGTGCTGGTGCTGGTGTAATCCCAGTCAGTCCATGATTTGCCCGTCCGGTTAACGCCGTCAACTGAACGAACACTTTTCCGCCTGCTTCATGTACGCCGTCCATCAAATACTTCATGTCTCTTACATAGCCTTCCGGGTTGCTCAAAATACAAAAGCCCATATTGTCTACTACCGGCATCAAGCCAGTAATGATCAAACCGGTGCCGCCTTTGACCCGTTCAATATAATAATCTGCGCCATCTTTAGTGTAAGCAATCGTCTCCATACTTAGCAATCGCGGTGAGAACACCCCCATTGGCATCATGGCAATCCGGTTGGGCACTTCTACTGGTCCGATCTTCAACGGTGAAAATAATGCTTGATACTTTGTTTCCATACAGCTTCCTCCTCTTAAAAATGTTCTTAAGACAATTCATTCCAGCATGGTAAAAACGCTTGTGAAAACCCTATCAATCGTTATACTTAAAGTATACGTAGTCAGCTAGAAAAAACTATCACTTTCACGCCGCGGCAATATAAGAATCACGCGAGAGGAGCAAAGATCCATGACCCATCATTATCAGCGCTTTTCTAGGGCGCAGGATTACTCAGACGGACTGGCTCATTTAAATTTTCGCTATACCATACAAAGTCATCAAACCGACAGCCTAACCATTTCTCATATTCATCAGCTGGACAATACGGTTTTAACTTACAGTGTCGTCAATCGTTCGCAAGGTATTTTCACCCGGGTTCCAAATACTTCCCATGATTACTTGGGCTTACGCTTTATTCGCTATGGACACGAAATCCATGCTAGTCAAAATAACCGCACCGTACTGTCGGACTACACAATTGGCATTTTTGATCTAAATACCATCAGTACCTATGACCGCCTGCGACCTACAGAAAGCCTTAATTTGTTTATTGAAAAAAACGGCCACAATCGTAACCTGCTTGGCCCAGCCGATGCTAGTAATGTGCTCGATGCTTCACAAGGTTTAGGGCGCTTTTTGCTGGAGAGTTTTTTTACCTTTGAAGAGCAGTTTCACGCTGCTTCCCAAGATGAAAACAAATTGATCTTGCACCATTTGATCAGCTTGTTAACCGAATGGGTCTTACAAACAACACCACCTTCAGATGATAACCAATTGTTAAATCAGGCGGCTGACTACATTCGGTCCTATTTGTGGGACACTACTTTATCAATTGAACGAACTGCTCGTTTCTGCCAAACCTCCGTCCGTACGCTGCAAAAAGCCTTTTACTTGGCTGATTTATCCTTTAGCCACTATGTAAAAGATGCTCGGTTAGCGTTAGCTGCTGTGAAACTTTTTCAAACCAATCAACCGGCCACTTCGATTGCTTTTCAGTGCGGCTTTAATAACTCTGCTTATTTTAGCAAATGCTTTAAAGAGAAGTATCATTTATCGCCAGTACAATACCGCAAAAAAGTACAAAAACTGGTGGATTTATCAACGATAAAGGTAAATGATTGTCCTTTGGTGCAGGAAATACAGCAAAATTTTACAATTTGAAAGAATTTTCTAGAAATTTCCAAATATTTTTCATTGAAGAAGGCTGAAGCTGTGAATTCAGTGTCGGCCTTTAGATCATTTGACCTCTGCAGTAACTTCCAACGACTTCTCGGAGGACGTCCTAAAAGTCTGCATAAATAAAGCTTTTCATTGGGAATTTCTGTTTTTTTATTCAAATAAGAAAAAAGGATTAGAAAACAAATAGACATGTTCTAATGATTTGGTATATAATTCGAATAATTAAAGGATTAGCTTTCAATTTTTAAGCTTTACTAATCCTTTTAAATCACACACAAAGGAGTGTTTTATTTGAGCATCTTTGAAGGTACAGCAGTCGCGTTAGTTACACCCATGAAAGAAGACGGGGCGGTTGATTATAAGCGATTAGACGAACTCGTTGAATGGCAAATTGAACAAGGTACAGATGCTATCGTAGCGTGCGGAACCACTGGTGAAGCTTCTACTTTGGCCAATCATGAACATATTAGCGTCATCGAAGCAGTAGTCAAGAAGGCAGCCGGCCGCGTGCCGATTATTGCCGGGACTGGTGTTAATGACACCAACCATGCGATCGAATTATCCACAGGCGCTGAAAGTGTCGGAGCCGATGCTTTATTAATCGTGACTCCTTATTACAACAAAGCTTCAGATACTGGATTATTCTTGCATTATGAGAAAATCGCTCAAAGTGTGAAATTACCAATCATCTTGTACTCCGTGCAATCACGGACAAATATGAATCTAACAGCTGCATTAGTGGAAAAATTGATTACTATTCCAAATATTGTGGGAATCAAAGAAGCTAGCAGTGATATTTCACAGGTTGCAGACATTTGTCGTTTGGCATCTGATGACTTTACTGTTTATTCAGGCAACGATGACCAAGTCTTACCATTAATGGCTTTAGGCGGCAAAGGTGTTATTTCTACCATTGCTAACATCGCACCAAAACAAACCCACGAGTTGACACAAGCGGTTTTAGATGGTAATTATGATTTGGCTCGCGAAATGCAGTTGGCGCAATTGCCGCTGATTCACGCCTTATTCTGTGAAGTTAACCCGATTCCGGTTAAAACTGCTGTGGGACTTTTAGGCAAAATCGATCCAAACTTCCGTCTACCATTAAGTGCCGCACAGCCAGAAACGGTTGAGCGCCTGAAAAAAGAAATGGCCGCTTACGGGTTGGAGGTTTAAAATGCTAAAAGTTATTTTGAACGGTGCCAATGGCCGCATGGGACGCGTGTTGCAGGAGATGATCGCTAATGACGCTGAAATGGTGGTTGCTGCTGGAATTGACCGAGAGGAATTTTCCGCCGATTTTCCAACGTTTCAAAGCATGGCAGATTGTGATGTAGCAGCGGATGTCGTCATCGACTTCTCCCATTACACTGCGACACCCGCTGTTTTAGACTATTGTGTCGAAAAACAACTGCCAGTGGTGGTTGCCACAACTGGTTTAGAGGAAGATACCAAAAAACGGCTTTTAGCAGCCAGCGAAAAAACGGCCGTCTTCTTTTCGGCTAACATGTCAATTGGCATTAATTTACTAGCCAAAGCGATTCGTGAAATCACGCCGTTATTGGAAGACGACTTTAATGTGGAAATCATTGAAAAACACCACAACCAGAAAAAGGATTCCCCTAGCGGAACAGCCTTATTGCTGGCAGATGCTGTTAATGATGCGGTAAAAGAAAAGAAAACCTATATCTACGGCCGTCACGGCAACGATTTAAGCAATCCCTTGTCTGAACTAGGCATTCATGCGGTTCGCGGCGGAACTATCCCTGGCGAGCACACTGTGTTGTATGCTGGACCAGACGAAATCATCGAACTAAATCATTTGGCTCTTTCCCGTAATATATTCGCTAACGGTGCGGTGAAGGCAGCAAAATATGTCAGCCAGAAATCTGCTGGTTTATATGACATGGAACAATTAATTGACGAAAAATAGAAAGAGGAAGACAATGACCCACGAGAACTTAACCGACCCATATGAAATTGCGAAATTTATTAAAAACGCAGAAAAAATGACCCCGATTAAAGCCTATGTACAAGGTGATTTGGCCGGCGTCAAAAGCGATAAAGTAAAAATTTTCGGTCAAGGTCACGCTTGGATCTGGATTGGTAATGCCCCTGAAGTAACTGCTTTATTGGAAGAACAGCAAGATAGAATCACCGAAAGCTACATTGAAAACGACCGCCGCAATTCAGCGGTGCCGATGCTGGATATCACGACGGTTAATGCCCGCATTGAACCTGGCGCATTAATTCGTGATCGGGTAGAAATCGGCGACAGCTCCGTCATCATGATGGGTGCCATCATTAACATCGGTGCTTCAGTTGGTGAAGGTACCATGATCGACATGGGGGCGATTTTAGGCGCCCGGGCGACCGTTGGAAAACATGCCCACATTGGTGCTGGTGCAGTGTTAGCCGGCGTTTTAGAGCCGCCTAGTGCTACACCTGTGATCATCGAAGACAACGTACTAGTTGGTGCCAACGCCGTCGTGTTAGAAGGCGTTCGTGTCGGAAAAGATGCCGTTGTTGCTGCCGGTGCTATCGTCACGGAAGACGTGCCTGCCGGTGCAGTTGTGGCCGGTTCACCAGCCCGTGTTATCAAAATGAAGGACGAAAAAACGGCCGGGAAAACCGAATTTTTAGACGACCTTCGCAAATAAATACCACGTGCGCATCTTCTTAGAGGATGCGCATTTTTTCTAAGAAAGGCTTCGCAAACTCGTTCAGCTTTAGAGCACCGTGAAGGTACTGTGTTCCACTTCAATGCGGCTTACGCAATCGTTGTGTCTCACAGCAATAAGACTAAAATTTGGAGAAACTGCCAAGAAACAAAGCGATCGTAGGAGCTGATGCTGATTGGTACCTACTTGATGCTCCTCAAGTTTCGCTTAGTGCTGACATAGCTCCTTAATGCGGTAGTGAATTTTCTGCAAAAATTCACTTTATTCTCGTACGCATACCATGATTCACACCCCAAAAGTAAAGATGCGACGCTTCCTAACGTAGTATAATAGAGCTAAGAAATGTAGACAGGGGGCTTCATCATGGCTTTTAGACTAAATTCTTCACAACAACTCTCGTTAAATGATCGATTCCAACAAGCACCCGAGCGGACACAGAAGTTCGTCCTTAAATCTTGGGCCAAGGGATTCGGAGATATTGTTTTTCCTGCCATTTGCGAAGAACGTTTTGCCGTTTTGTATAGTTCAGATCCTGCTTCTTGTCCTAACACACCCGTCAATATTTTAGTTGGCTCATTGTTGTTAAAAGAATTACTACAAATGACGGATGAAGAATTGCTGGAAGCCATTGTTTGTGGCGACCTGCGCTTTCAATACGCGCTGCACACTACTAGTTTTGACGAACAGCCAGTTAGTAAAAATAGTTTCAATCGTTTCCGAAATCGCCTGTATCTTCACCTATTAGAAACCGGCGAAGATTTACTCCAACAAGAAATGGAAGCACTCGCCGAAGTCTTTCTTCAATTTCTTGAGATTGAACCAACAATGAAACGAATGGACAGTCTGATGGTTTCCGCCAATTGTCGCAGAATGTCTCGTCTAGAATTAATGTATCGATGCGTACAAAACCTTGTCAAAGCCATCGAATCTATGAGCGATAGGGATTGTCCAAAAGACCAAATGCACTATCTTGATCCTACCGATGCCAATCAAGTCTTTTACCATGATACTGATCGAGACACCCCGGAAAAACTAGACCAGTTGATTCAAGACGCGGTCTCGTTAAAAGAAGAATTAAACGAAAACTATCACCAGTTACCCGATTACCAACTGTTGTGTCAGGTTCTTGAAGAACAAACTTTCACAGATGATGCTGGTCAAACACAACAAAAACCAGGTCAAGAAATTACGGCATCAAGTATCCAAAATCCTTATGATCCAGAGGCCACCTATCGAAAAAAAGCTGGCAAGCATCATTTTGGCTACGTAGGAAATGTCGTGGAAACTGTTGGTGATAACGGCTCTATCATTTCCCAATATGACTATGCGCGTAATATCAAAGGTGATCAGATCTTTTGTAAAGAAGTTCTAGAGAAACTCGGAGAGGTTCAACAGCGCACAACGCTTATTTCTGACGGAGCATTTGGTAGTGTTCACAATCAACAACAAGCTTCAAAACAAAACATCTGGTTTGTCCCAACAAATCTCTCGGGCCTTCTCCCAGACACGATAAAAGGAGAATTCCAAATCAATGAAGACGGGACAATGTGTTGTCCAGCTGGGCACCTATCCTACAAAAGAAGTTTCCATAAAGACCATAAAGTTTATTGCGGTTGGTTTGATAAAGCGACCTGTGAAGCTTGCCCGCTCTTGGAAACCTGTAAACCAAAATTGCAAAAACAAGCAGCTACAGTAAGACTAACAAAAGAAAAGATTTCACGAGCGCAACATCTAAAATTTATGGAAAGCGAAGAGTTTCAAAAACTCGCTCACTTTAGAAATGGTATTGAAGGTGTTCCGTCGATTTTGCGTCGTCGTTATCATGTAGACCAGATACCCGTCAGGGGATTCTTGCGCACAAAAATCTGGTTTTCATTTAAGATAGGTGCCATTAACATAAAAAATTTGATAAAAGGAATAACGGATAAGGAAAAACCAGCTCTTTTAGAATCATCTTATAGAATGAAGAATTTTTCCCAGCTCTTTATCACGTTTGTCGGATATATCCCCAAACTGATAAGGTTACAAAAACCGACTTTTGGGGCGTGAATCATACCATTCCACTAAGTGGTTTAAATCTGATACTCGTTAAGCTTTAATTATCTGATAAACCAGCTTTTTTGAACTGTCAAAAGTGGAACTGGCAAGTTAGTTTGTGAAGCCGGACATTATCGACAGGATCGTAATAACATTTTCAATTGTGAAAAATTTATACTTCCCATACTGTCAAAAAGGAGCCTACCATGTTCAACCAAACCATCGTCTTTACCCCGGCTACCTTTAATCTAGCCGAAACTACTCGCATGATCGAAGTGGCCAAAGAGCTGCGAACCTCCTGCAATTGCCAGTTTTTCGGTTTTTCCACTACTCATGCAGCTTTGATTACCAAGAACGGCTTTCCTTTTACTTTGCTGGCGCCGGTTTTGACTAAGGAACAGGAAAGACAAATCATTGCGTTGGACCAGATGAAAGGTATCACGAATCCTTTTACTACTGAGTTAGTTGCCGCAAGAGTAAAAAGCGAGCTGGACTTTTTACAGAAGCAAAGACCCAAAGTTGTGATTACCGGAACCAACGTCACGATTTTTCTCAGTGCCCGCATCGCCAAAATCCCGCTAGTCTACGTGAAGCCTTATGCCCTGTCACGACCGCAGCTGGAAAACGATGCCCAAACACTTATCGATGCATTGATGAGCAAAATCACCTGGAAACCGAAAGCCTTTCGTAAAGTAGCAAAAAACTATCAGCTGACCTTGCCTAAATACAGCATTGAACTGTTAGATGGTGACGAAAATCTGATCACCACCTTTCGCGACTTCACTAACTGGCAGAGTTATCCCGCCAATTATCACAATATCGGACCGGTTTTCGCTCAGTTGGCAGATTCGTTGCCGCCTGATTTAGAGGCAACTTTAAAAGTGGCTCAGCAAAACCAACAGCCCATCGTTTATTTTGCTTTAGGCAGTTCCGGTAATCCGCAACTGGCCCGCAACATTTTGGCGGTCTTGCAGGACACAGATTTCCTGGTGCTGGCACCGATTAAACAATACTTGTCAGATGAAGAAATCGCCGATTACCAAGGTTCCTTGATCCGTATAACCGATTTACTGCCTGCTCCTTTGCTGGCGCCTTACTTGAGTTTTTCGATTATTCACGGCGGCGAAGGGACAGTACAAACGGCCTGTATTTCCGGTAAACCTTTTATCGGCTATGGCCTCCAGCAAGAACAAACCATGAATCTCAAATACTGCGAAGCCTATGGTAATGCCATTCGATTGAGAGCGAAGCCTTTTTCTGCCAAAGCTTTGATGCAGACGATCACAGCGATTCAAACGGCAGGCTATCAAGAAAAGGCGGCTAAATTAGCGGAAGACTTCCACGGAGATGGCGGGAAGAATGCTGCGAGGTTTATCGAGAAAAAATACCTAAAAAAGCTAGTTAAGTGAAAATCACTTAACTAGCTACTTTGTTACCTTTTCGGCTGATGTTTATATTGCATAGTTGCCTGAACAGCTTCCTGCCAGCCTTTATACAAATCATCTGTCCGTTCTTGCGGCATATCTGGTTCGAAACGTTTGCCGTCTTCTTTGAATTTCTTGATTTCATCAATGTCTTTCCAGTAGCCCACTGCTAAACCAGCCAAGTAAGCCACACCTAAGGCAGTTGTTTCTAAAAATGGTGCCCGTTCTACTGGTGTTTGCAGAATGTCTGCCTGGAATTGCATTAATAGATCATTTTTCGAAGCGCCGCCATCTACCAGCAATAATTTAATGTCGGTGCCTGAATCTTTCGACATCGTTCTTACTACATCGGTTGTTTGATACGCCAGAGACTCTAAGGTTGCCCGGATAAAGTGCTCTTTCGTCGTTCCCCGGGTTAAGCCGAAGATCGCGCCCCGAGCTTCTTGATCCCAATATGGTGCACCCAAGCCAGTAAAGGCTGGAACCATATACACATCGCCGCTGTCTTCCACTTTTTTCGCATAGTTTTCAGATTCTGGTGCGGTCTTAAACATGCGCAAACCATCTCGCAGCCATTGAATCGCAGAACCAGCCACGAAAATACTACCTTCTAACGCATACGTGATTTTGCCGTCAATGCCGTAACCAATGGTGGTTAGCAAGCCATTTTCAGATAAGATTGGCTCTTCACCAGCATTCATCACGATAAAGGCGCCAGTACCGTAAGTGTTCTTAACCATACCTTTTTCAAACGCCAACTGCCCAACTAAAGCTGCCTGTTGATCCCCGGCCATTCCGCCGATCGGTACATTGTTGCCATAGAAATGATAATCTTCAGTGTAGCCATAAATTTCTGAGTTTGATTTTACTTCCGGTAGCATTTCTTTCGGAATATCCAACAAGCCTAGAATTTCATCGTCCCATTCTAGTTTGTAAATGTTGTAAAGCATGGTCCGGCTGGCATTGGTGTAATCGGTTACGTGCACCTTGCCCCCTGTCAGCTTCCAAACTAGCCAAGTATCAATGGTACCGAATAACAGCTCGCCGTTTCTTGCCCGTTCTCTTGAGCCTTCTACTTTATCCAAAATGAATTTCGCCTTCGTAGCAGAGAAATAAGAATCAATCAATAGTCCGGTTTTCTTTTGGATCATTTCTGAATGACCCGCATCTTTTAACTCATCGGCAATGTAACTCGTTTGTTTGGATTGCCAGACAATCGCTGGATAAATCGGCAATCCGGTTTCTTTCTCCCAAATAACTGTTGTTTCCCGTTGATTGGTAATCCCAATCCCGGCAATTTGATCCGGCTTCAATGCGCCTTCAATCAAAGCACCAGCAATCACCGATTGAATCGAGTTCCAAATCTCATTTGCATCATGCTCCACCCAGCCTGGTTGAGGAAAATACTGCTTAAACTCTTTTTGCGATGAAGCTACCTCTTTACCGGCTTTGTCAAAAATGATGGCACGTGATGAAGTGGTCCCCTGGTCAATCGACATAATGTAAGAATTCATACGTTCAGCTCCTTTTTATGATATAAGTAAAGCACAAAACTACTACTTAAATATACCACAAATAAAACCGCTTTCAATCTGTAGTAGTTTTTCTTGGATTCTGAAAACCAAATGAAATTTTCAAATGTACACCCCTTAATTATTTCGTTATACTGTAGAGGACCTACTATAAAAGAAAACGAGGTGTTCATGTGAAAAATGATTCAAAGTCTCCGTTAATTAATTTTTTTGGTGGGAAGACTTCCTACTATTTAATCGGTTTGGTGGCTCTCTTGTCTGTCACCATTTATCTATTGAATAAAATCTCTTTTATTTTCCATCCTGCTGTAGTGATTTTTTCAACCGTTCTGCCGCCCTTGGTTTTTGCTTTATTGTTGTATTATCTATTTAATCCAATTGTCAATTTTCTCAGTAAGAAAGGTCTGTCACGTGGGTTGAGTATCGGTTTGAGTTATGTTGTGATTCTGGGAGCACTAGTGATTGGCGGTTTTCAGCTAGTACCGGTGATTGAGCGGCAAGCCGTCGACCTGTTTAATCAGTTACCGGGATTCTTCAATGATTTTCAGCAAACAATCCAAAGCTTTTTAGACGATACACCTTTTGCGGCCCAATCTGATGAAGCGATGGCGTCCATTGATAATATTGTCAAAGATTTCAGCAGCTTTATCGTCAACAACTGGCAAAAAGGTGCCCAAGGCATTGGGACGATTTTTTCAGCAGTATCCAGTGTAGCAATTACTATATTCACCGGACCAATCGTCGCTTTTTTCTTAATCAAGAATCCGCAAAAACTGTACCAAGCTTTTATGGCGATCGTGCCGCCTCGATTTCGCCATGATGTCCAAGAACTAACCAAGGTTGCTAATCAACAGCTGGGGGCCTTCTTAAAAGGACAGGTTATCGCTTCTCTGCTATTAGGGGCTATTTATTGGGTTGTCTTTTTGGTGATTGGTTTAGAGTTTGCGACAGTGATTGCGATAGCGGCTGGGATTTTAAGTATTATTCCCTATATCGGTGCCTTTCTCGCCTTCTTTCCTGGACTGTTCATCGCCTTTCAGGATTCTTCCTTTATGGTCTTGAAATTTGTCATTGCTTGGTTCGCCGTGCAAATGCTTCATGGCGATCTAGTCGTGCCACGAGTCATGGGAGACCGTTTAAAAATTCATCCGGTAACAATCCTGATCGTTTTACTTGTGATGGGAGATTTATTAGGTTTAGTGGGTGTCATTTTCGGAATTCCTATTTATTCCATGATTAAGCTCTTGGTAGTCTTCACCTTCCGCAAATTCAAACAACGCTACAATAAATATTTTGGTCAAAATGGTACTTACGAAAACACTGACTTTTCCGAGAAGGATTATCTGTAGAAACTTTTCTTCAAGCTCAATCTTTGTAATTTTTAAACAGAAGTGCTAGTTTAGAGATAGAAGAAGAAATGGAGTGAAGGAATTATGGAAAAATTCTTAAACAGTAAATTAATTGAAGCAAAAAAAGAAGTGGAACGCTTGGAAGATCATCGCAGCGAAAGCTTAGGCAATTCAATTAACTATATTGAAAATGAAATTCAAATCCAACGTTTATATGCTCAAATCGAAGCGTACGAAATTGCTTTAAAAGAAGCTAGTAAATAAGCAAACAAAAATCCGCATTCTCTGCGGATTTTTGTTTGCTCTTTTCATTTAATAAAGGTAAACCACAAAAAACATTAACAAGGCTCCTAGGATAACAAACAAATGCCATATAACATGAGTGAATTTCTTGCTTTTCATACTATAGAATAACGAACCAACCGAATATGAAAGTCCTCCTCCGACCAATAAAAGTATACCTTTAATCCCAACACTTTGGTATAAAGCCGGTAAAGCAATCACCACTGCCCAGCCCATCACGTTGTACAAAATCGTCGACATTTTCGAAACACTGCTTTGTTTAGTTAAAGTCAAGCTCTTGTATATAATACCAGCGACAGCTGCCGACCAGATCACTACCAAGAGTACAATCCCCAAGGTTCCCTTAATCCGCAATAAGCAAAATGGTGTATAGGTTCCAGCAATCAGCAGAAAGATCGAACAATGGTCAAACACTTGGAAAATCTTCCGCGCCTTGGTAAAAATCAAGCTATGATACAAAGTGGAGGCGAAAAATAGTACAAACAAGCATATGCCATAAATGGTAAAAGAGACATAATCAAGTCTAGTAGTAGCCTTCTCTAATAAAAAGGTAAACCCTATTAAACTTAAAATCGCTGCAATCCCATGTGTTACAGCATTCAATACTTCATTTGCAATTAGATATCTGCGACTAAACTCTGCATTCATATACTTCACCTCATATTTATTATTAACAACAGCATATCATGATTATCAAAATAATTCAATCTAGTTGTTACAACTAGATGAAAAGTTAACCAATAATAATGCCCTCTTCCACTAAGCGATAGCCATAAATTAGCTGATCCTCACTGTTTTTCAAGTAAAGAGAGGCTTCTTTATGATCATTTAATATCTCCACCAGCTGAATTACTGTTAGCGGCGGTTGCTTAGCCTCATATTTGATTTCGATTTTATTATCTGTTGCTACCACAACTAGATGATTTGTTTGTTTCTCATCGATTACTGCATAGACATAAGTAAAAGACGACAGCATATTTAAACTACCGGTTGCGTCAACTTGTAACGCCGTCAATAAATCTTTCCCGCGCATTTTTATCCACCCCTGTTGTTACTCAATTCACTTTATTATACCGCTTTCTTCTATAAAAGCTAAAAATTCCTCTTAGGTTCACTCCAAAAGCTTACAACCATTTACCTCGTTGTGCTTATCAGGAGCACTTGCTATTCTCTTGGCAATAAAAAAAGACCCTCTCAGGTCTAGTAAAGCTCTGGTCGGCGATCGTGAAACACCGGAATTTCTTTGCGAACCGCTGGAATTTCTGCTAGATCAATCGTCACCGAGTCCGTATGCTCTTTCTCATCCAGCTCCAGCAAAATTTCTCCTAAAGGATTCACCACAAGCGAATGACCGCCAAACTGATTGTCAGGATCTGATCCTACCCTGTTCACACCCACCACAAAGGCTTGGTTCTCAATCGCCCGCGCCTGCAGGAGTCTGCGCCAAGCGTCAATTCGCACCGTAGGCCATTGAGCCGGCACTACAAACAGCTGGGTCCCCAGTTCACTGGCTTGCTTGCGAAACCATTCAGGAAAGCGCAGGTCGTAGCAAATTACCGGCGAAACTACTGTATCCACAATTTCCACTGCCAACGGCTGATCTCCAGCCGTCAAAAACTGCTCTTCCTTCATTAAACGAAACAAATGAACTTTGTCATAGCTGCCTAGAAGCTCACCAGATGGCCCATAGACGTAAGTAGTGTTGTAATACTCCGATCCCTGTCTGCGAGCAACTGAGCCCCCTACAAGGTAAATCTGGTGCTTCTTAGCCAGTCCAGCGAGAAAGCGTTGTGTTTCCTGTCCATCCACATCGGCAATCTCGGTTAAACGGGTCAAATCATAGCCGGTATTCCACATCTCCGGCAAAACCACTAAACTGTGTGGAACCAGCTCGGCTGTTTCACAGGACTGTTCCACATGAAACATGTTTTTTGCTGGTGCTCCAAAATGGATATCCAGCTGCAGCAAGGTTATTCGCATATTATTAACTCCGATCTAAACTCTTAGCAACGAAATTCCCAATCGATTGCACAATTTGCACTAAGATAATTAATATCAGAATTGTACCATACATTACCCCCGGCTCGTTGCGCAAAAAGCCATACTGATAGGCAATACTTCCAAGACCGCCGGCACCGACTAAGCCAGCCATCGCCGTTGCTCCAATCAAACCGATCATGGCAATCGTCAATCCGCGGATAATGCCGCCGCGAGCTTCCCGCAGCAAGACTGTCTTAATGATGTTGAAGTTGCTGATGCCCATTGATTGATACGCCTCAATTACCCCGCCATCCACTTCCAGCAGCGATGTTTCCACTAAGCGAGCCAGATATGGCGCCGTGTAGACAATCAGCGGCAGCAGCACGCCACGCACACCTATCGTGGTACCCATAATAAACTTAGTAACCGGCAAAATCAGAAACAGCATGATGATAAAAGGTAACGACCGCAATATATTAATCAGCCAGTTAGAAATCGAATAAACCGCTGGACTGTTGTTCAAGCCGCCTGGCCGGGTCAACACCAGCAGCACCCCTAAAGGAATCCCGACGATGATGGAGATTCCCAGGCCAATTACTACCATGATTAAGGTCTGGCCCAAGCCTTCTAAAATGACGGACCCCCATTGTTCAAAAAATTGTGCCATTATTGGACCTCCTCAATAAAAATTCCTTGGGATGCGATGTATTCCTTCGCTCCCTGGTAGTCGCTTTCGCTGCCCCCTGCCAATTGCACCAACAGCTGACCGTGCCGCTGATCCTTCAAGTAGCTGATATTGCCGCTTAAAATGTTGGGAGTCAACGGATAATCCTTCGCCACCCGAGCAAGTACCGGTTCCGTCGCCTCATCGCCGATAAACTGCAAATGCAGCAGACGCCCGGTCTTCTTGTAATCATTTAAGACTTCCACCGGCACATCATAATTCTCGTTTGCTCCGATAAATCGTTTCGTGGTCGCCTTTTTAGGTTGGGTAAAGACTTGAATCACGGGGCCTTCTTCGATGATTTCCCCTTCCTCCATCACAGCTACCCGATCGCAAATCCGCTGCACCACATCAATCTCATGGGTAATCAAGAAAATCGTGATACCCAGCTCCTGATTAATCGTCAGCAACAGCTCCAGAATCGATTCCGTTGTTTCCGGGTCCAAGGCACTGGTGGCCTCATCAGAGAGCAGAATCTCCGGCTCATGGGCCAAGGCCCGGGCAATTGCTACCCGTTGCCGCTGGCCGCCAGATAATTGGGCCGGATAGTTGTCCTTGCGGTCCATTAAGCCCACCAAGGTCAAGTATTTCTCCACCCGCTGTTTGATTTCCGCTTCTGGCACCCCTTCTAAGGTTAACGGCTTAGCGATATTCTCATAGACCGTCGCCGTGGAAAGCAAGTTGTAGCCTTGGAAGATCATCCCGATTTTCCGCCGTGCCAATAATAATTCCTTTTTAGTTAGCTCGTTTAAATTCCGCTGATTGATCCAAACCTCGCCGGTAGTTGGCGGTTCTAAGAAGTTCACCATGCGGATCAAGGTGGATTTTCCGGCCCCAGAATAACCTACCACCCCGAAGATCTCGCCTTTTTTAATCGTCAAATTGACTTCCTTCACGGCTTCGATGGTTTTATTTTTTTGCTGATAGGTTTTCGTCACTTGCTTTAGTTCAATCATCTGCTGCTCTCCTCACTCTTAAAAGGCTGGTACTACCGAACCTTTGTATTTCTCTTCAATAAATTTCTTGGTTTCGTCGGAATGGTAATACTTCTCGATTTCCTTCACCACTTCATCGTCTTTATTGCTGCTGCGAACCACGAAGACATTGGGGTAAGGATTGTCCACTAGAGGTTCATTGTAAATCGCGTCGTCATTAATGGTTAAACCAGCGCTGAAGGCAAAGTTAGTGTTGATCACTGCTGCTGTTAGTTCCCCCAGCTGTGAAGGTATCTGGGAGGCTTCTAATTCTACGATTTCGATATCTTTCGGATTGTCCTCCACATCATTTTTGGTTGCCTGAACTGCCACACCATCTTTAAGGGTGATCACGCCAGCTTCCTCCAACAGCTTCAACGCCCGATATTCATTGGTCGGGTCATTCGGCACGCCCACCTTATCACCGCTCTTCAGTTCATCTAAGTCCTTAATCTGTTCAGAATACGCCCCTAACGGAAAGGCCACCGTTTCAAATACCTGTTCAATTTCGTAGCCCTTGTCTTCCACCTGCTGATCCAAGAAAGGAATCGTTTGGTAGCTGTTAGCATCCAAATCACCATCGTTTAGCGCTGTGTTTGGTGTATTGTAGTCATCAAAATTCTTGATATTGATGGTCAAGCCGTCCGCTTCCGCTTGTTTAGCTACCTCTTCTAAAATCTCCTGATGAGGGCCCGAGGTTACGCCGACGGTTACACTTTCTGTGTCCAATGTTTCTGACTGAGCATTGTTGCCGCATCCTGCAAATAATAGTGTCGCCGCTGCGATCGTTCCTAATAAAAGTGCTTGTTTTCCATGTTTTTTCATCAATAATTCCTCCGTTTTTTAGCAAGCGCCGCTTACTATTTTCTTACCAAAAGCAAAAAAAGCTCGTCCTTTTCCACTCTAATGAGTCAGAAAAAGGACGAGCTTACCCGCGTTACCACCTTTGTTCGCACCAGCCTCGCAGCTGAATGCCTTAACTAGTACGTGTTCATACTAGAGCGTGTCTAACGAGCGCTACCCCGTTGGTGCCTACGTATCGACACCACCGTTCAGAGACCATTTTCTAAATGCTTCCACATGCCTGGCTCTCACCTGCCCAGACTCTCTTTGATGCTTCATCACTTGTACTTTTCTCTTCATCACGTTTTTAGCTTTTTGATATGCTACGTATATTACTCATCTTTTTTTCATCTGTCAACCACTTTGTTCATTTTTTTCACAGTTGACTTTAATAATAGAAAAGCTTAGACTAATCTCAATTTAAAAAACAAGGAGCTGACCACTGAATGAATTTAGCAACAGAAGTTCGTCCCGGCGCGAATCGCTACGCCGTTGGACAAAATATTTTACAGGATTTACCACAATACTTAGAACCTTTCGGAAAAGTAGCCGTAGTTACAGGAACAATTTCTTATCAAATTTTTTCTGATTACTATAAGAAAGACCTAGAATACCCGGTTTTCCGCTACAATGGTAGCGCCAGTCGCGAAGATGCCCAACGCATTGCTGACGAAATTGGCGAAGCAGATGTTATCTTAGCTATTGGCGGCGGACGTGTGTTAGATACTGGTAAAATGGTGGCTGAAGTGATGAATATTGACGCAATTATGGTCCCTACTTTGATCTCAAACTGTGCACCATTTACTCCAATCGTAGCGGTTTACCATCCTGACAGAACCTTCCGTGAAATGGGCTATATGAAAAAGGCCCCTTATTTAACATTAGTGGACTATGACTTCCTATTAGCTACACCAAAGGACTATTTCGTCGCTGGAATCGGTGATACCGTGGCAAAATGGTACGAAATCAAAGGGATTACTGAGCAATTGCCAGCTGATGAAAAGACAGCTTATATTCGCCTAGGAATCGCCAGTGCTAAAGTTATTCTGGACATTCTATTAGAAGATTCTATTCAAGGAATCAAAGACTTAGAAAACAAACAAATTACCCCGGCTTTTGGCCGCGTTGCCGATGCAATCGTTGGCTTAGCTGGTGAAACAGGTGGATTTGCTGCCGCATATGGCCGTTCTGCTGGAGCTCATGCGGTTCACGATGGTCTTTCTTACTTAGAATCCACTCATGATCAGCTGCATGGTAATAAAGTTGCTTACGGTATCCTAGTTCAACTGGCTCATACCAATGAAATTGATGAAATCAAGAAGCTACAGGAGTTTTATCAAGCAACTGGCCTGCCAACTAAGCTTTCACAGCTAAACGTGACTGCTACTGACGCAGATTCATTGAAACCTTGTACCGATCACGCAGCCTGTGCTGAAGAAACCTTCAACATGATTGATGCAGACATCACTGCAGAACAGGTCTACCAAGCGATTCAAGTCGTAGAATCATTATAAAGTTTACCGTAAACATTTAAAGTTAACTTCAAACCTATTAGAGTTTACCTCTAATAGGTTTTTTATTTGCTCAATAAAACCCATGATAGCAATCTTTTTTCGAATAATTAATAAAGGTAAACCTTTTTTATTGAGGTTTACTTTTATTAATAGTAGTTTACTTCAAATCAACAAAACCCTGCATGCAGCGTATACCGTAAACTCGTACGACGTTTAGAGGTAAACTTTTTAATATTAAGGTTTATCTCTAATAGATTTCCCTATTTTCACCACGAACCCTATTACAGCACGCATTCTACAAGACTTAATAAAAGTAAACCTTTTTTGTTGAGGTTTACTTTTATTTAATAGCAGTTTACTTCAAATCAATGAACGATTCTATACGCCAATAAGCTGATACACTATGCGCTATTTAAAGGTAAACTTTATATATTGAGGTATACCATAAAGCAAATGCTAATTATAGTTTACTTCAAATAAACACTATGGATATAGTATTCTCAGACTAATAATCTATCTCATTCCATCAATAGAAGTAAACTTTATTCTATCATAATTGCAGTTTACCTTTAAATAACTACTTGATAACCCTATTGAAAAAGGTTTACCTTAATATATAAAGTAAACCTTTTCAGTATCAATATTTGAAGTTAACTTCATAGTTATCCTTGCTATATCAGCCTTTTGATTTAAAGTATACTTTTTAAGTTACTTTATAAAGTTTACCTATAAACCTAATAGCCTCGAACAACAACATTAAAAGTAAACTGCAACTAATAAAGGTTTACCCTGCACGAAATCTTCTAATTGAGTATACCTTAAATAATCGTTGATTTATCAGTATTTACAGCAAAAGTAAACCGTATTAAGGTTTATTATAAAGTATACTTTATTGTCTATAGAGTTTACTTTATATATTCAGTTATGAAGTATACCGCAAAACTTATTGTTGATCTGCAGCCTCAAAGCGCTTCTTTCTATTAAGTAAACCGTATAGGTCATCTTAATCATTTAAGTAAACTCTAAACAATTTATTTAAAGTATACTTTCAAGCGCATGGTTGTAGAGTCAATACAAGTCTAAGGTTTACTTTAAACACAAATAATAGATATCTTAGCTATTTGCAGTTTACTTTTTTCATTAGAAAACAAAATAATGTATACTTCTTATATGAATGAAGTTTACCTCATATATCTAAAGGTTTACTTTTTTATATGACAAAGACTATAATAGAAGTAATAATATATTGATAAAGTATACCTTAATAAATAACAAGTAAACCTCTTTAGTATTTAAAGTACACTTTATAAAATTAATAAGGTAAACTTCTTTTGCTAAATAATAAAGTTTACCTCAATGAATCAGATTCTTCCTGCACCTCCAGAACAGAATTGGTTTACTTTAACTAATTGAAGTTTACTTTTTTTATTATAGTAAACCGTATTGCCTTTTGCTCAGATTTATAGTAAACTTTAAAAGAGTCTCACACAAGATAGGGGAGTAGTATATGCCAGAAAAGAAAGCCCAGACATATGTCGTCGGAAACTTTAAAGGTGGGGTAGGTAAATCAACCACTGTACAAATGCTGTCTTTTGAGAGTGCCTTCAGAAAGAATCGCAAAACATTGGTTATCGACTTGGACCCACAGGGGAATACCAGCGATGTCTTATCCATTACCGCCGAAAACTTTGGGAACAGTGATTTACCAGACGAATTTGATTCGACCATTTGGGAAGCGGTCCGTACCGGTGACATTTCCAGTTCTATCTATAATATTATGCCTAATCTGGATCTGATCCCGGCAAACATTTCATTTTCAGATTTTCCCGATTATATGATCTCGATGTTTCCAAATGACAAGCTGTCCCAGTTCCAGTACATGGACAAGCTGATTTCACCGCTAAAATCGGTTTACGATGTCATTTACATTGATGTACCCCCGACAATTAGTACGTATTCCAATGCTGCGATGTACGTAGCCGAGTATGTAATTGTCATTCTGCAAACCCAGGTTAAATCCCTTAAGGGTGCGCAAAACTACATTGATTACATGAATTTCTTCATTGATCAGTACCAAACAGAGTTAGAAGTCGTTGGGATCATTCCGTTTATGATGCAAAAGCGTGACTCTGTCGACCAAGAAATCTATGAAGCTGCAAAAGGAATCTATGGCAATCACTTGCTGAACACCGTCGTTTTGAATCAAAGCCGGTTGAAACGCTATGATGGTTCTGGGATTACTTACGATATCAATAAAAATGGCAAGGTGGAGCAGTGGGATAACCGTGCTCATGAGGTTTTTGTGCATATTTTGGACGAGATTGATGAACATCGCTACTTATTATCAGGCGAATAGGGGAGACGTTAAATGGCGAAAAAGATGAAGCTAGACTCGCTTTTGACGGCGAACAAGAAGAATAAGGGCATTGAGAAGATGTCAGAATACTCCAATCAGGAACAAATCGAGAAACCTTTAGCCAAACCCAGTTCCAAGGACTTACTGGCCAATGCGCCGATCCAAAAAGTTCCTACTAAAAAGCCTGAAAACACGATTGATCGCAGCCATTTCTTTGAAACGCCGAAGTATCAAGTCCCGCAGTCCACACCGACCATTGCATCTGAAGAGGAAGTGGGGAAGAGGGGACGTAAAAGGCAGTACTACGATCCACGTTTGAAGGCGTTAGAGATGCAAAAAATTTCGGCTCGCACCAAAATTCGCATTCAGAACCTGATTAATGCTAAGTTTGATGGGTTTACCCCAGATAAAATGTTCGATTGGTTGTATGAATACTATATTGAGAAAGAACTGTCAAAAGATGACCGCGATTTCTTGAATCATGTAGAAGAAACGGCGATGGAAGAGTACAAAGAGAAGCCGAAATATCAGAAATTATTCGCAGAATTAGAAAACGATGAGAAAAAGAATTAAAAAAAGTAAACTCTAATCATCTTTACCCGATGATTTGGGGTTTACTTTTTTCTTTGCTTATATATATTAAAGTTTACTTTTTTAACGGAGGGATCATTGATTAAGGTTTACTTTTGATGTGCTGTGGATAACTCTTACCTGTGGATATCTTTTTTTAAAACCAACTGTTCTCAAAGGGTTTTTCCACACTCAACAGCTGCCCCTTACTTCATCTACTTCAATTTAGGTTTACCTTTATACAAGCTTAAATTTTATTTTCGGTAAACTTATATAAAGTTATCTCTAGTATTAAAGTAAACCATAAATCACTTCGTAACTTTTATAAAAGTTAACCTCAAAAAAAGATGTCAACAAATCGCTTTACAACGCGCTTTTTATCCATTATTCTAATACATGTAAACAATAAACGAAAAAAAGAGTCTAAAGATTTGGCGATCTTTAAACTCCCAAGGTTTGAGCTAATTTTGGCGAATTAGCATGTCACATATAAATTTAGCAACCGGTTAGAAAAATTGGCGTTTAACTAACCTCTATTTAGTATACTATAAAATCACTGTTTTCTCAATCATTTATAGTGTGACGGCTCTCAAATCCTTAAGATTTTTTTCGATTTAAAATCCAAGGAGCGATTGGCATGTCTTTTAACACAATGACTGTGAATAATTTGCCTAACGGGAATTATTTACCTATTGATTTGAATCTTATCAACAACCCTAAATACGAAAATCTTTCGATTGAAGCAATGATGCTGCATGCGTTATACACAATGCGCATGACTTGCAGCATTTACAACAGTCAGCAGGATGGCAGCTGGCTGGACGAAAAGGGCCTTCCCTATATCTATTTTTCCAATGATGAAGCCGCAGAATTATTAAGAGTTTCTGAGCGAAAAATTACAAACTTGAGAAACCGCTTGGCAGAGCAAGGTTTAATCAAGGTGTTTCGTCATGGTTTGAAAAACTACCGGATTTATGTGGCAAATCCTGAAGCCCCAGCAGAAAATGTAGCTGTGAAACTAGCCTTTAAAAACTATACAACCAGTAAAAAGGTTCTACCTGCAACGGAAAAAACAGCCGCAGCACTTTCAGAATCACGAGACGCAAATTCTGCGGACACGCAGACGCAAAATTTACCGACAAGTACACAAAAACAGCTAGTAAATAAACCAACAAATAAAACAAGTGCAACAGAAAGCGGTGCTCATCAGGTGAGTTATCCACAGGTGGATAAAGAATCAGCCCTAATTGCCGGGCTGCAGTCGCGTTATGCCCAATTAATTCCAAACGTGGCTTTTCAACGCTTCCTGCCGTTTTGCGATGGCAAGTATGACAAAGCTAAGTGGTTTGTAGACACCATTTTTAAAGCTAAATATGTCAGCAATCAGCAGTTTCTAAAGGCTGGACTACCTGCTGAAACGGAAGTTTTAACCTTTGAGGAAAATCAGTATTACAAAAATGGCTTAGCAGATGCTATAGCTAAGGCTATGGAACAAATGTACCGCTTTAACAAAGTTCGGAATCCAGAGGCCTTCTTCTTTGCCTTCATGCGAGGCTATTTTACCGAGAAAACCCGGCAGTATTTGTTGGATCACTATGAGCTGACTCCTGAACTGGAAAAGACACTTTCTGGGGTAAAACACGTCTTTAGTAAAGAAAAATTTAATAAAATCGGGTAAAATGAACTAAAAAATCCGATATATCGCTCGTAAAAGGGCCAAGCTCTGCTATAATGTAGCAGAGTCTATTCAGAAAGGTTTGAGTTATGAATAAGTTTACCGGAACCTCATTTGCCTACAGCGGTGGTATGGGTCTGATTGCAGGGATAGTAGCTGCCTTATTCATGGGAATAGTAGAGTTGGGGACCCAATTATTGTGGCAAGTTATTCCACATGCTATGGGAGATCCTGTTATCTATCCTTTGATTATTTGTTCACTGGGCGGAATTGCTATTGGCTTTTTCGTTGAACATGTTGGCAAATACCCGCAAATGCTATCGGATACAAGTGGCGCGTTGCGAAAAACCGGACGTATTGAATATAGAAAAGGGCAATTGCTCTTTAACATTCTTGGTGCGATGTTGGTGTTGCTGTTTGGTGCAAGTGTCAGTCCTGAAGCAGCTTTGATTATAATTGTCGGTGGGGTAGTAACCCTGTTTTGCGATCGATTCAAAGTTAGTCTGCCGCAACGAAAAGATTTATTAGAATTTGCCATTGGAACAGTCCTTGGCGTCATCTTTACCGCACCACTATTTGGTGTTGGCAGTGCAATAGAAAAAGATGATTTGAAAACAATCACCGAAAGTAAGCTGAAACGATACGTATTATTTATTTTTGCTACATTTACTGGTTTTATTGGTTATCTAATCACTTACGGGTTATTTCCAAATCGTGAACAAGTTTTTGCTATCCAACGAATGGCTACTGATTTGTCTTGGCAAGGTATCTTGCTTTTAATCCCAACGATTATTCTGGGGGCATTTTTTGGTAAGTTCTTTTTATGGATGCAAGAACAGGCAACTAGAATCAATCAACGAATTAGGCGTCCGTTGCCGTTGACAATTACTGCGGGTGTACTTTTAGGAATTTTAGGGATGCTGTCTCCTTATTTTCTTTTCTCTGGCGAACACAGTTTACTGTCCTTCACACGTCAAGCAGAGACCATGAGCTTGTTGATTATTTTATTGATTGCCTTTGGTAAAGTCGCTATTACAATGGTGTGTCTAGCTTGTAACTGGCGCGGAGGAACGATTTTCCCAATGATTTTCTCTAGTGTAGCGGTAGCAATGGCGTTGATCAAGGTATTTCCATATTCTGCGGGCTTGTTAGTAGCTATTTTTACGGCTAGTGCTTGTGCTGTAATTATGAAACGTCCTTTTGCAACAGCTTGCTTGTTTCTCTTTTTATTTCCAGTTCAATTGTTTTTGTGGATTTGGCTGGCGGGCTTTTTAGCAAATTTGCTAGTTCATAAAGTTACCATTGGTGGGGGAGGACCTACCTTGAAGAAATCAGTTAATCAAAAGATGCAAAAGAAAAATACAACACCGGAAGTTTCACGCTCCCGACGTAGTCGACACAAATAAAAACTACCTCAAAATGCTATTATCAGCACTTTGAGGTAGTTTTTTTGTGAAGTTTCACATGAAACAGGCATCAATATAGGAAAAATCCTAAGACTCCGGCAACTATCAGTAATGAGATAGGACTTATTTTCTTCTTCCGTAATAATAGAAAGAAAACTAGAAATAGTACGACAGCAATAAAGTTTAGATGATCCACCTCAAACCAATTTAACGTTCCACTAAAGGCCAAGGTAATCATGGACAAACTTGCTGCGGCGATCAAACCCACTGTAGCTGACTTTAATCCAGAAAAAACCAGTTGTAGCGTGACATTTTCTTTGTTTTTTGTAAACAATCTTTCTAAGAGTAGTGCGATAACACAGCCGGAAATAACACAGGCCACGGTTGCGATTATCGCACCAACTATTCCTGCCACTCGCAAACCAACGAATGTAGCACTGTTAACTGCCAAAGGTCCTGGAGTCATTTGGGAAATAGTGACAATATCACTAAACTCCTGCAAGGTCAGCCATTGCTGTTGTTGAACGATTTCTGCTTGAATCAATGGTAGCGTTGCATACCCGCCGCCAATACTGAGAATCCCGATCTGGAAAAAGCTGATAAAAATCTCTAAATAGAGGCTCATTATTAGCAGCCCCCTTTAACTTTCGCTTGGATTAAGAGGATTAAAATCGTTCCCAGCAAAATCCACAGCGGGTGTACGTTGAAGAATGCGTTGGCAACAAAGGCCACAAACGGCAAAATCATCAGCAGGACTTTTTTCTCCCGCCGCAAGGCCATATACATATCAATTACTAAGTCCACAATGATGGCTGCCACTGCTGCTTCCATTCCTTGCAGCACTGCACGGATCATGGGATTGTTTTGAAAAGCGGTATAAGCCAATGAAACAAGGGACAAAATAATAAAAGAAGGCATAATGGCAGCTAATCCGCTGACAAAAGCTCCTTTTAGGCCCTTGGCTTTTTTTCCTACCAAAACGGAAAGGTTTACCGCAATCGCTCCCGGGGAAGATTGGGCAATCGTGGCTAAATCCAGCAGCTCATCTTTGGTGATATCGCCATAACTGACAAAATACTTTTCCATCATGGGAATCGTGACATAGCCGCCACCAAAGGTAAAGGCGCTAATAAAAAAATTATAGCCGAAAAGGCGTAAATAAGATGAAGACACAAAAAAACCTCCTTAAAGATAGTATACGAGACAAATGACCATAAGTGAAATACAATGTATTTATCAAACCAATAACTAAATACTTATAAGGAGGAAATCGATGAACATACGACAGCTGGAATTATTTATGACGGTAGCTGAAGTGGAGAACATGACGGAGGCTGCCAACCGCTCCTTTATTTCCCAGCCAGCGGTTAGTCAAACCATCCACGAATTAGAAGAAGAGATCGGCGTGCGCTTATTTGACCGACCCGGACGGGCGATTGAATTAAATCCAGCGGGGAAGGCTTTTTATCAAAGGGTGAAGCATTTTTTGCAGGAATACCAAGAGTTGGAGGATTTTGCTGAATATCTGGAAAAGCAAGCACCGATGAAGCTTGGAGCCAATTTGACGATTGCCAACTTTTGGCTGCCGGAAATTATTCCGTCTTTTTTACAGCAAGGACATCAGGTAGAAATCCAGGTGGATACGGCAGAACGGATTTTGAAGGCTTTGCGCAATCAGGATTTAGACTTAGCTTTGCTGGAAGGAACAGTTGGTGAGAAGGACTTGGTTGTGGAACCTTTTGATCAATATGAATTGATGGTTGTGGCAGCAGTCGATCATCCGTTGGCAACAAAAACAGCAGTCACAGTAGAGGAATTTTTACAATATCCGCTGTTCCTACGAGAAAAGGGCAGTGCTATTCGTGATACATTAGACAGCTGGCTGCAATTGCAGCAAAAGCAGGCTAGTCCAACTATGACCAGCATCAACTCGCCAGCACTGTTGGCCATGACAGCTACTGGTACGGGGATTACGTTTTTGCCTAAACGACTAGTTCAAAAATCAATTTATCAAGAAAAGGTCTGTTGTTTGCCATTTTACCACCAGCGATTGTACAATCAAATACAATTGGTTTACCAACCTAAGCACTTATTCACTGAAACGATGAAGGCGTTTCGTGAAAGAATTAACCTTAATACGAGGGGGGAAAATAATGGATGATCTTACCCATCAATTTTTAGTATTTTTAATGCCAGCGTTCCAAGTGATTGTTTTCTTATTGAACATGGTTTCGATCTTTATCATTTTGTGGGGAGCGGCGACGGCCTGTATTGATTTTTTCAAAAACTTGATTCAAAAAAGAACCGATCAGGTGGAGATTGCGTTAGAGAATAATTTTATCAAAGCCTATTTAGGTAGCTATGTGTTGCTAAGCTTGGAGGTATTAATCATTGCCGATATCATTGAATCGATTATTAATCCTACTTTTCAGGACATCATCAAACTAGCCTTAATCGTGATTATTCGCACCGTCATTTCCTATTTTCTACACCGAGAAATTGACGAAAGCCCGATGCAATCAAAGACCAAAGAACGCATGCAGTCAAAATGAGAATTTCCTTATTTTTGTTGAAAACGCTTTGACCATGGAAAGTTTGACTGCTACTCTAGGGATAGAAACAAGGGATTGTTTCAGCGAATAAAAGAGAAGAAGGTATGCAAAATGATGAATGAAAAGAAGATTCGTGCGTATTTGCAAAAAGAAAATGTAGACGCTTTTTTCATTGCTAAGAGAGTCAATGTTCGTTTTACCAGTGGCTGGACAGGGGATGATTCTTTTATCCTACTGACTAAGGAGGAGCAGTTTTTCTTAACGGATCCACGCTATACCGAACAAGCAGACATCGAAGTGCCTGACTATGAAATTATTAACTGGCGATTGCCAGGCAAGACTGTTGGCGACACCGTGGCGCGCCTAGCTGAAGAGAAAAAAATTAAAACAATTGCCTTTGAAGCCGACTACTTAACCTATGATATGTACACGGATTTTAACGACAAAACCTCAGCTGATTTTATCCAAGCTGGCGGCGTCATCGATAAAATGCGGGCCATCAAATCACCACAGGAAATCCAATACATGCGCAATGCTTGTGAAATTTCTTGTCGTGCATTTAATCGAATTTTAGAAGATATTAAAGTAGGAGTTACGGAAAAAGAACTTGCTGCCAAACTATCCTTATATATGGTTCAAGAAGGAGCGGACACACAACCTTATGGGAATATTCTAATTTCTGGTTCCAATACGTCGCTATTGCACGGGATTCCTGGAAAAAAAGCAGTGGAATATGGTGATTTTGTACTGATGGACTTTGGTTGCCAGTACAATGGGTATATGTCTGATATGACTCGGACTGTGGTAGTTGGGAAAGCTTCGGCTAAACAACGGGAAGTTTATGAATATGAAAAACAAAGTTTGGAAGCCGCTGAAGCTGTGATGAAAAATGGAGCTGCCGTTCGTGACATTTATCAGGCTTCATTGAAACCTTTAGAAGGAACTGAATATCCGCAATACACCTACCGTAATATTGGTCATAGCATTGGTTTGTTCGTGCATGAATTGCCATATATTGATGAACAATATGACGATGTGTTAGAAACAGGTATGGTCATGACCATCGAGCCAGGCATATATATTCCTGACTGGGGCGGCGTGCGAATTGAAGACCAAGTTTTGATTACTGATGATGGTTACGAAAATATGATCAGTATTTCTCATGATTTGATTGAATTGTAAGAGGTAAATAGGCTATACTAGGGCAACGACAGCAGACGCTGTCGTTGTTTTTCTATAACAATTAAGGAGGCATGGCGGATGAATGAGCGTGAACGTTTTGATTTTGTATATGATATTGGTGAAACGTTGCTGAAAAATGGCGCAGAGATTGTTCGAATTGAAAGTACTATTCGCCATGTTGCAGATGCATTGGGCTTAAAAGAGTTCGACAGTTTTGTTCTAATTAATGGTATTTTCATGACTGCCCGTTTAAAGGATCAAACCGTTCAAGCACGAGTGCGAGATATTCCGATTTCACCAATAAACCTTGGACGGATTGAGGAAATTAATACGTTGTCGCGAAGAATTGCCGAACAAAAATATACACCGGAAGAAGCAAAAGCACGCTTAGATATCATTAAGCAAGAGCATTTTGCCTCGGTTGGATTGAAATTTTTTGCTTATGCTTTTGGTAGCGCCAGTTTTTGTTATATATTCGGCGGAACATTTTGGGATGCTACTGGAGCTTTTATATTAGGATTTCTATTAGCATTTTATAGTTTTTTTATTGCACCAAAATTTAATATGTCACAAATCATTTGGAATATTACTTGTAGCATATGGGTTAGTACGTTAGCTTGTATCTTTGTACATTTTTTTCCAGTCTTGCAGCTGACCAGTTTAGTTACTGGCGGAATTATTTCATTACTACCGGGAGTTGCCATTGTAAATGGTATCCGCTACTTGTTCAATGAAGATTATAGCTCAGGCTGGGGACAAATGATTTACGCCTTAATAACCGCATTGTGTGTGTCAGTAGGGGTTGGTTTAGTCTTAACAGCTTTTAATTGGTTAACGTAAAATGGTAAATGCGGAGGGGAACTCATTTTTCTCGAGAAAATAGAACACTTTATTAATGAGGAGATAAGAAGATGACAAATATGATATTTCAAGTAGTAGCGGGATTTTTAGGTACAATATCCTTCGCAATTTTATTTGAAGCACCGAAAAAATATTATTTGCTTTGTGGCATTATTGGCGCACTGGGTTGGTTTATTTATCTGCTGATTATGCAGTTTTGGACTGCCCCAATTACCGCAACCTTTATTGCTTCCTTAGTATTGATTGTTTTATCCAGAGAAGCCTCCTTTGCTTTACGAGCGCCAGTGACCATTTTTTTGATCTGTGGTATTTTCTGTCTAGTACCTGGGATGGGTGTATATAATTTTACCTACAACTTCTTTATTGGTGATTCGATTGAAGCAGCACAAATCGGTGTGCAGGTGCTAAAAATTGCAATTGCTATCTCAATCGGCATCACAGTAGGCTACGAATTATCTCCGAAGTGTTTTTTTTCCTATCGAAGGAGACAAAAGGCTTTGAATAAAATATGATCGGTCGATTTATAATTATTTTAATTTGAGATAGAGACTAGAGTGCTCTATCTTTTTTTTTGAGCAAAAAAGGTCTAGCGAGTAAAGGTGTAAAGACATTTGTATCTTTTCTTGCTAGACATAGACAACTACTCATAGTTTCTAAAAGTTTTAAAAAAATACGGGATCAAGTTAAGCAAATCACAAAATAAGATTGCGATTAGAATATATGTGTTATAAAAAGAGTTTTTTAATCAAGTTATAATATAATGTTTTTGATGATTTCCTTAGCTAATAAGAGATTCATGAGGAAAAAAAATATAGCGTTTATTTGGAAAGTTTTTGACAAAGCTAAAAAAAGTACGGAATTTTGGAGGAAATTTAAAAGAATTGTTTAAATTGACAAAAAATTGTAGTAAACTTATGTAAGCGGAAGCAAATAGAAAAAAACATCTTTTTATGTAAAAAAGCTTGAAATTGTTCATTTTATATGGTTATTTTAAACCTGTGTTAGGTGAATGGTTGAGCAAGCATTTTTTTGGTTTTACTAAGGGTGTCTTTTTTTGACAGGTTTTTATTCGCGTTCAAATTCAGATTTTAAACAGTAGTTTTGCTGTTTTTAATAGCCGCAAAGGCAAACAATCTATCGAGGGAGTGAACTATTTTGAAGGAACGTCGCGTGGAAAGAGTAATTGAAAAAATGAAGGAACAAGGGTACGGGCAATTGCTAGTTTCTGATCCTGCAACCATTTTTTATCTAACCGGTCGTTGGATTCATCCAGGTGAAAGATTGTTAGTATTAGTCATTACTCCAGAAGGTAAAAATACACTGATCATTAACAAATTATTCCCAATCGAAGAAGATCTGGGTGTGGAAAAAGTATTTATCGATGATACCGATGATGCAGTGAAAAAAGTTCTGGAATATGTTAATACTGACGAAAAAATTGGTGTCGACAAAAATTGGCCGGCACAATTCTTGTTACGCTTACTAGAGCTTGTACCAAATGCTAAATTAGGCAACGGCTCACAAGTAACCGACGCAGTTCGAGCGATCAAAGACGAAGAAGAAAAGCAATTAATGCGAGATGCTCAAGCGGACAATGAAATCGCAGTAGATCGTCTAAAAAAACTATTACCTGAAGAATTAACTGAAGCTGAAATGGCGGAAAAATTAGCTGGGATTTATAAAGAGTTGGGTAACAGCGGTTTCTCTTTTGATCCAATCGTAGGTTATGGTGCCAATGCGGCAGATCCTCACCACGAAACCGATGACTCTAAAGTAAAACCAGGAGACAGTGTGATTCTGGATATCGGTGGAGTTAAAAACTCTTATGCTTCTGACTTAACTCGGACCTTCTTCTATAAAGAAGTATCTGATAAAGGTCGTGAAGTGTATGAAATCGTCAAAGAAGCCAACCAACGTGCCATCGACTTAGTTAAACCAGGAGTGAAATTCTCAGATATCGATGCAGCTGCTCGTGACTACATCACGGAAAAAGGCTACGGCGAGTATTTCACTCACCGCTTAGGGCACTTTATCGGAATCGAATGCCATGAAACGGGTGATGTTTCTGGTTCTAACGACAACGTAGCTGAAGTCGGCAACGTCTTTTCGATTGAACCAGGCATCTACATTCCAGGTGAAGTCGGCGTGCGTATTGAAGACTTAGTCATTGTTACTGAAGATGGCTGTGAAAACTTGAACCACTATCCAAAAGATCTAGAAATCGTCGGCTAAACGATTTTTCTCTTCTATCCGCAAGTAATTGCGGATAGAAGCTTTTCTAGAAACTGTCAGGAGGATGAAGTATGAAATTAGAAGAAGGCTACATGCCTTATTTAGGACATCAAACGTATTACCGTGTGGTAGGCGAACGCAGCGGCAATAAAAAACCGCTGATTTTACTCCACGGCGGCCCCGGCTCCACCCATAACTATTTCGAAGTGCTAGACGATATGGCTGTCGATGGTCGGCAATTGATTATGTACGATCAGCTAGGCTGCGGCAAATCAGCGGTACCATCCGATCCATCTCTATGGACGAAAGAAACTTGGGTCAACGAACTCGCGGCACTGCGGGAGCATCTTGGCTTGGATGAAGTTCATCTATTGGGCCAATCCTGGGGCGGCATGCTGGAAATTATTTATGCCTGCGATTATGCACCAAAAGGCATTAAAAGTATGATCCTGTCCAGCACCTTGTCCTCGGCTTCACTTTGGGCGCAAGAGCAGCACCGTATGATTAAATTCATGTCTGACGAAGACCAAGCAGCCATTGCCAAAGCGGAAGAAACTGGTGTGTACGACGATCCGGCTTACTTAGCAGCCAACGATCGCTTCATGGTTCGCCACGCAGCAGCCGTGCCAACCGAAGACTCACCAGAACCATTGCGGCGAGAAAAAGTTCCCGGCACCGAAAGCTATATCACCGCTTGGGGTCCAAATGAATATTCTCCAACCGGCACTTTGCAGCCTTATGAATATACTGATAAGCTGCCGACCCTTGACATGCCAATATTGATCACTAGCGGCACCAACGATCTTTCCACACCACTTGTGGCCAAGACCATGTATGATGCGATTCCTAATGCCAAATGGGAATTGTTTGCCTACAGTCGTCACATGCCGTTTGTGGAAGAACGTGAGAAGTATGTCAACATCCTGGAAGCCTGGCTTGCAGAAAACGACTAAAAATTATTTAGGGAAAGAGGAATGATAATGGATACAACTCCAGTGAAAAAGAAGAAACCATTTGGCTTTTATGTCTGTGCGCTCGGATTTACCTTTGAACGATGTGCCTTTTATACAGCCAAATACATGCTGGCAATTTGGATTGCAACAAATGCTGCATCAGGCGGGTTAGGGATGACAAGTGCTCAAGGCGTGCAAATTTCAGCTTGGTTTGTTGCTGCAACATATATTACTCCTACATTTGGCGGCTTACTAGCCGATTATTGGTTGAGCCCACGACTTTGTGTAGCTGCAGGGATGTTGATGATGGGTGCCGGTTATATGTTGACTTGGGTGGCAAGCTCCATGGCTATGGTTTGGGCAATGATCATTTTAGTTGCTGTTGGTACAGGTTTATTTAAGGGAAATCTGTCAGGTGTGAATGGTCTTTTATTCAGTGATGAAAAAGAACTGAACGAAGCTTTCTCTATCCAATATTCTTTCGTAAATATTGGATCATTTATAGGTACAACATTTTTAGTATTATTGATTGAACCGTTTGGATTTAATTTCGTCTTTATGATTTGCGGAGTGTTACTGTTTGTTGATGCACTATGGTTCATACTAAACGGTCGTTCATTAGGAGAAGCTGGCAAGAAACCATTTAAAATTGATCAACGCCAATTTGAGTCTGCCGGTAAAAAGGCAGAAGGAGAAAACACTAAATTGACGTCTGGCGACTGGAAACGTATTTTTGCTATTATCTTAGTTACTTTGTTCTCAGTTGTTTTCTGGACTGTTTGGTATATGGCATATATGCCTGCTTACTTCTATTTTGGACATGGAGATGGAGCTGGGTTCCTTGAACGTGCCAATTGGTTAGTCGGCAATTTCAAAGTGCCAACTTCTTACTTTGATTCAATGAATGCTTTAACCTGTATTGTCTTGGGACCGGTCTTAGGTCGTTTATGGACAAAACTAGCTAAACGTCCGCAAGGTGATATGAGTATGTTCAAAAAAACAGCATTAGGTATGATTTTAGTGGGCATTTCATATGTTGTTATGGTAGTTGCTGATATGATTGGTAACGGAGCCACATCCATTATTTGGCTAATCATGGTAAGCTTACTAATGTCATTAGGAGAAATGATCTTCTCCCCTCTGGGAAATTCCTTTATCTCTAAACTTGCTCCAGCAAAATTGATGGGCTTGCTACTAGGTGTGTGGACGATCGCCGTATTCTTCTCACAAATGATTTATCCAGTGATATACGCTTTCTTGGAAACAGACGTACCTGGAGATTTCCAAAGAGGTTATGGTATCTTAGCTGTAATCGTTATTGTGTTAGGCTTAATTTTATGGTTTGGCAGCAAGAGCTTGGATAAATTGGAAACAGCAGAATAACTGACAAAATAGATCTCTTCGGAGGTCTATTTTTTTGTCGGGAACTATGAAAACTGCTAAACGATTAAAGGAATAAACTAAGCCAATATAATTTGTATTAATCTAGTGGTAAACGGTTTTATGTGAATTGTTCTACATATTCATTTTCATAACGGATTTAAGGATAAATAATAAACAATATTTACAAAATATAAGAAGAATCGCTGACTAAAGTGGAGACTTAAATAACGAATTCCCTATATAGATATAGATTATAAATAACTGTATTAAAATACAGAAAGAAATAGATTAGAAAATACTTTTTTAGACAAAAAAGCTCATTTATACGAAAAAATAGCGTTTTCTTGATGTTAAGCACCTTTTAGATCGTTCTATAGTAAACCTTAAAAATAATTAGCCAAAAGACTAGTTTCAGGGATAAAATTATCAAGAAAAAAAGATAAAAGCTTGGAAATCACCTTTATTAAAATTGTTGGTTGTGATATGCTTTATTTGAACTAAGGGCGGCTGATTTGCTCAAGTTCGAACAAGATAAAAGCGGGGGAGGTGAAATAATTTGACACAGATTCTTATACCATTAAAACAACACGTAGGTGCTCCTTGCCGAGGGATTGTCAAAGCAGGAGAAATGGTCAAACGAGGTCAGCTGGTTGCGGAGCCAAATGGTCTTGGAGCCAACATTCACAGCAGTTTTTCTGGGAAAGTCGTAGATGTCAGCGAGGAAAATGTGGTTCTCATGATTGATGAGGAGCAGGATTTTTCCAGCTATGTTCCGATTCCTGACACCGACACCATGATTAAAGCGGTGGAGGAAGCAGGCGTTGTCGGGGCTGGCGGAGCTGGTTTTCCGACTTACTTGAAGCTTAACTGTGAGATTCCCGAAGGATTGTTCATTGCTAACGGCGCAGAATGTGAAGCGCTGCTTGCTCATAATGTGAAACAAATGGGTGAACACATTGATCAGTTAATTCGCGGAATGAAGTATTGTATGGAAATGACGCAAGCGCCAAAAGGTGTGATTGCCGTCAAAGCTAAGCATCGTCAATTGGTGATGCGGATGATTAAAGCTGTTGAGTCAGAAGCGAATATCGAAGTCTATCAATTGCCGGATATTTATCCAGCTGGGGATGAACGGATGATTGTTCGTGAAGTGATGGATGTCATTTTGGAACCAGGCCAGATTCCTATCGCAGTAGGAGCGGTCGTTGATAATGTGGAAACAATTAAACGAATTGCAGAAGCGATTGAAGATCGTAAGCCGTTTATTGACAAGGATGTGACGGTTTCCGGTCGAGTGAAGCAAAAGGAAACAGTATTTGTGGATGTACCAATCGGAACACCGGTGAAGACCTTGATTAATAATGTTGGCGGTTACGTCGAGCCTCATGGCGAAATTGTAATCGGCGGACCAATGACCGGTCGCAGCGGTGAGGAAACCACACCAATTACCAAAACTAGCGGCGGTGTCTTAGTTGCTATGCCATTTCCACAAGAACATCGTAAAGTCGGTTTATTGATATGTGAGTGCGGCGGTTCAGCCGAACGCATGACCGAAATTGTCAATAACATGGGTGCCGAAGTTGTTGCTGCAGAACGTTGCAAGCGAATGGTAGAAGTAAATGGAAGATATAGGTGTGCCTTACCAGGTATTTGTCCGGGTCAAGCTCAAACGGTATTAGCCTTGAAGAAACAAGGAGCCGAGGTAGTAATGACCGGGTCCTGTTCTGATTGAACAAACACCGTCATGGGTGTAGCTCCTAGGTTAGGAGTTCCGGTTTATCATCACACTGATCACGTACTGCGGGCAGACGGGCACAGACTATATCGTAAATTACCGACGAAATAGAAAAATTTTAGGGGGAATTAACGAATGTCTATTACAGCAGAAACTGCTAAAGAACATGCAAAAGATCCTGCAGTATTATGTTGCCGTGCAGAAGCAGGGAAAGTGATCGCGCCTGATGATTTAGAAGATCCAGCGATCTTTGAAGATTTGGAAGATTCAGGATTACTAGAGATTCCTGAAAACGTGTTAACAATCGAACAAGTACTTGGCACGACTCTAAAGGAAACAACTGATGCTTTGATTCCTTTAACGAGAGAAGTTCTTGATGGGGTAAAAGAGGTTGCAGAGGAAGCTCCGGCAGCACCAGCTGAACCAGAGCCTACAGTAGAAGCAGCTCCTGAACCTGTTGCACCTGTTCATCCAGTGCCTCCAGTACCTGCTTATGGAGGACAAACCATCAAAATTCACATTGCGGAAGGAAGAGGCATTGACTTAGAGGTTCCTATGTCAGTAGTCGGTTCAATGGGCGTAATGCCTTCAGTACCTGCTACTCCTGCAGAACAACAAGCAGCCGCACCTGCACCGCAAGCACCGATTGCGGGGGCAGAAGAAAAAGTCGAAGAACAAGTGGTTCGTTCCGTACGTCGGGATCATCTAAAAATTGACAAAGTTGAATTTGGCGATGAAACCAAAATCGAAGGAACAACCTTAACATTACGTAAAATGGAAGATATGTGTGCCGAAGCCGTTGAATTAGAAGAATTGGTAGAAGGCATGACATTTGAAATTATTACACCAGATCGTTATGAAGAATATAGTGAAACCATCATGGACGTACAGCCAATTGCTGCTAAAGCAGAAGGTGAAATCGGCCATGGGGTTACCCGCGTCTTGGATGGCGTCGTATTAGTCGTGACTGGTACCGATGCTAATGGGGTACAAATCGGGGAATTTGGTTCATCGGAAGGTGAATTAGACCGCAATATCATGTGGGGTCGTCCTGGTGCACCAGAAAAAGGCGAAATCTTCATTAAAACGCAAGTAACCATCAAAGCACATGCCAACATGGAACGTCCAGGACCATTGGCTGCTCATAAAGTGTCTGATTACATTGCCCAAGAAATTCGCGTAGCCATTAAAGAAGCGGACGAATCCTTGGTAGCAAGCTCAGAAGAAATTGTTCAAACACGTCGTCGTGGCAACAAACGGGTCTTGATCGTAAAAGAAATCATGGGTCAAGGAGCAATGCACGACAACTTGATTATGCCGGTTGAACCAGTGGGAACGTTAGGTGCGAAACCAAACGTTGACCTTGGGAACTTGCCAATTATGTTAGCTCCAACTGAAGTTTTAGATGGCGGTATCCATGCCTTAACATGTATTGGGCCTGCATCGAAGGAAACTTCTCGTCATTACTGGAGAGAACCATTGGTGATTGAAGCCATGAATGATGAAGAAATTGATTTAGTCGGTATTATGTTTGTTGGTTCACCACAAGCAAATACGGAAAAATATTATGTGTCAAAACGTCTAGGTATGACTGTTGAAGCGATGGATATTGACGGAGCTATTGTAACGACTGAAGGATTTGGGAACAACCACATTGACTTTGCTTCACATATTGAAGAAATTGGAAAACGTGGTGTGAAAGTTGTCGGCGATTCTTACTCAGCGATGCAGGGTGCCCTAGTAGTAGGGAATACTGAAATGGGTGCGATGGTGGACAACAACAAATCAAAACAAGGGATCGAAAACGAAATCTTGTCGAACAATACGTTGTGTAAAGAAGATGCAATTCGCGACTTGGCAATGTTGAAAACATTGATGGGCGGCGGCGAAATTAAAAAGGCTGAACGCAAATGGAACCCAAACGTGAAATTGAACAACATCGAAATCATTGAAAAAACAACGGGCAAGAAGATTGACCTTGTCGACAATGAGCAAATTTTACCTAAGAGCAAAAAACGTCAAGAAATTTACGAAAAAGACTAGAAATTTAGGTGACGAAAAACTATGGATAGAATGGATTTACTCAAATATACGTCAACCGAGCAAATGTTTGAGGGAATCATTGTCGAACTTCATGACGCAAGTGTAACCATCGACATTAAAGGACGTTTAGGGCAATTAAAAATCCCTCGTCGGATGCTGATTTCCCAATACGATTTAGCGATTGGACAAGAAGTGGGATTTTTAATGACTTATCCCGAAGTTTTGGAAGAAGAACCTAATGACCACTATGTACATGCCATTAAAGAGCATGAGCGTCGTCGTTTGGAAGCTCTGAAAAAACAAGAACAGACACAAGGAGAGGAGAATTAACACATGGGCTTAACAGTCTTTGAAGGGCTGCAGTCAGAAATTTTCGTGCCGATTACGCCGAAATCTGTCTTCACACCCGTCACAAAAGAGCTTAAGGAAATGCGCGTTGCTTTAGCTACAGCAGCGGGTGTTCATTTAAAAAGTGATAAACGATTCAATTTAGCAGGAGATACTACGTACCGCGAGGTTCCAGATGGTACACCAAGCGATGAATTAATGGTATCTCATGGTGGATACGATAATGGAGACGTAAACCGTGACGTGAACGCAATGTTCCCGATCGATCGTCTGCATGAACTAGCAAAAGCTGGATTTATTAAAGAAGCAGCACCAGTACATTACGCATTTATGGGCGGCGGGGGAGACCAAGAAGCATTTCACGATGTAACTGGTCCAGAGATCGCTCAAAAATTAGTTGACGAAGAAGTCGACGCTGTCGTAATGACCGCTGGCTGAGGAACCTGTCATAGAACTGCCGTGATCGTGCAGAGAGCTATTGAGGAAGCGGGAATTCCTACTATTTTAATTGCAGCATTACCACCAGTTGTTCGTCAAAATGGATCACCACGTGCGGTTGCACCGATGGTTCCAATGGGCGCAAATGCTGGAGAACCACACAACATTGAAATGCAAACAGGTATCTTGAAGGATACCTTAACCAACTTAGTTACCATTGAAACACCAGGAAAGATTGTTCCATTACCATACGAGTATATTGCACACGTATAGAGTGTAGGTGAATTTATGCGAGGCGAAGCACTGAAAATCAGAGTTTTCCACATGGAGGAGGTCACAGTTGGTGATCACTTCCATGTGGAGGCCGATCGGTTAACGATTCCAGCCGACTTTGAGGCAGGCTGCCCCGAGATTCAGGAACTAACCATTCAAGTACTCCAACCCAATCAACTGGATATTGAAACCAATACCATCATGGATGTCCTGCCGATATCCACGAAGGTATTGGGGTCTTTGGGGACCGGGATCACCCATACCTTGACCGGCGTGGCAGTTGTCATGACCGGTGCGATTGAAGAAGGCGAACAGATGCATGAGTTCGGCTCTTCTGAAGGGAATTTGCGGGATCACCTGGTTTTGAATCGGGCAGGAACACCGAAAGAGAACGATTTCATTATATTAATTGACTTAGTGGCGAAAAAGGGCACTCCTTTTAATCGTGAGCTGAGTTTGAAAATGTTCGAAATCGTGGATCGCTATGTTCAAGAAATTCGGGAACGAATGAAGATGTTAGAAGGCACGCAGGCAGTTGAAACCCATGTGTATGAAGAAACCAATCATCCAGGAAAACCGAAAGTGGCCCTGGTGAAACAGGTGGCAGGACAAGGCGCCATGTATGACATGCTGCTGTTTCCTCACGAGCCCAGCGGATTTTCCGGCGGGGTATCGATCATTGACATGAACAACATGCCGGTGTATTTAACAGCCAATGAATATCGCGATGGTGCGATCCGTTCGATGGTTTAGTCTGAATTTTGTGAGGGGGAGATGTTATGGGAATCGGTCCATCAACGAAAGAGACTTCGCTGCATCATTTTCAGGACCCTTTGGTGGATTTGTTAGCCAACGACCCGGATATTGATTTTCAAGGGATAGTTGTTGTTGGTACACCCCAAAGTAATGTAATGAAACACTTGGTTGGTCGCAGGGTCGCAGCTTGGTTGGAAGGCATGCGCACAAACGGCGTGATCGCTTCTACCGACGGCTGGGGGAATTCTGACGTGGACTTTGCCAACATGCTGGAGGAAATCGGCCAGCGTGATATAAGCGTAATTGGTTTAAAGTTCATCGGTTCACAAGCGAGGTTTGTGGTGGAAAATGCCTATACAGAGCATGTTTTGGATTTTAATAAATCAGAAAAAGGCATTGAAACCGAAGTAGTTGGTGAAAACACGATCAATCAACGGGATGCAGCGAAGGCTTTAGCTTCAATCAAATTAAAGATGCGTAAAGAGAATCAAACACTTAGATAGTTGGGCAGCATAGCAAGCCTGACATGAAAACCGAACTAATTTTTCTGTGAAAATGACGTTCTTATTTGCTTTGAAAAAAGCAGAGCATGAGATGAAGATCAAGTGAGTTTTCCTGGAAAAATTATTTCCTTACCTATAAGGAGGATACACATGAAAGTATCAAAAATGATCTCAGCAATCGACACACATACAGCAGGTGAAGCAGCACGTTTGATTATTGGCGGAATTCCAAAATTTCCTGGTAAAACGATGGCTGAAAAAAGAGAATATTTAGAAACACAGCAGGACCAATTGCGTCAGATGCTGATGCTTGAACCACGGGGCCACCGGGACATGTTCGGTGCGTTTATTACCGAGCCGGTAAACGACGAAGCGGATTACGGTATTATTTTTATGGATTCCGGCGGTTACTTAAACATGTGCGGACACAATACGATCGCGGCCATGACTTCAGCTGTAGAACAGGGCTGGGTTGAGGTAAAAGAAGGCGATCGTGAAGTGAAGGTCGTTCAAGACACACCAGCAGGCATCGTGCGGGGTACCGTGCATTTAGATGAAGACTTTTCAGCAGAATCAGTTTCATTTGAAAATGTTGAATCCTTCCTATATAAAGAAGGCGTCAAAGTCAATGTGCCTGAAGTGGGCGAATTGACCATCGACATTTCATTTGGCGGTAGCTTCTTTGCGATTTTGCCAGCTGAACAATTGGACTTGAAGATTGAGCCTAAAAATGCCTCAGAATTCAATCGCTTGGGAATGATTATTCGTGATGCCGTCAATGAGCAAGTGGAAATTCAACATCCAACCTTGGAACACATTAAAACAGTGGACTTGGTGGAATTTTATGGACCGCCAACTAGTCCTGATGCAACGTATCAAAACGTGGTTGTCTTCGGGGATGGTCAGGTAGACCGTTCACCTTGCGGAACTGGTACAAGCGCAAAGCTTGCGACCTTATACGGCAAGGGCGAAATGAAGGTTGGCGATACGTTTGTTTACGAAAGTATTTTATGCACGAAATTCAAAGGTGAGATTGTTAGAGAAGCTGAAGTGGGTGGCTACAAAGGGATTATCCCTCGCGTATCTGGATCAGCTTATGTTACTGGGTATAACACATTTTTGGTTGATCCAAAAGACTCCTTGAAGGACGGATTTCTTCTAGGATAGAAATGAAGGAGGGGTAAGAATATGGTTACAGTTATTTTAGGAATATATGTTGTTTTGATTTTAATGCACGCAGTGAATATGGGGCGTGACTTAGTTGTCCATAAAGATGATTTGGGGCATGGAAACTGGATTGTTTCAGGGATTGTCGGATTTATTACTGACTTCTTGGATACACTTGGAATTGGGAGCTTTGCGCCGACTGCGATGCTGCTGGATTTCACGAAGCAATTATCCAATGACCGTTTATTGCCAGGAACACTGAACGTCGGGCATGGGATTCCGGTATTGGTTGAAGCGTTCATCTTCACTACAGTAGTAGATGTTTCGCCAGTAACGTTATTTTCATTGATCGCTTCTGCAACAGTGGGTGCGTTTATTGGTTCAAGATTAGTAACAGGCTTACCAGAAAAGAAAGTCCAACTTTGGATGGGCTGGGCGTTAATCGTTACTGCAGTATTAATGTTCGCGCGTCAACAGGGCTGGATCGATATCTTGGGTGCCGATAATACAGCGACTGCCTTAACTGGTATTAAGCTAGTCATTGGTGTAGTGATCAACTTCTTCTTAGGTGCGTTGATGACAATCGGTGTTGGTTTGTATGCACCATGTATGGCGATGGTTTACATGTTGGGACTAAGCCCATTAGTAGCTTTCCCAGTAATGATGGGTTCTTGTGCTGGTTTGATGCCGGTAGCAAGTATCAACTTTGTTAAGAAAGGGGACTATGCCCGTAAAGTAAGCTTGGCGATTACCATTGGTGGGATCGTTGGGGTAATTATTGCAGCGAAATTTGTTACAGGTTTGGACTTGGAAATTCTGACTTATATCATTATCGCTGTTATTATTTACACTGGGGTTACGTATATTCGTAAGAGTATGAGACCTGCAGCTGCATAGTATGTTATGATTAAGACTACTTGTTCTTCATTTTGGAGGGACGAGTGGTCTTTTTAAAAAAATTGGAGGAAGAGAAAATGGCACAACTCGCGATACAAATTGTTTTAGGCGTATTGGTTTTATTTGCAGTAATGCATATTGTTGTTTTAGGCAGAGACTTGGTCAAGCATAGGAACAATCTTGGCAGTGGGAATTGGATTATATCCATTATTATTGGTTTTGTTACCGACTTTCTTGATACATTGGGAATTGGGAGCTTTGCCCCTACAGCGATGCTGCTGGACACCACCAAGCAATTAGAAACCGATCGGCATCTACCTGGGACACTCAACGTTGGACATGCACTTTCATGTTTATTAGAAGGACTTATTTTTATCACAGTAGTGAATGTTGATCCGTTGACGTTGTTCTCTTTGATCGCAGCTTCGATTGTTGGATCATGGCTGGGCTCAAAGACTGTAACAAAATTACCAGAAAAAACTGTTCAATTTTGGATGGGGTGGGCGTTAATCGTCACCGCCATTTTAATGGCCTTGCGTTCATTGGGCTTGATTAACTTGTTAGGTGAAGGAAATACAGCCACTGGTTTATCTGGCGGATTGTTGATTGTTGGGATTATCGGTAACGGGATTTTCGGGGCTTTAATGACAATTGGTGTCGGATTGTATGCACCATGTATGGCAATGGTTTACATGCTGGGCTTGAGTCCTTTAGTAGCATTTCCAATTATGTCCGGTTCCTGCGGCGCCTTGATGCCAGTTGCAAGTTTGAACTTTATCAAAACTGGTGAATATTCTCGCAAAGTCAGTCTGGGGATTGCTTTAGGTGGGATCGTCGGTGTAATTATTGCGGCGAAATTCGTGACGAATCTGGATTTGACGATTCTTACATGGGTGATCATTGTAGTAGTTATTATTACAGGCATCACGTATATCCGTAAGAGCCGCAAACCAGCAGTTGCACAATAAAAAAATGGGAACTATTTACTCAAGCATCTTTGAGTAAATAGTTTTTTTATGGTACAGAAAAAGTTAGCCGCTTACATGGAGAACCAATAGGTAAACTGTTATAATAGAAAGTGCGGAGGTGGGATGAACAAATGGATACAATTGAACAATTAATTGTCTGCGGTGGCTGTAATGCCAAGATCGGTCCCGGCAATTTAGGAGAGTTATTAGCAGATTTGCCAAAATCAAGTAGTGAAAATTTACTGGTAGGATTTGATTCAACCGATGATGCGGCTGTTATTAAACTGCGAGATGATTTAGCGATTATTCAGACGTTGGATTTTTTTCCAACGATGGTGAATGATCCGTATTTATTTGGCAAAATTGCGGCAGCCAACGCCTTGAGTGATGTCTATGCGATGGGGGGCGAAGTGCTGTCAGCTTTAAATATAGTCGCCTTTCCGGAAGAAAAGGATTTGGCGATTTTAAAAGAAATTTTACGCGGGGGTGCGGAAAAGGTACTGGAAGCTGGCGCGATTTTGGCCGGCGGGCACTCGATCCACGACCACTCGGTAAAATATGGCTTGTCGGTGACGGGGACAATTGATCCGAACCGGATTTATCAAAATAATACTTGCCAGGCAGGGGATCATTTAGTACTGACTAAACCGTTGGGTGTAAGCATCATCACAGTTGGATACAGTGCTGGCGAGATTAGTGAAGAAGGATTCGTGAAGGCAACTGAAAGCATGCAGACCTTGAACAAATACGCGATGGATATTATTCGCAAGTACGAGATTCACGGTTGTACGGATGTGACTGGTTTTGGACTGGCAGGGCATTTGGCTGAGATGTTAAATGAGCAGTTTTCGGCGGAGATTCTGTCTAGTCAGCTGCCCTACTTTGAAGAAGCGTATGCGGGGGCCAAGGAATTTATTTTGACGGCCGGTGGTCAGCGCAATCGCAATTACATGGAAGAAAAGATGAATTTTGTGGTGGATGATTTTGCGATTGAAGAATTATTATTCGATCCGCAAACTTCTGGTGGTCTTTTGGTGAGTGTGCCAGTAGATCAGGTGGAAGCCTTGGTGAAAGAACTGCAAGCAGCTGGGATACCCGCCCAGGATTTCGGTGTGGTGACTGAGCGTGGTGAGAAAGATATAATCGTGCAATAGTGCCAGTTCTACTTTTCGCAATACGTAAAGGATCGAGATTCAAGAAAATATTTTTAAATCAGGACTTGTCACGAGCCACTTAGTAGAATGGTATGCGCAACGAAAATAAGCCTTATTTTACAGAGAAAATAATTACCTTAATAAGAGATAGCTGCCAGTACTGTTTTTGGCAGAAACTAAACAAGAAGTATTTGGAGGAAAAGGATTATGTATAAAATCAATGCAATTGGCAAGGCTTGTCCGTTACCAGTAATTGAAACGAAAAAAGCCTTAAAAGAAAATGATGCGGTGGAAACGTTAGTAGATAATGAAATTGCTACCCAGAATCTGAAAAAAATGGCGGATCAATTGGGCTACATTTATCAAATGGAACCAATCGGTGATGATTACAAGGTGACTATCGCAAAAGGCAATCAGGATTTGGTGGAAATGGCTGATCCGGAAATGGTGGAAGAAGTCGTGACCACCGAAGATTATATCGTGGTAGTGGATACGAATGTGATGGGGCGCGGTTCGGATGAATTGGGTAAAAATCTGTTGAAGATGTTTATCTACTCCCTGACTGAACAGGATGTGTTGCCGAAGCAGGTAATTTTCTACAACGGCGGGGTTTCGTTAGTGACCAAAGATTCGGATTCGTTGGAGGACTTGCAAATGCTGGCAGATCAAGGTGTGGAAATTTATGCCTGCGGCGCTTGCTTGAATTTCTTTGAATTAACGGAAAAAGTGGCGATTGGTGAGATCACCAACATGTACCGCATTGTGGAAATGATGCGCCAAGCACCAAAAGTGGTGAAACCATAAAGGAGCCGACTATGCAAACCTATGGAGTAACTCTTTTTTACTCAACCCACGAAGCCATGAAAGCGGAAAAACTAGCCAAGGAAGCCCAACTGAAGGTGCGAATTATCCCGACACCGGAGAAAATTCACGCCAGTTGCGGCTTTTCTTTAAAGTTCGAACTGGCAGAAGAAGGTCAGCTACGAGAACTTTTAAAAGAGGGAAATGTGAAATCAGAAGGCTTTTATCATGTGACTCGTGTTGGGTTGAAAACAGACTATGAATTAAGAGAGGACCTTTAAATGGCAAATATTGTAATCGGGACAGCAGGACATATTGACCATGGCAAAACCACCTTAATTAAGGCCCTAACTGGGATCGAAACCGACACCACCAAGGAAGAAAAAAAGCGGGGCATGTCGATTAATTTAGGCTTCGCTTATTTGGATTTGCCCAATCAGCAGCGTGTGGGGATCGTGGATGTGCCCGGTCATGAAAAGTTTATTAAAAATATGGTGGCTGGTTTGCCGGGGATTAACTTGGTGCTGTTGGTGATTGATGCCGCCGAAGGGATCATGCCCCAAACCAAGGAGCACATTGATATTTTAACCTTGCTGGGGATTCAGGATTTTCTAGTGGTGCTGACCAAGGTGGACACCGTCGATCCGGATCTGAAGGAATTAGTAGTGGAAGATATTCGCGAGCAGCTTTCGGATACGCCGCTGGCTGAGGTAGACATTATCGAAACCGACGCAGTGAGCGGAACTGGGATTGAGGAATTGCGGCAGGCGATCCAGACGCGTTCGGAGGAACTAACGGAAAAAAGCAGCAACGGGATTGCCCGTTTGAACATTGACCGGGTCTTTAGTGTGAAGGGCTTTGGCACGGTAATTACCGGAACCTTGCTGGACGGCACGATTCACACCGGCGACGAATTGTTTGTCTATCCTAGCGGCAAAAAAGTGCGGGTCAGAAATATTCAGGTTCACGAACAGGATGTGGCGCAGGCTCAGGCGGGGCAGCGGACGGCATTGAATTTGGCAAATATTGGTAAAGACGAGCTGGAGCGGGGAGATGTTTTGTCGGCTTCGGCTAATTTGCAGCCAACGTGGATGCTGGATGTGAAGGTGAAATGTCTGCCAGAAGTTGAAACAGGTATTGGTCTGTGGGATCGGGTTCGTTTGTTGATTGGAACCCGAGAAGTCATGGCGCGGACAGTACCACTGGGCACGGAATGGATTGAGCCGGGAACAGAAGGCTTTTTGCAGCTGCGCTTGGAGGATCAGGTGGCGGTGAAGGATCGGGATCATTTTATTTTGCGTTCTTACTCGCCGATGCACACGATTGCTGGGGGCGAAGTGCTGGATGCGGCGCCAACTAAGCATCGTCGTTTCAAGGTAGAAATTTTGGAAAGCTTGAAAGCCAAGGAAGCCGGCAGTATTGAAGAAATTATTCTTGATTTTATGACTAATAAGAAACAGCCGTTTACCACCTTGAAGGAATTGCATGAATATTTAGGGCAGTCAGCGGAAGAATTGAGTCCGTTGCTGACGGAAATGGTAGAGAATCAGCAAGTGATCGAAACCAAGTCCGGCTATTTGGCAGAAACCAGTTATCAAGCTTTGCAGGATAAAGCGTTGACGGTGTTAAATGAATACCATAAGAAACATCGTCTGCGACTTGGGATGCCGGTAGAAGAGTTTCGTTCCCGGATGCGGGATCAGCTGGCAGAAAAAGAATTATCGGCGTTGATTCGTTTGCTGAAGGAAAACGGGACGATCAAGGAGCAGCAGGATAAATTGGCTGCGGCAGACTTTGAGGTGACCTTTAACAAATATCAACAGGCCGCCAAGGAAAAAATCGAAAATACGTTAGCGAAAAACGGCTACACGCCGGTGAAAAAAGAAGAGCTGTATCATCTAGATAAAAATGCTGAAGAGGTGTTGGAGTCGTTGAATGGCGACACGGTGATTTTCTTGACTCATGAGTATGTGTTGTTGGCAAAAGTATATTGGCAGGCAGTTCAACAGGCCCGAAAAACAATTGCGGCAAACCAGCAGATGACCTTAGGGGATTTCCGGGACATGACCAATTCCAGTCGGAAGTCCTCGATGCTGATTTTGGAATACATGGACAAGCAGGAAATTACCAAACGGGTGGAAAACTATCGGGTCCTAGGAGCATCAACAGAAACGGGGGAATAGCATTGAGTTTCTATTTTGATAATGGCGCGACGACAATTCACAAGCCAAAAGTGGTGGCGGAAAAAGTGGCGGAGGTATTGAGTGCTAACAGCTATGGTAATCCTTCTCGTGGGGCGCATTTATATTCTTTGCAGGCCTATCAAGTGGTGGCAGATGCACGGGAATCGCTGAAAAAGCTGTTTCAGGCAACGGATAAATATGAAGTAGCTTTTACCAATAATGCGACGGTGGCTTTGAACGAAGTGTTAAAAGGTGTGATTCAGCCAGGGGATCACGTGCTGACCACCAGTTGGGAACATAATTCGGTGCTGCGGCCTTTGTATCAATTGGCAGAGGCAGGAGCAACGCTGGATTTTGTCAGCAGTGATGCGGTGACTGGGCGTTTGAACTATTTGGAATTCGAAGAAAAGTTGCGTCCGGAAACGAAGGTGGTGGTCTGCAACCATGCCAGTAATGTGACGGGTAATGTGTTGGACTTGGACTGGGTGAAGGCTTTTTGCCGACGCTACGACTTATTGTTGATTTTGGATATTTCTCAAACGGCAGGGGTTTTGCCGATTGATTTGAGTGACGAGAAGATTGCGGCAGTTTGTTTTACGGGGCATAAATCCTTGTATGGACCACAGGGAACCGGCGGCGTTTGTGTTCGTAAAGATGTTGATATCGAACCAGTGTTAACCGGCGGTGATGGGATGCGTTCGTTTTCCAAAACACAGCCGAAGGAATTACCGACGTTGTTGGAAGCCGGAACGGTAAATGTGCCGGGAATCGCTGGCCTTGGAGCGGCAGTTGAATGGGGGATGGAAAATCCTGTGTCGGGCCAGGAAGAATTAGGTCAGTATTTTGTGGAGCAGTTGAATGAAATGCCGGAGGTTACTTTGTATGGTGATTTTGAAGGAGCGCGAGTTAATGTGTTCTCTTTGAATATCGCGGATGCCGATTCGGCGTTGGTGAGTGATTTGCTGTGGGCGGATTACGAAATTGCGACGCGACCGGGTTATCATTGTGCCCCTTTGATGCATGAAGCGTTGGGGACGGCAGAACGGGGAACAGTTCGTTTCTCCTTTTCCAGATTTACCACCCAAGAGGAAGTCGATCAAGTCCTGCGTGCCTTGCGGGCATTGACGGAAGGAAAGTAGGAAAATTATGGCAGAAAAAATTCAGGGACTTTTGGCGAATTTGCCAGCAGTGGATGTCCTTTTAAAACGTCCAGCGATAGAAGTATTAGTGGAGAAGTATCCCCGAGGAGCAGTGAAGGCGGCGATTCAGGAAACACTAAGTTCGATTCGCCAAGAAGTGCTGCAGGAAAAACGCAAAAAATTACCGGAACTGGCGGAATTGGAGCAAATGATCTCCCAGCAATTAGTAGAGCATCAATTTTCACTGCGACGAGTGATTAACGGTACTGGCACAGTGATCCATACGAATTTAGGCCGCTCTTCTTTAAGCTCACGGGTGAAGCAGCAGGTGGAAGACATTAGTTTCCATTATTCCAATTTAGAGTTTGATTTGGAAACGGGCATCCGGGGCTCTCGCTACAGTCATTTGGTGGAAATTATCAAAGAGCTGACCGGCGCAGAGGATGTTCTAGTGGTGAACAATAATGCGGCGGCGGTCCTGCTTGTTTTGAGTACCTTGATCAAAGACCAAGAAGTTTTGGTTTCTCGCGGTGAGTTGGTGGAAATCGGTGGGGCTTTTCGCATTCCCGATGTGGTGACTTCCAGTGGTGGAAAAATTATCGAAGTTGGAACCACTAATAAAACCCACTTGAAGGACTACCAGCAGGCCATAACCGAAGAAACTGGCGGAATATTGAAGGTCCATACCAGCAACTATCGAATTGTCGGTTTTACGGAAAGTGTTTCGTTGGCGGAACTTTCGGAGTTGGCCCATCAAGCGGGATTGCCGTTGATTAATGATTTAGGTAGCGGCTTGTTTATTGATATGCGGCAATTTGGATTGCCTTATGAGCCGACAGTGAAAGAAGCGTTGGAGCAGGGATGTGACGTGGTGACCTTCAGTGGCGACAAGCTGTTGGGGGGCCCGCAAGCCGGCATCATTGTTGGGAAAAAGGCTTATATCGAGAAAATGAAGCAAAATCAATTATTGCGAGCATTGCGAATCGACAAGATGACCTTGAGTGCATTAGAAGCGACTTTCGAATTGTATTTAGACCCAGCGCAAGCGGTGAAGGAAATTCCAGTGTTGCACATGCTGTCTTTAGATGAAGAAGCGTGTCGTCAAAAAGCTGAAAGTTTAGCGGCGGAGTTAAAAGAAGTCGCAGACGAGCTATCTATAATGGTAAAAAAAGACGCTAGTGCGGTAGGTGGCGGCTCATATCCGGAACATTTACTGCCAACCTATGTGGTGGCTTTAAAATCAGATAAGTTCTCAGCAGAAGAGGTACAGCAAAAACTGCGGGAAAGCCGAGTACCGATTATCAGCCGCATTAAAAGTCAGGCTAATTATTTGGATGTGCGCACGATTGATGAGAAAGAATCCCCAATAATTGTGGCAGCGGTCAAGACTTTGGCAGAATAAAAATGTGAGACTCAAATGAAGGAGTGAATTTCTTTGTTTGGGTCTTTTTTTGTGCACTCATAAAAATTGAACGACGGCGGGCTTTGAAAACTAGCTTTGTCGGCATTAAGCGAAACTTGGGAGAAACTTGAAGAGCAGTTTCTCCTAAGTTTAGTCTTAATGCTCCAAAGCTGAGCGGGTTTTCAAAGCCCTTGATATGACAAAACTGTTAGTTCGTTGTTTCCTGGTTCGATGGAGCAGTCAGCTGGATCAGCCTATACTTACCTTAACGATAAAACAAAGGAGCGAATGGAATTGAAAAAAATTGTAATAGGTTTAGTCACATTAATTGTTATCGGCGTTGCCAGCTTAAAAATAGCCGATATCGTAGTAATGGGTGGTGACAGTTATTACGTTCAGGTAACTACCGATGGCCAAAAGCAAACAGAGCGGGATGATCAAGGTCAAAACTATGTAAATTACGACTATGTACTGCCAGGCTACGATCAAAACGGTGAAGAAAAGGACATGGATTTTTCGTCAATGAAAAACCGACCACTTCGTAAAGATGCCTTTCTAAAAATCACCTGGAATAAAAATAAGGGTGTGACCTCTTATGAAGAGGTTCAGAAAAAAGACGTACCGAAAAAAGCCCAAGAAAAATTACAGGAGGTTCACTAATGGAAACCATTGTATCAATTCAGGATGTCAAAAAAGTATATGGCAAGAAAAATGAAAAGAAAACCGAAGCATTGAAGGGAATCTCCTTTGAAGTTGAAAAAGGAGAATTTATCGGCATCATGGGTGCCTCGGGTTCAGGGAAATCTACGCTGCTGAATCTGTTGTCTACCTTGGACCGTCCCACAAATGGCCGGATCGAGATTAATCAAAAGGACGTAGCAAAGTTAAAGGGCAATCAGCTGGCAGATTTTCGCGGTAAGGAAATTGGCTTTATTTTTCAAGATTTCAATTTGCTGGAAAATATGACCGCAGCTGAGAATATTGCCGTCCCGTTGTCCCTGCAAGGTGCAAAGCCTAAAGTAATTAAACAAAAGGTGCAGCAGGTGGCGCAGCGTTTATCCATTGACCATATTTTAGATAGTTATCCTTCGGCGATTTCCGGCGGACAAAAACAGCGAGTGGCAGCAGCTCGTGCGCTGGTGACTCAACCGACAATTTTATTAGGGGATGAACCGACGGGGGCTTTGGACTCAAAAAGTGCCAAAGATTTGTTGGATACAATGGAAGAATTAAATCAACGAGATCAAGTGTCGATTTTACTAGTGACCCATGATCCGTTGTCTGCCAGCTATTGCCAACGCATTCTTTTCATTAAAGATGGTGTCATTCATCAGGAAATTACGCGGGATCAGCAAAGTCGGGAAGGTTTTTATCGGGAGATTTTAAATACATTAGGAACACTGGAACAATAGAAGGAGGTTGTGTATGTTAGTCAAATTATCATTAGCCGGCGTGAAAAGTCGCCTGCGAGATTATTTAGTCCTGTTTTCTGGCTTGGTCATGGCTGCCGCCATCTTTTATATGTTCCAGTCGATGGCCAGCAATGAAACGTTTTTGAAAAGCAATTCTTTCATTTCTTCCATCGTGATTATTTTCTATTTTGGCACAGTGCTGCTTTCTATCATTACTTTAGTTTATATATTCTATGCCAATTCTTTTTTGATGGCGATGCGGCAGAAGGATTATGGCATGTTCATGATGTTGGGAGCAAAAACCGGGAAAATCGCACAAATGATTTTTGTGGAAACCTTTTTTATTGGGATTTTAGCGACACTGTGCGGATCAGTACTTGGTCTAGGCTTATCCTCAGTAGTGAATCATCTATTGACCACTAAGCTGGCTATTCAAGTGCAGCACTTTTCGCCGGTGAATGAGAAAGCTTTTTTAGTCACAGTTATTTTCTTTGCGGTGCTGTTTCTAATCGCAGCAGTCGCAAATGCTTCATCGATTGCCAAAAAGCCGCTTTTGACTTTGCTGCGGGAAAATTCAACGCCAGTGCAGGTGAAGCGTCGAAAAATTGGTTTGTTGTTTGAAGCAATTGTTGGAGTAATTTTTCTTGGTTTAGGCTATCTGATGATGGACATGTTGATGACTCTGCAGCTATTCGGTATTGCCGGAGCACTGGTGACGATTGTTTTAGGTACCTATTTTGTCTTTCATTCAGTGATTGTCTTTATTTTATCACTATTAAAAAAAGTCGATACCATTGCTTTGAAGCGGTTGAATAATTTTACGCTGTCACAATTGAGTTTTCGTATGCAGGAATACACGCGTATTTTGTCGATGGTGGCAATGCTGGTAGCCTTAGCTTTAGGGGCATTGACGGTAGGATTAGGCTTCCGTAACGAAATTCCTAAAATGGCCGATGCAGTAGCACCCTATGATTTGGTATTAAATAATTCACAAAAAGTGGATCAGCAGAAGGTCGCTGATTTGCGTCCGACATCTAATGCGACCTATCAATTTAAAGAAGATGCGGACAATATTTATTACGTGACCGACGAGTTTGATCAAGAACCGATCACAACGGTGGAATATCAAACTAACGGAAAGACGGCTAAGAAAACCTACACTGGTCAAGAGATGCAAGAGAATATTACTACGCAGGATGCCATTCGCAGTGTAGAGCTGCCGGATCAGCAGAGCAAGGAAATTCACCTCGTTTCAGCGACTGATTTTGCTGCTCTTGATTTACCAATTGGGCAGCTGCAAGTCGTCCAAGTGAAAGATTTCCAAGATCAACTTAAATCGATCCAAGCCTTAGCGAAGGAAAATGAGCAAAATAACCCTTCTGCTGTCGGCATCGAAGGTATGGGCATGTCGGGGCAAAAAGCTTCCGCTTACGAAATGTACAATATCTTCTTTTCTGGTTTGGAATTTATGGGCTTCTTCTTAGGTCTAGCCTTCTTGACGATGCTAGCTAGCTGCTTGATGTTCAAAATCTTATCAGGTGCCCACAGTGATGTGCAACGCTACCGAATGTTAAGTAAAATCGGAACGCGTCAAGAATTATTGAAGCAATCGATTCGCCGTGAAATTGGCGTGCTGTTTTTAGGACCTGGTTTATTGGGGATGATTCATGTACTGTTTGGGTTACAAATGTTCAGCGCCTTTTTAAGCGAACCGTACCATCAGCTTTGGGTGCCATTTGGAATCTTTTTCCTATTGTACTTCATGTATTATGCCGTTACCGTTTGGATGTATACACACTTAGTTTTGGAACAGCAGGGATAACTCCTTGCTGTTTTTTGTTATTTTATGCTTTCTAAACGTAATTATGAAAAAAGTGAGATAAATTGTTAAAGGATTATAAGCGACCGATTGACGTGAGTAGTTATTTTGTCGCATTTTTGCGACAGTAGACATCTGCGGTGCGGGGAATTAGGGAATAAACCATAAACTTCCTAAATTATTTATCAGAAGTATCTGTTTTTTTATCAAAAGGTCTATAGTTTACACTGGAGAATTTAATAGTAGAAAGAAGTGGTTCCGATGGACCGAATAAAACGGGGGATAACCAGTCGCTGGGGAATCCTGTTGACTGCAAGTCTTTTGTTTTGGGCAAAGACAATGTTGGCTTACCATCTAGATTTTTCGTTGGGGGTAAAAGGATCGGTTCAGACTTTTATTTTATGGATTAATCCGATTGCTACAACTACCCTGATTTTTGGGATTTTCCTTTATATTAAAAAGCTTAAGCCGGCCTTGATTACGTTGTTTGTGTTAGATGTTTTGAACACGTTGCTTCTATATTTGAACATCATTTTTTATCGGGAGTTTACCGATTTTGTGACGATTAAGTCAGTGCTGGGATTTTCGAAAGTATCTGAGGGCATCTCTGGCAGTTCCTTTGCCTTGATGAGTGGGCATGACATTTTTTACTGGCTGGATATTTTGGTATTTTTGGGCGTATTGCTTTGGTTATTTGTTAAAAAAGTGTCAGTAGCTAGTCGACCAGTGAAGAAACCGACGGCTGTTGCTATGACGGCCTTATCGGTGTTGTTTTTCACCGTGAATTTATCCTTAAGTGAAGCCAATCGTCCGCAGTTGTTGCAACGGACCTTTGACCGGTCTTATATTGTGAAATATTTAGGGTTGGATGCTTTTACTGTTTACGATGGGATTACTACTGAAATGGCCAATAGTGTGCGGGCGCATGCTTCCAGCAATGGCTTGGATGAAGTGAAGCAATACACCGACAGCCATTATGCGGCGCCGAACCCTAATTTGTTCGGCGTGGCAAAAAGTAAAAACGTGATCGTGATTCATTTGGAAAGTTTCCAGCAATTTTTGATTGGCATGAAAGTAGACGGTCAAGAGGTTACGCCATTTTTGAACAGTCTTTATAGCGACAAGCAGACACTAGCTTTCGACAATTTCTTCCATGAAGTCGGGCAAGGAAAAACCAGTGATGCGGAAAATATGCTGGAAACCGGCACGTATGGTTTACCTCAGGGGTCTTTGTTCACGCAACTAGGTTCCGACAACGTATTCCAAGGTGCACCAGCGATTTTGAATCAATCAGCAGGTTATACAAGTGCCGTTTTTCATGGGAATGTTGGCAGCTTTTGGAATCGAGACCATGTCTACAAAAATTTAGGCTACCAAAATTTCTTTGATCGTTCCTATTTTGATGAGTCTGACGAAAGTTTGGGCTATGGGATTTTGGATAAGGATATGCTGCGAGAATCCGTTGGGCATTTGGAGCATTTGCAGCAGCCGTTTTATGCCAAGTTCTTAACCGTTACTAATCACACACCCTATTATACCGATGACACGAATTTCGATTTCCCATCTTTGAATACGGGGAACAGTGTGGTGGATGATTATGTACGAACCGCTCATTATTTGGACGAATCGCTGCAGCAGTTCTTTACTTATTTGAAGAATGCGGGTATTTATCAAAACTCGATCTTCATGATTTACGGGGACCATTTTGGCATTTCTGATACCAACAACAAAGATTTGGCACAGGCGTTAGGCAAAGATCCGGCGACTTGGAGCAAATTTGACAATGCTCAGATGCAGCGGGTGCCCATGATGTTCCACATTCCCGGTTTTGAAAATGGCGGGATCCAACACCAATACGGCGGCGAAATTGATGCCTTGCCAACGTTGCTGCATTTAGTAGGAATTGACGACAAAAACTATATCCATTTTGGAACGGATTTACTTTCACCGCAGCATAATCAAGTGATTGCCTTTCGAAATGGTGATTATGTTACACCCCAGTACACAGAATTAGGTGGACAGACTTATGACAATCAAACTGGGCAGGTGATTGATCCTTCAGCTGCTGGTTTAGTCGACCAAGTGGCACAGGATCAAAAACAAGTCAAAACCGAATTGTCCTTGTCTGACAAATTGAACCAAGAAAACCTGCTACGCTTCTACACGCCGCAAGACTTTACGCCAGTGGATGCCAAAAAATATGACTACCACAATTTGGATGATAAGAACGCAGCCATCGAAAAAGAAAAAGGGCAAAAATCAACCAGTGTTTACTCCCAAAACGGGAATCAAACAACGGCGGATTTGTACCCGACTGATCCGTAAGAAAGGCTTCATAAACTCGCTCAGCTTTGGAGCATTAAGACGAACATTGGGAGAAACTTGAGGAACAGTTTCTCCCGATGTTTGCTTAATGCCGACAAAGCTAGTTTGCTAAGCTGGACATGGAACAATGGATTAATCAGCTTTTTTGCACAAAAAAAGATGAACTTTAAGTAAAGTCCATCGCAGAATAGGCATAATTGGCGGGAATGTGTGGGAATCGAACCCACCCAAGAAGCTACTAACTCCTCATACTGGTTTTGAAGACCAGAGGGCACACCAGAACCCATCCACTCCCGAAACAAGATAATCTTATCATTCTTTCCAATTGCAAGCAACCGTTTTTATAACTAAAAGAAGATTTGTTGCCAAGTGAAGTAAGTATAAGTATTTCACAATTAAAAAGCTTGTAAGAGTAGGTAACGATGTCCGGCTTCCCAAACTAGCTTGCCAGTTCCACTTTTAACAGTTTAAAAAAGCTGGTTTATCAGATAATCAGTCATTAACGAGTATTAAGTTTGAACCGTTTAGTGGAAATGGTATGTGTACGAGAATAAAGTGAATTTTTGCAGAAAATTCACTACCACATTAAGGAGCTAACTTTGTCGGCAATAAGCGAAAATTTGGATAAACTTGAGGAACAGTTTATCCAAATTTTAGTCTTAATGCTCCAAAGCTGTGCGAGTTTGCGAAGACTTTCTTAATGAACGATAGCCCTCTCTGATAAGAGAAGGCACGATAGACATATTAAACATCCATGCTTACACCGTCAATTTTGTTACGTCTTTCTTTTTTGAGTACAGGTATTGTTTTAAAGTGGAAATTAGTTACTCTTTATCTGCTTCATACTTTGGTTAGGTCAATCAAAGGTTGTTTAGTCTCAAAGACCCTGTTGTCCCGCTAAAACGTTTGATGCTGATGATGCCACCTTTACTTTGTTAACGAATAAACGTATAATTATTATAAAGTTCAGTTATTACGTATACAAAAAGGTGGGATCAGTATGAAGAAAACAGTATACGATTTGTTGAAAAAGTACAATGGAACGTTGATTTTAAAGGATGCCACTGCTGCAGGAGTTTCGAGAGTGACGCTTAAACGAATGGTGGACAATAGGGAAATCGAACGGGAATACCCAGGTGTTTATACGCTGCCCGGACAATTCGCAGACGAATTGCTGGTGGCGCAAGCAAAATTTGACAAAGGGATTATTTCCCACGCTACGGCCTTGGATCTATATGATTTATCCGATGATATTCCTAAAAAAATCCATTTAACGGTACCTTATAATTACCATATTTCTGCCGAAAGTTTGAAGAAGTATGCTGTTGAAGTACACTATACTAAGCCAGAGTGGTACGCAGTTGGAAAAACAGTAACCCAAAGTTATGTCGGCAACCCAATTATCGCCTACGATATGGAACGAACGCTTTGCGACATTTGGAATCCGTGGAGCAAAAGTAGTGAAGAGATAAAGATTAAAAGTTTGCAGGGATATATGACTAAAAAAGAGCGGGACCTGAACAAACTTAGCAGATATAGGAAAATTATTCCAACCTCGGATGAGATGAAGTACTATATTAAGTCATTGGTATAAGGGGATTAGTGATGACACCAACACAATTGAAGGCAAAGGTAAGGAATTTAGCGAGGGAAAAAGAGTTGAATCCTCAACTTGTCCTTCGTTATTATATGATGGAGAAGTTTCTAGAAGAAATTTCTGAATCTGAATTTAGAGATAATTTTGTCTTAAAAGGCGGATTCTTGATTGGTTCGAAATATGGTATTGAAAACCGGACAACTAAGGATATAGATACTACAATCAGAAATCTGAAATTAACCAGAAAAACACTTGAAGCTGTTTTAAAGCGGATATTTTCTAAAACTACAAAGGACGGAATTAGATTTGAAATTGTTTCTATTAAAGAAACCCGAGAAGCTGATTTTTACCCAGGCTTTAGACTAAATATCTTGGCACACTTGGAAAAAATGACAACTGACTTCAAGGTAGATATTACTACAGGTGATTCTATCTATCCTAATATAGTAACAACCGAACATAAACTTCTTTTTGAAAATAAAACAATCCAGATTGCTGCCTACCCAACCGAACAAATCTTGGCTGAGAAACTAAGTACTACTTTCGGCTTTTTAGATGTAAATAGTCGCGCCAAAGATTTTTATGATTTGTACAAAATTCCTAAAATGGAACCTCTAGACATGGTGAAAGTGAAAAACAGCGTTCGAAATACATTTACTAAGCGCGGGAGACCGGAGCCTTTAAAAAAATACTATGAAGAAGGCATGGAAATTATCAAGAACAGTATAGACCTGCGGCGTTCCTGGGAGGCTTATCAAAAAGACAACATCTACACAATTGATATTTCCTATCAGGATACGGTGGAATCAATTGATAGGTTGATGAAGGATATTATCAATGTAGAGTGAAACCACCGATGAACCAATGTCTGTCGATATCCGTTTCCCCAAAAGTGGTTTTGTTGGTACTAAGAGAAAATTGGTAAAAACTTAAGGAGCAGTTTCTCCAAAGTTTAATCTTAGTGCGCAAGGTTGCGGAGCCTTTCCTTCCTAATTCACCTATAAAATGAACGATAGCCCTCTCTGTTAAGAGAAGGCTATCTAACTAATCAATATTTATATCTTAAAGTTTGAGGGTGTTGACTATTACTAAAAATTAACTATTTCTCGTTTAAACGATGTATTCCCAAATCCTTCTAATACATCCTTGTAACCCTTTAGTTACGCCAGATTGATTAAATTTCATCAAAATGAGTTAAAGTTGTCGCATAAAAATATCTTTCGTATAGTTATAGTATAGCATACTTTTAGATTTTGGGGAAATTTTGATATCCGATTTCCTTGAATTTACGCCATATTTATGAAAATTCAAACTATTTCTGAAAAAATATCAATTTTTTGACTTGAATATGTAAAAAAGCAAAACAAAAGGCATCTACCGTTGACTTACAGTAGATGCCTTTACAGCGAACTGGAACCGTTCATTTAGGATGGCACTCCTTATGCGATTTTTTTCAATTCTTGTACTGCTTGTTCGATCGTCACGCCAGTAGCAAATTGGTCTGCATTATCTTGATTGATAACAACAAAGACGTTCAAATCTGTATCTAGCGTTACACGATATTTTAATTCTGTGTTATAGAATGTCATATTTATTCTCCTTTCTTGGTAGTAACGAAAGGCAACTATCACGTTGATAACGAAATTCCATTAGTTATTATAGCACAAATGGATTACGTTGACCAATTTGTTGCCTTGGTGGGAGGTCTCCCATGACTTCAGTATAATGAGTCTGTTTGTTTATAAGATGGAGTTTGTGTAAATTGTTTGTAAACATGGACTGTTTGATTGTTTAGTAAAAAAGCTAGCAACCGGCTCGTAACAAAACGAGTCGGTTGCTAGCTTAATTGGTTATTTCATCACAGCAGCGGCCAATGCTTGCTGGACTTTGACAATATTTTTATCTTTTCTAAATTGCAAGGTTTCAGCCGGTTCTAAAGCACTTGAAACCCAAATCTTCAGTTCGGCATCTAAGTCAAAATGACCAGAAGTTTCGACACTGAAACGGGAAATGCTCTTGTAAGGATAGCTTTTGTATTCCGTCTTTTTGCCCGTCATCCCTTGTTTATCGACAATAATCAAGCGATAATCGGTGAAGACAATCAAATCTCTTACTAATACAAACGCCAAGTCAACTGTCTCACCAGGTACCAATACATCTTCTAAATCTTTATCGGCTTTTGCTTGTTTTACTTCAGAGGCGTTGCCCATTAATCCATCAAATAATCCCATGCTGTCTCCCTCTTTTCTGTCCGTTTTTTTTATAAATCTATCGTAATTATAAAGCTTGTCAAAACCAAGTTAACGATGTCCTACTTCATAAGCCTGCTCAGCTTTGTGAAGCCTTTCTAAGAAACACACAACGCCTCATAAAAAGGGTTGGTGTAAATGATCTTTCTTTCCAGATTAGCACCTAAATCCTTCATTAGCGTTTCACCGGTGTAGCCAAATTGATTCAAAATTTTAAAGCTGGTTTTGCTGGCAGCTTCGTAAGAGGCACTGAATTCTGCTTGCATCGTCTGAATCAACCGCAGCTTCAAGGCCGTTTCCGAAATACCAAACTCTTGTGAGATATCCGCCGGTTTTTTTCCTTGCTTTAATACATGAATAAAAACAGGATCAGGCAAAAGTATCGCAGCTGCGCCAATATTGGCCTGGAATTCCACCAAAGAATGGTGATCATAAGTGGTCAAAGTCTGCTTGGTATCATAATAATAAGGGGTTTCATTATCCAAATGATACAAATAGTGAACCAGCTCATGGGAAATCGTAAAATTGACGCGATTCTGGTTCATGTACTTATTATACGTGATAGTCGTTTCGTTTTCATCCTTCACTATCATACCAGAAAGAGCTTGCCGCGCTTTTCCTTCAAAGTGAAATCCACGGATTTTTACCTTTTCCCCCATGATACATTGCCAAATGTCTTCGTGGTTATAGTTTTCGACGTTCATGCTTAATCCTAGCATGGTTGCCGAAAGATATTCGTTAATTTTTGTAGAAAACTGAAGGTATTCCTCTAATTCGCCTGACATGCAATCAATCCTTTTCTCTACGTTCTCGTTTGATTTCTTGCAACCGCCAATTCAAAAAGCGTTCCACTTCTTTTTCGATATCTTCGGCATCTTCTTCTGAGAGATCCCCAGTATCCGAGCGAAGCATAATTTGTCTTGCGATGGATTGATTATCGGTGATAGGTGCTTTGTCTTCCCGTCCTAAAAGATAATCAACAGAGACATTAAAGTAATCGGCGACTTTTTCTAAATCTTTGGCTTTGGGTTCGGTTGTTTTCCAGCGATAAAACAAGTTCTTGCTAAAATTCAAACGGGTCGCGACATCTTGTAGGCTGTTGTCACGTTTTCTTGCCAACTCCTGAATCCTTTCAAAAACAGTCATGATGCACACTCCTAAAATATTTTATACAAAACGTAACTTTATTGTTGATGTTTTACACAATATGTACTAACATTGAATACTGTAAGAGGCTTACTCACTAACTTACAGCTAGTAAAAAGTTTCCTATACACCCATTTTACACAATTGTATAAAAAATAGCAATGAAGACTGGCGGTTTATTAGTAACGTTTCGTGTTTCAAATAAAGGAGGAAGCAATATGGCAGAATTAAGCAAAGCAAAATTGGCAAATTTAGAAGAAGATTTTCGTTCCTACAAAAAATTACCTAGAAAAATGGCAGCAGCCTTGATCGCCGAGGAATGGAAGCCAAGTGATGTAAATGCCTGGATAAAAGGAGCTGGGCACCAAGAAAAAGCCTTAAATGATCTGATTCGCAAAGAAAAAAACAAGAGTTATACCTATTATGCGACTTTGTATGACGATATTACGAATGCGTACGAACAGCTGAGTGAAGATTTACAACAGTTAGTCGACGATTATCTATGGGGGGAATTTGATTATATGAGTTGGTCGGAAATCGCTAAGGCAACCTATTGTTCAACCGCCGGGATTTACAAAAAACGCCATCGAATATTAGAGAAATTGGCGATTGAGCGAGGTATTTTGTTAAAAGTAGAATAACACATATATCTTTCTACCAATTACCTGCGTTAAATTGGTAATGTCAAATAGTTCATTAAAACCTGGCAAACAAATAAACGAAACCGGTCCGTTTCCATCTGTTGTGGACATTAAATAAAACCTGTGTGGGTCTCCCAGTGACCAAAAATGAGCGTATCTGAAACGAATTAGTTGCTAAACAAACCGCTGCAGAGGTAAAAGGAGGACTAATCATTGGATTCAGAAAAAGTGATTCGTAAATTGCAAAAACGAATTGGTAAAGAACAAGCATTGAAAAATGTACATCAGCGACGATTAACAGAAGCACAGCTTTACATTCGCCAGCTTGAGAGCAATCAAGAGAAATTACTACAAGAAAAAAACAAACAGGAAGAACAACTTCTGCGATTGGATGCCTATTATCAGCAGCAACTGCTTGTTAAGCAAGTTGAAACCATTTGGCAGGAATTTCAACGCAAATTGACAATCGAATTATTGTTGGCGGATCAATCACAGGAACTGGCATCAGCAGTCTTAGAGACTGAAGTATCAAAATTGAAAGAACAAATCTATCAGTGGATAAAGCTTACTTTGCCACTAAACTAAATAAAACTGGAGGAATAAAAAATGGCAGCATTAGATGGAATTGATGTATTGTGGCGTTACCGTTTTACCGAAGAAGAAGGAAATGAAGCCGCATGGGGATTAGCTTATACAACGGAAAGTGGATATTCAAAATCAAAAAGCAGTGAAACTACTGTAACCAAAGATGGCACAGTTGTCACACCCGGCACTGTGGAAACAACGGCATCAGCGACCACGTTATATAAAGTCGGTGATACCCGTATCGATGAATTAGAAGAAAAAGGCATCGATGCCGGCAAACGGATGCAATTATGGCGTATCAGCACAAAAGAAGTCGGAGCTGGCGAAAACGCCTCTAAATACAAAGCAAAATACTTCGAAGGATATTTGACAACCTTTGAACCAACCGACAACGCAGAAGATAAAGTGGAATATACATTAGAATGGTCAATCGAGTCAACGGGCAAAAGCGGGTATGCGACATTAGTCATTGATGAAAGCGACGGCGGTGATTACGCCTTCAAGGACACTGTTAAAGTAGAAGCGGCACCATAGTCGATAGGAGGATTTTTTGTGAAAATTACTGTCAATGAAAAAACATATCAGTTTAAGTTTGGCTATGGTTTTTTAGCCCGCATCAACGAAAAGTATTCATTAGATAAAAACGGCATCGAACTGCGGTTAGGAATTGGGATGATTATTACCAATTTGACCTTAGGGGATATGCAGACGGTTTTCGAAACCTTACAGATGGCAAATGAGACCGAAAAACTAAAAATCACATTGGATGTGTTGGATCAGTATTTGAAAGAAGTAGGAGCCGAAACCTTAATTAATGATGTGATTGAAGAGTTAAAAAAGTCGGAATATACAAAACGTCTAGTGAACCAAACCCTACAGGAAGCCCAAAAAATCGGATAAAACCAAGGCTATTTTGCGAGTATTACGAAGAAGTTCAAGTCAACGCGTTGCGTTGCCTGAACTTCTTTCATTTTGAAGATATTGAACGGATGACGATTCGTGAATATGAAATACGGATGAAGGCCTTTCGTTTGCGGCAAGTAGATGAACAATACGTGATCCATTCCCAAGCGTGGGCTAATGCGATGGCTCAGGCGACTAAAAAGGGCAAACCGATTTACACACGTTTTGAGAAGTTCTTTGATTATAAAAAGGCGGTAAAACGAGCGACAGAAGACTTATCAGCAACCGAATCAGATAGAGATCAGTTGCAGCGGTTTATCGCCAATTACAACGGGAAAGGAGGGAACTAAATGGATGATATGTACAATTTTGAACTAACACTCTCCAATATGGGTGGCTTTTTCCAAAGATCCCAGACAACAAGTGACAAAGCAGAACCTGTCAAAGGAATTTTACGAGTAGCTTCAAATCTGGCAGACGCTGCCGCTGGAGATACCTTGAATCGCTCCACCGTTCAAACCAATAGTTTAGATAATTACGGAAAAGCAATCACTAATCTAGGCAAATCAGTCAATACTAGTGTGGATGAACTGTCGAAAGCTTGGCAGTCGATTTTAAATGGCGTAGATAAAGTCAATCAAGCATTTCAAACATTGGGAGATAACAGTGGTATTGCTAAATTTATCGAATTAGTCAATAACATAAAAGGCGTCGTTACACCAGTTGAAAAGGTGTTGAGCAAGTTTAATGGAGCAATTGATAAAACCGTTGGAAAAGCTGCCGGTCTGTTGACGGGTAAAAAAGCAGAGCAACCAGCCGGCGATTGCAAAGGCGGTGCAGAGGCAAAAAACTGTTCCTGCCAAGCCGACAACAAGTCGAGTGGCACGAATCCGGCGGAAAAAATCGGCGAAGAAGTTGAAAAGTCGAAAGGTGCTTTTGAAAAAGTTCAAGGAGTCGTCAATGGTATGATCGGCGGTCTAAGCAATGTCTTTGGTCTAGCTTTAAAAGTCTTAGGTCCCGGGGCCATCTTGGGGGTTGCTTTAGCAGGTTTAGGATTAGCCAACCAACAATTTGGCGAGGAAATGACAGGGATGATCGCCATAATCGCCACCAAAGGACCAGAAGTAATTAACGGACTAGTAACCAGTATTACCACGGCATTACCCGCTTTGATTGCTTCTGGAGCTCAAATTTTAACATCATTAATGGGCGCAATTACGACCAATATTGAACCGATCTTTACTGGTGCAGTTGCGATTATCAGTTCACTAATCGAAGGGGTGATTGCAGCGCTACCTCAGTTAATGCCAGCAGCTTTACAGATGATTGAAGCTTTAGCAATTGGTTTAATCGAGGCCGCTCCGCAGTTAATGATTCAAGGACTCAATTTATTGCTGGCAATCGTTCAAGGGATTAGTCAAAATACCGATCAAATTGTTCAGACGGTTACGAATGTTTTAACGACCTTTGCTGAGGGGATTACAACTTACTTACCAACTATTTTTGCTAAAGGGGTTGAAATATTAGTCACCTTAGCTTCAGCAATTGCAAAAACGGTGGTGCAGCTAATTCCGGTTGCCATCAGTATTATCTATCAACTGTTGAGTACAATAGGTGAAAAAATGGCTGAGGTAGTCAATACGGGCGGTGCGGTTGTAGGTTCATTGATTCAAGGACTGCTTGAAAAATTACCACAGATGATCGAATCCGGTGTGCGCCTAATGCAAGGGTTTATTCAGTCCATTGCTGACAAAATTTCAGCGGTGAAGGAAAAAGCACGGGAAGTCGTTTCAAATCTTGTGGCAAAAATTCGTGAAGCAGGATCGAATATGGCAGCTGCCGGTAGAGATTTGGTAAACGGCTTTATCGACGGCATTGGCTCAATGATTAGTAGTGTTGTCAATAAAGCAGCCGAATTAGCTTCAGCAGCGGTGAATAAAGTGAAAGAGTTCTTGCGGATTCAATCACCTTCTCGAGTGTTTAGAAAAATTGGTGAATACACTGGACAAGGATTTATTCTAGGAATGGACAGTATGATCTCAGACGTCGAAAAAACCGCTCAACAGTTGGCACAAGCCGCTATTCCTGACATGCAGCCAATGGAATATGCCATGAACCAAAGTATGGGCAGTATCGGTGCTAATTTTTCAGGTGATTCGTTAAACCAACCAATCATTATCGGAAATGACCAACCCATTTATGTCACTTTACCAGATGGTCGAATCATTGCTGAAACCACGGCACCGTTCATGCCGAAATTATTACAAAAACAACAAGACCGGCGAAACAATCAGTTAGGAAGGAGAGGATAAACGGTGAGCTTGTATGAATTTATAGATACTACCACAACTCAAAAGGAACGTTCTCTTCCTTCTGAGGCACTGAATTTTAATGGATACTTTTTAGAAACGCTAATTCCCGGCTATCGTACATTAAATGTTACCGGCCGTGAGCTAGCAGCAACCGAAGTTCAAAGTTACCAATTAGGCATACGTGATGGGAAAAGACATGTCTATGCTCGAATTCCTGATCGTTTGTTGACCATCAAGTATCAATTGATCGCATCAAATAATGAGTCCTTTCGCGACAAATTTAATCGACTAAATGTGGTTTTGTTTTCCGAAAGAGATGTAGACATCTGGTTCAATGATGAACCAGAAATGCGCTGGACCGGAAGTAAATTGGCTGCCAGTGATGTTCCAGAAGGTGTCAATCAAGTAACGGGTACGTTTACTATTTTACTAAATGATCCGTATAAATATACCCGTTCAGATGCCACCAGTGTGACCTGGGGATCAACCACAATCACCTTCCAGGCAAATTATTTAATGGGAAATACCGGATCGGGTGCCGTCAATCTGCCGATCAAAATCGAAGGTGGGGCTTACTGGGGGTCGACCATGATCACCTTCCAAAACCGAGCTTATTTGATGGGTGATGAAGGAAAAGAAATTAAACCGATTGAAATTTATCCAACAGTGGAAGGCTTAAAAGTTAAGCCGACCATCACTTTATCAGGCACTGGTCGAGGTGTATGGATTAAGACCCGTAACGATACGATTGATTTAGGTGATTTTGATCGTTCGGAAATTGTGATTAACACCCAGTCATTTACGATTACTAAAAATGGACAGGCGATGATTCGACCGATGAATGACTTTTACATTTATCCCAACGAACCATTGTATGTTCAAGCTAAGGATAGCGATTTTCGTTTGACCATTCGCTATCCAAATCGATTCTTATAGGAGGCTGATTAGATGCTGATGGCAATGAATCTCTCGAGAGAGTATACAGCAATCCTTGAGAGTGCATTTAATGTGAGTTACGAAAAAATAGAAAACCAGATTGGGAATTTAACCTTTTCCATGCCACTAGATGACCCTAAAAATGTTTTTTTGCAAGAGATGCTGTGGGTCGAACTAACCGATAACGAAAATGAGTACATTGGGCTGTACCGAGTAATGCCTTCAACAATTCAAAAAGATGCAGCTAACAATACCATTACTTATTCAGCCAATCATGCATTATGTACGTTGTTGGATACGGTGCTATTTGGCTATTACGAAACAATCAACAAGAAAACAGCTGATGTGATCAATTTCATTTTATCGAAGCAAACCACTAAGCATTGGGTGTTGAAAAATTGTCAGTTTAACAAGTATTTTTCTTATTCCTGGGAAAACGAAAATGGTTTGGCAGATGCGCTTTTTTCGATTCCAGAAGTTTTTGATGAAGAGTACCTCTGGACATGGAATACTCAAACCTATCCTTTTGAATTGTCATTAATGAAACCAACAATGACTGCTGTGGCACGAATTCAAGAAGGGTATAACATGCAAGGGTTTGAAATTGAACGCGATCCCAACAATTTAGTTAATCGCGTGTACCCCCTAGGATCAGGAGAAGGGGTCAATCAATTAAACATCCGATCAGTCAACAATGGGATTGCTCACCTTGAAAATCAAGCCAGCATAAAAAAACATGGTTTGATTGAATATGTTTGGACCGACACACGCTTCACTCAAGCTCAGGCGCTAAAGGAGAGTGCACATAGCTTATTAAAAAAATGGTCGGAGCCGAAAGTTTCCTGGACGATCAAAGCGACAGATCTTATGAAGCTGACTAATCAACCGCTAACCATTGATCAGCTGCGAATTGGCAACGTAGTAATGGTGAATACCAACGACTTTGGCAGTGTTGATTTACGTATCAAAAGGGAATCCAAACGAGACGTATTTGGCGCACCGCAAGATATTGAATTAGAACTTGGCAATCTTAGCGGGGATATTAATACTACAATGTCAGATATAAGCAGAAAGCAGCAAATCAATGAAACCTACTCCCAAGGGGCAACCAATATTTTGAATTACTCTTATCAGGATAATTGCGAGAGAGATTATCCTGCAGTTATCGATTTTTATTTAGATGATGATGTTTTTCATGTGAATACTGTTGAATTAACCTTTAAAACAAAACGCTATCGGGGATACACAAAAGCCGTTAAAGGTGGCGGTGCACGATCGATTACTAGTGAAAGTGGGGGATCAAATGTCGTAACGAGTGAAGATGGCGGCTCTAAAGTAGTAACTAGTCATAGCGGTGGGGGAACAACGCAAACCAGTACGGCTGGTGGTGGCTATTCGAATGGTTCTACGACAGAAGGTGGTGGAGGTTCTACTCAATCATCTGGAGGTGGCGGCGACCATACCCATGTTGTTCTTGACCATCACGGGCGATACAACACTGGACACGGTGTCCCTACAAAAGAAACGTATATTGGAAGACATGCTGTACCATTAGTTATGATTGAAACTTTGGGTGCTGGTGGAGACTTAGTGACGGCGTCGGCTTCAGGGGCGCATTCACATACGGTAAATATTCCAACCCATAGCCATCGATTCAGTATTAATATTCCATCCCACTCACACAATCTATCGATCCCCGCCCATTCGCATAATGTGTCCTTGCCAAGTCATAAACATAATGTCAAATTACCAGCGCACAAGCATGAGGTAGTTCTGCCAGAACACACCCATCCTTTACAATGGGGCATTTATGAAGCAAATGAGTCAGCAAACAGCGTGGATATCATTGTTGACGGCCAGACTTTACCACATCATGAGATTACTCAGGATCGTTTGAATATAGTCGATTATCTAAGAAAATCAAGTGGAAAAATTCAAAGAGGCAACCACACGATCGAAATTAAACCAAACAGATTGGCAAGAATTGAAGCACAAGTGACTTGTCGCGTATTTATTCAAAGCCAAATAGGAGGACAGTTCTAATGGAACTAAAAGTAAAACTAATTAGTGAATCAGAATTTTTTACGGTAACTATTGAAGATGAACGAACACTGACAGATATTTTTACAGAAATGGCTGACATTGCCAGTAATTCGTTTCTATTATTAGGTGACCGTATCATACAAAAATCAATTATTGAACAAATTGAAGTAGCTTAAAGGAGGAAAAAATAGATGGCAATCGAACATATTAAAGAAACCGATACCCTCAATCAAGGGCGGCAAAAAATTAACGAAATTATGGATCAATCCAATCAAGCGATTGAAAAAGTCGATAATTATGGACGAATTCTTGATCAAGGGGTAAAAGACGCCAAACAAATCGCAGCCGACGCTGGGGATGATGCCAAGCAGATTGCTGCTGATGCAGGAGCCACAGCTAATCAAAAGGCAGATCAAGCTGTAGCAGACTCAAAAACAGCGGTTGAAACGGCTAATCGGGCAGTCGGAACGGCTAATCAAAATAAACAGGAATTTGATACATTAAGAAATGAGTTTGATGATTTAGTGGCCGAATCCGGTGATAGCAATCCAGAAATCGTTCAAGCTAGAACCGATACGGAAGGGATTAAGCAGCCAACCTTACAAGCAAGATTGACTAGAGATTTTGGCAACCGAATGACCACTGCTGATGCAATCAAAATGTTCTCAGGTTCAGTTAATACACCCAAAATGATGGATTTCTCAGGAAAAACAGCGGGCAACCTATCAACGAACCCTCACCAAGGATATTCCGATTACACTGCGACAAACTTAAAGAAACCTGCAGCAAGCTGGAACGAAGTAAACCAAGATGCTTACAATAAACTCGTTGCTCGTGATGACTCTGGAGTTTCGACAGGTTCTACCCAAAACGGTGTAATTCCTCAACAAATGTATCAATTTGATGTTGTAAAAACGGTGGAAAATTTAGCACCCGGAATTTTTGATGGAAAAACTTTAGAAGAAAGTATTGGTTTAGTAAAAGGGAACTTTGTGTCTTTTACTTTGGCTATTCGTGGGAAAGCCTCATCTCCCAATAACAAAAATTTGAAAGTAGCCACTTATTTGGAGTCAACCGACAGCTATACCACACAGCTGCAAAGTGCGGCGCAAGAATATACGGATTTTACGACAGAAATTAACGACCGTAATTTCATTGATTCAAAAGGAAAAATCAATGTGTTGGTATACGCCGATAGTTCTAACGGGGTCACTTCATCAATGATCGATCTTGATTACATTGGTGTTCAAATTACCGTTGCGGTAAATCCGTTAGATGTTTTAGAATCCAGCGGTTTTGCCAAAACAGCAGACGTTGAGGCTAATTTGCAACAACATACTGATGACAAGAATAATCCGCACAATGTTACAAAAAACCAAGTAGGATTAGGCAGTGTGCCAAACTATGGTGCCGCAACTGATGCGGAAGCTTTGTTAGGTACAGTCAATAATAAAATGGTGACACCTAAAAATGTGAAGGATGTAGTGGATGCGAAGGCAGTTCAATTGGAGGGCGATCAAGAGATTAGTGGTATTAAGAAATTTATGGATGCTCCATTAATTAATGATAGTCCTATATTGACCGAAAGAAATAGTATAGTAACAATTTTGAAAGGTATTCGTATGAGTGGTAGTGTGGCATCAGGAACAAAATTAAAATTTAACAGTCTTGTTTTTAGTGCTAATTCTGTTGGTAACAAGCCGCTTTTTTCTGTCAGGAATAATACAGATATTATTTGCCAGAATACTGGAACTTATGTATTTCACTTATCTGCATTCATCCAGACAGAATCAACTAGCAGTAGTTATTTCTATTTAGACTTATCTGTAAATAATAATGTTCCTAAAGATACAGATGAACGTCTATCTGGTATCGGAGGACAGCATGCATGGCGTAATGAAATTTCAGGTGCAACTATTGCAAAGATAAATGTTGGAGATGTCATTACAATAAAGACAAATACTAATTTAAAAAATGATGCTACGAGTTTTGGTGCAATGGTTCTTCAAATACAGGAGGTTTTTTAATAAATAGTTAAGTTACTAGACATTGAAATGCCGTACTCAATTCAAGTAGTCTCCAGCAACGAGGTGAACACATTGGAAAAATATCTAAACGAGCTATCAATCATCTTCGGGGTGGTTGGTGGTATCATGGTAAGTTATCTTGGAGGGATGGATGCGATCTTACATGCACTGATCTTTTTAGTAGTGCTTGATTATATCACGGGGTTAATTAAGGCTTGGAAGCAAAAAGCGATTGACAGTGAAGTAGGTTTTATCGGGTTAATTAAGAAGGTTTTATTGTTCGCTGTAGTGGCAGTATCAGTTGAAGCCGAAAAGGTTCTTGGTAGTACTATACCTTTGCGAGAGATTGTAATTATGTTTTACTTGGCGAATGAAGGGATTTCTTTTTTGGAGAATATTTCCGTATTTATTCCTTTACCAGATAAACTGCGGGATGTCTTCTTACAAATCAGGGAAAAAGAAGAAAAACAATAATCAGCATAACAATCTTTTAGGCATTCTAGTTCGCTAGGGTGCCTTTTTGATTTTTGTGTCTAGCAATTCCATGAGTAGGATAATGATTTCGCCGAAGAAATTGCGTCCACTCTCGATGGGGAAGTAATTTGACTTATCAAATAATGACAGACCAACAACTTAAATACAGTTATTTATGTTAGTAAGAGAAGGAGGGAAGAAACGTGGCAAGTATCAACCAAATGATTCAATGGTTTAAGGACCGTGAGGGAAAAGTGAACTATAGTCAAAGCAGCCGGCTTGGACCCACTGGTTACGATTGCAGTTCAGCAGTATATTTTGCCTTAATCGCAGGCGGATTTATCCCCAGCGGAAGTATGGGGTGGACGGGTTCGTTACATGACACAACGTTACCAGCTATTTCTAAAAAAATCTCTCGAGCAGATTGTCGTAGAGGGGATATTTTCTTATCGAAATACTGGGCAAACGAAGGACATACAGGAGTATTTTTGGATAATAGCACGATTATTCATTGCAATGCTTATAATGGCACCATCAGTACGACTGTGGCAAACGGGCGAATGGGTTACGACCCGATCGAGTACTATCGTCTAAATGCATCACAAGATTTAGGGATTTTTACGTTGCCGCAATATGAAGTTGCCAAAGTAGTTTGGGGAGTATTGAAGCAGTCTGGCTACAGTGATCATTCGGCTGCTGGAGTGATCGGTAATTTGTATGCCGAATCGTCACTTGATCCTAACAAGCATGAGGTTGGCGGCGGCGGTGGCTACGGATTAGGTCAATGGACTCCTCGTAGCAATCTGTATACGCAAGCGACGATTTGTGGTATTTCAGCGGGTGAGGCTGAGACGGCTCAAGGTCAGGCAAAAATTATCGCACAAGGGGATAAGACTGGCCAATGGCTCGTGACTGGCAATACAGCTTATCATCCAACTGTTCAGAAAAATCAGACGTTAGCTGCATTTAAGCAAGCGACGGATGTTATATCAGCGGCAGCCAATTTCTGTGCGCATTGGGAAAGGCCTAAACTAGAGTATGCTCATATGGATGTTCGTATTCGAGGGGCTCAAAGTATTTTACAAGTAATGAGGGAAAGTAATTTAATAGTTAGTGAAGGAGAGGTTGAAATGAAATGTTTGTATCAAATTGATGAAAAAGGCGCAGTCTATTATTTTGATGGTACAGAAGTACGGCCGCTGACACATATGGATGAAAAGAAAGTTTTACAAGACATTTATCAGGCGAATAATGGCAAGGAGATGCCCTTTTTCAAATGGACGAGCTCGGCTCCTTGGCACTACCGTCTTAAAGGTATCTTAGAACGGCCGAAGGAATTTTAAAAAATAAAAAGCAGCCTATTATATCAACCTGTGTCCACGAAAAAAAAGTGTGTCGGGGATATCCTAGTGCATTAGTCCCAAAATGAAAAAAAGTGTCTATGTGAACCATTCGAAGGACTTCGAAATTCACATAGACACGGATTGTTAACCTACATATTCAACTTTCTTCAATTCTTTTTCGCCTGCAAGATATTGGTCGATCTCAGCTAAGAATTTTTTCAGATGGTCAGTTGCATTGTGTTTATCGATGGCATCTTGGTCACGCCAGTTTTCGATAATCATAAATTGATTTCTTGTATCTAAGCTTTCTAGGCAGTCGTAAAACTCTGCGCCTTCATCTTTCCGAGACTTGTTGACTAAATCCTCAACGAAGACTAAAAATTCCTCACGTTTTTCTTCTTTTACTGGCAATAATACATTAATAATAATCATTTTTTCTCTCCTTTTAATCTTCTTTGTGGCAGACGGCTTCGATGTTGTAACCATCAGGATCAATCACAAAAGCACCATAATAATTTTCATGGTAATGCGGTCTAAGACCAGGTGCACCATTGTCGGTACCACCAGCATCAATCGCTGCTTGATAGAAAGCATCCACTAATTCACGGCTGACGGCGCCGAAAGCTACATGGGTTTTACTAGGATCGTTTTTGACAATCCAAAGATCTCCGCCATCGGCAGAACTAAAGCAGACGCCATGATCCATTTCTACCTTAATCTGATAACCAAGTGGTTGTAACGTTTTTTGGTAAAAATCTTTACTCTTAGCCAAATCTGCGACACCTAAACTTAAATGATCAATCATAAAAGAACCTTCTTTCTTCATTAAGATAACTCTAGTATAGCAAATGATAAATGCTTAAGGGCCATTCTTCACAAACATTTGATCAAAAAAATACACTCGTTATTATTTGAGCTTAGTCTTCTTGTTTTTCTTGTGGAAGTAGAGTGATGGTTTCAGTTTCTTGCGGTTCTTCTGGGGTAAAAATCAAGTTTTCTCCATCTGCCCTAACTCGATAATCATTATCTAATTCCAATTCATCATTTTTTAAATGGATGGTTTCGTCTTCTAATTGATAGGATACGTGAAAGGTCATGTCATCAATCATTTGCTTGGCCATATCTTCTCCCAACTTTTCCCACTCATTGGAGGCAGTGGATAGCATGTTTGAAGTATCGAAGGCCAAAATCATTTCGCTATCAGTAAATGATGCAACGAAAGTCACGTCTTCATCCTGTTCTTGTGTTTCCATAATCCAGTCATGTGCCTTCAGATCACTAGTTGTGATCGGTTTACCACAAGCTGTCAATGCGAAGCAAAGTAATAGCGCCCACATACCCATAACTAACTTTTTCATAAAAAACCCCCTTTATATGATTTTAACAAAAAAAGATAACGTTTTCAAAAAATTACCTAAAGTAACGATATTTACAACTAGGTAACAAATATGTTTTTTATATTTCGAGGGTTTTATAGCAAAATTCAAATAAAATAAAACTAATCGTGTTGTTAGTTGGATGTGAAGTCCTTCGAAAACAGGACAAATACTACCTTAAGAGCAGGATGATTTACTATCGCTTTTTCTTATGCCCATGCTTTTTAACATACGCTTTCCTCATCAGTTGTTCGTATTCCCATTGGTCCTTTTTCTTTTGGATCTCTTCAGCACTTAGGAAGGTGGAGGACTTTTTCTTTCCTCTCTTTGGCGTGTTCGTGCCTGTTTGTTTTTTTGATTTAGTGACGTTCGCAGAGTTCGGCTCTTTGCCAGCATTGTCCTCCAGCTCCCCATTGTATTCAATCATCGGCTTGGCATCTTTTAGTTTTAGTCCACTGACTAGGGCGGTTAATATCCGACTCATGAGCACATTCTGATCGATTGACGGATCGAAGGGAAAGTCGTCAAATAGGTGTTTCGCCACTTCCTCCGGTGTTTTTCCTGCGTAACAATTGGTTTTGATAAATTTAGGTGATTCAATCAATAAGCCAGCACCTGGCTTGTCGTTGACTTTTACATGGGAAATAACTTTGAGCGCTTTTATTAATTGTGCGTACAAAGTTTCCTGCCAATCATTGACTTCTTCTGTTTTCTTTTCCGCATCATAAACGGGTGTGGTAGGGACATAAATATAGCGTACGATTTCTGCGAAGCGTTGCACGCCATCTTTTTGGAAAATCGTCAGGGTGCCTAAGATGGCTAACAGATCGTTGATTTCCTGAACGGAGTAGCATGGATCGGCGTTCTTGAAGGTGAAGCGATGTTTTTTTCCGTTGGCGTCTTTGAACAAGGTGGCAATATCCACCAGTTCCTTAGGTTCACGGGCTCCAGAATGAAGCATGGCATGAAGATGATCCGTGCGGGAACGGGTTTCTTTGGTAACAGCTAAGAACTCTTTTTTATTCTTAAACAAGCGCTGGATGACTTTATGCCAGTCCTCTTTACTAAAATACGCTTGAAAATAAACACATAAATGGCGCACAGGAGACAGGTCTTCCGGAGAACGCTCTAAAAACAACGAACAAATCTGATCTTTTGCTAGATAAGAGAAATCTAAGGGTGTGAAGGCGTTACGTACAAGAATTGCGACGGCACATTGAACCACGTATGCGATACTGCTATTATCTTGGCAATGCGTAATCACTCTCTTTTCCAAGTGCTTTCTAGTCAATTTAAACAGATGTTTTTGTTCAAGGTTCGCTATCGTTGTCATGGGCTTAATCTCCTTAGTTGTTATTTGATAATCCGCTTTCATTATAATTCAAATGGATGGAAAAAGAAAGGATTATTGAGATTAAAATTAATAAATCGATTAAGATGTGCTTTTTAGGGATTAATTGGAAATTTATTGTTCTACAAAGATAATTACAAAGAAAAATTAAAAGATTTAATTTATACCGTTTTTCAATTTTTTGGTTATTTTATAGACGAGGTTTTGAACTTCTTTTTTGTATTTTACGTCTCAAAACTAAATAAAAAATGTATAAAAAAATTACAAGATTTTACGAAGTGATAAAATCGATTTGCCTATGCATTACATTCCTGCTTGACCTGTACGCAACGGAAAGGTGTATCCTGTAGAAGTGGAGGTGATAAAGGTGGTATACACTGTGAAACAAGTCGCTGATTTATCGGGAGTCAGCTCGCGAACATTACGTTATTATGATGAAATTCATTTGCTGAAGCCGGCAGAAATCAGTGAATCAGGATATCGTTTGTATCAACAACAAGAGATCGATCGACTGCAACAAATTTTGATTTATCGCTCAATGGGCTTGTCCTTAAAGGAGATCAAGAAGCTTTTAGACCATCCAGATTTTAAGATCGAAACTGCTTTACGCCATCAACAGAAGCAGCTGATGAAAAGGCGAGATGAAATTGACGAATTACTAGCATTAGTTGAGCAGACATTGGCTGATTATGAAGGAGAAGAACGCATGAATAACGAAGAAAAATTCCAGCTGTTCAAACAACAAAAATGGCAGGAAAACGAAACCCTTTACGGAGAAGAAATGCAAGAAAAGTATGGAGAGAAAACGATTCAGCAAGCAAAAAAGAAGTGGACGAGTCTGTCTCAAGCAGAGCTTGACGAAAGAGACAAAACGGAGCAGGAACTATTAGTAAAGTTGAAACAATATGGACTAGCACCAAAACTTCCTAGCGAATTGGCCCAAGAAATCTTTTTACTGCACAAAAAATGGCTGAGCTATAGTTGGCAAAAGTATTCTAGAGAGGCTCACCAAAGCGTCGCTGAAATGTATGTGCTGGATGAGCGTTTTACTGCTTATTACGAAGAACGGGCTGGGAAAGATGCTGCTGGCTGGCTGAATGATATCATTCAGTTCTACGCTTGAACGCCTGTACCAAATTTTCTTCTAAAGTTAGGACAAATCAACTAATGCAAAGAAAAAAAGCCCACGGGTCAGGCGGCACCCGTGGGGAAAAAGGACTAAAAAGATTGAACTAAATTTAATCATTCCATCAGTAGAAGGATATGCTACCAATAGACTTCTACTTTTTTGCGGTCTTTTGCAGGTAGGTTCTTAGCGACTAAATGATACGAAAGCTGGATCATGCCTTCTATTTCTTGGTCACTTAACTGGGTAGTGGACAAGGCAATACTATTCCAGTGTTTTTTGTTCATATGATACCCTGGCGAAATATCGGAATAAAGCTCACGTAATTCTTCATTTTTTTCCGGAGGGCCTTTTAAAGTAATGGCGGACGTTTCTTGGGCTTCGGGTGACATCATTCCAAACATTTTGCCATAAAGATCGAAATATAAGACTTGCCAATCTTGGCGATAATAAACGGTTGCTTTAGGCAGCTCATTACCAAAAGCTTGGAATCTTTCAATACGCTGTTTAATTTGTTTGACCGCAGTCATTGTTAAGCCTCCTTTGCGATAGTATACCTAGTGAACGTTGTGCTTCAGCATACAGAACTGGATTAGAGACAGTGATTGTCTCTAAAAAATCTTTGCTTTGCGGCAAAGCAGAAAAACAAATAATCAGCTTCCATCGAAGTAGCGGACAATCAGTTGTATCCCACAAGGATTGAAGCTGTTCAAAATGCCAGGCACTCACTTCTTCTGGGTGATAAAAAAGCAGCATACCGATCGCATCAATCAGTTCGCTGAGTGCGGGTAGTGACAGAATCGTTAGTTGTTCAAACAAACAAGGCAAAATTGTCGGTGACATATTTCCTAACGAACGAGCGATTAAATCTCGAGGTAAGGGAAATGAATTTTTTACCGAAGGCTTGCTTAGGGGGATCAAATGCTGGTTGTTTCCGATTTTGCCTAAATAAGGCAACATCAAGCGAGCAGTTTCGCAATCACCTGTTTCCAATTTGCGCATCATTTCTAAACGGCAATACAGCTTTTTTTCCTGTGCGACTGCTTGTAGCAGGTTCTTTGTCGTAAGTAAATTTAAAGGAAGTAAGCGAGCGGATGCACTGCGCTCTACTGGATCTTTTGAATCTAATAGCCTTAATAACTGATCAACAGAGTGGTGTTGGAATTTCGTGAGGTCTTCTTCAGTAAGCCAGCCACGAGCTTTTAATTGTTGAATTGTGCTTTTCATCGAGATGCTCCTTTTTATGAGTATACCATTAGGAGCGTGTGCAAGAAACGTTTCTCGTAGTTAAAAAATTTGTGCTTTTTTTCACAAAATCGTTGCTTTCTCTTTTTTGATGTGCTAAAGTATGAAAAAGGAGATGTGATAGCATGAGAAAAATCGTTGCCAATCCAATTGAACTGAGAGATGCCATTCGTTGTGAGAAAAAGGAGATTGCTTTGACTAGCGGGTTTGCGAATATGATGCGACCATTCGCCGAGTTTCAGCAAAAAAACAAAAAGAAACCTGCTTCTATCAATATTGATGAAGTGACTGAGGAAATTGCGTTACCAACAAGCGTAGTACTTGCATTTGATTCAAAAACAATGGACAAATTATTCAACACGTATCAAGTAGTAGTGAACGAAGACACTGCTAAGGGAGTGGAATTGGAATACGTTCATGTTTAATTTTTTTCTAATAACTTGTGAAAAAATTATCAAAGGTAGTCTGTAAAGCATGGAATCATGTTTTTGAGACTGCCTTTTTTGCGCTCTGAAATGTGTTGTATGGATCAAATAAGATTTGCTTTAAATATTTTTTGAATAAAAATGGCAAAATCATTAGAAAATCTGCTAAACTAGATACATAGAAAGAACCTCTCATTCTTTCTTTCCATTTTCCCTTAAGGCACTCTAAAAATTGGAGTGTCTTTTTTGATAGATTTTTTTCCAATGAGCGGATTTTTTTCTTTTTTATTAACCAATCGATACAATGGAAGAAAGTCAAAAGGAGCGGATTTATGATGCCTTGGAATATGAATGATTACCCAGCGTCTATGAAAAATTTAGAAAAAGTAACCCGCAAAAAAGCGATTGATATCGGCAATGCGCTTTTGGCAGATGGTTATCCTGAGGATCGGGCGATACCGATTGCGATTAGTCAGGCAGAAAAGTGGCATGAAGATGCACCTGATAAAGAAATACAGCAGGAAAAACAGGCGAAAAATCCCCAAAAAGAGGACAAGCACGAAACAAATCCGAACACGAAAAAACTGATTAACGCCAATGTACTAGTAAAATATCAAGAAGATCAATGGATAGTGATTTCAGAGGGAGCCAAACAAGCCAGTGAACGCTTGGCTAAAAAATCTGAAGCGATTGAACGTGGAAAAAGGATTGCTGAGAATAAACAATCCAAACTGAAAGTCTACAAAAGAGATGGCACTTTACAAGAAACGCTAGATTATACAACAGACAAATAAAAGACACCCGCAAAAAGCAACCATTGGCTTTTTGCGGGTGTTCGTTTAGCAAGCCATCTATGAAACAAAATGAGATGGCTGAAATTTTTCCATATCGATCATAATACGCGTTTTACCTAAAACCGCATATTTTGCGACAATAAATTGATTACGGGCATTAAAATGTCCGGCAGCTGTAAGCGTCATGCCGTTTTCGACATCAGCTAGAAAGTTTAAACTATGCTTGGCAATTAAGCAGTGCTGTCCGTCTAGCTGAAAATAAACTAAAGGATATTCGGAAAGCTTTACTATCTTTATGTGACTCACGTTACCTTTTAATGTATTCATTGAGATCACTCCTTGCTTTCAAGCTTGGAAGAAGGGACGTCAGTGGTGCGAACTCCTTTAAAAACAAGCTCCCCATTCGAACGCTCAAAAAGAAAATAACTATCTTTTTTCTCTTTCGTGCGTGGGGCGGCCACTTTAAAATAATCTCGTTGTGCTTCATCCATCTCTTCAATGATGTTGCTGAGGAATAAGGCTAAAGGCACGGTATCTTGAACGATTGAATAATAGGTTTGATAGAAAGTTGATACTGAATTGGCACTAATCATTGACATAGTCATCACCTCAACACTATTATACGAACATACGTTCTATAAGTAAAGAACATTTCCTCAAAAAAAAAGAAGCTTTGCAGCTTCTTAAGATTGTCGCATTTTCATTCGTAGACGGGCAATGGCTTTACGAGCATCTAGGTTATTCACCGTATTTTGACCTAAAATACCTGTTTCTTTGGCATTGGAACTCTTGTAAAAGGGAAGTACCTCGCTTAAGTAGCTATTTTGGACAACAAAATCAGCCGCTTCACAAACACTCATCGCCACAAATGGGATGCCAGCGCTGCCCACTTGATTAATCAGATGTGTATAATCTATGTGATTATTGCCAAAACCGTTGCAAGATAAAATAGCACCGTCGATTGCCAGTGAGCGAATCAGCTGAGCGGTACGCGTGCTAGCTAACATTTTTGACGGGGTGTCATTGGCACTGCCCATAATAATCACCCCGCGTAAATCGATTTCTTGGTCCTCAGCTAATAGGGCTACAAAAGGATCTCTATAATGATGTAGTGTGGTTTCTTTCATACTGGCGCCTAAACCCAAAATAATCCCTCCTTAATCCATTGCTCGAATAATCCCGTCGCGGTATTCATTTGGGGTCAAAAATTGCGGCAGGCACCCTAGATCAATAATTGACTGACTACCTCGAAATCCAGCAGGCTCAACAGGAAAAAGACGCGTATCGTATACGGCGCCTTGTCCAGAAACTTCCTTGACTAAGACCACTTGTTTAGCCTCAGGACGACAGCGATCATCAAATACATGCTTTTCACTATAATTTTGCGGATCAAACACACGGAGCTGCTGGCGAAAAAGATCACAAAATTGATCACAGGTTAAGTGGATAGCATCGGGACCTGCGCGCGTAAGCCCTGCATCTGCTTTTAGTACCACATCAAAAGCAATTAAAAAATCATCTTTTGCTGGTGTCCCAGGTCTGCCCCAAGCAATTTGATCTGCCAAAATACCTTCGGAGCCACCGCCATTACAAACTTGGCGCCCCTTCGTATCGACACCAGTCAACAAGACATAAACGCCGGTCAAGGTATGCGTAATCCCTTCTCCTAGCTTGCCTAGAGCTTTAGTTGAAATAGGTATAACATCCATGATGGTATTGGTATATACTTGATGATTTTGAGGTGTAATTACTCGAATCGTAATGGAGTTAATCAATGGATGATCACAACAAGGCGGATCAGGTGAAACGACCATGTGTCCTGTTTCTGTAATTAGATTTTTTTCTCCCAATTGAACATTCGTCACATGGTATCCTTTGATCGTTAGTGTTGACATCTTTCATCTATCCTTTTCTATGTAAAGGCTATCAATATTAGCTGTTTTGCATCTTATCTAGTAAAGAATTCACCCAGTATTCTTTGTTGATTCGTTCAACATAAATATCAAAATCATGAGACGCTTCGAATTGATCCGAAATGTTTTTCGTCACACCATGAATCAGATAAAAACGTTGGCTATTATCAATTTGGATTGTTTCAGCAACTGCAGGAATGGTTGATAAATCAGCTAAAAACGACTTTCTAGTAATTAAATCATGTAAACATACTTTATGCATAACAAACTCCTTTATTCAAACATTAACTTAATTCTGATTATAGCATAGGAAATATCAGAGTTCTGTAGGAATAAAAATTATTTTGGAAATAGCATGGATAGTAACGGGTGGGTAAGAAACGGTATCTGGGTATCACAATTTCGTTCTTTTTTTCAAAAGAACACATGAAAAAGCCAGCTAAACTCTGGTTATAGCTTGTCGACCTATAAATTTTACTATAATGGGATAGGGAGAAAAGCATATTAGAATTTTAAATGGCTTTGTTTTTCACAAGAAACAATGTAAGCTTAAATTATTCAAAAAAATGGGGTGGGTTAAATGAAAAAGAATAAGGGGTTATTGGTTATGGGTAGTTTTATCGTTAGTGTCTTTTTGCTAACATCGTGTAAACCAACTGTTAATTCAACAAACGAATCAACAGGTACAGCTACAAGCAAAACTCTCACTACCAGTAATTCAAGCAGTATCAAAGATGAAAGTGGACCGGATGCGCAAGCTTTATCAGATAGCGAAGTAAAAAGACGTGTGGTTGCGTGGTTTATGAATAATAGAGATCTTGATATTGCTAAACCAGATAAATTGATTTTTCTGGACTCAATGAAACCGAGTTGGCAAGAAGCAAACGGGAAAACAATAATTGGAGGACATGTAGAAACTTTAAATAAATACAGGTGGTCAATAGAAGTTGACACCAAAGGAGAATGCACAGTTTCAGATTCAAGCGATTCAACAAATGAAACGAAGAATTTCAACATTTTCGACGTCACAAAAGAACAGTTATCTCAAGTTAGAGAAGATGTAACGACTCTACTAGGTAATATTGCTCAAATCGAATTAGACAGAAGAATTTTAGGTGTTTACAGTAAAGAACATGGATTAGAAAATAAGTTTGCAACAACAGTACAATCAGAAATCAACTCTGACACGAGAGAATATATTGCTACAATTTATGAAACATTTCCAAGGGGTTATGGTGTAGTAGGAAGTGCAATGTTCAAATATACTGTTAAGCCGAGTGGCGATTATACGAAAACTGAAGCAGTGGGTGACAAGTGGCTTGAAGAAGGAAATATTTTTAATGAATTAACAGAAGATGAACTGAAGGGTGTAAGAGAAAATCCAAATGAACTAGCTTTACCAGACCTGAGTATTGATGAGTTCAGAGAAGCATTTAGCAAATCGTTTGGGGATGATGTAGTTATTGAATCATCGGAAGACATGATAGTAAAATTCCCGTCAGGACCGAGCATGTTTTTAAGATACAATTCTATAGCTGGGTCGGTAGATACTAGAATGGAAGGTGCAATGGGAGGCACTGAGTATAAATATGATTATGATAAGACACAGGAACTTTGGGATTATTGGAGAAATAAAAAGCCAGATTCTAACCAAGCAGCTGATTCTATTAGTCAAACAGAATTAGCTCAGAGATTACTAGTTCTGTTGGTTAAAAAATCTTTACCCGATCGTTCGATAGATAAACTTGCAAGTAACGGGTTTATTAATTTAAATTCAGATGAACACGGAATATCTTATGATGGAATGGTCACCATAAATGGTGTCCATTATACACCTAGTGCGAGTTTCACTGTGCAAAAAAATGGAGATGTGGCTATTCAATCACTTCAAAGCGGACAAATAACTTCTGGAAATATATTTAATGACGTAACAGACAGTGAATACCAATCCGTGAGAGAAAATATTACTGAACCTAACTAAAATACAAATAGCTATCAAACAAGGCCCCTCTTTTAAAGTGCCTTGGATCATAGACAAATCATCGGAATCAAAGACGACTTGATTCCGATTTTTCGTGTACTTTAAATGGTAACCAAAAGAGCTTTTTACCTTCTAGCTGTTGTTGATTTTAATTCGTATACATTCACTTGTATTTGTTTTGATTTATATTGAAAAAGAAAAGACCGTAGATAGTAGCCCTTTTTGGGAACTTCTACAGTCCGAAGCCAGATAAACTCTGGCTAGTCAGTGATCTTCTCATATAAATTATTGGAATGCTTGAAGAAAATCACGGCGTTTTTTCTCTTGAGCCGGTCTCTTGCAAATGCTAAGTCCCGCGTGGTCCAAATAGATGCGGGTGCACCTTTAATATGTTCAGCAATGTAGAACAAAGAACCATCGGTTGCTAAATAGGGTGTCATCTTGTGGACACTCAGACTTTTGGTTACGCAAGTAAAACATATCTCTTCAGGAGAATCAAACGGGGGAAGCTCGTTTAGCAGGGGAAGCTTAATAAAAAGCATACGTTCACTTCTTTCTTAATTACTAAACCTATCTAATTCGCCTAAAAAAAGAGCTAGCCAAAATCGGACTACCTCAGATCAGCATGCTGTCTAGACAGTCTAAACAGTATCATAGTATCAGATTGTAATTTCATTCACAAGAAAAGTACTCAACTATGCGAAATTAGTCAATAAAAAGGGATTGACCATGAAACATGCGTAAACAAATTAAAGGACCTGAGAAAGATAGTAATAGTTGTAAACAAATTAATTATCTGTAATCTGCAGGTTCTAAAAGTCATGGTCAATCTAACATGAATTATAGCACACTAAAATTGCTAGGAAAAGATAACATTTGCTGACCCACAAGATTTATTTGGAAAAGCCGATGATTTGGCTAAAATAGCAAAAAGTAGGCAACGATGCGAAGCAAATTATAAGCGGTTAGTTGATTCGTGTAACAAAAAATAAAATACCGAACCAAAAAAAGCAAAAAAAAACCGACCACTCGAAAGTGATCGGAAAAAATGGGGTAGTGGGGATATATGCTACATTCTTACTTTACCATCATCTTCAAAAAACGACAAAAAATATGCACATAAAATCGTAACTTTTTTTATAAAAAAGAAAATTTTTGTCGTTTCTAACATAAAAAGGGGAAATAATCACGTGAACAATGGATAAATCAAAAAAGCCCTTACCCTTTAATCAGGATAAAGACTTTATAGTAATGTGGACGTTAGGAGTCGAACCTAAACCTCTGTCTTAAATGCAGACTACGTCATTGAACGAGTGAAACACCGTGTTCATCCACAAAACAAGTATAGCAAAAAGAATAACAAGTTTTATTTTAACTGAATTATCTTAATGTTTTTTTAACGCTTGCTCAGCTTCTTGAGCAAATTCTCGAGCGATCATCCAGCCGTAGCTTTCGGTAATGGCAGCTGCGGTGGTGGCATTAATAATATTACCGGCGACTGGGATTTTTCCAGCGAAAAAGCGAGCGGTCATCTTCCCGGCTTGTTGGGCAACAACCTGTGTAGCTAAAGCTCTGGCTGCCCCTTGCGTTAATTTTTTATCAAACACTTTTCCTAGAGCGATAATCATTGCTGTTTGTAAAGGAATCAGGGCTGTTGCATCAGCAATCGGCAATTGGGCCATACCTCCACCAATAGCTGCTGCGGCAGAAGAAGCGCCGTGAATAATGAAATGCGCTTGTTTTCGTTGTTTTTTATTCATTACAACTTTCCTTTCTTCAAGTCTTGCCACAGTGTAGCACCATTTGAAAAAAAGAACAATAAATCAGCAATCCTAAAAGGGGAAATGAAAGAAAATATGCTATAATTAAATAAAGGAGGCGCTTACAATGGTGGGACAATATCAAGCGATTTTAGTTGCTGTTGATGGCTCAAAGCAAGCGGAAAAAGCCTTTCAAGAGGCGATTGCTATTGCTCTGGCGAATAGTGCAAGTTTGACAATTGCGTGGATTATCAACGAAGAAGATCTTGGTAATAGTGCCTTTTCCTATTCGAAAATCTTGAGCGAGGAAAAAGAGATGGTGGAAAAGGAAATGCTAAAGAAGATTCACGATGCGCAGCAGGCTCAAGTAAAAGATGTCACCAGTATCATCGAAATCGGCAGTCCGAAAGAATATCTAGCAACGATTATTCCTGAAAATCAACCTGTTGACTTGATTGTAATGGGACCAACCGGTAAAGGTGCGATTCAACAAGCCATTGTCGGTTCAACGACCTCCTATGTTGTGAACAACGCCACTTGCAGTGTACTCGTCGTAAAATAAGGGGTGGGAAAAATGGAAAAATATCGGAAAATTTTGGTAACCGTTGATGGCTCTCCGCAATCGAAGGACGCATTTGAAGAAGCTTGCCACATTGCCGAAAGAAACAGTGCTGAGTTACTTTTACTTACCGTATTGGACGTAACAGGTTTCCGAGGGACCGCTAGTGAAAGTTCTGTAAAATTAACAGAAGAGTTGCAAAAGGTAGCTGAAAAGACTGTAAATGAATTCAAAGCATCGACAACTTACCCCGTTGAAACAAAGGTGGCAGCTGGGAATCCGAAGCATGAAATCGTTAAAATTGCTGAAGAAGCAGGTACAGATTTGATCGTTATTGGAGCTACAGGTTTAAATAGATTGGAACGCTGGGTTTTGGGATCGACAACAGTATATGTTGTTAATCACGCGCCTTGTAATGTAATGGTTGTTAAATAAGAAAGGCTTCGCAAACTCGCTCAGCTTTGGAGCACTAAGACTAAAATTGGGATAAACTGCCAAGAAACACAGCGATCGTAGGAGCTGATGTTGATTGGTACCTACTTGGTGCTCCTTAAGTTTCTCCCAATTTTCGCTTAGTGCCGACAAAGTTAGCTCCTTAATGCGGTAGTGAATTTTCTGCAAAAATTCACTTTATTCTCGTACACATACCATTCCACTAAGCGGTTCGAACCTAATACGTGTTATAGCTTGATTATCTGATAAACCAGCTTTTTTGAACTGTGAAAAGTGGAACTGGCAAGTTAATTTGTGAAGCCGGACACCCTTAGCGTTGTTGTTACAAGTATTTCAATTGTGAAAAACTTATACTTTCTTTACAAGATAAAAAAACTGAGCTGCGGCTCAGTTTTTTTGTGTCAAGGTCATTACTAATTCCTCTCCTGTATCATAGACATATATGCGGCTAGGAAAGGGCACTTTTTCGTAGGCTTCAACGTAAGGAGCGGTAACGCTATCGGAGAAATGAGGTTCCACTTGAGAATGGACCACACTCAAGGTTTTATTGGGATTTTTGAAAAAATTAAAACGTTGCGGCGAAGTCAAGGGCAAGCCTTTTAAAGGACGCATGAAAATCATGTGCCATAATTCGCTTTGCATTTGTTCAGGTAATTGCTCAATCGGGACATCGCTACGACGTGGTTTATTTGGTTCAAACATAGTAGTCATTCCTTTCTAATCTTATCATAGCAGTTTTTATGAGAAAGAAAACTATATAAAGGGAAAAATAATCGTCCGAAAGGCTTTTTTTTGCTAGTCATGATATGGTTAGAGTGATGAAAGAGGGGAATCATATGACTTACGCAATTTATTTTAATCCAAATGCCGGCAACGGCAAAGCCGAGCAAACCGCTCAGCGAATGAAGGAAAAATTGGAGGTCGCAAATAAAACAGCCGAATTTTTAACGGCACCTGATCCGGAGGCCGCCATCAAGAAAATCAAAGACCATTTAAATCAATACGAGGCAATTATCGCAATTGGGGGCGATGGTACTTTAAATATTGTAGCCACCGCCTTTGTTCAGGCTGGCAAAGCCATTCCGTTTGGCATTATTCCAGGAGGTACGGTGAATAATTTTGCCAAACGTTGGCACATTCCAATGGATTTGGAGGAGGCAATGGATGTTATTGTTGCCGGCCATACCCGAGAAGTGGGAATTGGTGCTTGTGGTAATCGGGACAAAGCGATCGTCAGCTCTTTTGCTTTTGGCACATTTGCGGATATTTCTAACGAGGTGCGTCAACAAGAAAAGCAAAAATTTGGCTTGATAGTTTATCCAATAAAAGCGTTGAAGCAAATTGGTAAGGACAGTTCATATAAAGTTCGTATTGAAGCAGATTCCTTTAAAAAAGATATTAAGGTCTGGTTTGCACTAATTACTACTACTAGCTCAATTGGTGGTATGAGTTATGTGAAAAAGGCGGCCGAATCTTTTCATGTGAGTATTTTGCATAATATGACCATTTTCAAACTGTTGCAATTAGCGCGGTTTGTTTTTACTGGGAAATTGGAAAATTCAGAGGCTGTTTTGTACTTGCAGCCGAAAAAGATTCGCCTGACACCGCTGGAAGATAGCGAGATTGTGGCGCGAATTGACGGCGATAAAGGACCTAAGTTGCCGCTGGAATTGGATTGGCTGCACAAATTTTTGACTATTTATGTCCCAGAGAAAACAGTACCTGTTAAAGGAGGAAACTAATGGATAAAGAAATTGAAGCCTTGCTAGATAAGGTCGATACCATGACGTTAACGACTATTGATAGTCGTGGCTTTCCACATGTGATTGCCGTATCCCCACCGTTAGAACGAGGAGGCTTTCACTATTTTAAATTTTACATTAATCGAGAAGGGAAAACAGCAGAAAATATTCGGAACAATCGCAGTGGTAGTCTATTTTGTTTTGACTCTGACCACCATGAGAGCTTAGCCTTAAAAGGCTATTTCTTATTAGAAGAAATCGAAGGTTACGAAGCACTGACCGCTAAACTCAATGACTTTCAGCAGTCTTTGGACTATCAGCATCCGGTCTTGGCAGTTTTTGAAACCTTAAGTGTTAAGCATTATAAAGAGAAACAAACGGATAGTATCGATAGTTAAACAAACAGACCAACATCTGATTTTCTGATGTTGGTCTGTTTTTCATTAACCAAGAAATGTTTATTTGTTGTTGACAAAAGAAATGCGCCTATGCTAAATTTAAACCCATGCGGCAAAACGTAAGTGTTACGATTTGCAAATATAAAGCGTAAAGGAGCATGTGTAAAAATGAAAAAAGCGTGGAAATGGTTGGCGTTAATGGGATTAACCGGGGTACTAGGTGCCTGTGGAAATAACGATGAAAATGAAAATAGCGCAAATGATGGCGACTTAACGATTGTTGCCAGCTTTTATCCCATGTACGATTTTACTAAAAATATTGTGGGAGAGGAAGGTACAGTTGAGCTATTAGTGCCAGCGGGAACAGATTCCCATGACTTTGAACCTTCTGCCAGAGACATTGCCAAGATACAAGAGGCGGACGCACTGGTGTACAACAATGAAAACATGGAAATGTGGGTACCGGACGTTGCGAAATCTTTAGAACAAGAAAACGTGGAAGTTATCAAAGCAACTGAAGGCATGCTGCTGATGCCCGGCAGTGAAGAAGAACACGATCATGATCACAGTGAAGAAGGACATCATCATGAATTGGACCCTCACGTGTGGCTGGCACCAAGCTTAGCAGTAAAAGAAGTCGAAGCAATTCGTGATCAATTAAGCGAGAGCTATCCTGAACATGCAGAAGCCTTCGAGGCTAATGCAGCCGCATATCTAGAAAAGTTAGAAAAACTGGATCAAAAATATGCGGATGCTTTTACCAATGCAAAGCAAACCAGCTTTGTGACCCAGCATGCCGCCTTTAGCTACTTAGCTTTAGAGTATGGCTTGAACCAAGTACCGATTTCCGGCGTGTCGGCAGAAGAAGAACCTTCTCCAGCCCGTATAGCAGAATTAAAGGATTTTGTCGAAGAAAACGGGATTCAATACATTTACTTTGAAGAAAATGCCAAAAGCAGTGTAGCCGAAACGTTAGCGAACGAAACCAAAATCGAAACCGAAGTGTTGAATCCGTTAGAAGGTTTAACACAGGATCAAATGGACGAGGGCGAAGACTACATTTCCGTAATGGAACAAAATTTGACCGCTTTGCGGAAAACCACCGATACTGAAAATCCGAAAGAAAGCAACTTGACGCCTGAAAAAGAAAAAACGGTTTACAATGGCTATTTTGAAGATGAAGATGTTGCCGAACGCCCACTAAGTGACTGGGCAGGTGACTGGCAGTCCGTTTATCCTTATTTGGAAGATGGCACGTTAGATCAAGTGATGGAGTACAAAGAGAAGAAGGACCCTTCCAAAACTGCGGCGGAATACAAAGCGTACTACCAAACCGGTTATCAAACCGATGTGAAGGAAATCAAAATTAAAGGCAACACCATGACCTTTATTTTTGAGGATGGCAGTGAAAAATCGGCGGAATACAAATCTGCCGGCTATGAAATTTTAGATTACAAAGCTGGTAACCGTGGCGTGCGTTTCTTATTTGAAGCCAAAGATGATACCGATGCCTTCAAGTACGTTCAATTTAGTGATCATGGCATCAGTCCAGAAAAATCTGGCCATTTCCATATTTACTACGGGGATGACAGCCAAGCAGCGTTGCTAGAAGAAATGGATCATTGGCCAACTTACTATCCGGCTGATCTTTCTGGGATGGCGATTGCTCAAGAAATGTTGGCACACTAATTCTTCACAAAGCACTTTCGATCCGTTAGAATGGAAGAAACAGTACAGTGAAGAGGAAAAATCATGAAGAAGAAAGTAACCATTAATCAAGTGGCAGAAAGAGCGGGCGTCTCCAAAACTACCATCTCGCGCTTTTTAAACGGACGTTACGGCAATATGTCCCAGGAAACCAAAGAAAAAATCGCAGCGGTGATTGAGGAGTTAAATTATCGACCCAATCGTCAAGCGCAAGCGTTGAAATCCAAACGCAGCTACTTAATCGGAGTGGTCGTGGCGGATATCTCCAACATGTATTCTTCTTTATTATTAAAAGGAATCGGGGAAGTGTTGGAAAAGCAAGGCTACCAAATGATTATTATGGATGCTTCCAACTCGATTGAACAAGAACGTGATTTGTTAGAAAAACTGCTGGATCAAAGCGTGGAGGCGATTATTTTACAACCGTCTTCCCGTGATCCCCAGCATTATGCCTTCTTAAAAGAGCGGAATATTCCGCTGCTGCTGGTGGATCGTCAGACCGATCCCGCCCAATGGCCAGCGGTTGTTACCGATAATGTGTCAGCGATTGAAAAAATCATGGCCGCCGTCATCCACGAGGGCTATCAAAAAGTCGTTGTAGTCAGTGAACCATTGCGGGAAGTGACGACTCGGGAAATTCGCTATCATACAGTGGCGGACATTGCTGGCAAGGCTGGCATGGATGTCGCATTGATCGAAACCACATTAGATGAGAATTTTACCAAGATGTTGATGGCGGAAATCAAGTCACCGCAAAAGACCTTGCTGTTTGCCTCCAATGGTCGGGTGCTGATGGCTGTATTAACGCTTTTAATAGAAGAAAAAATGACAATTCCCGAAGAGATAGGCATCACAGGCTTTGATGACTGGAACCTGACTGCCTTGGTGGGACCGGGAATTACCAGCATCGAACAGCAGTCGCAAGCCATTGGGCAAGCTGCAGCAGGTAAGATCTTAGAACTTTTACAGACAGAAGAATGTCAAGTGGAAGAAATGGTTGTGCCTACTAAGTTACAATGGCGCAATTCAATATAAAGCGTTATTTATTAAGAAAATATTAAGCGAAGAAAGAGAGTCGTGGAAACCGGTTTCCACGACTCTCTTTCTTTTTGTGTACTCAAATGATTGTTTTTAAAATGAAAGCGTTTGACTTATCTTGGAAACCGGTTTACTATGTAAGTATAGAAACCGGTTAACATATTGAAGGAGAGCTGTTTATGAAGAAAGAACAAGTGGTCTTAAATTTATTAGTTTTTGCTAGCAAAGTCGAAAAAGGAGCGCTGCAAAGCGACCTATTAATCAAAGCGAAAGAGCTAGGATTTGATAAAGTTGAAATTCGTCGGGAGTACTTTAAGGATCTAGCTAAAGAGATACCTGTTATCAAACAAACTTCCGAAGAACAAGGGATTGAGCTGTTTTACAGCGTCCCAGAAGAAGTATTTGTCGCAGGGAAAGTGAATTCTCAGTTGTCTGAATTTGTAAATGAAGCCCAACAAATGGGTGTCAAGCATATTAAATGGAACATTGGCGATTTTCAAGCTGACAGTTCATTAAATGAATTACAAGAATTAACCAAGCAAGGAATTGAAGTAAACATCGAAAATGACCAAACCCAAACATCAGGAACGATTCAAGCCATTACCACTTTTATGGAAGCGGTTAAGAAGGAAACGTTGGACATCGGTTATGTTTACGACTTAGGAAACTGGCGCTTTGTCAGCGAGTCAGAAGAAAAAGCCGCTGAAGCTTTGAAGGAATATGTCCGTTACATCCATGTAAAAAACGTAGCTTACGAAAACGATCAGCCGCAAGCAGCCGCTTTAGATGAGGGTGTAATCCAATGGCGTGAGATTTTAGCTATTTTGCCAAAGGATGTGCCAGTAGCGATTGAATACCCAACCACGGAAGACCAACAAATTTTAGCAGCCAAGCAATTATTAGAGGAGGCATAATACCATGCAAGACCAACAAACTAAAATCGATCCCGAAACCTTCGCTTATCATTTTATGGATACGATTAAGCGACCAGCGATCGATAAAGAAGAGATGGAAGATGCTGCTAAAGAAGCATTGGCGGCTTACCTAAGTGCCTATTACCTAGCACAACGCTTCAACAATTTAGAAAACGAGTTTTTTGTAGATGACCATACCAAACCGATCTCTACTTATCAAAAGATCTTAAGCGAGTTAAATCAATATTAGGAGGTGACAAATCATGAGTAGTGCAATTATTGGAATTTTGTTAGCGGTTACCTTTATCATTTTCGTGCTTTACGCTATGAAGGGCGGCAACTTGACTGTCGGCTTCTTCGTAATGGCAGTGTTATGGACGATTATCGGTGGGGTACCCTTCAATCAAGCGATTCAGGAAATTTTTACTGAACCAGTCTTAAATTACGGCAAGACCGCTGCGTATATTATCTTCGGATCATGGTTCGGCCGAGTGCTGGTGGATACCGGAATCGCCGGCAGTATTAGCCGCCGTACCGAAACCGTCGGCAAAAAAAGTCCCGTGCTGGCAACGGTGCTGATCGCCTTAGTTATCGCCTTGATCTTCACCAGCTCTTACGGTGTGGGTTCGGCTATCGCTGTCGGGGTCATCTTGTTTCCGATTATGTTTTCCATCGGTGTCCCACGAAACATCGCCGTTTTAGTCTTCACGATGTCCATTGGGGCCGCGATGTATGTCAACAATGTGCTGTTTGTCCAATTCCAAGTGTTCTTCCCAGAAGTTGAGTGGGGGACGCATTATCAACGCTTCGGCTTTGTGGCGATGGGCGTGCAAATGGTAATTGTCTTGTTGTTCATCTTGTTTAATGCCAAGAAAATTCGTAACGGTACCCCAGAAATTATTACCAGCGACGGCAGTGAGGAAATTCCTGAAGTGCCCATCTGGACATATATTTTGCCGGTGTTACCTGTAGCTTTGAGTATTTTTGCCAAATGGGATGCCGTGCCGGCTTTGCTGCTTTCAACCATTATCGCTTTTGCCGCAACTGGCAACATGAAGAGCTATACGCGATTTGTCACCATGATGAATGAAACAGCGAAGCATGCGATTAGCGATATTGCCGGATTACTGATTATGTTGTTTGTTTTAACCATGTTCCAATCGGCCGCGGTTCATGCGATGTCTGGCTTCACCGGCATTTTCCAACAGGTAATTCCTGACAGCAAGCTAGTCTTAGTGATTATTATCGCGATAATCGCACCACTTTCTTACTTCCGGGGACCGTTGATGTTGTACGGCGCCGGAGCAGCAACGGCAGCAATCTTAGTGGGAACGGGGATGTTCGACCAATATTTCTTGTACGGTCTGCTGGTAGTTCCATCCATGATGGGTGTGTCAGCTTGTATTACTCAATCATGGAATTTGTGGTCGGTCCAATATGCTAAATTGGATACGAAGACCTTCTTGATGACCGGCTTGCCTTGGGCGTGGCTGGCAACCGTATTGAATCTAGCGACAGCTTATATCTTATTATAATAGAAGAAAAGAGGAAAAAATGATGAGTGAATTTTTAACAATAGGTGAACCGATTGCTTTGTTTGGATCGACTGAGGTGGACAAAAGCTTGAAGGATGCGGCGAATTTTCAAAAGTTTTTGGCAGGAGCCGAAGTGAATGTAGCGGTGGGGGTTTCCCGTTTAGGGCACTCTACTCAGTACATCACTCGTTTAGGGAAAGATCCTTTTGGTGAATTTATTATTGATCAGCTGAATGAAAACAAAGTAGGTACTGATTATGTGGAGCAAACCGAAGAGTACTGGACGGCTTTTCAATTGAAGGATCGCGTGAGTGACGGTGATCCTAGTATTTTCTACTTCCGCAAAGGTTCAGCGGCTGCTCATTTTGACCAACAGGTGTTAGACGCAATTGATTTTTCCCAAGTGAAAATGGTACACTTGTCAGGCATCTTCCCAGCAATTTCGCCCGAAGCGCTAACGGCCTTTCGTCACTTCGTAAAATTATTGGAAGAAAAAAATATTCGAACGACCTTTGATCCGAATTTGCGTCCACAATTATGGGCCTCTCAAGAAATCATGGTGGAAACCATTAATGAATTGGCTTCTCATGCCGAAATTATTCTACCAGGTATTAATGAAGGAGAAATTTTGATGGGCAGCCGTGACCCTGAAGCTATTGCGGACTTTTACTTAGCCAACGGTTCAGCGACTAAAACGGTCATCGTCAAATTAGGAACAGCAGGCGCCTATGTGAAGCAAAAGGATGGCAGCAGTTTTTCTATTCCTGGTTTCAAGGTAGATAACGTCGTCGATACCGTAGGGGCCGGCGATGGATTTGCGGCTGGATTAATTACTGCTTTAATAGAAGGAAAAAGTTTAGAAGCGGCGGTCATTCGGGCAAATGCCGTCGGAGCATTGGCAGTTCAATCCCCAGGGGACAATGACGGATACCCAACACCGGAAGAATTAGACGCCTTTTTAGCTAAACACGAGGAGGAAACAAAATGAAGCTGCAAACAGCAATTGATCGCGTTTCTTTAGAAGAAGCCGTGGCGTTGGTACGTCAGTTGGATGGCCAAACCGACATTCTAGAAATTGGCACCTCATTAGTCAAGGATTACGGCAATCGGGCAATCGAAGAAATTCGGGCAGTGCTCGCCCACACTGAATTATTGGTGGATTTAAAAACCATTGACGAAGGCGCCTACGAATTTCGCCAAGGGTATCGCTATGGCGGAGATATTTTAACGGTGATGGGTGCGGCTTCTTACGATACATTGAAGGCCTGTTATGAAGTGGCACAGGAACAAAAGAAAACCATGATGATTGATTTGTTAGAGGTAGCGGATGAAAAAATCCCTCAACTAACCGACTTTGAAGAAGCGATTTTCGCCTTGCATCATTCGATCGATCGCAAGGACAAGTTGGATGCGGTTGCTAGTGTAGCGGCTTTTCACGAAAAGTTTCCGACAATCAATCGCCTGGCAATCGCCGGCGGAATTGATCTAAAACAAGCAAACGGCTTAGCTCAGCAAGGCTTAACCGAAATCGTGATCGTCGGTTCAAAAATCGCCAAAGCGGATCATCCAACCGAAGCCGTTAAGGAATTTATGGAGGGAATACAACAATGAGTACAATTAAAACAATTATGGCTGAAATTAATGAAGTCATGCAGCAGGTAGATGAACGTCAACTAGCAGAGGCAATGAACTACTTCCAAAAAGATAAACGAATTTTTGTGATCGGGGCTGGTCGCAGCGGCTTTCAAGGTAAAGGCTTTGCGATGCGCTTAATGCACATCGGCTATACCGATTATGTCATGGGAGAAACGATTACCCCATCGATTCAAAAAGGGGATACTTGGGTAGCGATTTCCGGTTCCGGTACGACAAAAAGTATCGTAGCCGACACCCAGGCGGCCAAAAAGTTAGGACTAGATATTGTCGTATTAACGAGCGATCCGACTTCGCCGTTGGCTGAGTTAGCCGATCAAGTGATCGTGGTTCCCGGCGCAACCAAAACCGGTGCCGGGGTGAAATCGGTCCAGCTGCTATCTTCCCTGTTTGATCAAACTGTTCATATTACGCTAGATGCGTTGACGTTGATGTTGGCAAAACGCGACGACACCTCCAACGAAGATGCGTTGCATGAACATGTTAATGTGGAATAGGATGTGAATTTGGAAAACTTAGCTGATTAGCATACGGCTGGACCGAGCCAATTTATGAAAAAGAGAATAGATAAGGATTCGGATCTACGAAAAATAGCGTTAAAACCAACCATCATTTTCGAGGATCATTTGATTCATAATTAGTACGTTGAGGTTGTGACAGAAATGTTCAGCTCAGAGAAATAAGCCAAATAATCCGAAAATAGCTGCTCATATTTTTGCGATTAGTTGGCTTATTTTTGCGAAAGAGTTGCTTCGGTTGCACCGATTATGCGTTTTTCAGTTGCTGTGACGTTTTATGTCGCAGCAACATTTTAGGCGTCAAAAAAATTTAGCCATTCCTCTGGAGCTATTGGGAAATAATGAACGAAAGACAATTCCGTTTTCATAGCTTTTAAATCAGAATATTAAGCGACTATAAACATTTAGGCAAAAAAATAACGCTACCTTCACGTATAATAAAGATGAAAGTTTCCATAACGCTCTTTTTTTACCCTCAATCAGAAGCTTCCTTTAAACAAATAACAAGAAAAATACTAAATGATGATTAACAAATAGGGTATCCCAAAGCCAGTGTGATCAATTTAGAAAGATCAGCTTGATAAAAAAAGGAAGAGTCTTCACTCCTCCTCGGTTACATAGGGAATGACTGAAAGCAGTAACACCAAGTAAACTGCTAAGATAACAATAGCAATGAGAAGCAACAAAACATATAGGCACTTGGTTCTTACATCGTCGACGGATTCCTTCTGGCAAAATCAAAGAAGCGGAATTTATCCACCTGATGGCGGCTTTCGGTATACTGAAACTGCTTCGCTTCAGAAGTATATACGCGACTTTTCACGGATACGATGTTGATATCATGCTGATTCAAATCCAATAATTCTCGATCTTCTTCAGTTAAGCTGTCAATCGTGATTTCCTTTTCCGCAAAGCCGATAGTGATGTGCAGGTCTTGCTCAAAGTAGCGATAGATCGAATCTTTGGCAATTTCGGTATCCAATTCAGGAATCACAGACACCCGTAACAGATCCTTATCCAAAATCATTTTCTTTTGATCAATCTGGCGAGTACGGATCAAGGACCAACAGACTTCACCAACCTCAAAACCAGTCCTGCGAGCCATTTCCTCATCAATCGTTACTTTAGTCAGACTCACTACATCCGTCACACTTTCATAACCATAAGAATTTTGCAGTTCTTTATAGCTGGTCAAGCCTGAAACTGGGAAACGCAGCTGTTCTCGTTTTAATACCAAAGAACCTTTTCCCTGCATTTTTTGGATGTAACCGTTGGCCATTAACAAGGAAAGTGCCTTCCTGATGGTATCCCGGGAAACAGCATAAGTTTTCCGCAGCTGATTTTCACTGGGCAGGTAACTGCCAGGAGGATAGATCCCTTTTAAAATTCCTCGTTCAATGTTTTGGTAAATAATTTCGTAGCTTTTCATGTGTTGCCTCCCATGTTTAGTATTTTCCTTTATGTCCGCTGAGCAAACAAGCTTTTTTTGGCATTAAGCAAAACCATGGAAAAACTTTTAGGTCAGTGTATTCAAAGTTTAGTCTTAATGCCTCAAAGCTGAGCGAGCTTGCGAAGTCTTTCATCCAACTTGTACGGATAAGCAAGACAAGTATAAGCAAAATCTCTGAGGATGTAAAGCGCTTTCTGTGAAGTTTTTTAAAGATTAGAAAAAACTTATTTAACGTATTTTTTATCAGTTGCTTGTAGGTGTTTTATGCAACATGTCGGTAAAAACAAGACATAAAAGAGGTGTTAAATTTTATGATCGTCCTGTTATTATGAGAAAATTCTAATAAAAAATATATTGACAAAACTGTAAGCGGTTTACAAAAGCTGGAGAATTCCTTATAGTTAAGGCAGATAGAACTTATCCATACAAGTTCAAAAAATGGAGGGAAAAAAATGGGTAAATATGATAAGGATGCCAAGGCGCTGTTAGAGGCGATTGGCGGGAAGAAAAACATCTCTGCTGTCACTCACTGTGCCACTCGTATGCGTTTTGTGTTAGTTGATGATAAGAAGGCGGATGAAAGTAAGATTGAGGATATTGCAGTAGTTAAGGGAATGTTCACCAATGCGGGGCAATTTCAAGTGATCATCGGCAATGACGTGTCAGTCTTTTACAATGAGTTTACTGCTTTGGCTGGAATTGAAGGCGTTTCGAAGGAAGCGGCTAAATCAGCAGCCAAGCAAAATCAGAACCCTGTTCAACGTGCTATTACTGTTTTAGCTGAAATTTTCACACCATTATTACCTGCAATTATTGTCGGCGGTTTGATTTTAGGGTTCCGTAATATTTTAGAAGCAGTACCGATGGGCTTTTTAGATGGCCAAACCATTACACAAGCTTCAACATTTTGGGATGCTGTGAATAGTTTCTTATGGTTGCCAGGGGAAGCGATCTTCCACTTCTTACCAGTTGGGATTACTTGGAGTATCGCTCGAAAAATGGGTGCCACCGAAATTTTGGGAATTGTGCTGGGGATTACCTTAGTATCACCTCAATTACTAAATGCTTATGCCGTTAACGGAACATCAGCTGCTGAAATTGCTGCTAACTATACCTGGAATTTCGGCTTTATGACCGTTGAAAAAATCGGGTACCAAGCGCAAGTTATCCCAGCGATGCTGGCTGGATTCTTGCTGGTTTACTTAGAACGCTTCTTCAGAAAACGTATTCCAGAAGCAATTTCGATGATTTTCGTGCCATTCTTTTCATTATTGCCAACGATTTTCGCTGCTCACGTAATCTTAGGACCAATCGGCTGGAAAATCGGAACGTTGATTTCAACTGTAGTAAATGCTGGTTTAACGTCAAGCTTCAGCTGGTTGTTCGGAGGAGTCTTTGGGGCGATCTACTCGCCGCTGGTTATTACCGGACTGCATCACACCACTTTAGCGATTGATTCACAACTAATTGCCGACTTTGGTTCAACTAACTTATGGCCAATGATCTGTCTGTCTAATATTGCGCAAGGAGCTGCCGTTTTAGCCGTCGTTTTTGCTCATCGCGGCAACAAAAAAGAAGAACAAGTATCTATCCCATCAGTCATCTCTTCTTGGTTGGGGGTAACGGAGCCTGCGATGTTCGGGATTAACTTGAAGTACATGTATCCATTTATTGCCGCTATGATCGGTAGTGGGATTGCCGGCTTGTTTGTTACATTGTTCCGAGTTCGGGCCTTATCTATAGGCGTAGGTGGTTTACCAGGCATTTTAGCGATTCGTCCTCAGGATTATTTGATCTTTGCGATTGCGATGGTCATTGCAATTGCGGTACCATTTGTTTTAACACTATTCTTCCGCAAAGCGGGAATTTTCAACAAAATCGACCGAGTTGGTGAAACAATGGCCGTTGATTTAAGTGACATTGATCAACCAGTTGCTAGCAAAAAAGGGCAAGTACTAGAAATGTTTGCACCATTAAAGGGAGAAGTTCTACCATTGAACCAAGCAAAAGATCCTGTTTTTGCAGAAGGAATGATGGGACAAGGCGTGGTAATTAATCCATCCGAAGGCAAATTGTATGCCCCATTTGATGGTCAAGTTAGTCTATTATTCCCAACTAAACATGCAATTGGTTTATTAAGTAACGACGGTACAGAAGTATTGATCCATATTGGGATTGATACGGTGAAATTAGATGGGCAACATTTCACCGCCAAAGTTAGTCAAGGTGATACAGTAACAAAAGGTCAATTACTAATGGAATTTGATCTTGAAGCGATTCGCGCCGCAGGCTATGAAGTGCAGACGCCAATCATTGTAACCAATTCAAACGAATTCCAAGTAGACCCAATGCTGGAAACCGCACCAATCAACTTGGATCAAGCGATCATGACAGTAACACATTTATAATTAATACAGGCAGTTGGTCAGACAACTGCCTGGTTTTAGGAGGAAGAAGATGTCTTTCAAGGACAAAGTCATTTATCAAATTTATCCCAAATCCTATTTAGATACCAATGGCGATGGGATTGGCGATTTAGCAGGAATCATCAGGAAACTACCTTATTTAAACCTATTAGGGGTGGACATGATCTGGCTAAACCCCGTCTACCCAAGTCCGCAAAAAGACAACGGGTACGATATCTCTGATTACACAGCCGTCAACCCAGTATTTGGTACGATGGAGGAATTTGAATTACTGATTCAAAAGGCCAAAGAACACGGCATCGATGTGATGCTGGACATGGTTTTGAATCACGTGTCAATTGAACACGAATGGTTCCAAAAAGCCTTAGCCGGCGATAAAAAATATCAAGATTACTTTATCATCCGTGAGGAAACTACCGATTGGGTGTCGAAATTTGGCGGCAATGCCTGGGCACCTTTTGGCGATACGGGCAAGTATTATTTACATTTGTTTGATATCACGCAGGCTGATTTGAACTGGCGCAACCCAGAAGTAAGGGAAGAGCTGTTTAATGTCGTTCGCTTTTGGATGGATAAAGGAATCAAAGGTTTTCGTTTTGATGTCATTAATCTAATCGGGAAAGACGAAGTGCTGAAAAGTAATGCTGTCAGTGATGGCAAGCCAGAGTACACGGACCGACCGATCACGCATGAGTATTTACGTATGATGAATGAAGCGACTTATGGTAATGACCCTGAGATTATTACGGTAGGGGAAATGAGCTTTACAACTGTAGAAAATTGTATCTTATATACACAGCCGGAGCGCAATGAATTATCCATGACCTTCAACTTCCACCACTTAAAAGTGGATTACGAAGATGGCAAAAAATGGACTAAAATTCCTTTTGACTTCAAAGAATTGAAGCGATTGTTTCACACGTGGGGAACACAAATGAGTGAAAACCACGGCTGGAACGCTTGGTTTTGGAATAACCACGATCAGCCTAGAGCCCTAAACCGATTCGTGGATGTGGAAAACTATCGAGTAGCAGGCGCAAAAATGTTAGCATCGACCATCCATCTGAATCGCGGGACTCCTTACATTTATATGGGAGAAGAAATTGGGATGGTGGACCCAGACTTTGAATCGATGGACGATTATGTCGATGTCGAAAGCTTGAATGCTTACCAAGAATTATTGGCTCAGGGGAAAGCGCCAGAAGAAGCTTTTGACATCGTTAAAAGCAAATCTCGTGACAATGCTCGCACGCCAATGCAGTGGACCCATGAAGTAAACGCAGGCTTCTCTAAAGCAACACCTTGGCTGGCTGTCGGCAATCATGCAGCAGAGATTAATGCCGCAAAAGAACTAGAAGAAGGATCAATATTCCCTTATTATCAAAAGTTGATTCGTCTGCGCAAGGAGTATGCAGTTATTTCAGAAGGCAGCTACCAAGCTTTTGTGCCAGAACATGAGTCAGTTTATGGCTTCATTCGCGAACATCAAGGACAAAAGCTATTAGTATTGAACAATTTCTTTGCACAAGAAACTCAGGTACACTTACCAGAAGAATTTCTCGCAGGTGACGTGTTGATCGATAATTATCAAACCTCAGAATTAACATCGGATTTCACCCTGCAGCCGTATCAATCGATCGGCATCTTAATCTAAGCAACCACCATAGAATCTGTAAGGTTCTATGGTGGTTTTTTGTCGATTTGCAAAAGATCTGTTCAAAAATCACTCATAGTGCTTGAAAAGCTGACAACAACTTTTATAATTGAGGTATAGGTTGTTAAAAAAACATAAAAATATGTAATGTTAAGCGTTTTAAGTTAGAAAGAAAATAGTGAAGGGATACGTATGAAATGGAAAATAAACGGGTAACTATAAAAGATGTTGCTAGATATTCGGGGGTATCGATTGCAACTGTTTCACTGATTTTGAATGGCAATGAGAATAAATTTACGCGCAAAACAGTCGAAAAAGTGATGGCCGCCAAAGAGGCGTTAGATTATCAGCCGAATTATTTTGCTCAGCAAATGATCATCAAAAGAAGCAAAACCATCGGCGTCTTGCTTTCAGATATCACGAATCCCTTCTTTGGACAGATGATGTCCGGAATTGAAAAAGCTCTCTATCAAGAAAACTTTGTGACGATTATTTGTAATGCGAACTTTGATGAGGAAAAAGAACGCTATTATTTAGAAGAATTGATGCGTCGAGGGGTAGATGGCTTTATCATTGCCACACCGGCGATTTCAAATCAAACCTTGGATGAGATGCTGCATAGTAGGAAACGCCCTTATATTATTATTGACCAAAAACGTACAGAGGGTCTTACCGATGCGGTTTTATCCGATGATTTCACTGGTGGTCAATTAGCCGCACAGCATTTAATTGACTTAGGACACAAAAATTTGGTTATGGTCATGCCGATTGATGGCGCAGAACATCTGCAAAATCGCCTGCGAGGGTTTAAAAAAGCATGTGATGGGCATCCGGAGGTATCGATCACTATTATCGATGCACCGATGAATAAGGATGGCGGCTACAAAGCCGCACAGCAAATTATTCAAACCAAAGCTACTGGGATTTTTGCCATCAATGATGAAACTGTTTTTGGTTTGTATCGAGGAATGGAAGATGCGGGGAAAGGGATTCCTGATGATTATAGTATAGTCGGCTACGATAATGTAGAAATGTGCGAGTATGTGACACCTCGAATGACCACCATAGCCCAATCTATTCCGGCAATTGGTGAAACGACAGCTAGGATTTTGCTGGAACGGATTAAAGATCCTGAGAAACAGCCAGAAGAAGTGATCTTACCTGTGACCTTAATCGAACGAAAATCAACTGCGCCCTTAACTAACTAGTTAAGGGTTTTTTTGTGATGTTATGAACTAGTTATGGGTATTTTTTGGGTATCCAGATCGCTGCAAAGTAAAAGTCATCAATACGTAATGATTTTACTAGTTCATCTTAATATTTCCATAAACTTCTTTATCTAATTTATCGAAAAAGAAGACAAAACACACCACAAGAGAGCGGACTAGAACAGGATTCTATAAACAAGTTTTTCTAAATATACCCAAAAAAATCTAAAAATCGAGTTCTTTTTGGGTTTTTATTCCATTTCAAATCCATCATTTATTCGATCTTACGTATTAAAATGAGTATTTTTTAATAAAAAAATCGAAGTTTAAGTAGATGTTATGGCTGTATATCAGATTTTACTCGATCCTATTATTGTTATTTTAAAAAAAGTTCTTGATTATGTAAGCGTTTGAATATAAACTTATAGTAAGTTAACCAACACATAACAATATAACCAAAATGCGATTAGTTGGTTCGCTTTGAGTAGGATGCTTTGAATGAAATTAAAAGCTTTTAATTCGTAATTTGATTTATGATTTGGATGTAAGTATTGAATTAACAAGCTTTTGTTTTGTATTTCACAAGACATTGCTACAATTAATGAATTAAAACGTTTAATCCAATGGTACATACGCATTATTGCGTGAATATATAGAAGTATGGAGGAATTTACAATGGAAATCAAAGTTGGCGTAATCGGAACAGGAGCTATCGGTATTGAACACATTCATCGAATCAACGAGAAGACACAAGGAGCCCGAGTTACTGCGGTATCAGATATTAATGTTGATACAGCAACGGCACTAGCAAAAACCATCGATGCCCAGTTTTTTGAAACCGGAGAAGCCTTGATTGCTTCAGATATCGTGGATGTTGTGGTAGTTACTTCTTGGGACCCAACTCATGAGCAATATGTATTAGAAGCAATTAAACATGGGAAATATGTATTCTGCGAAAAACCGTTGGCGATGGATAGCGAAGGTTGTCGTCGAATTGTGGACGCTGAAATCGCATACGGCAAAAAGTTGGTACAGGTAGGCTTTATGCGTCGCTATGATCGTGGCTATATTGAATTAAAAAAAGCGATTCATTCTGGTAAGTATGGCGAACCTTTAATGCTGCATTGTGCGCATCGTAATCCAAGTGCAGATGAAAACTATACGACACCAATGGCGATTAGTAACACAGCCATTCATGAAATCGATGTGCTTCGTTGGTTAGTTGAAGAAGATTACACTTCCGTCCAATTACTATTACCAAAGAAAACAAAAAATTCTCATAAAGATTTACATGATCCACAATTGCTGATCTTTGAAACAGCATCGGGTATCACCATGGATTTGGAAGTATTCGTCAATTGCCGTTTTGGATATGACATTAAATGCGATGTGGTTTGTGAAGAAGCCGAAATCGGTTTGACTGACCCAGCATATATCCGCACGAAAGCCGAAGAAAGAAACTATACGGCAATCTCACCAGATTGGCAAACACGTTTCTTGGAGGCCTACGATTATGAGTTTCAATTATGGGTTCAAGCGATTCAAGAAGATAAATTAACAGGACCGACTGCCTGGGATGGCTACACGGCATCTATCACGATGATGGCGCTGCACGAAGCCCGGGAAACAGGTCAAAAAGTCAACATTACATTGGAAACTTGTCCAGCCATTTATCAATAATTAGGAGGAATTTTTGTGAGTAAAGTAAGAATCGGTATCGTTGGTTTAGGAAGATTAGGCAAAGTTCATGCCCGTAATCTAGCAGAAAATGTTCAAGGCTGTGAATTAGCAGCAGCCTGCAGTCTTGTACCCGAGGAATTAGAGTTTGCCCAAAATGAATTAGGCGTTAAGAACACTTTCTCTGACTATGAAGAAATGACGAAAAGCGACGTAATCGATGCCGTCTTTATCGTTTCACCATCTGGTTTCCATTGCCAGCAAGTCGATACAGCCATGAAAAACGGCAAACACGTCTTCACAGAAAAACCACTCGGTCTGACAGTTGAAGAAATCAAAGAAACCCAACAAGTGATTGCCAAACATCCGGACCAAGTCTTTATGTTAGGTTTCATGCGCCGCTATGACGAATCTTACCAATATGCAAAAGCGATGATTGATAACGGTGAAATCGGTAAAATCACCTTAGTTCGCTGCTACGGAATCGATCCTAGCGAAGGCATGGAAAGCTTTGTCGAGTTTGCCATGAATAATGACAGTGGTGGTTTATTCCTAGATATGGCCATCCATGATATCGACTTAGTTCGCTGGATGACTGGCCAAGAAGTCGACAAAGTATGGGCAATTGGTAAAAACGCCGCTTACCCACAATTGGACCAAGCTGGCGAATTAGAAACTGGTGCAGCCATGATGCGCTTGGAAGACAAAACGATGGCGTTATTAGTAGCTGGCCGAAATGCAGCTCACGGCTACCATGTTGAAACCGAAGTAATGGGAACTAAAGGGATGCTCCGAGTTGCTCAAGTACCAGATAAGAACTTGGTGACAGTGATGAACGAACACGGCACGGTTCGTCCATGTTCACAAAATTTCCCTGAACGTTTCAGAGAAGCATTTGTCCGCGAAGCCCAAGAATTTGTTTCTTGCATCAATGAAAACCGTCAACCAGCTGTTAATGCCTACGATGGTTTGCAGTCTACGAGAATTGCCTTGGCTTGTCAGGAATCTTTTGACACTGATAGCTTAGTCGAAGTCGGAAAAGACTAGTAGTTTTGCTGTCCAAATGACTAAAAGAAGTAATACGTATACAGACAAAATCAACTAGAAGAGAAATAGTAGAGTGCTACGTAAGCTGAGAATTACTCTACTCATCAGCAAGTTTACCCCAAGATCAAGTAGGAGGAACACCACATGACAAAAAATATTCAACTAGCAATGGCACCAATTGCTTGGACTAATGATGATATGCCAGAATTAGGCAAAGAAAATACCTTTGAACAAACGATTAGTGAAATGGCACTGTCCGGTTATACCGGTACCGAGATCGGCAACAAATATCCTCGTGACCCCAAAGTACTTCACCGCTATTTAGATATTCGCGGGTTGAAGGTTGCGAGTGCTTGGTTCAGTGCTTTCTTAACTACGAAGCCTTTTGAAGAAACAGCCAAAGCTTTCATTGAACACCGTGACTTTCTTCATGCAATGGGCGCAAAAGTAATTGTCGTAGCAGAACAAGGTCATAGTATTCAAGGCATGATGGATCAGCCGGTCTTTGACAAAAAACCTAGCTTTACTGATGAGGAATGGGACAAGCTGTCAGAAGGTTTGGAAAAATTAGGCGATTTGGCTCATCAAAAAGACATGGAAATCGTGTATCACCATCATATGGGCACAGGCGTACAAACCACTGAAGAAATTGACCGCTTGATGGCTTCTACTGATCCTAAAAAAGTGAAGCTGTTATTTGATACTGGTCACTTAGTATTCTCTGGTGAAGATCCAGTTGCGATTTTCAATAAATACCAAGATCGGATTGAACACATTCATTTCAAAGATATTCGTGAAGTGGTTGTAGGAGAAGTTAAGAGCAAGAAAATGAGCTTTTTAAATGCAGTCAAAAGCGGTGCTTTCACGGTTCCCGGCGATGGCATGATTGATTTCAAACCGATTTGGGAAGCAATTGATGCCAGCGGCTACGAAGGTTGGATCGTAGTAGAAGCTGAACAAGATCCGGCAAAAGCCAATCCATTTGAATATGCAGTTAAAGCTAGAACTTATATTAATGAAGTAACCGGACTTTAATCACGGGGTGGCTGTGACATAAAACGTCACAGTCACTGAAAACCGAATAATCGGTGTGACTGAAGTAGCTCTTTTACGAAATAAGCCGCATAATCGCAAAAATATGAGAAGTTATTTTCGGATTATGCGGCTTATTTCTCGGAGCTGAACACTTCTGTCACAACCTCAAAGATAAACTAGAGAAACAAAAAGGAGCGCGAAACAGTGAATATTTTTTCAATGATCAGCTTTGTTGTTATTGTAGCCTGTGTGTGGCTGTTTGCTTATTCTCGATCCCGAAGTGTCGATACTTCAGGTTCGGAAGGTTATTTTATGGGCGGACGAAGTTTAACCGCTTTACCAATTGCTGGAACGATTATTATGACCAATCTTTCCACTGAGCAGATTGTCGGCCAAAATGGTCAGAGTTATCATGCTGGGATGGAAGTAATGGCTTGGGAAGTAACGGCAGCCATTGCGATTGTTGCGTTAGCACTAATCTTTTTACCTAAATATTTCAAATATGGTATCAACACTATTTCTGATTTTATCGAAATTCGTTATGACACCGTTACCAAACGGATTGTCTCGATTCTGTTTATCGTTACTTATATGATCTCCTTCTTACCAGTGGTGCTGTATTCAGGAGCATTGGTCTTTAATAAGATTTTCCATATTGATGAGTTGTTGGGTATCCGACCGATCGTCTCTATTATTCTAGTGGCAGTTGTAATCGGTGTCGTCGGGGTGTTATATCTGTTAATCGGCGGTCTATCTCTCAGTGCCAACAGTGACACTGTTTATGGGATTGGTTTGTTGGCTTGTGGATTGTTGATTCCTTTCCTAGGATTAATGAATCTTGGATCTGGCAGCTTTATCGGCGGAATTGATTACATCGTTGACAACACGCCTTGGCTGTTGAATTCAGTAGGTTCCATTGATTCGACCGTTGTGCCATGGCCTACCTTATTTACTGGGATGTTGTTTAACAATTTGTATTTCTGGTGTACCAATCAGATGATCGTACAAAAAGCACTTTCCGGCAAAAACTTAGCCGAAGCACAAAAGGGTGCCTTCATGGTAGGCGTATTTAAAATATTTGGTGCCCTATTCTTGGTCTTCCCTGGAATCATTGCCCGCAATATTTTTGGTGATTCACTGTTAGCTAATCCAGACAATGCCTATCCATTTTTAGTGACAGAAGTCTTACCACAAATGATGTTCGGGGTGTTCGCAGCCGTTATTTTCGGAGCTATTCTGTCTTCCTTTGCCGGTGCTTTAAACGCGACTTCCACACTATTTGCCTTAGATTTCTATCAACCAATGATCAATAAAGAAGCAGATGATAAACAAGTTGCTCGGGCTGGGAAAATCACCACTGTTGTTGTAGGGGTTATTTCCATTATCGTAGCACCATTAATCTCTTTTGCTCCAGCTGGTTTGTATCAGTTCGTGCAAGAATTTAACGGCTTGTATAATATGCCGCTACTAGTAATTATCTTGTTCGCTTTCTATTCTAAAAAAGCCACGGCATTTTCAGCCAAAGTTACCATCGGCGTTCACATTGTCTTGTATGCGTTATCAAAAGTATTCTTAGCCGACGTCCATTTCTTATATGTCTTAAGTCTATTATTCTTCCTGGATGTTTTCATCATTTGGTTTGTCTCTAAAGTGAAACCAGATGGCAACTTTGTACTTGATACGTTCAATACGAAAGTGGATATCAAGCCTTGGAAATTTACTAAATTAGCATCGATTATTGTGGTTATCGTAGTTATTTTGACTTATGTTGCCTTTTCACCATGGGGGCTAGCTGCTAAATAATTCGAAAGGAGGGAAGCTAATTGGATAAAAGTATTTTGATTGTCTGTGAAACAGGCATTAGTGCCGCACTGTTAGTATCGAAAATGCTGGAAGTTGTTCGTAAACGCGACTTAGATTATGATATTGACTATTCACCAGTCAGTCGATTAGATGAAAAGATTGCTGCCAAATCCTACGATGCCTTCTTGATTACGCCGCAGGTTGCCCGCTATCAAGAAAAAATCAGCGCTCAAATTCAAAAGGAATCAGGAAAAATCGTTTATATTCAGCCTGAAGATTTCCAATATATGAATGTGGAAAAGATGCTGCGCTCAGTAATCGAATAAATTGTTAGGACGTGCGGATTTTCCGCACGTTTTTTCTTTGACTTAAAAATGTAGTCTTAATGACTCAAAGCCAGCGAAGTATGCCATATTTTTTTATTTTCAATAAAAAATTTACGGAAGTCTGACAGCTTGTTATAATGAACGAAATACCTTTTCATAGGGAGTGAGCATAAGATGAACAAAGAACAGCTAAAAAAACTAATCGATGTGGCTGCTGGACGTGTACCAGCCGATGTTGTTTTTAAACAAGCAAAAATTATTGATGTCTATCAAGGTACGGTGTTAGAAGGGGATGTTGCGGTCGTTGATGGCGTAATCGCAGGAATTGGCGGTGAATACGAAGGTAAAGTCACCCATGATCTGCAAGGGAAATATGTGGCACCGGGATTGATTGATCCGCATATTCATGTGGAATCTTCTTATGTTACTCCAGAGCAATTCGGCCGGCTCTTGGTTCCTCATGGGACTACAACGGTTTTGGCAGATCCTCATGAGATTGTGAACGTGCTGGGCTTGAAGGGCTTGGATTATATGATCGAAGCAGCCAAAGGAACCGTCTTAGATATTCAGTATATGCTGCCTTCTTGTGTGCCAGCAACGAATATGGAAAATGCCGGGGCGGTGTTGACCGCCGAAGACATGGTTCAGCCGATGCAGGATCAATTGGTCGAAGGACTAGCCGAATTCATGGACTTTCCTGGTGTGATTAACGCACAGGATGCGGTACTGGAAAAATTATTAGTAGCTAAAAATGCAGGTAAGCGGATCGACGGCCATGCGCCAATGGTTTTTGAAAAAGAATTAAACGCCTATGCAGCTGCTGGCATTGACAATGACCATGAATCTTCGACTGTCCAAGAATTACAGGATCGAATTTCTCGGGGGATGTATGTATTTCTGCGGGAAGGTTCGGTTACTCAGAATTTGCGAACATTACTAAAAGGAGTCACAGCGAGGAATATTCATCGCTGTGTTCTAGCTGCCGATGATTTGCAAGCTGCTTCGATTTTGAAAGTCGGGCATTTGGATAACAGTATTCGTATTTGTATCCAAGAAGGGCTGGACCCAATTTCAGCGATTCAAATGGCGACGATTAATGCGGCACAATGCTGCCAACTGTCCGACCGTGGAGCAGTTGCCCCAGGCAAGAAAGCCGATCTGATTGTTTTTTCTGATTTGGAAACATTCGCAGTAGAGGAAACCTACATCGATGGCGAATTGGTAGCGAAACAAGGTAACTATCTACCAGAAATTCACACCACTTCAACTAAAGACGTTCAATCCAGTGTGCACATTGATAAATTCCAAAGAGAGCAGCTGGTGCTGAATTTGACTGCCAACAAAGCACGGGCGATTGAAGTTGTTCCGCAAGAAGCGTTAACCAAGGAAGCGATTGTCACGGTACAGCGCAATGAAGCCGGTGAATTTGTTTATGACCCGAAACAAGATATCACCAAAATCGCCGTGATTGAACGCCATCACAATACGGGCAATGTGTTCGTGGGATTATTGAAGGATTATGGTCTGAAAAAAGGGGCGATCGCCTTGTCGATTGCCCACGATTCCCATAACTTGATTGTTACTGGAACCAACGATGAGGATATGACAAAAGCCGTGGAAGCGTTGAAGGAACTAGGTGGTGGGGTCGTCCTAGTAGCAGATGGAAAGGTCATTGGACAACTGGCGCTACCAGTAGCAGGTTTAATGAGCGAGTTGACGGGTGAAGAAGTCGCCCAGCAAGAAGCGGTGATCAACCAAATCGCTCACGAAGAACTAGGGATTTCAAAAGCAGTCGATCCGATCATGACCTTGGGCTTTATGTCGCTGGCAGTCATCCCAAGCTTGAAGATTACCGATGTTGGTTTGGTAGATGTAACCAAGTTTGTGATTGTGCCGGTTTCGGTGGAAGAGTAGCTAGGTTAAAAATAAAACTACGAATTTTCTTTTTAATCGCATTTTTGAGTGGAACTTTACAGCTTAGCTGAAAGTTCCACTCTTTTTTTTTGCCTTAGCTGATTTTTGATGTGTCGAAAACGATACACATGTGTCGGATACGACACTTAAGTGCTAAATGCGGTACAAAATGTAATTCTAACTCAAAATTGTATTACAATTAAGGGTGAATTAATAATGAGGGAGGTGTCATAGGATAATGGAACGTATTTCGTACCTAGTTAAAACTAGATATTTAATTAGCATTTATTTACAAGTCACTGAACAAATAAGCAACTACGGAATACTGAACAGGGATCATCAAGCTAATTTTTTAGATTGAAGAACTAGAGACGAAAGTAAAACAGGAGGAAGGATTATATGGCAGGTATAAGTAGTGATATTGGACAAGCACAGCAAAAAGCCACAGCTTTACGAAGTGCTTCGGAGACTTTGTCAACTTCAGCTTCAGTAAACAAAGATACCCAAACAACAGTTATCGGTAATCAGAGTGCACACGAAGCGATTGATTCTCTCAGTAGTGCAGCACAAAGAGTGGCGAGTGCCGTCAATAGTGCTTCCGGAAGTATTCAAAGTGTTGCACAGAATTTTCAAGCGATTGATCAGTCTGGAAAGAACTTGTTTAGGAGAGACCTATGACAATTGAGGACAAACTGGCCAATATTCGCAAACAGGAAAGGCAACTACACGACAAACGGAACGAATTGTATTTAGAGCAACGTGAATTTCAGCGGATGCATGAAGCAACTGAAACGCACCTGAGTCAGTCTCAAAAACTTTTCCACGAAGTACGAACCATGTTTCAAAAAAATGAGAATCGGCACCTTTTTGGAGATTTGTACAGTGATTTTTCCAAGGATGCGGGAGCAGCGATGATTGCATTTTCTGAAAAACAACGAGAGTTAAAAAGACAAGAACAGCAAATCGCCGAAAAACAAGAAGAGTTACTCCATCAAAAGAGAAACATCCATACTGAAGAGGAGCGAAAAGATGAGCATTGATATGTATGTCGGAAGTTCCCAAGCCCAAGCAGCTAGTGTCCGTGCAATTTGTCGACAGCAAAGACAAGGCTATCAGCAGCTGCAGCAGGCCATCAGCAGTTTTGTGGTCAGTAGTGATCAGCTGCAAGGGAAAACGTATGATTCTGCCAAGCAATATTTTGCCACCGTATTAACACCCTTAGCTAAAGGTGGTATGCTTTTAACAGAAGCAGTCGAGAAGGCCTGCAAGAAGCTTCCAGAAGAATACCAGTCACAAGTAGACAGCGGAGATTTGAAACAATCTGAATTAGAAGAAAAAATTCGACAATTCGAAGCCCACATAGCGACAACAAATGCAATCATTCAGAATTTTTCGAGACTCCCTGATAACACCGGTGTGACTAGTGGGATAGAAAGATCCTTGAAAAATGTCTTAAGAACACAAGAAAAAGGCAAGCAAGAATTAGAAAAGAAGCGAAGGAAACTCCTAGAATTCAATGCACGTTCTGCTAGTTTTTTTTCAGAGATCGCCGCATTAGAAGCAGCCGTCAACAAAGGAGCCAAAGTCAGCGGCTCTTGCTGGAATGCGAGCACTAAAACATTTTCTCTGCCAAGTGCGGAGAATATGAACTGGGCGAACACGATCAATACTACTTGGGACAAGCGCAAAGTTGAAAAAGATCCTAAAGTCGAAGTAAAACCGCGAATCATTGGAAGAGGCTCACCTGCAGAAACCACCATTTATGAAGTTTATGTAGATGGGGTTTACAGTAAAGAGCTAAGCGAATATTATAATAATTTAGATGAGCAAGCAAAGTTAGAGGTTCTACACTTTGCCGCAGAATTTACAGTGATAAATAATTTATATCGGCTAGTAACCGGAAAAGATTGGTTATCAGGAGAAAAAAATAGTCGTTTAGAAGCAGCGGGTTGGCTGGCGTTGACTGCTATACCAATCGGAAAACTATATAGTATGTCCAAAGAAATCAAAGCTGGAAATAAACTGCTGAAGGGAGTATCGTTAACGGAGAACGAGCTGAAGATACTCCATAATGCTGGGTATTTTGATGAAGTTAAAAAAGTGGCTGGTGGAACGAGGAAGGCTGGTGGGATTAACCAAAAAGTAGTAGAGGAAATCACTAATCCTGTTTTAGAAGCTCCTAGATATGGGAGCGGATTGAAAGTCGATGATATTAAACCAGTCAAAGGTAAAGGTTCTATTTACGACATTGATCCATTAACAGGAAAACCGCCTTCGAAGCAAACTCAAATTATCATAGATGAATTTCCTGATGTTCCAAAAGCACATGGTTTTTCTGATATTATTGATAATTATGCTGGATTAGCGGAAGTCACAGACTTAGGTAATGCTAAATTATATCAAATTCAGGGAAGCCAAAATGGTGTTATGGGGCGTTTTGAATGGATAATTCAAGATGGAAAAGTAACGCACAGAATGTTTATCAGAAATCCAGAATTGAATGGAGTGCCTATAAAATAATGAATTATATAAATGAATTTCAAAAAAATAATATTCCTTTTTCTTGGAATGAGCTTAAAGTAGGTAGATTTGGTTATTCAAACAACGAATTTTATTTTCAAGGTATGCTTGAGGATGAATTTGTAATGCAATACACTTTAGATTATCTATCTAAAAATGAAAACGAAGAAAATTCGTATGTTTGGGAGCTGGGAAGTTTATTTACACCATATGATGAGAACGAAATATATAAGCTTCTAGATTTGATTGATGATTCTGATAAGAAAGATCTGATGTCCTATTATAGATGGAGATGGATTTTAGTGAATAATTTATTGAATAAAATCTTAGATAAAGACTATGTAAATGCTCTGTTAGAAATTAGTGAGTTCTGGCTTGATTTGAAGTCTCCGTTCGATATGCCTTATCAATACCAAGGTGTGGAAAACAAATTAACCCCTCAAGAATTTTACACCGAGGAACACTTATCAAAAGTTGTTTCAGATCATAAAAAATGGTTGAAAGATGAAAAAGAAAAATTAAAGGGAGTATCATAATAAAAAGGCACTTTATCGCAAAACTGGTAATCAAGCGACAAAGTAAGATACAATCTCACCAATTAAGTTGCCAATAAAAGTCCACTATATTTATCATGCAAGTGGAAGACAATAAAAAAGATATATGAACCATAAAAAGTTCATATATCTTTTTTCACATGCTATAATTCTTTCCGATAAAGAATATACTGGATGGCAAAAGGCAGGTATGCAAGGACTCCAAGGCATTCAGGATTTTGCGGAATCAGACTATGCAGACATGCTTCGCTTAATGGGATTTGCCTATGTAGATGGGGTTTACAGTAAAGAGCTAAGCGAATATTATAATAATTTAGATGAGCAAGCAAAGTTAGAGGTTCTGCACTTTGCCGCAGAATTTACAGTGATAAATAATTTATATCGGCTAGTAACCGGAAAAGATTGGTTATCAGGAGAAAAAAATAGTCGGCTAGAAGCAGCGGGTTGGCTGGCGTTGACTGCTATACCAATCGGAAAACTATATAGTATGTCCAAAGAAATCAAAGCTGGAAATAAACTGCTGAAGGGAGTATCGTTAACGGAGAACGAGCTGAAGATACTCCATAATGCTGGGTATTTTGATGAAGTTAAAAAAGTGGCTAGTGGAACAGGGCAGGTTGGGAAAGCCGGGAGGTCTAATAATAAAGTAATTTCTAACCTTGAAAGTCCTGTTTTAGACGGACGACGAGTTGGAAGTGGTGCACAAATTGATGATGTAAAACCTGTCTGGGGAAAGGATTCAAAAGGAAAACTTGTTATAGAAAAAGAATTTCCACAAGTTGCTAAAGAACATGGATTTCCTGATATTATTGATAATTATCCAACGTCTGCAAGTGAATATCCTTTAGTTGGGGGAGATGGTATTGATAGGAAATTCTTTCAACTTGAAGGCAGTAATAATGGCAAAAAAGGTGTTTTTGAATGGATTGTCGAACCTAATGGAGACGTAAGTCACAGAAGATTTATTGATGGTGGTACATTAACATGAAAACCAAATCAAATACCTAAAAAATAAGAGGAGAAAACCATGGAACTAGTTGATTTAAAAGAAAAGCAAATAAATTATAATTGGAAAACGATCTATATTGGAGTTAATCAAAAGTTCTTTGAATCAAAAGCAATTTCCGATTATGCAATAGAATTGATGGAAAAAGGTGATGAGGATGATTTTGTTACCGATCTAGCTTGGGGTGTTGATTCTAATGATTTACAACAAGTATTATTTGAATTAAAAAATCGGTACTTTCCTGATTTAGAAGAAGACAGTAATGAGTATAAAATAGAAGAACGAAAACTTAGATTTATTTGCCTCTCTAAATTAAACGAAGCGGTTAGCGACACTGATGATTTATTAAAAAAAATCGCAGAATTTTATGGAAATAATGGCTATCCAGAAGATATGGTTGAATTTGTAAATTACATGCCTCAAGTAGCACCTACTTCAAAGGAAGATTTAATCAATAGATTTCACCATTTCTTAAGTTCGGAAGAAAATAAAATAAAAATAGAAAGTCACTTTACTATCTGATAGGCATCGAATAGTAAAGCCTTGACTAGTAAGCTGTAACTCGCTAATCAAGTTGCCACTAGTTAGCAAAAGTTGTATGAGTATAGATAAATTGGGAAAGATGTATGGAGTTATAAATTATCCATATATCTTTTTTCATTCAATGAATATATCGGTATAGCAAGTTGCTTTAGACATAGACACTACGGCATTAAAAGCACCTGTTGAAGTGGGGATTTCATGGAATAGCAGTACGGGCACATTCATTTTACCTAGTAAGAATAATATGGCTTGGGTTGGAGAAATTAACGGCTATGAAGCACGAGCTAAAAAACGTGCAGAAAAAGAGAAAATAGCGCAATTAGAAAAATACGATGTCTACGCAGTGCCCTGTCGAGATCCAGAAGGAAAGCCAACGGTCATGTGGCTACTAGAAGATCCTAAAACCGGCAGAAAAGTGAACAATCCAGAACTAATTGAATACTTGAATAAAAAAGGAAGCAAACTCGATCCTTCCATGTTCCAAATTCTCACCCTAGACGGATTTGAAGAAAAAGTCGCAGCTAGTTGGCGAGAAGGTGTAGAATATTTCTCTGGTAAAGAATATACTGGATGGCAAAAGGCAGGTATGCAAGGACTCCAAGGCATTCAGGATTTTGCGGAATCTGACTATGCAGACATGCTTCGCTTAATGGGGTTTACCTATGGAACGTATGCATTTTATTGGTAATTATTAGGAGCGAAAATAATATGTGCGATTCAGTAAAAAAAGATATTACGATAGATTTAAAAGGAGTATTGACTAAAGAAAAGTTACAAATTTTATTAAAACAAAAGCTTGATTACCCTGATTATTATGGAGAAAACTGGGATGCTTTTTGGGATACTATAACGGGATTAGTCGAATTGCCAGAAAAAATTAAATTCGAACATTGGTCAGACTTAGAAAAGACTATTCCAAGCGAAGCAAATTCATTAAAAGAGATGCTTTATAACTTCAATAAAAAATACCCTATGATGAAATCAGAAGTAAAATATAAATAAAAAAGGCACTTTATCGCATGACTGGTAATCAAGTGGTAAAGCCTTGACTAGTAAAAACACACTCACCAACCAAGTTGCCAATAGCTAACAAAAGTCCACTATGTTTATCATGCAAGTATAAGACAAAAAAAGAATTGTTTTTTTATCGGAAAAGCTCTTTCTAAAATCAGACCTTGTCGCACAAACAATCAGGATTGACTCATTTTTATAAACAGTATAGTCCTCTAAAACAATCTATGGTATTCTAAAGATTAGTTATTATAATTTTTAACATGGAAATTATAATAACTCTTTTGTTTTATCACGAGACAAATTGAAAAAGCACAAAGGGGATTGTACATTGAAAGAGATGAACAAGAAAAATAAAAACAGTAAATTAACAGGAATTAAAAATTCAAGAGGACTAAAGGGGTTAGCTATTTTTGTCATCGTAGTTCTTGTTGCCGTCGTAGCGGCTTTCAAATTTTTCGAGAAGATCGATAATGGGTATGTAGGTGTTCGTTATTCTATGAACGGTGGAATTAAGGACGAAGCTCTGACTCAAGGGGTCAAGTTTGTCGGAATCGACAAGGTCATTCAATACCCCATCCGCCTACAAACCATTCAAGCCGATAAGGTATCCGTGTCCACCAGTGACGGAAAAAAGACCACTATCAACATTAAATACGACTACAAAGTCGATTCAACCAAAGCAGCAAAAATGTACAAGGAATTCGGAAATATCACCAGCGAAGACATTGAAAACGGCTGGTTAAAATCTAAGCTGCAAAAGGTTTCTCGCGAAGTTTATGCCAAATATAGTTTGCTGGACATTCTTTCAGGCGAATCTTCCAAGGTGGAAGCTGAGGTTTTAACTAATTTTGCTAAATCAGTGGAAGGAAAGGGCTTCGAAGTCGAAGATGTTACTTTAGGCGTGCCTGATGTTGATGCCGAAACGCAAAAATCGATTGATGCGATTATTCGTGCGGGACAAGAAAATGAAAAAGCCAAGCTGGATGCTGAAACAGCGAAAACTCAAGCGGATAGTGAAGCCTACAAGATCACAAAAGCTGCTGAGGCGGAAGCTGCAGCCAACCAAAAAATTGCCGAATCGGTTACGGATGAATTGATTCGCTATGAGGAAGCTCAAGCAAGAAAAGAGCATGGTTGGGTTACTGTAAATGGTGTTGATACTGTCGTTACCCAGCAGGGGGAGTAGCTATGGGCTTTTTTATCAGCAAAATTCTCATTGCCTTGATCCTAGCTGGAGGAGTAGCTTGGGTCATTTATTTCTTTTTTATCAAAGGAGATGCTCCAGAGAGTAAAAACGAAACTAAAGATGAGTCAGAGGATCAAGATCATTGGCAAGACTTCTAATTGTTTTTGGTTGTTTTTTAGAGAGTAATTCGAGGGATTAAATTGGACCTAACAACCTTTTAAGTAAGATAAAGTGGTAAGTAAAGAGTCGAATAAAAGAATGTAAAGAAACTAAATCGTATTTATTTGAAAGTCTTATTTGATAATTCGGATCCGACTTTTTTTTTGTGATAAACAGCTAAGTCCAGACCGTGAGAATCAATTAGGTATGGTGCTGTCGCAATCGTTAACTTTCTACCGGTATTTTCCGAAAAAAAAGAACACCCTATAATAGGATGTTCTTTCGGCTTTGTAAATTCAGGCTACACATCTTCTGTTTCAATATACTGGAAGTTCTTGGTATCGGCTTTAAAGTTGTATTTATTCCCAAGAATATACTTGGCAATGTGCAGGGTCCGATCACTAGAACGCTCTAAGTTTGAGCTAATGTCGATGAATACGACACTGTCACCCGCACGACCTTCACCAGTGTTCATCAGGCGAATGTATTTCTTACGCAGCAACTCCACCAATTGATTGACTTCCTTTTCCCGATCCAGAATCTTTTGTGCCAACTCAGCATCGTCTTCTTCCAAAACAGTTAAGGCATCGCGAATGTTTTTCCGCACCTTATCAAACAATAATTCCAGGTCTTCATCGTAAACAATATAGCTTTTACGAGAGCTAGTTTTTTTGTCGCGTTTGTCTTTTTGTCGTTGACGTTCTTCACGTTCGATGGATTCCTCGATATAGCGAATAATATTGATACAGTGGTCACCCATCCGCTCAAAATCTTTCGTAAATTCCATCAACATCGCTTGTTCTTGACTCTCCAGCTCCGATAATTCAGCTGTAGAAATCTTCACAAGAAACTCCGTTAATTCCACGTCACAACGGTTGATTGCTTCCTCATACTGACTGACGTCTTCTTGCCATTCATTCTTGGGATCAAGGTAGAAACTCTTGGCAGCATCTATCGCCGACAAGACATAACGTCCCATTTGAACGACTTCCGTTGAAGCTTGCTCGATCGCCATAGTCGGCGAAGTATAGATGAAGGAATCATTTAAGGCTGTTGGTCGAATGTTCAAATTCTTTTCGGTACCAGGTATAATCTTTTTCACCAGCGCTTCAATTTGTGGAATGAACCAGAATTGGATTGCTAAGTTAGATACATTAAACAATCCATGCGCAAAGGCGATTTGCATCGCAGGATTCAAGCTAAGAGAATCCGATAGAAAAATCACTACTTGAGTGAAAGGTGATAACAATAAGGTAAAAATTACTGCACCAACTAAATTGAAAATCACGTGAGAAGCGGCGGTTCGTTTTGCTGCCACGCTAGCTCCCAAAGCAGCGATGATTGCAGTAATTGTCGTTCCTATATTGTCACCGAATAAAATCGGCAATGCTGCAGTCAGTCCTAAGCTGCCTTGCATGTATAATTGTTGTAAAATTCCGATGGTTGCACTAGAACTTTGCAGAACCATTGTGAGTAACGTCCCAATGCCTACCCCTAAAACTGGCATATGTGAAACGCTAACCATCAAATCGTTAAACTGCGGCAAATCTTTTAGCGGGTCCATACTGCTGCCCATTAATTCTAAACCGAAAAATAGCGCACCAAAACCAAATAAAATTTGCCCGATATACTGCAGCGATTTTCGTTTGGTGAAAAATAGCAGTAGCGCACCTACCCCCATGATCGGCAGCGCATATTCGCTGAGATTAAATCCGATAATAAATGCAGTTACTGTAGTACCGACATTGGCACCCATAATAACCCCAATTGCCTGCTTTAGAGTCATAAATCCAGCACTCACTAAACCAACAGCGAGTACGGTCGTTCCTGAACTACTTTGAATCAGACCCGTTACAATAATTCCGGCTAGTACAGCCCGTAAAGGAGTGGAAGTAAATCGGTTCAAGATTTCTCGCAGCCGATTTCCCGCTGCTTTTTGCAGTCCATCCCCTAAATACTTAATACCAAACAAAAAAATTCCTAAGCCGCCTAAAAACATAAAAAACATCTCTTGATAAGACAAGGCACAACCTCCATCACATCTTTTAAACCACCACACCTAACATAATAAAAAAATCCTCTCCTGTAAACCATTTTTTTGATATAAAGCAAAATTGTTTTAGAAAATGGAAATGAATCCTCTTTTTTGCGGGTAAGAAAGAAAACATTCTGAAAAATCGCAGGAAGTGCTCGTTTATTTGTCTTTTTTTCACTTATCAGCTAATCTTAGAGATGAAAATGTGCCTAAAAGGAGAGAGAAAGAATGAAAGTTGTTTTTCATGTGGATGAACTAGCGAAACTAAGCGAAGCACGACATAACATCAAAAATTTATTAACAGCCGATAAAAATGCCGCAGTTGTGTTAGTAGTAAATGGGGAAGCTATTCAAGGCTACCTACTGCCAGCACAGCTAGAATTCATGAAAGAATGTCCAAAAGTCAGCTACCATGCTTGCAACAACGCCATGAACGCTTACCATATTACTAAAGAAGACCTAGCAGAAGTCGTGGAAGTAGTTCCAGCAGGCGTAATGGATCTTGTTCGCCTGCAACATGAAGGGTTTGCTTACATTAAGCCATAAAGTTAGCCGTGCTGATATCAGCACGGCTAGCGGTTTTCATTCCATTTTTTTGGACTCCAGATTGTTCCTTCTAAAGCCACCTGCAAGCTTTCGTTATCGTCCTCCAACTGCTCAATGTAGCGCAGGGTCTCCTCAATAACTAGCTTGTTGTCTTCAGTTTGTAATGCGTGCAATTGTTCAGCCAACCAAGTATTTCGCATGTTTTTCACCTCAAAAGAAGTCTAACACAACTTTGAGAAATACCGGTTAACCATGCTTGTTAACCTGCGAGCAGGATAAAGCTTTTATCAAAAAAATTACTCGCGGCTTTCATATTCTTGAAAGGTCTTCGTTTCATATAAGGAAACGGTCGATTGCCCGCTATTTTGGGAGTAAATACTTCGAGATTGTTCGGCTAAATCCGCTTCTTCTTGCTTCAGTCGTTCCAATGAATTTTTGTAACTAAAGTCCGCTGGATTTACTGATGCTAACTGGTCATTGCTGTAAAAGCGCAGCAAGTCCCCATTATTAATCTTATCGGACATTGCCAACTGAGTGGTTACCACTTCTTTAAGTGAATCCGCCACAGAAGTATCCGCTAGTAATTCTTTTGTTTGTGTTTGGTACAACGATCCTCGATGGGATGTGTACTCAGGCGAAACAAAATCACCATTGCGAAAAGCGACAGTTTGATTGTGATCCGGTGAAAACAGGTCTTGTCCTAGCAGCGGATAGTCTTGACTATTGATGCCTAATAAATGAAGCAAGGTAGGCAGTACATCGACTTGACCACCATAAGTGGATTGAATCCCACCTGTTTCTAAACCTGGAATATGAAACATCAAGGGAACCTTTTGCATTTCTGCTTGATTGGCGCCATTCCAAGTTTCCGCATCCTGATCCAGTAAACCAGCTAAGGTTTTGTTTCGTGATTCCGAAATGCCATAGTGATCGCCATAAAAGACCAGGATTGAATTTTCGTACACACCGCTTTCCTTCAAGTAGTTCACAAATTCCTCTACGGATTGATCCAAATAATTCTCAGTAGCAAAATATCCGTTGATGGTTTTGTCCTCAGTCGTCGCCATGGGGAAACCGGCATCCTCATCCGTTAATTGCGCATAAGGATAGTGATTTGACACAGCAATAAATTTGGCGTAAAAAGGTTGTTGCAGATGTTCTAAATAAGGAACGGACTGCTGGAAAAAAGGCTTATCATGCAATCCATACTGAAAAGAGTTCTCTTCATTTACATCGTAATACGAAGCATCAAAGAAATTTTCATAGCCAAAGCGTTTGTAGGTCTCGTTCCGATTCCAAAAATTACCAGCATTCCCATGAAAAGCGGCACTCGAATACCCCTTAGTCTGATTTAAAATTGCTGGTGCCGCATAAAACGTATTTTTATCCCCTAATTGGCTAAACAAAGAGCCTTGGCTTAAACCAAATAAAGAAGTTTCTAAGAGGGTTTCGGCATCACTGGTTTTTCCAGCACTAACTTGGTGATAAAAATTTTCGAAACTAAAGGTACTTTTGTCATGATAGATACTGTTTACAAAAGGCATGACTTCATGCTCGACACCGGCATCATCTTTCAACTTGTAATCAATCACAAACTGCTGAGTACTTTCCAGATGGATATAAATGACATTTTTTCCTTCAGCCAGTCCAAACAGCTCACTGTCAGGCTGGGCAAAATGATCGGTTAGATAATCTTGGACTTCCACTAACTCATTAGGACTAGCTTCTGCACGAACCTGGTACGTATTATACGTCTGAATCCCATCCAATAAAGTATAAACATTAACCCCTAAATACTTAACCAAATAATTACGGGAAAAATTTCGTGTAAGTAGACCGGTTCGACTAGTTTCTGCCAAAAAGAGATTCCCAGAAAACAACAACAGTGCTAGCACAGATAGTGAAAGTGCGTGACGTCCACGAATTTTTTTAGTTGAAATAGGGATCTTTTTCCGCCAAAAAAGCACCGGGAAAACAAGCAAATCCACAAAGTACAGCAAGTCACGTCCGTGAAGCAGCTGCAATGCACTTCCACCTAGGCCACCACTAACGTTTCCGACCCCTAAGATTGTATTCACCGTTAGAAAATCCGTGAATTCCCGATAATACATAATATTGGCAAATAGCAGCACGAGCTGCAAAGCATACAAGACAAAGGCACTAACATAGGCCAGTTTTTCTCTTCTTATATAGAAGGAAAACGACAAAATCAGTAAACTTGATGCCAGCGGATTAATCAGTAAAATAAAATACTGCAGTGCATTATCAATCCCTAAATCAAATTCAACAAAATAAGCGAAGACCGACTTCAACCAAAGCAATAAAACCAACAAACTAACCAACCCAACCCGTGTATTTATAAATTTATTCCATTTGTTTTTCAACCTACTAACTCCTGCTTCCGTGTAAATAGTATGCATTAATTTTAACAGTTAAAAATCCATAAACGGTTTTTATTTTAAAATTTAACAAATATCTACAATATTAGTGGGCACTTCTAGATTGATAAGAGGACAAAAGTGGCTGTGACATAAAACGTCACAGCCACTGAAAACCGAATAATCGGTGTGACTGAAGTAGCTCTTTCGGAAATAGACCGCATAATCGCAAAAATATGAGAAGCTATTTTCGGATTATGCGGCTTATTTCTCGGAGCTGAAAACTTCTGTCACATTCTATTTTTTAATAAGAAAAATTTCGTTCTCTTCGGTAATTTTCAATAATCTTCAATAACCCAACTAAGATACCACCAATCATTATCAAACCCATTAGGATGATTAGGCTGACGAGCAATAGAATAGTCCAAGGGGATTCTAGGGCTGTGATCAACGGTTGGACCAGCAATCGGTTTGCCATGGCTGGCACATCAGATTGTTGTACTTGATGCAGAACAGCCAAAATTTCTTTTCCATCAGACTCCGGTCCTAAAGAGAAGGCGAATTCGCCAGCCGCATGATTCGCGATAGCAATTTTACCAGCCACCAGATTTCCAATAATCAGGTAACCAACGCCTAGATTGCCAAAGGTTAGTAGACCTAGCGTAAGATTTCCTAGAGCCATTAAGCCTACCGCCAAGTTACCAAAACTAATCACGCCGGCTGAAATAGCACCTAGTGATATTCCCCCTAACGAAAGGAGACCAATCGAGAAGAAGCCACGACTAACAATTCCTAGCGAAAAGATACCAGTAGAAAAAAGTCCACAGCTAATTACGCCCTTAGCTTTGGGCATCCGGCGCAAAATAGTGAAGTAGCTTTGTCTCCAGCCATAGGAACGAATTAACTCTGGAAAATTGGGAATAACAATATGCAGAAGCGGCAACATCGCAATCATGCGCATACTCTTGTATTCGAAATAATTCACCGACTCTCGTTCGTTCAATAAATCGTCAATCGACATTTCCAACAGCTGAGCGATTTTCTTCAAGGTCTCGATATCCGGTTGCCCATTTCCCCGCTCCCACTTTGAGACTGTTTTATCTGAAACATATAAAATGCTGGCTAACTGTTTTTGTGTTAGGTCATGCTTCAACCGATAATTTTTCAATTTTCTTCCTAAAAAAGTGTCCATCAAAATCCTCTCCTGCCATCTGTTTTTTTACGTGGTTCCTCTCGTTAAGCATAACAAATTTCCTCGATAATAGCTGGAAAAACTGTAAAAAAGCGACTCTACTTTGCGTAGAATGTTGGTTTTACGGGCTTTTCATGCTATCCTGAGAAAAAGTAGAAAAGGACGTGTTTAAATGCGAATTTTGGTAGTAGGCGGAAATGGGACGCTCGGACAAGCTGTAGTAGCAAAATTGAAAAGCGAAAATTACGAAGTTTTAACTGCTGGAAGAACAAGCGGTGACGTACAGGTAGATATCACTTCAACTGAAAGCATCGAGCAGATGTTTCAAAAAATTGGTAATTTAGACGGAATTATTTCAACTGCCGGAGCGGCAAAGAAAGTGTTAGTGGAAGAGATGACACCAGAGGACAATATGCTAGCTGTGCAAAGTAAATTACTTGGGCAGATTAACTTGGCTTTGATTGGTCAAAAATATCTGCGTAATAATGGAAGTATTACGCTGACCACGGGTGTGATGAAGGATGATCCGATTGCAGCGGGCGCTTCATCTGCAATGGCTAACGGTGGGGTGGCAGCATTCGTCAAAGCAGCAGCGATTGATTATACACGAGGGATTCGTATTAATTGTGTTAGCCCCAATGTGTTAGAAGAATCTTTTGATCGCTTGAAGGAGTCTTTTAAAGGTTTTGTGCCAGTTCCAGTGGAACGAGTAGCAACGGCATATCTCAAAAGTGTTGCTGGCAAGCAAACAGGACAAGAGTATCAAGTGTATGCATAAAAATAGGATCAAGCGAAAAAATCTGTTTCCAATAGGAGCAGATTTTTTTTCCTTGATACGAGAATTAGTGCGATTAGCCATTTCATTATCAGATGATACTATGTAAAACTTAAAATATTTTTTCACTTGCCAGCGTTCGATTCGCCAAAAATGACTCGGCTAGCATTTTCAGATAATTTATCCTTGTATTTTTTCATAAAGGGAACAAAATATTTTTCTTCCGCTTCTTTTCTGGCAGCTGCCGCCTCTTCTAAGGTGTTAAAACTACCCAGATGATAGGTATTCTTTTTAAAAGTGAGGTAAGCAACATATTTCTGGTCTCTTTTGACAAAGCAAACCCCTCGGACACCAGTTGTATTTGCTTTTGTTGGTTTGAGATTAAGCAACTTTGCATTAGTTCCTTCAATTTGATAATCCTTTAAAGCTTCTTTTATTGTGCAGCCGCAACTAGTAGTGTGAGCACTGATTAAGGCACCACGCAGAACATTCTTTTTCATAGCCCCGCAATCACAACGACAGTTCCATCGGGTTGATCCGCCGCTTTTTTCACCTTCGGAAACAACAGTCAGACGCCCAAATTTCTGTCCCACTAAATTTGGTCCAGTTGCTCTATTGGGTTGCCATTCATACCCGCAGGCTTGGATGAACGCAACATAAGAACCGAAATATCTCTTAATCGTTGTGTAACGACCGAATTCGGCTGCTTTAGGTAATCGTTTATGTTTCTCAACAAAGTCGTGGAGTTTTTGCTCTAGGTCTTTTTTGTTGGTTCGTTTCCCACCATGGGTATAAGGGGTCAAACCTTGGCTAAGGATAAAAGCGTTGTACGATCCAAACATTTTTATGACGGCACTCGTATGACCAAATTCTCTGCTAGTCGGCGTTCGTCCATGCTCTTTCACAAATTTATAGAGTTTGTGGACATAAAACTCCTTCGACGATTCGTTGGTCATAACATCAGCCTCCTGTTTATTTTGATTTATTTAAAGTATGTTGTATGTCTGTTTTGATTTATTATATATTAAATTAACAAGCATATCTATCTTTAAATAATAAATAAATAGGGTTTTTGATGTAGAATGGATTTTTTTAAGGTCATTTTTTTGAAATTGAGGGGTGATATAAATGTAAAGAGGTAGAGGTTCACTAGGCTTAATCGATCTTGTGTAAATAAGGATGCTGCTTTGCAGTTGATTTCATATAAAAAGCCTCAGGTATGAAATTCACCCTCGGCGTTCTTAAACGACTTTTTACATAATCTGAATATAAATAGCCATCGAGGGTCTTTATTTCAAAAAAATGGTTCAGTAACTGAACATTTGGGTAGATGAAGAAATCATGTGGTAATCAAAAAGAAAAATAGCCTGACTCTTATCTGGTAAGTCAGGTTATTTGATGTATTGATAGATCGGGATACAAACCCATGTGGCTCGGTCTTCATGATTTCTTGTTTGGACTAAAAACAAGTAAAGTCCATCACTGGATAGGGTAATCTATCCGGACAAGAGGATAAATTACTCACTCCTCGGTAAAATTATAATGTATTTTGAATATAAAATCAATACGATGGTTAGAATTTTGCCATAATTGACTATATTAGAGAAGAAAGAAACAGCTAGATCATTAAAATCTCGGTGTAAATTAATGGTTCCTCAGCCGTCAATTTAAGCAGTCAAACAAATTTTAGGAGGAGTTATTTAATATGGCAAGACGTGGCGAGAATATTTACCACCGCAAGGACCTTCGCTGGGAAGGTCGCTATCATGCCGGCCGAAAAGCCAACGGCCAAATCAAGTACGGATATGTTTATGGAAAAACGTTCGAAGAGGTAAAAGAAAAGTTGGTCCCATTGCGTGAGCAAGCACAAATTACCCTAGCTATCTATGGAAAAAGTGTGGTTACTTATGAGGATTTTAGTACCCATTGGCTGGCAAAACGAGCAGAAACATTGAAGCCAGCAACCATTTCTAGCTATGCAAGTAAGCTGAGACACTATTTATACCCGCATCTAGGGAAATTATCGTTGTATCAAATCAATGAGGCACTTATTTGCCAAGTTATTGAGGTATGGAAGAAAACTGGCTTAAACATGAGTTCGATTAAGCTAGTGCTGAGACTACTGAATCAAACACTGAATACGGCGGTTAAACAAGGCATACTATCTACGAATCCTTGTGAAAACATCCAAATTCAATTACCTGCCGACAGGAAGAAACGTGTGACTTCGTTAACCCGAAAGGAACAAAAGAAACTGCGGAAAACAGCAATGGCAGACTCAGACGAGCGAGCCAAAGCGGTGATACTCGCAATGGAAACCGGCATGCGTATCGGTGAAATCGCTGGATTGAAATGGGGGGCAGTTGACTTCGACCAACGTCTGATTTACGTGAATCACACCTATCAGCGAGTCACCACCTTGGATGGTCTGAAGACAGTGCTACACTTAGGTGCGCCCAAAACACAGGCATCCCTGCGCGAAATCCCAATGTCCAATCGGGTTCACAATCTTCTAAAAGGGTTAAAACAAAAAGCGAAGTCTGCGTTTGTCTTTTCGACAAAAGGCAAAGCCTGTGAGCCACGACTGTTAACCTATCATTTTCATCGTGTCCGAGCTAAAGCTGGGATGAAGGGAGTTCACTTTCATCAGTTACGTCATACGTTTGCGACCCGCTGCTTGGAAACTACCAGTCAATCGCTGGATGTCAGCCAATTACTGGGGCACTCCTCCACGAAGTTGACGACCGATGTGTATGGTCACTCCATGCTAAATCGTCGGGTCAGCTTGATCGCAGCGATGGAAAAAGCGGGCTAAAGGGTGCGCTAGTAATTTAAGCTACAAATTGGTTCAAAAAATTTCTTTGAATCGCCCTACCCTCCCCTTTTTTTGCCTTTTTAAGTAAAACGTTTTAATTGCAGAGAGAAAATACTCCCTACTAATTTCCATTAAAAACCCGCTGTTTCCTTCATTTTATCTGACCAAAAAAGCGAACGGTTGTTATTTTATACACTTCATCCAAAGTCATACGCCGTCAGAATCAGCAGTCACCATCGATAGATCTCGTAATGTCGAGGTTTACCGATAGCTCCCGTGTTTTTAGTCCAAACAAGAGAAAGAACATCTAAAATTATTATACTATTTTTTGTGTTTTTTGAGTGGGTATCAATGGGAAATGCCATTTGATATATATTTTATTTAAAGAAGAGGAGAGAAAGAATGATGAACAAAAAAATATTGGCTGGCGTATTAACCAGCGCAAGCGTATTGGGCGTTGTCGCATTCAGCGGAGTCACTTCACATGCAGCAGATACAGAAGTAGGGATTGGGTTCTCACTGCATACTGATCCAGGTGGAACGGGGGATTTGAGAATTCGTTGGGTACCAAGTGAAATGGACTTCGGTACAAGTAACACTGCGAACATAACTGCAAACGTTGAGTTTGAGGAGCAAACTGAAGCAGCTGGTTCGAAGAAATATACGGTTGTTCAAGATGTCCGTCCCCATGGAGCTAGTGCTCCAAATGTAGAGTGGAAATTGACGGCAGCGGTATCTGATTTGGTTAGTTTGACCTCACCAACAACGAAATTAACCGGTGCAGTGTTGGCATTCGATACAGCTATGCATGACTATACTGGTACACTTGAGCCAGGATCACCACTAGGTGGAACCGGAAGTCCAGCAGGACAAACGGCAACTATGGAATCAAGCTATGCTATCAGTGCTGATTCAACTGCTACTGCTACCAAAGTGATGTCAGATGGAAAAGTTGCTAGTAATGTTACTTCATTTGAAGGAAACACTGCAATGGAAATGAAAAATATCAAATTAAGAGTTCCAGCCAACATTGCCCAAAAGGGTCACCAATACAAAGGCACAATGACTTGGACGTTGTCTGACACGATTTAATGAACGAAAAAAAAGAGGTGCAGGAGGAGGTCTCCTCTCCTCTTTTTTACTGGAGGTGGATGCCGGTATGAGGCAAATGAAGACAAGCACACTTATTTTTCTAAGCGGTCTCCTATTCATGGCAAGCTTTCTGTTTTCAACCGTGAGTTACGCAGAGGATGCACATGGCGGAGCAGGTTTTACCGTAGAAAGTATTATTCCAGAAAATCAAGTGGATAAGAAATACTCTTTTTTCTATTTGAAAACCACCCCGGAGCAACCACAAACAATTGAGGTAAAGGTGACCAGCACCCAAGAAGAACCAGTCACCTTAAAGGTTGCGGTTCACGATGCAGTGAGCAGTTCCATCGGGGAGATTGACTATGCTCAACCTGAGCCCAAGCTGGATGAAAGCTTAACCAATCCAATTACCAGTTTTGTTAAGGCTAAAGATGATGTTCAGGAAGTCACCGTTGCCAACTTTGAAGAAAAGATCGTCGCCTTTGAGATCACACCGCCAAAGGATTCCTATGCGGGGGTGAAACTGGGTTCGATCCGCTTTTTACGTGAAGCCGTAGAAAGTGAGACAAGCCAAACCGGACTTGTTCCTGAATTTGCCCGAGTGATTGCAGTGATGCTAACCGAGGATGAGACACCGTTTGATCAGGGGGCTGAATTGCAGCTGAAAAAGGTGGACTTATCGTTATACAATGGACGAAAAATTATTGCTGCTACTATGCAAAACGATCAACCTAAAGTTCTACAGGAGATGACGATCAAAGGGAAAGTCACTCGTAAAGGTGAAAAAGAAGTCATGGCAGAACAAGAGCAAAGCAACTTTTCCGTAGCTCCCAATTCTCATTTTGATTTCCAACTGCCGCTAGGTTTGGAACAATTTACACCAGGTACATATGTTTTTACTGGTGAAGCCACTGGCGATGAGCGAACGTGGAAATGGACGGAAGAGTTCACGGTAGGCCGTGAACAAGCGGCTAAAATCAATGAGGAGACGGTCTTCAAACTGATGGTACCGACCTGGGTTCCGTGGACCGCTGCAGGGTTATTACTCTTGTGGATCGGCTTAATTGCTTACCTTGTTTACCGGCAACACCACTGGCTTGAAAGGAGGCACAGAGAAACGTGAAAAAGAAAAGGCTACTAGGATTGTTGCTGATGTGTACCTTGTTCTTTCTCTCAGTAGAGGGCACAATCTTAAAAGCACAGGCAACCAGTGTAGGGATCGGCTTTAGTGACGAAGAACTTGTGGCAGATCCAACACCGGACGAATCACCCCCAGCCGACGACGTCCTGCCGGGAACGGCAGGAAACGGCCACTATCAAACCATTCGACGAAGCACCTTACCAAAAACCGGTGCACAACGGCAAACGGTTTTCCTAAGAATGATAGGACTGGTCTGTCTGGCGGGGTGTTATTGGTTGTTTCTCTTTAATCGTTTGGCAGAGGAGGAAAAAGTGAATGAATAAATATTCCAGCCTATTATTAAGTACACTGCTGGCCGCCCAGCTGGCGCCAGTTTCCTCGACTCTGGCGCAAACCATTCAAGATGTACCTGTAGGTGAATCCGTGATTGCTTCAAAAGGTGAGGATCCGTTGCAGCACTATGAAGAAGGATCTCAAACTCAGGACTCTACGGCCGAAAGCGAAAGTTCGACTGCCGATTCAGAAGTTTTAGAAGACGTATCAACTTCTTCCACTATGGAGCTAGACGATGAGCCCGTGGACATCCCCACACTTGCGAGTGATTCCAGCGACCAACCAGCAGAAATCACCAATCTGGGAGTGGAAGAAGAGTCGGTGGAACCGTTAGCTGTCACTGAGTTAAGAGAAGGAAATGATGGCGATGATCCGGCGAGTTATGATATCGATAAGAAGTTTGCGGATGCGATTCGGCTTGATGATAAAAGTGCGCCTAATCCAATAACAGTTGAGTATATGGAAAGCGTGATATCTTTGGACGTAGTTGGAAGAAGTTTAACTAGTCTCAAAGGAATAGAGTATGCAGTAAAATTAAAGCATCTGGATTGTTACTCCAATAAGCTAAGTGAGTTAGATATAAGTAAGAATGCGAATTTAACTAGTTTGAATTGTAACAATAACCCACTAAGTAAGTTAGATGTAAGTAAGAATGGTGCCTTGACTAGTTTGACTTGTGTCAATAATCAGCTAAGTGAGTTAGATATAAGTAAGAATGCGAATTTAACTAGTTTGACTTGTAGCAATAACCCACTAAGTAAGTTAGATGTAAGTAAGAATGGTGCTTTGACTAGTTTGACTTGTGACAATAATCAGCTAAGTGAGTTAGATATAAGTAAGAATGCGAATTTAACTAGTTTGACTTGTAGCAATAACCCACTAAGTAAGTTAGATGTAAGTAAGAATGGTGCTTTGACTAGTTTGACTTGTGTCAATAATCAGCTAAGTGAGTTAGATATAAGTAAGAATGCGAATTTAACTAGTTTGACTTGTAGCAATAACTCACTAAGTAAGTTAGATGTAAGTAAGAATGGTGCTTTGACTAGTTTGACTTGTGACAATAATCAGCTAAGTGAGTTAGATATAAGTAAGAATGTGAATTTAACTAGTTTGACTTGTGACTCTAACAAGCTAAGTGAGTTGGATGTAAGTAAGAGTGTGAATTTAACTAGTCTGATTTGTAGCGATAATAGGCTAAGTGAGTTAGATGTAAGCAAAAACGTGTCTTTGCGCACTTTTGAGTGTATATCTAATCGGTTAGGTGAATTAGATGTAAGTAAAAATGTGTCTTTGCGTACTTTTGATTGTAGCTATAATCAGCTAAATGAGTTAGATGTAAGTAAGAATAAGTCTTTGACTACTTTGACTTGTTCAGACAACAGTATTAGCGACATTACATCCGCTAACAAATTAACTTCATTAACTCGGTTTAATGCTGCAAGCCAAAAAATTACGGTGCCCGTTCCAGCAGTATCTAAAAATGGTGAAGCAAGCGTCGAGGTACTAAAGACAACCGCCAAAAAAGGATTAACTGCTACCAATGGAACGGTCAGTCCAGCGCCTACAAGTATGCTGCCAAATTCAAATAACGGAGACATCATCGAGTTAACCGGAGTCACCAGACAATCACTGACTGGTAAGAACATTCGTTTTAGTTATGCTAGCAGTGACTTATCAGAGGGCGCTACATCCTCTAAGAACAAGCAATTTTCAGGGACAATTACCTTTATTATGGCGAGTGAGCTTGAGAACGAATTACAGGTTGCTCCAAAAAAGGCAAATAAAGAAGGAAAATTAAAGTGGACGTGGACTATCACCAGCCTAACTAAAGTAAAAGCTGAGGATATTAAGGCAAAATTTACCTTGTCTAATTCTATAGCTGGCGATATTACTAACATTGTGATAACTAGAGGCTCGAATAATGCTGTTGGAGACCTCAATCATCTTACAGGGAATACGAGTCTAGGGGATTTGGAAGAAGGAGAATCGTTGGTGATTACCTTTGAATCAGTTGCACATGGGAATCCTAATGAATGGCTTGAAGCTATTGGGCAATTAGATTGGGCAGACGACGTACGTCCGAATCGTATGACGAATGAATCCCGCCAAAGCATCAAAATTCTAGATGATGAACAGCAGGAGTTGCCAGAAGAAGGGAAGGGAATCGGGCTGCTATCGGCACCTTCGCGTTTTCATTTTGGTAGACAAGACTTTTCTTCCAGTATCCAAACCTATCATTTAGCAAGCCAAAATTATCAAACCAATACTCAGGTGGTTAGTGAGGGATTTTATACTCGAATGAAAGATGATCGACCAGTTTCGACTGGCTGGAAGCTCACGGCGAGTCTCTCGGAGTTCAAGGATTTAGACGGTCATTATTTGCCAAATGGAGCAGGGACTTCGTTAAATCTTAAGAATATGTACCTTCAAAATGTAACGGACCGGGATACAGCGCAAGAAGCCATTAATCCTTCGCCAGCAGGTAAACCGACTACGATTCAAAATGAAGAGACGTTAGTTGCTGGTCAGACGGCGAAGGCCTTGGTTTCTGCTCAAGTGGGTCAAGGGCAAGGCACATGGCAGCTAAGAATGCCCTTTGAGGATGTTACCTTGATATTACCTGCTAGTGCGGGAAAGAGGAATATGGATTACACGGCGAAAATGACGTGGTCCCTTGATGAGACGCCTTAGTGAAAGGAGCATGGACATGACTATTTTCATGTGGTTGAGCGCATTCGGTTTTCTGGCGATTGCTGGGCTGGTGAGTTTTTTGTTCTTTTTCATCAAAGACAGCCAGCTGCGAATGACGTATGAGAAGCGATCGACGGTCCTGTTAGTGGATTGCGGCTTGTTATTTGTGATGATATTGGCAATTGGTGCGGCGATCTTTTTGTATCTTGATTGGCAAGCCCAATTGAATTACTTTCTAGTATAAGGCAAAGGGGAGATTCTCCCTTTTGCCTTATAGAGGAAAGAAAGGAGGTGATCATCATGCGCCCGATATTGATTTTAACCAAGAACTTATTAGTGGAACAGCCTATGCAAGAGCTGCTGCAATACTTGAACTATGAGGTTTTCTGCTCCGTCGAGGTACTGAAGCAATTGAAACGTCACCCGAAGCGAACCCATGTGCTTCAAAACTATCAGGCAATTATTTTTAGCGAAACCTTAACAGATGAAGAAGTTCGTAGTCTGCTGGTGTTTATCAGTGGTGAAAGGCTGGTTATGCTGCGCAAGTTTGGTCATCCTCCCTCTATTGAAGAGAAGGATACCTTACTGAAGATCGGGATGAATAGCTGGATTTATGCGGAACAGTCCGTGGATCTGCTACGGGAACAATTAGCGGAACATTTGATGGGAGAACAAATGGACGTGTCGTCATTTTTTTATCAAAGAAGAGATTTACCGCGAACGCTAGAGGAATTTAAACAATGCTTAACGAAGAAGGAAGACATGATATTTGATTGTCTAATCGCTAGAGAAGGAGCCCTTGTTTCAAGGGAAGAAATTTGCAATTATGTGTGGGGAAGTGCACCAAATAACTCACGGTTGGCACAGACATCGTTGTTGGTGAAACGATTGAAGCAAAAGCTGTATGATGCAGGTTTCCAAGAGGAATTGATCGGTACTGTTTGGGGAAACGGGTACCGGTTGTCACCGAAGCTGATGGAATTTTATAATAGCGAGCTAGTAGAATGACTTTCTTAGGGAGGTCGTTCTTTTTTAGCCTGCCAAAAAGTGTACGTGCTTCACTACATACTATTAATAATTTCGTATCCTGCTCAATATGAGAAATGCCTGAAGAAATCCAGAACTAAAGAGCACTGATTGAGATGAGGTTCTGGCTATCTCTATTCTCGGGAAATTAATTATAGTTTTTAAAACTCGAACAAAACGAAGTATAATTAATAGGATAGTTAGATTCATCAAGGTTAGAAAACAATATTAATGAAAAATGAATGATCATTATGAATGGTTGAGCAGGCTCTGATTAATTAAGTATCGAGTTGTATCATTCAAAATTGAAAGGGCGCAGGCATGAGCATAAAGAAAGTGATTAAAGGAATTATTAGATTCGTTGGTAGTGTAATTGTAGTGTTATTCTTGATCCTACTGTTTTTAGTTTTTTCCCTTCTTTTATTCAGCTTTTTTCCCTACGGACTATAGCTGTGCCGCTAAACGTGCGTAATTTACGACTTTAATCGCATGCAAGTTCTCGTTAGAATGCGGAGGATAAGAGAATGGAAAAATTAGGGCTAATTGGGTTGTTATCAATGATCGTATTATTATCAGGCTGTTCTGCCGGGGCACAGGAAGTAAAAAAAGAAATCAATAACTTATCCGATGTTGGTAACGGTACTGTACACTTGCTGACACCAACGATTGCGCCAGAAGACAATACGTTGGAATTTATGGTAACTGATTTTGACGAAGGGAAGACGATAAGGAAATTGATGAAGAATCACCTGAATTTACGCTGTTCAAACAGGTTCGATATACAGTAGAGTAACAGTGGTAGGAGACTCATTATTCGCGGTTTTCTTATGGTTTTACACCTAAATACAACGAATAAAAACTGCCTATTCCTAATTTGGGAATAGGCAGTTTTTATTCGTTGTCTAGTCTAAATCAATCACTTCTTCAGTATCTTTATCAAAGAAATGACTCTTGTTTAAGTTAAAGGCCAAATCAATTGTTTTGCCAGGTTGGTGGAAGTCGCGTGCGTCTACTCGTGAAATAAATTCTGTTTCACCTACCCGCGAGTAAAGCATCGTTTCCGCTCCTAATAGTTCTGAAACAACGATTTCGGCTTGAATAGTAGCTTCTGGCGTCGTATCAAGGGCGATTTGTTCGGCGTGGATATCCTCTGGACGAATACCGAAGATCAGCTGTTTGCCCTCATAGCCTTTTTTCACTAACGTTTTGTTCTTGCCTTCAGCGATTTTTAGCTGAAGGCCTTGATGATCGGTAATGGTTCCATTTGTTAAGGTCACATTGAAAAAGTTCATGGCAGGTGAACCAATGAAGCCTGCTACGAATACATTTCTGGGTGCGTTATAGACGTCAATGGGTGAGCCGATTTGCTGGATGAAGCCGTCCTTCATAATAACGATGCGGTCAGCCATAGTCATAGCTTCTGTTTGATCGTGGGTTACATAAATTGTTGTTGTATGCAACCGGCGATGTAGCTTGGCAATCTCAGCACGCATAGCCACCCGCAGTTTGGCATCTAAGTTAGATAAAGGCTCATCCATTAAGAAAATTTGTGCATCCCGCACAATGGCCCGCCCTAAAGCCACCCGTTGTCTTTGACCACCAGATAAAGCAGCTGGTTTGCGATCGAGATAATCAGTTAGACCTAATATTTCAGCAGCATTAGCGACCCGTGAGTTGATTTCTTCTTTATTGATCTTACGTAATTTCAACCCGAAAGCCATATTATCAAATACCGTCATGTGAGGGTATAAGGCATAGTTTTGGAAGACCATCGCAATGTCGCGATCTTTAGGAGCCACATCATTCATTAATTGGCCATCGATCAAAAATTCTCCTTCAGAAATATCTTCTAGTCCGGCAATCATCCGTAAAGTGGTGGATTTCCCACAACCGGAAGGTCCGACAAATACAATAAACTCCTGATCCTTAATTGCCAAATTAAAATCAGTTACTGAATAATTGGCGTTGTTGTCATATTGTTTATAAACATTTTTTAAAGCGATTTCAACCATTGGTGTTTCCTCCTTTTATTTCACCGTTCTAACTGTACTTTTAACAAATCGTTTCGATTGAAAGTGATTCCTAGTGATTTACCTGCTGGATATCGCTTTCATTTTTTTAGTTGCAGCTCTTGTGAAAGCATCACTAGTGACTTTTGAAAAAATTGATAAAAGTATCTACCTAGGTTTTATCACAAATGGTTTCCATCAAAAATAGCTTTGCCTGCTTTCCTTTAATTTGTTGCGACATACCTTAAGTTTGTTCATTACTTCTCGTTTGAGAAAGCGATATCATGTTTTCGAAAGGAGTTGAAGGAATGCAGAAAAAAAAGAAAGCTGGATTTTGGCAAAATGTGTGGCGGTATAAAGCGTTGATTTTAATGGCTTTACCTGGGTTTATCTGGTTTATCTTCTTCTTTTATATCCCAGTGTTTGCAAATATTGTGGCCTTTAAGGATTTTCGCATCTCGCCAAATGGGTTCATTGACAGCCTGATGACCAGTGAGTGGGTCGGCTTTGATAACTTTAAGTTTCTATTTTCTTCTCAGGATGCGTGGTTAATTACTAGAAACACCCTATTGTACAATATCGTTTTTCTAGCATTTAATCTATTTTTCGCCATTGCTTTTGCGATTATTATGAGTGAGCTGCGCAATAAGAAAATGGTGAAGGTTTATCATACGATGTCGCTATTGCCTTATTTTCTCTCGTGGGTTGTAATTGGCTACTTCGTTTATGCTTTTTTGAGTCCTGACAAAGGGATTATTAATCAATGGTTAGTTAGTGCTGGGAAAGATCCAATCAGCTGGTATAGTGATCCGACCTGGTGGCCGTTAATTTTCGTTATTATGAATGTCTGGAAAAGTCTAGGCTACAATAGTATCATCTACTATGCGTCTGTGATGGGCATTGACCCGACATATTATGAAGCGGCGATGGTGGATGGCGCCAGCAAATGGCAACAGATCAAGAATGTGACGATTCCACAGATTGTCCCAATGATGCTAGTGTTGCTAATTATGAACATTGGTGGGATATTCCGAGCAGACTTTGGCATGTTTTATAATGTTCCGCGAAATTCGGGCGCTTTGTATCAAGTTACAGCGGTATTGGATACCTACATCTACAATGGCTTGACTGCAACAGGAGATATTGGTATGTCTTCGGCGGCAAGCTTGTATCAATCGGTGGTTGGAGCAGCGTTACTGCTGGTAGCTAACTTTGTTGTCAGAAAAATCGAACCGGATTCAGCACTATTTTAAGGAGGGACCTATTCAATGAAAAAGAAAAAAGTAAACAAAGTTGAAGTCCGTTCCTTTAATCCGACGGTCAATTTAATTTTTAATATAGTGATTGCCCTGTTTGCGATTTCTTGTGTCCTGCCCTTCTTCTTTGTGATCATGATTTCCTTAACTCAAGAAGCGTCATTGGCAGAAATGGGGTATCGTTTCTGGCCTAAAGAATTTTCAACAGCGGCCTACAGCTACATCTTTGCAGGAGAGATGAGTAAAAAAATCTTTCAGGCTTTTGGTGTGACGGTGTTTGTGACCGTTTTAGGAACAGTTGTGAATGCTTCGATGACTTCCTTGTATGCGTACGTTATTTCAAGATCTAATTTTCCGTTCCGCCGGTTTTTTACCGTTTTTGCGTTGATTACGATGCTATTTACCCCAGGAATGGTCGCAACTTATTTAGTAGTAAACAATCTGTTGTATTTAAAAGATACGATCTGGGCGTTGATCCTGCCGTTAGCATTAGGCCCGTTTAACATTTTGGTCATGCGTTCGTTCTTTAAAAAGACAGTACCTGACAGCATTATCGAATCAGCTAGAATTGATGGGGCAAGCGAGATGCGTATTTTTACCAGCATTGTGTTGCCGCTAGCAGTACCAGGGATTGCTACAATTAGCTTGTTTGCGGCTTTAGGCTACTGGAATGACTGGCTGAACGCATTGCTATATATTCAAAGAGATAATCTCGTTCCTTTACAATATTTGTTAATGAAGATTCAAAACAATTTGGATTTTCTAGCAAGAAATGCGGGCTTAGGTGCGCAGCTGCAAGGTGGACTGGCTTCGTTACCAAGTGAGTCAGCGAGAATGGCCATTGTAGTCGTTTCAACCTTGCCAATTGCATTAACGTATCCATTTTTCCAACGATACTTTGTTGGTGGTTTAACTATTGGCGGTGTCAAAGAATAAAAGACGAATACTATAGTAGAAAGAAGTGGAAAGATGAAAGCTTGGAAGAAAGTTCTAGGACTAGCAGCAATTACTTTAGCAACGGTTGGATTGTCGGCTTGTGGCGGCTCAAATGATTCAAAAGGAGACGGTGGAGATTCCAATACGTTGTTAATGTATCAGGTGGGCGACAAGCCAGACAATTACGATGAATTGATGGAAATTGCCAACAAACAGATTAAAGATGAAATCGGTGTAACCATCGACTTGCAATACATCAGTTGGGGTGACTGGGACAAGAAAATGCCCACCATCATTAACTCAGGGGAAAGCTATGATATTGCCTTTGCTTATCAATACGTGGCAAATGCTCAAAAAGGTGCCTTTGCTGATTTAACAGAATTGTCGCAAACTTATGCGAAAGACTACATGGATCAGTTGCCTGAAATGTACAAGAAAGGCAATGAGGTAGACGGAAAGTTGTATGCGATTCCGGTCTACGGAAATTCTTGGGCGCAACAGGTGTTAACCTTCAATGATCAATTTGTTCAAAAGTATGATTTAGACATCAGTAAAGTGGATGGCTCTTATGCCTCAGCAACAGAGGTCTTGAAGCAGTTCCACGAAAAAGAACCAAATATTGCCGCGTTTGCTATTGGACAAACCTTCAAAGCTTCTGGTAATTTCGATTTTCCTTTAGGGAAGGATTATCCTTTTGCAGTGAAACTAGATGCTGACGGAGCGCCGAAGATTATTAACCAATATGAAGATCCTGGCTTCCAAGAGAATCTAGCAGTCTTGCATCAGTGGTATAAAGATGGATTGATTCCATCAGATGCTGCTACAGATACCCAGGCGTATCCATTAGAGGGAAATACTTGGTTTATGCGTGAAGAGACACAAGGACCACTTGATTACGGTGACACGTTGTTGACCCAGGCAGCGACTCAGCCTTTGGTTTCTCGTCCTTTAACAACCCAACTGAAAACAACGGCGCAAGCACAAATGGCAAACTTTGTTGTTTCTAATACGTCAAAAAATAAAGAAAAAGCAGTGGAATTCTTGAACCTGCTAAATACGGATCCTAAACTATTAAATGGTTTGGTATGGGGAATTGAAGGCGAAGCTTGGGAAAAAATTGGCGACAGCAAAATCAAATTGCTAGATGGCTACAAACCAAAAGCGCACATGGATGCTTGGAACACGGGCAACAATATGATTCTTTATACAGCTGAAACAGTGACTGACGAAATGATTCAAGAACGTGACCGCAGTATTGAAGCTGCCGAAACTTCACCAATTTTGGGCTTCAACGTAAAAACTGACAGCTTCAAAACAGAATTAACCAACATCATGAATGTGATGAATCGCTACGCAGCGAATTTGAACACCGGCTCGATTGATCCAGAGGAAAACCTGCCAAAACTAAATGAAGAACTGAAAAAAGCTGGCTGGGAAACCGTTCAAAAAGCGATGCAAGAGCAATTAGATCAATATATTGCCGACAATCAATAATTGTTAGTGTCAGTGGCAGGAGCAATACCTGCTGCTGACTTTTATTCACGCTATTAAAATCGGAATACTTGTAATACCAGTGTTAACGATGTACGGCTTCACAAACTCGCTTTGTCGGCCTAAGCGAGTTGGCGAGGCCTTTCTAAATACGAGATTCATGTTATTATATGACAGGTGTATAAACCTTAGTTTGTAAACTGGTTATGGCATAAGGTTTGTACATTTATCAGAAATGAAGAGGTGAAAACTATGGCAAGTAGTGGAATTCAACGCTTATTTTACGTTGTTTGGACAATCATTAAATTGAACCTGTATTTTCTTTTGTTTTCTTTCATGGGAGGATTGGTATTTGGGATTGGCCCCGCCTTTCAAACCATGAGTGATCTATTAACCGAGTATGGCATCAATTACCAAGAAGTGACCTTTAAGAATTTTTTGGCGGGCTGGAAGGCAAATTTCAAGCGAGGAAACCTGCATTTTGGCTTGTTTGCAGTTCTTACTTTTGTTCTTGCGTACAATCTTTATTTAGCAGCCCAGATTCAAGGGTTGCTTTGGCTGATTATCGCCTTCCTTTTATTTTTTGTATTGTTAATGGTCTTAGTGTTGTTTTTATATACCACGTTATATGAAACTAGCTATGAAATTTCAACACTTAATTTATTGAAATTAGCCTTTATTAGTGTCTTCTTGAATTTCGGCGTCTTTTTGAAAGTGCTTTTCGGCGTGGCTAGTATTTTAGCGATTACTTGGTATTGCAAGGGGTTGATAGTATTTGCGGCTTTTTCATTACTGGTTATTTGGAGCGGTTACGCCACAAAGGACAACCGTATTTTGGTAGATAGAAAGTTGGCAGTGCATGAGTAAACGACCTAGGGGTTTTACTAAAAAAAAATACTTGATGAATCGATTAATGCAAATTTACAGCCTTCTGTTAGTGGGGATTATCCTGCTGACAGTGGCTGCTTTGTGCGTTTTTACAGCCGATTCCAATCATAAGAAGCTGATGAATGAAATGAATATTTTAGAAAGTCGCATCCACAGTTACGCTACAGACAAGGATAATACGATGAGCTATCTTTATATGGAGTTAGCTAGCTCCAATGCAGCGGTGGATAATGTTCGTAAATATTTGAATCTGTCTTCAGCGGAATATTTTGATTTCACACAAAAATACTGGGACGATTATCAGGTAGACATGCGCGTATCAGCTACTATTAGCGGTTTCTTCACAGCATTTCCTGATTTAGAGGAGCTTTATGTTACATTGGATGGTTCCCCAAATTATTTGAAAGCCGACCGACGAAATCCTAACGGTCAGAAAATGCAGGGGGAACTTCCTGATAAAGCAGGCTTTCTGATTAATCGCCCAATTATTGATCAATATAGTTTTCAGCCGATTGGCCAAATTTATGGTGATTTTTCAGAATCCGCAGTGTTAGGAAGCTTAGCACAGTCATTAGTAGATGAAGGAATCGATGCCTTCATTATCGATAATGCGGATCAAGTGATGTTTTCTACCCATCATCAAGTGACAGAGGCACAATACCATACTTTGATTGAAGGGATAAAAAAAAGAAGCAGTGTGCCGCAAGCCATTCGAAAAAATTATTACGTGCTGGATCGTAAGACCAGTAAAGCCTATTCTTACGTTTTAGTAGCAAATAAACAGGTGTTTTGGTGGAAAAACATTCGGGCCTTTAGCCTAATTATTCTTGTAGGGGTTTTATTGGCAGGTGTATTACTCGTGGTATTGCATCGAACCTTCAAACGGTATTTTCAACAAGTTGAAACCATCGTAGGAATCACCCACAGTGTCGCGGAAGGGAATTTACAAGAACGTATCGATCTTTCTTTAGTGCAAGATGAATTGCTGGACCTATCCCAAGCGATCAATTTTATGATCGGCAGCTTAGATCAGTATATTAAGGAAAACTACGAACTGGAGATTAAGCAGCGGGACGCCCACATGCGGGCATTGCAATCGCAAATTAATCCTCATTTTCTTTATAATACATTGGAATATATCCGGATGTACGCATTAAGTAAGCAGCAAAAGGAATTGGCAGATGTGGTGTATGCTTTTTCAGCCTTGTTGCGTAACAATACTACCCAAGAAAAGACAACGACGTTAAAGAAAGAATTGTCTTTTTGTGAAAAATATGTGTACTTGTATCAAATGCGTTATCCTGATCGAGTCGCTTATCGCTTCACCATTGAAAATAAACTAGAACAACTAGTGATTCCCAAATTCAGCTTGCAGCCGTTAGTTGAGAATTATTTTGTTCATGGGATCGACTATACCCGTAATGATAATGCGATCAGCGTGAAAGTCTTTTTCGAAGATGAAGATATTGTGATTCAAGTGATTGATAACGGCAAAGGTATGGAAGAAGCAGCATTACTAAATTTACAGGAAAAATTAGTAAGGACAGAAAATCGTCCGAGCACTTCGATTGGCATGCGCAATGTGTACGAACGATTGAATAACTCTTTTTCACAGGGGTTCTCAATGCAGATCGAGTCAAAATTGAATAAAGGAACGACCGTGAGTATTCGGATTAAAGGAGGAAAAGCACTTGTTGTATAAGGCGATGTTGGTGGATGATGAATATATGATTTTAGAAGGCTTGAAGCAGATTATTCCGTGGCAAGAGTTAGGCTTTGAAATTGTAGCCACTGCGCGAACAGGACGTGAAGCCTTAAATTATTTAAGCAAATATCCAATTGATTTGGTGGTTAGCGATATTACGATGCCCGAAATGACAGGCATCGAGATGGTGGAACAAGCCCAAGCCCGTGGTTATGAGTTTGCGGCAATCTTTTTATCTGGTTATCAGGAATTTGAGTATGTTAAAGAAGGCATTCGCTTGGGTGTGAAAGACTATCTAGTTAAGCCGGTAGATCAAGAAGAATTGACTGAAATTGTGAAGAAAATTTATCAGGAATTAACTGATCAGCGATATCTTAAAGACCAAGAGCAACTTTATAGCGAAAATAGTATTAGTCGTTGGCTAAATGATGAGTTGAACGAACATGATTTTTTTGAATTGATGAATCGGCAGAAGATGACTCCACAAGGCCCCTTTACAGCGATCAGAATTTTAAGTGATGCCAGTCAGCTAGTAACGATTATTAAACAGCTGAAAATAAAGGGCCAGCGGCTAGTCATTACGGGTGGTCCCCTGCAGGATCAACAGATCACTTTGATCTTTCAAGGAGATGCGGAACAGTTGAAACGCTTTTTGGCGGAATTAAAGCGGCAATCCAGTGGGAAGTTGATTTTTTATACCGGAGAAACGATTCTCGATTGGGAAAATGTTTATGAAAGCTACGAGAAAGTGCTGCAGATTGAAGAACTGAATACATTCTATCCTGATTTGCTGCCGAATCAAAAGCTGGAATTAGTAGAAAATTTAAATGAACAGGAATTTTCTTTTCTAGTCTTTAACAAATCGCTGATGATCGGTGATGCTAAAACAATTCAACAGGAATTAGACAAAATTTTTGAAGAAGTTCACCTTCAGCACCTGCAGCCAGAAAATGCCCGTTACATTGCTTTTTTATTGTTTACCGACATTTCTCGGCAATATCCTACGGCAACGAAGGTGATTTACGAGGAAACGATTCAAAAAATTCGTCAGAGTACAACAGTCTATCAATTAAAGCAGGTGCTAGAAGAGGTCCTGCAACTGGTGAGTGTACAGCCGGTTGAGAAACAAATTTCTGAAGCGACACAGCAAGTAATTGAAATTGTTCGTAAGGATTATTCGCAGGATCTTAATTTGAAGCTAGTAGCCGATGAGCTGCACCTGAATGCTGTTTATTTAGGACAGCTCTTTAAAAAGGAAATGCACAGCAGCTTTGCTCAATATTTAAATCAAGTACGGATTAAAAAGGCGCAGCAGCTCTTGCTTTACAGCAATCAAAATATCAATGAAATTGCTGACGAGACAGGCTATAACAATACCAACTATTTTTCAAAAATGTTCAAAAAGCTCAATGGGATTACCCCAAAGGAATTCCGGGAACAGTACTTGATGGATTATTCGAATGTAGACAACAAGGAGGAAAATGAATGACTTTAGCGGTGTTTGATATTGGCGGCACCTCAATAAAATATGGTCGTTGGCAAAATCAACAGCTGTCACAGCAGGGCTATTTTGCTACACCAGGAACCTTTGAAGAAATGACTCAAGTCATGAAAAAACAGCTTGAAAAAATTCCCGAGGTTAAAGGGGTTGCCATTAGTTCTCCTGGAGCCGTTAATGTAGCGGCACGTCAGATTGAAGGCGTGAGTGCAGTGGATTACTTGCACTTTCGACCAATTTTCGATGAGTTAGAAGCTGAATTCGGACTGCCAGTAACGATTGAAAATGATGCCAACTGTGCTGGAATCAGTGAAATGGCATCAGGAGCGGGAAAGCAGGTACAAGACGCTGTTTTTGTGGTTATTGGAACAGGAATCGGTGGTGCGATCTTTATCAATCGAACGCTGTATAAGGGGCGACATTTGTTTGGCGGGGAGTTTGGTTTAATGAAGCCTTATGGTCAAACCATCTTAAGTCAGTTAGGGACGGCTGTGAACACCGCCAAGGCATTTAGTCAACATACAGGGCTAACGATAAATGGCAAAGAATTATTTGCACGAGCAGATGCTGGCAATGAGCAAGCGCAGCAGTATCTGACAGCGATGTACGATGCAGTAGGTTTAGCCTTGTACAATTTGCAAGTGGCGATTGATCCGGAGATGATTATTATCGGCGGTGGGATTTCAGAACGAGACGAGGTTGTCGCTGCAATTAAAGCACGGCTGTACCATTATTTAGCAACTGAATCAATCGAAGAAATTATGCCAGAGGTGGTTTCTTGTTACTATCGTAATGATGCGAATTTAATTGGCGCAGCTGTAAATTTTGAACGAATGATGGGATAAGGAAAACCCGGAAAAATCTTCGCAGGATTTTCCGGGTCTTCTTTATCATTAGAGGAAGTATTCACAATTGGAATGCTTGTAATGCCAGTGCTAACGATGTTCGGCTTCGCAACTTAACTCCGACAAAGCTAAGTTGCGAAGCCTTTTTTTATTCTAGATAAAAGTATCGTTTTTCTACAAACGGACACCTTTGCGAAATCGTCCTTATTTTGATAGTGAAAAAGGTAAATCATTAATCGTGTAGTCTTGCGGGTTAGGAACGATTCCTAAGTGATAGTCGATTTTTCCACCAGTCATTAGATCGTCATGCGTAAAAAATAGCTTTTGATGAACTTCATGGTTTCGCTTGGTTTCATGAAGGAACAGCTGCTGGCGTTGATTCGGCGAAGCAGTAATTGTGAGCGTCTCACCGTTGGATAGGGTCAGTACCGCCTTTTTAATCAACGGCATGCCAATGACATATTCACCGGTACCAGGACTCACCGGATAAAAACCTAATGAATTAAAGATGTACCAGCCCGCCATGCTGCCATTGTCTTCATCGCCAGGATAACCGTTACTTTCAGAGCTGAAGCATTCCGTTAAGAGATTTTTGATTAACGGTTGGGCCATTTCTGGTTTACCAGCATAACTGAACAGGTAGGGATAATGAAAGCTTGGTTGATTGGAAATCGCCAGTTGGCCAAACTCAATTGCCGCCATTTCACTCATCTCGTGAATCTCAAAGCCATAGCCGGCTACATCGAAAGCGGGTGTCTGGTTACAAAGTTCGATAAGCTTTGCGGTGAAAACCTCTCTTCCACCGATCTGTTGTATCAAGCCTTGAAAGTCCTGATACACAGCAAAACTACTTTGCCAAGCACTGCCTTCTGCGTAATCTTTCCCCCAACGAATCGGTGAGAAGTCTTCACGAAAAGCACCAGCAGCATCTTTGGCACGCATTAATCCAACGGTAGGATCAAAAATTTGCTGATAATTTAAGGCTTGCTGCGCATAGGTTTGCGCCGTTTTTTCCTCGCCTAACGTTTGTGCGACTTGGCTAATACAAAAATCACTGTATGCATAATCCAAGGTGTGATTGACTGACTCGTGATAGTTACTAGGAACATACCCATATTTTAGATAATCAAGGGTTCCTTGTCGTCCATAATTTTCCCGATCGCTTTGGACAGTGGCGCCTTTTTTCATGGCTTCCAAGAAACGGGGCATTAAATCGGGACGAATGTTCTTAACAGCCGCATCGGCAATAACGGCATCAATTAAAGTTCCGGGCATCAATCCCCGCTCATCGGGGGACAACCATTTTGGTAAAAAGCCAGTTTCTTCGTAGCTATTCAAAAATCCTTCCAGCATTTCCTCGTACTTTTCTTGCGCAATTAAGGAATAGAGAGGGTAGACCGTTTTATAGGTATCCCAAAAACCATTATTTGTGTATAAAACCCCGGATTGAACCTTTTTATTGAAGGTATCGTAGTGAATCTTTTTCCCGTTTTCATCGATTTCATAGAAGGTCTGCGGAAACAAGAAGACTCGATACAAATTATGGTAAAAGGTCTGAGTTTGGTTAGGATCAGTATGCTCAACTTGCAGACGATCAAAGTAAGAAGTCCATTCTTGTTTGCTTGTTTCTAAAAAGTCAGGCAGTGTTAGTTCCTTTTCACGTGCTAGATTTAAATTGGCTTGTTCTTGACTGATAAATGAAGTACCTAATCGAACCGTTTGCTGCTTAATTGCGCCAAAATCTAAACGTAAAAAACAATCCGGTTCTTTACTAGATTTCTTCAAAGACAGCAGCGGCTCAGTAAAGCGGAAAGTCAGATAAAATGTAAAGTTTTCATCCTCGCAACCGCTGAAGTTAACCAAGCTTACGTGAAGTTCGTGTTCGCTAATTTGCTGAACATCCTTTAAGCCAGGGATAGTCAAAAGTAAACCATTCTGCTGTTGAGTAAAGCGAATATCCAAAAGAGCGCCATACATACTAGGCACCAAAGTTGAATTGATTCCATAACGTAATTGTTCGATTTTTATTTGGTAAGGTGCAAAGGTCGCTTCTTCTGGACGATACGAACTTTGTGCATGAAATAAAGAAATATCTGCTAATTCATCACTAAAAGGTGTCATTAAAAAGTGGCTAAAATCCCCCATCCAAGGGCTTGGCTGATGGGTCAGTCGGTATCCTTGAAATGTGCGATCAGCAGGGTGGAACCACCAGCTGCCGTTTTGATCAGTCGTTTGTGGCGCAAAATAATTCATACCAAATGGAACGCCGGTGTAGGGCAGGCAATTGCCATTAGAAAAACTGTGTTGGTTGGCGGTGCCGTGTCGAGTGTCAATGGTTTCAATCATGGATAGGTTGCTCCTTTGTCGAATTTCGTGTGATTAAGGTTACCTCAACTTTTTGGCTGTCGGGCTGTTGGCCAGTGTTGATCCAGTCAATTAGGGCTTGCCCTGCAAGAGCGCCGATTTCTTTAAAGTTCTGGGAAATCGTTGTTAAAGCTGGATCAACTAAAGAAGCCGCCTGAATATCATCAAAGCCAATAACAGATAATTGTTCCGGCAGCTGATAGCCGCCTTGTTTTAAAATTCGCATCGCTTCAATAGCGACCAAATCATTCTCGCATACTAAGGCAGTCACTTCATTTTTGGCAACATACGCAAGTAAATTTTTCGGATTAGCCATTTTGTCTTCCAAAGTCGTATGAAACGAAATCTGATGTTCCTTCAAACTGCGAATATACCCCAAATACCGTTGCCTAGTGGATTGTGGGGGATGAAGGTTGCCAAAAATATAGGCAATTTGTTTATGACCATTTTCTATTAAATAGTCGCAGGCTGCTTTACCACCTGCTAGGTTGTCTGAAAGAACCGCCGGCAAATTCAAATCGTGCAGCTGTTTGTCCAGTACCACGATCGGAAATTGCTGAAAAGAAAGATCAAACAGTAAATCCAAATGCTGGCTTTCATCGTCGGCATAATAAATCATCCCGTCAAATTCCTGCGAAATGTCATTAGCCTGATGATTGGTTAAAAAATCAAAATTAGTCATCATGACTTCAAATTGTTCCTTTTGAACCACCGGAAGCAATCCTTCCGAAAAATTCCCCAATGAAAGGTCATTGGAAAAGGGAAGTAAAAACAATAGTCGTTTGGTTTGTTTTTTTTCTGAGAGCACTTCTTTGACAAAGCTGCCTTTTCCTCGCGTTCGCTCAATCATGCCTAATTGTTCCAGCTCGGTTAATGCACGTTTAGAGGTGATTCGGCTGACGCCGTAAGTATCTGACAGCTCCTTTTCAGTGGGGACCTGACTGCCGGGAATTAACGTACCATTGGTGATCTTGTCTTTGAGGTCATTTAAAATCGTTTTATATAAAGGTTCCATGGTATCCTCCTATTTGGTATATCATATTTATATCTTATCATATTTCTCTATTCTGTAAATAGCAAAATAAATCTTAATGAAAGCGTAGACAGGGACAGCTAAGTAGGATATAATCATTCCGTAAATGATATATCAAATAGCGAGGGGATGACGAGGGATGACTTATAAAGATATACCAAAATCAGTTGTGAACTTTATGGAGCAAGTAACAGAAAAATGCGGCAAGGAACATGCTGACTGGGCGGAAAATTTCAATGCTGCGTTTGCCAATACCCTTTTAACGACAGTGAAACGTCAAAAGAATGGAACGACTTTCTTGCTGACGGGGGATATTCCAGCAATGTGGTTGCGTGATTCGACAGCGCAGGTAAGACCCTACCTAGTGGTTGCTAAGGAAGATGACGATTTGGCAGATATGATTGCTGGGTTAGTGAAGAAACAGTTCTTCTATATTAATATAGATCCTTATGCCAATGCCTTCAATGAAACTGCCAACCAAGCAGGACATCAAACCGATCATACCGAAATGAATGATTGGATCTGGGAGCGTAAGTATGAGATTGATTCTCTATGCTACCCGATCCAGCTAGCCTATTTACTGTACAAAAATACAGGAAGAAAAGACCAATTTAATGAAGCGTTTGTTGAAGGAGTCAAGAAAATCTTAACGGTCTTTGAAATAGAACAGGACCACAATCAGTCCGGTTATACGTTTGAACGTGATACAACCCGCCAAGAAGATACCTTGATTAACGCTGGTCGGGGAGCAGAAGTGACTTATACCGGCATGACCTGGTCAGGTTTTCGACCAAGCGATGATGCCTGCAAGTATGGCTATTTAGTTCCTTCAAATATGTTCGCAGTCGTAGTGCTGGGGTACCTGGAAGAGATATTCCGTGATGTTTTGACCGATGAAGGGCTGGTTATTAGAGCTCATAAGCTGAAAACCGAGATACAAAAGGGGATTGACGCATACGGGCGAACAGTCAATCAAGCAGAAGAGACTATTTTTGCCTATGAAGTTGATGGCAAAGGGAATGCCACCATCATGGATGACAGCAATGTCCCGAATTTAATTTCCGCCCCTTATTTAGGCTATGGAACAATAGATGATCCAACCTATTTGGCCACACGTAAGACATTGTTAAGTAAAGAGAATCCTTATTTCTATGAAGGCAAGTACGCCAAAGGAATCGGCTCTTCTCATACTCCTGAAAACTATGTTTGGCCGATTGCTTTAGCCATGGAAGGCATGACGACCCCCGACAAGCAGGAAAAGGAGCGGATTTTGAATCTGTTAGTAGCTACCGATGCTGGAACGCATTTAATGCATGAAGGCTTTGATGTAAATGATCCAAATCAATACACCCGAGAATGGTTTTCGTGGGCCAACATGATGTTTTGTGAATTAGTAATGGATTACTTTGATATACGAGTAGCGAAATAAACGAAGCAGGCAGTTCTTTAATAATGAGTTAGGAGTAATTTAATGAAGAAAAAAGTATATATTATTTCCCACAGCCATTGGGACCGAGAATGGTACATGGCTTATGAGCAGCATCATATGCGTTTGGTTCAACTAATGGATGATCTATTGGAGTTAATTGAAAAGGATCCAAACTTTCACAGCTTTCATTTAGATGGTCAGACAATCATTTTGGATGACTATTTGCAGGTACGACCTGAGAGAAAAGAAGCGCTCCAGCAGGCGATTGCTTCTGGCAAGCTGCAAATCGGTCCTTTTTACATTTTGCAGGACGATTTTTTAATCAGCTCTGAATCAAATGTTCGAAACATGCTAATCGGTATGGAGGAAAGTAAAAAGTGGGGTACACCAGTAATGCTAGGCTATTTTCCTGATACCTTTGGCAATATGGGTCAGACACCGCAGATGATGAAGCAAGCTGATTTGCCTACAGCAGCATTTGGTCGCGGAGTGAAACCAATTGGCTTTGACAACGAAGTGTTAGAAGATCGGTATACTTCTCAATATTCAGAAATGAATTGGAAAGGTCCAGATGGCACTGAAATCTTTGGCTTGTTATTCGCCAATTGGTATAGCAATGGCAATGAAATTCCGGCAAATGAATCAGCAGCTAAAGCATTTTGGGATCAAAAGCTGGCAGATGCCCAAAGATATGCTTCCACCAATCATTTGTTAATGATGAATGGTGTCGATCATCAGCCGGTACAAAAGGATATATCAAAAGCCATCGCATTAGCCAATCAGTTATATCCTGAGTATGAATTCATTCATTCCAGTTTTATGGATTATTTAGCTGCCGTACAAACGGATTTACCTGAAGATCTAGGCCAAGTCACCGGTGAATTGACTAGTCAAGAAACCGATGGCTGGTTTACCTTAGCCAACACGGCTTCAGCACGTGTTTATTTGAAGCAATGGAACACAAAAGTTAGCCGACAGTTGGAGAATATTGCTGAGCCGTTAGCCGCAATGGCTTACGAACTCACCGGGGAATACCCCCATGACCAGTTGGATTATGCGTGGAAAACCTTGATGCAAAATCATCCCCACGACAGTATTTGCGGGTGTTCAGTCGATGAAGTGCACCGAGAAATGCTGCCGCGCTTTGAAAAAGCCAATGAAGTGGGAAAATACCTTGCAGACGAAGCCGTAGCTCAGCTAGTTAACGGGATTGACACCAGCGTATTTCCATCCGACAGCTATCCCTTTGTGGTATTTAATACAGCAAGTACAGCTAAACAGGGAACGGCTAAGGTTGATATTGAGTTGAAGCGGATCCCTTTTCAAGAGCAATATCCATCAGAAGGATACGATACGTTAGCAAAAGAACCGAAAAGACACTATCATGTAATCAATCAAACAGGCCAAATGATTCCTGCTGTTATTAGTGAGGAACAGATTCGGTTTGATTATGACTTGCCTAAGGATCGCTTTAGAATGCCATATATGGAAAAATATGTAACGGTAACGATTGATACTGCTCACTTGCCAGCTTTTTCTTGGGAAAGCTTTGCTTTGGTTGAAGGAACAGTTGACCCGCTACAAGACTCATTGATCAAAGATAATGGCCGCATTTTGGAAAATGAACAGGTGAAGGTTGCGATTACCACTGATGGTTCGGTTAATTTAACCGACAAGCAACTTGGCAAAACAGTAGAAAACTTGCTGATCTTTGAGGATGTGGGGGACATTGCCAATGAGTACATCTTCAAGCAGCCGAAAAATGACCAGCCGATTTTATCCACTGTTTTTAATCATCAGCTGGAAATTGTCGAAGATACTCCGTTAACGGGTAAGATTCGAGTGATCCACGAGATGAAGATTCCTAAATCAGCCAACGATTTACTGACCTTGGAGCAGCAAAAGGTAGTAGATTTTAGACAGCGAGAAGCCCAACGTTCCGACGAACTAATTCCGTTTATCCTAACAACGGAAATCACGTTGGATCGCCATAGTCGACGGGTAAGCTTTGAAACAACTGTAAATAATCAAGCAAAGGATCATCGTCTACGGGTATTGTTCCCGACAACGATTGAAGTCGATACTCATGAAGCTGACAGTATTTACGAGACAGTGGTTCGACCAAACTGCACTTCAAAGCACTGGGAAAATCCAAGTAACCCTCAGCACCAGCATGCGTTTGTAAATATGCACAACGAACAATTTGGTCTGACTGTTTCTAATTTTGGGTTAAATGAATACGAAATTGTGGAAGATGCCATCGCTTTGACGCTTTTACGAAGTGTCGGTGAGTTAGGAGATTGGGGTTATTTTCCAACGCCAGAAGCGCAATGTTTAGGTACGCATACGTTCAGCTTTGGGATCGAGCTTCATGGAGAACCTGCTAGCCGGTATGAAACCTACAAACAAGCACACAGTGCACAAATCCCGATAACTACGCAGCAAACAAGTATTCACGAGGGAAGTTTGCCTCCTCAACATCAATACGTAACCGTTGCTGGGGATTTATTTGAAGTGACGGCCCTTAAACGACGTAAAGAAGATGAAGCACTAATTCTGCGCGGGTACAATTTGAGTGACCAAGCAGCCGATTTATGTGTAGAAAAAGATGGACAAGCACCTGCGTATCTGCTGAATTTATTAGAAGAACGCAAAGAAGACTATCAAGCGACGCTTCGTCCTTACGAAATCAAAACGTTGGAAATAAAGGAGTAAAAAGAATGTATTTTGGTGGTATTGAAGCTGGTGGTACAAAATTTGTTTGTGCAGTCAGTGATAAAACGCAACAGATCATCGAGAAAATTAGCGTTCCCACGACAACACCTGAAGAAACATTAGCTAAGGTATTTCAATTTTTCGATCAATATCAGCTTCTATCGATGGGGATTGGTTCATTTGGACCAATTGGGATCGAGCCGACAAAAGATAATTATGGCTATATTTTGGCTACACCTAAGCCAGGCTGGGCTGAGTTTGATCTTTTAGGTAAGTTCAAAGAACGGTATCAAGTACCGATTGCGTGGACAACGGACGTGAATGCAGCTGCCTTCGGTGAATTGAAAAAAGGGGCTGCTCGAGGGAAGAAAAGCTGTATTTATCTAACCGTTGGAACCGGAATCGGCGGCGGTGTGGTAATTGATGAGCAGATTTTTTCCGGTATTGGTCATCCAGAAATGGGGCATATGCACGTGAAGCGTCACCCAAATGATGAATATGAAGGGACTTGTCCCTACCACAAAGATTGTCTAGAAGGAGTGGCGGCGGGACCTTCTTTGGAAGCTAGAACGGGAATCAAAGGGCAGGATTTGCCGGCAGATCATCCGATTTGGGACATGCAAGCTTATTATATTGGACAAGCTTTAATGAGTTATGTACTTACTCTAGCGCCAGAAAAAATAGTTTTGGGCGGGGGTGTGATGAATCAAGACCACCTGTTAATGAAAATTCGTCAAGCGTTTGTTGAACAAATGGCAGGTTATATGGAGACACCAGCAGTCAGCGATTACATTGTTCGTTGGGGATTGCCTAATGAAAGTGGGATTATTGGCAGTCTGCTGCTGGCAGAAGAAGTGATGAATGAAAACGTCGAAGCTGAGAGAAGAGCGTAAGCTTTAGTCTCAGCTTCTTTAATGGAAGGAAACCGAATATGGCGAAATTTAACAGCCTGTTTATGGCGGAAACTCAAGCAACCCAGCTGGTACTAGATCGAGTGAGCTTACTGTTTATGGACTTCGATTATCAAATCGCTGATTCAGCACCAAACGTTTATTCCTTGCAGCTAGATTCGTCAATGGAAATTGAAGCTAAGGTGGAGATGAGGGAATCTAAGAAAATTGTGGGCAGGACACCGGCTGCGTTATTTCGGGGAATTACGCGAATAATTTTATCCCAACTAACAAACAAGTCGTTCCCTGAAAGGATTCATCCAAAAGTGGAAGAACGAATCGTAATGATTGATATTGGTCGCAAGTATTACGCTTTAGAAGAACTAAAGCGCTTAGTTCGCAGCATGGCATTGTTTCAATTTACCCATCTGCAGCTGCATTTCTCGGAAAACGAAGGCTTTCGGATTGAATCAACGCTACATCCTGAAATTGTTTCAGCGGAGTTTTTAACTCAGTTAGAGGTTAAAGCGCTGATCGACTATGCCAAGCAATTTTATATCGAAATTATTCCAGACATGGATTCACCCGGACACTTGCAGCAGCTATTAAGGAACTATCCTAAATGGCAATTACCCATGATCAAGAATGGCGAACTTTCACGAGATGTTCGGGCGTTGGATATAGTGAATCCTGAAGCAGTAGATTTTATTAAGGACGTCTATCGGGAGTTTGCTGAGTTGTTTTGGGAGAGTCGTTATTTCCATATTGGCGGGGATGAATTCATTGATTTTGATTGCCTTGAGAAGTATCCTAGCCTAAAAGCGGCGGCACTAACTGATTATGGAGCAGCAGCCAGTGGAATTGAAGTATTCATCCAGTATGTAAATGAATTGATCGTTTATATGGAGGACTTAGGCTTTACCGTTCGCGTATGGAATGACGGCTTTTATCGCACCAACCGCTGCGAACAGATACAGCTGTCTAATTCCTGTGAAATTTCTTATTGGACTCGCTGGAATCCGTTCATGGCACCAATCGAGACCTTTTTGGCATTGGATTACCCGGTGATTAATCATAACGACAACTTTTTTTATTACGTTTTGGGCGAAGCTGCTGGCTACGAGTATCCTACTTACGAAAGAATCAACCACCAATTCCAGCTAACCACCTTTGCGAATGGACAAGCCACCACTGAAGCAGATTTAGCTCAAACTAAAGGCATCGCTATTTCAGTTTGGGCTGATCAACCAGAAGCGAAGCAGGCAGTAGCTGTTATCGATGAGATTTTTTGGCTGGAAGCAGCGTTAAGTGAGAAAATTTATGAGGATACCAAAAAGAAAGAAGTGTACCAAAATTTATTTGCAGCTTGGACTTCGTAAACTAAAGCTTCGCTAACTTTTTTAATTGGCGCGAAGCTTTAGGCATGGGTTTGGTAGATCTGATTCTGTTCACCCCAAGGATGAAAGCCACCACCGATATAGGTAAATCCCAGTTTTTCGTAAAAACCATTATGATCGGTACATAAGTAAAGTGTTGGATATCCGAGTTTTCGGGTATCTTTTTTGGCTTGTTCAATTAGAAGCTGGCTCAACTTCTTTCCTCGATAATTTTCGTCTACAAAAAGAGCACATAACCAAGGAGCCAAATCCATGCGACTAATAAAATCGTTGGGGATCAAGCCAGCACAACCGATCATTTGTTCTTTGTCCTTTAGGGCATACCACATGGGCAAGGCCAGCTTTCCATCAATTGCGTGCGCTAAGCAGTCACGGTAGAGCTCATAAGTCTCTTCGCTGCCCCAATGCAGCTGTAAATATTCCGTCAGTTCATTTTTGAGCTGGGGGGATTTTCGTAAAGTTAAAAGTTCCATGACAGCACCTGCTTTTATATAATAGTAGAAATGTGTATTTTTTATCATTTTATTGTGTATGGTTAAGTAAAGCAAGAGTTGACCGAGCAATTACCGAAGCTATCAAAAGTTAATGAACTTGGTATAGATTACGTAATGAAGTAATTCTTTGTATGAACGATCGGATAATTTGGTCAGGTGCTAAATGATTCGGTTTTTTGTTTTTGTCAAAACAGAAGACAAAAGAACTGCTTGAAGGAATGGAAATTAACGCCTCTGCAGCAAACTTGAACGAGGCTGTGGAGCTAGCAAAAAGCCCTTTGGAATTTACTTTATTTGATCTATATGAAGCCAAAGAACGTTTTCCCGAGATGAATGAAGAGGCACTGTCCGATTTAGAAAGGGAGAAAGAGGTATACCAATACATCACCTTGATTGCGACAAATCCTGCAGCTATCTTAAAAAGATTTAGTGAAGAGCCTATCAAACGCATGGTATCCATTAAAAAGTATCAAGATTTCTTCTTGAAGAACAACAATATTAGTATTTCTAAATAGGTACAGGAAAAAATTGATCAAGATATTCAAAAAACTTGATAGGTAGTGGAAGATAAACGAATTTTTGTTGGTGGATAAAGGTGGTGCAGGATTTTCTTTATATAACTGATCAAAGACAGGTTGTGACAGAAGTGTTCAGCTCCGAGAAATAAGCCGCATAATCCGAAAATAGCTTCTCATATTTTTGCGATTATGCGGCTTATTTCCGAAAGAGCTACTTCAGTCACACCGATTATTCGGTTTTCAGTGGCTGTGACGTTTTATGTCACAGCCACTCTTTGACTGTCATCTGTTTGCCAAATCCTTGCTAAAAATCACTTGGGTAGTGAACCACGATGAACTTCACCACTCGGTTGGTTTGATTGTCCCAATTGTGATCCAGTGTAGAAAAATAGTGGGCCGAGTCGCCAGGATAGAGTTGATAGCTTTTGCCATCTAGTTCCAAAGTTAAAATCCCTTCTAAAATATAAACAAATTCTTCTCCGTGATGAGGATAAGAATCAGGGAATTCTCGTTCTTCATGGGGCATGATTTCAATTAGCTTAGGCGCCATTTGTTTGTCCTCAGGTATCGGACTCAATTGTTTATAAATCATATTATTTAAAATGCGCAGGACGGGCTGATCATAGCCGCGAATGATGGGCTCGACTTCTTGTTCATCGTCAAAAAAATAATTGATCTTGACTTCAAAAATGTCAGCGATTGTGGACAGATGTTCTACCGCAATGGTAGTGATCCCTCGCTCGAATTGTGAGAGAAAACCAGTCGATAATCCAGTAGCTTCAGACAGTTGCTTCAAGGTCAATCCCTGCTCGGTTCGAAGTGCTTTTACTTTTTCCCCAATCTTCATTTTTTTACCTCCCTGAAGTTATTTAATATAAGTATAGCGCAAATTCATAGAAAAGCCCACAGTGTCACTTAGGTGAACTTATGTGGTGTAAAGACAGATAAAAATTCATAATAATGAAGAAATCGCTTGCAATACTTTTCGTTTGTGATTATAATTACAAGTGAGTAGGAGGGGGATAAAGTGAAGAAAAGGCCCACAGTTTTTAACATTCAAAAGTTTTCCACGCATGACGGTCCCGGTATTCGAACCACGATTTTTTTCAAAGGCTGTCCCATTAGATGTGAGTGGTGTCACAATCCTGAGAGTCAGGTATTTGCTCCTGAGATGATGCTGAATAAATATGGCAAGGAAGAGCTGATTGGTAAGGATTATTCCATTCGTGAATTAGTCAAAAAGATTCAGGCAGATCAGATTTTTTATGACCAATCCGGCGGCGGTGTTACTTTCTCTGGCGGGGAAGTGATGGCTCAAGACATTGATTACGTAGTGGAATTGGCAAAAGAGTGCCAGCGCATGGGAATCTCGGTAGCTATTGATACTTGCGGCGTTGCCCCTAAAGAAAACTACGAGAAAATATTGCCTTATGCCGATCTCTTTTTATATGATTTAAAGTTCATTAATTCACAATTCCATCGTGAATATACAGGGATTGGAAATGAATTAGTTTTAGAGAATCTACGTTATCTTTCACAGCAAAAGGCTGCGATTGATTTACGTTTAATTTTACTAGAAGAAATCAATGCCGATGAAGAAACAGCCGAAGCGATTATTGAGTGGCTGCGGGAAGAGCGAATTCACGTAGATGAAATTTCTTTGCTGCCTTACCATGATTTCGGGCGTGACAAGTACAAACGTTTGAACAGAGAATGCACACAAAACTTTATCAAACCATCCGATGAACAAGTGGAAACGATCCAAAAGGTCTATGAGTCAGCAGGTTATCAAGTTTCAATTGGCGGGTAGCAGGTAGATAAAAAGGAGGAAAATAAATTGACGGAATTAACATTGGAACCAACACGCAGAGGAAGTACAGAACGGATTAAGGAATTGCGGGAAATTAGCGAAAAAGGTTGTGAACCGCGTATTTCGATGGAACGGGCGGTGCTGTTAACAGAAGCCTATAAAAAATGGGAAGGCAAAGTCTCGGCACCCGTTTTACGAGGGCTAGCGTTTAAACATATTATGGAAAACCGTACCAATTATATTGAAAAGGGTAGTCTGATTGTGGGTGAAAAAGGTCATGCACCGTGGGCGGCTCCAACATTCCCTGAGCTGTGCTGTCATACGATGGATGATTTCGAAAATATGAACAATCGAGAAAAAGTCTTTTTTAAGGTTTCAGACGAAGATCGCAAAATTCAAGAAGAAGTCATCATTCCGTACTGGCATGAGCGGGCAATGATGACTCGCATGAACAAATTATTGCCAGAAGAGTGGCATCTTTTATTTGATGGGGGATTATATACCGAGTTCTTGATGCAACGAGGTCCAGGACATACAGTAGCTGATGGCAAAATGTATCAAAAAGGTTTTGCTGATTTTAAAGCAGATATTGAGCGGGAAATCGCCAACTTAGATTACAACAATGATATGGAAGCCTTGAATAAACGTGAAGAATTAGAAGGTATGAAACTGGTTTGCGAAGCGATGATTATCTTCGGTAAACGTTACGCGCAGCAGTGTCGTGAAATGGCCGAAACAGAAAACGACCCACAATGGAAAAAAGAATTACTAGAATTGGCTGAAGTCTGTGATGTAGTACCGGAACATGCACCACAAACCTTCCGTCAAGCGATTCAAATGTACTGGTTCGTGCATATTGGTGTGACTGTGGAAATGAACAACTGGGATGCTTACTCACCAGGAAAATTAGATCAGCACTTAGAACCATTTTATGAAAAAGATATTGATGAAGGGCGCTTGACCCGAGAAGAAGCCCGTGAATTACTAGAAAATCTATGGATTCAATTTAACAATCAGCCAGCACCGCCAAAAGTGGGTATCACGCTGAAAGAAAGTGGCACTTACACTGACTTCTGTAACTTGAATACTGGGGCATTACGACCAGATGGTACTAGTGGTGTTAGCGAGGTCAGCTATTTGATCTTGGAAGTAATGGACGAAATGAAATTATTGCAACCGAGTTCCAATGTCCAAATCTCGAAAAAATCACCGGAAAAATTCTTGCGTGAAGCTTTGAAGGTTTCCCGTAAAGGCTGGGGGCAACCAGCACTTTATAATTCAGAAGCGATTCTAAGTGAATTGGCTTACTTGGGTAAATCAGTCGATGATGCCCGTGAAAGTGGTATTTGTTCTGGCTGTGTTGAAGTAGGAGTAGCAGGAAAAGAAGCCTACGTCTTAACTGGATATTTGAACATTCCGAAGATTTTTGAATTGGCAATGCATCGTGGATACGACCACTATACTGGTAAACAAGTCGGTATTGATGTGGGCGATTTCCGAGAAATGACGACCTATGAAGAAGTATTCAAAGCCTTCTATGAAGAATTGCAATATGTGGTAGACGTAAAAGTTGCCGGCAATAACATGATCGAACGGATGTATATGGAATTTATGCCTGTACCACTGCTTTCAGTGATGAGTGACGATTGTATCAAGGCTGGTAAGGATTACAATGCTGGCGGCGCTCGCTACAATACTAGTTACATTCAATGTGTAGGGATTGCCACGATTACTGACTCATTGGCAGCTATCAAGCACAATGTTTTTGAAGAAAAAACCATGACAATGGACGAGTTAATCGCAGCTTGTAATGACGATTTTGAAGGACACGATGATATTTACGACATGGTTTATAATGAAACACCAAAATACGGGAATGACGATGATTATGCCGATGATCTGTTGAAGGATGTGGCAGAATCACTGCAGGACGTAATTGCCGGTCGCCCAACACCAAAGGGATCAAAAACGGTAGTGGAATTCTTGCCGACAACTTGTCACGTGTACTTTGGTCAAGTAATGGAAGCATCACCAAACGGTCGTCACAAAGGCATTCCATTGCCAGATGGTATTTCACCAGAAAAAGGCGCCGACCGCAACGGACCGACTGCTGTCATTAAATCTGCATCTAAAATCGACCAAACAAAAACGGGCGGTGCCTTGTTGAATCAGAAATTTACCCCAAGTGTGGTAGCTGGTGAACAAGGAATCACTAATATGGCATCCTTAGTTCGTAGTTACTTCGCATTAGATGGACACCATATTCAGTTCAACGTTGTCAATCGAGAAGTATTGCTGAAAGCTCAAAAACATCCAAAAGAATACGAAAATCTGATTGTGCGGGTGGCCGGGTACAGTGACTACTTCAACAATCTGGAAAAAGCGTTGCAAGATGAGATTATCGCACGGACTGAACAAGCTTTCGGTTAAAAAATCTGATCCTAGAAAGGACGCGGGATTTTCTTTCTAGGATCTATTTTAAAGGAGTGAAAAGATGAAAGAAATCGTTTTGGGAATGTTGGTTGTCTTTATTGCTTTGCATGTGGGTGTTTTAGGCCGGGATCTTGTCAAAAATAAAGATAACTTAGGTAGCGGTAGTATGCCTGTGTCAATCGGGATTGGCTTTATCACAGACTTTTTGGATACATTAGGTATTGGTGCTTTTGCGCCAACAACCTTGTTAATGAATGTAACCAAACAGTTGGATGATGACCGTAAAGTGCCGGGAACGTTGAATGTCAGTCATGCCTTGTCTTGTTTGCTAGAAGCAATTATTTTTATTACGGTGGTTAAGGTAGAACCGTTGACTTTGTTTTCACTAGTTGCTTCAGCAACAGTCGGCTCATGGATCGGTTCGAAATTTGTCACTAAACTGCCGGAACAAAAGGTTCAACTTGTTATGGGCTGTGCGTTGATTTTGACCGCAATTTTAATGGTCTTAAAACAGTCAGGTATGATCAATATTTTGGGTGAGGGAAATACGGCGACTGGTTTGACCGGAATTAAGTTGATCATTGGCATCGTAGGGAATTTTGGCTTGGGGGCTTTAATGACCATGGGTGTCGGACTTTATGCGCCTTGTATGGCGATGGTTTATATGCTGGGGTTGAGTCCACTAGTGGCATTTCCCATTATGTCCGCTTCTTGCGGTGCGCTGATGCCGGTTGCCAGTATCAACTTTATTCGAACAGGCGAGTATGCCCGAAAAGTTAGCTTAGGAATTACCATTGGCGGGATTATCGGTGTAATTATTGCGGCGAAGTTTGTCACTGGGTTAGATATTACCGTGCTGACTTGGATTGTGATTGTGGTCATCATTTATTCAGGCTTCACGTATATTCAAAAAAGCCGAAAAATGGCGTTGGTACAAAAGGCGTAACTAAAATAGGAAAATTGGAGGCAAGGTACTTGTTAAAAAACGTTGATGCAGTGAAGAAAGCCAATATCTATTTTGATGGAAAAGTAACCAGCCGTACGTTGATTCAAGCCGATGGCAGTAAGATTACTCTGGGCTTTATGTTGGCTGGTGATTATATCTTTGGTACCAATGAAGAAGAATTAATGACGGTGCTGCAAGGGGAAATGGCAGTCTTACTGCCGAATGAAACAAAGTGGAAAACTATCACTGAAGGAGAAACATTTACAGTTCCTAAAAATAGTGAGTTTCAAGCAAAAGTGGCTAATTATGTTGACTATAGCTGCTCTTATATTGCAGAGTAGGGTTGTTAGAAAGCAAAACTTGCGCAGACCTTTAGGGTTTGCGCAAGTTTTTTTAGTCTGCATTTTTTATGATTTAAGATAGCGAAAGGCTTTATAAGGCCGTCCGACTTTTGTGTAGATCGTTTCGCTTTTTAAACGACCTAAATCTTCTAAATAGTGAATGTATTTCCGTACTGAGACATGAGATAAGCCGCATTGTTCCGCTAGTTCTTGGATGGTAAAGGGTTGCTTGATTCCATCGATGACAGTAAAAATATGTTCTAACGTTTGGTGAGACAAGCCTTTGTCCAGCTCCTCTGTAGGCATTGTCGTTTCTTTTGGCACTGGGACTGAATTGATCAAACGATCGATCGTGTCTTGATTTACTTGGTTGGAATCCAGCTGACGTTTTTTCTCTTGAAAGAGTTGGATACTTTGCTTGAAACGGTCAAAAGTAAAGGGCTTAATCAAATAATCGATGGCCCCTAAATGCAAACCGGTTTGCACACTATTGGTTTCATTAGCAGCAGTGATCAAAATTACTTCAACGGTGGTTCGTTTGGCTCGCAGATGAGTAAGAAAGTCCAAGCCGTTACCGTCTTTTAAATGAATATCCAGCAAAATCAAATCCACTTGCTTTTCGGCAAGTAATCTTTCTGCTTCAACCACAGTGTCAGCCGAATAAAGAGCTTCAAATAAAGCCAACTTTTCCAAATAACTACGATGAATAAACTCCACCATCGGATCGTCTTCGATAATTAGTACGTTCATGAGTTACTCCCTTCATAATTAGTGGTGACATGAATGATTAACTGATCCTCCGCTTTTTCCAGCTCAAATTCACCCGTGGCATCCTGCAACAGTTGTTGGAAATAATTTTCTTTAAATACTAGCTCCAAGGAATCACTTTTTTCTTCCTTAAAAGCGAGACGATAAGTTGTCATTAACTGTTTGTTGCGATACTCAATCGACATTGCTAATTCCTCCGGCAGCCAGCGCTGGAGCAAGGCGTGATGAATATAGCGATAAATATTGATAATGGTGGTCGTCTGTTCCTGATCGGCTGCTTCAGGAATTTCCGGTGCGATTTCAATTAATAGCTGGGTTTTCCGCTCGGCGAATTTTTCTCGTTCGCCAATGAAAAAACCAGCGAGCATTGGGTTGCGAACTAGAATCGACAAACGGTGGGAAAATTCCTTTTCCGGCTGTAAAATATCGCTTAAATAAATTTTTAGTTCATTATAGGCTTCTAAATCCACCAAGCCGTAAATGACATGCAGCTTGTTCATGAATTCATGAGATTGGCTTTGCAAAGCCGTAGCATAGGCGGTGGTATTTGCCAGTTGATCGGTGACAAACAACGATTCTGTCGCATTACGCAAAAAGACAATCGCACCAATTTTTCGTTTGTTCACCATAATTGGGGCGGCAGAAAAAAGATAGTCCTGCCCGTTTTGACGATACAGTTGTTCAATTGAGCGTTCAAAGTCAATTTGCTCTTTGTCCTGCAACAGTTGCGTAATTGGCTGTCCAGCTAAATCTGTAGGCTGATTAGTCAGTTGCTGGTACATCTCATTGGCGGCAATGTTGGCTAAATTCACGATCCCCTCGTTGTTCACTACCACCACGGCATCCTTGGTTTCGTTCAACATGGCATTGCGCTCTTCTAACAAGCTGGAAATTTCCCGCGGCTCGAGATTCAATAGCTGTTTCTTCAAATAGTAAGCAACTAGCAAGGCCACTAGTAAACCTGCACCAGCACTGACAATTAAAGCGATGGTATAACGGCTGCGCGAATTTTCAACCAAGGTACTTAACGAATCCAAACCAATTCCCAAAGCAATCACACCAATTTGTTCTTCCCCTTCATAAACAGGCACAAAGCCTCGTAACGAACGCCCCAAAGTTCCTTCACTGATGGACACATGACTCTGACCTTGTAAAGCAGGCGCCTCATCGCCCCCTTCAAAAGGCTGCCCAATTCGTGATTTGTCTGGATGAGTCAGACGTATTCCCTCCATATTCATGACAACAATAAAATCCATCCCATGAATTTCAGCGACTTCTTTCGTGTACTCTTCTACCGCATCTAAAGGTGTATCTTCATTCAGTACCTGCAGTACGCCGGGCTCAATCGCCAATTGTCGCCCGACTGAAAGCAGCAGCTCTTCTTCTTTTTTTTGAACTGTCTGAGCGTCTTGGTACAGGATCAGTCCGTAAAGAATCGTATTGGTAATTAATAAGGTTGCCACAAAAATAATTGATAGCAACGTCCATAGCCTAAGTCCTTTTTTCATGATAAACTCCTCCACTTTGAGTATAGCACAGTCTTTTTTTGCCCTGAGCGCTTAAATTAATTACGTTACTTAAATTAGTTAAATAATCTATCACTCGCTGTCAGCAGGAGGTAAACTGAAACCGTAAACAAAACAAGGAGGCAAACAAAAAATGGAAAAGAAGATTGAAAAGACACAGCCAACGATAACGGTAAAGCCGAATATAGGAAGTAAAAAACTGATTGAAAAATGGATGGACGTAAAGGTCGGCTCGGTGCCATTGCCAGTCTATGTAGTTATGTCCGCAGTTATCATTGCCACAGGCTTGCTGCAACAACTGCCGGTAAATATGCTTGGAGGCTTCGCAGTCATTTTAACACTAGGATGGTTGTTGGGAACAATCGGTGCCAACATTCCCTTTGTTAAAAATTTCGGCGGTCCAGCCATTTTATCTCTGTTAGTGCCATCTATTCTCGTTTTCTTCAATTTGATTAATCAGAACATTTTGGATTCAGCGGACATTTTGATGAAGCAAGCGAATTTCCTTTACTTCTATATTGCTTGTCTAGTGTGTGGCAGTATTCTAGGCATGAACCGTAAAATGTTGGTTCAAGGCTTGATGCGGATGATTATTCCCATGACAGTCGGCATGCTTTGTGCTATGGGTGTTGGTACATTAGTTGGTGTGTTAGTCGGATTTGATTGGCAGCACGCATTGTTCTTCATTGTAACGCCTGTATTGGCCGGCGGAATTGGCGAAGGTATCCTGCCATTGTCGCTAGGCTACAGTGCGATTACCGGAATCGGCAGTGAACAGCTGGTGGCTCAATTAATTCCGGCAACGATTATCGGTAATTTCTTCGCGATTATGTGTTCAGCATTACTTTCTCGTTTAGGCGAAAAACGTCCGCATCTTTCTGGTCAAGGTCAATTGATCAAAATGAAGGGTGGCGATGATATGGCTGATGCCTTAAAAGAAGACAACTCGCCAATTGATGTAAAATTGATGGGTGCCGGGGTATTAACCGCTTGTACACTATTTATTGCTGGCGGTTTGTTAGAACATTTAACGGGCTTCCCTGGACCTGTTTTGATGATTGTCCTAGCTTCATTTTTGAAATACTTGAACATCGTTCCTAAAGAAACGCAACGTGGTTCAAAACAATTGTACAAATTTATTTCCGGCAATTTTACCTTCCCATTAATGGCAGGTCTTGGTTTGTTGTACATCCCATTGAAAGACGTAATCGGAACATTAAGCTGGCAGTATTTTGTAGTCGTAATCAGTGTTGTATTCACAATTATAGCGACCGGTTTCGTCGTTTCTCGCTTCATGAACATGAACCCTGTAGAAGCAGCGATTGTTTCTGCTTGCCAAAGCGGCATGGGCGGAACAGGAGATGTAGCGATTTTAAGTACAGCTAACCGCATGAACTTGATGCCATTTGCCCAAGTTGCTACTCGTTTAGGCGGTGCGATTACTGTGATCAGTATGACAGCAATTTTACGAATGATCTTTTAAATATAAAAAAAGTTTTAATTAAAGTAAGAACGTGTAGTAAAATGAAATAGAATCTTAGTAATGCAAAATGCCAGTTCTGCTTTTAGCAGTGAAGCAAAAGCAGAACGGACATCAAAATTCTTAATAGAACCAGCGACAGATAAGTGCAGCAGAATGGTATACGGCATGAAAATAGAACTATTTTTGAATAAAATACATCATTAAATATGAGGAGCGAAAATAATGAGCAGAGATGTCAGAGAAGTAGCGTTAGAGCAAGCAAAACAAAACGGTGGAAAATTAGAGGTTGTCTCCAAGGTTAGTATCAATACAAAAGAAGATTTGAGTATTGCCTACACTCCGGGAGTTGCAGCTGTTTCCTCAGCGATTGCAGAAGATAAAAGCTTGGCTTACGAATTGACGACTAAGAAAAATACCGTTGCTGTTGTTAGTGACGGATCAGCTGTCCTAGGCTTAGGAAATATTGGTGCTGAAGCAGCGATGCCAGTTATGGAGGGGAAAGCTGCTTTGTTCAAACGCTTTGCGGAAGTGGATTCAGTGCCGATTGTGCTAGATACTCAAGACACTGAAGAAATTATTCAAATTGTCAAAGCGATTGCGCCAACATTTGGCGGGATCAATTTAGAAGATATCAGTGCGCCTCGCTGTTTTGAAATCGAACAACGTCTAATCGAAGAATGTGACATCCCGGTTTTCCATGATGACCAACATGGTACAGCGATCGTTGTACTAGCCGCTTTATTTAATAGTTTGAAATTAATTGGTAAAAGTATCGAAGAAGTTAAGATTGTCGTTAACGGTGGTGGATCTGCCGGATTATCGGTAACCCGCAAATTCTTGGCAGCTGGTGCTAAAAATGTGACGGTTGTAGATAAAATCGGGATCATTAATGAAGACGACAGTGACAAATTGCCTGCTCACCACGCAGAAATTGCAAAACTGACCAATCGTGAAAAACGTTCGGGAACGTTAGAGGATGCGTTGCAAGGTGCCGATGTATTTGTCGGTGTTTCGGCTCCAGGTGTATTAAAACCTGAATGGATTCAATACATGGCGGAAAAACCAGTCATTTTCGCGATGGCAAACCCAACACCGGAAATTTTTCCAGATGAAGCCTTAGAAGCGGGCGCCTACATTGTAGGAACAGGACGCAGCGACTTTCCAAATCAGATCAACAATGTGTTGGCTTTTCCTGGAATTTTCCGAGGCGCATTGGATGCCCGTGCGAAAAAGATCACAGTGGATATGCAAATCGCTGCAGCTCGTGGAATTGCTAGCTTGATTTCAGATGAGGATCTAAGCACCACTAACATTATTCCCGATGCTTTCCAACCAGGTGTTGCACAAGTAGTGGCTAAATCAGTAAGTGATGCAGTGTCAGAGAAAGTTTAAGAATAGACTCAATGGGATACTGATTAGATAGAGACGCATATTTTGAAGTGAGCCCTCAAAGTTAGGTTTTTCAGTCTAATTTTGAGGGCTTTTTATGGCTTCGGTCATATACCTTGAATTGCTTGAGTGATGGCTTGTTCCAATTCCTCAGTCGAAATGATTGATAAAACTTCAGCATCGATAGAGCGATCCTTGATCAGTTCGGCCATCCTTGCGTTAAGTCCGGGATCTTCCGGTGTACCTAAATCGGTAAAGTTCGAATCTCCCGGGTTTAAATCGATTGCTTGAGTTGTCACATTTGATAATAGGTACTCTTTGTAAATAGGATAAGTATTAGGAAATTCCTTCTCAGGTTGGGCCTGATACAACATCAAAATGAGCGTATCTCCAGGTGCAAACAGAGAGCTTTCAGTAGCCGGAGCATGCGACAGATTATCTTGCATAATTTTTATGGCTTCGTTTGCATTTTTCGTACCAGCAAAAACTTCTAGTATCGAGGCATCATAAATGAATTTTGAGCCCTCACTTTCATCAGAAGCGTCAATTTCGGAGTTGAGCCCGGTAATTTCTACTTTTACAATCAGATCTGACTGTGACACAGCATCATCAAAAGAAATGTGGGCGGTACTAATAGGGCTGGCAATTTCTTCGGCTATAGGTTTATCGATAGTCTTTTTTTGGGGTATCGTTTGAAAATAGAAAACCAATCCGATACAAAGAGCAATTGGTAATAGGAGCAACCACTTTTTGGATTTTTTCACGAATAACGCCTCCTCTAGAGGGGAAAGTTGTCTTTATTATATCACGCTGGCATGATTGGTGATGGTTGGACTAAGCGGATTTCCTAAGTTACTGACAATGTGTTGAAATCTTAGAGATACGTTGAAAAAAACACTAATACATATTGTAAGCGATACCTTTTGTGAATATACTAACATTAGTAGAGAAAGGATGGATAGCATGTTTTTATTGAAGGCGGCAAAAGTCATTACTGGAGACGGGAAAACGGTGATCAAGCAAGGCGGGGTGGTTGTTCAAGCGGATCGGATTATTGCTGTGGGCACTTCAGCAGAATTGGTGGAGAAATATCCAGACGCTCTGGTGCAGGATTATGGTGAGGCAACGATTTTGCCGGGGCTGATGGATGCTCATATTCACTTAGGTTATTATTGGACACAGCCAGATTTGCATCGGTACAATGATTTTATGATTGCTTATTATGCCCAAAAGCAGGCACAGACTTGTTTGGAAAAAGGGGTGACAACCATTCGCGACTGCTGCGGGCCCCGCTTTTTGTTAGAGACATTACGTTTGGCGGCCGAAAAAGGTTTTGTCAAAGCACCACGAATTTTGCACACGGATCGTGGGATCTGTATCACTGGCGGACACGGTCATGAAGACGGGATTGAAGAAGTGGACGGAGTGGAAAATATCCGTCATACGATTCGCCGGCAAAAGCGTGACGGTGCTGACTGGATCAAACTGCTAACAACCAATCGCGATGACATTTGTGAATTTACTCAAGAAGAGCTAAATGCCGGGGTAGCTGAAGCCCATCGTTTAGGAATGAAATGTGTCGTCCATTCGGGTACCCAACCAGGTATTCAAATGTGCATCGATGCTGGCTTTGATACGATTGAGCATGGGAACTTTCTGACTGTAGAACAAGGCAAGCAAATGGCCGCCAATCAGCAGTCGTGGACACCGACAATGTTTGCGTACCATTTCTTAGCTGATTACAACAAAAAGGTGCAAGAAGTGGGGATTGATCATTCCAACCAATCCACTGAAACTTATTCTCACCATCTTGATTTCTTTGAAGCTTCGGTTCAGGCATATAGCGAAAATTTCAAACCAGTCTATGATGCCGGAGTAATAATTTTGGCAGGTACAGATATGGTGATGTTAGAAGCACCGAGTGTGCCAATTGTAGAAGAGCTGGAATTGATGGTTCGTTATGGTTTGACGCCAATTGAAGCAATTCAGACAGCTACCCAAAATCCGGCAAGGGTGTTCGAGTTAGAAGAAGTTACCGGTCAATTAAAAGCCGGCTTGCAGGCAGATATCTTAGTGGTAAACGGGGATGCGACAAAAGATATTGAACAGCTGCGAAATGTGGAACAAGTGTTTTTGGCTGGTGAGAAAATTTAAACAAGTAGATACTAATAATAAACGCATATAAAATATAACAAAAAATGTACACTAACATTCCCATACTCCCTCCATTTCAACCATCTCTCTGCAGTATGCGCAGGAAAAAGTCGAAATGGAGGGATTTTTTTGGAGACAGAAAACACCCCATTATATATAAAAGTGTGAAAGTTACCTTAGCCGCTAAGAAGATATTCGCTTTTTAAAATAATACCGCTTTTTATGTAATTATCTTCAAATTTTAAAAAAATTCTTTAGGCAAAATGGTATAATGGCTAAAATTAGATAAAAGGAGATAAACACATCATGGCTTACTATTACACGACACCTTCTAGAACCTTCAGCGAATACCTTTTAGTTCCCGGTTATTCTTCCAAAGATTGCACCCCTGATAATGTACTTTTGGAAACCCCGTTAGTACGATTTAAAAAAGGCGAAAAGCCGGCATTGACTATGAATATTCCGTTAGTAAGTGCGGTGATGCAATCTGTTTCTGGTAGTGATTTGGCAGTGGCTTTAGCCAAAGAAGGCGGCGTTTCATTCATTTATTGTTCGCAACCGATTGAAGAACAAGCCGCAATGGTGCGAAAAGTGAAACAAACCAAAGCTGGTTTTGTTCCAAGTGATACGAATCTTCACATGGATGGCACGTTACAAGATGTGTTAGACCTAAAAGAACGCACGGGACATGGTACGATGGCAGTAACAAAAGATGGTACCTTAAATGGCAAAATCGTCGGTTTAGTAACGAATCGTGATTACCGGATTTCGCGGATGTCAGTAGATACGCCGATTAAAGACTTTATGACCCCTTTTGAAAAGCTAATCTATGGTAAAGATGGGATTACTTTATCTGAGGCAAATGATCTTTTGTGGGACAATAAGCTGAATGCTTTGCCAATCATTGATGAAGACCAACGCTTGAAGTATTTCGTCTTCCGTAAGGATTATGATTCACACAAGGACAATCCATTAGAGCTTTTGGATGCTAAAAAACGTTATTTTGTGGGTGCAGGGATTAATACACGTGACTATAAGGAAAGAATTCCAGCTTTGATTGAAGCCGGAGCGGATATTTTATGTATCGATTCCAGTGAAGGCTTCAGTGAATGGCAAAAGATGACGATCGAATGGGTTCGTGAAGAATACGGCGATACCGTTAAAATTGGTGCCGGAAATGTCGTGGATCGGGAAGGTTTCCGTTTCTTAGCAGATGCCGGTGCTGATTTCATCAAGGTCGGTATTGGCGGGGGGAGTATTTGTATTACCCGGGAGCAAAAAGGGATCGGTCGTGGGCAAGCAACTTCGGTTCAAGATGTAGCAGCCGCTCGAGAAGAATATTTTGAAGAAACAGGCATTTACGTGCCGATTTGCAGCGATGGCGGGATTGTGCATGATTACCACATGACCTTGGCTTTGGCAATGGGTTCTGACTTTATTATGTTGGGTCGTTACTTCTCTCGTTTTGAAGAATCACCAACGGAAAAAGTCAGCATCAACGGCTCTTACATGAAGGAATACTGGGGCGAAGGCAGTGCCCGTGCGCGTAACTGGCAACGTTATGACACTGGCGGAAAAGAAGGTCTGTCCTTTGTTGAAGGGGTAGATTCTTACGTTCCTTATGCGGGGTCTTTGAAAGATAACTTAGAAGTTTCATTAAGCAAAGTTCGTCATACGATGTGTAACTGTGGTGCGCTATCGATTCGCGAGTTGCAGAAAAATGCGAAAATTACGCTGGTTTCTTCAACAAGTATCGTTGAAGGCGGCGCACATGATGTAATGGTAAAAGACAATAACATGAGCAGCGAAAACTAAATGGTAAGCCAAACAAGCAACCCGCTAACGATTAACGTTGGCGGGTTGCTTTTATATTTTCGAACAAAGCTAAGTTGTCTTCAATCAGCTGATTGTTCATCTCGTTAGTTGCTTTTCCGTAAATGAGTTCTTCGTAACACATCGTCAAGGCTAAGTATTTACCGTCAAATTGCAGATGTTGCGCTTCAAAGCGTTGGGCGTATTCGGACAAAGGCTCCGATTGTTTTCTTGGCAGTCGCTTTTCCGCCTGTTTTAAAAAGGCAGAATAACTGCGAAGCAAGGGCTGCTTAGTGGCCGCTTGCCAGAAGCGAATTTGCAAACGAAGCCAGTATTTATTTATCCAGAAGCCAGCGATAACGAAAACAATTGCGGCAATCAACTGCAAAACTAAACGCAGGTTTTGGCGCCACGTGTTGTTAGCCAAAGTGCTTATCTCCTCATCGCTTTCTTCAGAAGATGTCGGATCGTCAGTCGAAGAGCTGCTGGAGGAACTGCTACTTTCGCTTGAAGCAACAGTGGATTCTGACGATGGTTCTGGCGTTTCTTCGGCAGAGGCTGGTTGATCAGGATTGGCAAAACTAGGTGTTGGCTCAAATGGCAGCCAGCCATACCCATCAAAATAGACTTCTACCCACGAATGGGCGTGAGAATTTCGGATGGTGTAAACGGTGGTATCGCCACTGGTTTGCCGTGCATCCCCGGGAGCAAAGCCTTTAGTCCAACGGGCAGGAATGCCTAAGGTTCGCAGCATGATCACCATTGAAGAAGAAAAATTATCGCAATAACCAACCTGAGATTCAAAAAGAAAATGATCAACATAGTCTTCCTCTTCATCAGGAACTACCGCATCTACTTTGGAATAGCGGAAGGTGCCAGAATTTTTCAAATAGTCTTCTACGGCAGTGACTTGTCCCAATAAGGTCGTTTCTCCTTGGGAAACTTCTGCTGCTAGTGCTGCTACTCGATCTGGCAACCCATTAGGCAGTTGTAAATAATCGACCGTTGCCATAGCTGGCTGAGATACTGGAATAGATTGTAGGTCCTCCAATTGGTAGTTGGGTTGAGCCCATTGATTTTGAATTTCCTTTTCTCCATAGCCAGAATCAGCAAAATTGATCCGCCCATTTTCTGGTCTTTGGACAAAACCAGCAGATCCTTCGGTAATTGTCAGTTGGCTAGCTCCATAAGGCAACGGGACGTAATTCCCATGATTGAAAAAATGAATTCGAGCTGCTTCAGGAAGGGTGTAGTCTAGCTGTGGAGCGTCTGCGGACACTGTGAAATTACGGCGTGAACGCAGGGTCGATTGGCCACTATCGCTAGCATCCCAGCCTTTTCCAGTATAATAATCTTTGCTTTCCACGCGCCAATAAGTCCGATCCTGCTGTGTCGCCTCAAACAAAATGGTCTCATCATCCAGCAAAGGTCCCCCTAAGTTTTGATCATTTTCGCTAAAGCCGGTACGAGAAACTGAGGTAATAGTCATCTCCTGAATCGTACGATACACACCTTTTTGATTTAAATAATCTCTTAATGGCGAAGTCCAAGCAGTTAAATGGGTACGAACCACTGTTTGCGGTAAGTAATAAGCCGCCATGCTGGTTAAAACGGTCAAGCCAGTGAATAAAACTAGCAATTCTTTAGGCAACTTTTTAATCGCAAAAAGTCTGGAAAGTAAGGCACAACCAAAGACGATAGCCAGTTGCAAACTAAGATTTATCGGATTAAACACCGTGAGCATTAACAAATAGCTAATCATCAAGACATAACTTAATAAAAATCGTTCGAACTGAATCATTAATACGGCAAGTAGGATCAATAATGCTAATAACAAGGGCAGTGCAACCATCTCTGAAACGACTGCCGCCGAGCCAGTTCGCATTTGCTGGAACTGAAAGACAAACTGCTGTAAAAAGCTATTCAACCAGTTAAAAGAAAGCTGCTGATTCAAAGGAAAAAACTGATACAAACCTAAAAAATAAAGGCAGATGCAAAAAAGTGTTTTTAGCCCATTATTCTTAAAAAAACCAATGATTCCGCAAATGGAAGCAATTAAAGCTGCAGGAACCCAAGAAACTGGGAACAAATAAACTGTTAAAAATTGTAGAAAGACAACATTAATACTAATCGTTGCCAGCAGGACGAAAGGTAGTTTTTGCTTGACATAAGCCATCTGCATCACCTGCTTCCCTTCGAATGACCGAACCAAGCAGCTAAGGTCGGATAATCATAAACGGTTACCTGATTCTCTTTGCCAAGCTGAGTAGTGATTTCAGCACTCTGAGCCGTTCGTTCTGGTATAAATAAGACAACATTTTTTTCTTTCAAATCGGGTAAAACCGGCAAAGTAGTTAAGGGCTGAATCTGTGCAAAGGCAAGGGCATCTGTTCGGGTAGGATCAGTTAGCTGATCGCCAAATAGATATTGCTCAAGCGGTTCATCGGCCACCGTCTGCAAGGAATAGTAAATACTCAGTAGCTCTTCAAAATAAGAAGAGGGCGTTCCTAGAAACATCCAAACCGTTTGAGCCTGCTGCTGGGTTTCTAGTTCCCGATAAATCAACGTTGTTTGTTTACTAGACAGCTTCCAGTCAATATTTTTCAGCGCATCGCCGCTACGATAGGGACGGTAATTTTTAACAGAAAAGGTAGGTTCACCAAATGCCTGACTTTTCATCGTTTCTTGCAGACGCAGGATGTTTCTTGCCGGCTGTAATTGAGGCAAAACGAGCATTTGTTTGGCCAGCTTGATTTCGTAACTTTTGTTAAACAGCTCAAAAAAATCACTGCTTTCGTAGTAGATAGTCACATGTTGATAAAGTCCTCGCTGAGCAGGCAACCAAGTAAAAGTCTGCTGATGTTCCCGCCAAAATAGATAAAGGATAGTGGGTGTTTCAATGAATGGCTCCACTACCGCGATAGTTAATTGTGCTAAAGGAATCACCGCATCTTTACGTCGAAACTGAATCGGCAATGCCACATCCTCATTGACGTGGGCAATCACCGTATCCTCGGAGCTGGCAACGATCCGTCGCAAAGGAATCAGCAGTTGCAGTAAGCTAAAGAACAGCACCAAGGTCATGAATAGAAAAAGTGTCCAGCCGATATCATTGTTAAATACCGCACTGTAGAGAAAAGTCGCTAGATAAATCAACGCCAATACGATCCGTCTAAAAAATCTTTCCACAACCAACTCAGCTCCTTATCGGCACAGATACTTGATCAATGATCTGATGCATCACTTCATCCACGGATAAGCCGCCGCGCAAAATTAACCGATGACTAAAGACTACCGGCAATAGTCGCTGCAAATCGCCAGGAGTTACAAACGTTCGATTTTCTGTTAAGGCATACGCCTTCGCACCCTTCAAGAAGGCAATTGCGCCACGAGGACTCACGCCCAATTCCACCGCTGGGTGATTTCTAGAGGCTTCCACCAGCTGCAAAGCATAACGTGCTACTGAATCGTTCACGTAAACTTGGTCTACTTGTTCTTTCAACTCTTCCAATTCTTGTAAAGTAATTACTGGTTGAATCAGCTCCAGTGATTGCTCTTTTTGGCCGGTCAACAGCTGCAGCTCATCGTCAAAAGCCGGATAGCCAATGTGCAAACGGAATAAAAAACGATCCAGCTGCGCTTCAGGCAGCGGATAAGTCCCCGCATAGCTGACTGGATTTTGTGTCGCTAGAACAAAAAAGTGTGGATTTAACGGATAGGTGTGGTTGTCGATGGTCACGTGACCTTCTGACATTGCTTCTAATAATGCTGCCTGTGTGCGTGGCGTGGTACGATTAATTTCATCAGCTAATAAAATAGTCGTAAACACTGGTCCCGGTCGAAAGTCAAATTGATTGGTGCGAGAATCAAAAATGGAAACCCCAAGAATATCACTAGGCAACAAATCCGGTGTAAATTGTACCCGTGAGAAATCACTGTGAATGGCTTTTGCTAAGGATTTCACCATCACTGTTTTCCCAACTCCGGGAATATCTTCAAACAGAACATGCCCGCCCGCCAAAAAAGCGGTGATAGTTAATTGAATCACGTGACGTTTTCCCAAAATCACTTTTTCTATTTCATCAATTAAGGTCGTAATTTTTTCAAGTTTATTAGGCATACTCGTCGCCCCTTTTTAAATGGTTTCTTTTAATTGTAAACGAAATAAAAGATTAAGCAATCAGTTCGCAACCATTTATACCTGCTGGTTAAAAAATTTACAAAACCCTCACAAATCATTGGGAAAAGTTTTGCATTTTTCGCTATCAAGCTCTTTAACGAGAACTAATGCTCTTCATCACTGATTTCATTGCGTTTTAGGGGGGGTTATTGAAGGAACTAAAAAGATCGACTTACCCAATGAACGAATGAGGCGCATTTATTTTAACTTGACTTAAAGTTGGCTTTAAGGTGTATGGTGAATTTAATCAATAAACAAAAATTTGAAAAAAATAGAACAAGTAGGACAAAAAGGCTGGGAAAAGAAACGATTACTAAGCCCGTTCAATCAATTGGTTGAACAGTTCATTTTTTTACGAAGAGGGCACTATCAGCATAACGACTTAGATCTGGATAGTAGTATATGTAAGAACCAAAAAGAGGATTAATTATCAGTAGCGACTTAAAAAGGCCAGAGGAATTATCGCAAATGATCAATCCTGGGGAGTTATGTTTGAATCACTGCAACCTTGCAAAGCTTTAGCCGAAAAAACCCCAAGCTTATTTGAAAAATCTGCTAAAAAGTACCTATCTTCCGCCGATGATTGAAAAATGATAGGTGAAAATAATTCAAGATAGCCAAAATGAAAGGAAGTTTTGTATGAAAAAAGCCTTATTGTTTTTAGGAATCATTGGATTTACCTTTTTAACAGCCTGTGCTGATGAACCATCTAGTGAATCGGGTAAAAGCTCCACCACAGAAGCCAGCAACCCTGCCAGCAGCAATAGTAACACCTTGATTGCTTACTTTTCATATTATGAGAACGTTGGCGATGACCAAACTACTGATGCTGATACTTCAGCGAGTGTGCTGGTAGACAATGGTGAACCATTTGGCGCCACCACTTATGTAGCTCAAACGATCCAAGAAAAAATTGGCGGCGATCTTCATTCGATCCAAGTAGAACAGCCGTATTCTGCCGATTTTGACGAGACGCGCGACCGTAATCATGAAGAAGCAGATGAAGCGGCTTTGCCTGCTCTAGTTCCTAGTGATTTAGACCTTGATACCTACGATACTGTCTTTATTGGTTATCCGGTATGGGCAACTGGTGCACCGCGAGCAATCTTCTCTTTCTTGGAACAATATGATTTAACCGGAAAAACCGTCATTCCGTTTTGCACCCATGACGGCTACGGCAGTGGCAGCAGCTATTCAGAGATATTCGCAGCCGCTGATGTAGATAGTGAAGGTGAAGGCTTAGCGCTTGAAAGCGATGATCTTCTTAATTCAGAAACGGAGATTGATCAATGGCTAGCTGACTTAGATTTAGTGCCAGCAACTACCCAAGCTTCTACTCAAAACACCACGCCAATAAGTTTGACTATTGATGGTCAGGAAGTTGAGGCGGTTTTCTATGACACAGAGTTGGCGCAGGATATTAGGGCACAGTTTCCGCTAACAGTTGGAATGTCCAATTATGGGGGTCGGGAAATTTATGGTGGGATGGATGATTTCACACCTGAGAATATTCCGGCAGGGCAGACCACTTTTGAAAATGGCGACATTACTTATTGTGAGCAAAACAATAGCTTGGCGGTCTTTTACGCCCAGACGGATCGGCCAAATTTATCGATGGAGGTCGTACCGATTGGGAAAGTCACTTCGAATTTGTCGTTGTTTGAGGATTTGCCAGATTCGATGGAGGTAACGTTTGACGAGTAAAAAAGGAGAGAATGTGATGAGGAAAAAACTGATCATGTTGCTAGGCGCATTACTGTTTTTAGGTGCCTGCAGCAGCCAAGCCGATTCAGAGTCAGAAAGCTCTAACGCAGCCCCACCAGAAAATCGGGAAGAGGCCCGCGTACTGGTTACCTATTTCACTTGGGGCGAAAACGTCGGTGAGTTGGATGAAAGCTCGATTGATGTGGATGCTACCACGTCGGCCAGTTTAGCTCTGCCAGGAAATGTGGGCAAAATGGCTCAAGAAATAGGTGGACAAATAGAAGCTGATCAATTTTCGATTCAAACCGTAGAGCCCTATTCCAGCGATTATGACGATTGCTTAGATAGAGCCTCGGAGGAAAAAGGGGAAGATGCACGACCGGCGTTGACGGCTCAGGTTGAGGGTATCGATCAATACGATGTCGTCTTTTTAGGCTATCCAGACTGGTGGGCTTCCGCTCCAATGGCGTTGTTTACCTTTATTGAAGAAAATGATTTGTCTGATAAAGAGGTCATTTTGTTCTGTTCCCACGGCACTAGCGGCTTAGGCAGTAGTGTGCGGGATATTCAAGAACAGCTGCCAGAAAGCACCAGCTTAAATGAAAATGTTTTGGGGGTTGCTCGAGAAGACAGTGATTACTCGGAAGCGACCGTCACCGAATGGCTGCAAACACTAGGATTTTAACAAGAAGGGAAGAAACGTAGTGTGAAAAAATTATGCACATGTTTATTCGTTGGATTATTAGTTACGTTAACTGCCTGCAGCTCCAACAGTGAACCGCAGGAAAGACAATCTAGTCGATCAGAGAGTTCCGATGAGACTACCGAATCAGCGGCCACACCAGCAGCTTCATCAGGCAATGCCGCTGACAGCAGTCTAGTGGTGTACTTCTCACATTCTGGCAATACACAGCAGATTGCTGAAAGTATCGCTGAAAAAACGAGTAGGGAAGTGTTTGAAATTACTACTGCTGAAAGCTACCCAGAGGATTACGACAGTGTTGTAGATATTGCCCAAGAAGAACGAAGTGATCAAGCTCGGCCAGAATTAAGCGGTGAGTTGACCAATTTGGCAGACTATGACACGATTTATTTAGGCTATCCGATTTGGTGGAGCGATATGCCAATGGCCGTCTATTCTTTTTTAGACGACTATGATTTGTCAGGCAAACGGATCGTTCCCTTCTGTACGCACGGCGGAAGCGGATTGTCCAGCACTGATACGGCTATCGCAGATGAAGAACCAGATGCAACCGTATTGGATGGATTGGCTCTTCGGGATTCCGCTATTGATGATTCAGACACTGACATTGATGACTGGTTGGCAAATAGTAATTAAAAATTCAAAAAGGAGTACACATTTATGCAAACGAGAAAATTAGGCAATACAGGATTAGTCACTTCAGCTATCGGCTTTGGCTGCATGGGTCTCAATCATCATCGCGGGCCCGCAAAGGATGAACAAGAAATGATCAAGGTGGTTCATGGTGCCATCGATGCGGGGATAACGATGTTTGATACCGCTGAAGTTTACGGACCTTATACTAACGAAGAATTAGTAGGTAAGGCGTTTAAAGGTAAACGGACTGGACTGCAAATTGCAACTAAAGGCGGCTTCCATATTACTGCAAGTGGCAATGAACCTGACAGCAGTCCTGAGAACTTGATTCAGGAAGTGGAAGGCTCATTGAAACGCCTGCAAACCGATGTGATTGATTTGTACTACATTCACCGAATTGATCCAACTAGACCGATCGAAGAAGTTGCCCGAACGATTCAAGGGTTGATGAAAGCCGGAAAAATCAGACACTGGGGCTTGTCAGAAGTCAGTGCTGAAACGATCCGACGTGCCCATGTAGTGGAACCGTTAGCTGCAGTCGAGAGCGAATATTCCGTTTGGTGGCGGGAGCCGGAAGAAAAAATCTTTGCCGTGCTGGAAGAATTAGGGATCGGCTTAGTAGCATACAGTCCTCTTGGTCGCGGTTATTTGACTGGTAAACTGGATACAAACGCTTCTTTTGATGTGAACGATAACCGAGGAGAACTGCCACGTTTTACGAAAGAGGCCTTGGCAGCAAATCAAGTAGTGCTGTACCTATTACAAAAAATTGCCGATGAGAAGCAAGCGACACTAGCGCAAGTTGCCATTGCTTGGATTTTGGCTCAAAAGGAATGGATCGTGCCGATTCCTGGAACGACAAAGCTTACTCGTATTCAGGAAAATATTGCAGCTGCAGCCATTCAATTTAGCTCTTCTGAGTTGCAATCCATCAATCAAGCAATCGCACAATTAGAAATTGTTGGCGATCGTTATCCGCAGTCGGAAAATGAACGAACTGGGAGATAATTAATTTCAGAATAGTGGAAACGCTTGTTCTTGACTTCTTGAAGTTCTTTAGTAATCATACTAAAGAACTTTAGGAAGTCTTTTCTTCTGTTAAAATTTCCCCTTGACTTAAAGTAAAGGTTAAGACGTATACTAAGGCATGGAAATAAAAACTACTATTATAATAGTAGAAACACGAATTTTTCAGCTAAAGACAAGGAGAATAAACATGTCGATTTTTAGGAAATTAAAGTGGTTTTTTATAGAAGAAAAACGGCGCTATACGATTGGGGTAGCCGGTCTAATCATTGTAGCCATTTTTCAAGTATTCCCGCCACGAATTATTGGGATTGTAATTGATGAGATTGATACAGCTGGGTTTAGTTTGCAGCGGATCTTTTTCTGGACAGCGATGCTGGTATTGACCGGAATCGGGCAGTATACTTTTCGCTATATTTGGCGCACTAACATTTGGGGCGGGGCGGCTCGCTTGGAGAAGCTTTTGCGTCAACGATTATTTAATCACTTTACTAAGATGGATGCCGTCTTTTATCAGGGGCATCGTACCGGTGACTTGATGGCTCATGCCACTAATGATTTAACAGCGATTCAAAATGTCGCAGGGTCAGGTATTTTGACCTTTGCCGATTCCTTTATTACTGGTGGCGCAACGATCATAGCGATGGTGCTATTTGTAGATTGGCGATTAACTTTACTGGCTTTATTACCTTTACCTCTTTTGGCTTGGGGCTCGAAAGTATTAGGACAAAAACTACATGACGCATTTCGTGAATCACAAGAAGCTTTTTCTTCTATTAATGATAAAACCCAAGAAAGTGTTACCGGTATGAAGGTAATCAAAACCTTCGGACAGGAAAAAGAGGATATTCAAGACTTTACTGAAAAGATCGATCAGGCGATTGTGAAAAATCGTAAGGTGAACTTTTTAGATGCGTTGTTTGATCCCTTGATTACGGTGATTGTCGGTTTTTCTTATGTGATTGCGATTGCGGTGGGTGGCATGTTCATTTTGCGCCAGACGATTACCATTGGGCAGCTGGTTTCCTTTATCAGTTATATCGGTATGCTGATTTGGCCGATGTTTGCAATTGGCCGTTTATTCAACGTATTGGAGCGGGGGAATGCCAGTTACGATCGGGTGTCGGAATTATTAGCCAAAGAAACCAATATTGTGGAGCATCACAATCCCATCAAGCTGCCTGCTCGCGGCGAAATTCGTTACGATTTGCAGGCATTCAACTATCCGGGAGACGATAAAACAGCTTTAGAAGATATCCATTTTCGTTTGACGGATGGTGGCACACTAGGAATTGTTGGGAAAACCGGTGCCGGCAAAACAACCTTGCTAAAACTACTTTTACGGGAGCAGGATGACTATCAAGGACGTATTTTATTTGGCGGTTACGACATCAAAGAATACACGTTAAGCGCTCTTTTGGACTCTATTGGCTATGTACCACAGGATCATTTCTTATTTTCAATGTCGATTCGTGAAAATATTCGGTTCGCTGATCCGACTTTTTCTCAAGAAAAAGTGGAACAGGCGGCTGATTTGGCAGCAATCCATGAAGACATTCAGCAGCTACCAAAAGAGTATGACACCTTGGTAGGGGAACGGGGCGTTTCTTTGTCAGGCGGACAGAAGCAACGGATTTCGATTGCACGCGCATTGATCGTGGGACCTGAGCTGTTGATTTTAGATGATGCGCTTTCAGCAGTGGATGCCAAGACGGAAGAGCAGATTTTGGCGAATATTAAAGCCTACCGCCAGCAAAAAAGCACGATTATTGCTGCCCATCGCTTAAGCAGCGTTATGCATGCCGATGAAATTATTGTGCTGGATGAGGGACGTATCTCGGAACGTGGTACCCATGAAGAATTACTGCAATTAGGCGGCTGGTACCAGCAAATGTGGATCAAGCAGCAATTGGAAGCAAAAATTGAAGGAGGGGAAGACTAATGGAAAAAACAAAAACGACCGAAACGTCGATTCCCTTAAAGGAACAAGTAGGTATTATCAAGCGTCTATTTGTTTTTGCCAAGCCTTTTCGCATGACCTTCTTTTTAGCGATTGGTTTTGCGTTGCTACTGGCAATTATCAACGTACTCCTACCGCGAATTATTCAAGTCTTCATTGATAATCATTTAAGTCAGCAATCAGCTACTACCAATACAATTCTATTTTTTGCCGGTTTGTACTTTTTAGGAACGGTAATTAAGGCCGTAGTCTGGTTTTACCAAGGCTTTTTGTATAATTACGCTTCCTTGAAAACCTACCAACATATTCGTATTCATTTATTTAAAAAACTTCATACGCTAGGAATGCGCTACTTTGATCGCGTACCAGCAGGCTCAATTGTTTCTCGCGTGACCAATGATACGGAGACCTTGTTTGAGTTTTGGCAAGTATTTTTGATGGTGTTAACTGGAATCTTCGCAGTAGTTTCATCATTTCTGGCCATGTTCCAAATTAATCAGTCAATTGCTTTGATCAATTTGATTTTTTTACCGATTTTACTATTTGTGATTGCGTATTATCAAAAGTTCAGTTCACGAATTTACCGCACTATGCGGGAGCGACTGAGCCAGCTAAATACTAAGATTAATGAATCGATTTCTGGCATGTCGATTATTCAGCAGTTTAAACAAGAAGCTCGCTTAAGTCAGGAATTTGCTGATATTAACGAAGAATACTTGGAGACACGTCAAGCCATGATTAAGGTGAATTCATTATTATTAGCACCAATTATTAATTTACTGTATATCTTAGCAGTGGCACTTTCATTGACTTTGTTTGGAGTCCGAGCAGCGATTACGCCGATTGAGGTAGGCTTGATCTATGCGTTTACCAGTTATGTACAAGCTTTTTTCCGCCCAATGACCCAGATGATGGACTTTTTAAGCACCTTCACCGATGGACTAGTCGCCGGCAGTCGAGTGCTTACAGTTTTGGATAACCAAGAAACAACGCCGGCTCAAAAGCCTAATGCCGATCAAAAAATTGCCGCCGGAAAAATCGAGTTTCGCAATGTCTCTTTCTCCTATGATGGTGAAAACAACGTGTTGAACAATATATCATTCACCGTAAATCCAGGTGAGACAGTAGCATTAGTCGGTCATACCGGTAGCGGGAAAAGTTCGATCATTAATGTTCTGCTGCGGTTTTATGAGTTTTACGAAGGTCAAATCCTAATTGATGGCCATGATATTCGTGAATTTCCTATGGAAGAATTGCGAGAAAAAATGGGTCTGGTACTGCAGGATGCCTTCATGTTTTATGGCAATATTGAAGACAACATTCGCTTGTTTAATCGCAGCATTAGCGATGTACAAGTTGAGGCGGCTGCGAAATTTGTTCAAGCAGATCCCTTTATTCGTCAATTGCCGGGCAATTATCAAGCTAAAGTAGTAGAACATGGCGCCAGCTTCTCCAGTGGACAAAAGCAGCTGCTGTCCTTTGCGCGAACTATGGTAACGGAACCGAAAATATTGGTGCTGGATGAAGCCACTGCCAATATCGATTCTGAAACAGAAGGCTTGATTCAAGAAGCACTAGCCAACATGCAGCAAGGCCGTACGACTGTCGCCATTGCCCATCGTTTGTCCACCATCAAAAATGCCGATTTGATCTTGGTATTGGATAAGGGACGGATTGTGGAACAAGGCGATCACGAAGCTCTATTGCAGCAAAACGGCCTTTATGCCGACATGTATCGACTGCAGGCGATGAACCAGGGGTCAAATTAACCATTCTAATGGAGAGTGTGACAGAAGTATTCAGTTCCGAGAATAAGCCAAATATCAGAAAAAAACTTCTCCTATTTTTATGATTATTCGGCTTGTTTCCGAAAGAACTACTTCAGTTACACTGATTATGCGGTTTTCAGTGTGTGGCTGTGACATAAAATATCACAGCCACACACTTTTTTATCGGCACTTCCTGAGTAACTTAGACATGCCTTTTCCGCTTCTTCTTGCATTGTTTCTTTTCCCTTTTGACAGGTCTTGTGCGGTATTTTTAGGCGCACCACTAGAATCTTTCGGCGTTTCCATTTCAAATAAGGTTAAGTGGTGTTTTTTTACCGCTGACATCTTTTTAAGGAGGCACTAGCTATAAATTCGGTGAGTTGGTGTTCATCAGAATGGAGATAGTTGTCATAGGGGTTGAAGATTTGGTTAAAGGCTCAGGTTTTTTCAAGAATTGTATTTGTTAACTACCACTTACTACATGTTTTACGGCAGATTACGACAAACTAGAAAATTTGATACTTTTTTCTGATAGATTTTTCTTAAGGAAATAGCTTAGGAGGGATACAATGGAGCACATATTGAAACTGACTGGTTTGGCTAAAAGCTATGGAAGTCAGCTGATCTTAACACAAGTTGAGCTGGAGCTGCAGCCTGGAGAAGTTGTCGGGCTAATCGGGGAAAACGGCAGTGGTAAAACGACTTTAATGAAAATGATCTTGGGATTCACTAAGCCGGATCAGGGTCAGATTAATTTCCGGTGCACGAAAGAAAATAAAATCGGGTATCTTTTGAACTGTCAATTTTTTGAATATCTAAGCGGCTACGATAATTTGAAGGTGTTGCAACAATATTTTTCGCAACCTCTTCCAGCAAATCAGCAGGACCAGAAGATCCGCCAGCTGTTGGCCTTTGTTGGTCTGTCGGTGAATAACAAACGAGTTAAGAGTTATTCCTTTGGCATGAAGCAGCGCTTAGGCTTAGCATTGGCATTGATGAATGCACCGGATTTTCTTGTTTTAGATGAACCATTTGTCGGTTTAGATCCTGTGGGAGTAGAACAATTTGTGACTTATATTCAGCAGTTGAGTCAAGAAGCCGGCAAAACAATCCTGATCTCTTCTCATCAGCTGGCGGAAATTGAGCGGGTATGTGATCGCTTTGTATTAATCGAAAAGCAAACCTTGGTGGAAATCCCTCCTTCGGAAAAAGAGCAGGTAATAATTGTGATTCGTCGACCGGATAAACTGCTGGATTTAAAGCTGGCAAACAGTATTCAAGTAAGTCCTGACGGCTGTATCTTCAGCTTTGAAAATCGGAAGGATTTGCTGAATGAGACGCTGCAGGAAATTTATCAGCACCAGCTGGAGGTATTGGATGTCCGACTGGAAACGCCCGGATTATCCGCATTTTTCGAAAAGAAACGGTAAGTTATTTACAATCAGAAAACTGATTAAACCAATGGTAACGGTGTCTGGCTTCAAAAAGCTAGCTGTGTCTTAGTGCTCCAAAGCTTAGCAAGTTCGCGAAGCCTTTTTTATAAGGAGGCAATCATGAGTAATATTATAAAAGTCGAGCTGTACAAAATGTACAAACGCAAAGTTTTTGTCGCTTTATTAATCCTCAGCAGTTTTTCTTTGCTGTATTCGCTGGGGGTGTTTTTTGAGTGGGAGTTTGTTGAAATTTCAGGAAGAATCGATCTTATCACCTTTTACACGGTGATGTGGTCGCTGTTAATGATGCTAGGCATACCCATGATCATGTTTTCTTTTTATGCTGCCAGTATTTTAGGCGGAGAGATACAGGAAGGACAAATTCTGCTAGAGCTTAGCAGTGCAAAGCTCCGCAAGAAATTGGTGGTGGGCAAATTTATGGCCATTGTGTTGCTGATTGGTCTTTGCTATGTCTTGAATTTTTTATTGTCCTCGTTGTTTTATGTCCTGTTCATTTCCGGTACGAAAGTAGGATCCACAGCCTTTTTTTTCCTCCAGTCCTATCATTTTGTGCTGATCATGAAGAGCTTATCAGGCTTTTTGCTATTGGTTTTCTTAGCAGCGCTATCCTTTGTTTTTTCCATCCGCTTTGGCGTTTTTCGTTCGGTAATTTTTGGGCTGGTGATTTATATGGGATTGAAGGTATTGATGTATCTGCCGACAATTAATCGCTGGATACCGGGATTTTTGGTTTTGTATGATCAAGCTGACTTTTCTGCAGGAGTGATGCTCTACCAGTCGGGTCTGTTACTTGTACTGACAGTAGCAGTGATTTTGTATGCGGCTGAAATATTCAGACGAATGGATTTTTGAGGGAGCTTGTTTGGTATAATGGTGAAAAAAGTGAGGTGTGTCATGTATAAAATTGCCTTGTGCGATGATGAAAATCGGCTGATCAGCCAGCATGAAGAATTGATTGAAGCCTATTTTGCTTCCTTACCGGCAAATGTTGAAATTGATTGCTACAGCTCAGGTGAATCGTTACTGAAACAGGTGGAGCAGCAAAAGGCAGTCTATCAGATTTTATTTCTGGATATCGAGATGGCCGGAATGAATGGGATTGAAACGGCTCGCCAGCTGAGAAAAATTGATAAAGCTATGCTGATTTGTTACGTCACCAGCTATTTAGAATATACTTTGGAAAGCTTTGAAGTGTCGCCTTTTCGTTATCTACTGAAGCCGTTGGATCAAGAAAAACTGGCAGCAACCTTAGCTGCAGCCCTGAAAGAAATTGAACTGGGCCACAATTATTTGTTTATCAAAGCGGGAAAAAACCAGCTGCAGCTGCCGCAGGATAAAATCCTCCTGCTGCAAAGTGAACTAGGCCGGAAAATTCGAATTACTTTAGCTGAAAGAGATGATATCAGCTTTTACGGCAAGCTGGCAAGTCTCAAAGAAGCGCTGAATCCTTTGTTTTTTGTGCAGGTGAACCAAGGAACCATCATCAATATGCATGCCATTGACCGAATTCACGAGGACGTGATTACTTTAAAAAATGGGGAGCTGGTTAGTATCAGCCGCCGGCAAAAGGCTGAATTTCGCCAGGCCTATAACCAATTTATTAAACGCTGGATAGGGATGTGAGCCTGTGTTAACAATTGTTGTTTTACTAACCCTGCTACTGAGATTTGCGATGGTTTTTGCTTACAGTATCACCTTTTTGCAGCAAAAACATACAAATAAAGTAATGATTATTGTTAGCAGCGTGATTTTTCTGCTTTCCAATATGCAGCTGTCGGATCACGGCAGCCAATATTATCTCAATATCGCCGGGGATCTAGGTATTGCCTTAATTGTTTTTGGCTTGTTTAATGGAACGCTGCTGAAAAAAATCTTTCATTATCTCTTCTTAATGATGTTGATGACCTGCCAAAACCATTTACTGGGTTATCTGCTAAGATACGATGAAACCCCGTGGCAATTCTCCGTGGCTGGAACCAGCAGTGAGCTTTTTGTCTATTCTTTAAGTCTTCTTTCCCTGTTCTTTCTAGTTTTGATCCTGCTGTTTTATCGATTCAAGGAGGATACGGAGGTGGTCTTAAGCAATCAGGAATACCTATTGTTGGCCGGTGTTCCCTTCTTTTCCAGCGTGATTTTGTTGATAACTCAAGACGAGACACTTTCATTAAACCGGGGCTTGCTGCTGAACTTTGCAGTTTTAGCCATCAATTTACTGACAATTTTCTTCAGTAATTATTTAGTAAGAAAAACGCAAGCCCTCAATCAACAGTTTTTTTCAGCATTGCAAAATGATTATTATGAGCGACGTTTTGCGGAAATTCAGCAAATAAAAATCCAGCAACACGATCAGAAAAATACCTTGTTGGCGGTGCAGGAACTGATCAACCGGCAGGAAAACCATCAAGCTGCCATAGCCATCGCTGAGTTAATGGAAAAACCAGCCCAAACCCAGCAGCATTTTACTGACAACTGGGTAATTGATACGATTTTGACCAGTAAAGTCGACCAGATGATTAGCAAGCAGCTGCCTTATGTAATTGAGACGAGAATTCCCAGCAACTTAGATTTATCGCCAATTGCCATTGAGCTATTCGGGATTATCGGCAATGTGCTGGACAACGCCATTGAAGAAACAGCGCGTTACCCAAAGCAGACAGCTATTAAAATTAACGCCTTTTTCAAGGACAATAAGCTGATTTTTGAAGTGGTAAATTACACAGAAACAGCTGTGGCAGACTTTCAACCGGATACGGTTTTATCCGTTAAAGCGGCGGGCAGAATCGGCCTGGGCCTCAGAAGTATTAAGCAGCGGACCAAAAAGCTGGAAGGCTACTGTGATTTTTCGATTAGTAATCAAGAATTTACCGCACTGATTGTGATTCCGATAAATAGCCAATAAAAGAGCTTGAATAAAATGACCGTTTGGATAACAATTACCCCTTCTGAAACAAAAGAAAATTTTCTTAATTGCTGGAAGCTATCACCGAAGAGAATCGAGAGGCCTACCTTGTTTTACCTTCGGGCAAGCAGGAGTATTGATTTCTGAATACTTTGGGAGACCTGTATGAGGGACTACCTGATTAAGCCGGAACCTGTTAACAACAGGCCGGCTTTTTTTAATCTCTCAAAACCGTCAGCAATCTGTTACACTTAATCTAAGAAAATTAGGCGAAGGAGATGCCCTATGACTAACAGCCGTCTGTTGCAAATTTTGCTGCTGCTTTTAGAGAAAGGTCAGGTGACCGCACCGGAATTGGCGGAACAATTTGAGACCTCGGTACGCACGATTTATCGTGATATTGATGGATTGAGTGCTGCTGGCGTACCGGTTTATACTACCCAAGGCAAAGGCGGCGGCATTTTTCTTAATCAGGAGTATGTATTGAATAAAATGATCGTTTCCTCTGAAGAACAGAAAAAAATCTTAATGGCTTTGCAGGAATTGTCTTTGGTAGAAAATCGTCAGTCCGATGAATTGTTGAAAAAATTAAGCGGCTTGTTTAAAACGACGCCATCAGATTGGCTGGAAATTGATTTTTCGGCTTGGGGTTTAGAAAGCAAAACCACTTTTGATCCATTAAAGCAGGCGATTTTCAACCAGCAGCTGGTTAGATTCTCCTATATGAGTCGCAAAGGGGAGCTCGAACGGCGAACCGTTGAGCCAGTCAAACTGATTTTCAAGAATCATGATTGGTATTTGCAGGCCTTTTGCCAGCTGCGCCAGGATATTCGCTTGTTTAAGTTGCTGCGAATTAGAGCGCTGGAAGTTTTAGCTGAGACCTTTGAGAAAAAAGCGGCGCCGCCAGTATTAATGGAGCAATCAAGCTATAGTGAAGCCAAAGTTTCGATTACTTTGCTATTCGACGCTTCAATGGCTTATGAAGTTTACGAACGCTATGAAAAGGTCCTTCAGCAAGAAGATGGGCGTTTCTTGGTGACAGCGGAAATGCCCCATAATAATGAACTTTATCGCTTTTTATTGTCTTTGGGAGATCAAGTAGAAGTGGTGGCACCCACGGAGGTGCGGGAAGAATTACAGAATCGAATAAAAAAGATGAAGCAAATTTATGAAACCTGACAGTCGTTGTCAAGTTATGCCTGCTAAGATAGGGGTATAAAGAGGAGGAGATAACGATGAAACACGAATGGCGAAAAAAGGAAAAAGAATTGTACTGCGTATCCCCAAAACCGCAGGTGATCCAGGTGCCGAAGCAAACATTTATTACTATTAAAGGGGAGGGCAACCCCAACGAAGAAGCTTTCTCCGATCGAGTTGGGGTGTTGTATTCACTGGCGTTTCCTTTAAAAATGACCTTTAAGCGCATGGCGGTCAATGACAAAGCGCGACGGAAAGAATTCAGTTATACTGACTACACCATTTATCCATTAGAGGGTGAGTGGCAGACCACCAATCCCGACGATTTGCTAGATAAAGCTAGTTTCCATTACACGTTAATGATTCGCCAGCCCGGCTATATCACCGAAGAAATATTTGAAGAAACCTTGGCGACAGTCAAAAAGAAAAAGCCGCACTCTTTGTTAGATGAAATCAAATTTGTCACTTTGAAGGAAGGACGATGTATCCACGCTTTGCATAAAGGATCTTTTGATGATGAACCAGCAACCTTCGCCAAAATGGAGCAATTTGCTCAAGAACAAAAGCTGCAACGGTTGCATCCTCACCACAAAGAAATCTATCTCAACGATGCCCGCAAAACACCACCAGAAAAACGCAAAACCATTTTGCGCTTTCAAGTCGGATAAAGTTACCGCGTGGAGCCTCCCAGCTTCACGTTTTTTACGGTGTAAATGATAAAGCCGAGATAACAAACCGTCAAGATTCCCACCGCTAATAAAGTCTTTTCCACCGAACCAGCTCGGACAACCGAAGCCAAAATATCAAACAACGCATGGAAAACGATCCCGATGTAGATCGTTCCTGTTTGATAATAAAGCAGAGCAAAAACAACGCCTACTAACAAAGCATTCACTACCTGCAACAGCACTAGGATCGGAGTCGTTTCCGGATTCAATCCGCTAGCTATGTGCAGCAATCCAAATACGACACTGGAAAATAGAACCATTACCTTCAGACCCTTGTCCCGCAAAAAATAAAAGAAAATTCCACGAAACAACGCTTCTTCAACAAAACCCACCAGTAACATCTGCACCACAATCAATAAAACCGTGATCAATGACAAATCAGCATTCACTCCAAAAACTATCGGTTGAACCAGTACAACTAAAGTAATATAACCATAAATCCATTTACTGACAGATTTCTTTACAAAACCAAACATCCGCAGTGTGCGATCCTTTTTCTTCATATAATAGTAGAAGAAAACTGCTGCCATAAAAAATGCGGCAAGCTGGCAGCCAAGCAAGCCTTGCTCACTATATTGTAAAACCATCCCCATCGCTGTAAAAACACTAACTAACACCGTTAGTCCTAAAGCTAAGCCAATTAGTTTCAAATATATGCTCATTTTTTGTTCCTCCATCTTCGTTTTTTAAACTATAGCATGGCGGCAATCGAGAAAAACCGCTATAATTCCGGTATACAGGAATTAACGAGGAGAGCAGAAAATGTACGGAGAAGTGATGAAGCAGATTCGCAAAGCCAAAGGATACACGCAAAAAGAAGTCTACACCGGCGTGGTCTCCAAAACCTTTTACAGCGATTTTGAAGCCGGGAAGTACTCAGTGGAAATCACCAAGTTCCAAGGCTTGTTGAAAAACCTAGGAATCAGTTATAAAGAGTTCATGTATTTCAAGGAGACACTTGATGAGGGGAAACGGTTAGAAGATCAGATTGATAGATTGTACAAAAAAGGCAAATTTGAAGAACTGTACGAAATTTATCAACAATACCATCAGCATGCTAAAGTGGAACTAAGGTACTCAGCGATACGGGCTTATTTGCTGGTACTATTGACTAACCCCAATTTCTATCAATTTTCTCGCACACCCTTTCTGGAAATTCTAGCTGACTTGGAAAATGCTAAAATGTGGATGCTAAAGGAAATCAAGCTTAGCAAACTGGTATTGCTGTCTTTAACCGAAAGCGACAAGAAACGAGCCGATGAGCTGTTCCAGCGGATTTTGCAAGAATTGGAAAAATATCATAGCTTTGATCCGAAGGTTTATTATGAAGAAGTAGGAGATTTGTTTTTCAATCGTCTACAAAGTCTATTGATCATCAATGATATTTCTCAGGCAGAAACTGCACTTGCTCAATATCAAGAACTGGTAACACCTTCGGACGATTTACTGCTGATGATCCAGTTGCAGTTTATCACTTATTTAGTTGATCTTTATTCGAATTTCCCCGAGGTCCAATCACAATTACAGCTTTTCTTAGAACAACTGACGGCGATCCCCACCTCAGAAACCCATTTTTATCAGATCATTTTTCAGATTCACCAAGAAAAGGCGCGGAATTATTATCAGCGGTATATAGAAAAATAATATCTTGATTTTGTGATGAATACAGTTTTGGTGGGTCAAGATCCTGAAAAAGACTTTGACGAGTTAAAAAGATATGTGACCGATGAACTGAAAAGAGTGTATCATTAATAGAACCAATACCTTATCATATAGGTACTGGTTCTATTTGTGTCGCTAGTTTTTATCATCTGCCCCCCATTCCTCCAACACCGCCATTCCACTTACTTGAATGGTGGAAACCAACTCAAGTGCTCGCGATAAAGAAAGACCCGCAGCTTCTATCAAGTGTTTTTCCATCACAACTTGAAGTCTACTAGTTTTCATTTATGATTCCTCCAGATCGCTGTTTTGTCATTTCCAATTATACTGAGATTCAGATTTTTATCAAAAATTTCTAAAAACCATTTGACAAACTTCTCCAAACATCGTATCATAAATATGAAATCGATACCACAGGTGGTGGAAAACAATATGGCAACAATTAAAGATGTAGCGAAGAAGGCTGGTTTGTCAGTCTCGACAGTGTCTCGTTACTTAAATAAACATCCTTATATATCTGAAGATAAGCGCCAACGAATTCAGGCGGCGATGGACGAACTTCATTATCGTCCCAGCACTGTGGCGACGCAGCTGCGATCAAAAAAAGGTAAAACCATCGGCATTTTAGTTTCTCGTATCGTCAATCCCTTTTTTTCTCAGCTAGTTGATGCGATTGAGAAGTGTGCTAAGGCCAAAGGCTATAGCGTGCTAGTGATGCAGACTTATGATGATCGTAATGCGGAAATTAATATGCTGGAGATGTTAAAGCAACACGTTATTTCGGGTCTTATTATGTGTTCCATCGAAGGAGAGCCTCATGAAATCGAAGCGTATCAAGAATTCGGACCGATTATCCTCTGCAATGAAGAAATTCCTGGTTCTAGTTTGCCTCAGCTCTACACTGACCAAGCGGCAGCCAGTTTTGAAGCAGTGGATTACTTGATCAACAAAGGCTACAAAAAAATCGCCTATTGTACCGGGGGCACATTAACTGTCGGTGGACACGGAAATTCACGAACCGAGGGTTTTGAACGGGCAATTAACCAGCACGGTCTACCTATGAAAATCGATTGGATCTTCAAGCAAGTTCACACGATTCAAGATGGGCAGCAGGTGGCACGAAAAATGCTGGCTTTACCGGAAGAAAGCCGACCAGATGCTGTTTTTACCAGCAGTGATGAAGTGGCAATTGGCATTTTGAAGGAGTATATCCAAGCGGGTAAACACGTACCAGCAGATTTAGCGATTATCGGTTTTGATAATCAACCCTTTACTGATGTATTGGCAGTGCCGCTAACCACGATTGCTCAACCAGTAGAAGCTTTAGGTCAGGAATCAACAAACCTATTAATCGCCAAGCTGGAAGAACGAAGCTACTCAATTGACCAGTCACAATTACATTTAACGTTAATTAAACGAGAATCTGCTTAAAAGCAGGTTCTTCTAAAATAACAAATATGGTATCGATACCACAAGCGGCTAACAAAAGGAGATTACTTAAAATGGAAACAATGACAAAAGAAAAAATGATTTTCGGGCAGCAGCCAGTCGACTGGAAAGAAGAGGTGGTCTACCAAATCTATCCGAAAAGCTTTTATGACAGCAACGACGACGGCATCGGTGACATCAAAGGAATCACTACTAAGCTAGATTATCTAGCTAAGCTGGGTGTCACCATGCTATGGATTTGCCCGATTTTCACTTCACCAATGGTCGATAATGGGTATGACATCGCTGATTATCAAGGGATTCAACCAGAATTTGGTACGATGGAAGATTTGGAAGAATTAATTACCACAGCGAAAGAAATGGGCATGAAAATCATGTTAGACTTAGTTGTAAATCATTCTTCTGATGAGCACAAGTGGTTCCAACAAGCTTTAGCAGATCCTCAAAGTCCCTATCGCGATTACTATATTTTCAAAAAGGGTCAAGCGGGCAATCCACCCAACAACTGGCGCTCGATTTTTGGCGGGAGTGTCTGGGAACCAGTGGCAAATGAAGCTGACACGTATTATTTTCATACATTTGATAAAAAACAGCCAGACCTAAACTGGGAAAATCCTGTCCTGCGTCAAGAAATCTATCAGATGATTAACTGGTGGCTGGAAAAAGGGATTGCTGGATTTCGAATCGACTCGATTACCTTCATTAAGAAGGACCAAGATTATGGAGATGTGACGCCTGATGGCTCGGATGGGTTAGGAAGTGTGAAGCTTAAAACAAGAAATCGTCCAGGGATTGAAAAATTCCTAGCAGAACTGAATCAAGAAACCTTCCGTAAGCACGATTGTGTCAGTGTAGGAGAAGCGCCAGGCGTTCCTTATGAACAATTTGATCAGTACATTGGACCTGAGGGCTATTTTAACATGATTTTCGACTTTCATTATGCGGATATCGATGTGGAAAATGGCAGTGAGTGGTTCCGCCAAACCGATTGGCAGCCGCAGAATTTAAATGAACTAATTGTAAAAAGTCAAGAAGCTATTCAAGCCAACGGTTGGGGTGCCAACTTTTTAGAAAATCATGACCAACCGCGTTCTTTATCAAAATACATCACCGATGAGAAGTATCAAAATGCTGTGGGTGCTAAAGCACTGGGTACGCTGTTTTTCTTCTTACGCGGCACGCCATTTATCTATCAAGGTCAGGAAATCGGCATGAAGAATTTCCAGCGAACCGCCCTAGCTGATTTCAACGATGTATCCAGTATCGATAATTACCATCGTTCGATTCAAGAAGGGTTTACGAAAAAACAGGCACTAGGCTTTGTCAATCAGCGTTCTCGCGACAATACCCGTACGCCGTTTCAATGGGATACTTCGGCGACAGCTGGTTTTAGTCAAACAGCTGAAGCTTGGATGAAATTGGTGGGTGATCAACAGGAGGTTAATGCCGCTGATCAAGTCGATCAGGAAGACTCTGTTTTCCATTATTATCAACAGATGATCCAGCTGAGAAATCATTCATCCTATCGTGACACGCTAATTTATGGACAATTTCAATCATTGAAGACTAATCCGGCAATTATCGCTTATGAACGGATTGGGCAAGAACGAATCCAAATTATCGTCAACTTAAGCAATCAGCCGCAATACTTTAATGGTGCAGGCGAATTATTGTTAAGTAATTATCCCGAAACGCTAGCATCTGGCGATCAATGGCAGCTGCAAGCTTACCAAGCCTTGGTTTTAAGAAAGGAAGATCATCATGAGTAAACAACCCAATTATCAAGAAATCGCACAAAAAATCGTAGCAGTAGTAGGAGAAGACAACATTGCTTCTGCTACTCACTGCGCCACTCGGCTGCGTCTGCAGGTTAAAGATCGCAAAGCCATCGATGACAGTCAAGTCGAGCTAATCGATCAGGTTAAAGGAGTTTTTTACAATGCTGGACAATACCAAATCATCCTTGGCACTGGTGTTGTGAACAAAGTCTACGCTGCTTTGCAAGATTCTTACTCTTTTGAGAACGTTTCGAAAGCAGATATGGCCAAAGCGGATTCTTCGCCTTTACAGCGAGCAGTTCGAAATATTGCAGATATTTTCGTGCCGATTATTCCGATTTTAGGTGCTACGGGTCTCTTCTTAGGCTTGAAAGGGGTACTGTTTAACGAAACGGTTTTAGGAGTGATGGGTTTAGTTCCTGAATCTGTACCAGAATGGTTGAATGCTTGCGTGACTGTCCTAACTGATACGGCCTTTGGTTTTCTAACCGCTTTTATCTGCTGGTCGGCTTTTAAAAAAATCGGCGGACTGCCAATTATCGGTTTCTTAATTGGTCTGATGTTGGTTTCACCAGCACTGCCTAATGCTTATGCAGTCGCCGGCGGAACTGCCGAACCAATCATGGCATTTGGCATGATTCCACTTGTTGGTTATCAAGGGTCAATCCTGACTGCATTAATTACGGGAATGATTGGTGCAGCGTTAGAGAAAAAATTACGTAAAGTGATGCCCAACTCAATGGATTTGATTTTTACTCCTTTTGTAGTAATTCTCGTTTCTGTCTTCATTGCCTTGTTCATTTTAGGTCCAATTGTTCACGGGTTTGAAGCCCAAGCAGTTAAAGTAATTGAAATGTTTCTACACTTGCCACTTGGAATTGGTGGTCTAATCATCGGTTTCTTATATCCGATTGCCGTAATGACGGGGATGCATCACATGTTTATCATGATCGAAACATCGTTGATTGCAACTACCGGTTTTAACCCATTGATTACAGTTTGTGCGATGTATGGCTTTGCGAATGCGGCAGTTTGTCTGGCAATTGCGCTGCGAACGAAAAGTTCATCCATCAAAACAGCAGGTATTTCGGCAACAATTACTCAAATGCTAGGCGTCAGCGAACCGGCACTATTTGGGGTTGTGATGCGAACTGGTATGAAAGCGATAGGTGTAATGCTGGCTAGTTCAGCCATTGGTGGAATGGTATTATCATTATTAGGAATTCAAGCCAACAGCTATGGCTTAGCCGTTTTATTATCACCGTTAATGTATATTTACAGCCCTTATCAAGTAATCACTTATGTATCTGTCGGCGTTGCCACCTTCGCATTGGCATTTGTTTTGACCAATCTATTTGTGATCAAAAAGGCAAAAGACGAAGGGGTACCAGAAACGAAACAAGTGAATCAAATAACCACAGTCGGAAAAGTTTGTGCACCTATCGAAGGGGAGATAATCCCGATTACGGAGGTCAACGATCCAGTATTCGCAAGTAAAATGATGGGTGAAGGTTTTGCGGTTCTGCCTGCGAAGGGTGAAATCTCAGCACCGGTCTCCGGCGTTGTCAAAATGATTGCTCCAACCAAGCATGCACTTGGCATTGTTAGTGAAGATGGGCTAGAGCTGCTGATCCATTTAGGGATTGATACTGTAGAGCTTCATGGCAAACCTTTTAGTTGGTCAATCAAAGAAGGCGAAATGGTTCAACAAGGACAAGTCATTGGGAACATGGATTTGGCGATGTTAGCCAAAAAAGGCAAAGATTCTTCCGTGATGGTGATCATTACCGATTCCCGTGCCACCATCGCCAGTTTACAGTTTGATGAAGATTCAGTTCTGCCGATTTTAGAGAGTTAAGAAGATATCCTTACGATTCAGAGTAAGTTCTGGCGTCGTAGGGATTTTTTAACTGGTTACCGATGTTCGGTCTTACAAACTAGTCATACAAAAACAACGCAAATCCTAGCAAAAAATCCTCCTTTTGACCTATGAAAAAAGTAAAAATATGCGGCATAATAGAAGCATGGAGAAATACAGTCTAATAAGGAGGCATTATCATGGCCCTACGTAAAGAAATTTTAGAGGCAATCAAAGATGGAACCATCACACCTGAAGAAGGCTTACACTTGCTAGAAGAAATCGAACTAGCTGAAGAAATAAATCCTGAAGATAACTCGAAATCGGTAAAGGTACCAGAATCAAAACTAGAAAAAGAACATGAAACGGATCTCGTGAAGGAGTCGGAGACTGAAGCAATAGAAGAACTAGAAAGTAAACCCGATCAGAAACAAGAGCAAGTACAAAAAAGTGAACCAGAAAAATCAGTAGAAGAAGAGAAACCACAAAAAGAAGCACCCCGTGATTCCGTCGCCAGTTTGATCGATGAATGGGAAATGAATGATCACCAGGAACCGGTTTTAGAGCCTATCCAGCAGCCAAAAAAAGCAGATACGCGCTCTGAACAACAAAAAAAACAAGAAAATGATTCGTTGACTAAAATGAATGAACTAGATCAGCAAATTGATCCTCTAGCAGAGGAGCTAAAAGAAAAGAAGGAACTCTTCAGAAATTTGAACCTAGAAGTAGAATTAGAAATTATTTCTGAAGAAAATCTCATGTTATATGACCAGACCAGAATTGAAATCGCTGATCTGGAAGCAAAAATTAATCAACTAAAACGTCAAAAAGAATCTGTTGAAAAAGATTTTTATTCCATTCCGGTTTGGCAAACAGAACCCCTTAATTACGAAGAAAAAGTAGAAGATTCATGGGATTTCGAGGAAGAGACGACAGATCAATCAGCGAACGAAAGCGGCACTTTCAACAGCCGCATCAATCAGCTTGTCAATCGTACCTTAAAGTCAGTTGCTGACACTGTGGATGGTAAGTGGAGCGATGTTAAGATACCAAGCTTTGGTTCGGTGGGCAACACCAAGTTTGAACATCAGTTTACCTTTAGAGAAAAAGGGATTACTGATTTAGATATCAAACTAGCAAATGGGACTGTCATTTTAGAACCATGGTCAAGATCAGACATCTACGTGGAGGCAGAGATTGAGCTCCATGGAAAAATGTATGGGGAAGATCCTCTGGACGCATTTATGGAACGTAGCCACATTGAGTGTAACGAAGATCAATTGTTTTTCCATGTCCATAATAAGCGTGTAAGTGCGGAGTTGACGTTTTATTTACCAGAACATCTTTACGACCATGTAAAGATTCGATTGCTGAACGGTCATTTAAGTGTGAAAGGGCTTGTTGTTAAAGATATCTTCGTTAAGTCTACCAAGGGCGCACTGCTATTTAAAAATATTAATGCCGGAGTGCTGGAGATTCAAGGAACCGATAATGAAATTGACATTCTAAATGGGACAATCATTGATTCTATCATTGAAACCGTTAGTGGTTCAATTGTTTCAAAGGCAGACGTAACTAATTTTGATGCTTCATTAGTTAACGGACAAATCAAGTTATCCGTAGGCAATAGCGACCTCAAAAAAATTAAGGCCAACTCGGTGAATGGGACAATTAAGATTTCGTTACCAACAACGATTGGGTTAGAAGGAATTGTCAAAACTAGCCTTGGAGAAATTAATTATCGTTTGTCCGATTTCCAAACAGTTAGAGAAAGAAGAGACAGGAAACAGCGTCTCTTTCATTTCCGCCGATCGATGGGATCAGCCGCTCAAATCGATATATCTTCAAAAACCGGTACTATTTTCCTAAAAGACTTCGATCGCTAGCAACAGAAAAATTAAAATGGCCCAATGACTAAGAAGAAATTCTTCGTGTCATTGAGCCATTTTTAGTCTGTTTAGTCATACTTCTTTAGTATATAATAGAAGAAAACTTTCTAGGAGGAATACTAATGCCGACTACAGAACTTGGCAATATGGTCATTATCATCGGGTCCCTATTGTTTCTATTATTCCCGATTTTTATAGTATTATTAAACTATTTTGTGGTGAAAAGAGCGGTCGTAAAAGGCATGCAAAAATACCACCGCATGATAGAAACTCAAGAAGAAGACGAGTAAACTTATTTTTCCTGCTGAGAATGCTGAGCTGCTTTATGCTCTAAGCGCAAGTACACATGGTGAGCAAACAAGCCAAAAGCCAGTGGTCCTAGTAACAGCGTAGAGAAGTTCAAGTAATTCCCCAACTTCAGCGGTTCGTAAATTTGAAAAGCAATCGCGATAAAGATGCAGGCACAGACGCTAAAAGACAATAAGTAATTAATCCCTCGGCTCTTAATAATCATGGAGTCTTGAGCAATCACCTTTTTCTTAATGAAGAATGGAAAACTGGCAGCAACAATAAAATAAGGAATAGCTCGAGAAACATTCGTCATAAAGGTCAGCTGGTTGAAGAGTTCTGCTAATAGGGAGTTGCTGACTGAAAGTAGAACAATTGCTCCTGAAAGAGCAATCGCCTGCAGCCACAAGGCTCTTTCAGGCATCTGGTTTTTGTTTAGTACTGAAAACTTCGACCAAAGTTCGCTAGGCGTGCCGTGAATCAAACTTTTCAACGGCCCATAGCTGATGGAGCATAGTAAACCTAAATAAGCCACGCCCATCGCCAGTGCGGTGTAACGAATAAATATCTGTCTTAAAAAAACACTTTGAGTGGCATTTAAGGCAAAACTATTCGCCAAGGAACGAGCGAGACTATCCATCAATCCGTACATCAAGTTTCCCAAGTGCAGGGATTGAATTTGTCGCAGTGATTCAATGTCGTTGGCAGCACTCCACAGAACAATTCCTGACACATATAATAACAAAATAATAAAGGAACTAACAATCACAGCCTGGGGGAATTGTTTCCGGCTGTTTTTTGTTTTGTCAGCAATACTGGCAATCGTATCTAATCCGCCAAAAGCGGTAATTGAAAAGATAAAAAAAGGCAATTGTGAAAGCAATCGAGTGCTAGACTCTTTGAAAAAACTAGTTACGTTAAAACTATTAGCTAGATTGGTCATCACTTGCTCTGGATTAGTTAAGATCAATAACAAATTGCCAGAGATTGACAGTATTAGTAACCCCACCATGGTGTAGCCACTAATCTTCAAGCAATAAAAAATTGCTTGAAAGCCGCGGTTGTTGATCCAGGTAATCCCAAAAACGGCTAAAATCGAAAAGATCGCCAGCCATAACTGGGGCGGCAGATTCAGCCAATTGATCGTACCAGTCAAATCTTTGCCAAAAAAGAAAATGGACAAGGGGATCATGACTTTCATAAATAAACTGATCATCCAAATAAAATAACTGCAATACCATAAAAATACCGTGATAAAAGCCGCTTTAGGCGACAATGAATCCTTCAACCAGTCGTAAATCGATCCAGGTCGATGGGCGTATTTTTTGGTGTACTGGGCGACGATTAGTGCATAGGGTACAAAATAACAAGCAGCACTTATTAAAAACCAAATCAAAGATTGACTGCCTAGCATAAAAAACGCCGTAACCATGCTGGAGAAGGAAAACACTGTGGTGGTAATAATTAATATTAAATTCGGCAGAGATGTATCTTTGTTTCCCACTAGTTTCTACCTCGTTCTCTTTTTTCTACTATATTATGGACTTCTTTCGGTAATTACAAGGCGATTTCTCAAAAATAGTGGTTAAAAAATGATAAATAGCAAAAATTTGAAAAGGGAACGATTGATATATCAATGCTTGTTGGGGGTGGGGGGCATAAATAACAATATTTTGCCGAGTTTTTCATCGTTTTTATGAAATTTTGGCTAAACTGCTAAACAGCAATAGGTTTTGTCCAACTCATGCATTACAATTTAAATAATAAAAACGCATTCAATAGAGGGAATGAGGTGAGAATCCTCAGCAGCCCCTTTCTACTGTATAAGCAGACGAAATCAATGATTGCCACTTTACGGGAAGGCATGAGAGTAGGACGAAGCGAAGTCAGGATACCTTGATTGAATGCAAGTGAAAGAATGGATTGGGAAATTCTTGATACTTCAGACAAGCAGTGTATTCATCGCTACCTTTTTTGTAGTACAGCAAACCCTAATTCATTTGAATTAGGGTTTTTTTACGTAAGTAACTAGGAGAGATGTTTTGAACGCGTGTCAAAAATATCGTTCATGTTTTTATGTCTGGCTTCACAAACAAGCTGTGGATGTTTGCGAAGCCATTCTTGAATTAGAAATGGGGAAGAGAAAATGACGATTCAAAAAAGCAATCATCGCATCATTCAATTAATCATCGTCTTATTCGGTATTAGTTTTTTAACCTTTCTGCTGGTTTATTTATCACCAGGAGATCCGGCGGAAATTATGCTGACGGAATGCGGGCACATTCCGACACCGGAATTACTGGCTCAGGCTAGACATGATCTAGGCTTGGATCGACCATTCTTGACGCAGTATGGCAGCTGGTTGAAGGGTGTGGTCACCGGCGATATGGGGATGAGCTATTCTTTTAAAATGCCAGTTTTCCAAAAACTGATCCAGTGCCTGTTGCCGACGCTAGCTTTAGCGCTCTTGTCATTGGGGATCATGCTAGTGGTTTCCTTGCCTTTAGGGTTTTTATCGGCGGTCTTCCACAACAAATGGCTGGATTATGCAATTCGCAGTTTTTCCTTTATCGGGATTTCCGTACCCAGCTTTTGGATCGGCTTGGTCTTACTGCGGATTTTCGGAGTAAATTTAGGTTGGGTCTCAGTGTCAGGAGGCAGTGCCGATCTGCGGTCAATTATCTTGCCGGCGGTGACTTTAGCTTTGGCGATGTCGGCAAAATACACCCGTCAGGTACGCATCACTGTATTAGAAGAGTTGAATAAAGAATACGTTACCGGAGCTCGGATGCGGGGTATTCCCGAAAGAAAAATCCTACTGCAACATGTAATGCCAAATGTGTTGCTGCCGCTGGTGACCATTTTAGGCTTGTCCTTTGGCAGCCTGCTGGGCGGAACGGCTGTAGTAGAAATTATTTACAATTGGCCGGGTTTAGGTAACATGGCCGTTCGTGCAATTGCCTGTCGCGATTTTCCGTTAATTCAGGGCTACGTATTGATGATTTCGTTGTTCTACATGTTGATAAACATCTTAGTGGACCTGTCCTATCCATTAATTGATCCACGACTAAAAAGGGATAAGAAAATGAAAATTAAACCAAGAGAGGTGAAAAAAGATGAAAGTTACGTCATTGAAAAAGAATAAGCAATTAATCCTCTCTTTGATTCTGCTGGCTCTGATCGTGTTTGTCGCTATCTTTGCCGAACAGCTTGCACCTTACGATCCGTTGGATGCTGACATGAATCGTTCCTTAAGTGCGCCGGATAGCCTGAATCGTTTCGGCACCGATCGCTTAGGACGGGATATTTTGTCGCGAGTGATTTTCGGTACTCGATCTTCACTAGGTTCCACAATTATTATGGTAGGAATTATTTTCGTTTTAGGAACCTTTTTAGGCATCGTCGCCGGATTTTTCGGCGGTTGGGTGGACCAACTCATCATGCGCCTGGCTGACATGATGATTTCCTTCCCAGGTCTGGTTTTGGCGATTGCCATTGCAGGTGTCTTAGGGCCGAATTTAACCAATGCCGTGATTGCCATCACCTGTGTTAGCTGGACGAAATATGCTCGATTGGCTCGCAGTTTGGTTCTGCGAGTCAATCAAAGCCTTTTTATGGAAGCCGCCTTAGTGACGGGAACTGCCAACAGTCGGTTGATGTCCCATTATATTTTACCGAATATTTTTCCGCCAATGCTGGTGACAGCCATGACGGATATGGGGACTTTAATGTTGGAAATTGCGGCTTTGTCCTTCTTGGGCTTTGGAGCACAGGCACCGAATCCAGAGTGGGGACTGATGCTAAATGAAGGCCGCACCTATTTGGCAACTGCGCCATGGCTGATGATTTATCCGGGCCTAGCGATCGTAATTGTGGTGGTAACCTTTAATCTTTTAGGAGATAGCGTCGGTGATTTACTGGATACACATCAATAAAAAATGAGGGGGAAATAAAATGAAGAACTGGCTAGGACGAGGAATCAAACTGGCTTTATTGGTATTAACGGTGGGAAGCTTAACCGGCTGTGGCGGCGATGAGGATGCAGCGTCACCAGAAGGCAAGGATTTAACGATTGGGGTAACCAGCTTCGCCGATACCTTAGAGCCCACCGAGCAATATTTCGGCTGGGTGGTGACCCGCTATGGCGTAGGCGAAACGTTGGTCAAATTTGATGAAGAAGGAAAAATTGTCCCATCCTTAGCGGAAGAATGGGATGTGAGCGACGATAATTTGACTTGGAACTTTAAAATCCGACCTGAGGTAAAATTTTCCAACGGCACCGAGTTGACACCGGAAATTGTCAAAGCTTCGCTGGAACGTTCCTTTGAATTAAATCCACGCTCGGAAACCTTTTTCAAACTGGATTCTATCACGGTGAATGGTGATACTGTTTCAATTAAAACCGCAGTGTCTTCTGCGGTGGTTCCCGGCAGTTTGGCTGATCCGCTGTTCTTGATCGTAGATACTACAGCTGATACCTCTAAGTTTGCCAGCGACGGCCCTATTTGTACCGGCCCTTACGCAGTGGAAAGCTTCAACCCAACCGTCGACTGTATACTGGTGAAAAACGAGAATTATTGGGACGGCGAAGTGCCATTGGAAAGAGTGACCATGAAATGTATCGATGACCAAGCAATTCGTTCGATGGCACTACAAAATGGTGAAATTCAAGTCGCTTACAATTTGAAAACTGAGAATGCCAAAGAATTCGAGGGAAATCCGGAAATTAAACAGCAGGAGCTGGATTCCTTGCGCTCTACTTATGCATTCATGAATCAAAATGGTCCATTAAAGGATTTGAAGCTACGCCAAGCGATGATTCGTAGCTTGGATCGGGAAACTTATGCTGAAAAATTACTTCAAGGCGGTGCTACCCCAGGGAAAGCGCCAATTCCACCAACATTAGATTTTGGTTTTGATGAATTGGTGGATGAGAATTATTTTGATCCAGAAAGCGCCAAGGAATTATTAGCTGAAGCTGGTTACGAAGACAAGGACGATGACGGATTTGTGGAACAACCTAATGGTGACCCATTGGACTTAGAATTTGTCATTTATACCAGTCGCGAAGAGTTGAACGTTTATGCTCAAGCGGCCCAAGCGAATCTGAAGGATGTCGGCATTAAGGTAACCTTGAATACCGTTAGCTATGAAACAGCGATGGATCTACGAGATTCAGGCAGTTTTGATATGTTGATCTGGAATGTATTAGTGGCCAATACCGGCGATCCAGAGAATTACTTGCGAGACAACTGGCACAGCGAGTCGCCGACGAATGTCAATGACTACAACAATCCGAAAGTGGACGAACTGATCGACCAATTAACGACTACCTTTGATGAAAATGAGCGCCGAGATTTAGACATCGAAATTCAACAACTGATTATGGACGATGCAGCAACCATGTTCTTTGGGTACGAAACCACTTATCTGTTCCATACCGATCAAGTGAAGGGGATCCAGTTGTATCCGATTGACTATTATTGGCTGACTAAAGACGTCACATTTGAGCGAGAGTGAAAAATTATGCTGAAAATTGAAAATTTATCGGTGGGCTATGAAGGCAACCAGCATCCCAGCGTTCGAGGCTTTCATTTAGCCATGAAAAAAGGCGAAATTGTCGGGATCGTGGGGGAAAGCGGCAGTGGAAAATCAACCGTGTTGAAAACGGTGCTAGGGGCTTTGCCTAAAACTACGAAAATAACCGGCACAATCGATCTGCAGGGGGATTCCTTGCTAGATCAAAGTCCGGCTCAGTGGCAAAAAATGCGGGGCACCAAGCTGTCGCTGATTTTTCAAGACAGCAGCTCGGCGTTAAACCCCATTCGTAAAATCGGTAGCCAATTTGAAGAATACATCCAGCAGCATTCCACACTTGACAGCAGTTCCGCCCGTCAGAAAGCGGAAGAAATGCTGATCAAGATGCAGCTGCCGGATGCCAAAAGTATTATGGGCAGCTACCCTCATCAGTTAAGCGGGGGCATGTGCCAGCGGGTGGGTATCGCCATGGCTATGACCTTTAATCCTGAATTATTATTAGCAGACGAACCCACCAGCGCTTTAGATGTAGTGACCCAGCAACAAATTGTAGAAGAGCTTTTGCTCCTGCGCAAGAGTTATCATACCTCAATTTTGCTAGTGACTCACAACTTGGCGATGGCGGCTTATGTGTCTGATCAACTGATAGTAATGGAAAAAGGAGTGGTGGTGGATTGCGGCACTGTACTAGAAGTCATCGAATCACCAAAAAGTGACTATACCAAACGGTTGTTAGCCGCAGTACCAGAATTAGGAGGTGGGCTACATGTCTGAGGTTATTTTAGAGGTTCAGCATTTAACCAAAGAATTTACTTTGCCTAATAAAGAAATTCTGACCGCCTGCGACGGCATCTCCTTTACTATGGAAAAAGGTGAAACCATCGGGATCGTCGGCGAAAGTGGCTCGGGAAAATCTACTTTAGTCAAAATGCTGATGCTGATGGAACCGCCTACCCAAGGAGAAATTATCTATCGTGGAAAGAATATTTTAACCTATAGCAAGCGAGCTATTTGGCAATTACGTCCTCAGATTCAGATGGTATTTCAAGCACCAATGGCTTCGATCAACCCGAAAATGAAAGTGATCGATGTGGTAACAGAACCTTTGTTTAATTACAAGCAATTAAACAAAAAAGACAAACGCGCTAAAGCGATTGAGCTATTGGCGATGGTGGAAATGACTGAAGAATATTTAGATCGTTACGCCCATAATTTAAGCGGTGGTCAATGTCAGCGGGTCAGTATTGCTCGGGCTTTAGCCCTAAAGCCAGAACTGCTGATTTGTGATGAAGCCACCTCAGCCTTAGACGTTTCAGTACAAAAAAGTATTGTAGATTTACTGGTTAGGCTGCAAGAAAGGACTAATATGAGCATGCTGTTTATCAGCCACGATTTGGCCTTGGTTCAGTCTTTTGCCCACAAAATTCTAGTGATGCAAAAAGGCGTTGTGGTGGATCGGTTAAGCAGCAGCGAGACCTTCAGCACTTCAAAAGTAGCCTACACCCAGGACTTGTTGAACTCGGTGTATTCGTTGGCGAAGGTCAGACAGCAGCTGAAACCAACAACGACGTAAAAATAGGAGGCAGACGTGAAAGAGAGATTAACTAAGCAAAAAGCTCAAACAGTTGAGCGCTTTTTCTATCCGGTAGCCGGTACCGATCTGGAGTTGCCAGTGGTTACCGTCAAAGGTCAGCAGCCAGGAGCCACGCTACTAATAACTGCCGGAATTCACGGAGGAGAATACCCCGGAATTGAGGCCGCTAAACGACTAAGCCAAGAGATTAATCCCAATGATCTCAAAGGAAATCTAATCATCTTGCCATGTGTCAGTCAACAAGCCTTCTATCAGCGAATTGCGTTTGTCAATCCGACAGATGGTAAAAATTTGAATCGTTGTTTTCCTGGAACTGCAACTGGTACCGAAACTGAAAAGATCGCTTATACTTTGGGAAAAAAATTTTTCCCATTAGCAGATTTCTATTTGGATTTTCACAGTGGCGATTTACCGGAGCCTTTGGACCATTTTGCGTTTATTCCTAGCGTGGCCTCTCCAGAAATGATTCAAAAAGAACAGGAAGTGCTCCAGTATTTAGATCTTCCCTTTGGAATCCCTTCGCACAGTCAAGGGGGTGCTAGTAGCTGTGCTTGTGTAAAGGGAGTTCCGTCCTTGTTGATTGAACGAGGCGGCTTCGGCGAGCGACTACCGGCAGCGATCGCTGGCTTTATGGACGATGCTAATCAACTATTGCGTTTTTTACAGATTCTAGATGAGCCGTTGAGAACAGCGAACCCATTGGTATTGAAAGAAACTATCCATTATCTGTCAAGTCCGCAAACGGGTCTGTGGTATCCGGCTTTGAAGCTGGGTGAAAAGGTAGAAGTCGGACAATCCCTTGGAGTAATCGAAGATATTTTCGGCAAGGTGTTGTGGGAAGGTTTTGCCCGACAAGAAGGTGAAGTTTTGTACCAAGTAGTCAGCTTGCCAATTACAGCTGGCGAACACTTAATCGCCTACGGATAGTAAAAAAAGTAAATAGTAATATTTTGCCCTCTTCTATTTCAAACTAACAGAATGTAGCTAATTTCACGACAGGAGCGCGAGGAGGGAACATGTTTGTTATAATAAAGGCAATCGAATAAATAATAATGGTTCAAGGGAATGAGGTGAGAATCCTCAACAGCCCCTTTCTACTGTAAGCGCTGACGAAATCAAAACTGCCACTTTACGGGAAGGCATGAGAGTAGGATGAAGCAAAGTCAGGATACCTTGAATTAGTTATTAGAAAATAATTGGATTGGGAAGATTATTTGCTGATTGTTTGCACAAGTAGATAGGCAAAAAACACGGCGATACCTTCTTTTCAGGTAGCGCCGTGTTTATTTTTTTAAGGAGGGGACAAAATGAATTATTCAACAAAAAGATTAACCACATTGGCAATTCTGTTAGCACTGTGTGTGATTGGCGCGAACATCAAGATTTTAGGCTCGATTGCTTTGGACTCATTTCCAGCATTTATTGGCGCAATTGTGTTAGGACCTGCGGCGGGGGCTTTTTTAGGGTTCTTTGGCCACATGATCTCAGCACTGCTATCAGGTTTTCCTAATTCATTGCCGATTCACCTGATTATTGCAGTCATCATGGCGCTGTGTATGTTCTTTTACAGTTGGACTCGCAGAAAACTTGCTAAGAATAAACTGGCAGCCTCGGCAGTTTCAATGGTGGTGGCGTATATCATCAATGTACCATTGGACATCGTGTTGCTGTACCCTTTGATGGGACCTGGGATTTTCGTTCTTTTTGTGCCATTAACTATAGCAACGGTCGTGAATTTAGGATTATCTGAGATTGTCATTCTGGGTATTCCTAGTAAGTATAAAGAATTTGTTTCAGCTAAATAAATGAAATGGGGTGTTGATATGGCAGCCAAGCACGGAGGAAATATTCAAGAAATCGCTGAAATTCATCAACTAGACCCTCAACAGCTAATTGATTTTAGTGCCAATATCAATCCATTAGGTATTCCCGTTGGCGTAAGAAACGTTCTACAATCAGGAATCGATCAGCTCGTTCATTATCCTGATCTACGTTATCGGGCATTAAAAGAAGCGATTGCTAAATTTCATGATATTAGCCCGCAGCAGGTTTATGCTGGTAACGGCGCTGCAGAAGCGATCTTCATGTTAGGAAGGGTACTGCCAGTCAGTCGTTTGCTGCTGCTGGCACCGACCTTTGTTGAATATGAAGAGGCTTTTAATCAGCAGAATACAGAATTTTGCTATTTCAATTTGGAAAATTATGACTTTCAATGGGAGATAGCAGATTTAATCCAAACGGCCAAACAGCAGCAGGTAACAGGAATTTGCTTGTGTAATCCCAATAATCCGACTGGTCAATGCGTAAAACAAGAGGAGCTCTGGCAGCTGTTAACTTTCTGTCAGACCAATCAACTCACACTGATTGTAGACGAAGCCTTTATGGATTTTTCCCCAGAGGATCAATCTTTAGTTTCAGCCATCAATCAATACTCGCAATTATTCATTTTTCGCTCACTGACGAAAATGTTTGCCATTCCGGGTCTGCGCTTAGGCTATTTGTTAACTAGTAATCAGAAAATATTGCAAGAGTTAGAAAATCAAACCGTTCCTTGGCACATCAATACGTTTGCTGATCTAGCGGGACAGCAAGCCTTGAAGGAGCGACAGTTTATCAAGGAAAGTCAACAATACATCAAAAAAGAACGTACCTTTTTAGCTGAACAGATGACAAAATTCGCACCGATAATCCACTGTTACCCTAGTGAAACCAACTATATTTTCTTTCGTTATAGTGGAACCGGCTGTCTGCAGAACCAGTTGCTTGAAAAAAACATTTTGATCCGTAATTGTGACAGCTTTAAAGGCTTGAGCCAACGATATTATCGAATTGCCGTCAAGTCACGTTTAGAAAATGAAGGATTACTAGCGGCGTTGGAGGAGATTTTATGAGACAGGTGATGGCAACTTGTCCAGGCTCTTGCGGTGAATTGCTGCAGGGGTGGGTAGGTGATTCTCAAAAGCTGGTCAGCTATGGGATTGACAGCTTTTCTCGAATAACCGTCAGTACTGGAAGATGGGATCGACTGCTGCCGAAAAAAATACAAGCAGCTGCGAAAAAAACAGTCCAACATCTTGAAGTTTCAGAAAAAGCATTGGAAAAGTTAATGATCACGGTAGATTCAGACTTACCGATTGCTAAAGGAATGTCCAGTAGTACTGCCGATATCGCTGCTACTTGCCAGGCTGTGGCTGCTTATTTTAATAAAACTATTTCACGAGAAGAAATCTTGGCAATTTGTTTAGGCATCGAGCGTACCGACAGTATTCTCTTTCCTTCGCTAACACTATTTGAGCAGCAAACAGGAAGTAGCAGGGCGGTTAGCGGCTGGTGCCCTCAATTTTATGTCATCGTGTTAGAGCCAGAGCAGGAGGTTTTGACTGAAGAATGTCATTCGCCGCAAGTCGAACATCTTGTTTATCAACAACGTCAGCGGTTTCATCAAGTATATTGCCAGTACTTAGAAGCCGTTGAAGAGCGAAGTCTACAAAAATTGGGAAAAACAGCTTTGCTCAGTGCTCGCTTGAATCAGGAAATTTTACCGAAGCCTTATTTTAATGAACTAGTAAAGCTTAGTAAGCAGTTTGACTTGTTAGGTGTGAATGTGGCTCACAGCGGTTCTGTTGTGGGGTTACTGGTAGAAGAGAAACAACAAATTCCCAGGATTCTATCAGCCATCCAGCATTCGGCACTTAGCTGTTGGTATACCAGAATAAAGGTACATAAAAGCTATTATCAAGGAGTGCAGTTGGCATGAAAAAAGTAATGATTGCAGCCGCTTCTAGCGGTTCTGGGAAAACGACGATAACTTTAGGCTTGATGAAGCTTTTGCAAGAGCAAGGCTATCGGGTTCAACCGTATAAAGTGGGGCCTGATTATGTCGATACAGAATATCATACCCGCATTACCGGCACCCCTTCGCGGAATTTGGACATGTTTTTAATCAACGACCAAGACCGTTTACGCTATTTATTTGAAAAGGAAGCTGGAAAAGCCGATATCTGTGTGATTGAAGGAGTGATGGGGTTATTTGACGGTTTAGGCAGTGACAAGGACTGCTGTTCCAGTTCTGGGGTAGCAAAGCTTTTGGATTGCCCAGTAATTTTAGTGGTAAATGGCCAGTCAGCTTCTACTTCGATGGCTGCTTTAGTTAAGGGCTTTGCTGAATTTGATCCCGATCTAAAGATTTGCGGCGTGATTATCAACAAAGTTGCTTCAGAAACGCATTATCAACTGATTAAAGCGGCAATTGAGCGTTATACTATAGTGCCTGTTTTCGGCTATTTAAAAAGAAATCAAGGTGTCGAACTGCCCTCTCGTCAGTTAGGTTTAATTCCTGATCGTGAAATCGCTGACGTATTGACTAGGATTGATCAAGCAGCATATGCCTTGAAGGAAACTGTAAATTTATCTGGCATGTTGGCTAGTTTACCCGATGAAACAATCAAATTTACAGCAAAAAGCTATCCGCAATACAAGGATTTGACGGTAGCTTATGCTTTAGATGAGGCTTTTCATTTTTATTACCAAGACAATCTGGAATTATTAGCAGACTATGGGGTAAAACTAATCAGTTTTAGTCCGCTCAACGATCAGGAATTGCCAGCTGCCGATTTGTATTATTTTGGCGGCGGTTATCCTGAAGAATTTGCTGAGGGGCTTGCTAAAAATACGGCGATGCGAAGTGCCATCAAGGCTAAGCACAAACAAGGGGCCTACATTTTAGCCGAGTGTGGCGGACTAATGTATCTCGGAACTGCTTTGCGCTATCAAGAACAAGAATACCCGATGGTTGGCATTTTCGCTGGGATCAGTGAAATGACCGATCGATTACGTCGTTTTGGTTATTGCTATGGGGAAATGACAGAGGACAATTTGATTGGCAAAAAAGGAACAGTGGTCACGGGTCACGAGTTTCACCATTCTCAGTTTGCAAGTGCTGAACCGACTGTCATGAAAATGAACAAACAGCGAGATGGCGAAGTCGTTAAAACGTGGCAGGGTGGCTATCAAAAGAAAAACACCTTTGCCAGTTACTTGCATCTGCATTTCTATCAGCGAGAAGAATTTTTGACCGATTTACTGGAGCAAGTGAGGGCTAGCCTATGATTATTGCTGCTTTTTTATTGGATTTGTTGCTGGGAGATCCTTATCATTGGCCACATCCGATCAAACTGATCGGTAACTTTATTGCCTGGTTCCAAGAAGCCTTTACTCAAGGGAAAACAGAAGCACAGAAATATCGCTGGGGTGTTGTTTTGTGGCTAGTGACAGTACTTGGAACTGGGGTAGTAACCTATACCTTGCTTCTCTTGACCTTTTGGCTACATCCATGGATCGGAACGATTTGTTACGTTTACCTCGCCTACACCACCTTAGCTACTAAAAGCTTAGCGTTGGAAGGAAGAAAAGTCTATCAAATGCTGAAATTTGATAGTGTTACCAATGCTCGCAAGCAGGTAGCAATGATCGTCGGGCGAGATACTGAAGAATTAACTGAAGAGGAAATCACCAAAGCAACCGTGGAGACGATCGCCGAAAATACGAGTGACGGAGTGGTTGCTCCGCTTTTGTGCTTGTTTCTTGGTGGCCCAGTGTTAGCAATGATGTACAAAGCATTGAACACGCTGGATTCGATGGTGGGGTATGTGACACCAAAATATCAAGCAATCGGCTGGTTTTCGGCGAAAATGGACGACCTATGGAACTTTATTCCTGCTCGTCTTACTTGGCTGTTTCTATTGGGCGCTGCAAAAGTGCTTGGTTTGAACAGCCAAAATGCTTGGCAAGTTGGTCGAAAGGACTGCCGCAATCATAAAAGTCCTAATAGTGGCTTTCCAGAGGCGATTGTAGCCGGGGCACTAGGAATTCAGCTGGGCGGTACCCATCAGTATCACGGAATTGAGATTTATAAGCCGACGATCGGAGTCGCTCTTCGCTCGGCTCAGCAAGAAGATATTTTACGAACCAATCGGTTGTTATATGTGGCTGGGGCTTTGAGCCTAGTCAGTTTCAGTATTATTTCCTTTATTGTCCAACACTATATCTTGTGAAAAGAGGTAATTTTTGTGGAATACATAAAAAATCCCCAAAAAATTGAAACAGAAAGCTTTGAAATAATTCAAGGGATTATTGATCGTGACTTTCCAGCGTATCACTTCTCCTCACCTAAAGTGGAGAAGATCATCAAACGAGTGATCCATACAAGTGCTGACTTTGATTATTTGCAAAATCTAACCTTCACTCACGATGTAGTGGCTGCGTTAGAACAGTTTTTGCTGGCAGGAGAAGGAACGATTTTTACCGACACGACAATGGCAATTAGCGGTATCAATAAACGGGTGTTGGATCGTCTAGGGATTGGCTACAAGTGCTATATTGCTGATCCTGATGTGGCAAAACAAGCCAAAGCCAAAGGAATCACTCGTTCGATGGCCGGCATCGAATATGCCGCAACTTTAGAAGGACCGAAAGTATTTGTAATCGGCAATGCACCGACAGCGATTTTCAAGATTTTGGAGATGGTGGAGGCAGGGGCTTTGCAGCCTACCGCAGTGGTTGGTGTACCAGTCGGTTTCGTGGGAGCAGCCGAATCGAAAGAAGCGTTGTATCATAGCGAGTTACCAGCAATTGTGGCCCGAGGTCGTAAAGGTGGTAGTAATGTCGCTGCGGCAATTATCAATGCGTTGCTGTATCAAGTGGCAGAAAGGGACAACTAATGGAGGAATTTGTTTTCTATAATGGAAAGAAATTGCGCAAAGGTTATACTACTGGTTCTTGTGCGGCAGCAGCAGCTACGGCAGCAGCGTTGTATCTGTTTCGAGGACAGCCCTTGGAAGATGTTCAAATTAAACTGCCAAATGAAGCAATGCTAACAATTCCAATTGCTGGCTTAGAATTGCAAACAGATCGCTGTATAGCCTATGTAGAAAAAGATGGCGGTGATGACGCCGATGCCACTGATGGCATGCTGATTGGTGTAGAAATCAGGTGTAACAATACCTCAGAAATTAAAATTGATGGTGGAGAAGGCATCGGTCGAGTTACCGAAGTTGGGTTACAAATACCAGTTGGTGAAGCTGCAATAAATCCGGTGCCCCGCCAAATGATTACCGAATCAGTTCGTCAGGTTATCGGCTCTGAGAAGGGAGCTCTGGTAACCGTTTTTGCCCCTACAGGTGCGGAAATTGCCAAGCAAACCATGAATAGTCGCTTAGGAATCATTGGCGGGATCTCGATACTTGGTACCTCTGGAATTGTCACGCCGATGTCCGAGGAAGGCTGGAAGCAAGCAATTTCAGTCGAGTTGGCGATGAAAAAACAACAGGGCTATAAAAAAATTATCTTGTGTCCGGGCAATTACGGCGAAGATTTTGCTGTAAAGGAGCTTCAGTTAAAAGCTGATCAAATTGTCTCTATGAGTAATTTCGTCGGCTATGTTTTAAAAGAAGTTCAGCGCTTAGCTTTTGACGAAGTACTTATGGTAGGTCATCTAGGCAAGCTAATTAAAGTTTCAGCGGGCATTTTCTCCACTCACAGCAAGGATGCCGATGCACGGACCGAAATTTTGATCGCCAATTTGGCACTTTTGGGAATGCCCGTCAATCAGTTGCAAGAAATTCAGGCCTGTAACACTACCGAAGCGGCAGGAGAAATCATTGCTAACTACGGCTACGAAGAAGTCTATCAAATGATTGCTGACAAAATAAAAAAACGTTCACAGGATTTACTAAAATATCGCAAGCCAGAAACACAGATTGAGGTAGTGATCTTTTCGTCTCAACGAGGTTACTTGGCTTCAACACAACCCTTAGCTCAAATTATGGAGGAATGGCAATGATTACCGTGGTAGGAATTGGCCCAGGCGGAACTAGCAAGTATTTATTTGATCAAGCCAAACACGTGATCAGCGAGGCTGATTGGATTATCGGCAGCTCTCGGCAGCTAGCCATTATTCCCGTCGAAAAACAAGCGGTAGGTCTTCTGCTTCCTAAAAAGCTAACGGAATTAGAAACACTTTTGAAGGAAAAGCTGTCAGATTCAGTCGTCGTCTTAGCCTCTGGTGATCCGTTAACTTACGGTATTGGTAAATGGTTAAGCCAACGTTTTACGTCGGAACAATTAACCATTTTACCGGGTATTAGCTCGATTCATTATTTATTTAATCAGCTAAAGATGCCAATGGAAGATTGCTTTATCACCAGTAGTCATGGCAAAGTACCGAATTTCGATTTGATTTTCCGGTTGCCCAAAGTGGCGTTGGTGACTGATAAACAAATCGGTCCTTATCAGTTAGCCCAAGCTGCGATAGAACGTGATCAACAAGCCAGCTTTTTCATCGGTGAAAACTTAAGCTATCCTGACGAACGTATTCGCCAATTTGCAGCTGAAGATGTACCTGATGAAGACTATCAAATGAATGTAGTGGTGATTGTAAATGAAAGATAGCAGTTTTATTCGCGGCGCAGTGCCCATGACTAAAGAAGAAATTCGTTCGGTCAGCTTAGCAAAATTGCAGCTGCGATCAGCTCAAAATTTTTTAGATGTAGGCACGGGCACAGGAAGTATTGCCATCGAAGCTGCCTACACCTATCCTCAGCTTGAGGTAACTACTTTGGATAGTAATCCAGATGCTTTGGAACTGTTAAAACAAAATCAAGCGAAATTTGAGCTGAGCAATGTTAAGGGTATTTTAGCGAAAGCACCAGTAGTGCTAGATCAACAATTTGATGCCATTTTTATTGGCGGAAGCGGTGGGAATCTAACCGATATTTTAGAATGGAGCTTTAGGCTGTTAACAGATAAGGGTCGACTCGTTTTGAATTTTATCTTATTAGAAAATGCGTTGGCAGCGATCCAATGGTTGGAGGAGCAAGAATATTTCTTCCAGGCAGTCCAGCTACAGGTGGGACAATATACTAAGCTGGGTAAGGGGCATTACTACAAGCCGCAAAATCCAGTCATTATTATTGAAACAGGAAAAGGGGAATAACGATGGCAAAGGTTCATTTTGTAGGTGCGGGTCCTGGTGATCCCGAGCTGATTACATTAAAAGGTTACCAACTGCTGCAAACTGCGGGTACAGTGATTTATGCCGGCTCTTTGGTTAATCCAGAGTTACTGAATTATTGTTCAAAGGAATGTGAAATTTTTAATAGTGCCACCATGAATTTAACGGAAATTATTGATGAAATGGAACGAGGCGTTCAAGTCGGCAAAGAAGTCGTGCGTCTTCAAACGGGGGATTTTTCGATTTACGGCTCGATTCGTGAGCAAGTAGAAGAATTGAAGAAGCGGGAAATTGAGTTTACCTGCACACCGGGAGTCAGTTCCTTTTTGGGAGCCGCTTCTAGCTTAGGGGTGGAGTACACTGTACCTGAAGTTTCTCAAAGCGTGATCATTACTCGGATGGCAGGTCGTACACCCGTGCCAACCAAAGAGAGTTTGCGCTCGCTTGCGCAACATCAGACCTCAATGGTGATTTTTCTTTCTGTTCAAGGAATTAAGGAAGTAGTCCGTGAATTATTAGCAGGAGGCTATCAGCCGGAAACACCAGCAGCAGTAGTCTACAAGGCAACTTGGCCAGAAGAGAAAAAAATCGTCAGTACGCTGGAAAAGATTGCGGACGAAATTACTGCGGCAAATATTACAAAAACAGCATTGATTATGGTGGGGGACTTTTTGGGGGACGAATTTTATTATTCCAAGCTGTACGATGCGAGTTTTCCCCATGAATATCGGGATGCTAAACAAGATGACTAAGATCGCACTTATAGCGGTGACTGCTACAGGTATTCGTCTAGCTCAAAAATTACAGACTAGCTGGCAAACAGAGCTGCCGATTTTTGTGCCAAAAAGTAAAATGGCAGCGGGGTTATCTATTATCCCTACTGGAAATTTCAAACAAGGGATGCAACAGCTATTTAAACAGTACGAGGCACTGATTTGCATCATGGCAACGGGAATTGTGGTTCGCAGTATTGCCGAGGTGGTAAGCGACAAACGGCAGGACCCGGCAGTCATCGTACTAGATGAAAAAGGACAGCATGTTATCAGTCTGTTGTCAGGTCACGTTGGCGGCGGCAATCAGTTGGCACGAGAAATTGCCGAAATGATCAACGGGCAAGCAGTGATCACCACCGCAACAGATGTGCAGGATGTAACTGCCTTAGATCTGATCGCTCAGGAGATCGACGGCTGGTATCCCGACTTTAAAACAAATACAAAAAGAATTAATGCCTTGTTAGCTGATCATCAAAAAGTTGGCTTACTCCAACGAGAGCACTGGGTAAAGGATACACGAGGGTTAACTTTATTAGAAGAGAAGGATAATATCGCACCTTTTGCAGCGGTTTTGTTAGTTTCAGATCGCATGGAAGAGCTAACTAATGAAAAGGTGCTCCAAGTTGTTCCTAGACGGTATGTATTAGGGATCGGTGCCAGAAAAGGGGTACCTTTCGAAATAATAAAGGAAGAGTATTTAAACTTTTGTCAGCAGGAAAGGATTCATCCCCGTTCGATTAAAACAATCGTCAGCATTGATTTAAAAAAGGAAGAAACGGGGATCTGTCAATTAGCTGCTTGGTTAGAGGCTCCCTTTGAAACCTATTCGGCTGAAAAACTGGCGTCAGCAGCAAAAAAGTATCCTCAGTCAGCCTTTGTTAAGCAGACGACTGGGATTGGCAATGTCAGTTTGGCAGCCGCAGATTTAGCTAGCTATGGTCAAGTGATTAGCGAACGCTATGCCCAGCGTGGGGTAACCTTTGCACTAGGAAAGGACGGAAAATAATGTTGTATGTGGTTGGACTAGGACCAGGTGAAAAAGAGAAAATGTCGTTTGAAGCCCTTGAGTGCTTGAAGCAGGCAGAAATTATTGTGGGTTACACCACGTATATTCGGTTAATTAAAGAGCTGGTTGGTGAGAAGGAAATTGTCAGTACGGGTATGAAGCAGGAAATTGACCGTTGTAAAAAAGCCATTGAGTTAGCTCAGTCAGGCAAAGTTGTAGCAGTCGTTTCTAGTGGAGATGCTGGCGTTTACGGTATGGCTGGACTAATTTTAGAATTGGTCAGCAAGCTAGAAGAACCAATTGAAGTAAAGGTGATTCCAGGTATTACTGCCAGCATTGCTGGTGCTGCGTTATTAGGTGCACCTCTGATGAATGATTTTTGCCATATTAGCTTGAGTGATTTAATGACGCCATGGGAAATTATTGAAAAACGGCTACATGCAGCAGCCAGTGCTGATTTTGTGATTTGCCTGTATAATCCTCGCAGCAAAGGTCGACCAAAACATTTAGCAAAAGCACTGGAAATTATTCAGCAGTACAAACCGAGTGAGACGATTGTTGGTTTGGCTAAGGATGTTGGCCGTAAAAAAGAAATGGGGATTCTCACCACCATTCAAGACTTAGATGAAACGCTAGTAGATATGACTACTGTAGTACTAATTGGTAACAAGGAGACCTTCGTTTCAGAGGGACAAATGATTACTCCCCGCGGGTATCAGGTATGATTTTAGTTTTGGGGGGCACTTCTGATAGTCTAAAAATTGCGGAAGCTTTGAAACAGCAAGGACTGGACTTCTATCTGTCCGTTGTTTCTGATTATGGCGCAACGTTAGCTTCGGAGGTAGCTGTGCAAGTGGTACAAGGTCGGATGAATACTTCGGAGCTTTGCGCATTTATCAAAGAAAAACAAATCAACCAAGTGATCGATGCCACGCATCCTTTTGCAGTAGAGGTTTCTAAAAATACTATCGCAGCTTGTCAGCAGGAAGAGTGTGACTATGTACGCTACGAGCGTCCCTCTATAATGCCTGAAGGTGTCCAAAGGGTGCCGACAATAAAGGCCGCTTGCCAAGAAGCAATCCAGTACGAAGGAAAAATTTATTTAACAACCGGCAGCAAAACATTGGCGCGCTTTAGCGATTTTTTACCAAAGGAACGATTGCTGGTTCGGGTGCTCCCAACGGCTGAGGTGTTACAAATTTGCGAAGAGTTAGGGTTGCAGGCTGATCAAATTGAAGCTGTCAAAGGTCCTTTTTCTGAAGAAATGAATCTGGCGCTTTTAAGACATAACCAAGCGGGGGTCATGATTACTAAAGAAAGCGGACAAGCGGGCGGATTCATGGAAAAAGTCACCGCCTGTCGAAAATTGAACATCCCCTGCATTGTAATTGAGCGGGAAAAGCTGGAGTACCCCCAAATTGCGAACACAACAGAAGAAGTAGTCCAGTTAGCTTTAACAAAGAAGGAGTAAAAAGAAATGACAGGAGAAATTGCTTTAGTCGGAGCGGGTCTAGGTGATCCAGAATTATTAACGGTCAAAGCCTTGCGAAAAATCCAGCAGGCGGATGTTGTCGTATACGACCGCCTCATTAATCCAGCTATTTTGAACGCCTGCCGAACTGATTGTGAAAAAATATATGTAGGAAAAATGCCGAATTATCATCCGGTTCCTCAAGATCAAATTGAAGCGATTATGTTAGAAAAAGCGCAATCAGGTAAGAGAGTCGTACGGCTAAAAAGTGGCGATCCCTATGTATTTGGCCGAGGTGGTGAAGAAGGTTCAACCTTAAAGGATGCAGGTATTCCTTTTGAAGTGATTCCGGGAATTACCTCCTCCATTGGTGGGTTGGCCTATGCCGGAATTCCGGTGACTTATCGCGATTTAGCGGCCAGCTTCCATATTTATACCGGACGACTGAAAAATTCAGAGCAAGCCGTCGATTGGGCAACTGCTGCCAAAGCGGAAGGTACGCTGGTTTTTTTGATGGGGATGTCTTCTCTGGAAGAAATTACTCAGCAGCTAGTCAAATACGGGAAATCTGCGGAAACACCAGCGGCGATTATCCAATGGGCCAGCCGCAAGCAGCAAAAAACGGTAGTAGGCACCTTAGCGACAATTTTCGAGTTAGCCAAGGAAGCCAATCTGCAACCGCCTAGCTTAATCGTTGTCGGCGATGTAGTGAGTCGTCGCAGCAAGCTGAACTTTTTCGAGGAACGACCGCTATTTTCGATCAGCATTGCGATTCCCTACAGCAAAAAGAAAAGAATTACTAGTCGCTTAACCGATTTAGGAGCAGAAGTAGTCGAGCTGCCAAAGCCACAGTTAACGAAGTATGATTTGACGCTAAATTTTGATAGCTTTGACCAAGTGGTTTTCACAGATAAAACTAGCATCCAAGTATTTATTCAAGTGATGAAACAAGCTAAAACTGATTGGCGCAAATTAAGCCGCTTGAAATTTGTTACCATCGGCCATCATACCGGTGCTGAATTACGGAAAAAAGGGATCGAATCAGACCAGCATTTGACGGATTTAAGCGAATTTAGCTGTACGCCAGAAACCTTATTTTTAGGTGAGACGCAACAAATTGCTTCTATTAAAAGTAAGCAGGTTTTCGGTCAATATCAAGTGACCCATGAAGAAAAAATTGTGCCGCCGATTCATGATTTGTGGCAGACGACTGATCTAATGTATTTCCCGAATTCCAAAGCCGCTCGATTATTCCTGCAAGCCTTAGATCAAGAGGAAGTAGAGATTCTACGACAACGGAAAATTATTGTGATGGGTCAGTTTACTAAAGCTGTTTTTGATGCAGCCGACATTCCAGTGATTCTAACGAAGGAACCTAGCTATGAAAGTGTATTGGAAAAAATATTAGAGGAGATGAACCGATGAAAAAAGCCATTATTGCTGTTAGCTTCGGTACCAGCTATCCAGAGACTCGTAAGAAAACGATTGAAGCGGTGGAAGAAAAATTAGCCGCAACTTTTCCTGATTATGACCTATTTCGGGCTTTCACTTCCAATAAGGTGATCAAAAAAATTAAAGAGCAGGAAGACCTGACTATTTTGACGGTGGATCAGCAAATGCAAAAACTGGTGGATGCTGGCTACGAAGAGGTGTACGTACAGCCGTTACACATCATCTCCGGCAGCGAGTATTCTAAGGCGCTCCATCAAGCCAAACGTTACAAAGATAAACTAAAAACCATCGAAGTAGGCAAGCCGTTGTTAAGCAGTCAAGGCGACTTTGAAAAAATGGTCGATTGGTTGAAGAGCTTGACGCCGGATTTTTCTGAAGATGAAGCATTAGTTTTAATGGGCCACGGCAGTCAGCATTCTGCCTTTACGGCTTATGCTTGCTTGGATCACATGCTGATGAAGGAACCAGTTTTTGTCTGTGCGGTGGAAAGCTATCCGGAAATTCAGTCAGTGGTTCAGCGCTTGAAGGACGGGGGCTTCAAAAAAATCAGCTTGTATCCTTTCATGCTGGTGGCCGGCGATCATGCCACCAACGACATGGCGTCAGACGACGAGGATTCATGGAAGAGCCAATTGCAGCAGGCCGGCTTTGAAGTGGAACCGGTGTTGAAAGGTTTAGGCGAATTTCCAGTGGTTCAGGAGATGTTTATTGACCACATGAAAACAGTAATGGAGACAGGTGACTAAGATGGCAAAATTTTATGGCATTGGTACCGGACCGGGAGATTCCGATTTATTGACGGTGAAGGGGCAAAAGGTTTTGCATCAGGTGGACTGCTTGTATACCCCGGAACCGAAAAAAGGCGGCAAAAGCTTGGCTTTGAAAATTGTTATGCCATATCTAAAGGAAGATTTGGAAATTAAGCAGCGGCATTTTCCGATGGTGAACACATTGGAAACCAAGCAAGCAGCCTGGGATGCAATTGCGGCGGAAATTATTGCTGACGTACAGCAGGGGAAAAATGTCGCCTTCATTACATTAGGCGATCCGATGATTTACAGCACCTATGCCTATTTATTGGAACGGGTGCAGGGGGAGGTGGAAACCGAGACCATTGCTGGGATTTCTTCCTTCACTCAAATTGCCAATTCGCTGCAAATTCCCTTGGTGATGGATGATGAATCTTATGCGGTATTGCCGGCGACCAAGGATGAAGCTTTAATCAAGGCGGCGTTAGAAATGTTTTCAACGGTTATTCTAATGAAGGTTTCGGTCGCTTTGCCGAAAATTTTGAAGCTGCTGGGGGAACAGAATTTGTTAGAACAAACGATTTTAGTCAGTGACGCATCAATGGAAACCGAAGAGATCACTGTGGGCATTCAAGCGTTGACCGAGGAGGCGAAACTTTCGTATTTCAGTACGATGATTGTGTACAAAAATCGTGATTTTTGAAGGGAAGAGATCTGATGAAGTACAAATTGAAACAGGCATGTAAGTTCCTGATGCTATTAGCCCTTTTATTTTTCTTAATGCCACAAAAAGCCTATGCCATGCACATTATGGAAGGATTCCTTCCGTTAGGCTGGTGTTTATTCTGGTATGCAGTCTTTATTCCATTTTTCATTTACGGTTTAATCAGTATCAAAAAAGCCACGGCAGACAACCCGCAAAATAAAGTCTTGTTAGCCTTTAGCGGCGCATTCATTTTCATTCTTTCGGCCTTGAAGATTCCGTCCGTGACGGGATCGACTTCTCATCCAACCGGGGTGGGGATCGGGACGGCTTTATTCGGCCCAGGTGTTATCAGTGTTTTGGGGACGATTTGTTTGTTGTTCCAAGCATTGCTGTTGGCTCACGGAGGGATCACAACTTTAGGAGCCAATGCGGTTTCGATGGCAGTGGTTGGTCCTTTTGTCGGCTATGGGGTCTATCAATTGCTGAAAAAAGCCGGTGCTTCGGCTTCGATTAGTTTGTTCATGTGTGCCTTTATTGCTGATTTGGCGACTTACTTTATGACGTCACTTCAGCTGGGGATCGTCTTTCCTGATCCGGCTGGCGGCGTGATGGGTGCGATTGTCAAATTTGCTGGTGTATTCATGTTGACGCAAATTCCGATTGCCATTGCTGAAGGACTGTTGACCGTGGTGGCTTACAACTTAATTTCGGCGAATTTTCCGATGAATGAGGGGAGTGTCTTGAATCATGGAGGCAAGTAAAACCAAATCGAAAACCAAATTGAATCTAATTTTACTGCTGGCAGTGGCAGCTTTGATGGTAGGGGCGTTGTTAATCAACCAAAATGGCGAATATGGCGGCTCCGATGGCGAAGCGGAAGAGATGATTACCCAGATCGATCCAGAATACACTCCTTGGTTTGAATCCATCTTGGAACCAAAAAGCGGCGAAATCGAAAGCCTGCTGTTTACCTTACAGGGTAGCTTGGGTGTTGGGATCATCACCTACATTTTAGGCTATTACAAAGGAAAGAAAACTAGTGCTGCTGATTGACCGCATCGCCTATGAGAATCGGCTGCTGGAAGTTTCGCCGATGAAAAAAAGTGTGGCTTACCTGTGCCTGCTGCTGGTTTGTTTTTTAACCAACCCGCTGGTGCAGGGGCTGTTGATTCTGGCGATCATACCGTTGACCATTTATACTGCCAAGGTCACGCCTAAGCGCTATTTGAAATGGCTGCTGATTCCGCTGCCTTTTCTGGTGGTGAGTCTGATCACGATTTTGTTTACCACTAGTCCGAATGCCGAAGAATTGCTGATTAGTTTGCCATTTTTCGGCCGCTTTTTAGGGATTTCGGCGGCTTCTCTGGACATGGGAGTGCATCTTTTCTTTCGCTCCTTTAGTTGTCTCGTCTGTACTTATTTGTATATTTTGTCGGTGCCTTTTCAGCAAATTCTCCAGGTCATGAAGCGGGCGCATTTGCCGCTGCTGTTGATTGAGCTGACGATGCTGATGTACCGTTTTATTTTTATCTTTTTAGATGAAGTCTTTATTTTGAAACGATCTCAGGAGATGCGTTTTGGCTTTAATGGCTTGAAAAACAGCTACCTGTCTTTAGGCATGATGATTAAGCTGCTGTTTTTGCAGACCTTTGATCGGTTTAACAAGATGACGCTGTCACTGGAAATGAAATTTTTTAATGGGGATTTTCCTATGTAAGGAAAGAAGGGCTGGGAATGTTTGCAGTTGAAGATTTATGTGTCAGCTATGAGAATCAAATGGAAATTCTGCATCAGCTTTCCTTGCGCTTTGATACCCATCAGGCGGTGGGGATTTTAGGAGCCAACGGTTCTGGTAAATCGACCTTGTTTGCGGCGATCGTGGGTTTGTTGAAGCCCACCCGCGGCCGAGTGATTTACCAGGATCAGCCGCTGGATTATCAGAAAAAGGCTTTATACCAGTACCGCCAAGAGGTGGGAATTGTTTTTCAAGAGCCGGACCATCAAATTTTTTATTCGATTGTGGAAGAGGACGTCTCCTTTGCTTTGAAAAACTTAGGCTTTGATCAACGTGAGATTGACCGACGCTTGGATGAGGTTTTCGATTTGTTGGCATTGCAGGCGTTGCGGAAAAAGCCGATTCAATATTTAAGCTATGGGCAAAAGAAAAAAATCGCGATTGCCAGTGTGCTGGTGCTGCAAACCAAATGGCTGTTGTTGGATGAGCCCACAGCCGGTTTAGATCCCACCGGGCGTAAGCAGATGATTGACATCATTTTCCGTTTGCTGGAGCAGGGAACCAAGGTAATTATTTCCAGTCACGACATGGATTTAATGTACGAAATTTGCGACTATCTCTACATATTAGAAGAAGGCTCGCTGGTGGCAGAAGGCGCAAAGGAAGAGGTCTTTTTGGATGAAGAGATGCTGGCTCATGCCGGACTGGAGCAGCCGTGGCTAGTGAAAATTCATCAGCAGCTGCAAACGCCGTTGTTTAAAAACGAAGCAGAATTTATGGAGAAAAGAGTGAGGTGATCAGTGATGGGAAAAAGCTTGATGGTGCAAGGAACTGCCTCTGATTCAGGCAAAAGTATTTTGGTAGCCGGCTTGTGTCGGATTTTTCATCAGGACGGGCTGCGGGTGATTCCTTTTAAATCGCAAAATATGGCCTTGAACTCCTATATCACGTTAACGGGTGATGAAATGGGACGGGCCCAAGTTTTTCAAGCAGAGGCGGCTGGAGTGGAACCGGATGTACGGATGAATCCGGTGCTGCTTAAGCCTACGTCTGACCGCAAATCCCAGGTGATTTTTAAGGGAAAAGTGCTGTCGGATATGGACGCAGTGGAGTACCATAATTTTAAACCGCAGCTGATTACTAGAATCTCGGAGCTGTATCAGGAACTGCTAGCAGAAAATGATGTGATTGTTTTAGAAGGAGCCGGCAGTCCGGCCGAGATCAATCTTAATAGTAAAGATATTGCCAATATGGGCATGGCGAAAATTGCTGACGCGCCAGTGATTTTGGTGGCAGATATTGACAAAGGCGGGGTGTTTGCCTCGATTTATGGCACGATTCATTTGCTGAAGCCGGAAGAACGGGCGCGGATTAAAGGGATCGTGATTAATAAATTCCGTGGCGATGTGGCTTTATTGGAGCCGGGGTTGCGGATGATCGAAGAGTTGACTGATGTGCCGGTGGTGGGGGTAGTTCCTTACGCTCAGCTGAACATTGAGGATGAGGACAGTGTGGCTTTAAACAAGGTTAATCGGTTGTACAACACCCAAAAAGAACTGGACATTGTGATTGTTGCGTTGAAGAAAATTTCTAATTTTACCGATTTTAACAGCTTGTCGATTGAGCCGGATGTGTCGGTGCGTTATGTATTTCCAGGAGATCAGCTGGGGAGTCCGGATATTTTGATTTTACCTGGCAGCAAAAATACGTTGGAGGATGCCTTGTATTTAGAGGAATCTGGTTTGGCGGAGGAAATTCGGCGGGTGCGGCAAGAAGGCAAACTGATTCTCGGCATTTGCGGCGGTTTCCAGTTGTTAGGCAAATGGCTGCATGATCCGAATCAAATTGAGTCCACTCACGGCAGTTTAGCTGGGTTAGGTTTGTTGAATACTGAAACCTATTTCGAATCAGAAAAGACAACGACGCAGGTGACCGCTCAGAGCGGAGAAGAGTTGCTGACCGGCTACGAAATTCATATGGGTCGGACAGAAAATCATGAAGAACAAGCTTTTGCCCATATTATTGCCGCCAATGGTGAAGCGATTGAAAAGGCGGATGGCGCAGTTAGCGCTGATGGTCAGGTGATGGGGACATATCTTCATGGGGTGTTTGACAACAGCGGTTGGCGCCGTCGATTGCTAAATGAAGTCCGCAGTGCCAAAGGGTTGCCACCAATTGAAAAGGTAGCGATTCCTTATCAGGAATACAAAAATCAGCAATACGACAAACTTGCTGATTTATTGCGGGAAAGCTTAGATATGGAAAAAATTTATCAAATTATGCAGGGGGAGGAACTGAAGGTATGAGTATTTACACACGTTACGGCGATCAAGGATACACTCGGCTAGTTGGAGGCGGACGGGCGAAAAAAAATGCGCCGCGAGTTCACGCCTATGGGTCGATTGATACCTTGAACTCTCATGCTGGTGTGGCAGTTTCTCAGCTAAGCAAGGACGATCCGGTGCGGGGGGAGCTTTTGCAGGTGCAGCAATGGATTTTTGATTGCGGCGGAGATTTCGCTACGCCGGATGAGAAGCGACCTTATAAAATGGAAGCTGAGATGGTTCAATGGCTGGAAGAAAAAATTGACGAGTACTGGTCGAAAACTCCGGAGCTGCAGCAATTTATTTTGCCTGGTGGTGTACCGGCAGCAGCCACCTTGCATGTCTGTCGCTGTGTCGCTCGTGAAGCCGAACGCAATGCAGTAGCTTTGCTGGAGCTGGAGGAAGCCGTGAATCCCGAAGCCTTAAAATTTTTGAATCGCTTGTCCGACTATTTCTTTGCCTTGGCTCGCTGGGTGAACCTGCAAGCAGAAGAGCCAGATGTTTGTTACCAAAATAGTGCCCCAGTGTTTAAAGGGAAAAAGAAACCTCGCTCGTAAAACGTTGCGGTGAAAGAAGGAAAAGTATGAAGAAGAAGCTGAAGGTTGGAACCCGCGGCAGCAAGCTGGCGACCACGCAAACTAAGCAGGCATTGGTCCTGTTTAACCAACATTTTCCAGAGATTGAGCTGGAGTTAGTCAAAATAAAAACTAAAGGCGACCACCTGGCCAATCACAGTTTATTGGCGATTGGCGGTCAAGGGGCCTTTGTTCGGGAGCTGGAATATCAGCTGCGAGAAGGTAAAATTGATTTTGCGGTTCACAGTTTGAAGGACATTCCGACGCGGATTCATGAAGAATTAGCGATTGGCTGTTTTTTAAAACGCAAATCACCAACGGATGCACTACTGTTTCCCAAAGCCGATCTTAATCTAGATAAATTACCACAAAAAGCGGTAGTGGGAACCAGCAGTCTGCGGCGTAAGGCACAGTTATTACATGTACGTCCTGATCTTGATATTCAACCAATTCGTGGTAACATTGATACTCGGATTCGCAAAATGAATGAAGGGCAATACGATGCCATTGTATTGGCTTTAGCTGGCTTAGAACGGATGGGCTTGGAGGAAAGTGTACCTCATCAAGAGCTTTCACCAGACACTATGCTACCAGCAATTGGGCAAGGGGCATTGGCTTTCGAATGTCGCAAGGACAACACCGCAGTTCGAGAACTGCTAAATAAACTGAACGATGAAGCGACTGCTGGTGCGGTAACCGCAGAACGAGCTTTTTTAGGTAGTCTAGATGGCAGCTGTACTTTCCCAGTGGGCGCGTACAGCCAGAAAAAAGGTGACGTGTATGAATTAACTGGCATGATCGGCAGTGAGAACGGCGTGGTTCTTCTAAAAGAAACGCAAAAAGATAGTGATCCTCAGCGCTTAGGTAAAAGGGTCGCAACTAAACTAATTCAGCAAGGGGCAATCCAGCTGATTGAGGAGTGCAGAAACGATCAGGAAAAAATTATTATACACTAGAGAAGCAACGATGCCAGAAGCTATTCGGCAATCCTTGGCTCAGCGGAAGGTTGCGGTTGTTGACATTCCTATGAACCGAACCCAAGCTGTCGCTTGCTCAGCGCTGGAGCAAACGTACGACTGGATTTTTTTCACTAGTGTAAACGGCGTTCGTTATTTCGATTTTAACCAGCTGCAACCTCAGGCAAAAATTTTAGCCATTGGCAACCAAACCACCAACGTATTGCAGGAAAAAGGCTTTTCAGTGGATTTTCAACCAAAAGAAGGTTTTTCCGAAGGGTTGGTCCATGAATGGTTAAAAATAGTAACGGCGCCGCAACGGGTTTTTTGGCCACATTCGCTTCGGGCTCGTCGTGTAATTTACGATTCTTTAACTAAGGGTGGACACACAGTGCTAGAGCAAGTTATTTACAAAAATGAGTTTTTGAATGAGGATCGGCAAAAACTGATTCAATTGCTGCAAGAGGATAGCCTTGATTATGTGCTGTTTGCCAGTCCTTCTGCTTGGGAATCTTTTTTTGAAACGGTGAGTCAGCTGTCGGATTTGCCCGAACCATTTTGGGATCATCTGAAAATTGCGGCGATCGGTCCAGTGACAGCTAAGGCAATTAAGAAAGATGGTCAGTCTGTGACGATTCAGCCGGAAGTTTACGACATGCAGCATTTATACCAGTGTTTATTGGAAGAAATAAATCTAAAGGAGTAAGAAGATGAGTCTGCCAACAAGTTATCGCGATTTAACGATACTGCCAATTTTTGAAGAAAAAGCGCTGGTGATTGCTTGTGATACTAGTGCGGCGATCGGTCAAAAAGAGCACGATGCGGTTTATATTGATCCGGCGATTACGGCTGCTTTTTGTTTACGGGTACCGCTACTGGAATTTATTTGCTTTGGGGCAAAACCATTGTGCGTTGTTGATTTGATTGGGAATGAATATGAGCCGACTGGTCGGAAAATTTTATCAGGAATCAAAGGTGAGATGGTAAAAGCTGGTCTGTCGGATTTACCAATTAATGGCAGCACTGAAGAAAATATGGTAACCACTGCCACTAGCATTGGCATCACCTTGATAGGGGAGATCCCTGCAGATCACGCATTGCCTAAAATGGAAGAAGATTGCGCCTTACTTCAATTGGGTCAGCCGTATATTACCAACGATGTAGTGAAAAATCGCGACATCATTTTTTCCTATGATATTGTAAAAAAATTGAAAAATGAGTCGGCGGTGGTAGATCTTCTGCCTGTGGGATCAAAGGGGATTGGTTACGAAGCGCAGTTAATGGTAGAGAATGCTGATTTTCAAGTGACGTTTAAACAAGGTGTAGACACTAAATGCTCGGCTGGACCAGCGACGGTTTTACTGCTGGCAGTAAAAAAAGATCAGCTAGCAGAGCTGTTGACGCGGTATCCAGAGCTAAAACAAATTGGAGAATTTACAAGGAGATGACCGGCAGTGGGACAAATTACATTAATTACCGGTGGTGCCAGAAGCGGAAAATCGAAGTTTGCCGAAAGTTTTTTTGGTGATCAGGAGCCGGTATGTTACATAGCGACAAATGGTGTGGCGCAGGACGAAGAAACTAAACGGCGGGTGGCGTTGCATCAAGAACGGCGTTCGACATCTTGGATAACTCACGAAGCCTTTCTTGGGTTGGCAGAATTCATGGAAGCTGCTCCTGAAAAAGCCTATTTACTGGATTGTGCGACCATGTTAACCACCAATTATTTTTATCATTTGATGCAGCAGCGGTTTGGTGAAAATTATCAAGTGATTGATGAACAAATTGCCGGTTTCTCCCAGCAAGAAAAAGCAGCAGTTGAAGCGGAAATTTTAAGCGAGTGGCAGAAAATTATTGCCGTTGCTAAGGAAAAGGCAGTGGAATTGGTGATTGTCACGAACGAAGTCGGCTTAGGAATTGTACCAGAGGAGCCTTTTGTCCGCTGGTTTCGCGATGTCTTCGGCCGCATTAACCAATTTCTAGGAAAGGAAGCGGATGTGGCCTTTCTAGTAGTGGCTGGCATTCCGGTAAAACTCAAATGATTAATAGTCTGATTCTTTATTTTCAGTTTTTTACCCGAGTTCCAATTCCAGTGGAAATTGAGGAGCCGTTAGAAGGGATCCGCTCGGGTGTACGTTATTTTACCTTGTTTGGCCTGATCTTGGGTTGTATTGAAATGCTGGCTTTTTGGCTATTACAACTACTAGTTGGCTCGGGAATGGCTTGGATTTTGACGCTGTTTTTTGATGTCTGTATCACAGGCGGCTTTCACCTAGATGCCTTGTCGGATATGGCAGATGGTCTGTTTTCTTCCCGGAACAAAGAACGGATGCTGGCGATTATGAAGGATAGCCGGGTAGGGAGTAATGGCGTGTTGGCGGTGGTCTTTTATTATTTACTGATTATTTTCAGCTTTTATACGATTTTACCCAACATTACTATCTATCAACAATTATTTATTGTGCTGCTGCTGAATGTCGTAGGAAAAAACGGTATTTCTCTGTTATTTTATAATATGCGCTACGCCGGCGACAATCCCGAGGGTTCCGGGACCGTTTTCGTGAATACCAAAACGGCAGATATCGGAATTGCTCAAGCTTTTACTTTGATTGTTCTGTTGCTCTTTCTCGGTAGGGTTGGAGTGATCAGTTATGGGGTGAATGTTCTGGTTGCGTCGGCTTATCGCTGGCTAGTGCTGAAAAAGGTGGATGGCTTTAATGGGGATACACTGGGAGCGGGATCGCCATTGAGTCAAGTCAGTTTCTTACTAACGCTAGTTTGGTTGGGAGGTTGGCTATGAAAATCTACTTAATTCGCCACGGCGAAACCGACTTTAATAATCGCGGGTTATTTTATGGGACAACTGATGTCTCATTAAATCAAACCGGTATCAACCAAGCATTGGAATTACAAAAGAAACTGGCATTTCTTCCAACGAATATTCCAGTCTATACTAGTGAGTTAGTTCGAACGAAGGAAACCGCACAATTGATTTTTCCAACCCAGGAAAAACTCGCTTTAGCAGAATTGAATGAAAAGAGTTTTGGCTTGTGGGAAGGCATGAATGCAGATCAAATCCAAGCGAAATTTCCGATTGAATGGCAAAACTGGTTAGATGAGCCTTTCGAGGCAACCCCACCAGACGCTGAGCCGTTTTTCGATTTTCGCTGGCGGGTGCTGACAAAATTCCAACAATTACTGAAACAAAAACAGGATATTGTGATAGTCAGTCATTTAGGTGTGTTGCGGGTAATTTTACAAGCATGCAATCCGGGAACAACTTTTTGGGAAGTGGATGTTCCTCAAGGCGATTATCAAGTAATCGATACGGCTTTATCAGACAAACAAGAGAAATCAGGTGGAAGTTAATGTTAGAAAATTCGCTTAAAAAGAATCAATATCGCTTCAGTGTGCGGGACATTTGTTTTATTGCACTCTTGACGGCGGCTTGCGTTGTCGGCCGCACATCTTTTCAGTTTATTCCAAATGTTCAACCAATTACTACGATTTTTATTTTAGTCAGTTTGAACAAAGGATTTGGCAGAGGTTTTTTGATTGCGGTGCTAACGATTATTACCACCAATATTTATATGGGAATGGGACCGTGGACGTTGACACAGCTTTTCGCGTATGGAACGATTGTTTTACTTAGCAGTTTTTTGGGGAGGATTCCCAGTTTTCAACGATATAGAAGTTTACAGTTAATCTTTGCTTTTGCTACTGGATTTATGTTTGGTTTTCTGACTGCCTGCGGTGATGTGTTGATTTATGGCATTTCAGCATTTTGGCCTTATTATCTGCAAGGTGTTTATTTTGATTTACTGCATGGTACGGGCAATTTCATTTTTTATTTGTTGCTGGCACCGATTCTGCCGCGACTGTTTGCTAAGTTTTGGTCCAATTAAAAAAGGCGAGAAGTAGTGTTTGGCTACTTTTCGCCTTTTTTGATATTCTAAGATTTCTCTGGACCAGTGGGAACTTCAATTACTGTAAGAACTTTCGTCTAAAAAGGAATCTGTCCAATTTTAACTGCTTATAGTAATACTGTATTGACAAAAAGTAATCACTTGTTTACAATTTGTAATGAAGAGGTTAGCAAGGAGGGCGTTTATTTTGATTAAAAATCGCATTAAAGTATTGCGGGCTGAGCGGGATTGGACCCAGGCTGACTTGGCAGATCGGGTGGGGATTTCCCGTCAGGCAGTAATTTCGATTGAGAAGTACAAGTACACACCGTCCTTAGAGCTGGCTTTTAAAATTGCCTCGGCTTTTGAGGTGGAAATTACGGAAGTATTTAGACCGGAGGAGGATGAATGATGTCACAAAGAATGATATTAGGACTGCTACTGATTTTAACTGCTTTTATCGTAGCAAACGCGAGATTTAAGGACAAAAAGCTGAAGGAATACAAAAATGATGAGCGCTGGCAATTGATTGTCATGAAGTCCAGCAAGATTTTAATGATCTATTTCTATGCCCTTTTTCTAATAACGGCGTTAGGTTACATTTATTTTGCGGTGTTTAGCGCTTCTTCACCAACAATTGCTTTAAGAACAGTTCTTCAATATGCTTTTTACTTATTCATGATAAGAAATGTCATCGAATACGGTGCCTTAAGATACTACGACAACGCATTTTAATCAAAAGGAGGAAAACCAATGATCTATCTGATAATGGCAATTCCCATGATTTTTGTTGTCTGCTATGTCCTTTACGGTGTGAAATATGAGCTGGTTCAGCAGCAACTAAATAAAAATGACGAACGTTGGCAATCTGTGGTAGCAAAGGCGGATAGTATTGCGCTGACGACTTTTTATATTGTGGGAATCGTTATGGCAGGGATTACCTTGGCCAGTGATCTTTTGAAACGATTTGATTTTATAAGAGATCTACTTTCACGAGAAAATCTTTTTGCGCTGTACAAGTGGTACACATTATTTATTCTATGCGTTGTTTTCGCAGTGAGGACCTATTCGTTGAAGCGTTACGATCAGGAGATGTGAGTTTCAAAGTTTTGGTTAAGGGTCTTAAGAAAGAACCAAGCGCAATTGTTCGCCGTCGTTATTCTGGGTACACTAATGGAACAATAAAGAGAGGACTTGGCTAAATGACGAAAATGAGAAGTTATTTATTAAGGGGTGCAGTGCTAGTTTTTGCATCTGCGCTGGTATTGTTTGCAGGCTTGATCTTTATTCAAATTACTAGTAGTGAACAGACCATCATCAACCTGCCACAATGTTTATTTATCGCTTCACTTTATGCAGCTTTGGCGTTAGGACTTAGGTTGGCTCTGCGCTTGTATCAATGGATAGCTTTAGTGGATTCAAGTGGCAGATTTTCTGACTCAATCCGGTTGGTGATAGCCAGCGTGAAACGGTTGAGCATGAGGATCAGTCTAGTACTTTTGGGGATTTTGCCGAAGTTTTATCTGATGGCGGATTCCGGCGATGCACCTGGACTGCTATTCGTGGGACTAGGTGTGGTTGTTCTGCCGCTGGTGGTGTACTTAACAGCTGTGCTGGGAAAATTACAGAACCAAGGTCTACAGGAACAACCCAATCGAGTTTAATAATAGCAGCTGCTTTTTTCAGGTTATCTGAAAAAGCAGCTGTTTTTTTCTATAACAAAAAAATTAGTCAATTAGCGGATTGGAATGCTTGATAGGTTAAGCTTTCCAATCCGCTTTCTGTAATATGATGAACCCCCTTCCGTAATGCTAAGGAAATAATCTGTATTCTCATAGAAAGCGCTATCTATTATTCTAAGATCATGGAAAGAAAGGGAGGATTACTTGAAATTATTTTGGCTAGAGCTAAGCTAACGTATCATGCATCATCACCGACGAAATGAATAAATTTATGGAGACAATGATCATGAGGAAAATGGTACATTAGAACGTAGTAAAAATTGTCGTTTGACTACTACAAAAAGTGATCGTCATTAATGGCGCTGAACTAGATTAATTATTATAGGAGGAATTTTATATGAAACGAGCATTAATTATTTGTGCAGGTGGTATGTCTTCTTCGGTTATTGCTAAGAAAACAACCGAATATTTGCAAGGAAAAGGGCAGGAAATTGAACTGGATGCAACCTCTGCTTCTCAGGGTGCAACGACGATTGCCAAGGATGAATACGATCTTTACTTAGTTAGTCCACAAACAAAAATGTATTTTGCCAATTTGGAAAAAGCAGCCAATAAAACCAATAAACCAATCGTCAATATTCCGCCGCAGGCTTATGTGCCAATTCCGATGGGGATTGAAAAAATGGGTAAACTTGTGGAAGAAAATATCTAGATAAAGGTTGATCAACATGTTGAGTAAGAAAGAGACCCAAATTCTAAAATTGCTATATGAACACCAGCCGGCTTTTTTAACCAGTCATGAACTAGCTGATCGTCTTGGTGTGTCAGATCGGACGGCGCGGAAATACTTGCATTTACTGGAGGATACGTTGAAGGATCTGGCGCTGGGCTGGATTGAGGGCAAACAGGGCTATGGTTATCGTTTGGTGGTGGACAGTCAGGACCGTTTTCAAGTGTTTTATTTACAGGAAATTAAGTCGCAGCATTCTTCAAAGGATAAAGGTGCCATTCACGAAACCCAGGATCGGCAGTATTACATCCTGAATCAATTGTTTTTCGAACAAAAGTCAGTGTATGTGGATAATCTGGCAGAAGAATTGTTTGTCTCCCGCTCAACGATCTCCAATGATCTAGTGGAGATTAAAAAGTTGCTAAAACCCTACCATATTGAATTAGGCAGTAAAAGCAACCGGGGAATTTTTGCTGTAGGTAACGAGAAAAATATTCGCCATTTTATGATGAATTATTTCTTTTTACAGCGCCTGCAGGATAATTTATACACGTTTTCTACTTATACCAACCTGTTAGATGGCATTAGCGTGGAAGAAATCGTCATTATCGTTTTAGACGAGTGTCGCGAAGCGCGCTTGAAGTTGTCTGACTTTATTATATTCAATATTGTTCTGCACATTGGTTTAGCCATCAAACGGCTGCAGGCGGGGTTTGAAATTGAATATACCAACATGATTCAACTGTCAGAGGAAGCAGTGGAATACCAAACCGCTCTACGAATTGTACAGCGAATTACTGCAAGCATGGCAGTGGAATTTCCCCATGAAGAGGCCAATTACATTGCCCTACATTTGCGCAATAAAATTACCGCTAAACGAGTGTTTCAAAAAACTACCTATAGCGAGGCGGAAATTAAGGATCAGTTGCTAGAAGCGTTGGGAGCTTTCGATCAGGAGACAGGCTATCAGCTCCAGCAAGATACTATTTTAATTGATGGTTTAATGATGCACTTTACACCATTTTTACTACGACTGCAAAATAATATGAGCATTGAAAATCCACTACTGGAAGATATTCGCAAGCATTATGGGGATTTGCTGCAGCTAACGATTAAGTATCTTTCGCAGATGCCGATCTTTCAACCCTACGAAATTACTGCAAGTGAGTGGGCTTATTTAACCATTCATTTAACAGCGGCGGTTGAGCGCTATCGCAATGATCAAAAGGCTCGGGTACTGGTGATTTGTGCGACCGGTCTAGGAAGTTCGCAAATGATCAAAAATCGCTTAGAACGAGAATTCGGTTCGAAAATTTTAATCGAAAAGGTGATCAGTTATTACGAGATTGCCGATCAGGATTTAGATAAAATCGATTTGATTATTTCTTCCATTAATCTGCCCAACGTGATCCATCATACACCGATTGTTTACGTTAGCGTGTTTGTAGGAGAAGAAGACATTAAAAAAATCAATCACGAATTATCCAGTTTTCGCCCCTGTAACTGTCCGACATTGAAGGATGGTGCAGCCGATGCGGAGAAGAAAGCTGCCCAAACTGCGTTGATTCATCAGTGTTTCCGGCCAGAGCTGTTTATTCGTTTGGATTCGTCTTCTACTAAAGCGGCAATAGTCGATCAGTTGCTAGAGCGGCTGGAGGTAGTGGAACAAAAGCCAGTTAAAGAAGCGTTTAATCAGCAGCTGCGTTTGCGGGAAAGCTATAGTTCGGTGGCCTTTTCACCCCGCTTGGCGGTCCCTCATCCGATTGAAGCTGTAACTGAAGAGGCTTATGTGGCTGTGGCGGTCGTACCAAAAGGTGTTTATTGGGAAGCCAATTATCCCATGATACAGCTGGTAATTCTAATGTCGCCGGATAAGCTGGGCCGGGTGGAATTAGAGAAAGTCAGCCACTTGCTGGTACCAATTATTGAGGACGAAGCTTTTTGTGCCCAATTGGTAGCCAGCAAAAATCACGAAGAATTTATTGCAAAGTTAATTGAATCGTTTTAATAGAAGAGACAGTAGGAGTGAAAAAAGATGGATTCGGAAAAACTACAGGAAGTGGCCTTTGAAATTATTTTAAGCAGTGGTGAGGCTCGAACGCTGGTGCACGAATCGTTCCAGCAAATGCGCGCAGGCAATTTTGCTGCTGCTGAACAAAAATTAGAAGACGCCAATGACTCATTGGTGAAAGCACACCGAGCACAAACTGGTTTATTACAGGAGTATGCTAGTGGTGAAAAAATTGAAATGGAAATAATTATGGTGCATGCGCAGGATCATTTGATGACTACCATGACCTTAAAGGAAGTAGCCGCTGAGATGTTGGTTTTGCACCAACGCCAAGCTGCGAGTAAATAAGAAAGGAGAAGATTGGCTTGAGTAAAAAAGGAATGACCGAATTAAAAAAAGAGACCGCCTTGAAAAATTTCCGCTACAACCGCTTTTTGCTCTTACGTTATTTGCTCGCAGGTTTTTTCTTCAGCAATCTGTATTGGCTGTTGATGTTGTTTATGAGCCACAGCTGGTATGCGCTGCTGCCGGCAAGTTTAATGCTCTTAATGTTACCGGCAATTGCTGAACATGCGAAGCTCTACGGTGATATGACGGATCAAATCGAAAATAAATTGCGCCATAATAAGTTTTATCATTCTATTCAACTAGGCATGAATCTACTGCTATTGGTCTTAAGCTTTACTGCCGGCGGATTTCGGCGGCTGTATCCCTTTTTGGCGACTTCTTCTCAAGCCAGAGCAGCCATTGTAACGATCCTATTAGTGGGGATTTTTCTCTCAGCCTTTTGTATCCAGCGTATCAGACGAATTTATTTGCAAAAAGATAAGCATTACGAGTACATTCAGGAGTTTGCCAAAATGAATTAGAAAGCGAGTGAATAAAAAATGGACGGATCAAACAGCAAATTATTTACATTCTTAGAAAAAACCTTGATGGGGCCTTTAGGTAAACTGGCTCAGTTTAAAATTGTTCGGGCAATTATGGGTGCCGGGATGGGCGCCATTCCTTTTACGATCGTGGGTTCCATGTTCTTGGTATTCAACATTTTGCCAATGACTTTTCCCTTTTTAGAAGGAATCTTCAATTCCACCTTCTTTAGAGTCAGTGAGCTATATATGTTAGCTAACAGTACAACTATGGGGATTTTAGCTTTGTATTTCTGTGTAGGTTTGGGGTATGAATACACCAAAATTATTGCTGAAGAAGAAGATTTAAATATGGCACCAATTACTGGAGCATTGCTTTCTTTGTTTTCATTCTTCATGGCCATTCCCCAATTAGTGATGGAAAATGGTTCAATGATTCGCTTGACCGATGCTGAACAAGACATTATCAACGGATGGGCGATTGGCGCTGACGGTGTAGCTCGTTTAGGAACAGTGGGGATCTTTACGGGCATTATCATGGCGGTGATTGCGGTTCAATTGTATCGTTTATGTGTAGCAAAAAACTGGGTCATCCGCATGCCGGAACAAGTGCCTGAAGGTGTATCTCGCGCATTTACTGCCTTGATTCCAGCCTTTTTAGTGGCTTTTGTGGTATTGATTTTAATAGGAATTTTAGTGGCGTTCAACACAGACATTTTCCAATTAGTGGCGGTACCGTTTGGTTTTGTAACACAGTTGACCAATAGTTGGCTCGGCGTGATGGTAATTTACTTCTTAGTTCACGCATTATGGCTAGTGGGGATTCATGGAGCGAATATTATCTTCTCTCTGATTACACCAATTACTTTAGGCAATATGGCCTTGAACGCTGACGGGGCACATCTTCCTTTAGCTGGCGAGTTCAACAATGCTTTTGTAACTGTTGGTGGATCGGGCGCAACCTTAGGATTTTGTTTCTTTTTAGTGTACATGGCGAAATCGGAACAATTAAAGGTACTAGGTAAAGCAGCCTTAGTACCAGCGATTTTCAACATCAATGAACCATTGATTTTTGGGGTGCCGTTGATTTACAATCCATACTTGGCCTTGCCCTTTTTCTTAGCACCAATGGCTTCAGCAAGTATCGCTTACTTTGCTGTTCAATTAGAGATTATTCGTCCGGTAATTGCCAACATGCCGTGGCCATCTCCGGTTGGGGTAGGCGCATTCATTAGTACCGGTGGTGACTGGAAAGCTGCCGTAGTAGCGATTGTCTGCGCAGTAGTGGCATTCATTATCTATCTGCCATTCATTCGATCTTACGACAAACGTTTGTTGAAGGAAGAATTGGCGAATATTGAAGGTGCCGATACTGCGGCATAAGTAGAAAATACGGTCATCAGGATTTTTCAGTCCTGATGACCATTTTTACGGTTTCAAAAGAATCTTTCCCATACTCTTGCCAGATTCTAGAAAATCGTGGGCCGCTTTTCCGTCAGCAAGTGAGTAAATTTTCGGAGCACTAATCTGAATTTTGCCATTCTTAAAATAAGAGAATAACCGCTCGCTTCTGACTGTACGCTCCTTTCCACTGATTAAATAATCCCACAAATCACCTGTTAAGATACTTTTTGACTGCGACAATAAGTGAATAAAATCAACTTCCGGCGGATTGCCACCTGCCATCCCGAAAAAAACCACATTTCCACGGTTTTTGACCAGGGCTAGGCTGTCCTTCAAGGTGCTGCCAATTCCGTCATAAACCGTGTCGAAAAAGTTCGCGTATTCCAATTCCCAGTCCGTATTTCGTAAGAAGACTTTTTTTGCGCCTTGTTCTAATGCCAACTGCTGCTTTTGAAGGGTGGAGGTTGCGCCATAAACATTCACACCATTTGCTGTTAATAGTTGCGACAGGATTTGACCGACGCCACCGGTGATTCCATGAACAAAAACAGTTTCTCCTGATTGATTTCTACCTAAATCATAGGCTAAAAAATCAGCAGTTAATCCTTGTAAGCCGATGCTGGCAACCAATTCATCCGGTAAATCTACAGGAACCTTAATGGCATGATCAGCTGGAACACGCACCAGCTCTGCGTTGGCCAATGGCACATCTACAAAAAGTACCTTGTCACCAATTTGAAAGTTAGTTACTTGTGAGCCACAAGCGGTAACGGTTCCGATTCCTTCATAGCCGTTAATGTAAGGCAAATGCTTTTCGATATGATACGTGCCTTTTCTACGATAAATATCGGCATAATTTAAACCGATCAGAGACATTTCGACTAATAAATCCTGTTCATTAATTGAGGGGGTAGGCAACGGGCCATAGGTTAAAACGCTGGAATCACCAAAGCTTTCGAAGTATAAAGCATTCATCTTATTATCTCCTTTGCTGAAATCTGGATACATTATTATCTCAATTAGTAATGGGTTCGTCTAGCCTAATTTTATAGGTAACAACTAGGTAGTTCATGTTCTCAAAATTTTTTTAATAATATTTGCCTTTTTCTCATTTACATTTAATTTATCTTAGGGTATACTAAATTCAATTCATCGGTTGGAGGTTTTTACCATGTTAAAGAATAATCTCGTACAACTGAATAACCGCTATTACGTTAGCTATTATTAGATACGTTTGTATTCATCAGGATACAAACGGACAAAGTTTGTATCTATGATGGCTAATGGGTTTCAACGCGTCACCAGCCACGTAGGTAATTCTAAGTGGCTGAGAATAGAGCGGAATAAGTAAGACTCACTTTCGTTATATCCAATCGTCCACTTAGACTATCTAAGTGGACGATTTTTTTATACGAAAAGGAGAGAAAGTAATGAAAAAAGTATTAGCAGGTTTAGGTATTATGAGTTTGGTGTTATTAGGTGCATGTGGGCAAGGAGGATCTGAGGCTGAGGATGAAATAAAAACAGTTGGAGCCTTACAGTTTGTGGAACATGAATCATTGGATGACTCCTACAAAGGGTTCGTTCGCGGACTGGAAGAAGAAGGCTTTATCGATGGGGAAACAGTTAATATTGACTACCAAAATGCTCAAGGCAGTCAAGATAATTTGAAGAGTCTGAGTGAACGCTTGGTGAAAGAAGATCCCGATTTATTGCTGGGAGTAACTACAGTTGCCGGACAATCCTTATTAACAGCAACGACGGATATTCCGATTGTTGTTACCTGTGTGACTGACCTGAAGGAAGCAAAATTAGTCAGCAGCTACGAAGAACCTGGTGGAAATGTTACTGGGACCACCAATATGTCACCTGTTGCTGAACAAATCGAATTGTTGTTATCTATTGTTCCTGATGCTAAAAAAGTCGGAATCATGTACAATTCCGGTGAAATTAATTCAAAAATACAAGCAGATCTGGCGGTTGAAGCATTAGAAAAAGCGGGTGTAGAACCAGTGATTCGTACCGTCACCAGCACCAACGATGTACAACAAGTTTCTCAAACGGTGGCTGATGAAGTAGATGGCATTTACCTACCAACTGACAACACGTTTGCAAGTGCGAAAACCCTAGTTGGTGATGTCATGAAAGAGAAAAAAGTCCCATTAGTAGCTGGCGCAATCAACGATGCCAAAGAAGCCGGTATCGCAACAATCGGAATTAACTACGAAGAGTTAGGCGCTCAAACTGGCAGAATGGCTGCGAAAATCTTACGAGGTGAAGCAACACCAGCGGACATGCCTGTTGAAGAATCAGAAAACTTGGAATTCTTTGTCAATGAAGAAATGTGTGAAGCATTAGGTATTGATCCAGCCAGCATTAAAAATCCACAAGAATAATCAGATTAATTCAGATACCAGCAGGACTCCGATTTTTTAGAGGTTGTGCTGGTATTTTTGCGTTCTTTGAACATTTCTTTGAGAAGAAGGTATTTGAACTCTTCAGATTGGGAATCGCTAGGTTCAAGCGAATGCCATGTTAACTATTTACCTGCAACCCCTCCACAATCAAATCAGAACATTTTTTGATCTTTGCATACATCGGATTATCTGCACGATAGATTAAGCGCGTTTTAATTTTGACCGATTTACAATTAGGAACGGTCAACACTTCAACTTTTCCTTCATTAAGATCTTTCTTCAACACATCCTCCGACAAAACTGCGATACCTGTGTTGCTTAATAAAGTTTTTCGAACCAATTCCAAGTTATTAAACGTAATTTTCTTTCTATTCGTTAAGTTGTTTTGAATCATAAAGTCCCATAGAAAACTATTATAGGAAGACTTTGAATTGTATTCCAATAAGGGAACTTCTAAATCAGGATTCTTTTTCAAGGCGCTTGCTACAGCCACCGAAGCGATCAAAGAGACATTTTCTTCACTAATGAGGCGTTGTCGAATCCCAAAGTCAGAGTAGTTGGCACTCATTATCCCAATGTCGTATTCCTTGTTTCGAACACCATCAAAAATTTTTTTTGAATTTTCCACAGTGATAATTTCGATCTTTACGTCGGGAAACGCCTGATACAGCTCAACGATAATAGCTGAAACGTGCATCGATAAGTAATTCACATCCCCTGCAATCCGCAACGTCAGTTTGCCTTGAGATAATTCAGACAGTTCCTTGATTGTTGCATCGCAAAGTCTAAATACATCAGTCGAACAATTAAATAATATTTCTCCGGCAGTCGTTAAAAAAAGTTTTCGTCCAGCTCGAACAAATAGTTCATGTTCTAAAGCTGCTTCAATATTTTTGATCTGGTTGGTCACGGCGGGTTGGCTAATCTTCAAATAGTCCGCAGCTTGAGAAAAATTGAGATAGGTAGCGCAATAATGAAAGGTCTTCAAATTTTTAAGCTTCATCCAAAAACTCCTTGTGTTAAGTTTTCTTACACGTATTATAGCTTTTTATTATCAATCTCGCAATAAGATCAATAAATTTAATTTTTGCGTCATAAAATGATACTTGATTGTGACATAATCTAAATTTTTTAAATAAGTATTTTTAATGGATGTAATCATAAATGAAACGCTTCATCGCTGGTTACATAGCCTAGACGATTCTCTTTATCCTGCATATACTTGCTATAACGAAAGGATAAAGGTGATGGATATGGGGAGAAATAAAAAGAGTAATGTCATAGAAATAAAGAATAATGTCATCGAAATTAGAAATATTCGTAAGGATTTCGATCAGCAAACTGTGTTAGAAAATGTATCATTGTCAGTTCGAGAAAATGAAGTCGTCGTCATCATCGGTCCTTCTGGTTCAGGTAAATCAACTTTATTGAGGTGTATTAACAAGTTGGAAAAGATCGATGATGGAAAAATTCTAATCGATCAAGAAGATATTTATCGCAAAGATATCAATAATAATGCAATTCGCGAACAAGCCGTGATGGTATTTCAGCATTTCAATTTGTTTGCCAATCTAACCGTTAAAAAAAATATCACTTTAGGACCAGAAAAGTTGCAGGGCTTATCTCAACAAGAATCAGATGAATTAAGTGAAACGCTACTGCAGCGAGTAGGATTACTTGATAAAAAAGATGCGTACCCAGAAAATTTATCCGGAGGCCAGAAACAGCGGATTGCAATTGCCCGTGCCTTAGCGATGAAGCCAAAGGTGATCCTTTTTGATGAACCGACTAGTGCGTTAGATCCTGAAATGGTGGGTGAAGTTTTAAGTGTCATGAAAGAAACAGTAAAAGGCGGGATGACCGCAGTGATTGTTACTCACGAAATGAATTTTGCAAAAGAAGTTGCCGATCGCATTATCTTTATGGATCAAGGGAAAATAGTTGCTGAGATTGCTCCAGAAAATTTGGATGCTTCCCATGAAAATCAACGCATTTCCAGTTTCTTACAAAAAATCGTTTAAAAGAGGTGAAGGAATGGATCGTATAACAAGTTTTTTAGATAAATTTGGAACGTATTTAGTGCAAGGGACGGTAATGACGCTGGTTTTGAGTCTGCTGACCATGGTCTTTGCGATCTTGTTAGGCATCATTGTTGCTAGTATGCGGATGAGCAGAATAAAAATCGTGAGTCGCATCGCAAGTTTGTATATTGAGATTATTCGGTCATTGCCGATCTTGGTTCTTTTAGCCCTGTTCTTTTATGGTATCCCGCTTTTAGGGGTTCGTATTCCCGAGGTAATGATTTTTGGTGTTGAGATGAGCCGCTTTATCTCCGCTTTGATTGCATTATCAGTAGGAAGTTCGGTGTATATTGCCGAAATCATTCGCTCAGGTATTCAATCGATTGATCATGGACAATATGAAGGAGGCAGATCAATTGGATTCAGCCGGTTTCAAACAACCTTTTATATCATTTTTCCTCAAGCGTTGCGTAACATATTGCCAGCTTTAGGAAATGAATTTGCCAGTACGATTAAGGCATCTTCCCAAGCTTCAGTTATCGGAATCGCGGATTTAATGTACCAAGCAGATACAATTAGAGGAATTAGCTACCAGCCGTTTGCGCCGATTATTGCGATTGCAGTCATCTACTTAATTCTCTCTGTAATTATAACGAAACTGACAGTATTGATGGAATTCAAACTAAAACGAACAAACAATGGGGGAGAAACAGCATGAAAAAAAATATTCTAATGGGACTTATCGCAATTCTTGTGTTGAGTGGTTTAGCAGGTTGTGGAAATTCTGCATCAGGCAGTACAGACAGTACCAGCACCGAACAAAGCCAGACCGAGAACGCTGATCTAGATAATATTATTGATAATAACGAGCTGAAAATAGCGACTTCTGCCGGCTATGCACCGTATGAGTTTATTGACTTGAATAACTCTTCAACCGAAATTGTTGGAGTAGATATGGCCTTTGGCGAAAAAATCGCAGAAAAACTAGGGGTTGAACCAGTTATAAGAGACATGACTTTCGGCTCAATTTTAGGCTCATTAACACAAGGTTCGGTGGATATTGCGATTGCTGGAATGAGTATAACTGAAGAGCGAAAAGAATCTGTTGACTTCTCTGATCCCTATCTGAAATCTGAGAATCGAGTGATTACTTTAAAGAAAAATGCGGATAAATACAAAACGGTCGAAGATTTAAAAACTAGTCGATTAGGTGCTCAAAAATCAACGACACAAGAAACGATTATTACTGAGTCAATCAAGCCAGAACAAACCGTCACCTTAGAAAAAGTTCCAGATCTTATTTTGGAGCTAGTCACGGAAAAAATTGATGGCATTGTCATTGAAGATACAGTGGCACAGCAATATTTAATTTCAAATCCAGATATTGTTTTCACCGATGTTGAAATCCCGGAAGAGTATCGCTACAAATATACAGCAGTTGCGGTTAAAAAGGGAAATCCTGAGTTGGTGGCGCAAATCAATGAAGTGATTGCAGAATCACAAGAAAATGGCGATTTTGACAAGTGGGTCGAAGAATATTCAGAAATTGCGGCAAAATCAGCAGAAGCTGCCCAAGAATAATCGTTAAAAGTTAAGGTTGCCTGTCTATTGGATGAGATAGTCCAATAGACAGGTCTGAAATAAACTAGTAGGTAGGCAGGGGAAGACCATGTACGTTAAAAATGGAATTGGGGTGCTAGAACAAGTACTTTTGTCTGATCCCAATCATGTAACTGAAACAAGTCAAATTAATGAAATAGCTAAAAAATGGGACCTGCGAAAAATAGATGATGGACAAATACAGCGCGAATTTGAGCAAGTTCAGAATTTATATCAAAAATTGGGGATCCAAGTTCAACTTGCCCAAGCAACAGAAATACTGCCCCATGGGGTTTTCGCTCGAGATTTCGGCTGTTGCGTGAAGGAAGGCTATGTATTAGGCAGATACAAGCATGGTATTCGTCAGCCAGAGACCCACTACTTTAAAGCGCAAATGGAAAAATTAGGAATTCCGTTATTAGGTACTATTTCTGGAAATGGTATTTTTGAAGGGGGCGATTTTGTTCTGTTAAACGAGCATACAATTGCTGTAGGATTATTGGATCGAACCAATGAAAACGGCTTTCGGCAATTAAAAGAATTACTGGAACCCTTCGGTTATTCATTGCACGCAGTGAAGGCCAAGTCTGAGTATTTGCATTTAGATATGTGCTTTAATCTCATTACACCGGACACAGCGATTGGTTATAAAGCAGGCTTGCCAGATGAGTTTCTCGATTTGTTGCAGGAATTGAACATTGCATTGATTGAAGGGACTGAGGCTGCTATTTTTCAGCATGGCTATAATGTACAAGCAATTGGTAATCGTCGAGTTATTTCACTTGCCCAAAATCAATGGTTAAATACCCAGATGCGCCACCGCAACATCGAAGTTTACGAAATTAATTTAGAAGAGACCTTAAAATTGGGTGGAGGCATTCACTGCATGACCTTTCCATTAAAACGAGCCTAAGGAGGGGAAATCTGTGTATCAGCAAATTAAAGAGTTGCCGCTAGCAGAGCAAATTGAAACAGTAGCTAAAGAATTAGTAAAAATTCCCAGTATCAACAGTTCGAAGCACGGTGAGCGGGATATCTGTCTGAAAATTCAGGAAATCTTGCGGAGTTTTCCTTATTTCAACCAGCATCCCGAATTGGTCTGGACAACTGAATTGATGGACGATCCTTATGCACGAGAAAATGTTTTTGCCTTTTTACCAAAAGAGGGGACCAAGGAAATTATTTTGCTACATGCGCATATGGATACGGTGGGGATCGAAGATTTTGGGAAAATTAAATCCCTCGCCTATGATCCAGATAAGCTTTGCCATTTCTTTCAGACGTTTCAAGAAGACGAAATACTGAGAAGTGAGGCTTGTTCAGGTGAATGGGCGTTTGGTCGCGGCATGTTGGACATGAAAAGTGGAATCGCTGTTCATTTGATGAATCTACTATTTTACTCACAGCAGGGGGATCAATTACCCTTTAATCTTTTGTTTATGGGAAATCCAGTTGAGGAAAATGATCATACCGGAATAATCGATGCACTGCCCCAGTTGGTTCAGTTTCAAGAAAAGGGGTATGAATTTATTGCCGCAATTAATACCGATTTTGTGTCCCCGCTGTCTGAAGAAGATCAGACTAGGTATTTGTACACCGGTGCGGCTGGAAAAATGTTGTCTTGCTTCTATATAAAAGGACGTGAGGCGCATGTGGGGAATACCTTGCAAGGTGTCGATCCCACCTTGATTTCCAGTGCCATCAATTTAGCGATTAATACTAATATTGATTTGTGTGAAGAAATTGAAGAAGAAGAAATCCTGCCCTCTTCTGTCTTGTATCAAAGAGATTGCAAGGATTTTTACAATGTGCAAACTGCTCAGGCAGCTCAGTTATATTTCAATACTTTTTTATATGAACGATCAGCTAAAGAGGTACTAGCTAGTTTGTTAGAGGTCACACAAACGGCAGTTGATCAAGTGAGCGAAATGTTGGATCGGCGGTTACTTGCCTACCAACAAAAAATTGGGACTGCCCCAGAGAAAATCGATCATTCTATTACCGTGTATCTTTTTGAAGACTACTTGACAGCATGTCGCAATGCTGGGGTGGCGGTAGATACCATTTTGCAAGGCTTGTTATCTGCTGAAAATAAACGAGACAAGCGAGAAGTTGGCTTTGCGTTAATTGATGCGTTAGAAAATAGTTGGGGGGATGACCAGCCGAAAGTTGTGCTGTTTTTAGCACCTCCTTTTTGTCCTCACAACGAAATCGAATCTCACTCGAAATTACATCAAGCCATTCAACAGGCTGCAAAAAAAGTGGGAGAAGAAACCGGCGAAGTCTTTCAACAAAGACGTTTTTTCCCTTTTTTGTCAGACAGCAGTTATTTAGCGATGCGAGAAACCGATCAAGAAATCGACAGCATGATGAAAAACTTTCCAGGTATGGAAACGATCTATCCGTTGCCGGTTCAAGCGATGCAGCAGTTAGCAATTCCAGCGGTGAATTTAGGTGTGTTCGGTAAAGGAGCTCATACTTGGAAGGAACGAATTTATAAACCGTATTCTTATAGCGTATTACCATATTTAATTCGTGAAGTTATTGCCAGTTTGTAGGAGGTGGACAATGAAGGTACTAATTAGTGACTATCCGAACGTTTTAGCCAGTCGTGATTTATCGATAGAAGTAGACGCTCTTAAAGCATACAATAAAAATCTTGAAGTGGAAATCTATCCTTATCAAAATAAGCGAGAATTTCTGGAAAAAGTCAGCCATATGAATGGCTTGATTACTGCTTTTTTAAAACTGGACAGGTCCTTTTTTCAAAATGATCTGCAGCTGACGTGTGTGGCCGTGAATGCAACTGGTTATGACACCATCGATTTAGCAGCAGCTAAGAAGAAAAATATCCAGGTGGTCCCGTTAGTTAACTACTGTACCGAAGATGTGGCGGATCATACGATTGCGCTTTTACTAAGCTTAAATCGCAAACTAAAAGCATATATTCAGCTAATTGATCATCAGAAAATATGGCGTTACAAGGAAGTCGGTACAATGCACCGTCTATCTGAACAAACACTGGCAATCGTTGGCTGTGGCAAGATTGGACAAGCAGTCGCCAAACGTGCGCAAGCGTTTGGGCTGTCAATTATTGGCTATGATCCCTACAAATCGACGGAGGAACTAGCAAAGCTTCAAATAAAAAAAGTTAGCTTTTCTGAAATTCAAGAGCAAGCAGATGTGGTTTGTAACCATGTGGCAACCACAAGTGAAAACCAATACTTATTTGATCGTCCTTTCTTTCAACGATTGAAGAAACAGCCCTTGTTTCTCAATTTAGGCCGAGGTGCCAATGTGGATCACGCAGCTTTACTAGAAGCGTTAGACCAAGGATGGGTTCGTGGTGCTGGACTAGACGTACTGGCAAGCGAAAATCCAGATCTTGAAAAGGAACCATTAGTAAATCGAGAGAATGTGATTATCACTCCCCATGCGTCATTTTATTCAGAGGAGTCGATGCGTACCTTGCAATTACAGTCGGTCGAAAATTTAATCAAACATTTGGAGGCAATTTAGATGAAACTCAATTTTTTTCTCCCTACACGGGTAATTTTTGAAAGTGAGGCGGTTAGTAACTATGCGGCTATTTTTAAAAATTATGGTCAAACCGCGCTTTTAGTAACCGGCAAACGATCTGCAAAGCAATCCGGAGCCTATCAAGATGTAGTATTCGCCTTGCAGGAAAATGATATTTCTTTCGAGGCGTTTGATCAAGTTGAAAACAATCCTTCACTAGAAACAGTCCAATTAGGTGCAGCCTTAGCCAAAAAAGCTAAGGCTGACTTTGTAATCGGGATTGGCGGAGGATCGCCATTAGATGCGGCCAAAGCAATTGCGGTGCTTGCTACCAATGAACTGACTCCAGATGAACTTCTTAGCAATACTTTTTCAACCGCATTACCCATTGTGGCGATTCCCACTACTGCTGGGACAGGCAGCGAAGTAACTCCTTATAGTGTGTTAGTAAGAAATGATATTGGAACAAAAGTGAGTTTTGGGAATCAACTGACTTTTCCCCAGCTTGCATTAGTGGACTGGAAGTATACCACCGCAGTTCCTGAAAAAACGAGTGTTTATACGGCAATTGATGCCTTTACTCATTCCTTTGAAGGGTATTTGAGTAAACGAAATACTCCGTTAATCAATTCCTGGGCGTTGGATGCAATCGCTGTTTTCGGTGAATGCTTGCAGGCTTTATTAGCTGGTGAATGGACGAATGAAATTCGCGAAAAACTCATGTATGTCTCATTGGTAGGCGGCATGGTTATTACCCATACCGGAGTAACCAGCGTTCACGCAATGGGGTATTGCTACACGTACTATCAAGGTATTCCTCATGGTCAGGCGAATGCGTTCTTGTTGCGCAGTTATCTCCAGTATCTGGAACCGCTGGAAGAAGAAAAAATTCAAAAAGTAATGAAACAGCTAAGTTTGGAATCAACAGAAGCTTTTTTAACCATTATTGATTCATTAGTAGGGCTCCCTAGAGTGTTAAACCCCGAAGAAATTACTGAATACAGTGCTAAGACAATGATTCAGGAAAAGAGTTTGTTGAATACAGCCGGAAATATCAATAAGGAGATCGTCCGCGCAATGTGGTCTCAAGCGACTGTCGAAAAATAAGGAGGAGTAAAAATGGTTTCATTATATGAACGATCCCAGCGCGTAATGGCTCCAGTAGCGAATCGAGCAACAAAATTAGGCGTGATTAAAGGTGAAGGAACTTATATTTATACCGAAGATGGGCGGAAAATTTTAGATTTTGCCAGCGGAGTTGCGGTAAACAATTTAGGACACAATCATCCTCAAGTGGTTAAGGCAGCCACTAAGCAAATGAGCCAGCTGGTTCATGGGGGGCATAATGTCGTCTATTATGAAAGTTATGTTGCCTTAGCAGAAAAGATTGTCTCGCTGTCAAAAGAAGAAACCAAGGTCTATTTTAGTAATAGTGGAGCAGAAGCCAATGATGGTGCGTTGAAGCTGGCAAAATACGTGACCGAGCGACCAGCAGTTATTTCATTTAAAAACAGCTTTCATGGTCGGACAATTGGCGCAATGTCGGTGACTGCATCTAATGCAGGCTATCGCAAGCACTATGAGGGAATGATGCCGGGTGTTTATTTCGCCGAATTTCCCCACTTATCTAAGAGTCCCTACCCAATTGTGGATCTGAAAACGCCCAAACATTTTTTTGACCAATTTGATGACATGTTCCATTCCTTAGTCGACCCGTATTCGGTCGCGGCAATTATTGTCGAACCGATTCAAGGTGAAGGGGGTTATATTGTCCCACCGAAAGATTTTGTCCAATACTTACGGGTATTATGTGACCATTACGGCATATTCCTGATTTTTGACGAAATTCAAACCGGTTTTGGTCGAACTGGCTACATGTTTGCCTCGGAGTATTTCGAAGTTGAACCAGATATTCGGACCGTGGCTAAAGGTATTGCGAATGGTTTTCCTCTTAGTGCCATTATTGCAAAAGCGGAAATCATGGATAAATGGGAAGCAGGAGCCCATGGTGGGACCTTTGGCGGAAATCCGGTGGCTTGTGCTGCGGCATTAGCCACAATTGAAGTTTTGGAGAAGGAAGGAATCGAAAATGCCCAGCTGATGGGCGCTTATTTTAAGGAAATGTTACTGGATCTGCAAGAAAAATATTCTTTCATTGAAGAAGTACGGGGAATCGGCTTGATGCTGGCCATCGAATTTGCTAATACTTCGGAGCTTTCAGCACAAGAGATCTTGAAGGAAGCCATAGCCGAAAGTTTAGCTAAGGATGTCTTGTTTCTATCCTGTGGCATGCACAAAAATGTATTGCGATTTATTCCCCCAACGACTGTTTCCAAAAATGAAATAATCGAAGCGGTTTCAGTGCTGGATGAAGTGCTGAGTCAACTATGATTGCAGCCCAGCTTGTGTTTCAGCAATTGCTGACGATGGCGGCGATCATTGCCATTAGTTGTCTGTTGACAAGAAAGCAGAAGCTGAATGTAGAAGGTGCACAGCAGCTAAGTACAATCTTGCTGTATGTCGTAGTTCCAGCACTGCTCATCACTTCCTTTCAACGGGAGTGGTCGATCGAAGAATTTCGTGGATTAGTAATAGCTGCTGTATTGTCGATTTTGTATCATTTGTTAGGGATTGTCATTAGTAGTAAAAAAGGTGTTTCTTACGATCAGGTAATCCATCAACTAGCCATGGTCTATTCTAATTGTGGTTTTATGGCTTTTCCCATCTTACTAACACTTTATGGCAGTAACGGAATCTTTTATGGTGGGATTTTTGTTGCGGTTTTTAACCTTTTTTTATGGTCTCATGGTGTTACAAAGTTGGCAGCTTCGAAAAAGAAACGGGGAAAAACTATTTTTTTGAATCCCGGTGTGTTACCTGTGGTAATAGGAATTATATTTTTTATTGCCCAAATAGAACTACCGCAACCTGTCAGTAATCTATTAGCAATGCTAGCGGCTGTCAATACACCACTAGCAATGTTGGTAATAGGGATCTATCTAGGGCCAGTAAGTTTTGTTCCTTTGCTGAAAAAAATCAGTATTTGGAAAACTACAGGGATTCGTCTGTTACTGATGCCACTTGTCTTTTTTCTTACTGTTTCACTGATTTTAAGTCTATTGGGTATCAAAGCGTTTAATGAAATTCTGCAGATCGTCACCATTTGTGGTGCTTGTCCAGCAGCAAGCTCGATTATTTTGATTCCCAGCTCATTAGGCAAAGACGGTGAACTGGGTGCCAAGCTTGTGTTGTTTTCAACCATCTTCTCTCTTTTTACGATTCCTTCGATTGTTTATCTGGTACAATTGTTCTAATAAAATGCTGCCATCAACAATCAGAACAATAAATTTAAAAATAAAAAAAATCAGTGCTATATTTTAATCATTTCGAGACCGCCAGCCGACCTTGTTTAAAAGGTAACGTGGACGGTCTTTTTTAGATTAAGATCAAAAACCTTCTATTTATATACTGTTAAATCGAACCTATGAAATAAAAAGGATTTACCTAGGGGTATTCTCTTAGCTTGTATGAGAAGTATGTTAAAATAGTTAATATAACAAAAGTTTCTTTCGTTTTAACAAATGTGATGGTAGACAGGAAGATCAAATGCAAAAGGAGGAGATGCGTATGGGAAAAAAGATTGGAATTACCGATACAATTTTGCGGGATGCCCACCAGAGTTTAATGGCAACCCGGATGTCGCTTGAGGACATGGAACCAATTTTACCTTTATTGGATGAAGTTGGGTATGCGTCATTGGAGTGCTGGGGTGGTGCGACATTTGATGCCTGTATTCGGTTTTTGGGGGAAGATCCGTGGGAAAGACTGCGGACGATCAAACGATTGGCACCAAAAACACCGTTGCAGATGCTGCTGCGGGGGCAAAATTTGTTAGGATATCGCCATTATGCCGATGATGTAGTGGAGCGTTTTGTTCAGCTCTCGGCGAAAAATGGGATCGATATCTTTCGGATTTTTGATGCGTTAAACGATACGCGAAATCTGGAGATGTCTTTGAAAGCTGTGAAGAAAACCGGCAAGGAAGCCCAGTTGGCGATTGCCTACACGATCAGTGATGTGCATACGGCTGAATATTTTGAAGATTTAGGCGGGAAATTTGCTGAAATGGGTGCCGATTCCATCTGTATTAAGGATATGGCTGGGATTTTAACACCGGTGAAGTGTCGCGATTTAGTGACACGCTTAAAAAATAGAACGGGGCTGCCGATTATTGTTCATACTCACAGTACCAGTGGGATTGCCCAAATGACTTACCAAGCTGCGATTGAGGCAGGTGCTGATCGGATTGATACGGCGTTGTCGCCGTTAAGTGATGGAACCAGTCAACCGCCAACGGAATCAATGGTTTTGACTTTTCTAGAAGAGGGCTATGATCCCGGCTTAAATGTAGAAAAAATGGAAGAAGCTGCCAATTATTTCCGTGGCGTACGGGATAAATACTTGGAAAATGGCGTATTGAATCCTAAAATGCTGATGCCTGATCCTCGGGCGTTAATTTATCAAGTTCCTGGGGGAATGCTATCAAACATGTACTCACAGCTCAGCCAAGCTAAAGCAATCGATAAGTACGAAGAAGTACTGCAAGAAGTGCCAAAAGTACGAGCTGACCTAGGATTTCCACCGTTAGTTACACCGTTAAGTCAAATGGTAGGAACTCAAGCGGCAATGAATGTGCTAACGGGCGAACGCTACAAAATGGTGTCCAACGAAGTGAAGGCTTATCTGTTAGGCGAATATGGGAAATCACCTGTACCAATCGCAGAAGAATTTATTCAGAAAATGGTAGGCGACAAACCGCGGATCACGGATCGACCAGCCAATCACATTCCAGCAGAATTTGATACGTTGAAAGCCGAAATCGGATCTCTGGCTGAAAATGACGAAGAAGTCCTTATTTACGCATTGTTTCCGCAGGTTGGTAAAGACTTTTTAGCAAAAAGTAAAGCAGTGGAAGAAACACCAGTAAAGGCAGACGGACCAATTAAAGTATTCGGCTATACAAGGAGGTAGTATGGAATTTAATTTAATGAACTCACTAGAGTTAACCATTGTAGCAATGGCACTGGTATTTCTAGTGCTGACTGGATTAATGTTGCTGATGATGGGAACAGCAAAAGTAGCCCAAGCATTTGCTAAACCAAGTGAAGGAGTGCACAGAAAAGCCGAACCTGTCGTACAGCCCAGCACAAGTGCTGATCCAGAACGCGAACGGGTAGCAGTATTGTGCGCGTTGGCTGAAGCAGCTCAAGAAAATTCAGGCAAGCATTATGAAATCGAAAAAGTTGAAAGAATTAGGTAGGGAGAGGAATCAATGAAGCAATATGAGATTACCGTAGACGGACAAGTATATCAAGTGACACTAAGGGAAATTTCCCCAGAAGAAGCAAAACAAAAAAGTACAGCCGCACCCGTTCAGCCGGCTGAAAAAAAGGTGCCTACACCAGCTAGCAGCGGCGCTGAAATTCCTGCTCCAATGGCAGGTAATGTATTATCCATCCACGTGAAGCCTGGTGATCAGGTGAAGACTGGGGACGTGCTGTTAATTTTAGAGGCGATGAAGATGGAAAATGAAATTGTTTCCCCAATGGATGGTGTCGTTTCAGAAGTATTAGTCGAGACAGGTCAAACAGTGGAATCTGATCAATTACTTATTATGATGTAGCAACGGAGGAAAACTATGATAGAAATCGTACAGCAGATGCTGGAAACATCCGGTTTTGCTAATCTTACCTTTAACAATTTATTCATGATTGTACTCGCTTGCTTCTTCTTGTACCTGGGCATTCGCAAAGAGTATGAGCCTTATTTGATGGTACCCATTGCCTTTGGGATTTTATTGGTGAATCTTCCTTTAGCGGGTCTAATGAGTGAAGCAATCGGAGATAGTCCAGGTGGGTTGCTTTATTATCTGTACCAAGGAACCAATCTGGGGATTTATCCACCACTGATTTTTCTTTGCTTAGGTGCCTCAACGGATTTTGGCCCTTTGATTGCCAATCCGAAAACCATTTTGTTAGGAGGCGCCGCCCAATTTGGTATTTTCGCCGCCTTCTTTTTAGCAACAGCATTGGGCATGACACCGGCAGAATCTGGTGCAATAGGCATTATCGGTGGAGCAGATGGTCCAACGGCTATTTTTGTAACTACCCGTTTAGCACCGCACTTATTATCAGCGATTGCCTTGGCGGCCTATTCATATATGGCACTTGTTCCAATTATTCAACCGCCGATTATTCGCTTGCTGACGACGGAAAAAGAACGTAAAGTCGTAATGACACAAACACGGAAGGTTTTACCGATTGAAAAGATTCTCTTTCCAATTGTAACCACTATTTTTGTCAGCTTAATTGTTCCTAGCGCAACGACGCTAATTGGTTGCCTGATGCTAGGTAATTTGATTCGCGAAATAAAAATTGTGCCTAAATTAGCGGAAACGTTGCAAAATGCCTTAATGTATATCGTGACCGTTTTGCTTGGTGTAACGGTGGGCGCCAAAGCAGATGGCGATCTTTTCTTGTCACCAACAACCTTGAAAATCATTTTCCTAGGCTTATTGGCTTTTGCCATTGGCACAGCTTCCGGTGTTCTCTTAGGGAAAATCATGTACAAGCTTTCAGGTGGAAAAATCAATCCGATGATCGGAGCAGCCGGTGTTTCGGCGGTACCGATGGCCGCACGGGTTGTTCAAAAAGAAGGGCAAAAAGAAAACCCGGGCAACTATTTATTGATGCATGCCATGGGACCTAATGTTGCTGGAGTCATTGGTTCGGCCGTTGCAGCCGGCGTATTATTGGCGTTCTTTGGGGCGTAGGAAAAGTCTTTGTTTGTACGATTATGTGCAGGCAAAGGCTTTTTTTGTAGATCATTAAGTTATACGCTATGTATAACTGATTGTGGTACAATAACCTTGAAGGCAATCAAAGCGAATTTCTCAAATTTATTTAAAAGGACATTAAGTTTTAATCGGTTTCAGCTTAAAAATTTAGAGGGCATATGGTATGAAAATCAAACTAGTTTTTCCGCAGAGGAATCGATTTTAAAAGGGGAGGGAATCAGATGGAATTAGCCAAGGACAAAGCTAAAATAAAAAAATGGGGCAATGCTAAAGGGGTGTTGTTGCCTAAAAAAACGTTAATTACCGCTAACCTAGAAAATAAAGAAGATATCACCATTACGGTGGAAGTCAATGAAGTGGGGAAAAAAAGAATCATCATTGAAGAAGAAACGGCTGATTATGAAACGTTGCTTGATGATTTAGTGGGAACGGTCGAGCTACCCGCTGATTTTAACTTGAAGCAGGCGAGAACCGATCGAAAGCAAGGTAGGTTGGAAAAGCATGAAATACATTATTGATGTAAACATTGTATTAGATTTTCTAACTAAGAGGGAAGGCTTCTATCTACAAGCTAAAAAAGTTTACTTGCTTTCAGTTTACGGGGTGATCGAAGGCTATTTGACCACTAATATGATCACAGATATCTACTATATTTTACAAAAATACGGAAAGGGAGATCCGAAAGCTGAAATCAAAAAGCTTCTGCAGCTTAGCAGAGTATTACCAGTAACTTCCAGCGACTGTGTGAATGCGTTAGAAATGGCCGGAGAGGACTTCGAAGATAATCTGATCGTAGCAGTTGGAAAAAAACATCAGGTAAAGGGAATCATTACAAGAAATGGCGCAGACTTTCAGGATAAGAATCTGGTTGTTTATACACCTGAGGAGATTCTTGACAAGTACGCAGAAGGCAAGTGAGGTTTCAATATTTCAAACTATTCGTCTTTGTTTGTATACTTAATTACAAACAAAGACTTTTTTTGAAAAAAATTATCGTGGGGCGTAGTAATTTTTGGTACACTTTAAAAAATATGTGGGATACATTAAAGGGAAGAAGTGGGGACATGGAATTAATTTTAGAAAATATAGCCAAGCAGTTTGATGAGAAGATCATTCTAAAAAATGCAAATTTTACTTTTGAAACTGGCAAGATCTACGGTTTATTAGGTCGAAATGGTTCAGGTAAAACGACGTTGTTCAATTGTATTGCCAAGAATATGCAGCTGACAAGCGGACAGATTTTGCTCGATCAAGGAGTGGGACCGCAGGATTATGACAACACGGATATCGGTTATGTATATACCATCCCTCATTTGCCTGCTTTTATGACAGCAGTGGAATTTGTCAAATTTTTTATGGACATTAACAAGGATCGCTTGAAGGATGCGAAATCCCCCACTGATTATTTGTCGATGGTGGGGATTAAAGAAGAGGATCAGCATCGTTTGTTAAAAGATTTTTCCCACGGGATGCAAAATAAAGTGCAAATGGTGGTTTCGTTGATGATTACGCCGCCGGTTCTGTTGATGGATGAGCCGCTAACTTCTTTTGATGTAGTCGCTGCTCATGAAATGAAGGAATTGATCTTAGCTGCCAAGAAAGATTCGATTGTTATTTTTTCTACGCATATTCTCCAACTGGCGCAAGACTTGTGTGACGAGATTGTCCTATTGAATCATCATCAGCTTCAGCCGATTCCTGCTGAAAAAATTCATGATGCCGATTTTGAAGAGGAAATCATCCAGCTATTGCAAGACTCCAAGGAGGAGGAATAGCTTATGGGTGAGATTATCCGTATTTCTTGGGTCTTTGCCGTGATTCAAATCACTCAAAAGGTCAATGGGCTGTTGTTTTATTTGCGAAAGCTGCCATTGCTTGGCAAAAAAATTCCTGGCGGGGTGTTTCAAAGCTATGGCTTGAAAAAGGTCCTAACCGTTCTATTGTTTTGTTGGAAAGGTATGTTTAATTTTCTGGTGAAATTTTTGTGGTTAGGCTTGAGCTATGTGGGAGTGGTGGGCTTCAACAATCTGATTTCTCAGGAGCATTTTTCCCTTTTCCCCCCGAATCCTATCCTATTGAGGCAGGGCTTTCTAGTTTGGCTGATCGTGATTGTGATCGGCAGTCTCTTTGAGGGAATTTGGTATTCGCTGGATGATAATGAAGTCCGTTTTATGGAGCAATTTTTGTTGCCTCGCGTGCGCTTTGTAAGAGGCCGGATTTTGTTGCTGAATATAGTCGAAGTGGTGAAGTATTGGCCCGCTTTTCTGCTTTATGGGTTGTTATTAGATTGGCCATGGGGCACGCTGATTGTAGGCACATTAGCCTATTTAGTTCCCACCGTTTTTTTCTTTTGGCTGGGGCGGATAATTTACACAAAGACGCTTAGTCAGCGGCGTTGGTTCACTTGGGTGATTCTTTTGGTTATGCTCCTGCTGCTGGGGATTGATTTATGGCTGGATAAAACGGCACTGGTGGGTACTTGGCTGCTGCATCCCATTAGCTGGGCAGTCTTAGCGGTAATGCTAGTCTTTTTTAGCTACAAATTTCTAAATTATCCCCTTGAAAATAATTATTTAATCTGGCAGGTGGAACGACTTCGCAAAGCGGTAGAGGCGGCGCCTGCTGCTAAAAATGCCCAATATCTAGGTCAAGGCTTATCAATGCAAAAGCGTTTGGAGCTGGATGCAAGTAGTGACGAATCGCTTTCTGGTAGTCAGTATTTAAATGATTTGCTGTTTAAACGTTATCGGCGGATTTTGACAAAAGGGCTGTACATTCGCTTGGCGGTGGTAGGCGTGGTTTGGCTGGCTGTGATCGTTCTTTCCTTGTTAGGCTTCTCGCGAGAAATGACCGAAGCAAACTTAATTGGCTTGCTGCCTTTGCTGTTTTTCACGATGTATCTGGCATCCTTTGGGAAAATTATTGTGCAGATGGCCTTCGTAAATTGTGATATATCCATGTTGTATTATCCTTTTTATCGGGAAGCAGCAACGATTTTATCAGGCTTTACCTATCGTTTTAAGAAGACGTTGTTTTATAACGGATCAATTATCGCTGGGATTTTGCTGATTTTCTTAACCTTTGGGCTGCTAAATCCAGGGATTCTCTCGCTACAGTTTTACGCAGTGCTGTTGCTGCTGCTGTTTAGCTTGGCAGTACTGTTTTCTTTTCACGAGCTGTTTATTTATTATTTGTTGCAGCCATTTACTAGTGAGATGGAGGTAACTAATCCAATATACAAAATTGTCTCCGGAGTTTTTTACGGGATTGCTTATGCGAATCTTCAGATAGATGTGACTGGTTTAAGCTATGCGTTGCTAGTATCAGCGGTTAGCCTGCTGTATATTGGCATTGGCTTAGTCGTACTATGGAAAAAGGCGCCTGATACGTTTCGGATCAAAGAATAAAATTAGAATACAAATGCGAAAGAGGCGGTGTGCTTTCGTGTTTGTATTTTTTTTGCCTTTTTTTATTCAATTAACGATTACATCTAAATTTGTGGGAAGTAACTTTCAATAAGTTTGTTGTACAAACAAAGATAAAGCGAATATTTGGACCGCCAGATCAATCATGTATGTTAAAAATAGTCAAAAAAATCCTAATTGTTTCAAAAAAATCTCTATTATTTCTTTTCGATATTTAGACGGAACATATCTGCGATCTTACAAATTGCGTTGATATATCAAGTGTTCTTTACTCTCTTAAATAGCATAAGACGTTCATGACGTTGAACAAAGTGACTAAAAAAGAAAAAATATGGAATAAAATGAAAATTTATGATTGTAAGCGATTGAACTTTATGGTATTCTTTGTTTGTAGAAAGAAGAAGGAGGATATTTATGAAATTAGCAACAAGGATTAATTCGTTTTTGCCTATTTATGACAATGAATTAGAAAAGGTGTTAGGTGCTTTTGGGGATCTTGGGTTAGACTATGTGGATTTAAATTATCCCGAGCATGCAGAAGGTGTCAGTCCATCTAATATGAAAAAGATGCTAGAAGGAAACAATTTGAAATTAAATGGTGTGGCTTTGAGATTTAGAAGTGAGTTTATTAATGGAGAGTTGGGAAATTCAGATCCTAAGGTTGCTAAAAATGCCTTGGATTTATGCAAAGCCGCAGCTGACTATTGTCGGGAAACAGGCGGAAAAGTCGTAACAATCTGGTTAGGCTTTGATGGCTTTGATTACAGCTTCCAAATCAACTATAAAAAAGTTTGGAACCAGTTGAAAAAGGCATTCACTGAGATTGCAGACTATGCACCAGACCTGCAGATCAGTATTGAGTACAAACCATTTCAACCCAGAGCCTATGCCTTTATTGACAGCATGGGTGTAGCAGGAATGATGCTAAATGATATAAACCGTGAGAATGTTGGTGTAACGCTTGATTATTGTCACATGTTGATGAAGCATGAAAATCCAGCATTTGGCGCTGATATTTTTGGCAGTATGGGTAAGCTTTACGGGGTGCATTTGAATGATGGTTATGGTTTAAACGATGATGGGTTGATGATTGGATCGGCAACACCGTTTAAAACATTGGAATTTTTGTATTATGTGAAAAAACATCAATTCGATGGCGTTATCTACTTTGATACTTTCCCAATCATTGAACATGCTTCAAAAGAATGCGAGCAAAATATGAAAATGATTAAACTATTAGACAAAATGATTGATCATTTAGGCTTAGATTATATCCAGTCAATTATTGACAAGAATGATGCTGTCGAAGCCAATCAGCTGATGATTGATTTTTGGTCGGCTGCAAACAAGTAATGCCAATCACTAAAAGGGAGTGAAAGATAATGGATTATAAGGTAATGGCAAAAGAAATTTTGGAAAAAATTGGTGGGGCTGAAAATGTATCAAATATGACTCATTGTGCAACTCGCTTGCGTTTAACTTTAAGAGACACTTCTAAAGCTGATGATCAAGCCGTTGAGGATATCGACGGCGTGATCAATGTCGTGAACAAGGCAGGTCAGTATCAGCTGTTAATTGGCACGGAAGTTCCGAAACTTTACGATGAGTTTGAAGCCTTGGTAAAAGGTGAGGGAAATGTTGACGTAGCCGATGGCGGTAACGAGCCTTCTGGTAATATTATCAGCAACATTTTCTCGGCAGTTTCAGCAATTTTTGCCCCAATCTTACCTGCCTTAGCTGGTTCGGGGATATTACGAGGCTTGCTTATATTAAGTGTACAACTAGGGCTCATCAGTGAAGAAAGCGGTACCTATTCGATTCTTTACGTTGCTTCCATGAGTGTTTTCTATTTTCTACCAGTTTTACTTGCATTCACTTCTGCTAGACGCTTTGGTGCAAGCCCCTATATTTCAGCCTTAATTGGAGCCGCATTGATTAACCCGGATTTTATCGGTTTGATGGGTGACGCGGGTAATGGTGCTACAACAGAATTCTTTGGGATTCCAGTTGTTTTGATGAATTATAATTCAACTGTTGTTCCGATTATTCTTTCCATTTGGGCATTTTCTTATCTGTATAAATTCCTGGATAAAAAAGTTCCTGAAACACTTAAGTTGGTAGTTATTCCTTTAATTTCATTACTAATCATGGTTCCTTTAACGGTTATTGTCATCGGACCAATTGGTGTATATAGTGGGGAGGCGGTTGCAAACGTTGTCAACTGGTTAATTGAACGCAGCAGCGTGCTTACTGGTGTTCTTGTTGGTGGTGGCTGGAGTGTTCTTGTCAGCTTGGGTATTCACTGGGCAGTTAATCCGATTATGATCAACAATATTTCTACTTATGGATTTGACTACATTGTCCCATTCACATTTGCTTGTAACTTTGCGGTTATTGGTACAACGATTGGTGTTTACTTTAAAGCAAAAGACAAAAAATTGCGCAGTTTTGCAGTGACTGGATTAGTAACTATCGCTTTATCAGCAATTATCGAAGCTACCTTGTTTGGTCTACTCGTTAAAAACAAAAAATTGTTTTTAGCTCAAATTATTGGCGGTGCAGTTGGAGGCGCTTATTTAGGCTTAATGAAAGTTGTAACCAATGCGTTTGTTTTCGGCAGTGTAACTACTTTCCCGGCTTTTGTTGAAAGTGATTCTTCAAATTTCATTCAAGCGATGATCGGCTTATTAATCTCGATGGTAGTGTCAGCGGTATTAGCTTTTGTGTTTACAAACAAAGATGAAAAATTAGCATAGGAAGCAGGGATGACCATGGGTTTTTTTTCCAAAAAAGTAACGGTATATTCACCTGTCAAAGGAACAGTCAAGACAATTGATCAAGTAAACGACGAGATGTTCTCAACTAAAGCATTAGGCGATGGGTTTGCGGTGGAGCCTGCTGATGGCGTAATCGTGTCTCCAGTCGAAGCAACTGTAACATCTGTCTTCCCTACAAAGCATGCCATCTCATTAAAAACGAAAAATGGATTGGAAGTTCTCATTCATATTGGCATTGACACCGTCGAGTTAAGTGGTTCAGGCTTTGAGATTCATGTAAAAGAAGGAACTAAAGTAACACAAGATACTAAGCTGGCTGTGGTTGATTTTAATTATTTGAAATCAGAAGGGAAAGATACGGATGTCATGGTTGTCTTTACGAACTTGAACAAGCAAACGTTAACCGTTGAGACAGGACAGGTTTCATCAGGACAAGAAGTCGGCTTGATCAACTAGCGATTAGTTTAGGAGGAAGCTTTTTGAACGGAAATTTAATTTGTCCATCAATGATGTGTGCTGATTTTTCAAACTTGGAAAAGGAAGTAACTAGCTTAGAAACAGCTGGTGCTGATATTTTTCATCTTGATATAATGGATGGCAGCTTTGTGCCGAATTTTGGTATGGGCTTACAAGATGTCAAAGCGATTCGCGGGGCAACAAAACACTTAATTGATGTTCATTTGATGATTGCTAACCCAGGTGAATACGTGGAGATGTTCGCTGAATTGGGTGCAGATATTATTTATTTTCATCCAGAAGCTGATCAACATCCAGCAAGAACAGTGGACAAGATTAGAAAGAATGATAAACAAGTTGGTATCGCTCTTAATCCTGGAACAGCTGTAAGTACAGTGGAAGAATTATTACCTTTAGTTGATTTTGTAATGGTTATGACCGTAAATCCTGGTTTTTCCGGACAAACGTATTTACCTTACGTAGACAAAAAAATCAAGCAGCTTGTGGAATCAAAAGCTAAACTGGGATACCAGGTTATGGTAGATGGTGCTATTTCTCCACAAAAAATTGCCGAACTTAGTCAAATTGGAGTGGATGGTTTTGTTTTAGGCACCTCCGCTTTGTTTGGAAAGAAAGAGCCTTATTCAGAGTTGATCTCTAAGTATAAGTGAGGGTGGAGGATTTGTATGAAACTAGCGATCGGTTGTGATCATGTAGGGATTGAATTGAAACCGGTGATTACCGAGTATTTGGAAGAATTGGGGCATGAGGTTCAAGACTTTGGAACCCAAAGTGATTCTCGGGTAGATTACCCTAATTATGCTCAAGCAGTTGCTAAAGCAGTAGTTTCTGGGAACTGTGATTTAGGTATTTTGATTTGTGGCACGGGAGTAGGAATATCAATCGCTGCGAACAAAATGAATGGTATACGTGCTGTTGTATGCAGTGAGCCTTATACAGCAAAACTTTCAAAAGAACATAATAACACAAATATTTTGGCCTTTGGTTCTCGTGTCATCGGTTCAGAGTTGGCAAAAATGATTACGAAAGAATGGCTGGAGGCCGAGTTTGAAGGCGGTCGACACCAAAACAGAATTAATCAAATAACTGAACTTGAAAAGTTGTAAAAGAAGTTGCGTTTTGCCAAAGTGATTTTATCCCACAACTAATAGTTAAGAAAAGAGTTTGTCACGTTTCTTGCGACAAATTCTTTTCTTTTTGTCTTTTGCTTTATTTGGCGATGGAAAAGCTATAAATTAAATCAGTCCATAGTATTGAAGCCCTAGAATAATCCCATTTTCTACATTACTTTTGGTCACGTAATCGGCTTGTTTTTTTAGTTCGGGATGAGCATTAGCCATGGCAATCTGCGTGTCACAAGCTTGAAACAGCGAAAAATCATTCAGTCCGTCCCCAAAGCAGTAGGTATCTACTGCTTCTAATGAAAGTCCAGCTTTCAACCTGTTAACCCCAGTCCCCTTTGAGATGTTTTTATTAACGACATCCATCGAAAAAGGTGTATTGCGCATGAAAGACAGATTAGGAAAATTGTCAGCGTAATAACTGTCTTTATCCTGTGCCAGCACTAAAAACATATTCACATGTTTCCGAAGATAGCCAACAGGATCAATTGCAGGAAGACTGGCATTGGAGTATGAGAAATGATTGTATAATGTTTCATTGTGTCCAGTGCAAAAAATTTCCTTTTCATTGTAAAAGGCAAGGACGTCATTTTGCTGTTTCGTAAATTCTGCTAGTGCTTCGCAGGTTTGTTGATCAAACTGACTGTCATAAATGACTGTTTGGTTGTTTCTAACAAATGCACCATTCATAGTAATATAGGTATTTATCACGTTAGTTGGAATTTTTTCGATAACTTCAAATTCAGTTCGACCAGTTGCGATCACTGGTAAAATGTCATTCTTCTTAAGTTCTGCTAGAGCCAAGGCTGTTTCTGGCGAAAGTGCGGAGTGTTGATTTAGCAGAGTACCATCCAAGTCAAAGAAAACAACGGCTTTGGTCATATTATCCACATCCTATTCTATAGTTATTATGATAACAAAAAATGAAATGAATAGAAATAGTATGATATAATTTGAAAAGAACTGATGACGGATGAATATGGAGGGGTATGATGATTCCTTATGAGAGACAGGAAAAAATTCTTGATGCGTTAAGCTTAGAAGAGATAATTAAAATTGAAAAACTGCAAGGTGTAATACCTGGAGTATCGATTTCTACTTTGCGAAGAGATCTAAAGGAGTTGGAAAAAGCTGGAAGAATAGAATTTTTGGCAGGTGGTGCTGTAAAAATCTGCTCATCTACCGGCGAACTTCCAATATCAGCCAAAACTACATTGCAGCTAAAGGAAAAAGAGAGTATTGCCACCTTGGCAGCAGAGCTAATTCATGAAGGTGATGTCATCTATTTGGATTCTGGCTCGACATGTACGGCTTTGCTGAACCGTATCTTAGACAAAAGAATAAGTATTGTTACAACGAACGCCAGTGTTTTTACCATTCAACATGAAACGCAAGCTGAAATCATACTGCTGGGTGGACGATATAATCCAATAATTTCTTCATTAAATGGTCCATTGACTGACGATAATATCCAGACATTCAATTTTCAAAAGGCCTTTTTAGGAGCAAATGGGGTTGATGCAGTAAGAGGGGTTAGCACACCAAATCTAGTTGAAGCAAATAAGAAAAAGGAAATACTTAAAAATTCAACAAAAGTATATTTGCTGTGCGATAGTACAAAATTCCACAAAGCATCAGCGGTAAAAGCATTTGGAGTTGATGAGGTTACTTTGATTTCTGATCGGTTTGACGACCGAATTGGTGAATTGACTGAGATCATTCATCCAAGCTAAATGGTACTTTTGCAAGGGAAATTTTTGCGAGAACAATGATTAGACGCTATTTTGTTTTTTAGCTTATTAATAAAAGTTTTATGGTGTGTACATCTAGGCTTGAAGGGTGTACATGCCTTTTTTGTGCTGGCATAACGTTTTTGCTGCGTAGTTATAATTTATTGGCGGTTTTGCCGATTTTTATAGTTCATTAATAACCATTTTCCTGCAATTTAATCCTAGAAAACAGTGACACAGTATCAACTTTGAGATACAATTAATGAAAATGACACGTGTGTCAGTATTTGGTGTTGAAGGGAGTACCGTATGAAAATAGGTTTTGTCGGAGCAGGTAAGGTCGGTTGTTCGTTGGGTCATTATTTCGTGTCTAAGGGATTTGAACTAGCAGGTTTTTATAGTCGTAAGCTAGAAGCTGCGACGTTTGCGGCGGAGCGGACAGGTTCGCAAGCTTTTTCTACGTTAGAAGAACTTGTTGCAGCCAGTGATTGGCTTTTCCTAACTGTTTCAGATGGACAAATTTTGCCGGTTTTTCAACAAGTGCAGCCTTTTTTACGTTCTGAAATGGTGGTCTTTCATTGCTCTGGTGTAGAAAGTTCATGCTTGTTGGCAATTGATCCTGATCGAATGTATGGCTTGTATTCTTTTCATCCGATACTTGCTTTTCCTAATCGGCAAACAGCTCTTAATGTAATTGAACAAGCTTTGTTTACGCTGGAAGGAGACAAGGTAACGTTTGCTGAAGTCTATCAGCAGCTTGAAAGACTAGGAAATTTAATTCAACCCCTAGAAGCAGAGCAGAAAATTCGTTACCATGCCGCTTGTGTCATGTGCAGCAATTTGGTGAATGGGCTCGTATATACGAGTCAGGAACTTTTCCAGCAAGCCGGTTTTACGAAGGAGACTGCTGAGAATGCGTGGAGGAATCTCTTTATCGCAAATGCTCAGAATATTATCGCTACGGATGATATCGCAGCATTAACTGGCCCAATTGAGCGCGGCGATTTGTTAACGGTTGAAAAGCATTTAACCCAATTAACCGGAGAACAGGCTAGCATTTATCGCAATTTGTCCCAGATTTTGGTAAAAATGGCACAAATCAAACATCCCGAAACTGATTACACTCAACTAAAGGAGCAGTTAGATTAATGAAAAACACGACAGCAACATTACAAAAACAAAAGCAGCAGCAGGAAAAAATTTCAATGCTGACCGCATACGATTATACGACCGCAAGATTAGTAGATAAGGCCGGAATTAATGCCATCTTAGTGGGGGATTCTTTAGGGATGGTGATGTTAGGGTATGAAAATACCTTGGCGGTGACGATGGAAGACATGATTCATCACTCAAAAGCGGTGGCTCGAGGGGCTGAAAGTTCATTGGTGGTTACAGATTTACCGTTTCTTTCCTACCATACTTCTATTGAGCAAGCGGTTTTAAACGCTGGACGATTATTAAAAGAAGGAAATGCGCAAGCTGTGAAGTTAGAAGGTGGTGTGGAGTTCCAAGAAGTTATCCAAGCGATCACACGAGCTTCGATTCCAGTCATGGGACATATTGGTCTAACACCCCAATCGGTTCATTCCTTCGGCGGATTTAAAATTCAAGGGAAAACCGAAGCGGCTGCTAGAAAAGTTATTCAAGATGCGCTGGCGGTTGAAGCGGCCGGAGCTTTTGCCATTGTTTTAGAAGGCGTTCCTGAAAGCTTGGGGCAACTCATTACCGAGCTTTTAACGATCCCGACTATTGGTATCGGAGCAGGACGCTATACCGATGGACAAGTCTTGGTCTATCAAGATATGTTGGCAATGTACGATGGTCTGCAGCCGAAATTCGTGAAGCAATATGCAGCCATTGGTGATGAAATGGTGGCGGCGTTTGAACAGTATCATCAAGAAGTAAAGGCGCAAATTTTTCCTGCAGATGACCATGTCTTTGCAATTCAACCAGAAATAACGGCGACCTTGCGTCAGGAATTTGGTGGCGAAAAATGAAACTGATAACCACGATAACTGAAATTCGTAAAATTGTCACTGAATGGAAAAAAGCGGGAAAATCAGTCGGGTTAGTTCCTACAATGGGGTATTTGCATGAAGGACATCAAAGTCTAATTCAAAAGGCTCATGCGGAAAATGATGAAGTGGTGGTCAGTGTTTTTGTCAATCCGACACAGTTTAGTGCCAACGAAGATTTATCCAGCTATCCTCGCAATATCGAGAATGACTTGGAAAAAAGTCGTGAAGCAGGTGCGAGCGTGATTTTTCATCCTGATGTCAGCGAAATGTATCCTGAAGGCTATAATACGTATATTGAAGCTTTTGGCGTGACTGAAGTGTTGGAAGGAGCTAGCCGACCGACTCATTTTCGCGGAGTGACAACGGTTGTAGGGAAACTTTTTAACATTATTCAGCCGGATCGGGCCTATTTTGGTCAAAAGGATGCCCAGCAGGCGGCAGTGATTGAGCAGATGGTGCGAGACTTGAACTTTCCAGTGGCAGTTGTCCGTTGTCCAATTATTCGGGAAGCAGATGGATTGGCCAAAAGCTCACGGAACGTTTATTTGTCAGCAGAAGAACGCCAAGCGGCATTGGTTCTTTCTCACGCCTTGAAGCTGGCAAAAAAAATGCTCGAACAAGGTGAGAAGTCTGCGGCAACAATCAGGCATGCCATGACCGAAAAAATCCAACAAGAACCGTTAGCGGTGATTGATTATATTAAAATTGTCGATGATCGTACCTTACGAGATGTGCGTGTGATTGAAGCACCCGTACTGATTCCCATTGCGGTTAGAATCGGCAACACTCGATTGATTGATAATTTTGTTTTTGGGAGAACCGAATAAAGAGACATGAGATGCTTTGTAAAAAGACCTTAGGCTGCTAAGTCTAAGGTCTTAAGATTTTTTGTTGTGTAGATGAATCCTCCGAAGTGCTTCCTCGTATACTTTTCCACTCTCACGTTTTCCGATGGCAATGACAGTAATAATATAGACTTCTCCAGTAAGATTGTTGACTTTAAACACAAGCCTGAGTCCTAATCTTTTCTGCTTTAATTTGCGATAACCTTGTAAATTTCCTTGTAGAGCTTCTCCAGCATTTCCGCCGAGCTTAAGTATTTTTATTAGAGCTTTATCAATTTGTTTTTTTTGTGATCCATCCAAACTTTTATAATCTTTAACGGCTAAGGGGTGCCAGATTAGTTGGTTATCCATACTTAGCTACTCCCATTCATCTTCGATATCCAGTAACTCGGCAACCAGACTTTCCTCACCACGAACTTCTGCATCGGGTAAGTAATCCACTTTCATAGCTATTCGCCTTAGGGTTTCAAGTTCCACAATCCGATCCAACAATTGGTCATTTTCAATGCTTATCTTTTGATAATTTTCGATGAGTTGGTTGTAATTTTCTGTGTCAAGAATCACAGCTACGGCTTTGTTGTTGTTCAGAACGTAAACCCCATTATGAGTCTTTTGTGCCTTTTCAATAGAAGCCATAGGGGACTTCTTTAAATCAGAGATCGAAACGAGTTCATTTTTAATGGCATCAAGCATAAACAGACCTCCTTTTTGAACTATTATAGCACTTTATTTTATCTATTAAAAGACATTTTGTTGTACTAATATAAAATTCAATATTGTACCTTTACTAATATTTGTTCAAAGGAAATCCTTATATCCATTCTCATTAAAATTAGAACATTCTCATTTAGGTTGGTATTTACTATTTTTATTTTAATCATAATAAATCTGAGAACCCACTTATACCAGACTTTCACAAGCACATTTTCAATTTTCTTGCAACGATTCTCTTCTAATAGCTAAAAAAATCTTGCATTTGTTGACGATTTCGCCTAAAATTTAAAAACGAGAGGGATAATGAGAATCATTATCAGTTAAACAGGGAGTGATTCGTTGAAAAAAGGATGGATTATTGCGCTTTTATTCCTCTTAAGCGGTTTCTCGATTTTTTTAGGGGTAAAGGATCTTGCGTTGCAGGGATTGCTTGCAGGCGATCAGCAGCAATGGTTGGTTTTAGCAACAACACGTATTCCGCGAACGGTTAGCTTGATTTTAGCTGGTGCTACCATGAGTATTTGCGGCTTGATTATGCAGCATCTGACGCAAAACAAATTTGTTTCGCCAACTACAGCAGGAACGATGGACAGTGCCCGGCTAGGAATTTTGGTCGTGATGTTGTTTTTGCCGAATGCGTCTACACCGGTGCGGGCTTTTACGGCTTTTGTCTTTGCCTTTATAGGAACGATGGTCTTTCTAGCATTGAGTCGCTTGTTACCGGCGAAAAATCCGGTGTTTTTGCCCTTATTAGGAGTGATGTTCGGGAATATAGTCGGCTCGGTGGCGACGTTTTTTGCCTACCAGTTTGAACTGATTCAAAACATGTCTTCTTGGCTGCAAGGGAATTTTTCATTAGTGACAAAAGGAAACTATGAGCTCTTGTATTTAACAATTCCGTTGTTTATTGTTATCTACTTTTTTGCTTACCTTTTCACAATAGTTGGTTTAGGAGAAGATGTAGCGGTGAATCTAGGAATTAACTATCGGTTGGCTCAAATCTTTGGGATCGCTTTAGTGGCAGCGGCCAGTGGATTGGTCTTAATTATGGTTGGCACCGTACCGTTTCTTGGAGTGATTGTTCCTAATATCGTCTCATTGATTTTTGGCGATCATGTCAAGCAGACGCTGTGGGTTACTGCTGTATCTGGAAGTTTGTTCTTGATGGTTTGCGATATGATTTCACGGATTGTGATCGCTCCTTATGAAGTACCTGTCAGTTTAACGGTAGGGGTACTTGGCAGCATAATTTTTATTTACCTGCTGGTTAGGAGGCGACAGGCATGAAGACCTTCCCTCTGAAAAAAGGAACGACACTTAGTTTGCTGACGCTGCTCGCTATCGTGTTGATTGCTATTTATCTAACCTATAACACCTATGGTAATTTTCAATTTGCTTGGATGCTGCGGGGGAAAAAGGTGGCGGCCTTTTTATTAGTCGCATTAGCAACGGGGATGGCGACAGTGAGCTTTCAAACCATGACTCAAAATCAATTCTTAACACCGAATATTTTGGGCTTAGATTCCTTGTACGTGTTAATCCAAACGGTTTTGTTTTTTGTTGTTGGTGGAGTAGAAATGCTGTCAGATGAACAGACGCCATTGTTTCTGATAAGCATTCTGATGATGGCTTTATTAAGTCTATTGTTAGCCAACGTGCTTTTAAAGCGGCAGCAAAATGACTTGTTTATTCTGTTAATGCTAGGAATGATCTTTGGTACCTTGTTCAGCAGTACCAGTAGTTTTTTACAGGTGATGATGGACCCTAATGAGTATGATTTGCTGCAGGGAAAACTTTTTGCCAGCTTCAGTAACATCAATACCCATCATTTGATGATCGCAACCGGCATTATTGTCATCGGATCGCTAGTACTATATCGCTTGAATCGTTACTTGGACGTGTTACATTTAGGCGCTGACCAAGCAACGAATCTGGGGCTTTCGGTGAATCGGTTTCAAATGCTGATTTTGTTTCTGGTGAGTTTGTTAACGGGAACAGCGACTGCCTTGGTAGGACCGGTTACATTTTTAGGCTTTATTGTTGCTAACATTGCTTATCAGATGATGCCTACTTATCGTCACAGCTATTTGTTTCCAACCTCAGTCTTGCTGGGCATTAGTTTTCTGGTGGGCAGTCAGTTTTTAGTGGAGCAAGTATTTGAATTAAGAACGACAGTTAGTGTGGTAACGCAGTTTGTCGGTGGTATGTATTTTGTCTGGAAAATTATTCACGAAAGGAGACGGCAAGGATGATCGATGTGAAAAATGTCTCGAAGAATTATGGGACTAAGAAGGTGATTTCAGAAGTTCGCCTGCCAATCAAAGAAAAGCAATTGACCGCCTTTATTGGGCCAAACGGTGCGGGTAAAAGTACTCTATTGTCGATGATTAGTCGGTTAATTGATGTAGATACCGGTGAAATCTATTTAGATCACAACGAAGTCAAAGCGTGGCGCTCGAATGAGTTGTCAAAAAAGCTGTCGATCCTTAAACAGAGCAATGGCTTAAATCTGCGGATCTCGGTTCGTGAATTGGTGAGCTTCGGTCGTTTTCCTTATTCTAAAGGTCGCTTGAATCAAGAAGATCAGCGTTTGATTGATTATGCGCTAGACAAACTTGGTTTAAACGAAATGGCCGAAGACAGCATCGACACGTTGTCAGGCGGTCAGTTGCAACGAGCGTACATTGCGATGATTTTGGCCCAAGATACGGAATATATTTTACTGGATGAGCCGTTGAATAATTTAGATATGAATTATGCCGTTCAGTTAATGCAGACGTTGCGCCGTCTGGTGGATGAAGAACAAAAAACCATTCTATTGGTGATTCATGACATTAACTTTGCTGCCAGCTATGCCGATGAAATTGTCGCAATGAAAGCAGGGCAGATTTTTGCTCATGGTACCACCGATGAAATGATTCAGCCTGATGTGTTGAATCCCTTATATGAAATGGACGTCAAAATTTGCGAGCTTGAGGGTAAGCGATTTTGTATGTATTTTAATTAAAATTGGAGGAAAAAAGATTGAAAAAATATATTGTTAGTTTATCAGTAGTATTATTGGGGCTTGGTTTAGCAGGGTGTAACTCAGGAAATAGCGGCACCACCGATTCAAGCGGCGGAGCAACTGCTCAAAGTAGTGCGGCTACAGCTAAAACGCTGGAAGTAACCGACAGCAACGGTACGGTAACCGTTCCGAAAAATCCTGAAAAAGTCGTTGTTTTTGATAATGGCTCATTGGATACGATTGATGCTTTAGGTGCAGGTGACAGTGTCGTTGGTGCAGCGACTGACAATTTACCAGCTTATTTGGCAGATTACAAAGACGTTGATTCTGCTGGTGGGATTAAAGAACCTGATTTAGAAAAAATCAACCAAATGCAGCCGGACTTGATTATTATTTCCGGTCGCCAAAGTGATTTTTTGGATCAGCTGAAGGAAATTGCACCAACGATGTATTTGGCAGTTGATACAAGTGATACTTGGAACTCGATCCAGCACAATGTGGAAACACTAGGCCAAATCTTTGATAAAGAAGACGAAGCCAAAGAACAATTAGCTGACCTTGAAGCCAGCATTGAAGAAACCAAAACCAAAGCAGAAGAAAGCCAAGACAAAGCCTTAACTGTATTAGTAAACGAAGGACAACTTTCTACCTATGGGAAAGATTCTCGTTTCGGCATTATTTATGATACCTTTGGTTTTACAGAAGCGGACGATGCGATTGAAGCTTCAACTCATGGACAAAGTGTTTCGTATGAATATGTCTTAGAAAAAAATCCAGAGGTTGTCTTTGTGGTTGATCGCACACAAGCGATCGGCGGAGATGACAGCAATAACAATGTTGCCGATAACGAGCTTGTTGCTCAAACAACGGCAGGTAAAGATGGAAAAGTGATCTCCCTTCAACCAGATGTTTGGTACTTAAGCGGTGGCGGATTAGAATCAGTCAAAATGATGTTGGATGATGTAAACAAAGCCTTTGAATAAAAAGTAGGATAGCCACAACAGTAAGAGCATTGCTCAGCTGTTGTGGCTATTGTTTATTTTAGTAACTCGCGTCGTAGCTCGTGGATAAAATGTTCAATCGACGCTTCATTTAAGACATAATAGGCTTTATTTTTTTTCTCGATTTTTACGAAGCCGGAATTTAATAAGGCATTCATATGATGAGAAATGGTTGCCGGTGCCAACTTCAAATGCTCAGCCAGCTCTAAATTGTAGCTAGGTTTTTCTTTTAAGTAAGCCAAGATTTCCAGCTTGGTTTTGTCACTAATGGACTTAAGCCCCACTAACAGATCTTCCTTAGTAAGTGACGCATTGCTGCCGCTTCGCTGAACATAGTCACCTAAAAGACCATAATAGCAATGATCCTCAAGAATAAGTACCGACATCGGTACTGCTAAGGTAGGAGTAACCGTTGCCGCCAGCTCCAAGTTTGTGGTCATTTGTCGTAGAAACGACTCATTTTCTGTGTCATGCAGGTATTTTTCCAGCAAAGGTGTTAACTGAGTTTGGATTACTGCTTGTGCTGTCTCAAAAGCTGATAGATTCGTCTGAACTGCTTCAATCAAATCTGTCAAGATAGGTCTGGGTTGTTGCAACAGATGAGTGATTTGCCATTTTACGCTATCGGAAAATTCCAGCTGTCCTAACTGTTGGATCGCCTGAAGGATGGTTGCGTCCTTCACCGGTTCCTCGTCATTATAGAGATAAACGGACTCAATGATTAACTGCTGCAGCTCTTCATCACTTAGGGTCGAAAGTTCATTGTTCCAGAAAGGATGACGGAAAAGCAGAAAAGCTAAGGTGATTAAGTAGTCCTGCTCAGCCTCTTGGAAAAACAAGTCACAGTTCGTCGGCACTCGGTGTTCACCAAAGCTGGTATAATAAGCTTCAATGATAGGATAGTGTCTTTCATAAAAGCTTACCCCGTCCAACCCCAGTTCATCCAATTCAGCAATCGTTTCTTGCTTGGCCTTTTCGTCAAAAGGCGTCTGATACAGTAGGAAAAAAGTTTCAAAGTAAGGATTCAATCGATTATTAATAGGCAAGGCAGTCCTGCTTGTTTTCTCCTTTGAATAACTAGTTATCCCTCATCATAAATCAAACGGTAGCCACTTGCAATTGCTTCTGTTGCTTAATTGAAGCAAACTCGGCAAAGCGTGGGTTACTGATCAATTCCTCGTAAGAACCTATTCATCCATATAGATAATCGCATCATAGCGACGTAGCAGATTTTCATTCAAATTGTGGGTGATGGTCAGTAAAGTCAGATCCGGTAATTGTAGCAAACGACCTTCAATATCATAGGCGGTCTTACTGTCGACAGCTGAAGTTCCTTCGTCCAAAATCAAAAATGGTTTATTCTGAATCAGGGCCCGAGCCACAGCCACCCGCTGCTTTTGCCCACCTGGTAAATTATTTCCATTCTCACCAACGGAGGTTTCTAGACCATCAGGTAGTTGATCAATAAATGTTTTGGCACCACTAGCTAATAAGGCGTTGCTGATTTCACCTGTGGATCGCTCCTGATGCAGGGTGATATTCTCGCCGATGGATTCATCAAACATATAAACACTTTGATGAATCATCGAGTAATGCTGGGGAATTTGATGAACGTCTAATTGTTTCAATTCTTTGGCGTCATAATAAATCGCACCTCGATAATCACCAAAGTTCGCTGTGATTAAACGGGCCAAGGTGGTTTTTCCGCAACCGCTGGGACCTACTAAAGCATATTTCTTGTTTTTCTCTAAGGTTAAGCTGAGCTGATTGATGACGGGTTTGTCCTCATAACTAAAAGCCAGCTGTTTTAGTTGTATCGCTTTTTCAAACGAAGGAGCTTCAGTGCCTTTGAAAGGTGATATAACTGGAGCGGAGAGTTCGTTCATTAGAGCTACTATCGGCTGAGCACCTTGAATTTTCGGTAAGCTTTCTAAAATCATGGCTGCTGGTTGCACAAACGTACCACTTAATTGAAGTAATGCCAGCATGACTCCCGCAGTCATCTCACCGTTTAACACAAAATAAGCAGCGACAATTAAATTAACAAACTGCGTGCCGGCTCCTAAAACCACTGAAATTCCTTCATTAACAGCATAGAGCTTGTTTACTGAGAATTTGGATTTTGCCGTATTTTCGTTTTGTTGGCAAAAGCTCTTACCGGCAAAAGGAAGCATCTGAAAGGATTGAATCACTTCGTAGCCAGACAATAAATCCTTTAAACGAACCGTTAGAGAAGTGTAATCTTGTGAAAGCTGATCTTGCCGCTTTTGCAGCGGTTTACCAAAAATACTAGGAATGATGATTAAGTCCAATAAACAAACCACCATCACCGCCGTAATTAGCGGACTCGTGTAAATCAGGGCAATCAAGGTAGCGACAAAAACAAAGCCATAACGAAGGGGTATCCAATAGTGGAATCAGATAATTGTCCTCTAGAATCTTATTATCATTGGTGACTGCGGAGATGTAGTCAGCTGAGTTAGTCGAATGAAAAGTCGAAGCATCACGGGTTAAAATGCCGTCAAAGATTTCCTGACGCAAATCTTGAACAACGTGGTAGATAAATTTCTTGCTGAAATAGCTGTAAGTCCATTGTAGTATGCCAATTACTGGTAAATATAAAACAGTAAGCCAAATAGTTCGTCGAAACAAACCACTATCTTGAGTAATGGCGGCATTCAAAATGTCTCGTAGTAAGAATGCGGCATAAATCGCTGTTACGGAAGATAGGATACTGAAAAGCAACGTACAGATTAGCAATAACTGGTGGTTTTTAATCACTTTTTTCATCGGTTTCACCTATTTTTCTAGTTAGATGGTTATCTAATTTTTCGAAAACCATATCACCAATATCGAAGAATATTAAGGATTAAATTAGGCATACATCTAATTTCTACATATGTATTCGATTTGTAACTAAAATTATCCGTTGGTAAAACAGATATAACGTAAATGGCAGAGAATTCTACAATGAAAGATTAAACCTTTATTAATAAATAATGAATATGATTATTGGATCATTTATCTGGTGTTCTGTATTATGAAAGACTTTATGAAAGAAAGTTTTTTTGCTATTATTAATGATAAAGAAATTCGTTGTTTTAGAGAATAGGCATCCATAATAAAGGACGAAACTTTTAAATCAATTTTTGTTCGTTAGATCACTAGGGCTCATAGGTTGTAACGGTAACTTGTACAAAATCGATGGAACAAGTGTTTAAACAATTAGTGAAAAGAAGGTGAAACCCCTGCAGCATGTGTTGATTTTAACCAAAAATATTTTATCCGAAGAAAGACTAATAAAAAAGCTTCACCACCTAAATAACGAAGTTCTTTGTTCGGTGGATTTGCTTGATTATCTGAGACAAGGGAAAAATATTCTGCCGATCAATTATTTTCAACTAGTGCTATTGAGTGAAACATTAAGTAATGCCGAGTTAGAAATTTTTCTACCAAGACTAAGTAAATTATCGGCTGCGATTGTGCGGGTGAGTGACCAGGAGAAGCTGGAACGAAACCCTAGCGACACTCCTTGGATTCATGGCTGGATTTCGACAAACGATTCCCTCGAAAAAATACGAGAGAACTTAGCAGAAGCAATAGAAATTCTTAACGGCAAGCCTCGCTGGGTTACCCGAGCAAATGAATACACCAGAGTGAGCAACCTAGCCAAGTCCGATCTTATTCGAACTGTTCGCAGTACTTTTTCTAAGATGGAAAGCCGTATTTTTGACCGTTTGTTGGTGGCTCGAATTAAAGGACAAAGTATTAACCAGCAAGAAATGGGGGAGTACCTTTGGGAAAATAGTGGGACATCTTTAAATGTGTATCAGCTGTCTTGTTTCATTCAAGCAATTGAGCATAAATTTAACAAAGCTGGCATTCTAGAGGAAATCATCACTACTACATTGGACAATGGCTACCAAATAAATACCAAATTTTACCAGAAATGGTTGCAGGATGAGCCAGAAATCAGTCATTTGACTTATCAAATCGTTTAAAAGTAGAATTTATGAAAGAAGTGTTCAGCGCCGAGAAGTAAGTCGAATAATCCGAAAGAGCTGTCTCTGTTACACCAATTATGTGGTGTTCAGTGGCTGTGACGTTTTATGTCACAGCCACTTTTTGTGTTCTAGCGACATATTTTTTAATTATTTTCGTTATCAACTTGAAGCAAAGGAGGTCTAAATCCTCTTTCTTTTAAAAAAGATGTTCATTCATAAAAGTGAATGCTATCATAAATAGATACTAAAGAGTCTAAGGAACGGGGAATGCAGCTTGAAAATCATGATTATTGAAGATGAACCAAAGATCAGGCAAGAGTTGGCTACGCTTTTGAAGAATTCCCTTTATGAAGTAGCACTAGTGGAGAAGTTTACGGATGTGACGCAGCAAGTTCAGCAGGCTTTACCGGATTTGATTTTGCTGGATATTCATCTGCCGGGAATCGATGGTCACCAGCTGTGTGGAGAAATTCGTCGGACGATGGAGGTACCGATTATTTTTCTAACCAGTGATAGCAGTGTCATGACGGAAACCAACAGTATTTTAATGGGTGGGGACGATTTTATTGCCAAGCCCTACCATCCGTCGGTCTTATTGGCGCGGATTACCGCTGTGTTGAAGCGAAGTAGTCGTGGGGTGATTCAAGAAGAATCAACACTAGAACACAAGGGAGTTAAGTTGGATATTCGTTCCTATAAACTCGAAGCAAATGGACTTGAGACAGAATTGTCAAAAAACGAGTGCAAACTATTGTATTATTTGTTCCTCCATAAAGGAGAAGTGGTGTCACGCTTGGATTTAATCGAGTATCTGTGGGATAACGAAGTATTTATTGATGACAACGCGTTAAGTGTAACAGTGACGCGAATTCGTTCTCGTTTAGTTGATGTTGGAGTAACGAATTTTATTGAAACTAAGCGTGGTGCAGGTTATAAGATTTGAAAAGGAGCAGCAAATGACTTTAGCAAGCTATTTAAAGAATAAGATTTTACTTCTCGTATTAAATGGCGTCAGCCTATTTTGCCTGTGTCTATACTTATTAGTAATCGGAAACAGCACTTTAACAGTCGGCTTAATTGCGCTATTTTGGTTAACCACTTTAGTAATATGGCTGACGATCAATTATCAACAACGTAAGAAATATTTCGCAGGCATCCTGAGTACGTTGGAGCAACTAGAAAAACCGTACCTGATCCAAGAATTCATGGGGCAAAGCTGGCAGTTGGAGGATCAACTGCACCAGCAAATTTTACGTCAATCCAATAAAGCTGTAATTGAAAAAATTCAAGGGTTGGAAGAGGAGCAAAAAGAGTATCGCGAATTTATTGAAGGGTGGATTCATGAAGTGAAGCTTCCAATCACTGGGATGCATTTGGCTGCCTATCCTTTAGATCATCCAACGAAGCGGAAATTTGAACTCTATTTAACTGAAATGGATGATCTAGTAGAAAAAGCGCTATTTTATGCCCGCTCGGAACAGGTGTACAAGGATTACGCCCTTAAAGAAACCGATCTGCGACATGTGGTATTGCAGGTAGTTGGAAAAAATAAATACCTGCTGATTCAAAATCAAATGACTGTAGAGCCGTTAATCGAGTCAGTATTTGTACAAACAGATGAAAAATGGGTGGTCTTTATTTTAGGGCAGTGGCTGATTAATGCTGTGAAATATAAAAAAGAGGGCCCAGGAACACTGGTCTTTGCGGTGGAAGAAGCGGAGCATAGTGTTCGATTATCGCTAACAGATAATGGCATCGGAATTCCAGCTGACGAACTGGGTCGGGTATTTGATAAAGGCTTTACCGGCACCAACGGACGCCAGCGAGAAAAAACGACGGGGATCGGTTTGTATTTATGCAAAAAGCTATGCAAGAAACTGGAGCTGGGACTGGAAATTGCTTCAAAGCAAGATGAATATACAACCGTGACCCTCGTCTTTCCCAAAAATACGTATCTTTCAAAGTTGTAATTTTCAGCACAGATAAGGTGATACCAAGCAACGCCTTCAAAGGATAAACTGACACTAGTTTATTCGATGGAGTAATTAGCATGGATTTCGTTCGAGCAACCAAAACACAAAAAGCATTAGTCAACCGCATTCATTGGATGCAGTATCTAGCAGCTTTGTTAGTGATTTGTGTTCATTGTGGACCGGTACTAGAAGATCCGAGTTATAATCATGTGTTAAAAGGGGCTGTCTGCAGGGTGGCAGTGCCTTTTTTCGCCTTATCAACTGCGTATTTTGTTCGTGAAAAAAATCGACAGCAGCCAAATTATTTTCGGACATACTTAAGCACCAGTATTAAAAATTATCTCGTTTGGAGCCTTGTTTTTCTTCCGCTGGGGTTTGTATGGTTGCAGCAGCACATGAAATTGCCGCCTTATTTATATCCAGCGGCTATGCTGGTAGGACTCTTTTACAGTGGAACGTATTATCATTTATGGTATATTCCAGCCTTGCTTTTTGCTTTGTTGCTCGTCCATGTTTTAGTTAGAAGGTACAAGTATAAAGTTTTAGTAATCGGGTTTGGACTGTTGTATCTGTTTGGTTGCTTGGAGACTTACTACGGTTTTTTATCGGAAGGCTGGCTTCAGTCATTTTTTGATGGATACATCCAAGTGTTCGTTACAACTAGAAATGGGTTGCTGTTTTTAAGTATTTTTGTGGTTCTAGGTTTTCTGATCAGTGATTATCAGGAACAGTTACATCATTATTCTCAGTATTATTCAGGGGGATTGGTGGTGAGTATATCGGGGTTAATTCTAGAGGAACGGTTGATTTTTCAATCGGGCAATCTAGACATGAATTTTCTGATCAGTCTGTTGCCCTTCAGCTTTTGCGTTTTTCTATGGGGGCTAAATGGGTCCTCACATTCAAGTAGACTAAATTTGAAGAAACTAAGTAGTTACTATTATTTTATCCATCCCTTGGCCCTAACGCTGATGAAGTTACTAACCCAGCAGTCAACTACCAATGGATGGCTTCGATTTTTACTCACAGTGCTGCTTACTCACGGACTGAGTTTAGTCGTGAGTATTGGCAGGAAAAAAATAAGCAAGAGTTATCTGTCAAAACTGTAACCTTCAGTACAGATAAGTACATACTAAGTAATGGAAAAAATCTATAAACTAAGTTTAGAAAGTTAGCTTATGGATTGGAGAGAGAAAAGATGAAGACATTAATACAAGTGGAAAAGGTTGAAAAATATTATGGTTCAAAAAGCAACGTCACTAAAGCATTAGACGGGGTGGATTTCGAGATTTTAGAAGGAGAATTTACCGGTATCATGGGATCTTCTGGTTCAGGAAAAAGCACCTTGCTAAATGTATTATCTACTATTGATACGGTGACTTCCGGGCATGTCTATTTTCGAGGCACAGATATTAGTACGTTAAATGAGGAACAGGTGGCGAAATTCCGTAAAGAAAATCTGGGCTTTGTGTTTCAGGAGTTTAATCTGTTAGACACTTTAACGATTGAAGAAAATATTACTTTGGCGATGACTTTACAGGACAATCCTCAAAAGGATATTCAGCAACAAGTGAAAAGATTGATGGAACAACTGGGGATTGGAACAATTGCTGATAAATTTCCTTATGAAGTTTCCGGTGGGCAAAAACAGCGCTGTGCCTGTGCGCGGGCAATTGCCAATCAGCCACTGGTAATTATGGCGGATGAACCTACTGGAGCGCTGGATTCCAAATCAGCCCAAACGTTACTGGAAACCTTTGTCACCATGAATCAGAAAATGAATTCAACGATTTTAATGGTGACCCACGATGCTTTTTCCGCTAGTTATTGTAGACGGATTTTGTTTTTAAAGGATGGTCAAATCTTCCATGAGCTGATTCGAGGTGAGAAAAGCCGACGGGAGTTTTTGAATGATATTTTAGATGTGCTGTCGGTGTTTGGTGGAGGTGGGGGCAATGTTTAAAACCTTAATTGCTCGCAATGCTAAGCGTTCGGCGAAGGATTACATGATTTATGTAGGTACCATGACGATTATTTCCACCTTGATGTTTGCCTTTCATGGCATGATTTTCTCCAAAGATATGCGGGCGTTGTATGCAGATGCAGCAGTTTTTGTAGTGATGATTGGGATCGCCTCTTTTTTTATTATCGGAATTGTTATGTGGCTGGTGCGCTATATCGTGAACTTTATGCTGGAAAAACGCAGTAAAGAGTTCGGCACCTATTTATTGCTGGGGATGACGAAAAAGCAGGTGATTAAGCTGTTTCGTCGAGAAAATTATTTGTTAGGATTGTTGTCGATTCTGTTGGGGATTATTCCTGGGTATGCTTTTCAGCTGCTATTTGTTAATATTTTTTATTCCATTTTGGAGACTGAATATAGGATTTCACCGGATTTCAATCCGTGGTATTTGTTGCTTACTTTTGGTATTTTAGCGTTGGCGTATGTGTTGGCGATGCGGGGCGTTCGACGAAAAATAAAAAAGATGACTATTCGCGAATTGCTTTACAGCGATCAGCAGAACGAAAAAATTGTTCATGAGAAAAATGGTCGCAAGGGCATCCTGGTCATTCTTTCGGTGGTGTATATTTGCGTCTTCAACGGACTGATTTTGACTTCCAACATGTCTTTAAACGCTAGCGTCTTCTATTCTCTAGGGTTAGTTATGGCGATTTATTTACTGTATTTCGGTTTGTCTGCGTTCTTTATCCGCTTCATTCAGAAAAAATCACCGCTGATTTATAAACAGGATACACTGTTTGTACTGCGGCAGCTGTCTTCCAAGATTAAAACCATGCGTTTTACGATGGGGACTTTGACGATTTTGTTTACAGGAGCGTTGCTGACATGGATGGTAGTGATGATGTTTACCAATTTTCAGCGGAATCAAGTCACTCTTACGCAGCCATTTGATATTTCCATCTCTAATGCGGACGCTGATTATGACTTTAGTGACGAAGAGCAGGTAATCGCGGAAAGTGCACAAATAAATGAACAATATCAGTATTTGATTTTTCGAAACGGTACAACAGCAATGAATGATTATTTGTATGAGCATGTTGATGGAACTTACAAAGGCGAAAAAGTTGGCGATCAATGGGCTGACAGCTCTTATTTCGGTGAAGATACATTCATGAAGTTGAGTGACTATAATCACTTGCGAGAAATGGCCGGCTACGATAAAGTGCAATTGAAGGTTGGACAATATATCTTGCAAGGAAAAAAACGTTTGGAAAAACAATGGCAACAGGTGGAAGAGCAGGTCACCATCACAGCAAACCAAGAAACCTTGGCATTGCGGACTATTCAGATGGAGCCTTTTGCTCAGAACGGGATGAATGGTGCAGATTATCTCTTAGTTGTAGCTGATGAGACAGCTGAGAAAATGATTCCTTATTATCGGGCAATGGCGGTCAATATTGCTGGCGAAGCACCACAGGGATTGCAGCAAAAATTAGAAGCCTTGGACAAGAATTACAATGAAACTGAACAATATGGTGATCTTTACAACATTTCTTACGGCAATGGCAGCGATCAAATCATGACGATGTCAGGAACCACAATTGTTAGAGATAATATTCAAAGAGATGCTAGTTTTGTGATTGTCTCCCTCTGTTTTATGATGGCATATCTGGGAATTGTTTTCCTTTGTGCCGCCTTGACCATCCTAGCCGTTCAGCAGTTAAGTGATTCTACTAAACACAAAAAGCGCTACGACATCTTACGTCAATTAGGACTAAGTAAAAAGGAAACCGAAAGAGTAGTGCTGAAGCAATTGAGTATCTATTATTTATGTCCGTTGATGATCTCGGTGGTTTTAAGTATTTTTATTGGATTATTTGCGGGAGAACGGTTTGTTTACTACACTGGTGTTCAAGGTAGTTCAATGGGATTTTACGGATTATCATTAGGGGTTTTCTTAGTCATTTACTTTGCTTATTTTATTGTGACCTATATTGGTTTTACACGTAATATCGAGAAATATTAAGTGCTTATTCGAAGTTGTGACAGAAGAGTTCAGCTCCGGGAAATAATCCGAAACGCATCTTTATGCGATTATTCGGCTTATTTCTGAAAGAGTTGCTTTAGTTACACTGATTATGGGCTTTTCAGTGGCTGTGACGTTTTATGTCACAGCCACTTGCTGTTTTCTAATGAAGCGAATTTTATGGCTTTATGTAGATCAGACTATTTTAAGGCTGCTGCTGATTTCAACTAAAAATTAGTCTAAATTAGGCGATGTTCAGATTATTCTCAATTTTGTTCTTATTTTTTGCGGTTTTGACGGTTTGCGAGAGGTGATTACCTTAAACTTAGACTTGTTGCTAAATCAAGTACTTGAAAGTTGAATCAATTCTTAACCAAGCTCAAGAGACTATTGATTTTTCTTTGAAGGAGTCTCTAGAAATTTACAATTTATACTTTTTTGAATTTATGAAAACAATAGTTATTTTATTAAACGTAGTATGCTATATCTGGTTTGAACTAGTAAAAAAATGAATATATTACAAAATAATCTGGCTAATTTACTTTTTTATATCAGAGTTGCGTTAAAAATAAAATAATCTGGAAGCTAAAAATTCTTGTAAGCTACAGATAGAGGAAATAGTAGAAGTGTTAGGGGAATCACTTACATACGATTTTTTTCTTGAAAGAGGCAGGAAACATTTTTATTTATTTAAAAATATACCTATACATTCCTCATTCATATTTAGGAACATAATAAAAAAAGAAAGAGTGTGGTGAGCTTATGATTCATTTGTTAGTTGGACCATCTTGTACATCTTGTCGAAAAGCCAAGAAATGGTTTATCAATTTGGGAATCGAATTTGAGGAAAGAAACATTAATAATGAACCATTGAATAGTAAGGAGTTAAAAACGATTCTATCAATGACTGAAACAGGAATCGAAGAAATTTTATCTAAGCGATCAATTGTCTATCAAAAACTTAACATCGATTTTGACGAATTATCAATGAGCCAGCTGTTAGTATTGCTATCTCAATATCCTCAACTACTAAAGCGACCGATCATTTACGATGATCACCGTCTACAAGTTGGGTACAATGAAGAAGACATTCGTATTTTTATGCCCAAAAAATTACGAAAGGTAGCGCGCATGGACTTATATCGAAATAATGTGGAAATCCTATGTGCCGATATTATCAGTAACAGGTAATCTTGAACTAGGAATGAGAAATGGCTACAGCTAACCAAATAATCGGATGTTAGGAAGTAACCGATGGTTTTTCTGTGAAAGAGTTACACTGAGAAATGAAAAGTATAAAGTTATTTCCAATATATTCATTATTTGTTAAGCGCTTTAATAAATTTGATAATAACAAGCATCATTTTTGTGCTTTCAATTTATCCATGTTACGGTGAATTACGTACCAAATAATAAGGAGGAAATTAGACATATGGCAAAAACAGAATTACCACAGGTCGAAACTCGTCTCTATATTAATGGCAAATGGATCGAAGGCTCAGAAGACAAACGAGCAGTAACCAACCCGGCGACGGGTGAAACATTAATTGAAGTGCACCAAGGCGGTGAAAAAGAAACAAAAGATGCAATTGCAGCAGCAAAAGCAGCTTTTCCTAAATGGTCTACGATGGCGGCTTCCCAACGTGCTGAATTAATGAATAAGATGGCAGATTTGGTAGATGAAGATGCTGAACGCTTAGCAACCATTATGACAATGGAACAAGGAAAACCGTTAGCACAAGCAAAAGGCGAAATTCAAACAAACGTTGAAAATTTACGCTGGAATGCGGCAGAAGGTCAACGAGTGATGGGTGACATCATCCCTTCTCCTGCAACTAATCAATGGCAAGTGCGTAAACAACCAATTGGTGTGGTGGGAGCAATAACACCTTGGAACTTTCCTTCTAATATGATCATTCGGAAGATCTCACCCGCTATTGCAGCCGGCTGTACGGTGGTTCTTAAACCAGCAGAAGACACTCCGTTGTCAGCGCTCGCATTAATGGAGCTTTTTGACAAAGCTGGCTTCCCAGAAGGTGTTGTAAACATTATGTTGGGAGATGCAGCAACTATCGGCGAAATTTTATCTAAATCAGACGATGTACAAAAAATCACCTTTACCGGATCGACCGAAGTTGGTAAAACATTGAACGAACAAGCAGCACCAACTTTGAAAAAAGTTTCAATGGAATTAGGCGGACACGCACCGTATATTATTTTCCCAGACGCAGATTTGGAATTGGCGATTGAAACGTTAATTGAAACAAAATTTGGTAATAATGGTCAGGTATGTACTTCGCCAAACCGAGTATTTATTCACAAAGATATCAAAGAAAAAGCTACCGAAATGATTGTGGAACAGGTGAAGCAAGTTACTGTCGGCAATGGCTTGGACGATCCAACGACAGGACCTCTAATTAATCAAGAGGGCGTTGAGAAAGTCGAAGAACAAGTGGAAGATGCTACTAGTAAAGGGGCAAAAGTCTTAGTTGGTGGCAGTAAAATGGAAGACGGTGAATTCGCCAACGGTTTCTTCTTCCAACCAACAGTCTTAGACGGTGTGACGAAAGATATGAACATTTTCTATGAGGAAACTTTTGGACCTGTGATTCCATTGGTTGAATTTGAAGACGAAGAAAAAGTAATCGAAGATGCCAACGACAGCGAATTTGGTTTAGCATCGTACTTCTTTGCAACCAATATTCATACTATCGACAATGTTAGCAACAAGCTGCAATATGGAATGGTGGGTGTCAATGATACTGAAATTTCTAATTCAGCCACACCATTTGGTGGTGTAAAACACTCTGGCTTTGGTCGTGAAAATGGCACGTATGGAGTGGAAGAATATATCGAAGTGAAATTCGTTACGATTCGGACTGCTAAATAAGTTTTTTTCCTTATCCCAAACACTGGGATAAGGCTTTTTTGTCTTGATGGTTTTTTTTCGTTGTGCTAGGATTTTGGTATGGAGACGAGTAGGATGAAGAATGTGAATGAAACATGGCTGGCATTGGGGATGTTTTTTTATATTAGGCTTGAATATTAGTCGTATGTTTATGATGGTAGGATTTGTTTTTCTCATCCTAGGTTTTACTGACAAAAATAGGGCTGATGTGAAGGAACTATTGTCAATATGTTTGTAGAAATTACTACTAGGAGGTTGAAACAATGACTCAAACCCAAACTTTTTTTATTGGTCTTTGTATCATCGGACTTTTCGGAAGTTTAGCGATGTTTACTCCTCGAGTACCTTGGAATGACTTTACTCATCATTTTCGTAAGGAAAGAAAAGCTGAATTCTTGGCCTATCACAACCGTTTTATCGGTAAAGTTTGGTTGTCGATCGCCAGTATATCTTTTCTGTTGTTACTTTTGAGTTTCGTTATAAAAATACAGTTTTCCAATAAGTCGATCTTTCTGTTCTTTGCCGCTTATTTGCTTATCTTTAGACTACTGCTAGAAGTTTTTTGGCGAAAAAAAATTAATTAAAAGAAAACGAAGGTGTGGAAACTAACGCAAGAAATCGGGCTCCTAATCAAGCCTTTTTTCTGTGCATGCTAAACCAAATAATTCACCCCTTCTTATTAGACAAATTATAAGGAATGAACTACTACTAGATTGAAATAGAGTTATTTATTAATTCACGTAATTTGTGCTTTAGTTCTTGTTTACCTAGCCCATGCACTATGCTTATTTGGAATTATTTAATCAGACGGATTCCTTACAGGACGGACCACTAAAAAGGTCTTTTCAATCAGGAAAGGATGGCCAGTTTATTGGCGGATTTCCCCTATAAAATCTATAAAGAAAAGAACGGCTATAGGTAATTATCCGCAAAATGCAGTCGGAGGACTAGGGTTACAGAAACTACTGGTTTGTTTTGATAAAGTAACCCTAGTAGTATGTTTCGTTAACTAATGTGCCTAATGCAAGATTGCCCATAAGATATTTGGAAAATATAACCTCGCACACTGAGATTTTTTTATCGGCCTTTTAATGGCTTCATACTCCGCTTCCCGAACTCATGTCCTCCCTCGTCTTTTTAAAATTGAAGAAATCAAAAACAAGTGAAAACCATTTAGCATAAGTAGTAATTGTAAGATGATTGGACTGATGTTATCCCGATAAATTTTCTTCTTCACTCCTTGGACCTTAGAAAAGTAGAGCTTTTATTAGAAAATCAAAAAGGGGGTCATTAGCGTTTTTTCCTCTTCCCTTTTTTCTTCTTCCCGGTGGCCTTTCTCACTAATCGCTCTTGCTGCTTCTGTTCCCGTATTTTAGCCGCTTTTTCTTTATTATAGTAGCCATGTTGGCTTTTTGGTGGTGTTTTTGGTTTCGAAGTTTTGTTTTGACTCATGCTGTTTTCTTTGGGAATCTCTTGGAGACTGCCGGCAGGCTCCTCCAGCTCCCCATGGTATTCAATCATTGGCTTGGCATCTTTTAGTTTTAGTCCACTGACTAGGGCAGTTAACATCCGACTCATGAGCACATTTTGATCAATTGAGGGATCGAAAGCAAAGCCGTCAAATAGGTGTTTCGCCACTTCCTCCGGTGTTTTTCTCGCGTAACAATTGGTTTTGATAAATTTAGGTGATTCAATCAATAAGCCAGCACCTGGTTTGTCGTTGACTTTTACATGGGAAATAACTTCGAGCGCTTTTATTAATTGTGCATACAAAGTTTCTTGCCAATCATTGACTTCTTCTGTTTTCTTTTCCGCATCATAAACGGGTGTGGTAGGGACATAAATATAGCGTACGATTTCTGCGAAGCGTTGCACGCCATCTTTTTGGAAAATCGTCAGGGTGCCTAAGATGGCTAACAGATCGTTGATTTCCTGAACGGAGTAGCATGGATCGGCGTTCTTGAAGGTGAAGCGATGTTTTTTTCCGTTGGCGTCTTTGAACAGGGTGGCAATATCCACCAATTCCTTAGGCTCACGGGTTCCGGAATGAAGCATGGCATGAAGATGATCCGTACGGGACCGGGTTTCTTTGGTAACAGCTAAGAACTCTTTTTTATTCTTAAATAAGCGCTGGATGACTTTATTCCAGTCCTCTTTACTAAAATACGCCTGAAAATAAACACATAAATGGCGAACAGGAGATAATTCTTCTGGAGAACGCTCCAAAAACAACGAACAAATCTGATCTTTTGCTAGATAAGAGAAATCTAAGGGTGTGAAGGCGTTACGTACAAGAATTGCGACGGCACATTGAACCACGTATGCGATACTGCTATTATCTTGGCAATGCGTGATCACTCTTTTTTCTAAATGCTTTCTAGTCAATTTAAACAGATGTTTTTGTTCAAGATTCGCTATCGTTGTCATGGGCTTAATCTCCTTATCTGTTGCTTTATTTTTTTACTATTATAATCGAAAGATGTATCGAAGATCAATAGTAAACTTTATATTTTTGTTTTTGATCTCTAGTATTATATGTTCAGAAAAATTATTTATTAATATATGAATGACAGGACTTAAGTAAATAATATCTAGATAAGCCTTAGCAGGATGATTTATCCTAAAAAAACAACCCTATTATTTACAAGTAGAAGATATTTTCTAAAAAGATAAAATTTTATCAGGCTGAATGAAAATTTGTCTTTTTTTGAACAGGGTCCCAAGAAAGCATGTTCCCTGCCAGATAGTCTTATTTATGGCGGGCTAAACATTCTAAAAATCATAGATACCGAGATCAAACTATCGGAAAAAGAACAATAAAAAAACAGTTAAAAAGTTGTCCAACTGCTAAAATGAAGCTAATGAGTCGTAAGATGCTTTGATAAGGAGATAATCAAATGCTATTTAAGATAATAGGAACATTAGCAGTCGGTTTTTTAGGCGGCACACTTGCGAAACGCTTGAAGATGCCTGCTGCATTTATGACAGGAAGTATGTTAGCTGTAGCATTGTTTTCCGTTTTAACCAGTCAGATGCTGATGCCTGGAAGTTTGAAGGTGATAGCGCAAATTGTCAGTGGTGCCTACATTGGGCAGCAGGTATCCAAACAGGATTTACTAAATTTTCCCAAGTTAGCAAAATCAATTGTATTGTTGATGACTTTTTTTACGATAAACACTTTTGTGATGGGGTTCCTATTTGCTCGATTTTTTTCAATCGATCTAGTGACTGCCTTGTTAAGTTGTTTACCAGGTGGAATCATGGATGTATCTTTAATTAGTATTGATATGGGGGCGCAGGCCGAAATTGTGGCAACAATGCAGTTGGCCCGTTTGGTAGGAATGCTGTTGATTTTGCCTTATTGGATTGGTTTTATTTTGAAGCGACTAGGCAAAGATGAGCCGAAGCCGGAAAAAGAGAAACCTGCCCTGAAAAAAAATCTAACTTTTGGAACCAATCGTGAGATTACCAACAACTTATTAATTTTAGTGGTTGCTGGTATCGGAGGATTGTTGGGGATGTATTTACAAATCCCCGTGGGAGCCTTAATCTTTTCACTTATTTTCTCTTGTGGATTGAAGCTCTTAAAAAATACTGCTCCTTTAAACAACAAAATCCGACAATTGGCTCAAATTCTGGCGGGTTCAATCATCGGGAGTACTTTTACCCGTGAAAGTTTGGAACAAATTAGTCAGTTATTCATTCCAGCCTGTTTATTGCTAGGAAGTTACTTGCTGATCAATGTACTGTTTGGTTTTATTGTGTATAAACGGGGAATTCTAGATTTGCGCTCGGCGCTATTTGCTTCATCGCCAGCGGGAGCGACAGATATTTCCTTAATTGCAGGTGAACTAGGTGGCGACATGCCAAAGATCGCAGGCATTCAAATTTGTCGCACGTTGTATACCATCATAGTACTGCCCCTTTTAGTGCGATTAGTTGTTGATCACTAGAGGTTGTGACAGCAGTGTTCAGCTCCGAGAAATAAGTTGAAAATAGCTGCTCATACTTTTGCGATTATACGGCTTGTTTCCAAAAGAGCTGCTTTAGTTGCACCGATTATACGTTTTTCAGTGGCTGTGACGTCTTATGTCACAGCCGCTTTTTTCTACTCTGAAAGTCATATTCTTGTAAATGTTTTCATTTCTGGCATAATGGAAGAGAGGTGAGTAAATTGAGAAGAAAAAGTTGGGTAAGTGTGCTAGCTATTTCGTTAATTGCTACAGCTACGTGTGGGATGATTATGGGGATTGAAGTGATCACTCATCACAAAGAAGTGAAAAAAGGCTCTTAGGAGTCTTTTTTTAGGAGGTTAACCATGCTTACTGTAAAACAGATTACGCGACAATTGCCGGAATACGATAAAATTTTCGACATATATAAACATTCGTTTCCTAAAGAAGAACAAATGCCAGTGTGGTTGCTGCGGCTGTTTTCTCGAAGAAAACGGGTTGAATTTTTAGCTTTTTATAATGAGGATGTCTTCTGCGGTTTTACTTATTTAGTGCAGAGTGAAAAACTGACCTTTGTCTTTTATCTGGCCACTGATCCGGATCAGCGCTCTCAAGGGTATGGGTCACAAATAGTCGCTTGGATTCAAGAAAAATATCAGGATCGCGGTGTGGTATTAACCATTGAAACGGTTGATCCAGCATTTGACAACTATGAGCAACGCTTACGTAGACAGCAATTCTATTTTAGTAATCAGTTTCGTGACACAGGTTATCAGGTAAGAGAATACGGGGTGCTGTACGATGTTTTAGCGGACACACCAAATTTTGTCTTTTCTGACTATCAAGAAATACTGACCTATTTTTCCTTTGGCTTTTATTCTGTCAAACCGGAGAAGAAGGAGGACGAATGATCAAGGAATTAACGAACCCGACCCCGCAGGAAATTGAAGAAATCGCGCAGCTGTGGCTTATGAGTAATCTAGCTGCCCACTCATTTATTGCGGCAGATTACTGGAAAAATAATTATTCTGAAGTATTGGAAATGTTGCCGAACGCACAATTGTTTACCTATTATCATGAGGGAGAACTAGCTGGATTCCTAGGTTTAATGAACGAATACATTGCCGGCATTTTTGTAAAAAAGGAATATCAGAATAGGGGAATTGGTCAAATGCTGTTGGCAAAAGCCAAAAAGAAACATGATAGTCTAACGTTGGCAGTCTATCAAAAGAATCAAAACGCCTATTGCTTTTACCAGAAACAAGGATTCAAGCTTCTTGGCAAGAAGCTTGATTCGCAAACGAACGAAGTAGAATACCAAATGAGTTGGACTAAAAAATAGAACCGCTAAACATTTTAACATGCTTAGCGGTTTTTCACTGTATTCCGTATTTTTTGATTTTATTATACAAAGTAGACCGTTGAATACCTAGTTTTTCAGCACAAAGCGTTTTATTGTAATTTACCGAAGTCAAGGTGGATAAAATCAATTCCCGTTCTGCATCGCCTTTTTGTTGTAGGAGTTTAGAGGGTTCCGATGCTTTTGGAAAATTACGGATACGTTCAGGCAAATCGGACAAATGAACATAGCCACCTTCAGATAGTCCCACTAAAGCTTCACACAAATTGGTCAATTCGCGAATGTTCCCAGGAAAATCGTAGGCGAGCAAAACCTCTTTAGCCTTTGGTGAAAGTTGTGGTTCTTTTAGCTGAAACTCTCTAGCAAAAAAATTGAAATAATACGCCAATAGTAAAGGAATGTCTGTCTTGTTTTGCATTAGAGGGGGCAACTCTAAGGTCAGGACATTCAAACGGTAAAATAAATCCTCACGAAATTCCTTGTTAGTGATTTTTTCTTCCAAATTTTGATTAGTAGCTGCTATTACCCGAGCGTTGACTTTCTTGGAAAAAGTACCACCAACAGGTTCAATCGTCCTCTCCTGCAATACTCGAAGGATTTTTGCTTGCATCAGTAAGGGCATATCGCCAATTTCATCCAAAAAAATTGTGCCATTTTCTGCTAGTTCGAATTTTCCTTTTTTACCGCCCTTAACCGCGCCAGTAAAGGCGCCTTCTACATAACCAAAAAGCTCGGATTCCAATAAATTATCAGGAATTGCTGAACAATTAATTGCAACAAAAGGTCCTTCGCTCACTGGACTCAAAGCGTGGATCGTTTGAGCATATAACTCTTTTCCGGTACCACTCTCTCCAGTAATCAGAACATTGGAAGGGAGAGCGGCTATTCGTTTCATCCGATGTTTTAGTTGAATCGTTTTTGGCGAATTGCCGATAATTCTTGCTAAAGCATCGTTGGACTGCTTGATTGGCAGCTGCTGTGGAGCTTCTTTAGCGATCATTTTGTTGGTTAAATGATACATCTCCTCAATACTACGGTGAATAATAATTCCCATAGCCCCAATTAGTTGATTTTTCTCGAACAAAGGAACACGATGGACCACCATTTCCTTATTATGAATGCGCTGAATCTGATCTCGCTCTTCTTTTCCGTTTTTGCATATAATATGTAGCTGCGTATTTTCGATCACTTGTTCAACAGGCTGATACAACACGTCTTCTCGCTTCCTTCCTAAAATTTTACAGTAGGCAGCGTTGATATCGGTGATTATTCCGTTTTGATCCACCACAACAATACCTTCATACGAGTTGTCCAGTACCTGCTGCAAAATCGACATGGAATTTAGTGAGTGTTTGACCGTATCCATTTCAACCGACTTAGCATTGAGCAAATCAGTTCTAGTAATCACCCCGACCAGTGTGCGGTCTTCCTTAATAACTGGCAAACAGCCTTCCGTCATATTCAAGGCTTTTTCTAATGGATCTAAAGGAAAAACGGCATCAAAGGAGGATTCAATGATTGAACGAATCGGTTCAGCGGTAGACTGATTTTGATAAAGGGCCAGCATGATCGAACTTTTTGTAATCATACCCTCCAGACAATTTTGATCGTCAACCACTGGAATACTATAAAAATTATTCTCTGCGAAAATTTGAATCGCACTATTAATGGTTTCGTTAATGTTAATGGTAATCGGTTCAGTGGTCATCCATTTACTTATGGTATTTTGTGTCTGAATATGTTTTGGTCGTTCATTAAATAGTTGTTTCATAAAAACACCCTTTCTAAACCGAAAAAGAATCTATAGTTAATCAACATATAATCATTTGTTGTCCTTAGTGTACATAAAAATAGACGGTTTGTCTATATTATCGGACAAAAAAGATTGTGAATGATTTTCCAAAAGTGAAGGACCGCGTTTTCTATTTTGGCACAGTAATTGCTTAATAAAAGGGTAAGAAAGATAAATTCTTTCATCAATTGAATCTTAGGAGGAAATAACTATGACTAGAATGCTAAAAAATTATATCAACGGAGAATGGGTAGAAAGCCGTTCAGAAAACATTGAAGAGGTGATGAATCCAGCGACTGAAGAAGTTTTAGCTCGTGTTCCTTTATCGACAAAAGAAGAAACCGAAGCCGCAATCGAAGCTGCAGAGACAGCTTTTGCTAGTTGGAAAAAAGTAAGTGTTCCGGTTCGTGGACGGTATTTGTTCAAACTTCATCATCTTTTAACCAAACATAAAGAAGAATTGGCACGCCTGATTACTTTAGAAAATGGGAAATCCTTAGGTGAAGCATTAGGAGAGGTGCAAAGAGGGATTGAAAACGTGGAAAATGCGGCAAGCATTACCAACTTGATCTTAGGCGATTCTTTATCAACAGCAGCTACAGATGTTGAGATTACTAACTACCGTTACCCAATCGGGGTTATCGGTGGAATTACCCCCTTTAATTTTCCAATGATGGTGCCGTTTTGGATTTTTCCAATGGCGATTGCAGCTGGAAATGCTGTTGTATTAAAACCTTCTGAAAAAACACCTTTGTTAATGGAAAAAGTTGTGGAATTAGTAGAAGAAGCGGGAATTCCTAAAGGAGTGCTGAATATTGTTTATGGTGCCCATGATGTGGTCAACACACTGTTGACCGATCCATTAGTAAAAGGAATCAGCTTTGTAGGTTCAAAAGGAGTGGGCGAGTACGTTTATAAAACGGGCACGGCTAACTTGAAACGAGTTCAGGCATTAACTGGTGCCAAAAACCATGTAATCGTCTTGAAAGATGCCAACATTGATCGTGCAGTCAAAGATATTATTGGCGGTGCTTTTGGTTCTGCTGGTGAACGGTGTATGGCAGCTTCGGTAATCGTATTGGAAGAAACGATCGCTGAAGAATTTATCGGTAAATTCAAACAGGCTGCTCAGGATATAAAAATCGGCAACGGGATGGACGAAGGGGTCTTCTTAGGTCCAGTCATTCGTAAAGAAGCACAGGAAAGAACCTTCAACTATATTCAAAAAGGGGTCGATGAAGGAGCGGATCTATTACTGGATGGTCGAGATAATCTGCCAGCAAAAGGTTACTTTGTGGGACCAACTATTTTTGACAATGTAACAATGGACATGACCATTTGGCAAGATGAAATTTTTGCTCCGGTGGCATCAATTATGCGAGTCAAAGATGTTAAAGAAGCAGTTGCACTAGCCAATCAATCTGAATTCGCTAATGGCTCTTGCTTGTACACCAACAACGCTTCGGCTATTCGCTTCTTTAGAGAAAATGTCGATGCAGGTATGCTGGGAATTAACTTAGGTGTTCCGGCACCAATGGCTTGGTTTGCTTTCTCAGGTTGGAAAAACTCCTTCTTTGGTGATCTGCATGCCAATGGGAAAGATAGTGTCGAGTTCTACACGCACCGTAAAGTTGTGACTGCTCGTTATGCAGAAAGTGAAATTTAGTTTGAAAAACGGCTTAGCGGCCGTTTTTTTTTTGCTCTTTTTAGATCTAAGTAGCAAAAAAGATTCTTAGAAAAATGTAAAGTCAAAATTGTAGGGAATACTGGGTTCTTTCTTAGTCTATATCTTTGTTTGATCATCCATCTCTTTTTTTTTTGAGTCTAAATTCATTATATTAAGTTACATGTTTTTCAGGGATATGTTGCTTTTTTGTTCAATTTTACAAACGAACAGTATCAACATGTATCTAATACTAGTTCGAAAAATACTCAAAAAAGATTGACTGTTGAGATTATATCGGCTAGAATATTACCATAATATCACACGAAATGCGCTGAAATGGTCAACGAATATCTATAATGGATATTTGTTGGTAATGTATTTGTTTTCCGTTTGGTAGTATATCCAAGTTCAGTGATTGGAACTTCATTACGGAACAAGGGAAGGGATGTGAGCACTTGATAGAAGCATTAAACAAAATTCAAGCAACCGAACAGGAACTGGTTGAAAAAAAGCAGGCGATCTTAGACGAAATGAAGAACTACTCCATGCAGCGATCCGATGAATTAGAGAAGCAAAAAGCGGGAAATCAGCGAGCGTTGCTAGAGCAAGCCGAGCAACTGGAAGCTGAAGAAGCGGACAAATTAGAAAAAGAACGTCAGCAGTTGGAGGCAAAAGCGAAAAAACAACGTGAAGCCATTGAAGAACGTTATGTTGGTCAGCGCCCAGCCGCAATTCAAAAAATTATTGAGAGGGTGAAGGGACAATATGGGCGTTACTAAAATGAAGAAAGTGACTATTATTTCTGAGCGCTCTTATCAAGCAGCGTTGCTGCAAGCAATTCAAGGACTACAAAATGTAGCGGTGCGTGATCTATCACAATCAGTGGAAAATAATGACTGGGTTCAACAGTATTTTTCGACCGCTTTTGAAGAAACGAAGGAAGCGGATCTAAGTGAATTGAACTTTTTACAGACACAAATCAACGATTCCATTCAATTTGTCCAGCATCACGGAAAGAATAAGGACAAGATCAAAAGTTTGAAGCGCCGCTATCTTTCTTTGCAGGAAATTGAAGGGCATTTTGATCAGCAGCAATTAAGGCAAGAATTAAAAGAAATCACAGACCTAAAGCAACAATGGGAAAATGCTCAGCAGTTACAAGAAAAGTTATTGCAAGAGGAAAGCTGGCTCACCCGCTGGCAATACTTAGATGTTGCACCAACGAAAACACAATCAGCGACTACTCAGCTCCTTTTAACAGAAGTGAGCAGTCAAGCAGCACCCGTATTACTTGAAGAATTAAATCAATTGGAACTAGTACATTACGAGGAGGTCTACTCAGATGACAACAATAGCTCTTTTGCCCTTATCTTTCCCAATGAACTAAAAAAGACGATCCAAGAACGATTAACCAACTATTCCGCCGAAATTGAAAACTATCCCTATGAAGCAGTACCGAAAATGGCATTACAGCAAGTAAAAGAACAGCTAAAGGCATTGCATAAAGAGGGGCAAAAGCTTTCTAAACAAATTGGCAAAAAGAAGCAAGTGGTTAGTGAGTTGCAATGGGCAGAGGAAGTTCTGTTAGCGATGAAAGAACGCGAAAAGCTAAAGAATAAATTTGTTCAATCCGACTTCTTAATTGTTTTGCAAGGGTGGATAAGTGATGACGAAGTGAATCTGATGATCCGTGAACTTTCCGATTTATTTGGTCCGGAAACGATCTATTTAGCCTTTGAAGATCCTACTGAGTATGAAGAAGAGCACGAAGTACCGACTAAGCTAAAGAACAACGTGTTAGTCGAGCCTTTTGAGATGCTAACGGAAATGTATGCGCTACCTCATTATAAAGAAGTGGATCCGACACCGTGGATGATGCCATTTTATCTCGTTTTCTTCGGCATGATGGTTGCAGACCTAGGATATGGATTACTAATGCTCATCGTTACGACAGCAGCTTTAAAAAAGTTAGTTTTACCTAATGGTATGTTAAAGTTTGTGAAATTTTTCCAGATTTTAGCGGTCCCATCCATGCTTTGGGGATTGATCTATAATTCCTGCTTTGGTGCCTCGTTACCAATACCAACCTTGTTGTCCACGCAAGACGATGTCATTCAAATTTTAATCTTGTCGGTTGTCTTTGGACTCATTCAAATCTTGGTGGGATTGTTTGTAGCTGCTAAAGAACATCTTAAAAGGAAAGAATACTTAGATGCAGTTGGAAATGGCTTTGCCTGGCAGGGAATTTTGATCGGTTTGGGCTTAATGGTAGTGGGTAGTATGCTACTGGACAATGCGCCACTTTCCACAGTAGGCAAGGTGTTGGCGATCGTTTCAGCTTTGAGTGTGATTGTCGTACCGATTCTTCAGGCAGATTCGAAGCTGACCGGGTTGGCAAAGGGAGCGTATGATCTGTACGGCGTGACTGGCTACATTGGTGATCTGGTAAGCTACACGCGTTTGATGGCTTTGGGGATTTCTGGCGGGAGTATCGCTGCGGCTTTTAATATGCTAGTAGGTTATATGCCGCCAGTCGCACGTTTTACTATCGGGATCCTGTTGCTAATAGCTTTACAGGGTTTGAACATTTTTCTGACCCTTTTAAGTGCTTACGTGCATGGAGCGAGACTGCAATATGTCGAGTTTTTTGGGAAGTTTTACAGCGGTGGTGGGCGGAAATTCACCCCACTTAAAACCGCTGAAAAATATTTTACGATTGAAAAAAAGAAGAAATAATGGAGGAGTTTCAACATGACAGATTACTTGATTCAAAATAATGGTGGCATTCTTTTTGCAATTTTGGGGATGGCTTGTGCAACAATTTTTTCTGGAATTGGTTCATCTAAAGGGGTTGGAACCACCGGGGAAGCAGCGGCGGCTTTGACAACTAGTCAACCAGAAAAATTCGGGCAAGCATTGATTCTACAGTTATTGCCGGGTACTCAAGGATTGTACGGTTTCGTTATCGCCTTTCTTATTTTCGGTAATATGGGCACGGATATGTCTATGATTGATGGTCTAGGTTATTTAGGAGCGTCACTGCCAATTGCCTTCACTGGTTTATTTTCCGGTATTGCTCAAGGGAAAGTGGCGGCTGCTGGCATTCAAATTCTAGCGAAAAAACCAGAGCATGCTACAAAAGGGATAATTTTTGCTGCCATGGTAGAAACTTATGCCATCTTAGGCTTCGTTATTTCCTTCTTATTAGTTGGACAAGTATAAATGAGGAGGCCAGTTCCATGAGTGCCATTGAAAAAATAGTTGAACAAATGAAAACGAAAGCCCACGAAGAATTGTCACTTTTGGTGAAAAACGAAAAGGAACGCATCGATGCTGAATTCCAAAAAAATCAAAGCATTCTGCAAGACAATTATGAAAAACAGCGCAATAAGCAAGTCGAAATGATTCAAGGGAAGTACCGTCAACTAAGTAATCGTCAACAGATGGAACATCGCCAGCAGAGCCTTAACCACAAACAACAGCTTTTAAATCAACTTTTTGAAGATGCAAAGCAAGAAATGGAAGCTTGGGAGCCAACAGAGCTGCAGGCATTTGCTAAGGTGGTACTGCCGTTGATCCCATTAAAAGATCAAGCGGTGTTTATCCCTGGTGAAAAGAGTCGTCACGTGTATACAGCAGATTTTTTAAATCAGCTTCAGTTGCCGTATCAATTAACTTATTCAGATCAAGCGGTAGCTAATCAAGCCGGATTTGTCGTAAATAGTCAAGGGGTTCAGTACAACTGTCTTTTTTCAAGCTTAGTGACTGATGTTCAAAGTGAATTGTCCTACGAGTTAGCGCAGCAGCTTTTCGGCTAGTCGTATAAAATACGCACTATTTATATAGGAAGAAATATGACGAAAGAACAACAGGAGGAGAAGGAATGAGTTTAAGTGGTTACCACGTATTAAATCCTTTGATTCGTGCCAAGGAATTAGAACTGCTGGATTCCGAACTAGTTGAAAAGTTGATCCAAGCGAAAGATATTGAAGAAGTCGGTGAGCTATTGCAAACAACTTGTTATGCTCCACTGCTTCAGCCAAGCGTTGAAGACACTTTTAATGAAAGAATGGATCAGGAGCAGACAAACCTGTTTAATTGGTTAGTGGAAATTGCCCCGGAAAAAGAAGTCGTGTGGGTCTACACTATGCGCTTCACTTTTCATAATTTAAAAGTATTAACCAAAGGAGAATACCTAGAACAGTCGTTTGACCATCTATTTGTACCAGATGGATTTTACTCGATTCAGCAATTAAAGGAAGTTATTCGCACCGGAGAATCAGAGCAGCTGCCGGTAGAAATTGTAGCCAGTGTCCAAGAAGTGCTGGAATATCTGGAGGAATCAACGGTTTTACAAGGAATCGATGTAATATACGATCGCCATTTTCTGCAAACCCAGCGCTTGGTAGGTGAGCGGTTAGCCTATCCGGAGTTATTGAATGAGATCATTCATTTTATCGATTTAACGAATATTATCTTATTAGTAAGAGGTCTCTATCAAAGACGCAGTCACGGATTTATGGATTCGGTTTTGTCGAGTGCGGGTGCTATTGCTAAAGAAACTTTGCTGGAATTTGTTGGTGGTGAGTTAGCATCTTTCAAAGAATTTTTGAGAAATAGTGTTTATCGCGACGAGCTGTCAGCAATCTTGCAGGAGGAAATCCTTGATCCGGCACTATTGGAGCGGTTTAAAGATAATTATTTAACAGGCTTGTATCAAACAGCCCAAACTCAGGCGTTTGGTCCGCTCCCGCTTTTGGCGTTTCTCAACGCCAAAGAAGTGGAACGGAAAAATTTGCAGCTGATTGTCACAGCCAAACGCAGCAAGATTGCAAAGGAACGGATTCGAAAGAGGGTGCGCAACGTTTATGGTTTATAAAATCAGTGTGATCGGGGACAAGGAATCGGTCCTGCCCTTTAAATTATTTGGTTTTGATGTCCGTTATGCAACGGATGAAACGACGGCTCGAAAAATCGTGACCGAGCTAGCAGAAGATTCTGGTGTAATCTACATCACCGAACAATGTGCCAAAATGATTCCAGAGACGATTGCGCATTATCGCCAGCAGCTGACACCAGCAATTGTACTTATTCCCAGTCATCAAGGAACACTGGGGCAAGGAAGGGCAGATATCCAACAAAATGTTGAAAAAGCTGTCGGTCAAAACATACTTTAAAATATCGTTGACGAGGAAAAGACGTCATGGGATGAAATGGAGGATCGATTATTTTGCAAGAAGGAAAAATTATCAAAGTTTCTGGACCTTTGGTGATGGCAGATAATATGGAAAAAGCCAGCATTCAAGACATTTGTTATGTCGGAGATCTAGGAGTAATTGGTGAAATTATAGAAATGCGGGGAAAAGTCGCCTCGATTCAAGTATACGAAGAAACATCAGGAATTGGGCCAGGCGAACCGGTACGAACTACCGGAGAAGCTTTGTCAGTGGAATTAGGTCCAGGGATTGTGTCTCAGATGTTTGATGGGATTCAACGGCCATTAGATACTTTTTTGGAAGTAACTAAAAGCAATTTCTTAAGTCGAGGAATTCAAATTCCAGCATTGGATCACCATAAAAAATGGACTTTTGAACCACAAATGGTAGTGGGGACTGAAGTAGTTGCCGGTGATGTCATTGGCATCGTGCAGGAAACAAAAGTTATCAAACATAAAATTATGGTACCAAATGGCGTAGCAGGTACATTAACAAAAGTAGAAGCTGGGGATTTTACTATTGATGAGACGATTTATGAAATAGAAACTACCGATGGTAAAAAAAGCTTCAGCATGCTGCAAAAATGGCCGGTTCGTCGCAGTCGTCCCGCTAAAGAAAAATTAATTCCAGATGTACCAATGCTAACAGGCCAACGAGTAATCGATACCTTCTTCCCTGTCACCAAAGGAGGAGCTGCCGCAGTTCCGGGGCCTTTTGGTGCGGGGAAAACAGTGGTGCAGCATCAGATTGCTAAATGGGCAGATGTTGATTTAGTCGTCTACGTTGGGTGTGGCGAACGTGGCAATGAAATGACCGATGTGCTAAATGAATTTCCCGAACTGATTGACCCTAATACGGGGGAATCAATTATGGAACGGACGGTTTTGATTGCCAATACGTCAAATATGCCGGTAGCTGCTCGTGAAGCCTCGATTTATACCGGTATTACAATCGCAGAATACTTCCGTGACATGGGCTACGATGTGGCGATTATGGCGGATTCAACTTCTCGTTGGGCTGAAGCGCTGCGGGAAATGAGTGGACGTTTAGAAGAAATGCCTGGAGATGAAGGGTATCCTGCTTATCTAGGTAGCCGTCTGGCAGAATACTATGAACGTGCCGGACGAGTGGTTACCAAAGGATCTGATCATCGCGAAGGCAGTATTACAGCTATCAGCGCAGTTTCTCCTTCTGGTGGGGACGTATCCGAGCCAGTTACGCAAAATACGTTGCGTGTGGTTAAAGTCTATTGGGGATTAGACGCTATTTTAGCGCAACAACGGCATTTCCCATCGGTGGATTGGCTACAAAGCTACTCACTTTATTCCGACGAGGTTGGTAAATTTATGGATGTAGAACTGCAAACCGAATGGCATGTCATGGTGGGACAAGGGATGCGAATCTTGCAGGAAGAGTCACAATTAAATGAAATTGTCCGTTTAGTAGGGGTCGACTCGCTGTCGGAAAAAGATCGCTTAACCTTGGAGATTGCCAAATCGCTGCGAGAGGATTATTTGCAGCAAAATGCTTTTGACGATGTAGATACCTTTTCTTCTCGTAAAAAGCAGCAAAAAATGCTGGATACAATTTTAACTTTTGGAACAGAAGGGCAAAAAGCGCTGCGTTTAGGGGCATATTTAGAGGAAATTATGTCAGGAACAGTGGACTTAAGAGACCGAATTGCCCGCAGTAAATACATCTCTGAGGATCAACTGGAGCAATTTGACCAAATTATCGCAGAAATCAAGACAACCATGCACGAGATTGTCAGTCAAGGAGGCATGACCCATGATTAAAGAATACAAAACTATTGGTGAAGTGGTCGGCCCGCTGATGGTCGTAGAAAAGGTGGCAGGCGTTAAATACGAAGAGCTAATTGAAGTTCGTATGCAAAACGGCGACATTCGGCGCGGTCAGGTTCTAGAGGTTCAAGAAGACAAAGCAATGGTCCAAATCTTCGAAGGAACAAGCGGGATTAACTTGGAACAATCCACCGTTCGCTTCTTAGGACACCCGCTGGAATTAGCCGTTTCTGAGGACATGATTGGTCGAGTCTTTGACGGGCTAGGTCGCCCAAAGGACAATGGCCCGGAAATTTTACCAGAGAAAAAATTGGATATTAACGGAGAAGTGATTAACCCGATGGCTCGAGATTATCCGGATGAATTCATTCAAACCGGAATATCGGCTATTGACCACTTAAATACGTTAGTCCGTGGGCAAAAATTGCCGGTGTTTTCTGGATCGGGATTGCCTCATAAGGAATTGGCTGCCCAAATTGCTAGGCAAGCCAAGGTGCTGGATTCCTCGGAGGATTTTGCGGTAGTGTTTGCAGCGATTGGAATTACCTTTGAAGAAGCTGAATACTTCATGGAAGATTTCCGGAAAACCGGCGCCATCGATCGATCGGTGATGTTTGTCAATTTAGCAAACGATCCGGCAATTGAGCGGATTGCTACTCCTCGGATGGCGTTGACTGCCGCGGAATATTTAGCTTATGAAAAAGGGATGCACGTCCTAGTAATTATGACAGACATGACCAATTATTGTGAGGCGCTGCGAGAAATTTCCGCCGCTCGTCGGGAAGTTCCTGGACGTCGCGGGTACCCCGGGTATCTGTATACGAATCTTGCGACCTTATACGAACGAGCAGGACGAATCCGCGGATTAAAGGGATCAGTGACCCAAATTCCCATCTTAACCATGCCGGAAAATGACAAAACGCATCCCATTCCCGATTTGACCGGCTATATTACGGAAGGTCAAATTATTTTGACGCGAGAACTATACAACAGTGGTATTCAACCACCGATTGATGTGCTGCCATCATTGTCTCGCTTGAAGGATAAAGGGACTGGTGAAGGCAAAACCCGCGGGGATCATGCACCTACGATGAACCAACTTTTTGCGGCGTATGCCCAAGGAAAGCAGGCCAAGGAATTAGCAGTTGTTTTAGGCGATTCGGCCTTGTCTGATGTCGATAAAATTTATGCCAAATTTGCGGAACATTTCGAAGGTACCTACGTAAATCAAGGGTTCCATGTAAATCGTACAATCGAAGAAACCTTAGATTTAGGTTGGTCACTGCTGTCGATGCTGCCGCGAACGGAGCTAAAACGGATCAAAGAAGACATGCTGGATCAATATATGCCAAATACGGAGAAGTAATATGATGAAATTAAATGTTAATCCTACCCGTATGGAACTGACGCGTCTCAAAAAACAATACACAACAGCCGTCAGAGGCCATAAATTGTTAAAAGACAAACAAGATGAACTCATGCGCCGCTTTATTTTGTTAATTCGCAAAAATAATCAATTGCGGATTGTGGTGGAAGAAGCCATGCAACAAGCGATGGAAGATTTTGCTTTAGCAGATGCTACGATTAATGAGGCGTTCATTGAAAACCTGTTTATTCTGCCTTCTGAAAAAATTGAATTGGATATACTAGAGAAAAATATCATGAGTGTAAAAGTACCCGTGATGAACTTTCAATACACTATCCATGCCAAGGACGATCCAATGGAATATGGCTACATTAATTCCAATGCTGAACTTGATCGTACGCTGGATGCCTTTTTCGCTTTTTTACCTCAACTGTTTGAATTGACTGAGATTGAAAAAACCTGTCAGCTGATGGCCAATGAAATCGAAAAAACCCGGCGACGAGTAAATGCCTTGGAGTATATGACAATTCCACAACTAGAAGAGACGATTCACTATATCAAGATGAAGTTGGAAGAAAATGAGCGTTCTAGCGTAACCCGTTTAATCAAGATAAAAAATATGAGTTAAGTGCTAAAAACAGGAGAAGCACGCAACTCATTCACTAAAACGGTGGTGGTGACAGAAGTGTTCAGCTCCAAGGAATAGGCCAAATAGTCCGAAAATAGCTGCTCCTATTTTTGCGATTATTTGACCTATCTCCGAAAGAACTGCTTTAGTTACACCGATTATGCGGTTCTCAGAGTTTGTGACGTTTTAAGTCACAGCCACTATCTAATTCAAAGGAGTTAACAATGAAAAAAACAAAAATTGTCAGTACGTTAGGTCCCGCTAGCAACACCGTAGAGATTATCGCAGAATTAATCGAAGCAGGCGCAAATGTGTTCCGTTTCAATTTTTCCCACGGCAATCATGAAGAACAGCAAGAAAGAATGCAGCAAGTTCGAAAAGCAGTCAAACAAACGGGCAAAGATGTCGGGATTCTTTTGGATACAAAAGGAGCTGAAATCCGGACGACCGTTCAGAGCACCTGCAATGGAAAAATTGCATTTGAGATGGGGGATATTGTTCGGATTTCCATGGATGGTACGTTAGAGGGAACAGCGGAAAAAATTGCAGTAACCTATCCACAACTATTTGACGACGTCCATGTGGGTGGTCATATATTATTTGACGATGGATTGATTGATATGAAGATTATTGAAAAGGACGAAGACACCAGAGAACTGATTACTACCGTGGAAAATGCTGGAATTTTAGGATCTCGCAAGGGTGTGAATGCTCCGGGGGTCTCGATTAGTTTGCCAGGTATTACCGAAAAGGATGCTGAGGATATTCGTTTTGGGTTGGATAATGAAATCGATTTTATTGCCGCCAGCTTTGTTCGCAAGGCCCAAGACATTTTGGAAATTCGAGAAATTTTGGAACAAAAAGAGATGACCCATGTTCAGATTTTTGCCAAAATCGAATCACAAGAAGGCATCGACAATATTGATGAAATTCTCAAGGTCTCAGATGGGATCATGATTGCCCGGGGAGACATGGGGGTAGAAATTCCCGCCGAGGAAGTTCCAATGGTCCAAAAAAGTATTATCAAAAAATGCAATGCTGCAGGAAAAGCGGTTATTACAGCTACTCAAATGCTGGAATCAATGCAGCACAATCCTCGACCAACCCGTGCCGAAGCCTCTGATGTTGCGAATGCTGTGTTTGATGGTACCGATGCAACAATGCTTTCTGGGGAATCTGCAAATGGGGATTATCCAGTTGAAGCGGTCGCGACAATGGCGCGTATTGATGTCGAAGCGGAAAAAGCTTTGGCAAATCTTGGCACCTTTCAAATGAATCGTTTCGACAAAACCGATGTAACCGAGACAACGGCCTTATCAGTGGCTCGGGCAGCGCAAAATTTAGGGATTAAGACCATTGTTGCGGCGACCGAGTCTGGCCACACGGCCAAATTAATTTCCAAATATCGCCCAGATGCTGATATTTTAGCGGTGACCTTCGATGAAAGGACCAAGCGGGGTTTAATGCTAAATTGGGGCGTGTATCCGACCGTTGCTAAAAAACCAGCTACGACGGATGAAATGTTTGAGTTGGCTACCAAAAAAGCGCTGGATCTAAATTTTGCTAAAGAAGGAGACCTGATCCTAATCACTGCAGGGGTGCCAGTAGGAGAACGGGGAACCACCAATGTTATGAAGATCCAATTGGTGGGCACCAAATTATTAGAGGCTCAAGGACTCGGACAGCGTACTGTTGTAGCCAATGCAGTTGTGGCAGCTACAGCGGAAGAAGCAAATAAAAAAGCTCATGAGGGAATGATCTTGGTAGTTCCTACTACGAACGTTGATTATATGCCAGCAATTAAGCAAGCGGCCGCCATTATCGTGGAAAGTGGTGGATTGACTTCTCATGCCGCCGTAGTGGGTGTTGCGCAAGATATACCAGTAATTGTCGGAGCAGCTAAGGCGACTACAACGATTGTCGATGGTGAACTTATCACCGCTGATACACGCCGTGGAATTGTTTATCGCGGTGAAACAACTGCTATATAGAATGTTTTAGCACGCAAACTTGCGTGCTTTTTATGTGTGTGTTATGATGGAAGCAAGAAAAGGTAAAAGGGGACAAAGACGATGGCAGGAACAATTAAAGAAATTGCTGAAAGAGCAGGTGTATCCAGAGGGACCGTGGATCGTGCCTTAAATAATCGCGGCCGAATTAATCCCGAGGTGGCCGAAAAGATTCATAAAATTGCTGCCGAAATCGGATATGTACCCAGAAGCCGCAAACAAGAAGCACCAAAATACAAGATTGGGATCGTCACGCAGCTGGCAACATCTTCTTTTATGGTACCGATCCATCAAGGGCTGCAAGATGCTATCAGAGAGCTAAACAATCGTAATATTGAATGTGTTTTAAAAGAAGTTGACACGGTGGATGAAGCGGAGCAGATTAAAGCTTTAGACCAATTGATGGCAGAAAAAGTCCAGGCAATAGCGATTATGCCGGTGGAAAGTCCACGGATTCGAGAAAAAATTAATCAGTTTGCTGATCAAGGAATCAGTGTAATTACCTTTAACTCTGACATTATCGGAACCAAGCGTAGTTGTTTTATCGGACTAAATAACAACCAAAGTGGGAGAACGGCTGCCGGATTGATGGGTATGTTGACCGGCGGCGCTGGGAAAGTACTGGCGATCACCGGCTATTTCGGCAATAGTGTAAGTAGTTCCCGAGTGGATGGTTTCGTAGAAGAAATTAAACATTCTTATCCCAATGTTCATTTAGTAGGGGTACAAAGCAGCTTTGATGACAGCCAAGAGGTGGAAAATAATATCGTTAATACGATCACAGCTTTTCCTGATCTAAACGGGATTGTGGTTTTCTCTGGTGGCCAAGCGGGCATTGAGCGAGCCTTTGATCGACTGGGTTTAGAAAAACGACCATTTGTCATCATTTATGATAATACTTCAAACAATAAAGCCGCTTTAAAAAAAGGAGCGGTGGATTTCTTAATCGATCAGGATGGTTACACTCAAGGGTATCGTTCCTTACTACTTTTGGCAGATACACTTCAGAATCAAGTGCCGGTAGACCAGGAGTTTATTTACACAGATATCATTATCAAAACTAAATATAACATCTAATCCACCAATTTTTAGCACGCTAAAACAGCGTGCTTTTTTATTTTAAATAAATTATGAATGTGTGTTGCACGCAACGAAGAGAGGTGCTATAATGAAAGCACATACAACGATTGTGTTTGCACAGTCGAGAAAATGAAGAGGTGGAAAAATGAGATATGTAGCGTTTGACGAATCCCGAGAATTTGACTTACTACTGTTAGGTCGAGTAGCAATTGATTTTAATCCTGCTTATAACGACCAAGTGAAGGAAGATTTTAAACCATTGAAGGATGTCCACACATTTGAAAAATTTGTAGGTGGGTCTCCGGCGAATATTTCAGTGGGGGTTACCCGCCACGGTATGAAGGCTGGCTTTATTGGTAAAGTTTCTGATGATCAATTTGGCGATTATGTCATTGAGTATTTTGACAACTTAGGTATCGATACTTCTAACATTAGTCGGGCGCAAAATGGTGAAAAATTAGGCTTAACCTTTACCGAAATGTTGTCTGAAAAAGAAAGTCATATTTTAATGTATCGTAATCAAGCGGCTGATTTAGCTTTGAGTACAGAAGATATCAATGAAGAATACATCAAAAGTGCCAAAGCAATTTTGATTTCAGGGACGGCCTTAGCAGAGAGCCCATCAAGAGAAGCAACAATCAAAGCAGTTATGTTGGCAAAACGCAATAATACTAAGGTCATTTTCGACATTGATTACCGGGCTTACAACTGGAAAAATGATGATGAGATCTCGATTTATTATTCGATGATTGCCAAAGAATCTGATGTCATTATGGGTTCACGGGAAGAATTCGACTTAACTGAAAAATTGATTAATCCAGGTATGAGTGATGTGGAAAGTGCCGCTTTATGGCATAGCTACAACGCTAAAATTGTTGTCATCAAGCATGGGATGAAAGGGTCTACTGCGTATACTGATGATGGTCAGCAATTCTCAATTAAACCGTTCCCTGTTGATGCCCGTAAAGGTTTTGGCGGCGGCGATGGCTATGGCTCTGGTTTCTTATATGGCTTGTACCAAGGCTGGGAAATTATCGATTGCTTAGAATTTGGTTCAGCCGAAGCATCCATGATGGTCCGCAGCAATAACTGCTCTGACGATCTACCAGATACAGAAGCAGTTCACGAATTCATCAAAATGGAAAAAGAACAATACGGCGAAATGATCGCACGGATTTAACGGACTAATATACGCCGATAACTTCACATTTGAAAAAAATCGCTTCCTATTTAAATAGGAAGCTTTATGAACTAACCACTCACAGGAATTAGGAGGACAACCATGAGTAAAACAATTCGTTTAACAACAGCACAAGCACTTTTAAAATTTTTGAACCAACAATATATTAATATCGATGGTGTGGAAACACCTTATGTTGAAGGAATCTTCCACGTATTCGGACATGGTAACGTATTAGGAATTGGCGAAGCTTTAGAAGCTGATCCCGGACATCTAAAGAGCTATTCAGGAAAAAATGAACAGGGAATGGCTCATGCGGCAGTCGCTTTTGCACGCCAAAGTCTGCGGAAAAAAATCTTTGCGGTATCAACTTCAGCCGGACCAGGTTCCGCTAACCTGATCACAGCAGCCGGAACCGCTTTTGCTAATAATATTCCGGTATTGTTTGTGCCAGCGGATACTTTCGCAACCCGTCAACCTGATCCAGTATTACAACAATTGGAACATGATACAAGTGCCGCATTTTCTACCAACGATGCCTTTAAAGCGGTTTCTCGCTACTGGGATCGGGTGAATCGTCCAGAACAATTAATGAGCGCTCTAATCCGGGCATTTGAAGTGATGACGAATCCGGCAACAATGGGTCCGGCAACGGTTTGTATTCCACAAGATACTGAGGGCGAAGTCTACGATTATCCGGCAGAATTTTTCAACAAGCGGGTGCATTATATTAATCGCACGGTGCCAACTCAACGAGAATTAGACGGCGCAGTGGAATTAATTAAAGCAAGTAAAAAGCCGGTACTATTAGTAGGCGGCGGCTGCAAATATTCGGAAGCAGGCGAAATTTTACAAAAAATCTCAGAAAAATTCAATATTCCATTAGTGGAAACACATGCAGGGAAATCAGCAGTAGCGTATACGTTTGCCAATAATTTAGGCGGTAACGGTATTTTAGGAACATCGGCTGCCAACAAAGCCGTTCAAATGTCTGACTTGATTATCGGAGTGGGCACACGCTATACCGATTTCACTACGTCATCCAAAACTCTGTTTAACTTTGATCAGACGAAATTCTTGAATATCAATGTGAGCCGTCCGCAAGCATATAAATTTGATGCGTTTCAAGTTGTTGGTGATGCTAAAGCGAGCCTAGAAGCCTTACTTCCGTTATTAGAAGATTACCAAACAGAATTCGGTGATACCTTGAAGGGATTAAAAGAAGAATGGGAAGCAGAAAGAAATCGTTTGAAGAATACGACGTTCACCCGTGAAAACTTTGATCCAGAAATCAAAAATCATTTTTCTCAGGAAGAATTGAATGAGTATGCCGATGTGTTAGATACTAATTTAACGCAAACAGAAGTCTTTATACACTTGAATGATTTTGTGGATGAGGATGCGATCGTGGTGGGATCAGCTGGTTCATTGCCAGGTGACATGCAACGTTTGTGGAATCCGGCGGTGGAAAATACTTTCCATTTAGAGTACGGCTATTCTTGCATGGGCTACGAAATTGGTGGCGCAATGGGTATTCGGATGAGCGCTCCTGAGCAAGAGGTGTATGCGCTTGTGGGTGATGGTAGTTTCTTAATGCTTCACAGCGAATTGATTTCTTCTTTACAATACAATAAAAAGATCAACATTGTACTTTTTGACAATTCTGGTTTTGGTTGTATTAATAACCTGCAGATGGACAATGGCTGTGCTAGCCACGGAACCGAGTTCAGGGATTACAACAACGAAATTATGAACATTGATTACGCTAAAGTAGCAGAAGGTTATGGTGCTAAAGCTTACAAAGTTGAATCCATTGAAGAATTAAAGGCAGCAGTAGCTGACGCTAAGAAACAAACAAAGTCAACTTTGATCGAAGTAAAAGTCTTGCCTAAAACTATGACTGACGGCTATGATGGCAGCTGGTGGAATGTTGGTGTAGCAGAAGGCTCACAAAAACCATCGATTCAAGCCGTTTCTAAAGCGCGAGCAGAAAAATTAGACAGTGCTTGGAAATATTAAGTAATTTAATCAATTAAATAGCTAAAATAGGGTATTTATTCAAATACTCTATTTTGGCATGGAGGAAGAAACAATGAGGGTTGTTATTTCGAATGATGCGATTGCCCATTCTTTAAAGGAGAAATTGGTGAATCATTTAGTAGAACAAAAGTATGAAGTGCTCGATTTAGGCTCCAAAACGTTTGATGATGTGATTTCCCATATTGATGCAGCCTATAATGTAGCCGATGCTCTTGAAACAGCAGAGGCAGATTTGGGGATTGTTTTGTGTGGAACAGGAATGGGGGTTGCCCTGGTCGCCAATAAACAAAAGGGAATTTATGCTGCTGTGGTGGAAAGTGAATTTGCTGCTAAGCAGTGTCGTGTGATTAACAATGCAAATGTATTAGCCCTAGGCTCATTGATCCAATCGGAGTTTATGGCCAAACGCTTAGTAGATGCTTTTTTGACAACACCTTTTGCTAGTGATGAGCCGACTATTGTATCAGCCTATCAGAAAATGCAGGAAATCGAAGCAACGAATTTTAATTAGTGAAGCTTGTGTTGAAAGCCTATCTTAGTTTCAGTTATAATCGAAGGAGAAAGACTCAAAGAAAGCGTTTTTTGATGGCCGGATTATAAAAAGGAGGAAAAAGATGTTAAGCAAATTTTGTTCCTCTAAAGTGGTTTTAAATAAACTAATTACCAAAATCTGTTTGGCAGATACAGAGTATGTAATTCCTTATTGGGGCGCTTTAGAGCATCATTATGGCACCAATACTCATGATCACTATTTTTATGAGGTTTGCCTGATAACCGATGGCGAAGGCTATTATACTGAGGAAGATCAGGAGTATCTGCTGAAAAAAAATTCGTTGATTGTCACTACGCCGGAAAAAAGACATCAATTAAAAAGTCAAAAGGGGATCGGTTTGCTGTATTTTTCCTTCATTCCCAAAGAACATGAAAAAAGTCTGATCAGTAAAATTGATTTTTCGCAGCCTGTGATTGATTTGGATGAACAAGACCCTCTGATCTTAACGTGGCAGGCGTTGTTGAATGTCACAGTATTGTACAAAGAAGCCGCAGAATCTTATGGCGAATCCATCAAGCATTTAGCTCATTGTGTTCTTCAGTTAATCTTGGATCAATCAATCAATCATCAGAAGAAGGATGAAGTGTTAATCGAAATCACTGAACAAACGGAGCTGCTGAAGGAAATTAAGCAATACATCAGAGACAATAAAAGTAACCCGCTGTCAGTGGAGGATATTGCTGCTCATTTTTTTATTTCCAAACGTCAAATTTTCCGCTTGTTTAAAAAATACGAACCAATCACCTGCAACAATTACATTCAACAAGTGAAAATTGAACACGCTGCTAACCTGATCCGTACGACTTCTATGTCAATCACGGACATCGCTGAGTGTACAGGCTTCAGCTCGCCCCATTACTTTTCTAAAGTGTTCACGGAGCGAATGCGAGACACCCCACAGAACTTCCGCAAGCTTTATAGCAATGCGAATGTTAGCGATTTTCAAAAAGAAGACACCAAATAATTTAACGTAATGGACCAAAAGTTTGGCTTAATTAAGGCTAAATGGATGGTCTATTTTTTTTGCTCAATGAAGCAACTGAGAAGAATAGAAAATTTGTGATAAATCCCGTTCTCCATTTTTGATTAGGTAATCAAAAAGAGAAAAGCTGGACGATAAAAAAACAAATTGTAAAAATTTATTTCAAGGATAATCTTAATACAACAATAGAAAGCGCTTTAATAAAATGCTAAATCAGAACTAATAAAAACTTTAAAATACTCAATTTTGAAAATGAAACATCGCTATTTGAGTATAAAATGCTTAAGTTCGGCTGGTTTCGTGGTCACTTTTTTGCAAATTACGGGCATTTTATTGCAAACAATGTCACTATTTTGTGTGTTAATCTTATGAATGTAAAGGGATACATTAAAAGTTAAAAAGATCGAACAATTCACAACGAGAGAATAAAAAAACTTAAGTAATGTGCTTAATCCGGATAAAGCACTCTCGAATCTGATAATTAAAAAGATCAAGTTTGTGAAATTTATGTTTTGTATCCGCTTTTTTAATGGATCTACACCAGTAACGAACAGGAGTGAGCGTAAAGTCGGAAAGCCCAATCAGAAACAAGCTCAGTTGATTGATGAAATAAAAACACTAAGCATTTATAAGGAGGAAAACAACATGAATGAAATGAAAATCGGCGTTATCGGAACAGGTGCCATCGGCCAAACTCATATTGAGCGAATCAATACAAAATTACAAGGGGCTCGTGTGATTGCTTGTGCTGACCCAAATGCAGATTTCTGTAAAAGCATTGCAGAAAAATTCTCACTAAAGGCTTATGACGATCCGAAAGAAATGATCCATGCGGAAGATATTGAAGCAGTGGTGGTTACCGCAGCAGATAACTTCCATGAGGAATACGTATTAGCAGCTATTGAAGCTGGGAAATATGTTTTCTGTGAAAAGCCATTAGCACCAGAATCAAGCGCTTGTCGTAAGATCGTTGACGCTGAAATTGCTGGGGGCAAAAAACTAGTCCAAGTTGGCTTTATGCGCCGATATGATCCTGGCTACCGTCAATTGAAAGAATTAATCGATTCAGGTGATTATGGTGCACCATTGATGTTGCATTGTGCGCACCGTAATCCGGAAGTATCTGGTTTCACTACTGAAATGTCGGTAGAAAATTCCTTGATCCACGAAATCGATGTTTTACGCTGGTTACTAGGTGAGAATTATCAAACGGCTGAAGTAGTCTTCCCACGTACCACTCGTAACGCTGAAGGGGAGTTAAGAGATCCGCAAATCATGTATTTAACAACAGAATCAGGAATCCGTATTGATGTTGAATCTTTCGTCAATTGTAAATACGGCTACGACATTAAGTGCGAAGTTGTTTGTGAAGAAGGCACCTTAACATTACCAGAACCTGCCAATGTAATGAAACGTGTAGATGCGGCAAGAGTTACACCCATTTGCCGTGACTGGTCTGAGCGTTTCGTAGATGCCTACAACATCGAATTCCAAGAATGGATCAATGCTTGTAAAGAAGGTCGTGTGGATGGCCCGACTGCTTGGGATGGCTATGTTGGACAAGTAACGGCAGCAGCAGCTTCAAAAGCTCGGGATGCTCAACGCGTAATGACGATTGAATTTGATGAAAAACCAGCTTTCTACAACTAAATTCAAGGAGGAAAACAAAAAATGAAATTATCAATCTGTACCGATGTATATGCTGACTTAAGCTACACTGAAATGCTAGATAAAGTAAAATCACTAGGCGTAAACGCAGTTGAAATGACTGCTGGCGGCTGGGGTGCACAAAAACATTGTCCAACCCAAAAATTACTGGCTGATGACAATGAATTGAAGGCTTACCAAGCAGAATTAGTAAAACGTGACATGGAAATCGCAGCGTTAAACTGTTCTTGTAATCCTTTGTGGCCAAGCGAAACGGGCGAAAAATTCTCGAAATCCATGTATGACTGTGTACTACTAGCTGAAAAATTAGGCATCAAAAAAATCGTTTGTATGGCTGGACTACCTGCGGCTAGCGAAACCGATACTGTTCCCAACTGGATCACATCGACGATTTCATGGCCAGACTACACAGCACCCGCTTATGAATACCAATGGAAAGTTACCATCGAATGGTGGAAAGACTTTGTGGCACATTGTAAAAAACACGGCTTGGAAAAAATCGCAATTGAAGAATTTCCAGGAACAATGGTTTATAACGTAGAAACGTTATGGCAATTAAGAGATGCCGTTGATCCAATGATCGGCATCAATCTTGACCCTTCCCACATGATCGCTTTAGGAGCAGACCCAATTGTTGCGGCCCGTAATTTAAAAGGTGCCATCTATCACGTTCACGGTAAAGACACTCGTTTAGAACGGGCAAAAGTCGAAATCAACGGCTTACCAGAGTGGAAGGATGTTACTGACGTTGCCGATCGTAGCTGGAACTATGTCGCAGTTGGTTGCGGACAAGACTTGCAATGGTGGAAAGAGTTCTTCTCAGTATGCCGCATGATGGGCTACAACGACTTTGTATCACTAGAAATGGAAGACTTCACGATGAGCACCGAAGCTGGAGTGGTTACTTCCATCGATGCGTTACAACAAACGATTAGTAAATAATTGAGTCAGGAATTCTCTGTAGGGGGATTCCTGGGTCTTCAATAATCTTCTTGCGTTTAGAAAAAAATAGTAAATTTTGGTCACTTTTTTATAAACTTTGGTCATCTTTTTATAAAGCCGGTGCCTGTTCTTCGTGTTAGGATGAGATCAGAACTCCTTTAGATTAGACCAGAAAAGTGAAGCCAACTGTCTGTTTGTTTTAAGTAATTGTTAGCGCTTTTATTGTTGTGAGCAGAGCGGATTTTTTTCTAAGCGTCTGAAAAACATGGTCTTAATCAATGAAGGAGCGAAAAATATGAATCTGACAGGTTTTAATAAGTATTCCAAAAAAGACAGTGTTTCCGGTGTTGAGAAGTTTGCCTTTGGTTGTGGCGAAATTTCCACTAACATTGTTTTCACCATTTCAACCACGCTTTTAGTCATGTTTTACACCGATGTTGTTCAAGTTTCGGCTGCAGTGGTTGGCTCGATTATTGCGATTTCTCAGGTGTTTAACGGAATTTCTGATATTTCTGCCGGTTTTATTATTGACCGAACACGCTCGAAATATGGACGAGCACGTGTATGGCTATTACGAATGTCAATTCCCTATGCGATCGCTGCAGTATTGATGATGATGGTACCGCCAATTAGTGGAATGGCTCAAACAATTTACATTTTCGTGACTTATAACTTGATGCTGACAGTGGTCTACACATTATTCCAGCTGCCATTTGCCACTACGATGACTTACATGACCCGCAGCCAAGATGAACGGGCGAAAATCAATATCATTCGAATGGCGATGAGTCCTATCGGTAACATCTTGGTCACGTTACTATTTACTCGAATTTTAGATGTTATGCCGAATGGCGGAATGGATTCACAACGAAACTGGGTAATTTTAACAGCGATCTACGGGTTCTTCGCAGCTTTAATGATGCTTTTCTGTTTTGCGATGGTTCGTGAACGGGTGGAAGTAAAAGATGCTGCCCATGGTGAAAAAGTACCGTTGAAAACAGCGATCGGAGCCTTATTAAAAAATAAATACTTCATCATGCTATTTATTTTCTTTGTATCTTTTGCAATGTATCAAACCTTCTCAGGTACGATGGCTACTTATTATTGCAAATGGATCGTCGGAGATACCCGGATTATTGGAAATGTCAATACAGCATGCTACGGAATTACGATTGTGGCTACCTTGCTATTAGGTAAAGTGATGAATCTAACCACCAAGCGGAATTGGTGTATTGTGGGTGCAATGTTCATTATCGCCGGCTCATTGGTATTGCTAGTTAACCCTACCAGCGTAGCAGTGGTAACTATCGGAGGATTGCTTCGAGGATTAGGAATGACACCGATTTTAGGGATGATTTTCACCATGATTGCAGACGCCATCGAATATGGACAATGGAAAACTGGGATTCGAACGGCTGGGGCGATTCAATCAGCGACAACCGCTGGTCAAAAATTTGGCCAAGGCATCGGTTCAGTCTTAATTGGTTTCATCATGTCAGCCAATGAATACAGCGGGAGTTTGGTAACGCAAACACCTCACGCACTAAACACCATTTCAAATCTATTCATTTTCGGTGTCGCTTTCTTAGGTGTCGTAATGATTGCCGTATTATTGTTCTATAAATTAGACAATGAATACCCAACAATCATGGCGGAATTATTGGAACGTGAAGCACAAATTGATTTAGAGAATAAAACGGAAACTCAAGTGAAAATAGATAGCACGCTTGAGCCGGAAGTATAAAAAATACTATTATAATAGGAGGAACTTATTTTGAAACTTGCATACGATCCATCTCACTATAGAGACAACACTGGACTAATGGAGATGATTGATACTACTGCTCGCTTAGGGTATGAGTATCTGGAATTATCACCAAGAAAGGACTTTATCTGGTTTTATGAATACCCCAAAGTAGACAGAGCGTTAATCAAAAAAGTGAAACAACGCTGTAAAGACGCAGGTATTGAGATTTCTTCTGTCTTGCCCGTCCAGCAATGGTCTTCACCTGATGAGCAGCAGCGTCAAGATGCCGTTCGCAACTGGAAGCGTTGTATCGAGATCACCTCTGAGTTGGAAGTGGACTTGATGAATACCGAATTTAGCGGCGACATCAGCAATCCAACTGCTAGTGAAGGAGCCTTCTTTAAATCAATGGAGGAACTGATCCCATTGTTTGAAAAAGAAGGAATTCGCTTGAATCTACAAGCTCATCCTAATGATTATATTGAAACCAACACCGAAGCCTTGCGCACGATTCGTGCCTTAGACAAAGAGTGGATCAAATATGTGTATTCAACCGCCCATGCTTTTTACTATGATGATGGGATTGGTGATGTGGAAACTCATTTGAAGGATGCCGGCGATTTGTTGGATCATGTATTGTTCGCCGATACCTTGAACCACAAAGCAGCCTTCGGATTACGTTATATTATCAATCCACCAGATGCCAAAGTAACGATTCACCAGCATTTGAACTTAGGCGAAGGAGAAGTAAACTTCGACGCATTATTCAAAACCTTACGGGAAATGAACTTTGATGGTATTGCCACCAACTCAGTATTTGCTTATCCCGATCGGGCAGAATGGTCTAGTGAATTAACAAAAGCTGCGATCTTAAAAGGATTAGGAAAAGACTAAACAGGAAGCTCTGCAAAAACGGCCTAGCTGTTTTTGCAGAGTTTGTTTTGACTTTTAAAGAAAGTATAAGTTTTCACAATTGAGATGATTGTAACACCAATGTTAACGGTGTCCGGCTTCACAAACTAACTTTGTCGGCACTAAGCGAAAATTGGGAGAAACTTGAGGAGCAGTTTATCCCAATTTTAGTCTTAGTGCTCCAAAGCTGAGCAAGTTTGCGAAGCCTTTCTTACTGAAGAGGAGGCAGACAGTATTTTTACGACGATCATAGCGCAAAATATGATTTTGCTAGTATATATTATTTTAGGGTTAGTAATGGCTCGGAAAAACTGGCTAGGCCAAGAAGGCCAGGCGGCTTTTTCGGTGTTAATCACGAACTTTGCGCTGCCCTGTGCCGTATTTAATAGTTTTCAAATTGCATACTCGAAAGAAATATTGGGCTTGATTTTTCGCTCGCTAGCTCTAGCAGTGGTATTTTTTACTACCTTGTACTTGTTGAGTGTCCTGTTTGCTAGAGTGTTTCGAATTGCAGAAACAATCCGCAGTATTTGGATCGGCTGCAGCACCTTTTCCAGCGTGCTGTTTATTGGAATCCCCATCGTTGATGCGTTATTTGGCGAAATTGGCTTAGTAATTTTGATTGCCTTCAACACGATTGGCAATTTGTTTTTGTTTGGTTTAGGCGAGTCAATTTTTGCTAGCAAGATGCTGGTAAGTCCGCGGAAAATTTTTACTACGCCAGCTATTATTGCAGCCGTAGTTGGGTTTCTATGTTTTCTTCTTCAAATCACAGTACCGGAGGTTATCAGCACACCAATTCAAGCTATCGCAGGTTTTACTACGCCTTTAGCAATGATGATTAATGGTGCGTTGCTAAGCAAAACCCTATCGCCGAAGCTGTTTACCAATGTAAGCACGCTGCAATTTTGTTTTGTACGTCTGATTTTGATTCCAGTGGTGCTGATTCTCTTTTTTAAAGTGTTTGTAAAAGATCCGCTGTTGTTGCAAATTGTTGTGTTGGTTTCCTGCATGCCTTCTGGAGCAGTGAATTCGGTATTTGCCGAAAAGTATTCTGGTCAGGGGCGAATTGCTTCGGAGTTTATTATTGTTTCTACTTTGTTGAGTATTGTGACAATTCCTGCTCTTTTTCATCTGTTTTTTTAAAGGCTCCATAGGATGCAATGCAAAAAATAGAGTGATAATTCTGCAAGAAACATGTTAAAATGACCTCATTGTAATGTAATAATCGCTTCAGTGAGTTGTAATGACTGAAGAATGTGCAAGGAGGAACTGTATGAATCTTTTCGATGTAAACAAACAGCTGTCTTGTGTATTTAAAAACGGGACTTTGCCGACCATGTTGTATATGACTAAGCAGAATAATGATGGCAAGAAGACAGCTAGGCCATTGCATCACCATGATTCGATTACCGAATTTGTATTTGTTTATAAAGGAACAGGAATGTACCGAATCAACAACCAGACCTATCCTCTAAGCGAAGGGGATATTGCGCTATACAATCAAAACGATCTTCATGAGGTACTGTCAGAAGGGGAGAGTGAAATTGGAACTTACGCGGTAGGGATCACCAACTTATTTCTAAATGATATGCCGCAAAATCATTTTGTTGCTCCTGGCAAGCCGTATGTTCGCAAGGGCGGTGCTATGTCACCTTATATCTTAGCTACCTGCGAACAAATTTTTCAATTAAACTTTGAGCAAGAGCAGGGGAAAGCAATCTCACAGCTTCTATGCAGTTCACTCATAGCTATCATCAGTCAACTAGATCATTTTAGCTATGCTAATTTATCCGATTCTAAAGAGGATCAGTTTGTTTTAGATATTTTAACGTTCATCAACAGCAACTTTACTGAGCCAATTTCAATCGGGATACTTGCAGAGCGATTTCACTGCTCGCAATCCCACATTTCTCACAAATTCAAAAAGGTAACGGGGCATTCACCCATCGATTACATCACACAGCGTCGGATTGGTATGGCACAAAATCTACTTATCTCTACTGATTTAACAGCAACCGATATTGCTACAAGAGTGGGCTATGACAACACGAATTATTTCTCTACCATTTTTTCAAAAGTCGTTGGTAAAACACCAATCAACTACCGTGAAGACTATTTGAAGAGTATGCGAGGTCTGCGCAAACAAATATAACCTTAAAGCCTTCAAAGTCAATTTGACTTTGAAGGCTTTTTTCTTCCCATAAAAAGTTTAGGCTGATCACAATTAGCACTATGACAATAATTTCAGGATGTCATAGTGCTATAAAACTAAACAAGCTTATGCTGTCTCCTTTTTCCCCAAATTCTGCATTTTGTGCAGAATAGTGAAGATCACAAAAAAACTTATCCATAATCCCCCAAACAATCACTATTTTGCGCCAAGAAGTGTGCAAAATACTTAAGGTGAGAGTGTAAGCGCTTTGTTAGAATTTAATCATCAAAGAGATATAAACAAATATAAAACAATAGGAGGAAAAAACATGAGCATGAATATTTGCGGGGCACCTTGTTGCTGGGGTGTCGATGATGTGAAGAATCCGTATCTTCCACCATGGACTAGAGTATTAAAGGAAGCAGGTGAGGCTGGATATCGAGCAATTGAACTAGGACCTTACGGGTATCTTCCTATAGATGTTGACCAAGTATCCAAGGAGCTGGATAAAAATAATTTAGCAATTGTTGCTGGAACAATCTTTGATGATTTAGTTAGCGAAGACAACTACCAAAACGTGTTGAAGCAAACAGTAGAAATTTGTGAGTTGATTACTCAGCTTCCAGAGCTCAAGGTTCATGAAGGACAACATTTCCCTACTCCTTACATGACAGTGATGGATTGGGGCCATGACGAGCGGGATTATGCAGCGGGTCACTCTGATCGGGCACCGCGTCTGTCTGCCGAGCAATGGGATCAGATGATGGCGCATATTAAAGGGATTTGTCAAAAAGCTAAAGAATATGGAGTACGAGCGGTTATCCATCCTCATGCGGGAGGTTATATTGAATTTGCTGATGAAATTGAAGCAATTGTTAGGGATGTTCCTTATGAATTGGCTGGTCTCTGCCTAGATACAGGACATTTGTACTATTCAGGAATGGACCCTTCTGAATGGCTGAAAAAATATGCCGATCGACTAGACTATGTCCATTTCAAAGATGTTGACGAAAAAGTTTATCAACAGGTTCTGCAAGAAAAGATTCGGTTTTTTGAAGCCTGTGGTAAAGGAGCGATGTGTCCAATCGGGGCGGGATCGTTGAACTATCCTGAAATCAAGGACACATTAGAGGAAATTGGTTACAGCGGGTACATTACGATTGAGCAGGAGCGAGATCCGCGCAACTCAGATACTAGTTTGAGAGATGTAAAAGCTAGTGTGGAATATCTTAAAAGCGTCGGTTACGAAATTTAAAATAATGGGGGGACTTACAATGATTTATGGAGAAAAACTAGTAGAAAATCCAATCCGTTGGGCAATGGTAGGCGGAGGAAAAGGATCACAAATCGGCTATATCCATCGCTCGGCAGCCTTGCGTGATTTTAGTTTTGACTTAGTGGCAGGAGCGTTTGATATTGATCCAGAACGAGGCAAGGAATTTGGCAAAATGCTCAATGTAGCACCTGAGCGTTGCTATCCAGATTACAAAACGATGTTTGCCAAAGAAGCTCAACGAGAAGATGGCATCCAAGCCGTTTCAATCGCGACACCTAATGGAACACATTATGAAATCACCAAAGCAGCCTTGGAAGCAGGCCTGCATGTAGTATGTGAAAAACCACTGTGTTTTACTGTAGACGAAGCTGAAGAATTAGGCCAGCTGGCAAAGAGACAGAACAAAGTAGTGGGTGTTACCTATGGGTACTCAGGACATCAAATGATAGAAGAAGCTCGTCAGTTGATCGCTGATGGTGCACTAGGAGATATTCGAATTGTTATGCTGCAATTTGCACACGGGTTTCACAATGTGGCAGTAGAGGAAAATACGGCTTCAACCAAATGGCGGGTCGATCCAAAAGTTGCAGGTCCATCCTATGTTTTAGGTGATGTGGGCACACACCCTCTGTATCTCTCAGAAGTAATGCTCCCAGAATTAAATATAAAGCGCTTAATGTGCAGCCGTCAATCCTTTGTAACTTCCCGTGCACCACTAGAAGACAATGCGATGACCCTGATGGAATATGACAATGGTGCTGTTGGTTATGTCTGGTCAAGCTGTGTCAACTGTGGATCAATGCATGGTCAAAAAGTAAGAATCATCGGTGAAAAAGCTTCCATCGAATGGTGGGATGAACAGCCAAATCAATTAACCTATGAAGTACAAGGTGAGCCAATTCGAATTTTGGAAAGAGGAATGGGCTATCTTCATGAGTCTGCTTTAGCTGAAGATCGCATTGGCGGAGGGCACCCAGAAGGTTTGTTTGAATCCTGGAGCAATCTGTACAGTCGCTTTGCTCAAGCAATGGTTGCTACTGATAATAATCAAACGGTCGATTTTTGGTATCCAAATGTCGAAGATGGAATTGAAGGTGTTCGTTGGGTTGCTAACTGTGTACGCTCGGCTGAACAGGGAGCTACATGGGTCGATTACGAATAGGAGGTCCTAGATGGAAACGAATTCGAAAAACGGGGAAGCGTTAGCAGCAAATACACCTTCCATTTTAGCGGAAGAACCTGGTAATAATGCTAGTGTGAAGTTATCTTGGAAAATAAGGCTTTCATATGGCTGTGGTGATACGGCCTGTAATGTAGTTTTTGGTATGATTAGTACCGTGTTGACGTTGTTCTATACCGACTATGTCGGTATAGCACCGGCAACCGTGGGGTTAGTCATGCTTCTATCGCGGGTGTTTGACGGTTTTTCTGATGTGGTTATGGGATTGATTGTTGAACGGACAAATTCCAAATGGGGAAAATCACGTCCTTGGATTCTATGGATGAGCGTGCCTTTTGCCCTCTCGGCAATCTTGCTATTCACCGTGCCTAAAACAACAGGGAATCTAATGTTCCTGTATTTGTTTGTATCTTATAACTTTTGTACGACTATTTGCTACACGGCAATCAACCTTCCTTATGGCAGTTTGTCAGCTATGATGACCAGGGAATCTAGTGAACGGGATATGCTGAGTATCGTACGAATGGGGATGTCACCCTTTGGACGGATTTTGGCGGTTACCTGCACCTTGCCTTTAGTAAAACTGTTAGGAAATACCCAAGCTTCTTGGGTTATTACGATGTCCATTTGGGCAGTAGTTGCCCTTGTTTTACTGTTGATTTGTTTCTTTAATTGCAAGGAAACAGTCCAAATCAAAGCAAAAAAGACGCAAGAGAAGGTTTCCTTGAAAAGAACTTTTGGTGCGTTGGTAACTAACCAATATTTCTGGGCAGTCTTGATTTTATGGATGATGCAAAATGTTATTTACGGTATAACGGGTACAATACTCCCTTATTACTGCAAATATATTTTCGGTAATGACACATGGATGTATAGCACTCTTTATTTTATGGAAACAATTTTAATCGTGGCAGCCACTCTCTCTATTTGTCCAGTCCTTTTGAAGCGTTTCGGCAAACGGAATATGGCATTAGGTGGCGCTTGCCTAGCAATGGTGGGACAACTGCTGTTCTTGCTGAATCCAGCTAATTTCTACTGGATGGTCATGAGTTGTATAGTTCGCGCAATCGGTTTAGCACCACTTAATTCTATCGTATTTGGCTTCTTAGGTGATGTTGTTGAGTTTGGGCAATGGAAGACACATATGAGACAAGAAAGTCTTATCTTTGCTGGAGGATCAGTGGGGACTAAAATTGGTTCAGGATTAGCTTCAGCTGGGATGACCGGGCTACTATCGCTTGCCGGTTATATGAGTTCCACAACAGGAAACACTGCCCAGCCTGAAAGTGCTCAAGCGATGATTATGAACATCTACAAATTTGGACCATTAATTGTCTGGACTGTTGTGATCATAACATTAGCACTTTACAAGCTAGACAAAATTTATCCAAAAATCATGAAAGAACTTGCGGAACGCGAAGCGCAGGGAGAACTTTAGAAAGAAGGAAAATAAATGAAATTAGCCTACGATCCGTCTCACTACCGGGACAATACCGGACTTATGGAAATGATTGATACCACTGCTCGCTTGGGTTATGAGTATCTAGAGTTATCCCCACGAAAGGATTTCATCTGGTTTTATGAATACCCCAAAGTAGACAGAGCGTTAATCAAAAAAGTGAAACAACGCTGTAAAGACGCAGGTATTGAGATTTCTTCTGTCTTACCCGTCCAGCAATGGTCTTCACCTGATGAGCAGCAGCGTCAAGATGCCGTTCGTAATTGGAAGCGTTGTATCGAGATCACTTCTGAGTTGGAAGTGGACTTGATGAATACCGAATTTAGCGGCGACATCAGCAATCCAACTGCTAGTGAAGGAGCTTTCTTTAAATCAATGGAGGAACTAATCCCATTATTTGAAAAAGAAGGGATTCGCTTGAATCTACAGGCTCACCCTAACGACTATATCGAAACAAATACGGAAGCCTTGCGAACAATTCGTGCTCTAGACAAAGAGTGGATCAAGTATGTCTATTCAACAGCGCATGCTTTTTACTATGATGATGGCATAGGTGACGTGGAAACCCATTTGAAGGATGCGGGCGATTTGTTGGATCATGTATTGTTTGCGGACACCTTGAATCACAAAGCTGCTTTCGGACTACGTTATATTATCAATCCACCGGATGCCAAAGTAACGATTCACCAGCATTTGAACTTAGGCGAAGGAGAAGTAAACTTCGACGCATTATTCAAAACCTTACGGGAAATGAACTTTGATGGCATTGCCACCAACTCAGTATTTGCTTATCCCGATCGGGCAGAATGGTCTAGTGAATTGACCAAAGCGGCGATTCTTAAAGGATTAGGAAAAGACTAAACAGGAAGCTCTGCAAAAAACGGTCTAGCCGTTTTTGCAGAGTTTGTTTTGTTCAGGAAAGGAGCAAAGCTTATTTTTAAAACGATCTTATTTCAAAATATCATTTTACTGGTATACATTCTCCTGGGTTTAGTAATGGCACGAAAAGATTGGTTGGGTAAAGAAGGTCAGTCCACTTTTTCCGTCTTAATTACCAATTTTGCTTTACCTTGTGCTGTATTCAATAGCTTTCAGATTGCCTATTCAAAAGCGATTTTGGAACTGATTTTTCGCTCATTAATCTTAGCAGCCATATTTTTTTCTGTATTGTATTTATTGAGTGTGATATTTGCGAAGCTGTTTCGAATCGCTGAAAAAATTCGCAGTATCTGGATTGGGTGCAGTACGTTTTCCAGTGTTTTATTCATCGGTATTCCGATTGTAAATGCGTTATTTGGAGAAACCGGATTAGTTATTTTAATTGCATTTAACACGATCGGCAACTTGTTTTTATTTGGTCTAGGCGAAACAATTTTTGCTGGGAAAATGCTGATGAAGCCACGAAAAATTTTGACAACGCCAGCAATTATTGCCGCCGTATTGGGTTTTCTTTTTTTCTTTTTTCAGATTCCCGTGCCGGAAGTAGTAGGTACCCCGATTCAAGCGATTGCTGGATTTACCACACCGCTAGCAATGATGATTAACGGTGCGCTGCTAAGAAAAACCTTGTCGCCCAAACTATTCACCAATAGGATTACCTTGCAATTTTGTTTTGTACGCTTGATTTTAATCCCTTTCCTGCTGATTTTCTTTTTTAACTTGTTTGTAAAAGATGACTTATTGTTGCAGATTATCGCCTTGGTTTCCTGCATGCCTTCTGGAGCGGTGAACTCCGTGTTTGCGGAGAAATATTCCAGTCAGGGGAAAATTGCTTCGGAGTTTATTCTTGTTTCCACTTTGCTGAGCATGGTAACGATTCCTACGATTTTTTATCTGGTTTTTTAATGGTTAGCGATAGTTTGCTATCAATCACCAAGTAAAACCTTTATAATTAGCGATAATTAACTTTCGAAGGGAACTACCCATGAAAATACTCATTATTTATGCTTATCCAAATCAAACCGGTTTTTCTGCCGCCGTTTTAAAAACCGTACAAGAAAATCTTCATGCCAACCATCAAGTAAAGCTGTTGGATTTATATCAGGAACAGTTTGATCCGCTTTTGGTTTTCAATGAACAGCAGCGCAGAAGGGACTTGGTGACGGAGCCCGCTATGCAAGAATACCGAGAAATGTTGGAATGGTCAGAACAATTAATTGTTATTTTTCCTATCTGGTGGAGTGGCATGCCGGCAATTTTAAAGGGATTTATTGACCGTGTATTTGTTAAAGGCTTTGCCTATGAATATAAAGGTTTGTTGCCAGTGGGCTTATTAAAAGGTCGTCAGGCATGGATTATTACCAGTCACGATACGCCGAAACCTTATGCCCGTTTCTTTCAGCAGGACTATGGGCGGGTATTAAAGCGACAAGTATTTGGTATGTGCGGTATCAAGCCAGTAAAATTAACGGAAATAGCTTATTTACGAGGCTCATCTTTAGAAAAACGCGAAAAATATTTACGGAAAATTGCTAAAATAAGCAAGGCTTTATAGGGAGCCGCAGACTCGCCACAGTATTAAAAGTAAAGCTAGTCTGATTTGATTTCGATCTGAAATTATGAAATAAAAATGAATAAAGTTGTTGACAAATGAGAAAATAGTGATAATCTAAGTATCAATAAAATATTTTTTCGATGAGAAAGAAAGTAAACTTGGAACGGTTGCAGAGAGACTCTGGTTGGTGAAAAGAGTTAGATGGGAAGAGTTGAAAATGGCTTTTGAGAAACTTTTGGCGATAGGTAGTCAAAAGCGGAGTGTCCACCGATAAAAGGACCGCCGATCTTACACAGGTGACGTCGGGCTGAGAGACAGGGGAACTTGTCTAAACAAAAGGTGGTAACACGATGATTCGTCCTTTTACTAGTATAGCTAGTAAAAGGGCTTTTTTTGTTTTCTGGAGTTGTTTGACGATCATCAAAGAAAGTTTTTCCCGTAAGCAAGCATCGAGAAAATATTTTGTGAAAAATACAGGTACAGGAGGAAAACATGAAAATTGAATCATTGCTCGTTCAAGGAAATTCCCCCCACAACAATCCTTATGGTGCGATTGTTCCACCGATTTTTTTAGCTTCGACTTATATTCAGCCAGCGATTGGGGAAGAACAGGATTTTGCTTATTCTCGTGGAGGAAATCCCACCAGAAATGAAGTAGAAGATCTGTTAGCACAATTGGAAGATGCCCAATATAGTTACGCCTTTGCTTCAGGGATGGCAGCAACTAGTTCTGTTTTTTCATTATTGAAGCAAGGAGATAAAGTGTTACTGAACAACAATATTTATGGCGGCACCTTTCGTTATCTGGATCAATTGTTTGAACAGCGGGGATTAGCGTATCAGCTGGTAGAAAATTTCAATCAATTATCAGAGGAACACTTTGATCCAGCGGTCAAACTAGTTTTTATCGAAACACCTTCCAATCCACTGCTGGAAGTGACTGATATCAAAAGGATCTGTGAGTTGGCCCATCAACATGGCGCAATCGTAGCAGTGGATAATACCTTTTTAACGGCTTATCTGCAAAAAACCTTAGCTTTAGGTGCCGATATCGTTACTTATTCAGCAACAAAATATTTATCAGGGCACGCTGATTTGATTGCTGGCGCAGTTTTAACCAACGATCAAGTAATTGGTGAGCGGCTAAAAATTATTCAAAATACACTAGGCAATATTTTAAGTCCCTTTGATTCTTATTCCCTTATTCGAGGAATCAAAACACTGGCAGTGCGGATGGATCGGCAAATTGAAAATACCCATAAAGTGATCGCTTTCTTACACAGTAAAGCTATTTCGGTTAATTTTGCCGGCGCTCATTCTAAGGAGGAAGCAGCGATTCAGTCAGCTCAAGCGAAAGGCATTGGAGCAGTTATCTCGTTTGAATTACCGGAAGAATACGATCTGGCAATTTTTATTCAAGCGCTAAAAATGTTCCCATTAGCAGTAAGCTTAGGCGGCGTTGAAAGCTTGATTTGCCATCCCGCTTCCATGACGCACGAGTCGTATTCGAAAGAGTTACAGGAAAAAATTGGCATTAGCGACCGCCTGCTGCGAGTAGCAGTAGGTATTGAACATAGTGAGGATTTAATTACTGATTTAGCACAGGCCTTAGTACAGGCGAAGGGAGAAAAATAGATGAAAAAGAAACTGATTTTAGTATCGGCATTAGCGGGTTTATTTTTATTGGGTGGCTGCCAGTCTGGTTCTTCTGCAACAGAAGAAAAAGTAATACGGGTGGGTACAGAAGGAACCTATGCCCCGTTTTCTTATCGGGATGAGCAAAATGAACTGGTGGGCTATGATGTGGAAGTTGCCAAAGCAGTGGCAGAAAAAATTGGCTATCAAGTCGAGTTTGTCGATGCCCCGTGGGATTCCATGTTAGCGGCCTTCGATGCAGAAAAATCTGATGTGATCTTTAACCAAGTAAGTATCACTGATGAACGCAAAGAAAAATATGATTTCACGATTCCCTACAGTGTTTCTCACGCGTCGCTGATTACGAACGAGCAGGATGATACGATCACAAGCTTTGCCGATTTGAAAGGAAAAAAATCAGCCCAGTCGTTGACGTCAAATTATGCGGTGCTGGCAGAAGAGTATGGGGCTGAATTAGTAAGCACCGATGGCTTTAGTAAATCGGCGGAATTAGTGGCTAACGGTCAAGCAGATGCGACACTAAATGATGATGTAACGTATTATGACTACATTAACCAGCAACCAGACGCACCGTTAAAACTTGTTCAGGTTTCTGACGAGACTACTGAAGTTGGTGCGATGCTTCATAAAGGCAATGACGAATTGATCGAGGAAATCAATCAAGCTTTACAAGAATTAAAGGATGACGGAACCTTAACCGAATTATCAACGAAATATTTTGACAAGGATATTTCGAAATAGAAGGACTTGTGATTATGGAACGAACACTATCGATTGTACAAACCAGCTTAATGCCTTTGCTGACGGCATTGTTTCAGGTAACGATTCCTTTAACCATTCTCTCTTTTAGCTTTGGCTTAATTATAGCGGTCATTACTGCATTGGCTCGGATATCACATCAGCGGATTTTAAACACAATATTCTATTTATACGTTTGGATTTTCCGCGGCACGCCTTTACTTGTCCAACTATTTATTGTCTTTTTCGGCTTACCCAGTGTCGGCATCCAGTTTGAAGCTTTTCCAGCCGCAGTTTTGACTTTATCTTTAAATACGGGTGCATACGCTTCAGAGACAATCCGCTCGGCCTTGTTGGCAATTCCAAATGGTCAATACGAATCGGCCGCCTCCTTAGGCATGAGTCGCTGGCAAATTCTACGAAGGATTTTGGCACCGCAAGCGTTTAAAATAGCTGTACCGCCACTATCTAATACCTTGATCAGCTTAGTCAAGGACACATCTCTTGCTTCTAGCATCACGATTGTTGAGATCTTTATGACTGGACAGCGGATTGCTGCACGAACGTATGAACCGCTGCTTTTATATTGTTTAGTTGCGCTATATTACTTAGTTGTGTGTACTGTACTGGGCTTTTTCCAGCAACGGCTAGAGCAGCGTATGGCTCGTTATTAAGGAGGAAACGATTTGCTGACACTTAAAAATCTAACAAAATCATTTACGGATGAGCCCATTTTAAAAAACATTTCATTAAGTTTCGAGGCGGGAAAAACCACCGCCATTCTCGGACCATCAGGTTCAGGAAAAAGTACCTTGCTCCGGTTGATTAATCTATTGGAGCAGCCTGATCAAGGAGAAATTCAACTAGAGGATAAGACGTTAACTTTTCCTAAAAAGCTGCCTTTTAAAGAATTGCGGCAACATCGAGCCAATTTTAGTATGGTGTTTCAGGCTTTTAATCTGTTTCCCCATTTGACCGTTATTGAAAATGTGATGGAAGGGCCGATACAAGTAAAAAAAGTCCCACCAGCTGCTGCAAAGAAACAAGCACAACAATTGTTGCAGCTCGTCGGACTGTCTGAAAAAAATGACAGCTATCCTAAATCATTGTCCGGCGGTCAACAGCAGCGGGTAGCAATCGCCCGCGCACTGGCCATGGAGCCTAAGTTCATTTTATATGATGAACCAACCAGTGCCTTAGATCCTGAATTGGCCCAAGAAGTATTAGCGGTTATTCAAAATTTAGCAGATCAGGGCAACGCCCAAATTATTGTGACTCACCACGTTGATTTTGCCCGAAAAATCGCTGATCGTATTCTATTTATCGAAAATGGGACTATTTTTTACGATGGCGCTACAGAGAGCTTTTTCACTAGTGATAGTGCACGAATTCAACAATTTATCCAGCGAGTGACTCAATAACCAGAAAAGGATGATTACTAATGACAAACACGATTCCATTTACCGTAGACCATGTAGGCAGTTTTTTGCGACCTGAAAGGCTAAAAAAAGCCCGCCAGCAAGTAGCTGCGGGAACACTATCACAAGTTGAATTACGCGAAATTGAAAATCAAGCGATTGAATCACTTGTAGAAAAACAAAAAGCTGCTGGAATTAAAGGGATTACCGATGGCGAGTTTCGTCGGGGATTTTGGCACATTGATTTTCTTGAAAATTTAAACGGTGTTACAGGCTACGTTCCAGAAACAGGCTACAATCAGCAGTTCCATGGAAAAGCTGCACCTTCTTACAATATCCGGGTAGAAGACCGAATTTCTTTTAACCCCAATCATCCATTTTTAGCTGATTTTATTTATTTGAAAGAGTTAGTAGAAACAAAAGAGGGCTATTATGCGAAAGCAACTATCCCTAGTCCTACCATGATTTTACGTCAGGAGCTATTAGCCAATGACGGTACTTCTAAAATTGAGACCATTTATCCTGATTTGCAAGAGTTTTATCAGGATTTGTCTCAGACCTATCAAGCTGCCATTCAAGCCTTTTACCAAAGCGGCTGCCGTTATCTTCAGTTTGACGATACCAATTGGGCATTCTTAGCAGATACTAGTAAACGAACTGAGCTAAAAGAAAAAGGCATTGATCCTGATGAAATTGCCCTGATTTGCGCTGAAATTATTAATGGCGCTTTGGCAGAAAAACCTGAAGATTTGACCATCACGACCCACATTTGCCGGGGGAATCACGCATCTTCTTGGTTGTTCTCAGGTGGCTATGAACCAATTGCTGAGGCGTTGTTTTCGACTAAATATGACGGTTTTTTCTTAGAGTATGATTCCGATCGGGCGGGTGATTTTGCACCGTTACGTTATTGGAACAATCCACAAAGTAAAGTAGTTTTAGGCTTAATCACTTCTAAATATCCAGAACTAGAGGATGCAGCTTCTGTTATTGAGCGGATCAGAGAAGCGACTCAGTACGTACCCTTGGAGAATTTAGCGATTAGTCCCCAATGTGGTTTTGCTTCGACGCAAGAAGGCAATAAGTTAACCGAGGAAGAACAATGGGCTAAGCTTAGTTTCTTGCAGGAAATTGCGGAAAAAGTATGGTAAATAGTACAAAATGATTAAGCCGAAAAGGGAATACCTTTTCGGCTTTTTCCGTAGCAAAAAAACTCATTTTTAGTTGTGAGAATTTTTTTACTAGGCAGGGAGTAAACGAAGAGTTTAGAAGTAGGAAGACTGTTGAAGGGAGTGACAACGATACAGTCCATTTAGTTCAATTAAAAAATTCTCACAGTGGTAAATGAGGAAGCGATCAATCTAAACTAGTTCAGTATCTGATGCAGCTTGCTGCTGTTTTTTACTAACCATTTGAATAATAATCAAGCTACGAGATAAAACATCGTTAGCTGGATGTTCGACCGTATTTGCCTGATCGGGATGGAACATTTCTAAATAATTCATTACCGCTTTTACGCCACCGATCACGTTGACCGCTTGGTAGCCATTCTCGTTTAAAAAGTGTGCCATTGTTTTCGCACGTTTGCCTGATTGGCTAAATAAGTAATAGGTTTTTGTCGAGTCCAATTCCTGATAACGACTGGTTAATTCAGTCAAAGGAATGCGAGTGATCGCCGATTGGGTTTTCATATCTTTTATGTCAAATAAATCTGGGTCTCTAAGATCTAATACATCTAATGGTTCTGTCATAGCAAGAGCTACAAACTCTTGAGTAGTCATCGAATAAGTCATCTTTTATAAGTCCTTATCTATATTTATTTTAATGGTAAGATATTAATACATATTACAGTAGATTACAAGTGTTATTTTAATGGGAAGCGCTTAATTTTATCAAATATGTCTGTTTATGATAGTTTTTCTGAAAGAAAATTTAATATGTGGATGAGTGTGAACCCCTGTTGACCTGTTAGGTAAATGAGTATATGCTAGGATTAACCTAATAGGTCAAAAAATGTTTGGGAGGAGCGAAAAATGGTTGTACAATTATTAGAGTTAGATAATCAAAGAAGAGATGCTGTGCTGAATGCTGCTTTAAAAGAATTTGCATTAAAAGGTTACGACCAGGCCTCTACCAATCAAATTGCTAAAGATGCGAATATGTCCAAAGCTTTGATGTTTCATTACGTAAAAAATAAACAGGAACTCTTTTTAACGACGTATCAGTACTTCACTGATCTTTTAGAACAAAACTATTTTAGGAAGTTAGATTTTAAAGAACATGATATTTTTTTGCGATTGCGACAGTCTTATCTGCTTCAGCTTCAACTGATTAAGCAATACCCTTGGATTTTGGAATTTGATCAGTTATCTGTTAAAACCAACTCAGTAGAAATCAATCGTGAAGTAGCAAAATACACCAAAGCTTCCCATTGTAATCAGCAGCTCTTTGAGGGGATTGATACCAGCAAATTCAGACCCGAACTAGCTATTGAAAAAAGCCTGCAATTTATCCTATGGGCCAATATTGGATTTACCGATCAACTTGTAGAAGAAATTAAGTTGGATAGAAATAAAGAGTTAGACGATCAGGCAATCATAGTCGCCTTAGATGACCATCTAAATGAATTGAAAAAGCTATTTTATAGTTCTGCACATAATTAACAAGAAAAAGTGGAATGACAACTATCTCTTTGCCAAAATAAGTCTGGAGAAGATCAATGAGAAATACTAAAATGCTTCATCCCCTTGTCGTAGAATTTCCGCTACGAGGAGAGTGGCAATCACCCAATACCCCTGGTACGAAGATACCAAGTCATGGAACTGATCGACTAGGAACTAGGTATGCCTATGACTTTATTCAAGTTGATTGGGATCGTCGTGGCTGGCCGTCTTATCGCAGCAGTCTGGCGAAGTACTTAACTACCGGTTTGCCAATCAATGATTATTATTGCTGGGGTAAGGCAATCTATGCTCCCTGTAACGGTATTGTAACTACAGCAGAAGATAACTATCCAGAACGCACACGAACCAATCTTCGCTCGGATTTAAAAAATGCTTATCAAAATGCCCACTACTTCGATCCAATGACTGATGACCCTCGTTCAGTTGCAGGCAATCACATTATTATTAAACATACAGAAAAAGTTTACGCAGCAGTGTGTCACTTACAAACGGGTTCAATTCAAGTAACTGTAGGTCAGTCGGTGAAAAAAGGGGATTTTCTTGGTCGAGTAGGCCATTCGGGCAATTCATTTGGTCCTCATCTACATTTTCAATTGATGGATAGCAGTGATATTACTAAAGCAAAAGGTTTGCCTTGTGCTTTTGAAACCTATGAAATTTATCAAGCTGGAAAATGGCTGGAAACAAAAAATGGCGTTCCTACCAATAGAGATCGAATTCGCTATAGTAAAGAAGAGTAAATTGTACGTATTGAAATTTTTTTAAAACATTACAACCACCCCAGACGTAAGTAATTTATGCCATAATTTAAGTAAGGAGTGTGAAGCCGGGTGAAAATTTTGCTAGTGGAAGATGAACAAGAAATCTCAGAATTAGTCGAGTTTTACTTAAGAAATGAAAATTATGACGTCGTTACTTGTATGAATGGCACAGATGCTTTAAATGAAATCAAAGGTAGCGAATTTTCGTTAGCAATTTTGGACATTATGTTGCCAGATATAGACGGTTTTGAGCTATGCAAAGCCATTCGCGAAAAATATACCTACCCAGTTATCATGTTGACGGCTAAGGGAGAAGAAATTGATAAAATCACAGGACTAACAATTGGAGCCGATGATTATATTACTAAACCATTCCGGCCATTAGAGTTAGTAGCACGAGTAAAAGCTCAGCTTAGAAGAGCTACTCAATACAGTGGTAAAAAACGCAGCATTTTAACCGTAAAGGGCTTGGAGTTAGATAGTGAAAAGCGCAAAGTTTTTCTAAATGAAGCAGAGCTTTTTCTGACACCACTAGAGTTTTCGATTTTAAAACTGTTGATGGAGCGAAAGGATCAGGTCGTTAGCTCCGAAGAATTATTCAAGGAAGTCTGGGGCGAAAAGTATTATACTAATTCGAATAATACCATTATGGTACACATTCGCCACCTGCGAGAAAAGATGCAAGACACAGGCGAAAAGCACAAATACATCCAAACGGTTTGGGGCGTTGGATATAGAATTTAACCTTAAGATATCTTAAGACAGAACTAAGTGAATATTAAAAGAATACCTTCTTATAGATGATTAAATAAGTCTATAAGGAGGTGTTTTCCATGAGAAAATCACTAGCTGGATTAACATTTGTTGTTTTGCTGCTTGCTGGTCTGTTAACTTATCAAGTACTTGCTACGCGAGACGATGCCTTCGTAAACATTCGTGGTGTTTCGGCAAATTGCTACCTATTAAAAAAACGCAATGGAGACATTATCAATCAAAAAAAGCCGCAGAAAAAAATTGCCATCGCCTCATTAACCAAAATCATGTCCACTCTTTGTGTTATTGAAAACGTAGAAGAATTGGATCAAATGACCACGGTACCTAAGCAAATTTTTTTAGACCTACACCAAAATAATTTGGCAGTAGCCGGCCTTCAACCAGGTGAAGTAGTGAGTTATCGTGATCTTTTATATGGCATCTTATTGCCATCCGGCGCCGATGCTACTTTAACAGCGGCTATATCGGTTAGTGGGAGTGAAGAAATGTTCGTCACTGAAATGAATCGCAAAGCCGCAGAGCTGGGGATGGTAAATACTCATTTTACCAATTCGATTGGTTTAGATAAAGGCGACCATTACTCGACGGTTGAGGATTTAGCGCTGCTCTTAGAATATGCTTTAGCAAATGAGATCTTTTACAATATATTTACTTGTCTGACTTATCAAGGGAAGGCGACCAATTGTCATCCTGAAGGAAATTATTTCACCAGCAGCTTAATTAGTCGCGGTGAATCGCTGGAGCTGACAAATGGACAAATAATTGGCGGTAAAACCGGTTATACCAAAAAAGCTGGCTTGTGTCTAGCTAGTTTGGCACAAATAAATGGGGAAGAATATTTACTGATTTTAACCGGCAGTCAAGGGGACAGTGAATCTGAACAATTCAACATCAGTGAAAGCCGCAAATTGTATAATGAAAGTTTGCCATAGAAAAACGCGTAGAGCAAAAATTCTACGCGTTTTTGCTATTTAACGGTAAGGTGAAACAAAAGGTAGTTTGTCCATTTTCGCTATCGGCTTTTATAGTGCCTTGATGAGCCAAGATAATTTCTTTTGCTATGGCCCAACCAAGACCGGCACCTCCAGTTTTAGTGGAGCGGGATTTGTCCAAACGATAAAACTTTTCAAAAATTGTTTCAATCTGGTGTTTTGGAATGGTGGGACCTTCATTCGTAATGCTGAAGGTTAGAGAGTCCGCTGAGTCTAGTGCAAGCACCATCTGAATCGCAGAATTCACCGGTCCATAAGCCATCGCATTTTTTAATAAATTGTTCAATACACGAGCGATCTGCTCGCTATCGGCAAAGAGTTTTAAAGTATCGGGTCCACTATAATGTAATGTTTGGTTTTTGTCATTTAACAATGGGTAAAATTCATCAGACAACTGATTTAATAATAAGACAAGATCTAACTCATGTTTATAAAGTACGATGTCTTGCAAATTGAATCGTGTAATATCAAAAAAGTCATCAATCAAGTTTTCCAAGCGATAGGATTTATCTAAGGTAATTGCCAGAAAATGCTGCAACTGCTCCTTAGTTAAATCAGGGGAATCAATGAGTAAGTTTAGATAACCTATCACAGAAGCTAACGGCGTTTTCAAATCATGGGCTAAATAAGTAATCAAATCCTTCGTCCGCTGTGTTTCCCGTTTTAACAATTCTTCATTTTTATCAATGTTCCCTTTGATTTTCAATAATTCATTGTCAATTACTAGCTCGCCAGTGGGTACTGCGTCGGTTTCAGCAAAGAATTGAGCGATTTTATCGGCAAGATGCTGAGTATTTTTCTTCAACTGATAACGATAAAGAAAATAACAGAGCAGTGAAACGACAAAAATAATTGCCAGGGCAAAAAGAATTAGAAACAATTTGACATTTGGCCAATCAATATAAGTTTCCACTCGATAAGGCTCCTCCGAACCATCCCCAACGATGCTAACGAAGGTGCCATAAACACTATCTAAAATTCGATGATGCAACTCAGTCTGGACAAACAAGATATACGTGCCGATCAAAAGGATTAAGCCCATCAACACAAAAAACAAGAGACTCGTTTTTTTCTTCACTTTTTTCAGCCTTCCTTCGTTTGTTCTATTAAGTTAAGTGTATCAAACCTTGTAACAAGAGAAAACTAGACATTTCTTAAGCTTTCTTCACAATCGCTAAATGCCGATTTAAAGCTACAAATCTTCAATTAAGTTTAACTATTTCTATAAAAATAGGAAATTATGAACAAATTTTTAAAAGACAGCAAAAGAACAATCGAAGTTATAGAAAGCGTTATCAAAAAATGATACAATCGGTTATACTCAATTAAGAAGTAATTGGAAAGGAGGGCCTTTAGTGACAATCGTGGAGCAGTATATAACGGAGTGTCTAGAAGATAAGTTAGAATATTTTGCCAATTATTCGATTTTCTGCTGCGGTAAAAAGATCGAAACGGATGAAAATATTCGTATTTACTATACCGACTGGCTCTCCAGTAATATCGTTTATGAACTCGTGTTATCTCGTGAAGAGAACACGGAGAAAAAGAACATCTATTTTTATCTAAAAGACCGTCAACAATGGATTACTTATGGATACAATGGCGTGGGTATAGTCGACCCATTGCGACAATAAAAAAGAAACTAGCTAACAAAACTTCATCTTAGGTTTTGTTGGCTAGTTTTATTATATCAAGTGGCGCTCAATGTAAGTAGGAAGTTGTAAACCTGTTTTGAGGCCCAGTGAATAAGTGCTATTGTTTAGAAACTAGGAATAAGGTAAACTCATAAGTATCAACTATCTATAAAAAGTGGGGGAATTATTCATGAAAAAATTAGCACTTAGCTTGTTATTAGGAGTATCTTTAATAGTCGTAACAGCTTGTTCACCAGCTGGCAATACTTCGACAAGCTCTAGTGAATCGACAACTATATCGACGCAGGAGAGGATCAACGTTGATTTAAAGGTAGTAAATGAGGGGCAAGAAGTTGCGAATCAAGAGCTAGAAACAACTGAAACGACTAGCCTGCTTGACATCATGGAAAAAGAACATACGCTGGAAGTAGATAACGGAATGATTATCTCGATTGACGGAACCAAACAAGATGAAAAAGCTGGATTATATTGGACGTATACGATTAACAGCGAATGGGCTGAAAAAGGTGCTGGAGAAACATTTTTAAAAGACGGTGACCAAATCGAGTTTACCTATGGAAAATTCGAATAAAAACTTCAGGGGACCTATCTCCGTACGTGATATCTGTTTTATCGCACTGAAGATAGCTGCTTGTGTATAGTTAGACGAACTGTTTTTCAATTTATGCCCAATGTCCAGCCAATCAATTCTGGTTAGTTTAAATAAGGGCTTTGTCCGTAGCTTTTTAATAATGTTACTAACAGTAGTAGTTACGAATATTTATATGAGGCCTGGACCACTGACACAAATAACTTCTTACAGCGGGATTATTTTACTGAGTTGTTTTTTGACTAAAATGCCACAGTTGTTTTTTCAGGGCTTGCAGGGCATCTATTTGGCTTTCTGACTGCTTGTGGAGAGGTCGTTATTTACGGTAGCGGCTCTTTTTGGCCGTATTATTTGTAAAGGGATCTATTTCGATACCCTATATGGTGTCGGGAATTTTCTGCTTTTATTTTTTGTTAGTATCTATAATATCATGAGTGTTTTTAAGGTGTTGGATTTAGCGAATATAGCGAATGATCTTTCAATTAGAAAGGTCATTATTTTTTTGGGTGATTAAATAAATAGAAATAGGATTGATTTTTCTTAGTATTTTGGGTTATGATGAAAGCGTATTAATTAAATGAGTGTAAGGAGCAGAAAAATGGGAGTAAAGCTCACGCAAAGGCAATTGTTCTCCATGAAAAGAAAGGGATTGGAAAAGCGCCTGTCCGATTATTATGCGGAAACGATGGATGCGGGTTACATTATTCAAAGTGCCGTAGCCATTCAGGTTCGTAATGCACTAACGACAGAAGACTTTTCATTTATAGCAAAAGACTTGATTCGTGACTTGTTTTTAACGTCAGATAATCTGCGGTCGGTTCGACATTTATGCTTTTTCTTTCGAGTGTATTTCACAAATGACGAGTGGACAACCGTAATTAAGCGATTGTTCGAAACCCCAGAAAAATATCTCGAAGAAGCTCAAATGTATGTCAAAGGTGTAGAAAACTTGCAGCCTTGGCTGTCTTCGGGCAGTCGTGAAGAGGAAGAAGATATCAGCATCTATGCTGTTTTTAAAGACGGGTTAGGTAATAAACACAAATGGCGGTTAAGCGCGGCTGAAAAAAAGCTCACCTCCAAAGAATGTTACGATATTATGTACATTCTAGGCTTCTTAAATATTTTAAAAAAAGATGGTGTAAGACATTTTGTAAAACCGATTCGTTCGGATTTTGTTGTAACCCACCATGTGGAAAATCCCTGGACAAGCAATTCAAAAATGTAATGGAATAGAGGAATAAGATAGCCGATTAAATTTTGATAAAATAAACAAGCCCCAAAGTTGCCTGTCAAAGCAGCTTTGGGGTTAGTTGTGCACCGTTGTAACGTTTACATTTTTATTTTTGCAATAATTAAGATAGGTTGGTAAAACAGTTGGTCCAGTAAAAATCGTGTCAAAATCAGTAATTTGTGCAAAAGTAACCAATGCTGCCTTACCGAATTTACTGGTATCTACTAGCAAATGATTTATCAAGGATTTTTGCAATATTTGCTGTTTAATACTGTATTCATAAACATCGGAATTCGTGACGCCGCGATTCAATGATACGCCAGTTGCCGACATATATGATTTGTTAATGTTCAGTCGTTCGAAAAATGGCCAATCCCGTACATTAATAAACGATCGCGTAGTACTTTTGAAGGTATTCCCTAATAACAATACGTTACAGTTGGCATGGTTCACCGATTGATTCAATACGTCTAGGCTGTTAGTAATGATGGTCACATGGTAATCAGGATCAATAAAATTCACCAGATGTTGGGTAGTGGTGCCCGAATCAATATAGATCATATCTTGATCCTCGATGGTTTCTGCTGCTTTTTGAGCAATTCGCTTCTTTTCGACCTCGTGCTCAACAACTCGCTTCTTAAAAGAAGTTGCGGATTGATTCAACGAAGAAACACCACCGTAGACTTTAGCAACTAGTCCATCTTCCTCTAATTTATTTAAATCGCGGCGAATTGTATTTTTTGACACTTGAAACTGGCTGCATAGTTCATCGATCGATACATGACCTTCTGAATGGATAAACTCTTCTAGTTCCTGAAGTCTTCTTACTTTCATCAGTTAACCTTCCTTTCAATCAGATTTACAAGGACTATACTATCATATAACTAAAACGTAATCAATAGATAACCAATATGTGTCAGTTAGATTCCGTGAATGCACAATAAAACCGTCTGATTTCCAGACGGTTAATAGAACTACTGCAATTTTCCAGTGATAAACTGGGCTTCGCCAAAACCAAAGGACCAATCAGCATCACCGTTTTCAGTGATAGCGATTAGAATATTTTTGGGATCGAAGTCTAACTGTTTTTCCAAACCCTCTTTTACCAGCTGATAAAAATTAACTTTATCCTGGCATTCTCGTTTCCTGCTAATCACTGAAATAGCAACGATCTCTTGTTGCTCGCGGGTAAATCCTAGATCGGTATCTTCTAAAATCATCTCATAAGATTTATGCTGGGTAACGATTTGGTAGCGATCACCTTTAGGAACACTAAAAGCTTCCAGCACCGCTTCATGAATGACATCCAACATTTTTCGTATTTCGTACTCGGTTCTTCCTTCAACAATATCTACTTTAATTAATGGCATCAAATTCCTCCTCATTTAACAACCTTTGCGTCAGTCAATAAACTTAGCATAGTCTATCTGTTGTGATTTAACAAGTAGATTGCTCAAATGATGAGTATATTTTGGTTGATGCTTTCGTAAGTGTTTCATTTCACATGGATGCTGAAATAAAACACTTACATAACGATATTGGCTAAGCAATGCTATAGTAAAATCCCTTCAAAAGAGCATGGTCAAGAAAAGCCGCTACGGTCTCTTGTTCTTTATTCTTAGCGACAGCTGTTACAATCGGATTCTTTGTAGGTTCAGTGCTGATGACTATAGAACCATAGTCAAATAGAAAAGGGTGCTCCTCACCTTTAGCAATCACCATGCAGGAATCAGGGTCAACTTCAAAGTTTGGCAACTCCTCTTTAGTGATTAAATTGATGGGTAATCCGTTGGTGTTAAGCGGTTTCGATTCTTCTGAGTAAAACAGAATCTCTTTTTTGTGCTCGCTTAAACGACTAAACACTTGAGAAGTATAGTTGGACATAGTTGGAAAACTATCTTTGAATAAGCTATCCCCATCAATTAAAACGACCTCGATTTTTGAAAAATCTACTAAAAAATTACTCATAATATCACCCCTACAGTGTAATTTGGTTATGTATGTGTGTATTATATCGTTATAATTGTGAATAGTCAAACAAACAAACGTATTTTTAGTGAAAAATCTTCTTTATCTATTTATCTGCGAGCTTTTCTGCCATTTTATCGACGAATTTGTTGTTCGTTTGTTGTTGACTTTTGGTTAAGTTTTGGAGTATAATGAGATCAAACTTGAGGGGGTAATGAGAATATGAACATCAAATTTCAAATGCCAACGGTCCTAAGATTGGGATCAGGCACAGTGGTTCACTTAGCAGAGGAAGCACAAAAATTGGGGAAAAAACCATTAATCGTGAGTGATGGTTTAATGAAACAAACGGGTCACTTAACTATTATTACGAAAAGTTTAGAGGGTGTTTCACTAGATTATGCGGTTTATACGGACATCACAGCTGAACCAACACAGGAAAATGTATATGCAGCATTAGATGTATATAATAGTAGCAATTGTGATTTTGTAATCGCTTTTGGCGGCGGAAGTTGCTTAGATACAGCTAAAGCAGTAGCAGTGTTAGCTACAAACGATACAACGATTGAAGCGATTGGTGAAAAAACAGTTACTGACTTCAATGAAGGTGTTCCAGTGATTGCTTTACCAACAACAGCGGGAACTGGTTCGGAGGTGACCGACGTAACAGTCATCACTAATACTAAAACTGACGTGAAAATGATGATGAAGGACGTTAAATTTTTACCTAACATTGCTATCGTTGATTCTGACTTTACGTTAACTGTACCTGCCAAAGTGACTTCTGCTACTGGATTAGATGCCTTGTGTCATGCGCTGGAGTCCTATGTTTCTGTAAAAGCTAACGGGATGACCCAAATGTTCTCATTACAAGCTATTAAAAAAATCATGGAAAACCTGCCAAAAGTTTATCAAGACGGTAGCGATTCAGTTGCGCGGGAACAGATGTCGATTGCTTCAACCGAAGCAGGTATTGCTTTTTCTAATGCTTCTGTGACTTTGATTCATGGGATGAGTCGACCAATTGGTGCATTATTCCATGTACCTCATGGCATTTCTAATGCTATGCTGCTGAATGTTTTTCTAGACTTTTCAAAAGATGCGATCTTAGTTGATTTAGCTGAAATTGCCCGTTTTGTTTATCCAGAAGCCCAAGATAAAGATGATCAGCAAGCAGCGGAAATGTTTATTGCGGCAGTGAACCAAATTTGCGAAACTTTACAAATTCCGGATTTGAAAGGCTATGGAATTGATGAGAAAGAATTCTTAGCTGTGTTAGACAAAATGGCGATGGATGCGCTAGCTAGCGGAAGTCCGCAAAACAACAAAAAAGTACCGACCCACGACGAAATTAAAGAATTGTATTTAGCTGCATTTTCAGCTAAATAACCGTAAGCCTGGAGAAACGCTTATGAAGAACATACCTGTGTCAATCCAAACCAGCTTAGATACAAGCGGAAATGGTCATCGTTGGAAACAACAACTACAGCAGTATCGCTTGCTAGGTTACTCGCTGATTGAGTTAGCTTTTGAAGAAATTAAGGAAATTACACCAGAAGTATTGGCCGGTGAGCTTAAGAGTAATGGCTTGAAAATTTCGGCAATTAAGGTGGCTGAAGATTTTAGTATTGAAGAAAAAACGCTTAAATTAATTACCCAGTTCTATCAACTGCTTTCAAGACTACGTTTAAATGAAACAAAAGAATTGCAAGTAATTATTGGAGTAAATAAAACAGTTGAAGAGCTGCGAGAAGATTTGAAAGCAGGCTACTGGCATAACTTACTGAAAAATCTCCAGCTCTTCAGCGGGTTTATGCGTTCAGTTTTTTCAATTGAAACCTTGATACAGCCGGGGCGGGAGGGCTTGACAGTTGAGAAGGATACCCTTTTTCAGATGATTCAAGAAAACCACAAACTAGGCCTTTGGTTAGACACAGCTAATGTCGCTTGTCATCAGCTAGATCCGTTGAAGGTACTGCAGGATTGGCGAGGAATGGTCCGTTCTCTTCATTTGAGTGATGTTAAAGAGGAGACGCTTTTCGGCGGCTTCTCAATGACCGAGATAAAAACATTTCTAGGTGAAGGGGCAATTGATTTTGGCATTCTCTATGATGAATTGGCGGATCACGGTTTTGTTCAGCACGTCAGTGTTAATCCCTTACTGCCGTCAAGTGATCCAGACCATTGGGAAGAATGTCACGACATGTTGCATATATTAAAAGAAGCCGGATTCAATTAAAAAATGATTGAATCTGCCATAGGGGCAAGACTCAATCATTTTTTAAATTAAAGTCTCAGAATGTCAAAGTTGAACGAGTTTGCGGAGCCTTTTGTAGCATAAAGTCGGTTTTACACTATCTTCTTATTTTTCAGTCGGATAATATAATGTTACACCGTGGGCTTCACAGTATTCGATGTACTTTTCTGTCGGCGGTACATCAGTGATTATTCCTTCGAAGGTATCGATGGATGCATAAGTTTGAAGCGCTGCGCGATCAAATTTACTGTTGTCAACTAATAAAAAGTTGCGAGGCGTTTTATTGACAATCTGATGCTTGATTTCGTATTCGAGCATATCAGAATTAGTAACACCGCGTTCTACAGAAAGGGCAGAAGCTGCCATGAAGGCCTTTGTGATATTTATCCGTTCAAAGAATCCTTGATCCTCTACGTTTACAAAGGAACGAGTCGCTGCTTTAAACGTATTACCAATAACAAATATACGATAATTAGGATATTCTGACACCGCATTGATGACATCTAAATTGTTAGTGACAATAGTCAAAGACATGTCTGGATTTAAGTACTTAGCAATATGACGAGTGGTCGTTCCAGAATCAATAAAAACTAAGTCGCCTTCTTCGATTAAAGAAGCAGCATATTTTCCGATTAACGACTTTTGTTTGTCGTACTTAGTGTCACGTTTTTCGTAAGGTTGAAGTTGATCGATATCTAAAGAGACCACTCCGCCGTAGACTTTTTTGACGTTGCCACCTTGAATAATTTTATCTAAATCGCGGCGGACGGTATTTTTGGATACATCGAAATGTTCGCACAGTTCGTCAATACTGACGGTGCCTCTAGAATGGATGTAAGCTTCCATTTCGTGAATGCGTTTCAATTTCATGGTACAAGCTCCTTTTCGTTCTTTATATAGTAACGATACTAGCATATTTTTCAAAGTTAATCAATAAATAACCAAATTGGACATAGATAAGATAATATGATGATGAATTTTCGTATCTTAAAATAATTTATAGTAAGTAGGAGGAATAGTGTGAACTCGAATTCGTTGCTAATGCAAACAATCGACGCGTCTATCCAAAAGAAACTGAACTTGTTTGATCATTTTAAATTACGGTACATTTTCCGAGCGATGATGGCCTGTATGTTTTTGGCATTAGGTACAGCGGTCGCTTTTGCGATAGCTATTAAAGGTGAAGAAATAAGTCATGGTTTGGGAAAAATTTTGTATTCCTTCATGTTTAGCTGGGCACTAGTAATGATTGTTTATATGAATGCTGAATTAGGAACATCCAATATGATGTATATGACTGTTGGGGTATATCAAAAGCGGTTAAGGGTAAGTAAAGCGCTGAAAATATTAGGGTTTTGTATTCTCTTTAACCTGATTGGCGGTGTTCTTGTAGGTTTTTTGTTGGCTCAGACGGGAGCATTTCAAGGATTGCCAGCGGATAGTTATCTATTTGAGTCAATTGCTGCAAAGCTTGATAAAGGATCGATACAGATTATGATCGAAGGGATTTTTGCCAATATTGTAGTAAATACTGCGGTTCTGATTAGTATGCGGATGAAGGACGATGCCGGAAAGGTAATGACGATTGTTTTTGTCATTTTTATTTTTGCCTTTTTAGGCTATGAACACGTGATTGCCAACTTTCCAGCCTTTTCGCTAGCTTATTTTGCCTCTGGAGGAATGGACACCTTTACGGCAAGTTCAGTTATCCATAATTTATTTTTTGCATTAATTGGTAATTATCTGGGTGGTGGTCTCGTCATGGGATTGGGCTATGCCTGGGTTAACAATGCTGCAACTAGTTATTTGGATTAATTAAAGGCTCTTGTTATCAAGATATATTCAAAAAGTGTTTATAATATAACCAAAAATAGTTGACAAAAACTAATAAATTGGGTAATGTTGGTAGTATCTAAAAGGGTTTGATTAAGGAAGGAGATTTATACATGTCTAATTCATTGAAACAGATACCACAGGCAGTAGAATTATCACAAGGAGTGACTCAGCTGCAAAACATTCGTCAAGAAAACTCTGGGTTGAACTACATTGAATTTCAGGTATTGGAATTTGAAAAGGGCGCCACTTATCCGGAAAAACTTGGTAAACAGGAAGTTTGTATTGTAGCTTTGACAGGGAAGATCACAGTTGAGGTGGAAGAAGAGGTTTTTAAAAACTTAGGAACTAGAGAATCTGTTTTTGAAAAGATTCCGACTGACAGTGTTTATATTTCCAATGATCATCAGTTCAGTATTACTGCGGAAACTGATAATGTGCGGGTAGCTCTTTGTTATTCACCATCTGAAAAACAATTACCAATCAAAGTTATCAAAGCAGCAGATAATTCTATTGAACAGCGTGGGAAGTATCAGAATAAACGATTAGTGCACAATATTCTACCTGATGATGTAGACACAGCTAACAGTTTGCTAGTAGTTGAAGTTTATACTGAAGGAGGTAATTTTTCTAGTTACCCTCCCCATAAGCATGATCAAGATGATCTGCCAAATGAATCTTTCTTAGAAGAAACATACTATCATGAAATGAACCCTTCACAAGGTTTTGTTTTCCAGCGAGTGTATACTGAAGATCGCTCTTTAGATGAAACGATGTCGGTGGAGAATAAAAATGTTGTTGTTGTGCCTAAGGGGTATCATCCAGTGGGTGTGCCGGACGGCTATACTTCCTACTATTTAAATGTTATGGCTGGACCAACCCGGATTTGGCAATTTCATAATGAAAAAGCCCATGAATGGATTTTGGATCGTCAGTAAACTTGTTGAAAAGAGGCGTTAGACATGAAATTTGTAACTTTGAATGAGGTGTTGCCTAAGGCTCAAGCAGAAGGCTATGCGATTGGACACTTCAATATCAATGGGATTCCCTGGGTAAAGGCAATTTTATCGGCGGCTGAGGAAGTTAAATCACCAGTGATCATCGCTTCTTCTGATCGCATGGTTGATTTTTTGGGAGGGTTTAAAACAATTGCTGATTTAGTCAGTAATGTGGGCGATGAATTAGGAATCACTGTCCCTGTAGTCATGCATTTGGACCATGGGCAAACAATTTCCCGCTGCTTTGCGGCGATTGATGCTGGCTATAGCTCGGTTATGTACGATGGCAGCCATGATCCAATTGATAAAAATATCGCAGACACAAAACGTGTGGTTGATCATGCGCATAAAAATGGCGTAACCGTCGAAGCAGAAATAGGAACGGTTGGTGGTAATGAAGATGGTTTAGTTAGCGGGATCAACTATGCCGATTTTGATGAATCAGTGCAATTAGTGGAAGAAACTGGGATAGATGCCCTAGCAGCTGCACTGGGTTCTGTTCATGGGAAATATGTGGGGGAACCAAAGCTAGGTTTTAAGGAAATGGATGCCCTAGCAGCCGCAATCAAAGTACCACTTGTATTGCACGGTGCTAGCGGAATTCCTTTAGAGCAATTGAAAAAAGCCATTGGTAAAGGCCATGCTAAAGTGAATATTAATACGGAGATGAATATTGGTTGGATTGATGCTGTGCGTAAAAGTATGGCACAATATCCGGATTCTCATGAGCCAAGGCAATTAATCGAAGCCGGCGAGCAAGCTATCAGCCGGATAGTCAAAATGAAGATGGATGAATTTGGGTCCAATGGAAAAGCATAAGCAAGTAGCTGTAGACGATTCTATCGTCTACAGCTCTTTTAATAGAAGAAACTACAATGCTAGGAGGGTATCATGAAGTTTACAAAACGCTTTTTTTCTTTATATATTATGTTTGTACTCCAAAACGTTGTTACTTTAAGTGTTAATCTGACGGATAATATGATGATTGGTGCCTACAGTGAAATCGCTCTATCTGGTGTGGCTGCGATTAATCAAGTACAGTTTTTTTACCAGCAGATCCTAAACGCCTTGAGCGAAGGCGTGGTGATGATCAGCAGTCAATATTGGGGAACCGGCAGAATCGATCCTATTAAAAAGATAGTTGCGATTGCGGTAAAAATTACATTGGGTGTTGCCTTACTGCTATTTACAGGCGTTTCACTATTTCCTGAACAGGTGATGCGTATTTTTACTACTTCACCAGAAATCATCAACCAAGGCGTTGACTATCTAATGATTGTGCGTTTTTCTTATTTCTTTTTAGCGATTACTATGATTTTATTGGCCTCGCTGCGCAGTGTGGAAATTGTAAAGATTGGCTTTCAATTGTCAATTATCGCTTTCATTTTGAATATCTGTATCAACTATACATTAATATTCGGTAAGTTTGGAGCACCTGAAATGGGCGCTAAAGGAGCAGCAGTGGGGACGCTGATTGCGCGAATTGTTGAATTGTTATTATTATTAATTTATTTGAAATTACGAGATAAAACACTGCAAAGCAAGTTAAGGGACTATTTAACTTTTGATCCGCTTCTTAGAAAAGATTATTTCCGATTAGTCGTACCAATGGTGGGAATATCAGGTCTATGGGGATTAAGTACAGGATTGCAAACGTCAATTTTAGGATACATGAGTTCAGAAGCAATTGCTGCTAACAGTGTCGCCTCAGTTCTATTTTTGTTGGTAAAAGGTGGGGCTGTCGGAGCAGCTTCTGCAGGAGCAATTATTATTGGTAAAGAAATAGGTACAGGTGATTTAGAGCAAGTGATCTATTATTCCAAAAGGTTACAGAAAATGTTCTTTGCCATTGGTGTTGTGGGCGGGATCGTTCTATTTTTTATTAGAATTCCAATTTTAGGGCTTTATGATCTGTCGCCAGCTACTCGAGAGATGGCGAATCAATTTTTAGTCATACTTAGTGTCATCTATGTAGGCATGGGCTACCAGATGCCCACTAGTGAAGGGATAATCCGTGGTGGAGGAAATCCGATCTTTATCATCAAAATGAATCTCATAAGCAGCTGGTTGATTGTGATTCCGTTGTCTTACTTATTAGCTTTTTATTTCAAAGCCTCTCCAGCAGTAGTTGTTTTTGCTTTAAATTCTGATCAACTTTTTAAATGCCTGCCTGTTTTCTTAAAAGTAAATTACGGAAAGTGGATTTATAAGTTGACGAGAGGATGAAGTTGTTGAAATTGTTTTTTTTGTGATTTTTTTATAATCAAAAAAGGTAATCAGTCTAATAATTACCTGTCTAAGAAGTGTTATTTTGTAATAAGAACCGTTTTGGAAACAAATAATCGTCCTGAGTTAATGGAATTGCGATGATTATTTGTTTTTTTGTGCTTTAAATAGCTTTTCAAGCAAACAATTATCTTCTATAATAAGTTTAAAACCTGTAATATATTACAAAGTTGCAAAAAAATGTCACTCTTCAATACATAGAAATAAGGAATGATTATCGATGTTTTTTTTATCTTGTTTTTACGAAAAACAAGAAAGTTTTTTCGGTCAAATCAAAAAATCTCCATAGAAATGTTCGTATTTATCCAAATCGATTATATATTATAAAGAATTATGAATCAATAGTTTTAAAAAAAAATTTTGTTTCGCTTTCAAATACGATGTTTTTGTAAAAGAATTTTGTTTTTTTAAAATTTGACCAGATTTTAAGTAGATTCGACGGTTTTTTAGCCGTCATTTAAGCCGTCAGGAAAGGAGCGCTTTTGATGCGTAGAGGAGAAAACATCTATAAAAGAAAAGACGGACGATGGGAGGGGCGTTATCGTAAAGGAAGAAAATTGGATGGAAAAATAAAATATGGCTATATTTATGGTAAAACATTTCAAGAAGTAAAAAATAGAATGTATCCATTAAAAGCTAAATATCAAGAAATTCAGGAAATTCAAGGCAACATTGCCATCTCTTTTTTTGAGTGGGCTCTTATATGGCTTTCGTCTGTGAGAGGAGATGTGAAACCGTCGACCTATGCCAGTTATGAGTATAAGTTAAGAACATATATATTTCCAATTGTCGGAGATATACCTTTAAATGAAATTGATACAAATAAATGTTACGAAATTATCGCTTATTTAGAAAGAAAAAAAATGAGTCCAAGTTCAATTCATATTATTTATCAAGTGTTTAATCGATGTTTGAAAGCGGCAATTGCTGAAGGGGCTTTAGTTTTTAATGCAGCACAAGTAGTAAAACTACCCAAAACGAAGAGAAATAAGGTTCGAGCATTATCTAAAACGGAGCAAAAAAAGATTGAACAAGCGGCTATTGATGCTGGCGAAAAGGGATTACCAGTACTCATATCGCTGTACACAGGTATGCGAATAGGTGAAATAGCAGCTCTCAAATGGAAGAATGTCGATCTGACAGACAATATTATTCATGTCGAACAGACTCTACAACGTATACCATCTACTTACGACACAGAAAAAACGAAAGTTATTGTCAATTCTTCTAAGTCGGAAAGGGCCATTCGCTCAATTCCAATCGGAAAAAAATTAAGGAAATTACTAATTGAGCATAAAAAATGCTCCATTAGCGAATATGTATTTTCTGTTAATTCTCAGCCGTGTGAACCACGTCTGCTAACCTATTATTTCCACAATATTCGTAATGATGCTTGTCTGGACAACATTCATTTTCACCAGCTTAGGCATTCGTTCGCTACAAGATGTTTGGAGCTGCAAGCTGATATTCCGTCGATAAGTGCGATATTAGGGCATTCTTCTGCAAAAACAACCCTGGATTTCTATGCAGATACAATGTTAGAACAACGGATAACTATCATGCGATTATTAGAGTCAAAATCAACGCTATAATTCTAGCTACTTCTACTTACTTATTGTGATATTAGAGAGCACACCGCTCTCTTTCGGTCTTTTTTTGCAAACGCTTCCAATGGAGCTAACTACGTTTAATTTTATTTCTTAAACCGTCATAAATCGTCAAGATACTTTTAAAACACTGATATAGCAGTAGATTACACAGGCTATCTTGTTTTTCGTAAAAACAAGATAGCCTAGATACTAAAATTATATCAAAAAACCGAAAAAAGTAACCTAAAACGCTTGTGAATTGAGCTGTCCAGGTTTCTAAAGGTAGAAATTAAATTTTTAACTAAAAAGTGGTCAGTTTGACTATTTACTTATGAGATTTCAGCTAGTAGTTGCTGTTTCGTTAGAAAAAAAGACCGTGCTAAACATTTTATCAATTTAGTAAGAAGCAAGTAATAATTAGAAAAGAGGCGGGATACGTTCATGAAAAGAATTTTGATTCTAACAAAAAATATTCTTTCAGAGTCAAATTTACAAGAAAAATTGCAGTCTTTAAATTTTGAGGTATATTGCTCATCGTGCTTATTAGAAAGATTGCTGAAAAAAAGAAGCATTACAGAGTACATAAAGGACTTTGACTTTGTGATTATAAGTGATCTTGTAACGGATAAAGAAGTGTTACAGATTTCTTCACAACTGTCTGAGTACAATCTAAATATTTTTAGAAAAACAGATAGTGAACCAACTTCTGAAGAAGAGAGCTATATGGAACGAATACATTTAAGTGGTTGGGTTAAACCCTCGATGAGTAAAGAAAAGTTAAGAGAGTTATTTAGTGGGAAGTCTGCGAATGAAACGATCCCGGTTGGTCAATATGAATCTAATGCAATAGCTGGCGGTCACAAGGTGTCAATTGCTAATCTACCGTTATCCCGTCTAGAAAAAGAATTTTTACAGGCATTGTATGAAAACGAATCGGATTATCTTTCTCGGGAGGATGCTTCAGAAAGACTTTGGGGTAAATGTGATCAGTCTACTATGAGTCGCTTGTCGATGATGAAAAAAAGTATTGAAAACAAGCTGTTAGGAACAAATATTCCTACCCCGCTTTTTGTTACTGAATGGGGAAAAGGCTACCGAGCAAAGGAAAACTTCTTCAAATATCTTGTACGATAATGATTTGGTTACTGGTTGGAGGCGAATACGTGTCAAAGCATCAAAGTGAAAACATAATATGTGATCAATCGAGTGATCGCATATTATGTTTTCATTGTTTAGGAGTTAAACGTTAAAGGGAGTGTTATTAGGTGAATCATACTAAGGGTAGGTTGGTTAATGAAGTCGACGAAAGGCTTCTCGAAATACAACAATCGGTAAAAGAAGCACCAAGCTTGTTGAAAAAAAACGACATTAGCTACTTAGTAATAAAAAGAGCGATGGATCTTGTTGGAAGTATAGTGGGACTAATATTTTTTACACCAATAATGTTGGTAATCTTTCTAGCTATTAAATTAGAAGATGGCGGGAAAGTCTTTTTTAAACAAACAAGGATTGGCAAAGATGGAAAACAGTTTTCGATGTATAAGATTCGTTCGATGTGTATGGAAGCTGAACAAAAACTTGCAGACCTTAAAGAAAAAAATGAGGTACAGGGACCAATGTTCAAGATGAAAAATGATCCTCGTATTACCAAAGTCGGAAAGTTTATCCGGAAAACATCATTAGATGAGTTGCCTCAATTGATAAATGTTTTATTGGGAAACATGAGCTTAGTGGGACCGCGACCACCATTGCCTGATGAAGTAGGTCAATATAATGCGTACGAAATGCAACGACTATTCGTAAAGCCAGGTTGTTCAGGTCTCTGGCAAATCAGCGGTCGTAGCGATCTTCATTTTAAAGACATGGTCGAATTGGACTTAAAATATATTCGGACGCGTTCAATTAAATTAGATTGCTCCATTATTATCAAAACATTTTTGGTTATTTTAAAACCAAACGGTGCTTACTAAAAATGAAAGAAGGGGACATAAATGAAGGTATGTTTTACTGCTTCTTCTGGGGGACACTTTCAACAATTAATGATGTTAGAACCGCTAATGAATCAATACGAAAGTTTTATAGTTACTGAAAAAACGAGCTATAAAGTAAATTGCAAGCAACATAAAGCCTACTACGTACCACAAATTCAGCGCAAGGAGAAACTTTGGTTGTTTAGGTTTCTATTCATTTTTTTAACTTCACTGAAAATTTTCTTTATAGAAAAGCCGGACGTCATCATTAGTACAGGCGTTTTGGCGACTTTGCCAATGTGTTTTTTAGGAAAGATATGTAGAAAGAAGATTATTTTTATTGAATCCTTTGCTAAATCCGAAGTGCCAACGTTAACAGGCAGAGTCATGGTAAAAATTTCTGACAAAGTTTATGTGCAGTGGAAATCGATGCTGCGCTTTTATGAACGTGCTACTTGTTTAGGATCAATTTACTAACAAAAAGGAGTCGCTATGATATTTGTAACCGTAGGAAGTCAAAAATTTCCTTTTGATCGTTTATTAAAAGAAGTAGACCAATTGATAGAAAGCGGAGTTATCAAAGAAGAGGTATTTGCTCAAACGGGACACTCCACTTATCTTCCTCAAAAATTTTCCTATCAGCCATTTTTGGATCAATCTTTATTTGAGGAAAAGCTAAAAGAGTGTGATGTTCTCATTACTCATGGAGGAACTGGTGTAATTGTCACAGCACTTAAAATGGGTAAAAAGATCATCGCAGTACCGAGACTAGCAAAGTATCAAGAACATGTCGATAATCACCAAATTGAGTTATTAGCACAATTTAGTGGACAAAATTTAATTTGCTATTGTGAAGAAGTGGATGAATTGGCTTCTTTGGTGGAGACGATCCATGAAAGAACATTTGAAACATTTTCTTCAAATACTACAGCCTATTTAGAAGACTTGACTTATGAATTATCTTCCTTCCAGGAAGGGTCGAATAAGTACAGCCGTTTCCGAGGAAAAGCCAATAAATATGTTGAATACTTGATCACGAAAAGCCAAGTTTTATTAAAACAAAAGACTTTTCAAACAGAAAATGAACGGGTCCACTATCTTTTTAAGAAAAATAATAGTTCAACCTTAATAGTTGTTTTTAGCTCCTGTACACGAAAAGGAGTTGCAGCACGTTACAACTACGTGAGAACGTTGAAAGATGTTTCATATGACCAATTATTTATCTTAGATGACTGGGGATACGATCGAAGAGGAATCTATTATCTAGGACATGAAATGAGCTTTTCAATAGAAGCAGCTGTTGAAAAGTTGATTCAAGAAGTTGTGCAACAAGGCAGGTACAAAAAAGTAATTTTTGCAGGTTCTAGCAAAGGTGGCTATGCAGCATTGAACTTTGGCTTAAAATTTCCCAATGCCAAAATTATTGCCGGCGCACCCCAATATAAATTGGGAGATTATTTTACTGATCCGTCTAATAAGTTAGAGGATACGCTACGTTTTATTTGCGGGGAACAAGCTGATGAGGAAAAACTTAAAATTCTTAATCGACATTTAAATGAAAAAATAGAAAAGTATGCAGGACATGCGGAGTCAGTAACGATAGCACTCCATTACTCAGATAAAGAGCATACGTATGAAGAACATATTTGTGACTTGTTAAATGATTTGAACAAAGCAGGGTATCACACAAAACAGGATATCCATCATTACCATAATCATTCTGATATCAGCCTATATTTCCCTCAGTTTTTATTGACTCAAATCAAGGCATAAAGGAGTACTAAATGACAAAGAAAAAAATTAGCATTATTTTAGGCGCTTGTGCCATTGTGATTATTGGAATTGTTGCATTTTTTATGCTACAGACAAGTGATCCGGCAATTTCCTATGATCCTTTGACCGATACGAGCCAATATGACAAGCTGGAAATTGAAATTAATGGAACGGATGTTACCGTGAAAGACGCAGTGCCAATCATTTCTGATTTTGATAGCAGGGGTGAGGATGTGCAGGTCATCCCAGATGCTTTTAATACCGGCGCAGATCTAACTAAGCCAATGGTTACTCCAGAATTCTACGAAAATATCGAAAAACGTGAAGAAGATTATGTGATGAGGCTGCAAGATAGTAGTTTTGATGGCGAAAAAGTTGTTTTCGATAATGTGTTTTTTGACGATTTACCTTTGTATTTAGCAAATAACAATGAGGTTAATCCTGGTGGTACGATCGAGTTTAATAACTGCTATTTTTCACAAGGAATCAATTTAACTGGAGAAATTCAAAAAAAATTGATCTTTAATAATTGTGATTTTTTAACAGCACCAGTTAGTGCATCAAATAGTGAGTTTTATTCTTGTAAATTTTATCATTCCTATGGCGATGCCTTGCAAATTGGTCCTAATGTAATAGTTAAAGACAGTTACATCTACAATAATGGTTTTGGCGATCCCGAAAAATATCATTCAGATGGCATTCAAATTGCTGGTTTTGGCAATACTGATGCTCATACTATTACTGTGGATAACGTTAGAATCGAGATGCCGCGGGTCGCCCCTCACTTTGGACAAAATTCAGCGATGATTATCAAAATGGATATGGCCAATGGATACGACATGAATTTCAGCAACATGATATTAAATGGTGGCGCATTTACTTTATACCTTGTTCCCACTGACTATGAGATGAGAGATTTGCGGTTTGAAAATATTAAGTTTGGTAATAATTCTGAATGGGGACCCGTTTATACGAATGAATCAACTGGAAATATTGATGGCTGGGCCGGACAAAAAGTTGTAGACAGTGATCTGCAATCTAAGGTATATGTCAGTTCTGTTCGAAAGGAAACGGGAAAATTTATCTTTCAAGCTACGAACGAAACTGACAAAAAACGAAGTATCCGTGTGGAAACTGATTTAGAAACCACAACTATTGAAGTTCCTAGTGTATTAACGCTAGAAGAGGCTAAAAAGGAAAAAGCTGATTTTGAAGACATGAATATTGACCTGACCTTTGAAGTAAAAGCAAAAAGCTGGATTAAAATTTATGACGGCAAAGAACTCATTCGACATAAAGAATTTAATGAATAAGGAGTCTTTTATGGAAACCTCAGGTATCAAGGTTAGTGTTATTGTACCAATCTATAATACATGCAGCTATTTAGAAGCTTGCTTGACAAGCTTAGTCCAGCAAACATTGAAAGAAATAGAGCTTATTTTGATCAATGATGGATCAACAGATGGTTCTCAGCAAGTGATTGAAACATTTGTGGAGCGTTTTCCAGAAAAAATGCGCGTGTTTAATCAGGACAATAAAGGCCAAGCCTATGCACGTAACTTAGGCTTGGTCCATGCTAAAGGAGACTATATCGGATTTGTTGACTCAGATGATGTGGTGGCAGTTGGAATGTTTGAACAAATGTATGAAGCTGCCGTGAATACGCAAGCTGATATGGTGGAATGTGATTATAAATTTTGCAAAGTCGTTGAAGGTGTTGAATACCCCTTGCGTAAATATGGCAAGGTTCATGAAAGAAAAAAGCTGGAAGATCTTTTTATCGATCCTTTGGTTTCTCCATGGAATAAACTATACCGTCGGAAAATAATCCAGCAAGCACAAGTTTTTTTCCCAGAAGGATTAATCTATGAAGATACAGCTTTTTATATGAACTTGCTACCTTGGATTAAGAAAACGGCATTTGTAAATACAGCCTATGTGACCCATTACTCACGGGATAACTCTACCCAGACGATTCATGGAAATCCTAAGGTTGGAGACATGCTGACAATTATTGAAGGAATTGTCCAGTATTATCAAAACAATCATTTTTGGGAGAAATATTCTTTAGAGTTAGAGTACTTTTGTGTAAAAATTTTACTTTGCAGTTGCTTAGGAAGAATGAGTAGTTTAGGAGATAAAGCAACCAGAAAAGAAAACATGCAACGAATAACTGCTCTAATTTCTGACTATTTTCCTAATTATCGTAAGAATCCGAAGTTCAAAGCGGGGCTGCAGAATAATTATATAAAAATGTGTAATCCTTGGACCATTCCTTTTTTCGCTTTTCTCTCAGGAAAGGTGTACCAATGGAAAATGACAAAAATACAGGAACAATAATTACAATACAAGATAATCATTTTATCTTCAATCAAGTCGATCAATTTAGATATATTTCAAGGGGGAGTTATGGATAGAGTCGTAAGTCAAAAAAACCGATTGTTCAGCAATGGCATGGTGAATATCAATTTATATACCTTAACAAGTGTATTGATTGTATGTATTTTTTTTGCACCAGATTATATCGGTGTTTCATTTTTAAATTTACAAAGAATATGCTTATTGGTAATTTGGTATCTCATTTTTCGAGATCGTAAACGTCGAAACACATTTCTTACAGTAATTGCTAACGTAAGGTATAACGTCTTATTTTTGCTGTATGTAGCAGTCCTCTTTGTAACTGCTTTAGCAAGAATGAATCCAAATACTTTATTAAATCCACTATTTGATCAGCTTGCCATATTTTATACCGTACTGTACCTATTTAAGTCAGGTTATCCAATCGAAAAGTTTAATCAACTTCTAGTAAGGATTACTTACATTCTTTGCTTGATGGGGATTTTCGAATATGTTACCAAGTTTTCTATATTTACTAAATTTGAATTTATTAAGGGTTTGACTACGGGAGAATACATCCGAAGTGGCTCTTATCGTATCTTTGGACCCGCACATCATCCTCTAGGGTATGGGCTCTTTCTAATTCTAATGCTTGCGATTATTTGTTACAAAGAAAAAAGTGGCTTAAGTTTGTTTCATCGTCCGTTTGGGGTGGTATTAATTTTAACAAATACAATTATGACTGGGTCACGTTCAACAATGGGTATCTTACTTTTAGCGCTTGCATTAGTTGCTATTTTTAGTACGCGAAAAAGTCAAGTTCTGTTTCTTTCGACTTTAATCATCGGAATAGTAATTTCCTTGACCGTTCTATTTTTTAATACAGAACCTGTTCAATCATTATTGAGCAAATTTAGCTTAGTTGTCGACGCAGCGTTTAACACTAATTTGGCTTCAAATTTCGATACCGAAGATATGTTAACTTACAAAAACAGTTCTCAATATCGTGAATGGTTGCCTAAAATTTTAGCAGTGTCATGGTTAAATCCATTTTTAGGGCAAGGCAATGGCTATCAATTTAACTGGTACTACGAAGGATTTCACATAAACTCGATTGATAATTATTACATTAATCAATATATAAAAGTGGCTTATCCGGGATTAATCGTTCAAATAGTCATCTATTTAAGTTTTTTAATAAGTATGCTTAAGACAGCTGTATTCAGGCGCTCTAGATTAGCAGTCGCTTTCTTGATTTCTTGTAGTTGCTACTTTTTGAACCTTTATTGGGTGGACGCTCTTGGCACGCTAGATTATGTTTTTTTCATTTTTGCGGTTGCCTACCATTTATTTGAACATACAGAAAGAGAGAAAGATAGCAATTATGAGAGTATCAATAATTATGGCCACTTTTAATGGTGAAAAAGTAATTGTTCCTCAATTAGAGTCAATTATGAGACAAACGTTGCAACCAGATGAAGTATTGATTTTCGATGATTGCTCAAGCGATGGAACCTTTCGGATGATCAGTGAGTTTATCCGAAAGAATCAGTTGGAAAGTCGATGGAAAATAAAATGTAACCAGAAGAATCTGGGTTATTGCAACAACTTTAGAAATGCTGTAGCTCAAGCTACCGGTGATATTATTTTTTTTGCGGATCAAGATGACATATGGAGAGGCGAAAAAATTGAATTAATGACTAAAATGATGGCAATGAATCCGGAGATAGAACTTTTGGCAGCTGAATTTATTCCTTTTCAAGGAGAACCACCTCAAGAAAGTCTCCAAGAAAAAAAATCAGTCGAAGAGTACCAAATAGAAAAGATCAACTTCACCCAAAGAAATATGTATTTACGTTCTGTGGGTTGTACGATGGCTATTCAACATTCATTTGTAGATAAGATATTACCTTTTTGGTACGACCAATGGGCTCAAGATGAGATTGTTTGGAAGCTTTCAATGTGTGAAGGTACTGGATATACGGTGAACTATCCATCCATTTTTCGAAGATTTCACGAAAATAATACCTCAGGTAAAAAAATGCATACTGTTGAAAAAAGAATGGAGTATCTAATCAATTTAGATAAAAGTTTCAAGTATATGATTCGTTTTATAGAAACAAGTCCTTACGCCGATAAAAACACAGCGCTGATTCAAATAAATCAAGCGATGGTGAAACATCGCCAGGAAGTAGTACAAAATGGTAATTTACGTTCAGCACTTCTACTCTTGTTTAAAGGACTGTCAACCTATCACAAAAAAAGAGGTTGGTTGGTCGAGTTATATTTAGGACTACAAAAAAATTAAAGGAAATCTTAAAAGGTTTAAAGTTACAGGAGGAGAAAATGAAAATAGTTAAATTTGTTATTTATTTGGCATGTGTAGTTTCGTTAGGTGTTTTAGGAGTGTATCTCTATAATGCGGGAAAAGATGTGGACACAGTTGCTCCGGTTATTACAGTTCCAGAAGAGTCACTTCATTTAAATGTAAATAGCACGGATCATGATCTTTTAAAGGATGTTGTAGCAAAGGATAATAATGAAGGGGACATCAGTAATAGTGTTTTTGTCGATAAAATATCTAAGGGAGCAGACGAACAAGCAAACATGTTTGATGTGTCCTATGTTGCAATGGATGAACAATTAAACGTGGCAGAAGCCACACGGAAACTTGTTTATGAAGACTATCATCCTCCTCGTTTTTCAATCAAAAAACCACTGGAAGTTACCAGTGATCTAGAGCTTGAATTACGTGATTTAGTAACAATCAGCGACTTGAAAGATGGAGATATTACACCCTCTATGAGAGTTGAAGGGGAAGGAATTGGAAATGTTGAAATTATTCCCGGAAACTACAATGTGACCTTAAAAGTCACCAATAGTTTAGGCGATCAGTCCGAACTACCAGTTACTGTAAAAGTGAAATCTACTGTTACAGAAGAAGGACCAAGAATAAAATTAACAGATTATGTTGTGTACCTACCATTAAATACACCCATCGAACCTAATAGCTATCTAACATTTGTTGAAGACGGTAAAACATTGCGAGTTGCCAATGGTGCAAGTGATGAAGCTTTAGGTGAAGGAGAGCCAACGGAAGGCGTAGAAACAATTGAAGCTTCGTCTATTACCTATTCTTCCAATGTGGATCCAAGTGTTCCAGGTATATACCAAGTTGTTTATCAATATCAATCCCCCACAACAAATCTAACGGGATCCACAACCCTATATGTTTGTGTAGAAAGAGGACAATAAGATGGGACAACACAATTTAGAAATCAACAAGAAACAAGGCATTAATTTGTCTAGCATGTTGAAATCAATTAAAAAATCAGCTGGAGTGATTATTAGTTTAACTGTGATTTCTTCTGCTTGGGCTTTTATTTTAATTAATGAATACATGCCAAGTAAATATACAGTCAGAGGTAGTGTTGCGATCATTCCAAAGGGTGAAATTGGTTCAGCATTTAACGAAAATAATTTCGTACAGGCTGCCGACAAGTTCTATGGACTACTTGACAGCGAAGTCTTTCGCCAAATTGTTTGGGATAGTCTAGAAGAACCAGAACAATCGGGTGATGTACTAAATATCATTTCAGAAGATCAATCCAATTTGATTTTTTTCGAAGGTGAAAGCAACAGTCCGAAACAAGCATTCGCAATATCAAAAGCGGCGATTAACAACTACAAAAAAGTGTTTAATTACACGGAAGATATTTATTCTTTAGATACTTTTTCAGCGCCACAGGCTAAACAAATTGTCGAGAAATCCAATAATTCTATCTTGTTGTCTGCTGCAACTGGCGGTGTCGTTCTTTTTTTGGGAACACTAATAGCGGGACTTAGCTATATGTTCAGCACAAAAGTCTATACGGTCGAACAAGCTAAACGCTTAATTAAGGGACATTATTTAGGAAGTATTGCGTATCAGAAAAAGAATAAAGATGAGACGTTATTAATTACGCAAGCTTCCACTATTCCAGCAATTGTGAATGATTATCGTAAGGTAGCAATAAATATTGATTACTTGATGAAACGAGCTGGCAACAAAGTATTGATGATCAGCAGCTTGGAGCCTAGTGAAGGAAAGAGTACTGTTGCCTTAAATGTAGCTGTGACTTTGAGGAAGCTAAATCGAAAAGTCCTTCTATTAGATTTAGACCTCAGGCATCCTAACTTAATGAGATATGCCAAAGTAGAATTGAGTCCCACCTATGAAATAAGTAAAGTATTAAGTGGAGGGACCAAAACCAATGCGGCGTACTTCAAAAATTATATTCAACATCATGAGGAATTAGACATTGATTACATCTTTGGATCAGTAGTTGTTTCTCATGAAGAACAGTCAATAATGGATCGACTAGAAGAGTTACTAAATTCACTGAAAAGTGAGTATGACTATATTATTCTCGATACATCACCAATTGGGATTGTCAAAGAAACTTATCTCAAAGCTTCTCTAGCAGAAGAAGTTATGCTAGTCGTCAAACAGGGCGAAACCAGAGCAGATCTTGTGAATAAAGTTATTGATGATTTTGAGACGTCTGAAATTTCAATGATTGGCTTTATTTTAAATAGTGTTCCTACAAAGGAATAAATACAGAATGAGGATAATGGGGATGAAAAATGCGCGAACAATCAAATAATTATGATAGCAGTCTAACTGATGACACCATTACGATCCAAATTAGAGATACAATCAATCGGTTAGTCTTAGGATTTAAACGATATGGACTTTCAATGTTATTAGTGTTGTTGTCAACAACTTTAACAGCAGTATTACTGTGGACTTACAGCCATCAACCAGTCTATGAAAAACAAACTATCTATACGGTAACCATAACTGGAGGAACAGCTCAAGATAATCTAGCGACAGCTTTTTTAACTGGTAGTTTTCCAGAATTGATGAACAGTCAACTCAGTGATGTAATTCGGGAAGATTTACAATTATCAGATCAAGACTCTTTTGAAGTCAATGTAGAAATTTTAAATTCCGTAAATATGATACGCATGTATGCTCGCTCAACAGATCCTGAAATTGCAGAAAACGTTCTGAATGTGCTGACGGCTCGCTATCCTGAGTTTGCATCAAAAGATTTAGGAAATGTAACATTAACTGAGATTGAAGATTCTCAACACTTGAATTTAGTGGAAGACAATGAGCGATTCTTACTATTTGCTTTGGTCGGTTTTATTGTAGGTATTGTATTAAACAGCTTGTTTCTTTTGAGATTTATTTTTAGGTTCAAAACAGTCCAATCTACAAGCTCCATCTCACGTATCACCAATTTAAAAAATTATGCTGTATTGCCTAAATTGACTCAAGGAAAAGTAGAACGCAAAAAAAATTATCGTGAACAAATTATCTTACAAGATATTTTTGATCAAGAAATCAAAGCTTCGACTTTAAAATTGAAAATCCAAAAAGATGATACATTGATGTTTGTATCTGCAAAGCCTAAGGAAGGCGTAACAACGATAGTCGGTGAGATTGCTAAACATCTAACGAATATTGGACAACGACCTTTGATTTTCCAAATAGTTGAAGATTCATCAAACAAAAATATGATCAAACAGATTTTAAAAAGACCGGCAGTTCTTGACACATTTATCACTAAAGAGGATCGAATAAATTATTTAACAGTCAACTTAAACGAATTTGAGGAAGTCTGTCGAGAAAGCATAACGGGAAAAAATGATATCCACGAATTAATTAACTTTTTGAAGAAAAGAAGCGACTGTATTTTGATCGACGCTTGCTCTTTAGAAAAAACAAATTATTTACCGCCATTTGCTCAAGCAGTAGACAAAACAATTTATATTGTCAAACAAGGAACAACTGAAATTACCGAAGTTCAAAATGGATTGTCTGTACTTGAAAACAATGGATACAAGTTGCTGGGATATATGATGAATTATGCGGACCGTGACAGTCTTTATTACGGGGCTTACGGCAAAGGAAAATACGATAAATATTACACAAGTATACAAGATAAAACAATCGAAAACTTACCAGAGTTATAGAAAGGACAGGGTGGGACATGAAAAACAAAAAGGTATTTTATTCGCTGCTTTGCCTATTTATCGGACTATCCTTAGCTACAGGCTTTGCGTTAAAGCGAGTACATGATCAAGTAGAAAAAGCTCAAGCTACAATTGAGAGTATGACTAATGAACCGGCAGAAGAGGTTGTGGAACCAGTAGAAGAACCAGTAGAGGAACCACCCGTAGAAGATATACCAGCAGAAGGTGCATAACTCGTTATTGCTGCCAGCTCGAATATAAAAAAAGGTTAGCAGGTTAGAAGGCTAGGGATGAAATGAGCAAAAGAAAAATAGTATCTATTATTATTCCAACGTATAACAATTTTGACTGTTTTGAAGAGTGTTATAGCTCTTTAATCAGTCAAACCTATAAAAACTTAGAAATCATCATTGTTGATGATGGCAGTACAACTACGCCTCCCCATTCTCTTATGGAAAAGATTAATCAAGACCATCGAGTGTTTTATTATCGAAAGAAAAATCAAGGGCCCAGTGCAGCTAGAAACTATGGGATTGAAAAGAGTACTGGAGATTATCTTTTATTCATGGATAGTGATGATCAATTAGACAAAGAAGCAGTTGAAAAATTAGTGGAAGTTTGCTGCATTGATCGACAAGCACCAGATGTAGTTATTTTTGGTTTTTATTTGTACGAGAAAAGTCAATATATTGAAAGTAAAGTAGTACCTGCTTTTACAGGTAGTCGTGAGGATTTTTTGAAAGATTCCTTTTATGATTGCTATAAAAAGTTTCTTATGAATGCTCCTTGGAATAAATTGATTCGCAGAGAACTATTAATAGAACAACAGATACGTTTTGACGAAGAATTAAGGATAGTAGAAGATTTGCTTTTTTCCCTAAAGTTGGTAGAAAAAGTACAGCGAGTCGTGGTACTGGATCAAGCTTTTTACCACTATTATTTTTTGAGACCTGACTCGCTAGTTTCAAAGTTCAATGAGAACAAGGAAGCCGCACTTTTAAATGCTTGTCAGATGATTATGCACCTGACCAAGTCATCCTCCGAACATCATCCTTATTATTGTAAAGATACAGTGATGAAAGTGATTCTTCAGCTAATGGATATTCGTAAACAATCCCAATACTCACTAAAAAAGAGGGGTCAACTGATAAAAAAATGCTTAAGTAATCCGGATTTATCAGCGGTTGCAAAGATTGCTCAGGGGGAAACACGTCGTGAGAAAGAGAAGATTCTTTTGTTAAAACTACTAATAAAAGTTATTGGGAATCCCCAGCCAACTTCAACTATTTAAGAAGGTGAAAAAATGATTGATATTCATACACACATGTTGCCAGCAATTGACGATGGCGCTAATGAGATTGGCGAAACATTAGAGATGTTAGAGAAATCAGTAGCAATGGGCGTTTCTGAAGTAATTTTCACTCCCCATGGAAACACAGGAGAGTTCTCAGGACTGTTATACAAAGAACAGATTTTGGAAGCCTACCACTATGTTTGTGAATTTGTTCAATTACAGAATATGAATCTTAAACTGCATTTAGGGATGGAAGTAATGGCAAACCGAAGGATAAAAGAAGCTTGGTATACCCATGAATTACTGACTCTAGCTAGTACGGATTATTTGTTAATCGAATTCCCCTTTAATGCGGGAACTGATTACGCATTCGGTGCTTTAAAGTCAGTTGAAGAATGTCGATTGAAACCGATTATTGCACACCCTGAACGGTATGAATTAATTATACACAATCCTGAGATAGCTTATGAATGGAATAAACGCGGCTATATTTTGCAGATAAATAGTGGCAGTATTCTAGGCGAGTTTGGTGAAAAAGTACGTAGGACAGCCCATATTTTATTAGATCATCAGCTGGCTCAATTAATTGCAAGTGATTGCCATCATAGCGATAGAAGAGGACCGAATCTTAATTCTGTTAAACAACTATTAACACGTGATTATTCATCGGGTTATGCGGATCTATTATTAACTATTAATCCAAAGCTGCTTTTAGCTAATCAACCAATTTTAATTATAAATCCTCAAAATCCGTTGAGGTAGGAAAGGTTTTAAAATGAAAAATGAGGTAATTAGGGTATCTGTTTGTATTACCACTTATAATCATGAGAACTATATCAGACAAGCCTTGGAGAGTGTAGTCACTCAAAAGACTAAATTCCATTTTGAAGTAATCGTTCATGATGATGCATCAACAGATAATACGCCAAAAATCATTCGCGAATACATGGGGAAATATCCAGATCTAGTAAAAGGAATACTACAAAAAGAAAATCAGGTTTCACAAGGTGTCAACATTGATCAGCAATTTATTTTACCTTTATGTCAAGGTGAGTATATGGCCTTTTTAGAAGGTGATGATTATTGGGTGGATAGTTATAAATTGCAGAAGCAATATACAGCAATGCAAAGAAATACCTTCTGCTCTATATGTGTTCATCGAGTAGAAATTATCGATGAAAGTGGTCAGGCTGCTCCTCAAGCACGTCCTTCCAAAAAAGCTTTTACTAAAGATATGATTATCAGCGGCTCAGAGTATTTAATGTTTCAAGAATACCTTTTTCAAACAGGTAGTTATTTTTTTAAAACTGATTATATGAAAGAATTTATGAATAGTGAAACAAAATTAATAAGGTATTTTAATGGTGATGATTGCATCTTGAGATGGGCAATTCAAAAAGGAGCAATTCTATTTTTAAATGATACGATGTCTGTTTATCGGGTAAACGTGCCAGAAGGCTGGAGTACTAATTATGCGCAACATTCTAAAGTACAAAGAATCGAATACCTAAAGAGAAGTATCCAAGCAGAACAGATCTTTAATGAAGAATCCCACTTTCGGTTTCGTTCTATTGTGGAAGGGAAAATATTGATCGCTATTTTAACTGCAAATTCCTACAGTCATCAAGAGGCAAAGGCACTGATGGAGCAACACCAAAAGATAATAACTGCATTTATCGAGCGTAAACCTAAAAATCAATTTGAGAAGTATATCCAAGCAAGCTATAAGGTGTATAAAATTAGTCCCACATTACATAAGATAATGCGTAAACTAAATCACATGCGAAAAAAAATGATTGCTGAATAAAAATGGGGGAAAAATATTGAAGGATATCTACGTTACTAGAGCCTCAATGCCTAGTTTAGAAGAGTACGTCGAAGAAATCAAGGATATCTGGGATACTCACTGGATGACAAATAGCGGGATTAAATCCTTGATGTTAGAAGAAGAGTTAAAAAAACTATTGCAGGCAGATCAACTTTCGTTGTTTGTAAATGGGCATCTTGCGTTGGAGTTGCTGGTGCAAGCAATGAATCTTTCAGGTGAGGTAATTACTACACCATATACTTTTGCATCAACCACGCATGCTATTGTGAGAAACAATCTTACCCCTGTTTTTTGCGATATCAAGCCAGATGATTTTACGATGGACGCAGATAAAATAGAAGCTTTGATTACTGATAAAACAACCGCAATATTACCAGTTCATGTGTATGGAAATGTTTGTGAGGTTGAAAAAATACAAAAAATTGCCGATGCGTACGATTTAAAAGTGATTTACGATGCGGCACACGTTTTTGGGGTAACTTACAAGGGAGACAGTATTAGTAAATACGGAGATGCTTCAATGTATAGTTTTCATGCAACAAAAGTATTTAACACGATTGAAGGCGGCTGCGCATGCTATAAAGATGAAAAAGTTGGCTATAAATTAGAACAGCTAAAAAACTTTGGTATCCAATGTCAGACAGTAGTCGATGGTGTGGGAGCAAATGCTAAAATGAATGAGTTTCAAGCAGCTATGGGTCTATGTAATATGAAGTATTTACAAAAGAACATTCAACATCGCCAAAAAATTGTTGAGCTATACAATGATTTATTAGGTGATGTGGAGGGAATTACTCTGAATAAGATTCAAGAGGACGTTCAATCCAACTTTTCTTATTATCCGATTGTTGTTTACCCAGAATACTATGGTGCAACACGAAACCAGCTTGCAAATTTCTTAGATGAACAGGGAATTCATCCGAGAAAGTATTTTTATCCGATTACCAGTTCTTTTGACTGTTATCATAACCAATTTGATCCTTTTCAGACCCCCGTGGCCTTAAAAATGTCAAAAAGAGTATTAACTTTACCATTGTATGCTGATTTATCGTTGCAAGATGTTGAACGAATTTGTCAATTAATTAAACAATTTGGCAAAAGTATGCGAGCGGGATCAAGTAATAAAATTACGATCGATAATTCAATTTAAAAAGAGTTATGAAGGAGAAAAAAGGGTGAAAAAGAAGGACCCCCAAAAATCAGATACATCTATTCAAAGTAAAACGGCTAAAGGAATGTTTTGGTCAGGTTTGGAGATGTTGGGACGACAAGGTGCAACCTTTATTATCCAGATTGTTTTGGCACGTTTATTATTGCCAGAAGATTTTGGGCTGATTGGCATGTTAACAATCTTTATTGCGCTGTCAAATGTTGTCATTGATGTAGGCTTTCAAACATGGTTGCTTCACGAAAAAGCGCCCACTGAAGAAGAATTCTCGACGGTCTTTTTCTTTAATCTGTTTGTTTCGATCATAGTATATGGATTGTTATTTACAGGTGCGCCATTTGTCGCAAGGTTTTATGGCCAGCCAATTTTATCATCTATGCTCCGTTTATTAGGTGTGAGTTTAATTTTAAACGCACTTGCCTTAGTGCAGCGGACTCAGTTGACGATTAAGTTGAATTTTAAGGTTCAAACATTAATTACTGCCTATTCAATTTGCATTTCAGGCGCTGTGGCAATTTTTTGTGCTTATTTAGGTTTTGGTGTATGGAGTTTGGTTTTCCAACAGGTAATTAATACAATGCTTAACTCTTTAATGACTATTTTTTCAAATCGCTGGTTACCTAAATGGACGTTCCAACTCCAAAGTTTTAAGAAGATGTTCCACTACAGTTGGAAGTTGGTTGCTTCCACAATGCTGGATACAGCATTTAATAATTTAAATTCTATTTTGATTGGTCGCTACTTTTCTCCTGCCAGTTTAGGTTATTTTTCTAATGCCCAAAAAATGCAGGATGTTATTCCCCGTTCTTTATCAAGCGCAGTTCAAAAAGTTAGCTTTCCGGTATTAAGCCGTTACAAAGATGACAAGCAAGTCTTGTCGAATGCTTTTACACGGATTTTGACAATGGTTTGTTTTGTTGCTGTTCCAGTCTCTTTTGGACTATCAGGAACAGGCACGGAAATCTTTTTATTGATGTTTGGTGAAAAATGGTTAACTGCTGTGCCTTATTTCAGAATTATGGCATTAACGGCCTCATGTTATCCCATCCATATACTAAATCTGAATTTACTGCAAATCGTTGGAAGAACCGATCGCTTTTTATTTTTAGAAATTATAAAAAAAGTAATCGGGATTACAGCTACTTTGATTGTCCTGTTTGTTTTCCGAAGTGTAATGTCCTTAGTAATACTTGATTTTTTCCTGAACTTTGTCACGTTATACGTAAATGGCTATTTTACTGGAGATATTATTGGTTATACTCTATTCGATCAATTGAAAGACCTATCCAGGTCATTTGTTGCGGGAATTGTGATGCTGGTAGCAGTCACAATTCTCGGCTACTTCCTGCACACAAATCCTCTTGTGAGCTTATTGATAAAAATGATACTAGGAATTTCTGTGTATCTTGGTGCAAGCTTCTTAATCAATCGCAAAGAGATGATTAATTTCTTCAAAACAGCAGCAAAGATGGCAGGTAAGAGCTAATCTAAACACGTAAAGGAGCAAATATGAAAGAAATTGGTGGTTATTTTGGGTTAGAGGAGTTAAATGGGACACCTTACTATCCAAATGCAATTCCTTTAGATAAAGGCCGTAGTTGTTTGATGTATGTAATGAAGGTAAAAAAAATTTCTCGGATATATCTGCCCACTTTTCTTTGTGATTGTGTGGAAGAAGTATTAGTAAATGCGGGAATCGAAGTTAAGTTTTATTCAATTGATGATAAATTACAACCAATCTTTTCTAAACAGTTGTCTGAAGAGGATTGCCTATATTTAGTTAATTACTATGGACAATTGACTAATCAAACGATCAAAGAGTACCAATTGCGATTTCCTCATGTTCTAGTAGATAATACCCAAGCTTTCTTTCAACCACCTGTAACAGGAGTTGACACATTTTATACTTGTCGAAAATTTTTTGGTGTGCCAGATGGAGCATATCTTTTTACGGATAAAAAAATGACGAATCTATTGCCAGTTGATCATTCGAATCAGCGAATGGAGCATCTTTTAGGTCGCTATGAAGAAAATGCTAGCAAGTATTACACAACCTATCAAAAAAACGAAGAACTATTGGACGAAAATCCAATTAGGAAAATGTCTAAGCTAACCATGAACTTACTTAAAGCAGTCCCTTATAAGCAAATAAAACAGCAACGGTCACAAAATTTTAGAGTATTAAGTGAACAGTTCAAAGGGTCAAATTTATTGTCTTATCAAGAGGTAGAGGGGGCGTTTGCCTATCCATTATTAGTAGACAATGCTATAGATATCCGGAAAAATTTGGTAAAAGAAAACATTTTTCTTCCAACGTTGTGGCCGAACGTTGTTCAGCAGCAAGCAAAAAATAGTTTAGACTATCGCTTCGCTTCTAATATTATTCCGCTTCCTTGTGACCAACGGTATGACGAAGAAACCATGATGTATTTAAGTGAAAAAATTCAGCCATTTTTGAGATAGCCTGACAAGGCATGAAAGGAACGATAGATAGTGAAAATTGTTACAGAAAAAAACGAATGGGATGGAATAGTAAAAAGCTTTCCATTTTGGGATGTCTCTCATCTCTGGGGATACCACGAGTCATTTCGATTGAGAGATTATTCTTTCGAGATGAAACTATTTGTTTTTGAGAATGAAAAAGGGCGATTAGCGTACCCATTTTGCGTAAAAAAACTTTCACAACATCATGAATATCGGGATTATGACGGGGAAGTGAATTACTTAGATACAATATATGGACATGTGGGACCATTATATGAAGGCGCAGAAAAGCAAGCGCTCTGGGAGTCTTTTCAATCAGAATTTCGACAATATTGCGAAATGGCTAAGATTGCTCTTATTCAAGAACGATTTCATCCAGTCTATCAAAACCAAATAAAACTTTTCCCAGAAAGTCACGTCTATGAAAAACGTAAATTAGTAGTTTGTTCGACTGTGGATTACGAAACACTTTATCAAATTACCTACAAAAAAAACAGACGTTATTTAAGGAAGATGGAAGCAGAAGGGCTTCGCTTTGTAAAAGTTGGGATAGAAGAAATCGATGGCTTCCTTGAATTGTATTATGACACGATGGATCGAAATACAGCTGAAGAAATATTCTATTTTGAAAAGGAATTTTTTGAAAAACTCAGTGACGAGCTAGGGGATCTTTTTACTCTTTTCTTTTGTTACAAAGATGAAAAAGTCATTAATGCAACTATTTGTTTGCATTCTCCAACTAGCGGTATAGGTTTTGTCATGGGCAACGATCGAAACTATCGTCAATACAATCTAGGCTATATCAGTGCAGCCAATTTTTTGGATCATTTCAATAAAATTGGGATGCCTTACTTAATTACTGGTGGTGGTGAAACTACAGCAATTGATGATTCGATGCTGAAAACTAAGCTAAGATATACCCAAGAAGAACCAGCACCATTTTTTGTCGGTGAAACGTGGTTGATACCTCAACCGAAGAAAGAAGTGAACGTTAGTGAGAGTTGAGTCCTTACAAAATGAAACAATCATAGTGGAATTTCTACAAGAACTTCATTGTGTGCATGAAAGCTTGCGTCCAGATTTTTTTAAACCTTTTCAAGAGGGCATCGTAAAACAGATGGTAATAGAAGCAATAGCTTCTGATAATGAGTTTTTTTATGGTATCAAAAGCGATGAAGAATTTGTTGCAATGATTTGGTTTTCTCAGTATCCAGCTAGAGAAAACGAATGGAATAAGAAAGAAGCTAGTATTCAAATTGATGCTTTGGTAACAAAAAAAGAATTCCGTGGGCAACATTTGGCTAATATGTTAATGCAATTTATCGAAGAGTTTGCTTTAGAAAATGGCGTGAAACTTTTGACATTGAACTGTTATGCAGGAAATGACGCAGAAAAATTTTATCAAAAAGTCGGCTATACACCATCGAATATTACGATGATCAAAAAATTAACGGAGTGAGAGGTTTTCCAGTGCGAGTAATTAGTGATAAAAACAATTGGAATCAGGAAGTGCAGTCTTTTTTACATTGGGATGTTGCTCATGAATGGGGTTACTTTGCTGCGTTCCAGCACCGGGATGAAACATTTCAGCCATTGCTTTTTGTTTATGAAAGTAAAGAAGGTCGAATTGCTTATCCTCTGAATAAACGTAAGCTAAGTGCTTACTCTCCTGAACTTTCGGAGAATAAATACTACTTAAGTGCAGTTTATGGCTATACTGGTGCATTAATTGATGCAAACGAAGATATAGAAAAATTATGGGAAGAATTTTCCGCAGCTTTCAGGAAGTATTGTCAAGAAAACCAAATCCTTCGTATTGAGGAGAACTTTCATCCGTTGTTGGAAAACCAGTTGCCTTTATTTGAAGAAACGAAAACCACTAAAGCACGAGATGTGATCATTATTAAAACAGCACCGGAGGACGTTTTAGAACAAAGTTACTGTCGAAAAGACAAACGGAGAGGTGTTAAGACAGCCAAGAAAAAAGGGGTAGTTATTCGCCGGGAGGGAATTGAGCAACTCGATCGCTTTTTAGAGATGTATTATCAAACAATGGATCATAATCAAGCACCCGAAATTTATTACTTCGAACCAGCATTTTTTCAAACGCTGTTTGAAGAATTTAATGAGCGCTTTGTCATGTTCAATGCCTATTTGGATGATCAAATAATTGAATCGATTCTATATCTGTATACGCCTTTATGTGCTTTTTCTTTCTTATCTGCTCGTGATGTAAGTTATGCCAAGTATCATGCAAATGATTTAATCAGCCAAAAAGCGTACGCTTATTTTCATGAGATCGGTGTGGAGAGAGTGAATGAAGGCGGTGGGAGAACCGCTGATCCAGAAGATTCTTTATTTCTTTTTAAACGAGGGTTTACTAAAAAGAGTGAAGAGGTTCAGGAAATTTTTCCTTACCACAAAGCGAGTACGGAGTTTCTAGAACAAAAATAATTGAATAAACTGATGGAAAGAAGCGAGAAAATGGCAAAAATATCTGTCTTTGGATTAGGGTATGTAGGGTTAGCTAATGGACTACTGTTAGCGCAGAAGGAAGAAGTAGTCGCTTATGATATTGATGATGAGAAAATTAGAAAATTAAAAAAGGGTCAGTCTCCAATAGAAGATCAACAAATTCAAGAGTTTTTAGGACGCAAGGATTTAGCGATTCAATTTACTTCTGAGTTTAAACAAGCGGCTATTTTTGGTGATTATCTAATTATCGCAACGCCAACCGACTACGATGTAAAAAAAGACTATTTTAATACTTCGTCCATTGAACAAGTAATTAAAATGGTCTTGGAAATAAATCCTAAAGCAACTTTTATTATCAAATCAACCATTCCTGTTGGTTATACTGAATCGCTAAAAAAAGAATTCAATACTGAAAATATTATTTTCTCCCCAGAATTCTTGCGTGAAGGTCATGCGTTGCAAGATAATCTCTATCCTTCAAGAATTATTGTAGGTGAGAAGTCTTCTCGAGGAAAAGAAGTAGCTGAATTATTTAAAAGAAATGCTTGGGCTAAAGAAATCCCTGTTTTAACAACAGGCACAACCGAAGCGGAAGCAATCAAGTTATTTGCAAATTCCTATTTAGCTTTGCGGGTGGCTTATTTTAACGAGCTGGATACTTATGCAGAAATAAAACAGTTGAATACTCGTGAGATCATTGAAGGTGTCGGCTTGGATCGGCGAATCGGTACACATTATAATAATCCTTCTTTTGGATATGGTGGCTATTGCTTACCTAAAGATACGAAGCAGCTACTTGCTAATTATAAAGATGTTCCCAGTACATTAATACGAGCAATTGTTGAAGCGAATAGAGTTAGAAAAGATTTTATTGCCCAACAAATTATAGCTGAAAAACCCAAATTGGTGGGGATTTATCGACTGACAATGAAAAGTGATTCTGACAATTTTCGGCATAGTTCGATTCAAGGGATTATTAAACGAATTAGAGCTGAGGGGATTTCAGTAGTGATCTATGAGCCAACAATAACGGAGGAGCGCTTTTTTGATAATCGTGTCGAAAACGATTTAGCACGGTTCAAAAAACAGTGTGATGTCATTGTGGCAAATCGCTTGGAAAATGAGCTATCCAATGTAAAGCATAAAGTTTATACAAGAGATATTTTTGGACGAGATGATTAGATTTCAAGACGAGTGAACAAAAAAGGCGGAATGTAAAGATGAAGAAGGATGGGAAGCGAAAAGAAAGAAGTCCCTTAAAGATAGTTTTAATAGGATTGTCTATTGCTTTGTTGGCAGTTATTTTGGGATTAATTGTATTTTGCTATAGAGTTTTTTCTGATGTTAAAGCAACAACCGGCAACATGTATCAGTCTGTGGAACGAGAAAATGGAATTAAAAAGGCATCATTGGATGAATTAGAGCCGTTTAGTGTGCTACTACTGGGTGTAGACACTGGTGCTTTAGGTCGAACGGAACAAGGACGATCGGATACATTAATTGTTGCCGTTGTTAATCCGAAAGAAGAGCAGACAACGTTGGTTAGCGTGCCAAGAGATACCTATACAGAAATTGTTGGGTATGGAGAAATGGATAAGATTAATCATGCTTATGCATTTGGTGGTGTTTCAATGTCCATTGCTACAGTTGAAAAATTGTTAGATATCCCGATTAATTATTATGCGACTATTAATATGGAAGGAATTGAACAATTGGTAGATGCCGTAGGTGGGATATGGGTAGATAATCAATTCTCATTCACCTATGATGAAACAGAATTTCCTGTGGGGCGACAACAACTAGGTGGTGTTCAAGCGTTACAATATGTGCGCATGCGGTATGATGATCCAGATGGTGATTACGGTCGACAATCTAGGCAACGACAATTAATTAAAGGTTTGGCTAAGCAGGGCTTAAGTCTTGATGGCTTAGCGAGCTATCAAGAAATACTAAGTAGTCTAGAACAGAATATGAGTACCGACATCACATTTGATGAAGTAGGGGTACTTGTAAGAAAATATAGAACAACTCTTGGAAATATAAAATTGGAACAGGTACATGGTGAAGAATATATGCAGGACAATATCTCTTATCAGCAGGTTCCGCCAGAAGAATTAGCGCGAATCCAAACCTTGGTAAAAAGCCAGTTAAACTAATGATTCCTTAGGTTGAATCTCTCATAATCATTGGTAAACTTGAGAGGCAGATTAGGAAGAGTAAAATAGTTTGTGAAGATTGGTTATTCAGCTTTTAGCTAATATCAGTTCGCTTAATATCTATTATTGATTGGATTACGGATTTAACAGGTCAGCAAGACGTCACCTTCCAGAGACGGATCAGTTGATTTCAGCTTGAAGATAATCCAAAACACAGCCTCTATTAAAAAGGCTGTGTTTTTATTTAACCTGTGAATTGTCAAATCAAGTGCAACACTTCGTCAAAAAATACTTCATAGGGCGCTTTCCACTCTAAGCATTTACGTGGTCTTAGGTTAATTTTTTTAACAACTTTTTCTAGTGACTGATTCGTGAGCTCTTCTAATGATTGATGTTTCATGTCGGCAATTGCACAGCACAAGTGTCCGTAGCTGACGTTTTCTTTTGTCTGATTGACGGATTCGCTCATTCATTCACTCCTTTTTTACTTTATTTTATCGTGTTTGAGAAAAGACTTGTGTCAGCATTGGAAAAATATTCTTGCTATTTGCAGTTTTCTCCACTACATTTATTTTATCAACTTCCGTTTAGAACGTACTATTCAATTATAAATAATACATCTTATATAAGCTGTGTATTTACGCTAAAGAGGGGATAGAGAAATGGTAGAAATTGTCTTTATTAGCCCATATCGGGCATTGACGGATACAGTGAATCAAGTGATCGATGAGTATCAAATTAAAAACATGAAAGTTTTAGAAGGGAATTTGAATGAAGGCCTCCAGTTGGCAAAAAGTGCAGTCAGTAATGGGGCAACAATCATCATTTCTCGCGGTGGAACGTATCAATTGCTGAAGAAGCATCTTCATACAATTGTTCTGGAACTAAAACTAACCATTTTCGATATCGCTCAAAGTATCAGCGAAATGCTGCGACCAGCAGAAAAGATCGCAATTATCGGTTATGACAATATGATTCAAGCCTATAAACTGCTGGAAATACTCAATCATGATCGGATTAAGATAGTACAGCTGCGGGATCCGGATAAAGTGAATCAAAAAATTCAGGAATGCATCGACGAAGGTATCCAATTTTTTATGGGAGATGCGATTGTCACCGAGTATTGCCAAAAAATGGGGGTCAACTGTTGGACAATAGGCAGTAGTCGTGAGTCTGTGAAAATGGTGATCGACGATGCTCAAAGTGTATTGGAAGGTCAGCGTAAAGAAAGTGAATTTAATAAACGCTACACAGCATTAATGGATAGTGTGCACGATGGATTTATTGCTACTGATGAAAATGATCAAATTATTGCCTGCAATAAAATGGCTGAACAAATTTTAAAAATAGACAAAAAACAGGTGGTTGGTAAGTCAATCGTTAAATTATCAAGCCTCCAGGACTTCTTAACAATTTACACAGCGAATCATGCTGTGAATGAAGAATTAGTGAAGGTGAGAGGAAAAGATATTGCTGTGAGCCATGTCCCGATTAAGGTTCAACAGGTTAGAAAAGGCTCGGTGCTAATTTTTCAAGAAGTTGCACAGCTACAAAAGTTTGAAAACAAAATTCGCAAAAAAGTATTGGGATCAGGCTTTTCTGCTAAGTACCAACTGTCAGATATCATTTATCAAAGTCACGGGATGACGCAATGTATCAAACGAGCAGAGAAATACGGCTTATATGATGCGCCAGTGTTGATTGAAGGAGATACTGGTGTTGGTAAGGAGTTATTTGCTCAAGGAATACACAATGTGGGAAATCGAAAAAATGAACCTTTTGTAGCAGTAAATTGTGCTGCATTGCCAGAAACCTTAATCGAAAGTGAATTGTTCGGCTACGATGAGGGGGCTTTTACTGGTAGTCGCAAAGGCGGCCGGCCGGGAATGTTTGAACTAGCACACAATGGGACAATTTTTTTAGATGAAATTAGTGAGCTCCCATTGCTAGCCCAAGGACGACTATTGCGGGTGTTACAAGAGCAGCAAATTGTACGTGTTGGGGGTACCGAAATGATCCCGATAGATGTACGGGTGATTTGTGCTACTAACCGACGACTAGTGGAAGAAGTGGAGAAAGGTAATTTTCGTGAGGACTTGTTATACCGGATTAATATTTTGACCTTGGAAATTCCATCTTTAAATCAACGGCGAGAGGAAATTCCTAAGCTGATAGAATTTTATCTTGCAACTTATCGACAAAAATACGGAAAGCCCCAACTTCTCTTTAGTCCAGCAGCTGTTCAGTGTTTGCAGGAGTATGACTACCAAGGGAACGTGCGTGAGTTGGAAGGAATTATTGAACGAGCAGTTATTTTGTCAGATGACCAGCAAGTGAATGAAGAGGATCTGCTCTTGAAGTCAAGCAAGGTACAAATTGAAGCCAAAGTACAAGCTTTGTTTACAGCGTTGCCAACTTTACAAGAGTTGGAACAGGGATATATTGGTTTTGTTGAAGAGAAATTTAACACGGCAACGGAAGTTAGTAAGGTTTTGGGGATTAATCGCTCAACATTGTATCGCAAAAAGCAACAGTAAGTGATGGAAAATGCAACATTTATTTAGATGAACAAAGCAGGAATCAAGAGAAATACTTGATATAACTGCTTTGTTTTTTTGGCATAAAAATTGCTTAATAGTATGAAAAGAAGTCTTGAGGGGAAGATAGAATGAATCCTGAACAATTTTACGGAAAAGTAGCAATTGTCACTGGAGGAAGTCGAGGAATCGGTAAACAGATTGCCAAGACTTTAGCTGAAGTAGGAATGTCAGTTGTCATTTGCGGAACAAATAGAGAACGGTTACAAGAAGTGCAAGAAGAAATCAATGAAACTGGTGGAGCGTGCCAGATTATCAAGGCCGATATTGGACAAGAAGCAGACTGCCAGCAATTAATCCGCTATACCATGGAACAATTTTCCCGACTAGATATCTTAGTGAACAATGCCGGTATTATGCAGCGGAAAGGAACCTTAGAAACGACCATGTTGGATTGGCAAAAGGTAGTAAATGTGAATTTAAACGGGCTATTTCTTTTATCTAAGTTGGCATTAAAGATAATGAAAAAACAGCAGCAAGGTTGGATTGTGAATGTGACGTCCGCTAATGGGGTAACTCCTCATCCCAATGCTTCTCCCAGTTATGGTGCTTCTAAAGCCGCAGTCAATTATTTGACAAAGCATTTTGCACTAGAATTTGCTTCAGAAAATATTCGAGTGAATGCAGTTCAGTGTGGACCAATTGAATCAGAAATGACCCAGCAATGGAGTGAGGAATATCGCCAACAGTCTTTAAGCAAAATTCCATTGGGACATTTAGGTAAACCTCAGGATGTCGCTAATTGTGTTTTATTTTTAGTATCAGACGAAGCTGCTTATATTACAGGAACCAGTCTGAATCTAAGTGGTGGGAAATTAATGTAAGGGAGATGTGTAAGGGAAACTTAAAACTAGTTTTAAGAAATAGTGCATCAAGTGGGTGCGGGAAAAGTGTTAGAGGTATCGTATCAGTTTTGACTAAAGGAGGAAGTTATGGACGAGCTAAAAAAACAAGCCACAACAGAATTTTATGCCAAAGAGCCAAAAGCAGTTTTACAAGAGGTGCAATCTTCGTTAGAGGGATTGTCTTCAAAAGAAGCCCAGCAGCGTTTAGCTGATTATGGCAAGAATGAATTAACAGAAGGGAAAAAGAAAAGTCTACTGGCTAAATTTTTGGAGCAGTTTAAAGATTTTATGATTTTAGTTCTGTTAGCTGCGGCAATTATTTCGGCAATCGTTTCTCACGAAGTAGTGGATTCGATTATTATTTTGTTGGTAGTGATTATTAATGCCATCATGGGTGTGTTTCAAGAATCAAAGGCAGAGCAAGCGATTGAAGCTTTAAAGGAAATGTCAACGCCTAACGCTAATGTACTGCGAGATGGTCATGCACTGTCGATTAAAAGTGACGAACTTGTGCCTGGAGATATTGTGCTGCTTGAAGCGGGAGATGTTGTACCGGCAGATTTGCGCTTGTTGGAGGCGGCCTCTTTAAAAATTGAAGAAGCCGCACTAACGGGTGAGTCGGTTCCGGTAGAAAAGGAATTAGTCGTTTTACCATCAGGTGACATAGGCATCGGCGATCGCGTTAACATGGCTTTTTCCAACAGTAATATTACCTATGGGCGAGGTAAAGGTGTGGTTGTAAACACGGGTATGAGTACCGAGGTTGGGAAAATTGCGGATATGTTAGCAAAAGCTGACGAAACCGAAACACCTCTTAAAACTAATTTGAATGAACTGGGTAAGTTTTTAACTATCGCAATCATTGTTATTGCTATTATTATGTTTATTGTGGGGACTGTAGTTAATGGAACCTCTTTTGTAGATATGCTGTTGACGTCTATTTCCTTAGCTGTGGCGGCGATTCCTGAGGGATTACCAGCAATAGTAACCATTATTTTGGCTTTGGGTACTCAAGTAATGGCGAAACGAAATTCCGTTATTCGTAAATTACCAGCAGTGGAAACGTTAGGAAGCACAGATATTATTGCCTCAGATAAAACAGGAACTTTGACGCTGAATCAGATGACGGTAGAAAAAATGTATTACGATAACCGTCAAATCAATGCCGTGGCTGAAGTCGATCACGAGAATATGGCGTTAAGAATTATGAATTATGCCAATGACACCAAACGTTCTCAAGATGGCTCCTTAATTGGTGACCCAACTGAAACGGCAATGGTGCAATATGGCTTAGATCATCAATTTGATGTAACTGAAATGCTGAAAAGTGAACCACGAGTAGCCGAGCTGCCCTTTGATTCAGAGCGTAAACTAATGAGTACGATTCATCAGTTGGCAGATGGCACGTATTTGGTAGCAGTAAAAGGAGCACCAGATGTTTTACTGCAACGGACAACGAAGGTCTTAATTAACCAGCAAGAAGTACCAATGGGTAATAAACAGAAAGAAGAAATATTATGGAATAATACCGATTTGGCGAAGCAAGCATTACGGGTATTAGCTATGGGATATAAGGTGATCACGGAGATTCCAGCGACTTTGACTTCAGAAGATTTAGAAAATAATTTGGTCTTCGCTGGATTGGTGGGTATGATCGACCCAGAACGTAAAGAAGCTGCCGAAGCAGTGCGTATGGCAAAATCAGCAGGTATTCGTCCGATTATGATTACTGGTGACCACAAAGATACAGCCGAAGCGATTGCTGCTCGTTTAGGAATTGTCACAGCCGGGGACTCCAGTGCAGTCTTAACGGGAGCAGAACTAAACGAATTATCTGACGAGGAATTTTCAAAAGCCGTTCACAATTATTCGGTTTATGCTCGGGTATCACCAGAGCATAAAGTACGTATCGTAAAAGCTTGGCAGCAAGAAGGCAAAGTAGTGGCGATGACTGGTGATGGGGTAAATGATGCACCTTCATTGAAACAGGCAGATATTGGTATTGGTATGGGAATCACGGGAACTGAAGTATCTAAAGGGGCTTCTGATATGGTGCTAGCCGATGACAACTTTGCAACAATCGTTGTAGCGGTGGAAGAAGGACGAAAAGTCTTCTCAAATATTCAAAAAACCGTTCAATATTTGTTGGCAGCTAATTTAGGTGAAGTACTAACTTTATTTATTGCCACTTTGTTAGGTTGGGATACATTATTACCAATTCATTTGTTGTGGATTAACTTAGTAACGGATACATTCCCAGCAATTGCTTTAGGGATGGAGCCAGCTGAAAAAGATTTGATGAAACATAAACCAAGAGGACGCAATTCCAACTTGTTTTCTGGCGGCGTCTTCAGCAGTATTGTTTATCAAGGGATTTTAGAAGGCGGAATTACCTTGTTTGTATACTGGTTTGCGATTCGATATCCAGACCATACGGCAATTAACATGCCAGAGCTTACAACACAAGCGTTATATAATTTGCAACATGCAGATGCTTTGACAATGTGTTTTGCAACATTGGGTTTTATGCAACTGTTCCATGCGTTCAATGTAAAATCAATCAAGCAATCGATTTTCAAAGTGGGACCATTCCGCAACAAAACCTTTAACTGGGCGATTTTATTATCCTTTGCGTTAATGGGTGTGATTTTGGTCGTCCCAGGTTTAAATGACATTTTCCGAGTGGCGTCATTAAACTTCCACCAATGGGCTACCGTTGGAATTGCATCATTCTCGATTGTACCAATTGTAGAATGTGTAAAATTTGTTCAACGGAAAATTGAGTCTGGGCAATAAACTAGTTGATCGAATTCAATAAACAAAATAAAGGATCGAAGAACAGACATTTTACATGTAGCTGTTTTTGATCCTTTGTTTGTCCTATTATAAATGATAGATTATTTATAATCATGAAGTCTTTTTTATCAAAATGAACTTTTCAGTTCGTAAGAAGGATTGTTCGATTCCATATGGCTTTCAGCAGGGGCTTGCTTAAGCATATTTTTCACAGGTAGGTTCTGTTTTGCTAATTCTTTTGTGTTGTCTTTCAGTGTTTCTGTAATCTCCTGATTAACGTCGTTCATTCCTGCTTTTACCATCGTCATTTCAGTTCGGATTTCTGAATTCCAAATGGGGCTTAATATATAGCGGTTCATTGTCATCAACCCGATGCACACTATGCCTAAAACTAAAACGGTGATATCTAAAGAATTACGTTTCATCAGTAAATCCTCCTAATTTTTTCTTGTCTACAGGTTTTCTTTCTACTCTTTTATCATAGAGGAAATCGGCAGAGGAGACGTCCATCTTAAGGCCTATTTTTGACTAGGGAATAAGGCTGGATTGAAAATAGAAGAATCTGAAACAATTTTAATAATGATGGAAATACGAAGTCTACTATGAGAAGGGAAACTCCTCTGAGACAAGCTATCGTAATTTTGAGCTAATTCGCTGGGGAGAGCGAGTGAAAGTCAGTTATTGTTACGAGGATAAACAAATTGATGGAATCCCCCCTTATTTACATAGCGGAGCGGGTATTGTCAGGCTAAAAAGGACCTAACAGAGAAGCAATTTTTTGCTTCTCTGTTAGGTCCTTTTTAAATAGTACTTGAGCAATCCAGTTTTTATTGATCTTTCTGTCCTGTCAGATTCAGCAGATAGCAAGTTTTTCGTAAGGTGAATCGATAAAATAGCCACATGAGGCTACTGATTATCAGGACAATAATCAAATCGACGCCCAGTGTTGCTAACTCTGCAGCATCTAGACTAGTCGAATTGAAGTAAAGAATCATGGCATAAAACACATACATCAGCACTGTTCCAACTGCGATCGGGATAGAAATGATCTTGCGCACTTGTTTTGTTACTGTCGCAATCAGGTAAGCGCGGTTGGCTCCCAATCGGCTGAGATCTTCATAGATTTGGCGATTGGTGAGTGCGATGGTGGTGCAGCGGGTATAGGCGATCACCAAGACAGCGGTGAAACAGATAATGGCGATGAAGACAAACAGCATCAAGAATACTGCCATATTATTGACAAAGTCCACCTGATCCAGGATACGGAAGGACGGCAGATATTTCCACCTAGTAATAAAATGAGAGGAATCCCGTTGCTGGTTGTCTAGGATAGGCAGGGTGTCCGCCCAATAATCGTCACCCTCCCGCAGCTTGCCGATCCGATCATACCAGAGGTCCATCACCCGTTCTTCAACGCTTTGATCAATAATTTCGTTTCGCAGCCGCTTGGCAAAATTGTAGCTGGCCTTCACATCCGCCACGTTAAACAAGATCATTTTTTCCCGCCATTCGTCGGTTAAGCCCTGCGTAATAGCAGCAAAATCATCGTCATTCATCACCACGCATCCGGTAAACGGCGCGTAAGTCAGGTGACGATCTATCGAAACAGACAAGGGTTCTTGCGTATCGGGATTCGTTAAAAGAGTGACATCGTCGGCTGAAGAGCTGTCTTGGCCATAGCCCCACACCGGTTTGACTGTTCCTGATGAGACTTCAACTGGTTTACCACTGAGTCTTGAAAATTCACTCGCAGATATGCAGTATTGTTCATGGGAGAAGGGAATATATTCTCGGCGAAAAGTGCCGTCGCCATTGTCGTACTCTTGCGTACTGTCAGCGGCTAGGGTGGTCAGCAGCGTTTCATTCCACTGAGTGATTTCCACCGTTTCGTCTGCGGCCATTTTTCTAACTGCCGCTTCGTCAGGCACCCCTTGATCCAAACGATGATGGTAAACAAAATCTACCGGCCGATTTTTGACTTCTAAGGAATTTCGGGTCATCATACTGGGAATATAAAAAATGGCAAAATAAGCGCCGGCAATCAAAATGGCAATCACGCACATATTACGCACAGTGGACCGGCCCTGGAATTTCATCATGCTGTGAGAGACAATATTCTTGTACTTGTTTTTTCCGCCTTTGTCCCGCACCACCGCATAGACTAAAAATAGATAAAGACCTGCCAGCGGGATCAGATAGATTAGGTTCAGCCAAAGCGGTGGCTGCCGATGCAGCACTTCTCGGAAAAAGGTAGGCAAGCCGTAGAGTCCCAGAAAGGTTCCGCTGGCCATCATTAAAATGCCGCCCCAGCCGTACCAGGGTTTGATCGCTAACACCGTCTCGCTTTTGCGCTGCTGGTAGATGATATCCATGATATTCTGACGTCGAAGAAAAAGCAGTGCGCTGATCAGCAGGATTGTCACCACAAACAGCGCAAATCCTAAGCCCCAAAGATAGCCGCTGATATTAAGGGAAAATTTCATTTCTGGGGAATCCACCAACAGGCGAAAAAACTGCCAGATGCCTGCAGCCAGCGGTGTGCCCAGCAAAAAGCCTAAGCCGCTGCCGGTGGCTGCCAGCAAACTAACTTCCGTAAGCAAACTGTTTCGCAGCTGTTTCTTGCCTGCCCCCAGCACTTTAAATATACCAATTTGTCTTGATTTACTGCGGAAAAACAGGGAAGAGGCGTAAACGGTAAAGATACTGCAGCCGACAATGGCCATCGCTAAAATCATCATCATTTGCTTGCGGGAGTCTCCCCCTTTAGGCAGCGTCGTCTGAACCATATCGCTTTGCATAATAATCGAAAAAGCTGAAATTAAGGCGGTAGCAAATAGAATACAGCCAAACAGCAGCAGCGCATTTTTGTAATCCTTTCGTCGTAGCTTGGCGTTTGCTTGAGCAAAGGTATTCATGCTGCATCGCCTCCATCCATTTCTCGAATCGCGTCCAGCAGCTCATCTTGAAAATCAGAGCGATTACCATGATTGCTGACAACACTGTGAACCACGCCGTCCTTTAAGATAATGACCCGATCGCAAAAGGAGGCAGCAAAGCTGTCATGGGTGACCATAAAAATGGTAGCATCCAGCATTTTTTTCGCCTGTAAAAAAGAATCAATTACGGCTTTGCTGGATTTGGAATCCAAATTTCCGGTTGGTTCGTCGGCTAAGATAACTAGCGGATTATTGATCAGAGCTCTAGCTACGGCCGTTCGTTGTTTCTCGCCGCCGGAAATTTCAGCTGGATATTTATCTCGAATTTTAGCGATGCCGAATACCTGACAAAGCCGCTCGGCACCTTCCTCCATGTCTGAGCCAGTCCGCCCGCCGATGATCCGCGGCAGCATAATGTTTTCCTTCACACTCAACCCGTCCAGCAACATGAAGTCCTGAAAAATAAAGCCCAGCTCTTTGTTGCGTACCTCCGCTAATTCATCTTCTCCCAAATGAGAGAGGTTTTTGTCTCCTAAAGTAATCTCGCCCTGATCAAAGGGAATATAGCAGGAGATGCAATTGAGCATGGTAGTTTTCCCTGAACCAGACGGCCCCATCACTCCTACAAACTCCCCTTGCGTTACTTCAAAATTAATTCCCTTTAGGACGGGATAGGCATGGCCGCCCAAATGATAGGATTTCTGTAGATTTTTTACTGCCAACATCTCCTTCAACCTCCTCTTTCTTCTATATTTAGCGTACCAGTGGTGGGGCCGGGTCACAAACACCCCATGTAAAAACTCGACACTCAAATGTAAAAAAGCGCAGGGGACTAACCACGTTGTAAAAAGCGGTCGTTTTCAAGTAAGGAGGCGCAGAGGAACTATTGTAAAAGTTGCAGCGGTGTGTGAAAATTAACAAAAGACCACAAGTTTTTGGAGGTGGGAGTATGCTGAGGGTTGGTATTTGTGACGATGAACAAGGGGTCAGAGAAGCACTGAGTTTAATGCTGACGGTTTTGTCGGATCGGGAGGAAATGGCGCTAAAAATCTATGAGTTTTCTTCCGGTGAAGGTGTGGTCAAATGGTTGATGAACCATCCAGGAGAGCTGGATCTGCTTTTTCTTGATATCGATATGCGGGGGATGGATGGGATCACCACGGGAAAAGAAATTCGCAAGACGGACATGGGACTGAGTATTGCTTATTTGACGGGGCATCCCGAGCAAGTATTCCAGGGATATGCCGTTGGCGCGTTGGACTATTTAATCAAGCCTTTGGAGAAGGACAAGCTGCGGGAAGTATTGAAACGGGCGATGGTGGCCTTGCAGCTAACGGAAAAGGATACCTATACGGTTCGCAATGCTGAGGGACTCTATCGGATTCCTAAACGGGAAATTCGCTATGTCTACAGTGACCGCCGGCTGGTGACGGTCGAAACCAATCGCCGCAGCTACACCTTTTATGGCAAGTTAGGAGAGGTTGAGCAGGATTTGGGAAATGGTTTCGTTCGTATTCATAAGCGTTATTTGGTGCGGGCCCAAGCGGTGGACCAAGTGGAAAGCGGGCAGGTAAAGCTGGGAGAAGTTACATTGCCCATCAGCCGAACGCACCGGCAAGCTGCGATGCAGGGATTTGCCCGTACGTTGTTGAATAAGGAGGCGGGACGATGATGACACTTGTGGGTCATGCTGTCCGGCTGCTGTTGTCCTTTCTTTTTATGAATACTGTCCAGCGTTTTCTTCCAGTTAAAGGGAAATGGTTTTGGCAACTGCTATTTTTTCTGAGCTGCTGGTTGGGGGCTAACACGGTTATTTTAATTGGTGATCCTTGGAATATTATTTTGATCCTGCCGGTCTTTTTAGTGGGCTTTTTCCTTTGCTGTGAAGGGACGATTGCCGCTAAGCTGACGATGGGGCTGATTTTTTTCGCCATTTCGATTTCCTTAAGTGCTGTAATCGATACCGGTATTCATTTGATTGGCTATTATTTAGGCGACGTAGGCAACCCAGTTATGCTGCGACTGGTCTTGCCCCAGCTGGAGGAGATGGGCTTTTCTACTATTGAGGCCGTACCGTTGGGGGACTTTGCTGCATTAAGTATTTTCTCTTTAAACAGGCTGGGAGTACAAGTCTGGCTGCGGCTGATTGCATGGGCGGTCATTTGGCTCTTTTTCCGTAAATTAAAGCTGACCGAAGCAGCAGAACTTTCGCCGCAAATTTGGCGTTTAGTGGATGTGTTGGCCCTTTTTCCCACCGTGACGGTTTTTGCGATGGTGGCCCTGCAAACCTTTGGGATGGTATTGGATGCGAATGCTTCATTTTTGCCGACAATGACGATTTTACCCTTTGCTTTTTTGTCGTCTTTGGGGCTGTTGTACGCGGTCTCGGTGTTGGTGCGCCATGAAAAACTGGAGAAACAGCAGGCCCTTTGGCAAATTCGCGCCGGCTATTACAGCTTGCTGGAACAAACGCAGCAGCAGGTCCGCTACCTGAGACATGACATGGCCAATCATCTGCATACGATGGATGTGCTGGACAATGACGGGATGCGTGCTTATTTGCGGGAGTTATTAGCTTCACCCGTGATGACCGGTAACCTGCGGGTGTGTGACAATGATATTGTCAATGCCATTATTACCAGCAAAACGATACGTCTAGAAGAAGAGGGCATTCAGACAGAAATAGAAGTGGACATCCCCAAGAAATTAGCGATGGCTGATATAGATTTGTGCGCTTTGTTTGCCAACGCATTGGATAACGCAATTGAAGCTTGTGGGAAATTACCGATTGACCAGCGTTTTATTCGGATGAGTACGGTTGCTGACAAAGGATTGCTGATGTTGCGGTTAGAGAATCCTGCTGCAAAAGCACCAATAACAAAAGACGGCCAGATCGTCACCAGTAAAAAGAATCAGGCCGCTCATGGTTTTGGTCTTGCTAGTATTCGTGATGTTGTGGAAAAATATGATGGAACGATGGAGACTGATTATCGTGAGGGTATCTTTTTATTAACCTGCACTATGATGACACCCGTTTAAAGCATGCGGCATTCCGTAGCAATCGCTTGCCATCAAACTGAATGGTCATAACAGAGGAACATGCTTCCTGCTGTTATGACTTTTTTGACCTAGCAAAGAAAGTATGCGGTTTTTACAACTAAGAAGTTGATTAAACCATCATGTAAATACAGTCCGGCTTCTCAAAGATGAGCGGCTTTGCGAAGCCTTTCCTACATGAACTGACCACTTGCGCCAAAATTTGACCGCTTGTGCCAACATACGTTTTTTCCAAGAAAAATTTGATAAACTGTCAATGTGAGGTGAAGGAGATGAATAAATTCAACGTTCAACTATCGGTTTCTGATGAATATGCGAATGCAGAAGTAGCAGTGAGAACCTGTGATTTTAATTTTGGCAAAGAAATGGTGAAGCATATCAACGAATTTGGCAGCACGCCGGATGTTTTGACCTTAAAAACCGTAGATGGCTATCAATTGGTGCGGCAGGAGTCAATTGTTTACGTGGAAGTCCTGCAAAAAGAAATCACGATTTATTTGCTGGATGGACAGCTGGTTGTTCGCCAGTCTTTAGCAAGTTTGGAAGGGTTGCTGGATGCGTCAAAGTTCCTGCGCATTTCGAAATCTACTATTATAAATGTAGAAAAACTGCAACGTCTGGAAATTGCCTTTTCTGGCAATTATTATGGTTTTTTACAAAATGGGCACAAAGTGGTTATTTCCCGTCGCTATTTTCAGACATTGAAGGAAAAAATAAATTTTTAGGAGGGATCGACATGAAAGTTATCAAAGCGGGGATTGGCGGCATGCTGGTAGGTAGTTTGATTTTTTTACTGTTGGGTTTATTTTTTGTGGATGATCAGGTGCGTAACATGATCATTGGCGGTCTGCTGATGTCGTTGTTGATCGGCATGCTGTCACGGGTTTACGACAGCAGTATGCCACTTTTGCCAGCCGCTGCGATCCACTTATTAGGCAGTTATCTTTTGTTTTTCACCACGGCTTATTTGTTTAAGTGGTTCCCATTTGCAATTGGCCCAGTCTTTGGCGGTAGTCTAATGTTTATCGCTATCTTTTTGATTATTTGGACCGGCTATTACTTTGCAGAAAAAAAGCAGCTTGCGAAAATGAATGACCGGTTGAAATAGCGGCAAGTAAGGTTCTGCTCCGCTTTATGAAAATTGAGGGAGAGCTTCAAGCGATACTTCAAAATGCTTGATTGGCGGATGTTGGAAGGAATGAAAGAATGTCCTATCGTAACTATACAGCAGTAGTTGAGAACACTACTGGTTTAAACCTTAGTAGTTTAAGTGCTAAGATCAATCTGGTGGATGCTGAAGGTGTAGTGGTTGACACGTCATATTTGAATGCTAATAACTGGAAAGCTGGGCAAAAGTATAAATTTGAATTTATGACCGATAAAGAATTCCAAAGTATTGAAGTTGAGTTATCTTATGACGAAACTGAAAATTGATGGCAATCTTCTTATAAGTACAACGTTAAGTTAAGTTCTCAGCTTTTTGATCCTATCCGGTTCAATGAAAAGGTAGTTATAACGAAATCAGTAAGACTCTGGAGAATACAGTTTCTTCAGGGTCTTTTAGTTTTTTCGATTCTGCTAGCCTCGCTAATGGTCTACTGGTAAAATAAAAGAGAGAAATGTAAGGATGATAGAAAAGCTATAAAGGAGGAAACGGATTGCCAAATTATAAAGTTGCTTTTTTTGATATTGATGGTACGTTGGCTGACAATGAACTCCCTAGAGAGTTGGGAATTTATGGCCGAATTCCTGAATCTGCCAAACGGGTATTGAGTGAGCTAAAGAAGCAAGGAATTGAACCTGTGATAGCATCTGGTAGGAATTATAAAATGATTGCTGATTTTGCTCAGTTATTAGGAGTCAACAGCGTTATTTCCTCTAATGGAACGTTTGTCACCTTTCAAGGGGAAACAATTGCCTGCCATTATTTGGAAAAAGAATTAGTTGTGAAAACTATTCAAAATTTTCAAACAGCAAAAGTGGATTTTTTGTTGGAAACGCCCAAAGAAATCTTGGAATATAAAGCAGGTGATCCAGTGCCTGAGAATGTTTTACAATTTTTATGTCATTGTTCTAAAGAGGATCTGCCCAAGTTTGATAAAACAAGAATTATAGCAGAAAAAGTGGCACCAACTGCTTTAAATATTCATGATGTACATCTTTCAAAGGCTAGTGGAATTGAAGAAATTTTACAGCGGATGAATATTACAGCTGAACAAGCTTTGGCTTTTGGAGATGAGGAAAATGATTTTGCAATGTTTGAAAAGGTTGGCTTTTCGATCGCAATGGGCAATGGAAACGAAGAATTGAAAAGGCGTGCTAGTTATGTAACTGATACCGTGGGTAACGATGGAATTTGGAAAGCGTGTGTTGATTTAGGATTGTTAGAAAAGACATAGATTTGAGGGAACATTATAAAAAGTAATTGTTACTAGTGGGATGAATCTCATCTGTCAAAATTAGACTGAAGAAAAAAGCGCGGGCTCTATGCCAGCGCTTTTTCTTCAGTCTGAAACACTTAAAAATGGTCATTAAAAAGTGATTTCTCTTTGCCACTTCAAAAGGGAAAGGGCACATGCAACAAACACTGGGAATAGGAGTGTTTGGCACTAAAGTTAGTATAGCTCATTTTATAACGGTAATCAATAAAAAAGGACGTTAAAAATACTATAACTAGTGTTATATAATAAAAACACCTCACCTGTAAATGAATTTTCTAAAATAGATTTCATGCAGATTTTAATTGAACATATAAGGGAAGTTCTGCAATGAGATAGTGGGAATAAGTATGAGTGTATTTCAGAATTGAGTTATATTCTTTAATTGATATTATAACATATATATAATACTATGATCGGCATGGCTATTAGAATAATCGTGCGAGCTATCAACCAACATACGTAAAATTAGCTTTACGTTTTACTGATTTAAATGTATAATCAAGTAAAGGGAAAGTAAGCTTTACGTATGTGGAGGACAGTGATGAAAAATAACCTTGAAAAGCTGCGGAAGGAACGAGGTATTACCCAAGAGGATTTGGTCCATGCGCTGGAGGTGTCACGTCAGACGATTAGTTCTTTAGAAAACGGTCGTTACAATCCGTCCATTATTCTAGCCTTCAAAATTGCCCGTTATTTTGATTTATCGATTGAAGATGTTTTCATTTATGAGGAGGATGAGTAAAATGAGAAAGCAGGCATCGTTATTTTTAGGCCTGAGTATCATTATGATAGCTGCTGGTTTATTGTTGATTAAAAATGGAGCGATCGAATCACTGCTAATTCCTTATCTGCTGGTGGGTTTAGGTGCGGGACTATTTGGTCATTCTGTCAGTGAGCTGGTGAATCAGCAAGTAGAAAAGAATAACCCGGATTTTGCTAAAATGGAAAAAATTAACCGTGAAGATGAACGAAATCAGTTAATTCGTGCGAAGGCTAAAGAAAAAGCCTACAATCTGACAACGTATTTACTGGCCGCCTTGATGTTGACCTTTGCTTTGATGAAAGAGAGCATGGCAATTGTTCTCTCATTAGTAGCGGTGTACTTGTTTATTCAGTTTTATGCAATTTATTGGCGCTTCCGGTTAGAAAAAGAATTATAAAAAATTAATCCTTGTCAGATGAGGCGAGGATTTTTATTTGGAAAAAAGAGATTCTGGTAAAAAAATAAAAAATTTATATTATGTGCTATTATAGAATTAGGTGAATTATTCAGAAGGAGGGTTCGATGGATTATTTAAGCATTGACGTTGGAGGAACCTATATTAAATATAGTTTGGTAGACCGAGCGGGTAATCTTCAACCGGTTAGTAAAATTAAGGCGCCAGCGAAGCTAGATGAATTCAAAACAGAAATATTTCAAATTATTTGTAATATGGAAAATCAAATTAAAGGAGTTGGTTTTAGTCTCCCAGGGAAGATTGATAGCAAAAGAGGTATTATCTATCATGGCGGCTCGTTGGAGTATTTGCACGAACTTTCTCTGAAAGCGCTTGTTGAAAAAGAGTTCGGTGTTCCTTGTGCTCTTGCCAATGATGGAAAAGCAGCTGCTTTAGCAGAACTTTGGTTAGGAAATTTAAAAAATGTTAAGAATGGTGCAGCTGTAGTGCTGGGTACCGGTGTCGGCGGCGGGTTGATTTTAAATGGTCAGCTGTTTCAAGGCAGTCATTTCCAAGCGGGTGAGCTGAGTTTTTTGATTAACTATGTGGAAACCCATAAAGCAGAGCCTCTGATTGGGGAGTATTCTTCAGCAGTGCGGTTTGTTAACAATGGATCAAAAATCCTAGGGTTGGAGGAAGCTAACGGGGAAAAGGTTTTTGCAGCGTTGGAACAAGGAAAGCCGAGGGAATTACAGGTTCTATTTGAAGAATACTGTCAGGTGATTGCACGAATGCTAATCAACCTGCAGGCGACGCTGGACTTGTCTCGGATCGTGATTGGCGGCGGGATTAGTGCGCAAAATCGTTTAATTGAAGAAATTAATCGACAGTACCAGCTGCTACGGCAAAAACACCGACTGCTGGGCACAACTTTTGAACCGTTAGAAATCATGGCCTGTCATTTTCGCAGTGAGGCCAACTTGTTAGGTGCGATTTACCAGCTGTTTTTGCAGTTGGATAATGAATAATTAAATGAAAGAGGTAAAGAAATGACAAAATTTCCTAAAAACTTTTTATGGGGCGGCGCAACTGCCGCAAATCAATTAGAAGGCGGTTTTGATCGCGATGGCAAAGGGGTCTCAGTGGCTGATGTGATGCCCGGCGGAAAAATTCGTTTCCAAGTTTTAGGCAGTGAAGACTTTGACTGGAGCTTGGATCAGGATAAATACATTTATCCTAATCATCGCGGTATTGAACATTACGACCGTTTCAAGGAAGACATTGCCTTGTTTGCGGAAATGGGCTTTAAGTGCTACCGCTTTTCGATTGCCTGGACGCGGATTTTCCCTAAAGGCGATGAGACAACACCAAACGAAGCTGGTTTAAAATTCTATGATGCGTTAATTGATGAGTGTTTGAAGTATGACATTGAACCTGTGGTGACGATTTCTCATTATGAAATGCCTCTACATTTAGCCAAGGAATACGGCGGTTGGAAAAATCGTCAACTGATCGAATTTTACGAACGTTTTGCTAAAGTTGTTTTGGAAAGATATCAGTCGAAAGTAAAATACTGGATGACCTTCAACGAAATCAACTCGGCTTTCCATTTTCCAGCGTTAAGTCAAGGTATGGTGAAAAGTACGGGGGGCGGCGATTTTAAAAATATCGTGCAGGCATGGCACAATCAATTTGTTGCTAGCAGTAAAGCGGTGAAAATCGCCCACGAACTGAATCCTGATCTGCAAATTGGTTGCATGATCATTTACGCAACGACTTACAGCATTGATGCCAATCCGGTGAATCAATTAGCAACGATGGTACAAAATCAAGAATTCAACTTCTTCTGTACCGACGTGCAGGTGCGGGGTGAGTACCCAGCGTTCACGGATCGTATGTTAGCTGAACGCGGAATTGCTTTTAGTGATTTAGAAGTTACTAATGAAGATTTGGCATTGATTAAGGAACATACTGTTGATTATATCGGTTTCAGCTATTATATGTCTTCAGCAGTAACAGTGACCGATAAGGAGGCTGAAGATGTTGCTGGGAACTTATTAGGCGGCGTGCGCAATCCATTCTTGGAAGCTAGTGCATGGGGCTGGCAAATTGACCCGGAAGGTTTGCGTTTAGCCTTGAACGAGCTGTACAATCGTTACCAGACGCCATTATTTATCGTTGAAAATGGTTTAGGGGCGATTGATGAGGTGAAGGAAGATGGTACGATCGAAGACGATTACCGCATCGATTACTTGCGTCGCCACATTGAAGCGATGGCGGATGCAGTGGCGGATGGCGTCGATCTGATGGGCTACACTCCTTGGGGCTGTATCGATTTAGTTAGTGCCTCAACCGGTGAAATGAGCAAACGCTACGGCTTCATCTATGTTGATTTAGATGACGAAGGCAACGGCACCCTAGATCGCTCCAAGAAAAAATCTTTTGATTGGTACAAGGAAGTCATTGCTACCAATGGAGAACAATTATAAAAAATCGCAAGACCAGCATGTTGCTGGTCTTTTTTTATGTAGAAAAGGACTGTCGCTTCGATCGCTGGTTCTCGCTCTCCTAGTAAATAGCAAAAAAAACTTGTATAATTAAAGGAATATAAAAAAGGAGGTAGATAAAATGAGGAAAATTAATTTGTGTTTATTGTTTGTTGGTTTATTGGTTATTGGCTCAGGGTGCGGCGGTAATCGTGAGGGTACGGATGCTTCTAGCTCACAAAAAGAGACGGCTATTTCATCCAAGACAGAACAGTCTAAAGAAATTGTGAAATCGAGTTCTGCTGGAATAACGTCGCTAAAACAGGATGTTGCTAACTCGGCAAAGTTTGAACCCCAGGCAATTCTTTTTGGCGAGGATAGCAGTGGGATCCAGTATGTCGATTTTTCGATTGGCATAACAAACCCAACCGATCAGGAACTGACAGTGGATGCGAGGCAACTGCGCTTGAGTTTTTCGGCAATCGTAGAGGGGATGGAGCCAATTGAAGAAATCACCTGCTCAGATGGCGAATCAATCACATTGCAGCCGCAGGAGACTAAATGGCTAGAATCCACTTTTGAAAAAATCGGTAATCAGGTTTTGGGAAATTATGAACTGACCTTGGCTTATGAAGGCACTCCGGTAATGGAACATGCAGCATTTGACGCAGCGATAAGATCAGCCGTAGCTTCGGGAGAAATGCAAGTACCAGATTATGCAACCCAGCCCCTAGTTTTAGAGAATACCACTTGGATAAATTCTGAGATGGGTGGTCATCGATGGGGAATCAAGTGGGATGAGAAAGGTGAGATTTACCTTTTGCCCATTAATGGTGACTGGGAAGCACTGAAAGCAGACCCTGTCTATCAGGATGTTCAGATAGAAAAAGTCAATAATCAGACGGTTGTTGTCAACTATTTCCAAAGAAACGCTTATCTTCATATAGGAATGATGTACCCATTTCTAATGCGACTTCCAGGAGGTCTAGGTGGAGGAGGCATATCCAATAGAGGGGATGTAGAGCACAAAACGACCTTTGTATTTTCACCAGATCATACTAGCGTAACCTCCAGCGAACAAAGACGTTACATGGTGAAAACATTTATCGAAGGCGCTCCAGAAGAAGGCGACCAGTTGAATGTTTGGAGTGAATGGGCAGAAATTCCCTATGTAACTTACACCTTTCAAAGAGAATAAGTTTGGAGGAAAAGAGCTATGAATAATAAAATTAGTTGCCTATTAATGATCGTTTCTGGTGTTTGCTTATCAGCCTGCACGCCAGAAAATTCAACCAATAATTCTCAAGAGCAGGTGGTAAGTTCTTCTGTTGCTGAAGCGTCGAATACCAGCGTGTCCACCTTCACTAATTTTTCTGGATCTGCTGCATCTAGTTCAAGTGAGGTAGATGATCCGATATGGACTGAAAACAAAGCATTAGATTTTTTAAAAAATACCATGATTAATCCTGAGAATGCAGTTTATAAAATTGATGACTGGTCGGTCTATGATGGTCGGGGCGAATGGTCTGTTGTTAATAATGAAGAAAAGAGTATCGCTGTTCATTGGCAATATATTAACGGCGGCGGAGTGACGTATCAATTGAATCAGCTATCGGATACAGTCGAATTAGTGGTTTTTGGCGGAGCTTTTTACCCCGATAGACCGGATGACAAATATGTGGTTACTCAAGATGATTACCGTATTGTCGATTACACAAATCTGCTTTTAGAAACCGCTGAATCAACGACTTCAACAGAAGAAGTTTCAGCAGAACCAATTGCTGCGGCCATGAACCGTTATTACCAGCAAGTAAATAGTGATAGCAGAATTTATATTCGTCAAAATGGCAGCTCCTATGAAAAGGAAGTTGGAGAATACGGCTGGCAGCCGTTAGTGTTTGATTTTGAGTGTCAGTTTGTCGGCTACAAAGAATCCCCGTGGGGCGGCTCAACATCAGTCGGCTGGTGGAAGGAAGAAAACGGGGAAATTGAATTCAGTGTGGATCGAATTGATTAATAATGCTATGAAAATTTTGGAGGAATCGTTTTGCTAATTAAGGAGGAAAAACTGTAAAAGTGGGTGAAATCTTATAGTATTAGGATTAATCCCTCGAATCCAGAAATAACTTTTTGAATTTTAAACAAGTGATTGGAAAATGATTCTTACTCCGAAAGAGAAATATCCTGATTCATTAGAAGAACTGCTTGAAAACCATGATGCCCACCACTAGAAAGGGACGTGTGAGAAGGTACGTAAGTAAGACAATTATTATAATAGAAAGAAACCTCAGTCAGCAAGAGTTCTACTGACTGAGGTTATTTAGTTATTAATCTGCAGTTCAGCAATCGAGTAGAGGGCAGCCTCGCCGCTAATCCGTGTTCGCTCACCGTGATAATTACAATAAAGGACACCGCTGCGATCGGAAGCCTGGTAGGCGAGGATGTGCTGCTGGTTTAATTTTTTGCTCCATAAAGGAACTAAGTGACAGTGCCCACTTCCGCAAACTGGGTCTTCGAGAATCCCGATTTTTGGTGCGAAGCTGCGGGATACACAATCGTAATCCGTGCTTTTTGCAGTGATGTGCACCAACATCCCATCCAAGGAGGCCAGTTTTCCTCCGTCTGGCAAATATTCGGTAACGAATTTCTCATCAGGTAGCACACAAACCAAATCTCTTCCCATATACGCTTCTAATGGACGAACGCCCAAGATATCGGCCATTTCGTCTGTCACCGCAACTTCCTTCAGCTCATACGAAGGCAAGTCCAATTGATAACGATCCCCGTTTTTTGCGACGATCAATTTTCCGCTTAATGTATCAAAGGTGATTGTCTCAGCACCGCACTGATAATAGTTAAATAACACAAAAGCGGTGGCTAAAGTCGCATGACCACACAAATCGATTTCGTCGGTGGGGGTAAACCAACGCAAATGGTACTGACTTTCACCAGTAATAACGGCAAAGGCCGTCTCCGACAAATTGTTTTCTTTGGCGATAGCCTGCAATAAGTCATCTTCCAGCCACGCATCTAAAATACAAACAGCTGCCGGATTGCCTTTGAAAATTACATTAGTAAAGGCATCAACTACATATTGTTTCATCTATATTTTATCCTTCCGTGAGTATCTTTTCTATGGCCTCACCCAGCCGCTTCATACCGATATCGATTTGTTCCGGCGACATATTGGAATAATTCAAGCGAAAAGTTCCAGGAACAATCTCGTCGCAATAAAAAGGTTCACCAGGTACAAAGGCAACATCATTTTTGATGCAGTAATCTGACAACTTCTGGGTATCGGTAATCCCTGGGACTTCAATCCAAATGAACATACCGCCTTCAGGTCGACTGTAAGTCACCGTTTTTGGAAAGTATTTGACAATGGCGTCCACCATTAAGTCTTTTCGTTCTTTGTACAGAGCCGTGATTTTTGCGACATGGGATTCAATATCGTTGTTTTCAAAGAATTTCGCCACGATATATTGTGACAACACATCTGAATGTAAATCAGCGGATTGCTTCATCACCATATATTTTTCGATCAATTCTTTCGGAGCTACCACCCAGCCAAGACGCAGTCCAGGAGCTAGAATTTTAGAAAAGGTACTGGTGTAAATTACATGACCCGTTTGATCAAAGCTTTTTATAGCGGGTAATGGCGTTCCTTCAAATCGCACAGCACCATAGGGATTATCCTCTAATACGATAAAATCGTATTCAGCTGCCAGCAACGCTAACTTTTTGCGACGTTCAAGCGACATCGTGCGACCTGTAGGGTTTTGGAAGCTAGGAATCGTATACAATAGCTTTGTTTCAGGATGGTCTGTAAGGGCCTTTTCCAGCTGGTCCATCTTCATGCCGTCCTCATCCATTTCTACACTCACTAGGTTTGCCCCATAGGATTTGAACACATCCAAAGCACACAAGTAAGTGGGCTTTTCTACGATCACAGTATCGCCTTCATTTAAGAATAGTTTACCTGTTAGATCGATTACCTGCTGAGAACCCGTAGAAATCATGATATGTTCTGTATCAGCTTGGATACCATCTATAGCCAAGCGATCAGCTACCACCTTGATTAATTCTGGTGTACCTTTGGAACTGCCATATTGTAGTGCTGTCATTCCTTTTTCTTGAAAAACTTGGTTGGCAGCTTCTTGAACTTGCTCGACCGGAAATAATTCAGGCGCTGGCAATCCACCGGCAAAAGAAATAATATCGGGATTAGCAGCTGCTCTTAACAGATCGCCGACTGGATCAGTGTTAGAAACAGGTACTTTAGTTGAGTATTGGTACTTCATAGTTACAGCTCCTATCTAATTTAAAAAACGGTTACAAAACCTAGTATAGTCTATAATTTAAATTTAATGAATAGTTTTTTGAAATTGTGAACCAAAAGAGTTTTCACCCTTTTTTTATACTATAATTATAAAAAAGCGACTCTTGGGGAAGGGTGGTGGCAAAAATGTATCGTAAAGAAAGAATCTATCAATTCATTGAACAATGTGTCGGACATATTGGATATTCCGAAATTTGTAAGGGCTATGAAGGAATTAGCACGAAAGACATTGCTGAAGCGACTGGCTTAGACCGAGCCAATTGCAGCAAAGAATTAAACAGATTGCATAAGGAAAAGCGTTTGGTGAAAATTAATGGTCGCCCGGTGAGGTATTTTCCAGTCGAACGGTTACAGCGGATTTTTGGTCAAAGGATTGAAAAATTTGAACTGATTAGTTTGATGGAGTTAAGCAGACAGTCTTGTAATACTTTTGAAACGATTATTGGTTACAATGGTAGTTTAAAAGTAGCAATTGACAAAGCGCGGGCAGCGATGATTTATCCCCCTCATGGATTGCACACAATTCTTTCTGGAGAAACCGGTGTAGGAAAGACGTTGTTTGCCCATTTGATGCATGACTTTGCAGTGGAGAATGGCTTTCTGGCTACAGACGCACCTTTTGTGACATTTAACTGCTCGGAATATACCGATAATCCACAACTGTTGTTGTCTACGTTGTTTGGCTATAAAAAAGGAGCGTTTACTGGTGCAGATCAGGATCGAGAAGGGTTGGTTGGTAAGGCGGATACGGGGATTTTATTTTTAGATGAAGTGCATCGTTTACCAGCGGAGGGACAGGAGATGTTGTTTCAGTTGATTGACTCAGGTCATTATCGACGATTAGGAGACAGCGAGAAAAACAGTTCTGCTCAGGTGCTGATTATTGGTGCTACGACAGAACCGTTGGAATCAGTAATGTTGGCAACTTTTTTGCGGCGAATTCCGATGGTGATCGACCTGCCGAATATTAATGAGCGAGGGATTGATGAGCGCTTTGATCTGCTGCATTTGTACTTCAACCACGAGTATGAAAAGCTTCAAAAGAAAATCGTTGTGCAGCGGGGGGTTATGAAGTCCTTGCTAGGTTATCGTTGTGCTGGGAATGTCGGACAATTGAAGGCAGATATTAAATTAATTTGTGCTCGCAGTTATTTAGAATCAATCTTATCCAACAGCGAGGAATTATATATCAGTAAAAAATTATTACCCACCTATGTATTGGATGGACTGTTGACTGGAGAACAAAATGACGAGTTAACCTATCTTTACAGTAAATTTCCAAAGGATTTTGTCTTTGATGGTTCTGTAGCACCGGAATATAAAATGATGCAGCAAAATTGGCTGGAAGACATTCACGAAACGGATAGTTTGCAGGGGGTAAAAAAAGAGCTGGAGAAAAGTATCTTAGCAGCCTATCCTACTAGTCGATTTCCACGATCGGAAAATGAAGGAATTTTTAAAATTGTTGAGCCAAGTGTTTATTATGAGGTGATGACTGCCTTGAAATTGGCTGAAAAAAGCTTACAGCGAAAATTTTCCAAACGGACTCATGTAGCGTTTGCCATGCATGTTAATGCCTTGCTAAATCGGACAACAGGACCCTCGCAGCTAACCTTAAATGTTAAGGAGTTAGAAAAAAACTACATGGCTGAGCTAAAGGCAGCGAAGCAAATTATGGAACATATTGAAAATGAATTAAGAGTTAGTTTTTCCCAACAAGAAATTTATTTATTCGCTTTATTTTTGACGATGGACGAGAATCAACATGGACAGCGGGTCGGTCTGTTGGTATTGGCTCATGGGAGCGGGATTGCTAAGAACACGGTAAAGGTAGCAAATACTTTACTAGATACGGACCATGCTCATGCTTTAGATATGCAGTTGGAAAAACGGGTGGATGAATTTTACGAAGAAGTAGAAGCTAAAGCCAAAGAAATCGATCAAGGAAAAGGGATTTTACTCCTGACCGATATGGGATCACTGGTTTCTTTCGGTGAGCAACTAACGGAACGCACCGGTATTCCAACTCGAACAATCGATTTAGTTTCTACACCTTATGTGTTAGAAGCCTTGCACAAGACGTTGATAACCAGTTATGAATTAGATGAAATCTATCAGGAGCTAAAAGAAGCGATAAGTACTCATATTTTAGGATTAGGAAAAAAAGAACCGGCACAAGATCAATATCAGCAAAAGGTAATTATCACTACCTGTATCACCGGACACGGTGCCGCAATTACCTTAGCAAATTTTTTGCGTAATTCGCTACCGTTAATCAGCCAGTACAATATTGAACTGCTACCGACTAATAGTCGTTCGTTTCGAGTAATGGATTTGAAGGAGAAACAGATAGTTGCAGTGGTTGGGATTGAAGATTTACACTTGCCACAAGTACCGTTTATTCCATCAGAGCAAATTCTGTTAGCAGATGGTCTAGCTCAATTGACTCAAGCGATTCAAAGGTCTGATGGAACCCACACAGTGGAATATCAGAGCAGTATGAAAAATGTTATAGGCATTCATCAAATTTTAGAGGAGTCTTTGAACTTTTTGAATCCTAAGAAGACGTTGAAGCTGATTTTACACGCCTTTGAAAAAATCGAGAACCAGCTGGAATTGGAGCCGCGAGATCATTATTTGGTTAGCTTTTGCCTACATACAGCCAGTATGCTAGAGCGAGTAATTCGTAATGAAACTTTTGATTATGTAGATATTCAGAAACATATCAACCTTCATTCGAATAGTTACTGCTTGGTAAGATCCGCATTACAGGAAATTGAAGATCACTACATGTTAGAAATTCCTGACACAGAACTGGGCTACTTAATGGATATTTTTGACACAGAACAACACAGTAGGACAGCCATAGAATAAAAGGCAAAAGTAGGTGAGCAAGAACGTTGCTTCGCCTACTTTTTTACGTGAGTCCTTTTTTTGGCATAAATCTTGCTTATTAGAAGGTTGAAGGGAGGAAAGGCTTAAAGTGACTGGACAGGTTTAACAAAGGAGGAAGCAATGATGGGGAGTATTAATTTGATTCGTGCTGATTTTCGCTTGATTCATGGTCAGGTAATTACCAAGTGGTTAAAGGAAGCCAATGCCAAGAAAATTGTCGTTATTAACGATGAGTTAGCAAAGGATACGTTTTTAGCTAGCATTTATACGATGGCGGCACCGCCAGGCACAAAGGTAGAAATCCATTCAATTAAAGACGCCGTTCCTCAATGGGAGAAGGATCAGTTTGGTAAAGAGCCCTTATTAGTTTTATTTAAGAGCATTGATGATGTGTATGAAGCGAAAAAAGCAGGCTTTCCTATGGAGGAATTGCAAATCGGCGGGTTAGGTGGAGGACCTGGACGAGTAAATGTGTTGAATCAAATTTCTTTGGATCAGCATGACGTTGACCTATTAAAAGAAATCCAAGAACAGGGGACGCATGTTTATCTGCATGTGTTACCAACCGAACCCAAAATCGAATTTGACAAAGTATTAACAAAATTTAACTAAAAAAGGGGTGGGGATATGACTTCAAACGTAACCATGGCCTTCACTGCAGGTTTACTGTATTTCTTTGGCCATTCAAAAGTGTGTTACTGGTTTTATGATGTGTTAGGTCAGCCTTTGTTTATTGGGATGGTTTTTGGTTTAGTTGCGGGGGATTTAAAAACGGGATTGTTGTTGGGGGCATCAATTCAACTGGTGTATTTGGGAATGATTTTTCCAGGTGGAAACATACCTGCGGATGCGACACTAGCAGCGGTAATTGCTATTCCAATTGCTCTGAAAACAGGACTGGATGCTGAGCAAGCGGTTATTTTAGCAGTACCATTTGGGGTATTGGGTGTCTTTATTGACCAGATTCGACGAACAATGAATGCAATGTTCATTCACAGCGCTGATAAATACGCTGAAGCAGGTGATAGTAAAGGTGTGTTTCGGACAGGAATCATTTATCCGCTGATTCAAGGGTTTCTTCTGCGCTTTCCAATTGTGTTCATCACAACTTATTTTGGTTCTGATATCGTTGATCGAATTTTAGAGCTTACGCCGGAGTGGATTATGGATGGTTTAGCAGTTGCCGGCGGAGTATTGCCAGCGCTAGGGTTTGCGATTGTCATTTATACCATCGGTCAAAAAAAATACCTTCCATACTTTATTATTGGTTTCTTTGCGGTAATGTACTTAGGATTAAACACGATGGCAGCGGCAGTGTTCGGTACTTGTATTGCCATTTTGGTTATTATTTCTGGCAAAACGGAAAGCGAGGGATAGCAGATGGAAAATACAACAAAAGAGCTGACTTTATCCAAGAGTACGCTGAATAAGACTTATTTTCGTTGGGTATTTACCACAGAGTTAAGTAATTCCTATGAACGGTTACAAGCCCTGTCCTTTTGTGTCAGCATGCTTCCAACAATTGATGAATTGTATAAAGATAAAAAAGATGAGTACAAAGCAGCGATGCAACGTCATTTGCAATTTTATAACACTGAGGGAACCTTCGGCGGATTAATTCTAGGTGTCATTTGTTCACTGGAGGAAGAACGGGCCAATGGTGTCAATTTGCCTGATGAAATGTTTTCGGGATTGAAAACAGGATTGATGGGACCGTTAGCGGGCATTGGAGATACCGTTATCTGGGGAACACTTCGACCAATTATTTTCTCATTGGCTGTTACTTTAGCTAAAACAGGAAATATTCTTGGGGGAATTACGCCATTCCTATTTGCGATTATCTCGCTTATTTTGGGCTATAGTTTATTTAATTTTGGCTATAAGGTTGGGCGTGAATCAATTCAAGCGCTGTTAAACTCTGGAATGATTAACAAAGTGATCACTGGATCTAGTATTTTAGGATTGATTATGATGGGGGCATTGTCAGCAAGCTATGTTAGTTTGTCAATTCCAATTGAAATAAAGCTGAGTAATGCCGAACCATTAGTAGTTCAAGAGTTGCTGGATCAGATTTTACCAGGAATGCTGCCGTTATTGGTTATTTTTGCGATTTATTGGTACTTCGATAAAAAAGGTCAAAGCTACAATCTAGTAATAGGTACCATTATCGGCTTGTCCTTGTTAGGTTCGTTAATCGGTCTGTTTTAATGTTTGATGTGGAGGGATCTGAAAAGTGAAAAAACATATTTTGATTCTTACCCATGGTGAATTTGGCAACTACTTGCTCCAATCAGCTCAGATGATTATTGGCGAAACAGACCATGCTACCGCCGTTTCCCTCTATCATGATGATTCGCCAGAGGATTTTTTGCAAAAGGTAGAAAACGAGCTATCTCAACTGCCTGATGACATTATTTGTCTGGTTGATTTGTTTGGAGGCAGTCCTTGTAACGTAGCTTTGCGGGTATCAAAGGATCGTAACATGCAGATTATTTCCGGCTTGAATTTGCCTATGTTTATCGAACTGTACAATAATTTAGACGAAGATGCGGAAAAAGTGATTGAGATTGCCAGAGATAGCATATTTGATGTCACAAGGAAATTTTCGACAAGATAAAAAGGAGGCTTACCTGTGGATGTAACCAAAGTAAAGGCTGAACTGGAAAACTATATAGACGAGCAGATGGATCAGTGGTGGGAATTTTCGCTAGGTATTCATGACGATCCAGAAGTAGCTTTTGAGGAGTATCGTGCTTGTGAAAAGCAGGTAAATTTTTTAAGAGCAAACGGGTTTGAAGTAGAGGAAAAGGCTGGGAAGGTGGATACTGCATACCGGGCAACCTATACGAGGAAACCTGGTGAACTGAATATTGCGATTATTTCCGAATATGACGCATTACCGGGGCTAGGGCATGCTTGTGGACATAATTTAATTTGTACCTCGGCATTGGGCACAGCCTTAACCGTAAAAAAATTTATGGATGAACAAGATATTAGTGGGACCTTAACAGTTATGGGTACGCCAGCTGAAGAAAGCGGCGGCGGAAAAATTATCATGTTGGAAAATGATGCTTTTGCAGGAATCGATGCGATATTGTTTATGCACCCTACAAGTGATAAAACTCGTTTAGCTGGAGCATGCTTATCTTCCTATGAAATTGATTTGGAATTTATTGGCAAACCCGCTCATGCAGAATCTCATCCTGAAGACGGTGTGAGCGCCTTAAATGCCGCCAATGTATATTTTGTCGCCACTGGTTTGATTCGTCAGCACTTTAAATCAGATGCTCGACTAACCGGAATTATCACCGCTGGTGGTGAAGGCAAAGCGATGGTACCAGATTATGTGCACGTGGAAGGCTTCGTTAGCTGCTTTAGTTTGAGTGAATTGGAAATGTATGTAGAACGAGTACGAAATTGTGCTAAAGGTGCAGCCTTAGCAACAGGTTGTGAAGTCAATATTCGATTGAGCCCAGGGTACCAAGGGAGAGTGCCAAATGAAGTTCTGTCGCTCGTTTGTCGCAAGGAATTGGAAGAGATGGGGGAACCGTTGCTTCCAGGGATGCCGCATGATTACGGTGGTGAGGATCTAGGAAATGTGTCACGGTTTATTCCGATTTGCAATCCGTATGTCACCATTTTCCCTGATTACAAGATTTCTGGACATACACCGAAATTTAGAGAGTTAGCCGGTTCATCAGCTGGCCGGCGTTGTATTGAAGTGACTAGTAAAGCGTTAAGCCGAACAGCCATTGAGCTATTTTTACATTCTGAAATTGTCGAGCAGGCTAAAAAAGAGTTGGCGGAACGCATGAAAGAAGATTAGAAGTAAAATACGGAGGTGTAAGAAAAGTGCCTCCGTATTTTTATTTATTTTACTTCAATAAATAAAAATCAATTTCCTTGTAAGTTAAGTCCGTACATTAGTAACAAATCACCCACTACAAAGCCGGCATAAACCAAGCCGATCCTCGTCCCAAAAATTCGCCAGATGCTTCCAATACCGACGCTATAAACAACTAGCTCTAGTCCGAATTTGTATAAGCCAGTTAAGCTTGCGAGCGATTTCGGGGCTCCGTATTTTGCCCAAAGGAGAGTAACAGCGACAGCTAAGAAGCCGAAGAATAGTTTTTCTATCCACGGCTTTTGCAAGAAAACGCCGCTAGCAAGTCCTATTACAGTGATTATTTCTAAAAGAAAGCGAATCCCTAAAGTTACTGCTACTAAAAACGTCATCTATCAATTAAACCTCCATCAAACTTTCCACACTATTCCAAGTAAAAAATGCCATCCTTTATATAAAGCGTCGTTTCGGCAGGAGGTGGGCTTTTGAGTAGTCGTTCAACATTTCGCTTATCACTTTTTTCATAAAAGGCTTGCGCTTTTTCGTAGGGCAATCCTCCCAACACCTTTCGCTGGATCAGGCGTTCCGCTAACTCCGCAGCATCTGTATACAAGAAGACCCGATCACTGCAATATTTCTGGAGCTGATCCCACGGGTCTTCATTCAGTAATAAATAATTGCCTTCCAGCAAAATAATTTTCTCAGTCAGCTGCAGCTGCTCGTGCACGACATCGTGAAGCCTGCGACTATAGATTGGCCATTTATTGTCTTCGTAACGGGCCGCCTTGATTTTTTCTAGCAGCAGCGGAACATTGAAGGTTGCCGGATGACCTTTGAAATCTTTCATTGAAACACTTTTTCCATCGAGCTCCAGGTCATGCTGGTTGAGATAGGCTTGTTCATAATGAAATCCATCCAAACCGATTGCTTGAAGCGGCGTATACTCGGGAAAATTTCTCGACAGCCGCTCTAGAAAGACGGCTAGGGTAGTTTTCCCACAGCCAGGAGGAGCTGCCAGGTAAACAAATATCCGCTGATCTTTTTCTTTTTGCAACTTTGTCCACTTCTTTAGTAGAGGGAAGAAAATTGTTTTTATGTTTTCTTCTTCAAAAGCAGCCTCAATAATCAAATCATTGACAGACAGTTGATAATTTTTCATCGTGATCGTCCTTTCTATTACTCCGGCAATACTGAAAAAATAATGTTCAAGCCATAAAGAAAGCTTTCTTCGATGTCCTTATGGAGTTGAAACGATTTTTTTCCAGTTAAGGAAGAAAAGCCGTGAAGATAACTACGCACCAGGCGAATGAAATGGATTTGTTCTCCCTTAGGCAAATCAAAGCTGGCTAATATTTTTTGCAGCAGAGCGATGACTTGGTTAGAAATAACTTCTGCCTCGGTATTCTCCCAATAAATTTGCTTTTGAATCAACTCATATTGCCCCGGATAATCTACCGCAAACTGCCGATACGCACCGGCCATTGCCAAAAGCGCTTCTCTTTTTTCAACGCCCACACTAGCTACCAGCAGCGTTTGGTAAAAGTTTTTTAAACTGAAATAAGCAGCCAATGCCAATAGATCTTCCCGGTTTTTAATGTGGTTGTACAAGGAGGGGGGTTTGATGCTCAGTACCTCGGCTACTTCTTTTAGACTGACTCCATCAATGCCGCGTTCATCCAAAATCAGAATGGCCACTTCGATAATTTCCTCTTTAGTGATTTTTTTCATGTTGCAATTTCCTTTCGGCTGTTTTTATCGCTTGCTCCATCTTTGCAGCAGGATGTTCCAGCATATCGCCGTGTCCAACTGCTAAAAGCTCCGGCTGAAGGGCCGCTAAAACTTTGGCACTAACCAATGCAGTCGCAGCATCCCAGGTGCCCAAAGCAGGAAATGGAAAAAGTGGTCGAATAATTCCCGCCACTGCGATACCGCACCGCAATTGAAAAGCGTCTCCAGCGATCAAGGTACCTTCTGAATCGATAAAAGCTACCGAACCTGGTGTGTGTCCTGGGACCGCTACGATTTTAAATCCTGCTATTTCTTCGTCTGGTTCAAAGATAAAATCAACGGGAATTTCTTCCTTCGGCACGCCGCCTTTGATCTTACTGGATGCCTCATTTTCCAGCAGACTAAAATCGCTAGCTAATAATTTTCTATCTCTAGCAGAAATTCCTACTTTAACGCTAGGAAAAGCTTTTCGAAAAGCCGGAACACCATTTACATGGTCGCCATGGGCATGAGTGAGAAGCAGAGTGCTGACCGTTTTGCCTGTTTGTTTTTCTAGCTTGACCAATTCCTTTACAAAGCCTGTTGTTCCCATATCAAAAACAATGAGACTGTCAGCTTTCTCGTATACAAAACAATTGATAGGAAAAATCGCTGGCAGGAAAGTCAGCTGATAAAGATTTCTTTTCTTGAGTATTTTCATAGGTGGGCTCCTTTAGCTAATTGGGGTAGTTTTTAACTAATCCAATTAGTTTTATTCTACACCTTACAGGGAAGATGTCAAATGGAGGCGATGGATAGTTAAGGGGGAAAAAGAAAACTTCCTACTGAACTTATTCATCGCGAAGTTCAAGTAGGAAGCTTTTAGTATCCATTTAACAATCTGTGTTTTATTCCTCTATGGTAAAAATATCTTCAATCGTCACATTGAAAACCTTTGCGATATTCCAGGCCAAAACCAGTGAAGGATTATAGCGGCCTTTTTCAAGATTACCGATGGTCTCTCGTCGGACACCCACTAAATTAGCTAACTCGCTTTGCTTCATATCGTGTTTGGCTCGGTATTCTTTGATTCTATTCTTTATCATGCCCAAGTATCCAACCTTCCTTGAATGAGTAATAGCCAATCGAAAGACCATGTACGGCAACCGAAACAGCCCAACCAGAAACAATCCCGTATAAAAGTGCAGAATGCCCGCCATGACTGTTCGCAAAGAAATAGATTAAGGTGACGACAGCTGTAACGATCATGCCGCAGTAAAAGCCGAGTGAAGCGGACTTGTCCAAGTATTCCTCCAGCATTTCATCGGTTTTGATAAAGAAATATTCAAAATCAACGACAAATGCGAAGAAAGCTAAAAAGGCTCGTTCCTCCGTAAAAATTCCGATAAAGCCTAACAACGAGAGCAAACCCATCAGTCCATGCAGAATGCTTCTTGATTTCATACGAATTCCTCCTTGGTATGTGGTGTATATCTATCTTTATGATATAAATATACCACATAAAATTCAACAGTACAATGTGTTTCCATTTAATGAAAGAAGACTTCCCAGTCTAAAAGCACAAAAAAATAGCGCAACCCTTTCATCCATGTTTTACTAAAAATAAACCGTTATAGGTAGAGATTGCGTGAACTAGATGGAGAAGATTCGTAAGCATTGGCTGTTGTTTATGCAGGTGGCATTTTTAATTCTCTTGACTGTGGTGCAGCTGGTGTTCAGTGACAGTTTGATTGATTTATTTGATGTTGATATTACGTGTGATGGCTCGGATAGGGTGAGTTATTGCATTTCCTTTATGTCCATGATTGGAACTTTATTTTGGGTTTGCAACGCATCGCCAAGGCGATTTGCTGAATGAAACGTAGAAGAATATGGAACGTCACACTCATCTGTACAGTATCTTGGGGAATACACCAAAAAGAGAAGTTCGCTTGCGGAGCGGACTTCTCTTTTTTCATAGAGTGAAAATTCTGTTTTACAATGAATACTCGTCGTTAATAAACTCAACCTTTTTGGCTGCCATTGATCCGGCTAACCAGGAGTGGTCGATATTTCCTTCGGCGGCTTTTTTGACTTTCATAGGATCGTTGGCAGTAATTGCTTCGGCTTTGTCGATAATCGCTGCAGCATCTTTTTTAGGAACAATAACCACTCCGTCAAGATCGCCTAAGACAATATCTCCGGGCATGACTGCCACACCGCCGATGGAAATCGGAACATTGACTTCGCCGGGACCTTCTTTATAAGAAGCAACTGGGGTCGAGCCGGTAGCGTAAAGTGGACACTTACCTTGAGACAAGACGTTCAGGTCGCGAACCGGACCATCGATCACAATACCGGCTACTTTTTTGAACTCGGCCATATACCGATACAGCATTTCACCGGTCATTGCCCGCGAACGGTCGCCTTCATTAGAAACGATAATTACATCGCCTTCTTGAGCCATCTGCATCGCCTGATGAATCATCAAATTGTCGCCAGCGCGGGCCTTCACAGTCAGCGCAACGCCGCACATGTAATTTTCTGGTGAGGACTGCAGTTTGATTTCCGGTGATAGAGCGGATGTACGAGACATGCAGTCAGCCACATCGGCAGTCGGCAACTTGCTAAAGCGTTTCACTAATGCAGGATCGGGCAGACTTCGTTTCAAATATACGCGGTTTCCAATGGTCATATTGATTCCTCCTAATAGTTCAGTACTAGGCAGCTTTGCTGGATTGCTTTTCCGATGGAGCTGCATTGTTTCTATTTTACCGTACCTAGTTAGGGAATAGAACAGTTTCAACAGGTTTTGTGAGAGGGAGGTGTACTTTTGATGTTTTTAGTTCAATATAAATGGTATATTTCAAAATAAAACGTTTGGAATGCAGGGGATTCTTTTCTTAACACCACTATCATTTCATCTAGGCGGCCATTGTATTCATTTGGGAAAAAAACTACAATGGAAGAAAAGGAGGGGATTAGTGATGGAACGGATTCGCTCGATTGATATTTTTAACGACAAAAAACTAGTTAGGCGGTTGAATATTGCTTCGATCCCGATCATTATAGTTTTGTATGTAGTTTTTGTAGGCGTAACAGTGATTTGGCCGGTAGGTAATGGTGACTATTCTTACCGATTGAGAAATTTTATTTTTATGTTGGTTCTATTAGTGGTCTTGACTGTGATTCACGAATTGATTCATGGGCTATTTTTCAAATTGTTTGCCCCAACAGGCAAGGTGAAATTCGGCTTCAAAAATGGGATGGCCTATGCTGCCTCGCCGGGATCAAAATATACGAGAGGGCAATTTGCCTGCATCTCAGCGGCTCCTTTTGTACTAATTACTCTTGGTTTGACAGGGGCTTACCTGCTGGGAATTTTACCTTCCAATATATATATTTTGTTTGCGGCAGTTCATGGTGGTGCCTGTGTGGGTGATTTTTACTGGTGCTGGTTGATTGCTAAGACTCCAGCAAAATCGCTGGTGGAGGATACGGAGGTAGGGATTGATTTTTATTTGTAAGCAAGTGACGGGCTGGAGAATCCAGCCTTTTTTGCTATATATAGAAAACTCATGGAAGAAAATGAATGATTTGCGAAACTAAGCAAATTTGCCAGGAGTTTTTCATAGGTATTATAAATACAAGAACTCAAAATTTTTTACCAGTTTACCAAGTGACAATTAGAATGTGGTTCAATTACATAATAAGTTAACTAGTAGAAGACTATTGAAAACGAATGAACAGAAAACCGCATAATCGGTGTAACTGAAGCAGCTATTTTCAGATTATTTGGCTTATTTCTCGGAGCTGAACACTTCTGTCATAACCTTTTTTTGAAATATAATTAGTCGTGAATCTTCAGGCCATTTAGCATCTTCACAGTTTCGACACTGTGGTGATCAATAATGTCGCTTTTACCAGTATCCAAGGCAGTGATTTTTTCCATGTCAGACTGATCTAAGCTGAAGTTGTAAAGAGCCAGATTTTCTTGCATGCGTTCTTTTCGAACGGATTTAGGAATGATAATTACGCCTCGCTCTATATGCCATCTTAAGACAACCTGTGCCACTGATTTTTGGTACTTAGCCGCAATTTCTTTTAGCACAACATTATTGAAGATATCATTTTGTGCTTCTGCTAATGGACCCCATGCTTCTGTACGTACACCGTATTCGTCCATCACAGCTTTGGCAGTCTGCTGCGGATGGAAAGGGTGCACTTCAATTTGGTTGACGGCTGGAGTAATTTCATTATTTAAAATCAAATCAACTAGACGATCGACTTCAAAGTTAGACACACCGATAGCTTTCAATTTTCCTTCCTTATACAAGTCTTCCATTGCCCGCCATGAGCCGTAATAATCGCCAAATGGCTGATGAATTAAATACAAATCTAAATAATCTAGTCCTAATTTTTCTAAAGAAGTTTCGACCGCTTTTTTAGCGTTGTCGTAGCCTTGATCTTGGACCCACAACTTGGTAGTGATAAATAACTCTTCTCTAGGAATGCCACTTTTTTTGATGGCTGAACCGACTGCCTCTTCATTTGCGTAAGCTGCGGCTGTATCGATGCTACGATACCCCACTGCTAAAGCATCTAATACGCAGCGTTCTGTTTCTTCTGGTGTAACTTGAAATACTCCATAACCTTCAATTGGCATTTCTAGTCCATTGTTTAATTTAATCATTTCCATAGAAAAATCCTCCTATTGTCTCTTCTATTTTTTATTGCTACAATGACTGTATCACCTTAGAGCGACTCTAAGTCAACAGGAAAAAGGAGAAAAGTTTATGTATACAGTAAAGCAAGTATCTGAAATGTTAGAGATGAATCCCCATACGGTTCGCTTTTATACTGATAATGAACTAATTCCCAATTTAAAACGTGGAAAAAACAATATTCGGCTGTTTGATGAAGAAGCAGTCAATTGGTTAACCGGAGTCAAAGTATTGCGAGAATGTGGGATGACTTTAGATGCGATTAAGCGTTATGTGGATTTATGTTTGATCGGTGAAGAGGCCTTACCTGTACGTATTGAAATCGTACGGGAGCAGCAGGCTAGAGTGAACGAAGAAATAGAAAAGCTGCAAAAATGTTCTTTCTATTTAAGCGACAAGTTGGATTTCTACGAACGCTTGCAGCAGGGAAAAGAAGCGGTAGATCGGACAGATCCAAGTCAGTGGAGCCAAGAAACTTCAAAAATTGCGAATGGATAAAAATCTAGCAGCTGTTCTTCGGAGGAGCTGCTTTTCAGTCGTCTATTTCCTGATACTATCAAAAAGTAAAAGCAAGCGTAGGCAGTCTGATAGCTAAACCGTTTGCTTAAACGAGAGACAACACACATGATTTATTAGCAGCAATAGTTTACTGAACGCTATTTTTCTATCGCCAAAAGCTTAGTGTTTTGAATATATTTCAGTCTCCTAGTCCTCATACAACACCGAGGATGCATGAGGTTGCTAAGATCGAATGAAAAAAACAGGTGAGGCCCAAATTGGCACCTGCACCTGTTCACGATAAATCATTAACCTTCCCGTACTTGACCATTTCCTTGAATAACGAACTTGGTAGAGGTCAATTCCTCTAATCCCATCGGTCCTCTAGCGTGGAGTTTTTGGGTAGAGATACCAATCTCGGCACCAAAGCCATACATAAAGCCATCGGTAAAGCGGGTAGAAGCATTAATATAAACTGCCGCTGCGTCCACTTCGTTTAAGAAGCGTTGCCCAGCTGAATAACTGTCAGTAACAATGGCTTCTGAGTGACCAGAATTGTATTTGTTGATGTGGTGAATCGCTTCATCTAATGATGACACGATTTTAACTGCTAAAATTAAATCCAAATATTCAGTGGCCCAGTCTTCGTCTTCTGCAGGTTTAGCCGTTTGCAGGTGCAGCATTGATTTCGGACAGGCATGTAATTCTACCTGATTTGTCACTAAGGCTTGTTCTATCTGAGGTAAAAATTCTTCTGCAATATCTTCATGGATAAGAATCGTCTCGATAGAGTTACAGACAGAAGGGCGTTGAACCTTAGCATTAATGATAATATTTTCCGCCATATCTAATTGGGCAGCCGAATCAACATATACATGGTTGTTGCCAGTGCCAGTCTCGATAACAGGAACTGTTGCATTTTCTGTGATGCGCTTAATTAGAGCGGCACCGCCGCGAGGAATCAAAACATCTAAATACGCATTGGCTTTCATCATTTGATTGGCAACCTCATGGGAAGTGTCATTGACAAATTGAATACAATTGCGAGGTAAGTCGCAGGCTGCCAAAGCTCCTTGCATAATGGTGACTAAAACTTCATTTGATTGAAACGCATCTTTTCCACCACGCAGGATCACTGCATTGCCCGTTTTGAAACACAAGGACGCAGCATCTGTGGTAACATTTGGTCGCGACTCGAAAATAATTCCGATTACACCTAAGGGAACCCGCTGACGACCAATTAAAAGCCCCGCTTCGTTGCGCCACATTTTGCTGATTTCGCCAATTGGATCGGGCAGTTCAATTACCTGTTCAATCCCTTGAGCCATTGCTTCAATTCGTTCGGGTGTCAATCGCAATCGATCCAGCATAACTTCACGTGTGCCGTTTGCGGCTGCTTTTTCCAAATCCTTGCGATTGGCGGTTAATACACGATTGCTATGTTTTCTCAGCTTATCTGCCATTACCTGCAGACAGGCATTTTTTGTTTTCGTGTCTAAGCTGCTTAAGGTTGTAGCTGCCATTTTGGCATTTCTTCCTAATTGTTCCATCGTATTACACATATTCTTTCCCCCTGAAAAGTGTTCCGACTTCTTTTCCATCTAAAATGTCAAAAATGATACGAGGTGGCTTGCCATTTGCTAGCACCATAGCTCCTTGTGCATCTAAAACACGTCTAGCCGCTTTTAATTTACTGATCATCCCGCCAGTGCCAAATTTACTACCAGCAGATTCGCCCGCTTGTGCCATAATATCTTGAGTGATTTCTGAAATGGTAGAATATAAAATAGCGTCTTTGTTCTTGCTAGGATTGTCTGAGTAAAATCCGTCAATGTCCGAAAGCATAATCAATAAATCTGCATTCAGCATTTGGCAGACAATCGCTGATAATTCATCGTTGTCACCAAATTTAGTTAAATGGTCCAATTCATCAACGGCTACTGCGTCGTTTTCATTGATGATGGGGATAATATCCATCATTAATAATTGCTCCAGCGTGTTAATTGCATTCTTACGACTTTCAGGATAATCGACGATGTCCCGCGTCATCAATACCTGCGCCGTTTGCTGATTGTAAGCTAAGAAACGCTGATTGTAAAAATGCATCAATTCCGATTGTCCTACAGCAGCAACCGCTTGCTGCTCTGGAATCGTTGCTGGTCGTTCAGTCATGCGCAGTTTTTCCATGCCTACGCCGATTGCGCCTGATGATACAAGAATAATTTCTTTTCCTTTGTTGTTTAAATCCGTTAGAACAAACGCTAGTTGATCAATTCCAGAAAAATTAATCTTCCCATTTGGATGGATCAAAGAGGTTGTTCCTATTTTGACCACAATTCTGTCAACATCACCTAAAAATTTTCTCACATTTTTCACCTCGAGTTTTGCCGCAAACTCAATTAAAGCTATTTTTGGAATTGTACCAGATTCTCATCGTAAATTCATCTATTTTTCATCGAAAAGTGAAAATACTTCAAAAAAGTTTCTTTATTTATCTTATTTTGTCCATTCAAAGACTTTATACATTGTGAAAGACTCTGTGATTTGATAGCATAAAAGTGTAAGGAGGTCTTAAAAATGACAAATCCATTAAACGTTTATTCTGATATCGGTCGACTAAGACAAGTGATGTTGCATCGGCCAGGCAGTGAGTTGGAAAATTTAATGCCCGATTATTTAGAGCAGCTATTATTCGATGATATCCCCTTTTTAGAACAAGCGAGAAAAGAACATGACTTTTTTGCTGAGACATTAAGAAAGCAAGGGGTTGACGTTGTCTATTTAGAGGACTTGGCAGCAGAAGCGTTACATTCTGAGGAGCTAAGGCAGCAGTTTTTAACTGAGTATTTGAATGAAGCTTATGTTACGGGTGTGGATACTCGAAAAGAAATCGAGGAATATTTTTTATCCATTAAGGACACTCGAGCATTCATTGACCAAACCATGGCAGGCCTGCGAAAGAATCAGTTTACCATTACCCGAAACCAAAATTTATCTGATATGGTGGAGGACAGTAATCCGTTTTACATTGATCCTATGCCTAACTTGTATTTTACCCGAGATACCTTTTCCATTGTCGGTAGCAGTGTTTCCTTGAATAAGATGTATGCTAAAACTCGTCGGCGAGAAACCTTATACGGTAAATACATTTTTCAGCATCATCCTATGTTTAAGGATGATCCAGTAAAACTGTTGTACAATCGCACAATGGATACTCGCTTAGAAGGAGGCGATATTTTAGTGCTGACGCCAAAAGTGCTGGCGATCGGAATTTCGCAACGGACGGATGTTAACTCAATTGAAAAGCTAGCTAAAAATGTTTTTGACTACGAAGACAGCTTTGAACATATTTTAGCTTTTAACATTGGCGAAGTAAGAAAATTCATGCACTTGGATACAGTTTTTACCATGGTGGATCACGACAAATTTACTATTCATCCGGAAATTGAAGAAAATTTAGTTGTTTATTCAGTGGCTAAGGAAAGTGGTGTTCCGAAAATTGTGGAGGAAACAGACTCTTTGGAACGCATTCTATGTCGTTATCTAGAATTACCGGCAGTTGAATTTATTCGCTGCGGCGGTGATGACTTGACAGCGGCTGCCAGAGAGCAGTGGAATGATGGGTCTAACACTTTGGCGATCGGCCCAGGTGAAGTTGTGGTCTATGATCGCAACCCGATTACGAATCAAAAATTAGAAGAAGCAGGTATAACGTTGCATCGTATTCCTGGTAGTGAATTAGTTCGCGGTCGTGGTGGCCCACGTTGTATGAGTATGCCGTTTATTAGAGAAGATCTAGATTAAAATGCAGGCAATGATTCGCCAAGCTAAATATCAAGACATTTCAGAAATTCGTTCGTTTTATTAGTTGGTGATCGCGACCGTTGATCCTGCCGGTACCAGTTGGATTTATGGAATAAATCCTTCTATGAAAGATGCCATAGGGGGAAATCGAGATAAAATAATGTATCCTGCAATGGTAAGTGAAAAATTACTGGTGCTGAGACGATAGGGATCAGTGTGGCTTCTTTGAATTAGTGGTTAAAAATAATCTATAAAAAAATGAAACAAAGAATAAAGGCAATGTAATCCTTTTGTAAACTAATCTCTGATATAATAAACGAAATCCTGATGGGGAAGGGATTGATTCTTTTCTTCGGAAAGGAGCGTTCGTTTGAAAAAATTTGTCGGTTTTATTTGTTTAATCTTGATGTTTGTGATTCCGGCAACCGTGTATCTGGCTGAGAGTCAAGAGACGCAGGAAGCCTTAACAGCTATCAGCTCGATTTTTGAAGATTTCGTTAGTAGTAAAGATAATTTAACTAAATCAATAGAGAGTACTACAAATAGTGAAGTTGTCACATCAGGTTCCACGGAAGAAGTACAAACAGTAAAAAACAAGCTGAATGAACCATCAGAGGCAAAAAGCTATCCTGAATTAACACCGGATGATTGGATCGACGTGTCCATCAATGATCAAAAGGTCTATTTTAAGCGTGGAGATGAAATTCTCTATACAATGAATTGTTCAACTGGATTAGAAGGAGAATCAGCGACACCGTTAGGGGAATTCGTCATAGAACCAGAACGAGGTGAAACATTTTATAATCAAGCAACCGGAGAAGGAGCTAATTACTGGGTTTCTTGGCGGGATCATGGTGTGTACTTGTTCCATACGGTACCCATCGATGAAAATGGTAATTATATTGAAAGTGAAGCTGAAACATTAGGCGTTCGACCATCTTCTCATGGCTGTATTCGCTTATCGGTTCCTGATGCAAAATGGATCTATGATACTGTTCCTATGGGTATGCGAGTGGTTGTAAGAGAATAAATAAGGAAGCTCTCGATCTATAGAAGGATTGAGAGCTTTTTTAGCTCGAAGGAAGTCAAATGATATGAAGGGCATTATGGGACTTGTATGAAAGCTCTGAAAACTACCTATTTTACTACCTTTTTAGCAGTAAAATAAATTGAACGAGAGGAACAGTTGACTGTTTAAGTTTTGCGTTGTTGAAACGAGATGGACAGAAACGATAGATGAAAAATCGGTTTTATTCTTTTAGTAAGTCTACTAAGTTAGTGATGGCTCATTGGAAAATAAGTTTGAACATAAAGAAGACCAAAGCATCTTGCTAAAGAGCTCTGGTCTCGGATTTTTAAAACATCAAGTCATCGTCATCTAAACCATCCGAAATAATATAAGGTTTGATCGCCTTCACCTCTTTCGGTAGGTGTTCCTTGATCAAAGTATACCAAAAGATTGATACTTCATCAGATGACGATGTCAACTCTTCGTCATCGAATTCTTCCCCTACAAATAAAAGACGCAAAGCTTCCAGTAATTCATTAGCATTCGTATAGGCATGAAACAATTGCGGAAAGGTTTTGATCACTTTTACTAACAATTTTTCTGCCTGTGTATAATGTGCGAATATTTGGAAGAAGGTATTTTGCTTTAACATCCGTTTTGCGAAGCTTTTATCCGTTTCTCCAGCATTTTTAACGGCTGGATAGAAAGTGTAATCGCTCAAATCCAAATCATCAAATTCCACGTCATCATCGCTGTATTTACTATCTAAGAAATCGGAGCACTCCAATAAAATCGCATACTCATATTCTTCCGTATCTGGAATCTTTTTCATGCGAGCAAAAGCAAGATCATTAATTGGGTAAAAGACTGGCGGGGCCGCTAAATAAGTGTCTTCAGTAGGTAAGATCAAGGAAACTAGTTTAATTTTCTCCTTATTGTTAGCAGTAAGACCAATCTCAGATGCAGCATAACCCATGTCATACACCTTACCATCTCTTAAATCTTTATAGGCAACGTTTTTTCCCATAACCTTCAATTCGAATACACTCAAAATATAATTTTTAGGCCAATTCAAAATAGTTTGTTTTTGTTGTGGGCTGAGCCCGGGCATCCAATTGACACCTTTTTCAAAATCTTGTACATTTTCTACCAATAAATAATACAACGTAATCAATTCTAAAAAGGCACCGTCATCACTTTCTGCATCAGGGACAGCATCCATTTCTACTTCCTCTAAAAAATCAAAAAAGTCATAGTCAATTTCCGTTTGTGCTCCTAAAAGGTAATGTGTTGAAATACCAAACAAGGCAACAGAATAAGCATTTTCACCTGAATTAATCAGTTCAGTTATTTCCTTTTTTAAATCATTACTGGTGATTGGTTCCATGTCATTCAAATCCTTTCCTCGGTATGCAACCTTTCTTATAGTGTATCACTAAATAAAGAAATTGTAGATAAAGGATTTGTCTGAAGATAAATAAAAAAGCTACCCAGTATCGGATAGCTTTCGAGAAGCTTTAAAAATGAGTTTCATCAATTTCGATCTTTGCTAGTGCATCATTGAGTTGCGTTAAATCTTCGGTGGATAGTTTTACATTTGCTCCACCAAGATTTTCTTCCAAACGATGTAATTTAGTTGTTCCCGGAATCGGGATGATGTAGGGCTTTTGCGCCAACTCCCAGGCTAAAACAATTTGCGCTGAGGTAGCTTTTTTTCGATCTGCTAGTCCACTGATCAGATCCAGCAACTGTTGGTTACGATCAATAACCTCTGGCTTAAAACGTCCCATAAAATTACGAAAATCACCTTCTGGAAATTGTGATTCTTTTGTATATTTTCCACTTAAAAACCCATTCCCTAAAGGACTATAAGCAACAAAAGCCATTCCTAGTTCTTCGCACAGATCAAAAAGTTCTTTTTCCGGCTCGCACCATACCATCGAGTATTGATTTTCAATGGCGGCTAAGGGACAAATAGCATGAGCTCGGCGAATATAATCGACAGAAGCATTGGATAGTCCCCAAGCACGAATTTTTCCTTCTGTGATTAGATCATTCATTACTTGAGCAACTTCCTCTGGTTCTACATTTGGATCAGTACGATGTTGGTAATATAAATCTATATAGTCGGTACGTAATCGCTTAAGCGATCCTTCCAACTGTTCACGGATAGAATCAGGCTGGCTGTTCAAAACATTTTGTGGTTGATCATCCACTATTTCTTGACCTATAATTCCAAATTTAGTTGCAATCACGACTGAATCACGAATGGCTTCAAAAGTTTCTCCTAATAATTCCTCATTTGCTTCACCATAAAGCACCGCTGTATCAAAAAAATTACAGCCCAGTTCCACAGCTCGCATTAATAAGTGCTTCATTTCTTGGCGATCTGCTTGAGGTCCATAGGCATGATCCATGCCCATCGTTCCCAGCCCAATTGCCGATACCTCGATGTTGGAGTTACCCAAACGTCTTTTTTTCATTTGCTCTGCCTCCGTTCTTTTTCATTAGTTTAAACCATGGAGTTAACTCTATGGCAAGGAGAAAATGAAGGGGTTTCCAACTTATAGCTTTAAATATAAATCAAACACTCTAAAAAAAGGAATATCCTAATTTTTAGAGTGTTTTGAATGTTTTTATAAAGTGATCAAAGTCTGGATGTTTGAGAATTTCTTGTTGTAAATCTATTCGCTCCATAAAATCCAGCAATAAGCTATAAATCTCTCCAGTATTCTCATAATCTTCCTTTGTAATGGCGAATAAAAAGACAAACTGAACGTTTTCTCCATTGCCCCAATCTACACCTTCAGGAACTATTGCTACTGAAAGTCGAGAGTGTTTTGCAACTAACGACATCGGGTGGGGAATTGCGATTAGTTGATTAATGTTCGTTTGACTGATCTTTTCTCGAGTTAGAATGCTCTCATAAAATTCTTTAGGTACGAAATTTTGTGCTTCTAAGGATCGGCACATCTCCTCTAATAAAGTTTCTTTTGTAATTGGCTCAGAAAATAAATGAAAAGCATCTTTTTGAAACAAGCCAAGAATAGTCGAAGTTTTCATTTCAAATTCCTCCAGAAATTGGTCAATTTTCTCGATGTCCTTATCTAACTGATTCATACGGATATAAATAAAAGGCGTTGTCAGCTGATCCAAAGGAATAGTAGTAATTACAAAATCAATGTCTGCTAAAGCTTGTTGCTGAAGCTCCACATAGGAAAGCCGTTGGACAATTTCAAACTTGTCTCGATAACGTTTATTAATTTTAGCTTCGATAATCCGGCTCATCGCCCGTCCCGTTCCGCAAACTAAAACCACTTTATACTTACGATTTTCTAAAGTTGAGCTGCGTTCCAACGCACCGGCTATGTGCAGAGCGATATAGCCAATCTCATCTTCGGAAAAATACAAGCCATAGGCAGGTCCGATACTCTCTAATTGCGTCAAACACAGATCATAAGCTAATGGAAAAGATTGCTTAATCGTTAATAATAAGGGATTACTTTGCCCAGCTTCGAGACTATTCATATGAATAAACCCTTCGATATGAGAAGTTAGATCTTTTATTAAAATAGCATCATGTGTCCAATCATAGTTGGCCGTTACTTTAATTTCCTGCAAAAGTTCATTTACGATAACACCTGCAATAGATTCTGACTGTTGAGTGGCAACTTCAGTTTCTACAAAGCGAGGGGCATTTACTGATAAATAATAAATAAAATAGTCATGTTCTTCTTGAGGTAATTGAATTTCGAAGGATCGATTCAGCTCCGCTATAAATTGGGTCAATGGTTCATTAGCAATGCTTTTTAGCTGCGGTACCTTCACTGGCATCTTTGTAATAGGTTTTCCATCGATAAAACGACTTAAGGCTAGAGCAAAATGTGACAATATATTTTTATGGTAGTAGTCTGATTCTAGCAAACCCAAGGGAGCGAGATAGGACAGCTCCAATTCTTGTAATAAAGTTAAATCAATATTATCAAACAATGCCAGCTCAGTTTCCGTGAAACCTAACAAATATTCTTGTAAATCCTTACCAATTAAAAGCTCACTAATGGCTTGGCGTTTAGCGAATTCATTACCAACCACTTCAAAACCTATGTTAGGCCGATTAACAATTTTTAAACCATAAGGTAACAATTGATCACGGATTGTTTTTAAGTAAGAATAAAACGTATTTTTGCTAACAAATAGCTGATCTAAGAAATCGTCCAACGACAAAGTTGTACTAGCTTTGAATAATGTAAAAAGTAAATAATGCTGGCGCTCTTCCGTCGAGGTAAGACTAATTTCTAAGGAATCCAGATCATCCGTCCACCATTGTTCGAAGTCTGCTTGATCAGTGACCTTCAATAAGTAGCCTTTGCGACGAATTAACGAAACATGTCCCCCGACACTTTTCAGGGTATCGTTCAGATTAGTAATATCGGTGCGTATAGTCCGGTCTGAGACTTGAAAGACGCTAGTTAACTCACTCATAGGAATTGGTTCAGTTTGTTTAATGAAACATTCCAGCAATTCATCTAGTCGCTGATAAGATAATTTTGACATTTGTTCACCTCCAGAATTGCTTCATAGTCATCATACATTAATTTGTAAGCGATTAAAATATCCTAGCCTCTCGCTGTTTTCCAGTAAAAGTGGAAGTGAGTTTGGAAAGCGTTTTATCAATTGACTTCCACTTTTACTGGAAACTGGAAGTGTTTACACTAACCAAATAAACTCGTAAAGTTGTTCTTGTAAACGACAAGCAGAAAGGAGGTTCAAAATGAACTTCACTGAAGAACACGTATTATTAAACGTAGATGCTCAAAACCAAACGGAACTTTTTGTGATCTTAGCAGATTATGCTAAAGAATTAGGGATCGTAGAAGATACTGAAAAAGTTCGTACTGCATTTACAGAAAGAGAGCAGCAATTTTCCACGGGGTTACAAGCAGGCTTCGCCATTCCTCATGCGAAATCAACTTACGTACTAGCACCCACAGTTATATATGTACGTTTAAAACAACCCATTTCCTGGGAAACCTTCGATGACTCCCTAGTTGTGAATGTTTTTGCCTTATTAGTGCCGATGGAAGATGCTGGAACCTTGCACTTAGAAATGTTAAGTCGGTTAGCAACTGCTTTAATGGAGGATAGTTTTATAGAAACGATTCAACAAACGGATGATAAAACACTTTTAGCCAAACAAATTAGTAAAGAAATGATAGGAGAGAAAATAGTATGAAAATCGTAGGAATTTCAGCATGTCCAGCGGGCTTAGCCCATACACCAATGGCCGCTAAAGCCTTGGAAAAAGCCGGAGTAAAACTAGGCTATGACATAAAAATCGAACAACAAGGGTCATTAGGTCAGGTCAACAAAATTAGTCAAACTGAAGCCAATGAAGCGGATTTTGTCTTGTTGGCAACGGATCAAAAAGTGGTCGGATTGGAACGTTTTGAAGGCAAACCACAGCTGCGGGTTAATATTAATACCTGTATTAAAGCGCCAGAGGCTGTTTTGAAAAAATGTGTCGCTGCCGTTCAACAACGAAATACTGCAAATTAAGAACAAGGAGGAGAATGCGAAGTGAAAAAGAGTTTAGCAGAAATTAAAGGTCATTTAATGAGTGGAATCAGCTTTGTTTTGCCATTGATTATTGGTGCATCTTTAGTAGTAGCGATCCCAAAGATGATCGCTTTGGGAATGGGATTAACCAGCTTAGATCCTTATGCTGAAGCAGAAGGCTTTCGTCATGCATTATATGCAATTGAACAAGTAGGTTGGACCGGTATTGGGTTAATCAATACAGTATTAGCAGGGTTCATTGCGTATTCAATTGGTGATAAAGCTGCACTTGGCGCTGGATTTATTGGCGGAGCAGTTGCAACAAGTACCAATGCTGGTTTTTTAGGAGCGGTTATAGCTGGCTTCTTAGCCGGCTATTTAGTAAAAATTGCTAAAAATAAGATCAAGTTACCTGAATCTTTCTCAGGTGTGATGCCGTTGGTGATTTTACCATTAATCGCTACATTATCTGTAGCGATCGTAATGGGTGCGTTATTATCAGAACCATTAGCTTGGATCAATACAAGCTTAGTGGAATGGATTCGAACGATGATTGAAAATGATGTCAACAAAGTTCTTTTAGCGATGATTATGGGAGCTATGATTGGCTCAGATTTGGGTGGACCAGTCAACAAAGCTGCTTGGATGGCTGGGAATGTTTTATTAGCAGAAGGGGTCTATTTACCAGCAATTATTGTCAATGTAGCAATCTGTGCTGTACCATTCGGCTACGCATTAGCAACAGTCTTTCATAAAAAACGGTTCAACGCTGAGCTATTAGATGCTGGACGCAACAACTTTATCATGGGCTTTATTGGAATTACAGAAGGTGCAATTCCTTTCACGTTAGTTAGTCCTTTGAAACTGGTGCCGATCAATATGATTGGTGGTGCAATTGCTTCAGGTCTAGGGATTGCCTTAGGAATGTATGACAAAATGCCGCCAGTAGGTGGAATTTATGGCTTCTTTACAGTAGGTAATGGTTGGGCCTATCTAGTTGGCTTATTTGCTGGGGCAGCCTTCATCGGATTTTTGGCACCATTGTTTGTAAACTTCAACAAAGTCGATAACAATGAGTCAGAAGAAATTGATGTAAACGATATTGATATTAGTTTTGAAAATTAAAAAATTGGCACTGACGAGTGATGCTCGTCAAGTGCCTCTTTTATTCCAGAAGGAGTAGTTTATTCGCATGAAAAAAACTGTACACGTCGTCCCCCATAGTCATTGGGACAGAGAATGGTATTTTACTACTAGTCGTTCAAAAGTTTACTTGATGCATAACCTGAAAAAAGTCTTGGAACAATTGGAAAAAGGAACAGGTTATGACAGTTTTATTTTAGACGGTCAAGCTTCTTTACTAGATGATTATCTGAAGTGGCGTCCGCAAGACAAAGATAGGATCAAAGAACTTGTTCAACAAGGTAAGCTGGTTATCGGTCCTTGGTACACGCAAACCGATCAGCTAGTCATTTCTGGCGAAAGTATTGTTCGAAATATGCAGTATGGTATGGAAATTTGTAAAGAATTTGGCGATTATATGAATGTCGGCTATGTTCCGGATTCTTTCGGACAGGCAGCTAGTATGCCGCAGATTTATCAACAGTTCGGAATTGAAGACACTTTGTTCTGGCGTGGGGTCAGTGATGATGACGTGGAAAAAACCGAATTCTTATGGCAAGGAGAAGACGGATCAACAGTGACCGCATTCCAAATTCCGGGAGGATACTACATTGGTGGTGCAATTCCTGAAGAACCAACAGCCTTGGCCGAATTTTTGCATGAGGAGCCCTTTAAAACAATCTGGAGTCGTAGCTCAACCGCTCAAGTCTATTTTCCTAACGGTTTTGATCAAGCGCCAGTTCGAGAAAACCTTCCTGAATTAGTAGAACAAATGAATCAATTATACCCTGAATATGATCTGCATTTTTCTACTATTGAAAAGTACATTCAAGCAATCAAAGATCAGCAGCCACAATTGGAAAAATTAACTGGAGAACTGATCAATGGAAAACTAATGCGGATTCATAAAACGATCTTTTCTTCTCGTTCTGACTTAAAAGCAATGAATACGCAAATTCAGCACTATTTAACAAATATAATGGAGCCACTGTTAACCATAGCGATGCAGTTAGGTTTTGAATACCCAACCGAAACTGTCAAGGAAATCTGGAAACTCATGTTTGAAAATGCTGCACATGATTCGATTGGTTCTTGTGTATCTGACACAACCAACGAAGATGTGTATATGCGTTACAAGCAAGCCCGAGATATTTCCATGAATCTGATGGAATTAACCATGCGACAAATTGCCACAGCCATTAAACAGCCAAAAGATACACCAATTACCTTTACTTTATTCAATCTATACGACCATCAGCGAGCGGAAGTTCTAGAGGCTGAAGTTTATTTGCCACAAAAAGAATTTGCAGTAATTGATGAAGTAGGTAATCAATTGCCGTATACAATTTTAGAGATGATTGATCAGACCGATTATGTATTGAATCAGGGGAATACTATGAACCCCACGAAAGAACAATACCGTCCGGAAAAAATCTATAAGGCAAAAATTGCTTTAGAAGCTTCAATGGTACCAAGTTTAGGCTATACACAATTAACCATCGATTTAAAAGGTAATAGTCAACAAGTATTAGCAGAGTCTAAGCAGCGAACAATCGAAAATGAACACTACAAAATCACAGTAAATCAAAACGGGTCTTTTGATATTTTAGACAAAACAAGTTTGGTTACCTATAAAGAACAGGGGATTATTGAAGAAAATGGTGACGATGGTGATTCCTTCAATTATTCACCGCCAATTAAGGATTGGGTGATTACCTCTACGGATTTTGAACCGACTATTGAAGTTCAGGAGTCTGAAGTAATCAAGACTATCAAGTGTACTTTTGTAATGCGGGTTCCCGCGAATTTGGAGGAACGAGCAGCTAAAAAAGCAACCACTGAACTGCCAATCTCCTTAAGATTGAGCTTGAAAAAAAAATCACCGATTATTGATTTCACTTTAGCTGTAGATAATCTAGCCGTAAATAGTCATCGTGTTTGTGTTCTTTTTGATACGGCGATTCCTTCAAAATTTTCAACAGCGGATCAGCAATTTGGAACTATCCAGCGTCCAGTTATCTTTGAAAAAGAGATGGCATTGTGGGAAGCAAATAAAGCAGATTGGAACGAACAACCAATTGCCATAGAAACTTGTCAAACCTTCGTCAGTCTGTTTGATGATCAACATGGCGTTGCCCTGATACCAAAAGGTGTTCGTGAATACGAAATTGTCGGGAAAGATTATGATACGATTCGTTTAACTATCTTTAGAACCTATGGCTTTATGGGCAAAGAAGATTTGATGTACCGTCCTGGTCGAGCGTCTGGCGAATCGGTCATTGCGACGCCTGCTGCACAATTGCACCAGTCGCTGAGTTTTGATTTCTCTGTCTATTATTATGCAGGCCATTTTAATCAATCAGATATAGCAAACGTTGCAAAACAAGCTGTTACTCCGCTCCAATTGTATCAATACGCCGAGTTTTTAAACACACGCCTGATTTTCACTTTAGGAGATGAGCCGCAGATATTGCCAACTAGCTTTAGTTTAGCTGAGGTAACTGGTGATTTAACCCTAAGTGTAGTGAAAAAAGCTGAAGATAGAGAAGGTTATATTTTACGCCTATATAATGGACACTTAAAAGAAGAGGTTAAAGCTGCCATTTACTTTAACCACTCAGTAAAAAAAGTGGAAAAAGTAACTCTCAAGGAAGAACGAATTGAAGACCTGACTGTAACCAATAATACTATCTATTTAGAAAATATTACGCATGCAAAATTTGTCACTCTTTATGTAGAGTAGACCAGAAGACATAACTATTTAAGAACACTAAAAAGGGTTGGCGCTTAAACGAGCCAACCCTTTTGCTTGCAATTTTATAAGTATTTCTCCAACACAACTGCAACCCCAGCTTCTTCATTCGATTTAGTTACTTGTTGAGCAATTTCCTTAACGGGTTCCAATGCATTGTCCATCGCAACCCCTACACCACTAACCTTCAACATCTCAATATCATTCTCCTGATCACCAAAAGCCAAGATTCGTTTTGGGTCAATTTGTAAATGCTTAGCTAAGTAGAGAAGGGAGGTTCCTTTATTCACCCCATCAGCCATTACCTCAAGCCAATGCGTGTCAGTATACACGGAATGAATTCCTGCTGCATCGAAAAGTACACGCAGGGCTTTTAATTTTTTTTCATCTGGATCATTAAAAGCTAGTTTGAAATAACTGATCTCACCTTCGTGAACCTGTCTCAATAGTTCAGTTGCTGAAGCATCCTGCAAATGAAACTGAGCATAATAAGGACTGTCTACTTCATCAGCAATGGATTCAAAAGTTATACGATCGTCTTGGGTTTCGCGACTAGCAACAATGGTGACTCCTACTTGTTCAGCCAATTCAAAGGTTTTCGAAATCTTGTCGACGGGAATATCAAATCGCTTCAACACAGCAGCTGTTTCTCCTTTTTCCACTCGAGCTATATAAGCTCCGTTTGAAGCTAATACATAGCCATTCATTTTCAAGTTACCAAAGACTTCCTTAACTGAAAGAATTGACCGACCAGTAGCCAATACGATGATTCCACCTTGATGGTCAAAAGTATGTAGTGCCTCTTGGTTTTTTTTGGGAATGTTTCCTAGAGGATCTAGCAACGTTCCGTCAAGATCGATTGCGGCTAATTTCATTTTTATCCATCCTTTGTATAAAAATATTCTATTTTAAGACTAGTTCATTTTTCTAGATTTGAGAAGTTTTACGCTCAAGTGGTTCAAAAAAATATATTAGAAACAATGGACAAATTTAATTGTTAAAAAAAACTTAAACATTGATGGAGCAGTCAAAAACATCGATCCGATCAATTTTTTCTGTATTTCATGACAAAATGATAGGGATAACAGAGCAATTTTTTTGCCAAAAATGTTGAGAGAGGCTAGTCTATGTTGTAGAAGCATAATTAAAAAAGAACAAATTTTAACAAAGGAGTGAAATAAAATGTTCCATAACAAAAATGTTATACCTGTTGTAACTGCATCCGATGAGAACTACGCTCCTTACTTGAGCGTGATGCTGAGTTCTTTATTGGACTGTGTATCGAAAGAGGTTTCATTGAATATTTATGTAATAGATGATGAAATTTCTGAAACCAGTAAAGAAAAATTAGAGGAAACTGTTAACAATAAATCTGAAAAGGCAACAATTCAATACCTAACTGTCGATGGTCAAGTGTATGAAGACTTTTTAGTCAGCGACCATATTACGACAACTGCTTATTACCGCATTTCCTTACCAAAAATCTTAAAACAATACAATTATCAAAAAGTTCTTTATATTGATGCCGATACGTTAGTTTTAGATGATGTTTCTAAACTCTACCGAGAAAATTTGCAAGGTAAAACAATCGGTGCCGTTATTGACCCAGGTCAGACCAAAGCATTGGAACGCTTAGGAATTGATTCACAGGACTATTACTTTAATTCTGGTGTGATGGTAATTGACATCCCACGTTGGAATGAAAAGGGAATTACAGAGAAAACAATTGATTTCTTAAAAAATCACGGCGATCGAATAATTTACCATGATCAAGATGCTTTAAATGCCGTGCTATATGAAGACTGGGCATCACTGCATCCAAGATGGAACATGCAGACGTCGCTTATTTTTGATCGTCATCCAGCACCAACAAAAAAATATCAAGAATTATACAAAGAAGGTAATGATTCACCGGCGATTGTTCACTTTACGGGTCATGATAAGCCTTGGAATACGTTGGAAGATCATCCGTACCAAGACGAGTATATGGATTTATTATCAGAAAGTATCTTTGAGAAAGCGGTGAATGCATAATGACACAAGAAAGAATAACGATTGTTTCCAGCAGTAATGCCGCCTTCGCGCCACATGTTACTGCTCTGTTTGTCTCAATCTTAGAAAATTGCAACAGTAAACAGGCGATCTTTGATTTTTATGTAATCGACGACAATATTGATTATAAGAGTAAACAATTAATGCTAGACACTTTGGTGGATTACCGAGCGACCTTGCATTTTCTGAACATTAACAAAAAATATTTTAAGAATGTAGTAGAAAGCGACCGAATTCCTCAAACGGCATACTTCAGAATTGCGATTCCTGAATTGTTCCGTGGTAAAGGGGTCGATAAGTTGCTATATCTAGACTGTGACATGATTGCTGTAACTGATATTCGCAAACTTTGGGAAACCGATTTAGGCAATTACACTTTGGCAGCAGTTGAGGATGCCGGTTTCCACAATCGTTTAGAATTGATGGGCATTGAAACTGATTCGAAACTATACTTTAACTCTGGTTTGATGTTAATTGATGTCAAAAAATGGTTAGATGAAAATGTGACGAAACGAGTATTGAGCTATATCCAAAATAATCCAGAAAAATTAAAGTTCCACGATCAGGATGCCTTAAATGCCATCTTGCATGATGAATGGCTACCATTGCATCCTCAATGGAATGCTCAAAGCTATATTATGAAAAAAGAAGTGGAACATCCAAATCCGAAGGGTGAAAAGCTATTTGAAGAAGCCCGTCAGGAACCCTGCATCATTCACTTCTCTGGACATGTAAAACCATGGAGTGACGAATTCACATTTCCAACTAAACGCCATTATCAGCGGTATGCTAGAAAAACAGCTTTTTCGAAAAAGCCAGCCTACAAACCAAATACGGTTACTTATGTTTCCACTCCGCGCTATGGCAGAGTTGTGAGATAAGGTTGTTCGTACCTTTGACGGACAGGAACTGCGTAAGCGGGCTGTCAAAAACGAACGGCTTGTCTGAATGACACTTTTATCGAATGTACAGACTACAAAAATATTCGTTAGATGTTTTGCAGGGAGGAAAAAATAAAATGGAAATTACAGTATCGGATCAAGCGGCTGAAGTTTTATTCAATAAACTTGGTGATGATAATGCATTTTTGTTAGCATTAAATGATGAAGTTGAGGGAAGTGAATTACGGGAGCATTCCTGCGCTAAGGGAAATTACTTTCAAGTGGTTCCAGTGTTTACCGAAGTGGATAGTAAGTTGATTCAGCTAGCCAATGAAACCTTTAACGTGTATACTTCAGAAGATGGACAAGCGTTATTGTCTGAACAAGTAGCGATGGATTTTAATCCACACTTAAACAGTTTTCAAATAATGTGCAACCATCAGTATGTTGACAGCAATATCAAATTGAAAAATTACTTTTTTAGTTAAAAGCAAAAGTGCTATGTTCATGCTTAATAAAAGCATAAGCATAGCTCTTTTGATACCATTCAAAGGAGATTTTTAACGATGCAGTCATTGATCTGGGATGATGCCGCCCAACGTCTACTATCAAAAGAAATAATTAAGCGTACCCGCCGACTTTCCCTAAAAGAGGCACGAGAACTTGAACAACAACTAGTGCAAGAAAGCCGTCTGATTGGTTCAGCTATATATACCAAAATGTTCCAAGCTTCAAAGCGAAAACCTAAGGAAAAAATCGAGCTTTTGTTGGGGCAGCTTGGTGCCCAGATGGAGAATGGTACGTTGCAGTTAACAGGACCTTATCAAATTGATCCGAATATGCCGCCGCATAGTGAATTTTTAAGTCGACTGGCAAAAACGATTCAACAAGCCTATGAAGGGAAAATTCTAGACGATCCTCGAGTCCACCAATTGCGGATGTATCTCGATCGTCAAAATATTACTTATGTTCGCAGTCGCTTCGGAACTAAAATTTCAGATGAAGTTGCCTTAGCTGCTTATGCCCGTACTTCAAAAAAGCAAGGTGGTCTAGGCGGAGAAAAGATGATTGCCGAACGAGCTCGCTTTCATAATAAGTATAAGAGCAGCTATCAATCAGGAAATGAAAATCGCAAGCGATTAACGCCAGATTTTCACTCAGAATTCATTTTAGATGATCACGGTCAATTTGTCAGTCAGTGGAATGTGCTAGAATTTGATGATGCGGGTAAATTAATCACCGATATCAACTATTATAAGAAGCGCTTTGCTACTTATTCGGAGTGGCACTATTTCCAACAGCAAATTTTAAATGGTGAATCGTTTAATTATGCTGATCGTAATGACATCGTCCATCGTCGATTAGACAGTCTGCCTCCGAGCCAATTGGATCATCCTTTGCGGAAAGAAATTGCCAAGGAATGGAAAAATCCTAAAAATAAGACAGAATATCATTGGAAACGTGTGGATAGTCAAAAAGACGATTATTCTCAGAGAAATAAAAGGAAACAACGAGTGTGGGGAATCGCCATACTAGCTTTAGTTCTAGCAGTAATAAAATGCAAAAAATAGTGACATAAGAGGAATCACCGCAGACGATTAAATTGTCTAAGGTGATTCCTCTTTTTCTGTAGCCTGATAGTGCGCTTTTAACAGTGCAATTTTTTGCCGGACAATTATTGCATTTTTCTGAGCTAGCTCCAATGAGGTTAATAACTGATCGCAAACAGCAATTAAATCTTCATCAGGTTTTGGCGTTTCTAGCACATTCTTAATAGAAGAAACGCATCGTTGATCCAAAGTCAGTAGCAAACGTAATATTGACTCAAGGGAGTAGTTGGCAGCCCGTAAAGTACGAATAATTCTCAAGCGGTTCAAATCAGTTTCGTTATAAATCCGATAACGATTTGCACTACGTTTGACAGTCAGCAAACCATTCAATTCCCAATTGCGTAAGGCATCTACAGTAACTTCTAAATACGCCGCAGCTTCACTTCGAGTGAGTGACTTGGGTATGTTTTCATCCACAGCATTCTGAAGCATCCCTTCAACAATTTCAATCGCCTCATGGGCTCGATCGATTTCTTGATTGACAGCCGTTTGATAGTCCGTTAAATTTTGATTTGCTAATTGGAAGTCATAAGTTGCCAATGCCCTGATTACTTTCCACATTTTCTGTCTTAGACCAGATTGTAAGATTTCAATTTCAAAAGCGATGCGGGCTAGTTGGATCAGTTCTACATGGTAATCTGTAAATATTCGATAACCATTCACAGCCCGTTTCGGCTTTGGGATCAGTTCCCATTCTTCATACCGACGAATGGTGTTTGGATGAAGGTTCACTAGTTTGGCTACCTGTGATGTCGTATAATAACCCATCGTTTCCTCCTGAGCTCTTTTTTCTTGCTTTATCAAATAGATTTTACCACGAGAACCCTCTACAAAACCACATGGTTCTTTCTCTCTGACAGTACTACAATTTCAGTTTGGAAGAGCAGCTTTTATAGCATGAAACCAAAATGACCTGTGATTAATAAAACGGCCAGAACCGCTTATTTTGCAACGCTGCTTGATAATCGTGATGTCGGATAATATACTTAAGAAAAGTCTATACTTAAAACGATTTGGGGATTTCGTTAAAAATGAGGGTACTGGAGTGATTTGAATGAAAAGGATAGATCTTGTTCATCAACAATTGAGCAAATTTTCTAGTAAGCAATTGGCTCTTTTTGGAACTGAAATCAAGGGGAGCAACTCGACTGAAATAGCAGAGGCGTTGAACCTAGACCGTGCGAATGTCAGTAAAGATTTAAATCGCTTAGTAACAGAACAAAAAGCGATAAAAATTGCTAAAAGACCAGTATTATTTATTGATAAAAAGACATTAGAGGAACACTTTCATTGCGGTATAAATGAAAGCGAATTCTCTTCGTTGGAACATTTACAGAAGAGCTTAATCAAAGGAAACCAAGTGCAGGAATCTGATTTTTTTGATCTGGTAGGTGAGAATGGTTCGTTAAGAGAAGCCGTAAAAAAAGCACAAGCAGCTATTTTGTACCCAGTAAATGGCTTGACAACTCTTATCACTGGAGAAACGGGAGTAGGAAAATCTTTGTTTGCTGAGAAAATGTATCAGTACGCTTTAAAAGAGGGCAAGGTTCCCGAAGATGCACCATTCATTACCTTTAACTGTGCTGACTTTGCCGACAATCAACAACTATTACTATCCCATTTATTTGGTCATAAAAAAGGCTCCTTTACTGGAGCGGTGGATGACAGCAAAGGATTAGTTGAAGCAGCAAATAATGGGTTTCTGTTTCTGGATGAGGTACACCGCCTAAGTGCTAAAGGACAAGAAATGTTGTTTTATTTGATGGATAAAGGAATTTACCGAAAGCTGGGAGATGTCGAGCAGGATTATCAGGCAAATGTTCGCTTGATTATGGCCACCACTGAACAACCCTCTGAAGTCATGCTAAATACTTTTTTAAGAAGGATACCTGTTCATATTCATTTACCTTCTCTGCATCAAAGAAGTTGGCAGGAAAAGCTGGCTTTTATCAGTCGATTCGTTGGGGAAGAGAGTCGAAGGATCAGCCGAGATATTCGAATTAATCAAGAAGTTCTGAGTTTACTGTTGAATTATCAATTTGAAGGAAATATAGGACAACTAAAAAGCGACTTGCAATATACTTGTGCCAATGCTTTTGTAGATACAATAAAAAAAGAAACTGAAGAAGTATCGATTGAAATCAGACACCTACCGCTAAACATAGCCAAACATCTAGAAGGAATTGAGAATCAGCGAAGTCTTTCTTATAATTTACCGGAAAGTTTGTTATTCAAAAAAGAGCAACATACTCAACCTTTTGCCCTTGAAAAAGATGAACAAGAAGTCTATCAACGAATAAAAAATAATTTTCGATTAGACGACAAAGCAGACAGTACGGATTTTTACGAGGAAGAAACCCAAGCATCAATTTCTGAATATACTGGTAAGATGATGCAAAAAGTGAATTTAGTCACACACAACGAAGATGCGGTTGTAAAAAATATGTATATTGATCAAGAGATTTTAGCCTTAGTTAAACAGGCTTTAGTTGGCTTTGTAGATAAAGACAATTTAGAACTTTACTGCAAAATTATTGCCTATCACTTAACAATTGTTTGGAAACACACTCCGATTACCGGAGAAGAACCTGTTCGTTTAGAAGAGTTATTGAAGGATACTCAAGCGATTTCCATTGCAACTAGGCAGATTGCTTATCAACTAAACAGTGCTTTATCCTTCCAATTAACAGAGTTGGATATTAAAATAGTCGACCAATTATTGAATCAACTGATTCATTATACAGATCGTCCACACATCTCTATATTAATTGTTATGCATGGTGAAAATACAGCTACAAGTATTGCGGATACAGTGAATTCACTTTTGGGCATTACTAGTGTGAAGGCAATTGACATGAGTCTAGAGGAGAAAGTACAAGATGTATATGAACGAACAAAAACCAAGGTTCACGAATTAGACAATGGATTGGGTGTATTAGTTATGGCAGATATGGGTTCAATTAAATCATTCGAGCAAAAGTTAAGGGAAGATTTAGGGGTTGCTGTACGTGTGATTGACATGGCAAGTACTCCTTTAATTTTAGAAGCTGCCAAACTATCCTTAAGCCGAAAACTGACTTTAGAAGAATTGGTACAATCCTTGCTTTCTGTGATGTCCCGTCATTGGCAATCCACCCATGAAAGCTTTGAAGAATCAGATGATTTCCGTTATTTCGAAAGTGTAATGATCGAACGTATGAAAAAAATACTGGTTTTTCTTGATAGTCGAAAAGTATTCGCTCTGTTTAAAACAGTCTTGGAAAGGATCGCTGATGAGTTAAGCATCGAGATTACAGATGAATTTCTGCTGAAATTTATTTTCCATAATGGTTGTATGATTGAAAAAGTACTGGTGGATCCTAGTATTGAAGAAGTATTCTGTGACAGTTCTCAAACCGATTCAGACCTGTTTAAATTACTTGAAAAACATTATGTCACTGTAAGTGAATTCTTTGGCATAGAAATACCAGCAAAAGAAATTTGGAATGTTGCAGATATTTTCGTTTATGAATTTCCTGAGCAACTGTTTTTATATGACCCAGTGAGCTGAAATACTGGACAAAACGGGAGGATTTCAACCCACTGAACTTTCTGAGCCTTAATCGGAAGTTTAGTGGGTTATTTGAGTTGTGAAAAGCCTTAGATTAAAGGTTTTCTAAATGTTGGCATGCAACTTGCATTTAAAAGAGTAAAAGGAGGGGAAGTCGATGATAGGAATTCTTTTAGTCACTCACGGAGAATTTGGCGAAGAGATAAAGCGAAGTGCCGAATTGGTAATAGGTCCGATTGCCAATTGTACTGCGATTTCTTTGAATAGAGATGACAGTATTTCAAATTTGAAGGATAAAGTAGATGAAGCTTTAGAAAACTTGAACCAAGGAGAGGGCGTGATTGCATTAGTCGATCTAATTGGTGGATCACCCTTTAATGTGTGTTCAGTAACCTTAAAACAAAAACGAAATTTCAAATTACTTTCGGGATTGAACTTATCCATGTTAATTGAGTGTGCGATGATGCGGGAATCAATGGAAATTAAGGAACTGACTCAGCATTGCAAGCAAACAGGAATCGATAGTGTAATTGAAGTCAATCCATAGAAAAGAGTGGGGAACATGCTATTTGTTCGTTGTGATGATCGCCTTGTTCACGGTCAAGTCCTATTCAAATGGACGAATGAAAAGAACATTAAAAAAATAGTTGTTGTAGATAACAGTACGGCTTCTGATTTGATTGAAAAACAGATGATTCTAATGTCAAAACCTAAAAATTGCGAGATTGTAATTCTGCATAGTTCGGAGATGGACCAGATTGCTAAAGAAACACCGGAGACACAGATGATTTTATTTAAGGATATTCGTCTTGCATGCTCCTTTGTTGTCAATCACGAGATTAAAGACATCAATATCGGAAGAATGGCTTCAGGAATTGGAAAAATAAAATTATTTAATAACTTATTTTTAACACGTGAGGAACTCATTGAGTTAAAGCACATCATCAGCAAGGGAATTCATGTTTACTACCAAATGGTACCTGACGAAAAGTCCGTAGATTTGAAAAAAATAATTGAGGAGATCTAGCTATGAAAACAATCGTATTGCTGACACATGGAAATTGGGGGAGCAGTTTGATTGACGATGTCAAAAAACATTTCGGGACAAAGGACGAACTGCTGAGCTATTCATTGAATGCCGACACAGACCACGAACTACTTACCCAACAAATTAGGCAGGAGCTTGTTGGAAAAGACAACTTAATTTTTATTAGCGATTTGCACGGAAGTACGACGTACAAAATTTCGATCCGTCTAGGTTTGGCACTCAATGGAAAAGCCTATACTGACTTGTCCCTAAGACTTTTGTTAGATGTAATGAGCGATAGTGATGAAGCGCACGAAAATATAATCGACACATTCAATCAATTTAAAATGGAGGAATCAACTATGGAAGAAATTAAATTTGCTCGGGTGGATCACCGATTGATCCACGGACAGGTCATTACAAAATGGATGAAGCTAGTGCAAGCCAACAAAATTGTGATTGTAGATGATACTTTAGGGAAAGACCCTTTTATGGCCGATATCTATGCGATGGCTGCCCCTGCTGGTGTAAGTGTAGAAATTATTGATACGCAAGAAATTGTTAAACGACTTAGTGGTGGACAGTATAGAGGAGATCAACTTTTCCTATTGTTCAAAAACGTTTCTGCAGTGGAAAAAGCTGTTAACAACGGTTTGAAGCTTCAACAGCTTCAATTAGGCGGGGTGCCTTATGAACAGGGACGTACAAAGGTTATTTCAGCTGTTTCATTATTGAAAGAAGAAGTTGATTTCTTAGAAGCGCTTAATAATAGCGGAACAGAAGTCATCGCGCAAATTGTACCAGAAGAATCTAGTATGTCTTTTGGAGAGATCAAAAAGAATTTTAGATAGGAGGAAGAAAAATGGGGTCAACATTTGTTATGGCGTTGGTTACAGGACTTTGGTTTTGGATTTCTGCTAGTATTGCTGGATTTTCTTTGTTTCCGACACTGAAGTCACCAACTTTTATCGGCTTTGTACTAGGATTGCTTTGGGGAGATGTTCAAACAGGATTGATTACTGGAGCAGGTATTGAAGTCATTTATCTAGGAATGGTTGCAGCTGGAGGAAATATTCCTTCTGACCGTTCGCTAGCTGGCTTAATAGCAATTCCAATTGCACTTCAAACAGGGGTATCGACAGAGGTTGCGGTCAGTATAGCTGTTCCCATGGGAATTATTGGCGTATTTCTAAATAATATCCGAAGAACAGGGAATGCTTTTCTAGCTCATAAAGCGGATCATTTCGCAGAAGAAGGAAATACAAATGGCATTTGGCGCTGCGCGACGATTTATTCACTTATTTTTGGTTTTGTCCTGCGTTTTCCCATTGTGTTTATTGTCAATTATTTCGGTGGAGATTTAGTAGAAAGAATTTTAGAAATTATTCCAGAATGGGTATTAAACGGATTAACTGTCATGGGTGGTGTCTTGCCTGCCTTAGGATTTGCGACGACAATTTTCATTATTGGTAAAAAAGAATATATTCCGCTCTTTATTACTGGCTTTTTCCTCGTTAAGTATTTGGAAATTCCGATTATGGGTGCGGCGATCTTTGGTACATGTCTTGCTTTGATGATGACTTTCGGCAATAAAGCGATGAAAGGGGTCTAATTATGGAAACAACATCAGAGAAATTATTAACTAAAAATGACGTCTTGCAAACTTACCTACGCTGGTGGTGGTGTGCAGAGCTGTCTAACAGTTTCGAGCGAATGCAAGGATTAGCATTTGGAGCTAGTTTTGCCTCCGTGTTGAAGAAGTTGTATTCATCAGATGAAGAAAAATTAAAAAAAGCGTTGAAACGGCACTTGGTCTTCTTTAACACCCAACCAATGTGGGGTTGCCTGATTCACGGAAGTGTATTAGCAATGGAAGAGCAAAAAGCTAGTGGGGATGACATTCCTTCAGAACTAATTGCCGATTTCAAAACGGGATTGATGGGACCATTAGCTGGAATTGGGGATGCAATTGATGCAGGAACATTTCAAGCAATCTTTACCGCACTAGGTGCCTCTTTTGCAGCCGAAGGAAATATTATTGGCGCTTTCTTCGTTGTTTTGTGGTCCATTATTAACTTTTTCGAAGGCTTATTCTTTTTCAAATATGGCTATCGGCTTGGTAAGAAATCCATTTCGATGGTTTTACAAGGTGGTTTAGTCAACAGCATTATCAAAGGCGGCAGTATTCTAGGGATGTTTATGATGGGTGCGTTATCTGCTGCGATGGTCTCATTATCTACGACTGCCTCCTTAAATATATCAGGCAAAGAAATTAGTTTACAGGAAACATTAGACAAGATTGCTCCAGGATTGCTGCCTTTAGCGCTAGTATTCTTTGTTTACTGGGGAATGACAGCAAAAAAATGGACAGCATCGAAACTTTTATGGATTTTGATTATTTTCAGTCTATTAGGTTCACTTATTCGATTGTTCTAGAAGGGAAGTGGGAAAGTGATACAGACACAAGAAACGATCGAGCTTTTAACGAAATTAGTCTCTTACAAATCCTATCCTACTAGTGATACCAATGACCAAGAAGCTGTACTGGATTTTGTTTTAGAGTATTGTGGTCAATTAGGTTTTACTGTTAAAAAAGTGAGCAGCATCCTAGGTTGGGCTCAAATAGGAACTCAAGGTCCTTTAGCAGCATTTCCAGTGCATCTGGATGTGGTGCCGCCAGGAAACGGCTGGGATACAGATCCTTTTACTTTGGTAAAAAAAGACGATGTTCTTTTCGGTCGGGGAGTTTATGACAATAAAGGACCAGCTGCGGTAATGATTACGCTCTTAAAAGAGTTAATTCAGCAAGCCGAAGAAAAGCAGATACGCTTGCGCATCATTTTAGGTGCGCAAGAAGAAACTGGGATGGCTTGTATCCAACAGTATACGAAGTTAGAGGAAAATCCGGTAATTGGATTTGTTCCCGATGCAATGTTTCCTATCGTTTTAGGCGAAAAAGGGCGCATACATTTACTGCTAGAAGCCCAAGAATCAGTTGAGTGGCTGGAAAATATATCTTGTGGTGAACAAGTCAACTCAGTGCCCGACTATGCAGCAATCAAAGTTAAACGTGAACAGAATGTAACTAACTTTGACCTGTCTGCTGTTAACGGCTGGGAGGGAACAACGGTTTTTAGCCGTGGGATTCCTGCTCACGGTGCTAAGCCGGAGCTAGGAGTAAATGCCTTTTTCAAACTATTAAAAACACTGGATTCACAGTATTATTCAACTAAAATGAACGACCTTTTGCAATTAGCCGAAGCAAACGGTACAGATTTAGGACTAAGTTGTCCTGACCATAAATTTGGCGATACAACTGTGAACGTTGGAGTAGTCAACTATAAATCGGATCACTGGAAGGTAGAAGTTGATATTCGTTTTGGCAGTCAGCTAAGTCAAGAGACAATTTTGTTAACGATCCAGCAAGCTTTTCCTGGCTGGAACGTAACGACGTTGAATGCGAAAAAGGTTCATTTAGTGGAAAATAAACAGCTAGCCGATCAATTACTTCGCTTATATAGTCGCAAGTTTCCCACAGAACAACTTGAACCTATTTATATGGGTGGAAGCACATATGCCAGCTATTTTCCCGATTTTCCAGCATTTGGTCCCAGATTTCCCGATACTAGAACCTATGCCCATGGAAAAAATGAACAAATGAAAATTTCGGATTTAGAACAGCTCCTCCAGATTTACCAAGAAGCAATTCAAATTGTTATAGACGAGGCGATAAAAAATGAACATTGATACGAAAGTCCTTCACAGTTATCCAGTAGTAGATCCTAATACTGGCGCAGCATCTATTCCTAAATATCAATCATCAACCTTTCACCAAAAAGCTTTTCCTGAAAAGCAGCCCTATACGTACACCCGCTTTGGCAATCCCACGATTGAAGCGGCAGAGCAAGCTGTCGCGTCCTTAGAGAATGGGAAATATGGGGTGGCCTTCTCTTCTGGTATGGCTGCAATCACAGCTTCACTATTGTTGCTAAGTGCAGGGGATCATCTTGTTTTAGGTGAAAACATTTATGGGGGAACTTTCCAGTTGCTGTCGGAGTTGTTAAGCAGATTTGAAGTTACTTACACTTTTGTTGATGAACGGGACCCATCAGCTTGGGAGAAAGCAATCCAAGTGAACACTAAGATGTTTTATTTAGAAACGCCATCCAATCCTTTGTTGACAGTTACAAACATTCAGGAAGTTTGTCAAATTGCCAAAGCTCATCAGCTTTTAACTGTCTGCGATAACACATTTATGACACCTTATTACCAACAACCATTAGCGCTAGGTGCAGATATTGTAGTGCACAGTGCCACCAAATTTTTAGGCGGGCACAGCGATTTAGTCATGGGGTTTGCGGTGACAAATGTTGCTGAACTTTGCGAAAAGTTGTACAAAAATCAAAAAATTATCGGCTCAATTCCTGGTATAGAAGAAGCTTGGCTCTTACTAAGAGGGGTAAAAACACTAACGGTTCGTATGAAACAAGCCAGTGCTAATGCGTTAACCATAGCTCAAAAGTTACTGACACTATCAAATGTCAAAGCCGTTCATTACCCGGGGTTAGAACAGCATCCAGACCATTTCCAACATTTCCAACAAGCGACAAGCGGTGGAGCCGTTTTATCCTTTGAATTGACTTCTAAAAGTCAGGTTCAAAAATTATTCCAACAGGTAAAAATTCCGATTGTAGCGGTAAGTTTAGGCGGAGTAGAAAGTATCTTGTCTTATCCGTGGACAATGTCCCATGCTTGTATGGCAGAAGAAGATCGCTTGAAGGCAGGGGTCAAACCAACCTTAGTACGTTTGTCTTGCGGTATCGAAGACGCTGAAGATTTATGGTTAGATATTCAACAAGCACTTGAAGGAGAAGAGAATGAAAAAAATTGAGCGAGTTAAGCAGGTATTAACAGGTAAAAGACCTGATCATGCACCGATGGGCTTTTGGCTGCATTTCCCTAAAGAGATTATTTCTCAAGGAGTAGAAGCGCAAGTGGCAGCCCACCTAGCCTTTAAAGAAGAAACCCTGACTGATATTTTAAAAATTATGAATGAAAACGAGATGCGCAGTCATCAAAAAATAGAACACCTTCACGAATGGAAAAATATTACTAAAATTACCAAAGATTCCAAGCTGGTTAAGGACCAAGAAAATATATTGCAGCGTATCGTAGAAGCAAACGAGGAAGATTGCTACTTATTGGGAACAGTTCATGGGTTAATTGCCTCGTTGTCTCATGCTTCAGGGCACAGCTATTCAGTTTCCCCTCAGCTAATCAATGAACATTATCAGCGTGATCCACAATCTGTAAAGGATGGTCTGAAAATAATTGAAGAAAATACACAGCTCGTTTTAGAAATGACGATGGGAACAGGAGTACAGGGCATTTATTACGCAGCTTTAGGAGGAGAAAAAGGGAAATTTAGTGATACCTTTTTCCAAGAGGCATTAAAAGTGGCAGAGTGCACATTGTTAGAGCAAGCGAATAAGAAAGAAGATTTTTCTACTTTTCTTCATATTTGTAAAGAAGCGACAGAATTAAAAAAATATCAGGATTATCCTTGTGATGTCATCAATTGGGCGATGCATGAAAGTGAGTATTCTTTTGAAGAAGCCAAAAAGATCTTTGGCAATAAAGTCTATTTAGGAGGATTTGATGATCGATCTGGTGTATTAGTTGAAGGAAATGTGGAAGAAATTAAGCAAGAATTAATGCGTATTGAAAATGAATTTGCAAATAATCGTTATATAATTGGTGCGGATTGTACGTTGCCAACCGACATTTCATTAAATAAACTTCGCCAAATTCATGAGCATCTTAGTCAGTAGATAAACTTAATCACATAACAATCGCTAGACTAATAGGAATCCTTAACTAATTCTATCTGATGAGATTAGTTAAGGTTTTTTTAGTGGGATCAAGGATGCTTAACAAATTTTCTATTATAGATAAATCGGATTTCAACTTTTATCGTGAGACTTCTTTTTCCATTTGACGCAGCTCTTTGCTTCACGCTATGATTAGGCAAAGAGAAAGGGAGGATACAATGGACAAAAAACGCTTTAAGAAAATGGTGGCCATCGAACCTACTAAGTTATTGCCAGAGTGGGATGAGCAATTGAAAAACTATGCAGATGAGACAATTTTTTATACTGATATTCCTGATACAACCGAAGAAATTATTCGCCGAATTGGTGATGCGGATTGTGTGATGCTAAGCTTTACCAGCTATATTGACAAAGAAGTATTAGATGCTTGTCCTACTATTCGTTACATCGGAATGTGCTGCAGTCTGTATTCTCCCGAGAGCGCAAATGTCGACATTCTGACCGCTGAGGAAAAAGCAATTGTAGTCACTGGGATTCGTGATTACGGTGATGAAGGGGTAAGAGAATATGTAATCAGCGAACTGGTACGCTTACTGCAAGGGCGCGGCGAAGCAATGTGGAAAGACGAGCCAACAGAGTTGACTGGTATCAAAGTTGGTATCATTGGTATGGGAACAGTTGGATCACTGGTAGCAGAGGCTTTACACTTTTTCGGAGCAGATGTATCTTATTACAGCCGCACGCGCAAACCGGAAATCGAAGAGAGGTTGGCAATGGATTACTACCCGTTAAACGACTTACTTAGTCGAGTGGATATCGTGATTACCGCTTTAAATAAAAATGTAGTCTTGCTAGAGGAAGAACAGTTCGAATTGATGGGACCAGGGAAAATCCTGATGAACCTATCTATTGCGCCATCTCATACCATTGATGACTTAGCCAACTGGTTAAGCCTTCCTAATACCTATGCATTTTGCGACACTGTAGCAGGAATTGGGGAAGAGGTAGCCAATTTACCAAATGTTTTTGCCGGTGATCACAGTGCTGGTCTGACATCAATGGCTAAAGTACGCCTAGCACAAAAAGTAATTCAGAATATAGAGAAGTTTCTGCAATAAATGAAATAGGTTTAGGCATATTTGTAGCTGCCTAAGCCTATTTGTATAACCAAAATCTATAGAAAATCATAGATTTGCCAATGGTTTTTTCGTAAATAAAACTATGGTGGGTATTCTCATCATGATATAATTAAAGAAACGTCTTTAGGAAGTTTTTCAATGTTTAATCTCTCATATGATGATAAGCAGCGTGTTGCGGGAATTATTATTTTAGCGATTTCTTTTTTCTTTCCAATTCCGTTTCTAGGTATTATTTCAGGTATTTATTTGTCACGGCAGTCGTTGCCAATTGGCTTTAAAATAGGTGCTGTTGTCATAATTTTAGAACAAGTGGTAATTTATGTGCCGTGGTTGCTGTATTTAACAATTGTAAGGTAGGTGGAGAAAATGTTGAAAAATGTTCGAGCTTTACCGTTTCGCTATCATGATTCTTACATTACATTTGCTGGTCTTTTATTCACATTTTTGGTGACAATACTTGTTAAAGGACTGCCGCTGTTTTTTGACGTTACCGGTATTGCTGACTACTGCTTCAGTGGAGGGTTACTATCTTTCCAAAGTTGAGAAACTGACGAGGAAAATGCTGATAAATGAAGTTTTTATTTTTTTAGGATTTGTTGCGTGGGCATTTATGAGTGCCAAGTAATTTTAGGAACCAGGGAGGTGAAAGCCTCATTAATATAACAAGGAGTGAAATATATGCTGTTTTTGACAAAAGATGACATGATCCAGACTTTTTCCATGAAGGAGGCGCTAGAGGCAGATAAAGAAGCCTTGATGATTTTCTCCAAAGGGGAGACAAATGCACCACTGCGCACGAATGTGGATATTCGAGAGGAAAATGGTGTAAGTTCATACATGCCAGCCTATATCGGTGGGGATAAACCATCTCTTGGCGTAAAAATTGTTTCGACTTATTTGCACAATATCGAACGGGGTCTGCCTAGTGTCACTGGTACAATGATCGTCTTAGATCCAAAAAGTGGGATAGTCACTGCCTTGTTAGATGGCACATACTTGACTCAGCTGCGAACAGGTGCGGTACAAGGGGTAGCGACAGAGCTATTAGCAAGAAAAGACGCCAAGATTGGTGCCCTGATCGGAACAGGGGGGCAGGCGGAGAAACAATTAGAAGCGATGTTAACAGCTCGTCCATTAACCGAAGTTCGTATTTTTGATATCTCTCAGAAAAGGGCGGAATGTTTCGTAGAGGATATGCAAGGAAAATTCGAAGCACGCTTGATTCCAACTAAAACTAGTCGGGAATGTGTTGAAGGTGCGGATATTATTACCAGTGCGACGCCGTCCAATGAGCCAACCTTCGAATCAGACTGGGTAAAAGACGGGGCACATATTAATGGAATCGGTTCCTTTACACCAAGTATGTTTGAAATTCCTAAAGAATTAATTAAGCGAGCAGACCGGGTTATCTTTGATACAACAGAAGGGGTACTAAATGCAGCGGGAGACTTTATTACACCGTTAAAAGAAGAATATATTCCAAAAAATAAGTATTCTGGCGAGTTGGGACAAATTCTATTAGGAGAAGTCCAAGGTAGAACTTCAGATAAAGAAATTACTATTTTCAAATCAGTTGGAACAGCTGTTTTAGATTTAGTGGTAGCAAGTCAGATTGTCCAAAAAGCCCGTGAAAAAGGCTTGGGTACAGAAATTCCAGATTAGAAATATTAAGACAAGCTGTTCTTTACGAGGAAGCTTGTCTTATTTTGTCGTTTGGGACAAACTATTAGCTGATCTGGACAAAAGGCACATTTTTATTAACTTTGACGATAAACTGAGTACATAAAAAAGTTCGGGAGGCAGTGTTATGTTGTTAGGAATGATTGTTGGCTGTTCGTTCGTGTTTTTATTAAAAACTTGGTAGCGGGAGTAAAAAGTTTACCTTAAATATATTTGTTTTTGCCTTTGTAATAGGTGGTTAAACGTTTACTATAAATAAGGTATACTTTTAATATGTTAGAAGGAGATTGACATATGGATGAAAGATTTATGGTTTCAGAAGAAAAAAGTGACAAAAAATCGATTAAAACGCAAGTTATTACAGATGAAAAAACCGGTGTGCAATATTTATTGGTCTTAAACACAATTTATGGATCGACAGGAATTACTCCATTATTGAATGCTGATGGTACACCTGTCATACGAAGAAGATAAAAGTAGGAGTCGTTTTCATCTAAAAGGTATGTTATACTTTTATTAATCGAATAAGAACACTAGGGGTGCTTTTAAGCTGAGATTATACCCATTGAACCTGAAACAGTTAGGACTGACGCAGGGAATGTGTGACTTTTTTAGTCAAATCGTTAATTATTACACCCGATCGTTTTTGTGATCGGGTTTTCTTTTTAGTTTGGCCTCCTCGTGGACTTTTTTGAGGAGGCTATTTTAATAGTAGAAAAAAGTAAGGGGGAGTTATATGTTTACAGAATTAGCAAGAAAAGCAGCTGCAGCTTATTGGGAGGGGAGCTTCGTGCATCCTTTTGTGGAGTCGATTGGAGATGGTACCTTATCACCGGAAATATTTCGGTTTTATTTGCTCCAGGATCGCTATTACTTAGAACATTTCAGCAAACTTTACGAACGGATTGCCGATCAAACAGCAGATCAAGAAGTACAAAACTTGATGAGAGAAAATGCAGAAAATTTACGATTAGGCGAGATTGCGGTTCGTGCCGATTTTTTTAGTGAATTAAACATCACTGAAAAAGAAATTGCCGAAACACCTGTTGCACCAACTGCCTATCATTATGTTTCTCACATGTACAGACAGTTAGTGGAAAGTACACCGAATGCAGCCTTTGCAGGTATGTTACCATGTGCCTGGTTGTATCAAGAAATAGGCATTCGTCTAATTAAGTCAGGATCGCCGCACCCATTGTACCAGCGGTGGATTGAAACTTATTCAGGTGAGGAAGCCGCTGAGGGAATCTTAAGAGAACGTGCTGTTTTAGACCGATTATACGAAGCGAGTAAACCGAAAGAGCAAAAGCAGATGCTGGAGGCTTTTGTCATCAGCAGTAAGATGGAATATGCGTTTTGGGAGATGGCGATGAATTTGGAAACTTGGGCGATCGCTTAAAAGCTTGATATATCAGTATGTAAAGACATATTTACATGGTAAAAAGCTGAATGTAAAGCACTTTTTCTGTTCGGTGTCTAGAAGTCTAACCTATAATTTGGATAAGGAGGTCAGTTATGAATATTGATCAAAAATTAAAGAATGCACGAAAAGCAGCAGGATTGACGCAAGAGGACTTAGCTGAAAAAATCAACGTCAGCCGCCAAACAATATCTAGTTGGGAAAATGGGCGAAGTTATCCTGATATCGTCAGCATCATTTTGTTGAGTGATATTTATAACCTCTCCTTAGATCATTTACTAAAGGGAGACGAGGACATGATAAAACAACTTGAAAAAGACACCAACACAGTCAAAAGCAATCGAAAACTGATCGGCATTTATCTCGCCTGCATTATGGGGTATGGTATTTTGTACTTGATGATGCCAATGATTTCTCTGCCAAAAATTGAAAATATTGCGATGAACCTCCTAGTTTTTTTAGTATCAGGACTAGCGCTGTTGTATCAGCTAATTCATCATATCAAACGAACCGATTTTTTGAGTAAAAGCACTTCTAATGTTGTTTTAACTCAAGTTGCCATTGTAGTATTTGGACTTTTGTTAATTGTAGGAACATTTTTAGTGTTGGATATTTTCTTGACAAAAACTTGGCAGTTGCTTACTGCTCGGATAATTACATGTTTGACCATTGCTTGCTTTATGTACGCCATCAATAAAAAAATAAGTTAAATGACTAGTAGAGAAAGCCCCATAAATGGAATACAATAGTTAAAAAAGGGGTTTTCTCTATGAAAAAACTCTGCTTTGTCTTCGAAATCAATACCAACGCTCGGCCGGTGCTGAATCTTCTGCCTTGGATATACATGAACGGAGAAGAACTGGCTGAGCATCTTTCTGGCAAATACGAAGTGATGTTCGACTATTTTAAGAACAAAGATCGCGCTGATTATTTGGTGGTGCCTAATCCTAATGGTGGTTTTATAAACGAAACCGATCTGCCTGAGATACCTGTCGATCTGGAACTGTTCTTCAACAAAGACTTCCAGGGAATTGAAGCGTCAATCGACAACTTCTTTAACGAAAAGCAAAGATAAGTCGGAATCACCATTTTTTTCAGAAACTTTACTGATCTTTTTGACACAATCTCGGGAACATGTTATGATTCTTGGCGAAAGAGGGAACATCTGATGATATACAGCTATTATTTTAAATTCGTAAGAAAAGCAGCTCTTGACAGATTAATTCGATGAAGCATTGTTAAGAGCATACAATAAAGGTTTAGACTTCATCGGAAACGCCCGAAGTAGGCAGGTTTATTTATTGTGCCTTGGTGTTTTCGATTTTGAAAAAATATTGTAGCTGCAGACAATTGCTGTTGTCTGTAGCTTTTTTTGTAAAGAAAATATAGTTTTTCACAAATGATAGGATTGGTTTGGACATAAGTAGTAGTGCAGGGCTTCTCAATCTAGAGGAGTTTGCGAAACCTTTCTTATTAATTAGATGTGTGCCGATAAAAAAAAGAAACAGTAATGAGGAGAAAAAAATTATGATGAATTTAGTAGACATTACCCAACAGTTTGGGGACAAGCTGTTGTATGAAAAAATTAATGCCCAAATCAACAAAGGCGAACATGTGGGACTAATTGGTCGCAACGGTGCCGGGAAAAGTACCTTGATCAAAATTATCACTGGCGAAATTTTGCCGGATGAAGGCCAAATAGTGGTCTCGCCAAAATTTCAGGTGGGCTACTTGGATCAATACGTCAACGTGGATGAAACTATGACCATTCAGGGATTTCTGCAAACAGCTTTTGCTGAGGATTTAGCGAAAGAAGTAGAAATTACTAAACTGTATGAAGCGTATGCTACCGATATGGATGATCGTTTATTGGAACGGGCAGGCCGTCTACAAAATGAGTTGGACCAAGGGGACTTTTACCAAATGAACACCTTGATCGACGAACTTGCGACAGGATTGGGGATTCACGTATTAGGAATGGATAGTATTTTGAAGAATTTAAGTGGTGGACAGCGTTCGAAGATTCTATTAGCGAAGTTGCTGCTAGAAAAACCAGATTTGTTAATTCTGGATGAACCAACGAACCATTTAGATGATGACCATGTCCAATGGCTGACACAATTTTTGAAGGAGTTTCCAGGAACCTTTTTGGTAGTTTCTCATGACCAGGCTTTCTTAAATGAAGTAACTACTCATATTATGGATATCGAATTCGGTCAATTGACCAAGTACACTGGTAACTTGGAAAAAGCGACTAAGCAAAAAGAACTGCGAGCGGAAACGTATATGCGCCAGTATGAAGCTCAAAAATCGCATATTAAAAAAACTGAAGAATATATCCGTAAATATAAAGCCGGTTCCCGTTCAACCATGGCAAAAAGTCGAGAAAAACAATTGGCAAAAATTGAACGTTTGACCCCACCTTCTGATTCACCTACGCCAAATATTGTGTTTGAACCGGTTCCTTTGGTGACAACTTTAGCTTTGGAGACGGATGATTTACTGGTGGGTTATGACAAGCCATTACTGGCTCCGCTAAAACTAACTCTTCGTTATGGAGAAAAAGTTGCTTTGCGTGGTTTTAACGGAATTGGAAAGTCAACGTTAATTAAAACACTAATTGGTGAAATACCAGCTTTAGGCGGAAGCTTTCATTTTCCAAACCATACGAAAATCAATTATTTCTCTCAGGAATTAGCTTGGGAGTATCCATTGGAGACACCTTTCCAATATTTAAGCAATCGCTATCCAAAGGCTAACAACAAAGAATTGCGGCGTCAATTGTCTCGTGCGGGCTTGAGCAGCGAATTAGCGCAACAAAGCTTGAAGACTCTAAGTGGTGGCGAACAAACCAAAGTGAAAATTGCCGAAATGACCATGATCAAGAGCAACTTCTTAATTCTGGATGAGCCGACGAACCATATCGATAAAGCAACGAAGGAAAATCTGCAAAAAGCCTTGGAGCAATTTCCAGGCACGGTTGTAGTCGTTTCCCACGAAAATACTTTCTACGAAGAGTTTGTCGATCGCGTAATTTCGTTGGGGGAATAGCATAAATAGCATGTGGACACCAATATTCTGGTATGTCCACATGCTATTTTTATGATTTTAGCGATCGGTTTTTCTGCCTTCTATACACAACAAATATAATCACATACTGAGCAATCATCGCAGCTATCAGGCAACCTGCGATAATCAGTGCACCGCGCTTTGAATTTAAAAGACCAGAAAAAGCATCAAGCCGAAAAATAATACCACCAATGGCATTACAGGTTAGCGGAGGAATAAATGGAAGCCAAAGGTCTTTGTCCTTTTCCTTATAAAATAAGCCAGCGACAATCGCAGACATTAGCAAAATTAGTAAAATTCCGATTGTTGGACTAATGGAAATAGTCAGTGGGGTAGAAATAAAATCCAGCAGGGCAATGCAACCAATCAAGCCTACAGCCACAAAAAGATAAGGTACAAGCCGCCAAAATTTTGACTGATAGCGATAGGCACTATAGCCCAGCAATTTCATAGCCAAAATAGCAAAAACGGTTGCGGCCAATCCGCCGATGAGCAATTTTCCTAAATCAATTGCTTTGTCAGGAAAAACCATCGTTGGAAAAAAGGTAACCACTAGATAACTAGTAATGGCAACTAATCCCAGCTTAACGGCATCCCAAACATTAATCGGTAAGTTGGCGATCATCTCGTCAGCAATTTGTTTGGGATTTTTGCCAAAATATTCCTCAGCAGAAATACCTTGTTCCTGAGCTTCTAAAATGTCCTGCAATATTTCCAGTAAAAGTTCTTCCGCTTTTTCATGATCCCGAATCATTGTTTTGGCTCTGACATAGATCAGGAGATTTACATAGAATTGCTCATTATCAACTGTCAATTCCTTTTGCAGTTCCGCATTTAGTTCTTCCCAGTTAGTTTTTTCCATTCTCCTCGACCCCTTCAATAATTCGTTGCATATTTTTTTGCAGCTCGTTCCATTGCTTTAGAAAGTTTTCTTTTTCGATGATTCCTTCTGGTGTAATCGAGTAGTATTTTCTTTTTGGTCCATTCTCTGAAGCTCGCATATGTCCTGCGATAAACTTTTTCTTTTCCAACGATAGCAGCAGAGGATAAATGGTACCTTTGGAAATCGCATCAAAGCCAAAACTAGCTAAACGCTCATTTAAACGGTAGCCATAAAGCTCTTCTTCCGACAGTAGCAGCAAAATACTGCCTGTCAGCACACCTTTCAGCATTTGCGAATCAATTTTTTGGGGCATTTGTACACCTCGTTCACTAGCTTGTTTTACAAGGTAATGATACCGTAATGCAGGTAGTATGTAAAGCAAGATAGTGGAAATTTTTTAATGAAGACAACAAAAAAAGCGCCCAAAAGCTTGGCGCCGCAAAATCTAAATCTATTTCACTCCATCGTCCCCTTAATGCCTTCGATCACGGCATTCCTGAATCCGTGCTTTTCTAATGCCACAACGCCCTTAATCGTCGTTCCACCAGGAGTAGCGACGCCATCCTTTAGTTCACCGGGATGTTTTTTCGACTGAAGTGCCAATTCAGCGGCACCTTTAGTCATCTGTTCGGCGATTTGATAGGATAACTCGCGATTAAGACCGTACAATACACCGGCATCGGACAAAGCTTCAATAAATAAATCGACAAAAGCTGGTCCGCAGCCAGCAACAGAACCAACAATTCCAAGTAAGTGCTCATCAATTTCTACTAAGCTTCCTAAAAGCTGCAATGTTTGATCAATGGCATCCTTGTCAGCCGAACGCAGCTGTTCACTATAGGAAATACCCAGTAATCCTTCGTTAACTTGAACCGGGGTGTTGGGAATACAATGGGCTAAAGGATAATCTTCTCCTAGAACTTCTGCCATCTCCGGCAGGTTGACACCGGCAGCCACGGAAACTAACGGGATTTTTTTATTAGTAACATTAGCTGGCAATGCTTCAAGAATCGGCAGCACCGCACCGGGGTTCACCGCAACAACTAACAAATCGGCATCCGCCATCTCCTCCAACTGGTCAATTAACCTAAAACCCATTTCACTTTGTCGATTCGCAGCTGTCTGACTGCGACCGCCTTTGACTAAAATATCGGTGGGTTTTACTTCACCTGAATTAATAAATCCTTGTATCATGGCACTGCCCATATGACCAGCACCGAAAAAGCCAATCTTCATAACAAAAAACCTCCTTTTTCTCATTATAACGAGAAAGAGGAGGAAAGCTAAGGGGTTTGCTTTACATTTGTCTTTTGGCAATTCTTTACGCAGTCTTTTTAAATGAAGAATAAACATATTCGTCATCGACATGTTGTTCTTTTACACTGTGTTCAGCAACTTGCTTCTTGGCACGACGCAAAATTTCTTCTTTTCTTTTATGTTCATAAGCATCAATCTGTTGGAAATAATTTTCTCTCTTTTGAGTCATTACATTGTGGTATTTCCAGGAAATCAAGGCGACTAGCAGTAAAAGTCCTAGTAAATAAATCATATTGAACACCTCCATGACCCTATTGTAAGTGAATAGTTGCAATTCCAGTAGGACATATGTCATACTCTAGTAAAAAGCGGTGAAAAAAGCGATGGAAAACTATCAATTAACCGAAACACATCGAAAATTATTAAAACGTTACGGCTTATCGGATCAGGAAACTAATTGTTTTGTTCATTGGTACAAAGCAGGGGACACCATTCATGAAGAAGGCGAACCCTATCACCATCTGATTCTGGTTGTTTCTGGAAAGGCCAAGGTCTGCACGACAGCTTCTAACGGCAAAGACTTGGTGTTGACTTATTATCTTTCGGACGGACTAATCGGTGATATGGAGCTAGCTAGTACCAGTGATGTTGGGGCAGCTTCGGTGGTGGCTCTGTCAGATGTGGAATGTTTGGTAATTCCCTACCAACAGCAGCGAAACTTATTACTGCAGAATTTGACCTTCGTAACTCATTTGGCTCGTGGCTTGTCGGAAAAATTGTTGCTGAGTTCGCAAAATTATGTATCAACAGCGCTTTACACAGGAGAACAACGGCTATGTTCTTATATTTTACAAGGTGCCTACAAAAATTTCTTTCAAGACAACTTAACCGATGTTGCAGCCACAATTGGAATTAGTTATCGTCACATGTTTCGGCTGTTGAAAGCCTTATGTGAAGAAGGTGTGTTAAGAAGGGAAGATCATGGATTTTTTATTCTGGATGAAGCCCAGTTGAAGAAGCGTTCCTCCGAGGCAGTAATTGAATAAATGTACTATTAAAAACTGTAGATAATGTCCTAGAAATAGGAAGTTATCTACAGTTTTTTACAATTTATTCTAAAAAAAGGACGTCTTGTTGCCCAGTTTTGTAAACAGCATTCTAATATTCCCTTGTGATATATAACTTGCGGTAAAAATACATTATGCTATCTCCAGACAGATGAAAAGGAGCTGGAATTTGATGGACGAAGGAATCCGACACGGTTTATTTTATAAGCGATCATACTAGCAGCTTTGGCATGAAAATGTACCAATCCAAATTTGACTGATCTAAAATCAGATATCAGTAAACGACAGAAAAAAATATTGTAAAGACAGGAGGCTAACATGAATAAAATCCTTTCATTTATCCATAAGGACCCATTTAAACAATTGATCCAAACCAATATTATCAACCATCTACAATTGAAGGAGAATCGTTATTGGAGCCAAGAATACGCTCGTTTTCGTGATCATTTAGATCGTAAATAAGCTTAATCCTCTTTAATAATAGCATTATCAATTTGCCGATTGGTTTCGATCCTTTCAGCGATGCGAACTTTGTAGTCCATGTTCTGCTGATAATGCAGTGAAAAATAACAACTATATAAAATGTCCAGCATAAAGGAAATTGAGGACAAGGAAGAAAAGCCAGCGATCTTTGTATAGGATTTCTCTCTTGTCGTAATGGGAAGAACCACATCTGCCAGATCGGCAAGGCTATTTTTCCCAATGCTCGTAATAGCAATAACAGGTGTTTGATTTTTCTTAAGTTGCTTTACCGATTTCAACAGAGTGGGTGTTTCACCCGAGTAAGATAAGCAGATTGCACAGTTTTCAGAAGTACTCATAGCAGCATCGTGAAAATGATTGTCAGAAACGGGATTGATGGTAGCATTTACATTAAGTCGCCCCAACTTGAAGACAAACTCTTCCCCAGCATAGTTAAGATTATCAACTGCGTAGACTTGTATTTTGCTGCTCTTTTCCATCAAACGAATTGCTTGATAAAGTGAATCATGTGCTACTAAAGCTAATGTATCGTGGATGCTCTCTAGGTGCAGCTGCCCCAGTTTGTTTGCGATTGCCATAAACGAATCAGTCGCTGCGAAGGGATAGTTTGCATCGATTGATTGAAAATATCTTTGCAAGTAGCTTACTTCGGCTAAAAAATTCTGTTTGAACTCAGACCAACCAGAATAGTTCAGTTTTTTTGCTATCCGCACAAGAATCGAAGGGGAGGTATAAGTTTCTTGAGCGATTGCTTTTACGGAGTAATCTCGGATTAAGTCTTCCTTTTCTAAAATAAAATCAATGACAACTTTTTCGCTAGGAGAAAAAGGGTATTCTTTCATACGATCAATTAGTAACATTACTGGCCTCCTCTCAGGTTAGTAAACATTATTAAAATTATATGCGATGCTACCGACAATTACAAATCAGAAAGTAGGAAAGAAATGGTATCAGAATTAGAAAAAATGCACACCGGCGCACCCTTCAATTTTCTTGACCCACAAATCAGCCTCTTTAAGGAAAAAGCTGCCCGTTTATGTAAGCAATTTAATGAAATTGATCCTGGAAACTTAGCAGAGCAAAAAGAAATTCTATCGAAACTCTTTGGGAAAAAAGGAGAGAATATTTACATACAGGCTCCTTTTTATTGTGATGTAGGAAAAAATATTCAAGTTGGTGAAGCGTTCCTCACGAATTATAATGTAAAAATCTTAGATGTGGCATCAGTTACTATTGGAGATTACTGTATGATTGGACCTAACACGGTGATTACGTCTGTTGGACATCCTTTAGACGCTAAAGGTCGCCGGGAGCATCTTTCACTGACCGATCCAGTGGTTATCGGAAATGATGTTTGGATTGGTGCAAACTGTGTTATTTTGCCAGGCGTAACTATTGGGAATAATGTAGTCGTAGCTGCTGGAGCTGTAGTTACAAAGAATGTTCCAGATAACTGTGTGGTGGCCGGTGTTCCTGCCCAAGTAATAAGAGACTTGACGGAGGAACAGAACGGAATTGATGCGGAATAGATAAAAGAATAGAGGAGTTAATTCATTTGCGTGAAAATACAGCTTCTTTTAAAAAAATTTGGATAATTAAAACAAAAAAATTTCTTTTGCGTATATTATTATGAACCAGTAAATGAAGTGAAACAGTCAAAGGAGATCCCTAAGTTACATTTTGCAGCATAACTCGCTTCATTTGTCGGCATTCTTAATAAATATGGAAGGGAAAATGATTGTATGAGTAAAGAAAAAAAGAAAAAATATGAAGAGATTTTTGGTGAAGTGCAAGAAGTTACAACTTATGGCGAGTGGGTGGATTGTTGGATACTAGAGCTAAGTCTGATGAGAAAAGCATCCTCAATAGCTATTTATCAGCGAACGTTGAATAAATATCTACTTCCTGCTTTAGGAGACTATAAGTTAGAAGATTTAACACCAAAAATAATCAATAAAGCAATTGATGAATGGATCGCTAATTATGCAAGACCGACAGTTGTTTTAAATAATCTGAGTATGCTAAATCGTACGTTGAAAGCGGCTATTCGAGAAGGTCTTTTATCCGAAAATCCGTGTGATGATATTAATTGGACAGTACTTGCCTCACAAAAAAGCAAACGTATGTCAATTTTTAGTAGTTAAAATTAACGCAAAGAGGTCACTTGTCAGCATCCTGATAAATGACCTCTTTGCGTTAATTATTTTTTTGTCGAATTGTAGTCCGGCCCACTTTTTTGCTCTGCATTAGATTACCAATAATAAAGATTAATATACCTAACCAAATGAAAGAAAAGGCAATAAACTGTGACAGACCGTAGGGTTCATGGAACAAAAAGATTGCTAAAAACAGCATGATTGTTGGATTGATATATTGAACAAAACCCAGTGTGACATAAGACAATCGTTTTACAGCGTTGGCAAAAAGTAACAAGGGAATTGCGGTTACTACACCGGCACCCATAGCTAATAAGTTTGTAACAGTATCATAGCCCATAAAGCCAACGTCCGAGAAGAAAAACAAATAAATTAGTCCAATTGGTGCGATAATCAACGTTTCTAGCGTAATTCCCGTTACTGCACTTAACTGTAGCTGTTTTTTAGTCAAGCCATACATACAAAAGGAACCTGCTAGTATAATAGAGGCCCAAGGAAAAACCCCCGTTTGAACTGTCAGCAGTACCACACCAGCAAAAGCACACAATGTAGCAATTTTAGCAGTAAGAGTTAATGGTTCTTTTAAATAAATTGCGGCTGCTAGTACATTAAATAAAGGATTGATATAATAGCCAAGGCTACCTTGCTGAACATGACCAGAATTAACCGTGTAAATGAAGACACCCCAATTTACCGAGATAAAAATCGCTGCGGCAATAATTGCCATCGTATTTCTTTTACTTTTCAACAATTCTTTGGTCTCCTTAAAAAAGATCGGAAGGTTTCGAGTGATGAGCAAATAAATAATCATGAAAACGAATGACCAAATAATCCGGTAAAACAAAATGTCCACTGCACCAACATTAGGCATTAACTTCCAATAAAGAGGTATAAAGCCCCACAATGCATAAGCACCAAAACCATACAACAGCCCACTATTTTTCTTCATATAAACCCTCCCAGCAGTTCTGATATAAAAATGAGGGTACCAATCGAATGATTGATACCCTCTCCAATTTGTATCTTTGTTAATCTTCGTCTACCGAAGCCCCTGTTAGCGGCATGGAAGAGAGTTCCACACCTGCTGCATCAGCTTTTGCTAAACGAGCAAAGTAAGATTTTGTTTCTTTGAATACCACCGGACTTAATAGAGCTAAGGCGATAATATTCGGAAAGGCCATTAAGCCATTGAAAATATCGGCAATGGTCCAAACGGCGGTTACAGTTAGGTAAGGACCGATAAAGACGGCAGCAATGTACAAAATCCGAAATGCTGAAGAGAATTTTGTATTGCCATTGGTCAAATAGCTTAAGCAACGCTCTGAATAGTAGTTCCATCCTAGAATAGTCGTAAAGGCAAAGAAAGCCAAACAAAGCATCAACAATAAGGAAGCGACTGTTTGTGAAATTGGCAAAGCTTCCGTGAAAGCATAAATAGTAACTGCTGAACCTTCCAAACCAGTCTGCTGCCAAGCACCCGTTAAAATAATTGCCATCCCTGTCATGTTACAAACGATGATAGTATCGATAAAGGTACCAGTCATAGAAACCAATCCTTGACGAACAGGTTCGTTTGATTGAGCAGCGGCAGCTGCGATCGGTGCACTACCTAAACCAGATTCGTTAGAGAAAATCCCGCGAGCGATCCCTTTTTGCATGGCGATCATCATAGCGCCTAATGCACCACCGGAAACTGCCCGTAAACCAAAGGCACTTTGAACAATTTCTACGATAACACTTGGTATGCGACCAATATTTAAAATAATCATAAACAAGCAAAGACCAACATAAATCACAATCATCAATGGAACAATAATTTCGGAAACACGAGCGATCCGTTGCACACCGCCGATTAATACAATTGCCACTAAGACAGTAACGACAGCACCGGAGATGATAGTCGCCCAAGTATACTGATTGCCAAACAATGTAATAGTATTTAACTTGTTTGGATCAAAAAATGTTTCAGCAGCTGAAGTAATCCCGTTTACCTGTGTCAGGGTACCAATCCCGATCAACCCAGCTATTGCTCCAAAGAAGGCAAACATTTTCGCTAGCCAGCGCCAGTTTTTTCCTAACCCGTTTTCAATGTAGTAAAAAGGTCCGCCTAATGCATTGCCGTTATCATCAAAGGTCCGGTATTTTACCGCCAGCAAGCCTTCCGCGTATTTTGTAGCCATTCCTAGTAATCCGGCTAGTTCCAACCAGAACAAAGCACCTGGTCCGCCGGCTACGATAGCTGTTGCGACCCCAACAATATTCCCTGTCCCGATAGTAGCTGAAAGGGCCGTACATAAAGCTTGGAAGCTGGTTACATCGCCGGCTCCGCCTTCTTCGTTTTTTACCATGTACTTCAAAGCCAATGGCAAACGACGAATTTGGATTCCGCGGCAACCGATCGTCAAAACGATCCCGATTCCCAAAATCAAGAGAATCATCGGTGCCCCCCAAATAATTGAATTAATATCTGATAAAAATGCGTCCATCCAACCCCTCCTATTTTTTGCCATTTTATCATAAAAAGACGAGGGTGGTGATAAAAAATTCAAAAAAGAATGATTTTTATACAGGAATGTTCGTTTTTAGCCAATAATAGCTCGCTAAATTTTGTGGACTAAAAAGAAGATAAGTGTTCACATATAATAATGAAGAAAAAAGCGCCGGCGAATGCCGACGAGTAAAAAGGTTAATCAATTTTAGTTGTTCCACTGCCAATGTGGGCTACATAAAACTCAGGTGCATAACCAACCGTTTTTAAATAGTCATCGTAAACATTGTTTTTGAAGCTTGGGATTGCTGATTCTTCCACTACAGCGATGGCACAGCCGCCAAAGCCAGCACCGGTCATCCGTGCACCTAGGACGCCTGCTTGTTTTTGCGCAGCTGCCACTAAAGTATCCAGCTCTAATCCAGTTACTTCGTAGTCTTCACGTAGAGAAGCGTGAGAGGCATTTAACAATTTGCCAAAGGCTTCTAAGTTTCCTTGAACGAGCTCTTGTTTGGCAATTAAGGTCCGTTGATTTTCGGTTACAGCATGGCGAGCCCGTTTCACTAAAACTTCATCATCTAATAAGTGTTGATTGGCTTCAAAGGTAGCTTCATCTAAATCGCCTAACGATTTAATAGCTAACTCTGTTTGCAGGCGAACCAAAGCTTCTTCGCATTCGCCACGGCGTTCATTATATTTTGAGTCGGCTAATTCTCGACGTTTATTCGTATTCATGATGACAATTGCATAACCATCCATTTTTACTGGAACCATTTCGTACTCTAAGGTATTTGTATCAAGTAAAATTGCTTTATCGATTTCGCCAAATCCAATGGCGAATTGATCCATAATCCCTGAATTGACGCCGATGAATTCATTTTCGACTTTTTGACCCAGTTTTACTAAAGTTAAGCGATCAATGTCTAACTGGAATAGATCTTCAAGTACCACGCCAACTAATAATTCCAAAGATGCACTGCTGGAAAGACCAGCACCATTAGGAATGGTGCCATCAACTAATAGTTCGAAACCATGTTTAATCTGATAGCCGGCTTCCTGCATTTTTAAAATCATGCCTTTAACGTAATTCGCCCAATCGGCATTTTTATCAAAGGTTAAATTGTCCAGCGAAAAACTAATTACACCTAATTCATCAAAATTGGTAGAGTAAACGAGTACTTTTTGATCTTCTCGGGGACTAGCTACTCCATAAGTTCCGTAAGTAATGGACGCAGGGAAAACGTGACCACCATTGTAGTCGGTATGTTCTCCGATTAAATTAATCCGACCGGGAGAGAAGTAGTGGGTAGTGTCTCTAGGTCCAAAAACCTCTGCAAATTTTGTGGTTAATTCTCGATTAATGTTCATTATTGTTCCTCTTTTCCTTCTATTATAAATTCAGTTGCGATGAGCATTGGTTTTAAAGCGTTCAATTTAATGGAACCAAAGGCTGGAAATTGTTCAGCGCCGGGAGCAGTTTGGGTTTCAAAAGTGATGCCCCCGTGATTCGCCATTTTCTTGCCATGCATTTCCGGCGTGTTTTCTCCAAAGTTAGCAGTAAACAAAACCATACTACTAGCTTCTGTCTTAATGACCACCCGAACTTTATCATCGGGACTTGTAAGGGTTGCGGCAGTGGTATCTAAACCGACTTTATCTAAAATGAAAGGATGATCCATACCATCAGCCAGTTTCTTTTGTTCAAAATTACTAGTAAACAAGGTGCTTAAAATTTTCTCAGTTGTAAAATCAAAGGCAGTACCTGTAACTTTAAGTTTGTTGCCGCTGGGAATCGTATCGCTTCGTAGCTCGGCAAAGCTTGAACTATTTAACCACAACTTATGCTGATCAATCGGCTGAGCACAATCACCAGTTAGATTGAAATACACATGATTCGTGGGATTGAACAAGGTATCCCGATCACTGATACCGCGAGTAGTAAGTCGCCAAACGTTGTCATTGGTCAAAGTATAGCGGACTTCCACATCTAGATTCCCGGGGAAACCATGTTCACCGTCTGGGCTAGTTAAAGTAAAGAGGACAGAAGCCTCGTTTATTCCTTCCAGAATAACAAAATTCCATTTTTTACTTTCAAATCCTGGTTTTCCTCCATGAAGCGAATGATTCGTCTCCCCATCCACAGTTACTTGATAGTCTGTTCCATTCAAGTTAAAGCGACCATTTTCAATACGGCCGGCTGTTCGCCCGACAGTTGCTCCGATGTAGGGGTCTTTTACTAAATATTCTTCGGCTGTATCAAAACCTAAGACTAATTCTCGTTGTTTGTCTCCAATGGGCGTATTTAAGCTGACAATTCGTGCACCTAAGTCGGAAACTGATAAGCGTAATCCGTGGGCATTCTCTAAAGTAATCAAATGAAATCCTTTGCCAAAGTCTTTTTGACTAATTTTCACAAGTAACATCCTTTCATTTATCTGTTAATTAGCGTTTCGGTAAAAATAAATGACTTCTATATAGCACATCGTATCAAAAAAACGCTTCCTTTTTTACTCTCTTCTGTGATTACTATTTAACTTTTTGTTGCATCTTATTATACTGGTATAAAAAGGGGTGGGCAAATATGGAGCAAACATTGTTTTTAAAAAAAGGGCAACAATATCTTTCTGGTGATTTACAATTCCAATTTTGTGGACTTTCTCGAACTTTACCCTATCATTCCTTTGGGCCGGCAATTCGTGAATGCTACGTTTTGCATATGGTGTTAGAAGGAAAAGGCACCTATCATGTAAAAGATGAGAAATATCAATTGCAAAAAGGGGATGTGTTTTTAATTCGACCAGGGATCACAACTTTTTACCGTGCCGACGCCGCAGACCCGTGGATGTACGCATGGTTAGCCTTCAGTGGGAAAACGGCTGAAGAAGTTGTAAGACGCTCCGCTTTTCAAGAAGACGGCTTTGCTATGAGTTCTTCGAATACACAAAAGTATATTGAAATTATCAAACGGTGCTTGGAATACAATCAAGATAATTTATTGGACGAGTTACATTTAAATGAACAAGCTTATCGTTTTTTAGCAACATTACTAGAGGATGGTGGAAAGGTCAACACTTCAGCAGAAGAGGTGTCCTCACCTTTGGCATTAGCAACGGTTGATTACATCCAGCAGTACTATGCAAAAAAAATTACTGTAGCAGGAATTGCTAAGGATTTAGCTGTCAACCGCAGTCATTTATCTCGGGTTTTCAGTAAGCAAATGGATATGGGGATCAAAGAATATTTAAATGGAGTACGAACAAACCGGGCAGCCTTTATGCTAGCCTATACTCAAGAAACGGTAGAAGAAATTGCTAATCAAGTTGGATTTAACAGCTTGATTGTTTTTAGTCGCACGTTCAAAAAGAGCACAGGGGAAACACCAACTGAATACCGAAATCGCATGCGTCAAAACGTTGGGGCATCTCAAGTATTTACTGATGTTGAAGAGCGTTTAAAACAGCAGGCAGTCGTGTCTCGTGCAACGTAATGTATAGAAATAGGGGTTACTATTTGAGTAGGATCGTTTTAAATTTCGTTGTTAAGTTAAATTCTTCATGGTAGAATTTTAATAAGGATTGAAATCGTTTTCAATTCATAGCTGATTGCGCAGATCATTAATTAAAAGTTGGGGTGTGATCGGAAGCCACAGTGATTTTTATTTAAGGGGGGAGTTTATAATGGATGCTACAAATGTAAAACAAGGGCTACGCAAGAATTTTTTTACAGTTGTTTTGTTAGCAATCGCTGGATCGATAATTTATGGTTTGGCTTATTTTCGCCTGTATTATTATGATGCTTATATTGCAACTTATGGCTTAACTAACACGCAGATGGGGTCGTTAGGGAGTGCTTATGGATTCATGGGACTAGTATCTTACTTGATCGGGGGGATCTTGGCGGACCGATTTGCTGCTAAGAAATTACTTGTCTTTTCCTTAATCGCTACCGGTTTTGGCGGCTTCTTACACCTTTTTTTCACCAGTTTTATCGCACTTTTTTTGATTTATGCTTTGTGGGGTGTGACTTCACTGTTGACTTTTTGGCCGGCACTTTTGAAAATTGTACGGATGCAGGCAACTGATGACGAACAAAGTCGGGCTTACGGTATTTTTGAAGGAACCCGGGGAGTTACCAACGTGATTCATATGGCAATAGCCACAGCAATTTTTGGTTTCTTCCAAAAGGCGTTGACTGAGGCTGCCGGTTTGCGCTGGATCATTATTTTCTATTCAGTAATTCCAATTGTCTGTGGCTTAGCTTTCTTATTTTTAGTCAAAGAACCGACTCGCAGTGCAGAGGACTCTACAGGAGAAAAATTCAAGTTTAAGGATGTTCTGGACGTTTTGAAAATGCCGTCAATCTGGTTGATTATTGGTATGATGTTCACCAGCTATATGTTCAACATGTCGATTTATTATTTCACGCCGTATGCTTCCAACATTATCGGAACGTCCGCCGTTTTTGCGGCGATCGTTACTGTACTTGCACAATACTGCCGCTTGGTAGCAGCTCCAGCAGGTGGCTTTTTAGCTGATAAAATTAGTAAGTCTACAGTTATGATGAGTGGTTTCATCGTTATGGGGATTGGAACGGCACTGATGATGTCGATTGCGGGAATGAGCGGTCAACTGCAAGTGGTTTTATTGATCGTAGCTGCTAGTATTGTCTATTTAGCGATGTTTTCCAACTATGGAATTTTCTTCTCCTTCATGTCTGAAGGCGGGATTCCGTTACGGCTGTCTGGAGTAGCCATCGGCTTAGCTAGCACATTGGGCTATTTACCAGAAGTCATTGCACCGTTAGTCGCAGGAAATATTCTGGATCGATTTGAAGGGAATACTGGTTATTTTATTTACTTTAGTTTGATGATTGCCATGGCCGTTATCGGTGCGATTTTGTGTATCATATGGGGCAAAACCTATGGCAAGCGTTATAAAGAAGAACAAAAGCTCAAAGAAACGCAACAACACTAAAAGGAGGAACCAATGGTGAAAAAAATCGTAACAGAGTTTCCCTACCAGGTAAAGGTGATCGAAAATGAATGGTTTACGTTAGCTGACGGTACCCGCTTGTCCTGTCGAATGTGGCTGCCGGAATCAGAAGAACCCTTGCCAACAATTTTAGAATATTTACCTTACCGCAAAACTGATGGTACCCGAGGTCGAGACAATCCAATGCATGGATTTTTCTCTGGGCATGGTTATAACGTGGTGCGGGTAGATATGCGAGGAACCGGAGAATCTGATGGTCTGCTAAAAGATGAATATTTGAAACAGGAACAAGATGATGCAATGGAAGTCATTGACTGGATCAGTAAGCAATCATGGTGCGATGGGAATGTAGGGATGATGGGCAAATCATGGGGTGGTTTCAACTCACTACAAATCGCCGCTCGACGTCCAGCAGCATTGAAGGCAGTGATGGTAGTCGGCTTTACCGATGACCGGTACAACAACGATATCCATTACAAAGGTGGTTTGGTCTTAAACGACAACTTCTGGTGGGGCGCGATTATGCTGGGCTATCAGTCTCGTGCGATTGATCCGAATGTAGTCGGCGATCGCTGGCGGGAGATGTGGCTGGAGCGATTGAAAAACATGCCTCTATGGATGGCTAACTGGTTAGAGCACCAAACCCGCGATGAGTATTGGCGCCACGGTTCAGTTTGTGAAAATTATGAAGACATTCAGGTGCCTGTTTTTTGTATGGACGGTTATGCGGATTCCTACACGAATACTGTTTTAAGCTTATTGAAAGGATTAAATGTACCCAAAAAGGGAATTGTTGGACCTTGGGCACATGTATACGCGCATGATGGAGTACCTGAACCTGCAATCAATTTCTTAGGTGAAGGGGTAAAATGGTGGGATCATTGGTTGAAGGGAAAAGAAAATGATGCGATGGATGGTCCAATGATTCAAGCTTGGATTGAAGATAGCATGCCCCCATCTACCAATATGCCAGTTAGTGAAGGTCGTTGGGTTGGTTTGGAGGACTGGCCATCGAAGGAGATCACTCCAAAATCTTATGGGTTAACCTATGGTCGACTGGTGCATGAACGGGGTGACAAGGAAGAAAAAGTGATTCTTCATACACCATTAAATCATACGTTGTTGGCAAATGAATGGATGGGTGCCGGTGTTCCAGGCGAATCTCCGGGTGATCAACGTTTAGATAATGGCTTGTCTATGACTTTTGATTCAGAAATTTTAGAAGAGGATTTGGATATTTTTGGCTATCCAAAAGTTGAAATTACATTAGCTAGCGATAAGCCGAATGCCATGATCTATGCTTCTCTTTGTGACATATCACCAGATGGCGCATCAACAAGAGTATCTTATGGGGTAATGAATCTCACTCACTTAAAAGGTCATGATAAAGTAGTACATCTAAGACCTGGTGAAGAGGTGCAGGCATTTGTAGATTTAGATTGTTGTGGTCATCGCTTTAAAGCTGGTCATCGGATTCGTTTATCCTTAGCAAACTCTGCTTGGCCGATGTTTTGGACGATGCCTGAAGAATTCAGTCTAACGTTAAATTTGAAAGACGCAAACTTTACATTGCCGATTTTTCACGGAGAGGACGTTGCGGGGCCAAATCCTGAAGCGCAATCAGCACCGCTGACACCAACAACAATTTTATCAGAAGGAAAAGTTGAACGAGAAATTACCTACGATCTAGTGAATGATACGTGGACTTGCATGACTAATGGTATCGGAGGAGTGTTTGGTGAGGGGATTTATCGCTTTGATGAAATAGATGTTACCGTAGAGCATAACTTGAAACGAGAGCTGTCATTGTCAAATCGCGATCCATTATCCGCTCACTATACAATTACTCAAAATATGCGGCTTGGTCGCGAGGGCTGGTGGACCAATGCAGACATTACGACAACCCAAACATCTGACAAGGAATACTTCTATATTACAGGACAAATGGATGTCTCAGAAAATGATCAGCACATTTATACGAAAAAATGGGATGAGAAAATCAAACGCAATGGCATGTAGTTGCTAAATTGAATAGATGTTCGCATCAGTCTGATTGGAATCAAGAGCTGCTTGATTCCGATTTTTTTTAATCCAGCTCTTAATTTGATAGTAAAAATTAACCTGTTTGTTAATTATGTATTTAAGATAAGGCGTCGAAAGCTAAGAGTTGTATCTGTTATAAGTTTTTTTGAATATTTTAACAATAAGAAAATTGTTTAAGTTGATAATTATTTTATTCGCAAATATATTGAGTTGAGTTGAAATGTTTATTTGGTAAAATATACTTTATTTAGCTAGTATAATTTAATTTAATATTCTTATTGTTTAATCTATATCAATTGACTACGGTTGTACTATTTATCTAGATAAATATCGAAAAATAAAATGATTTAACAAGATGGAAAATGTTTTTTATAAATAAAGAAATTCGTTTGTTAATTCGTGTTGTCGAAAGAAAATCAGGAGGTTATACATCTTTAGAATAGGTTTCTGATAAAAATAAATAGTAAAACATAGTATTTTTTACTATTAACCTTTGTTTTTTTAAAATGATGAGCGTAGAATAGAAATGATAAGATAAACATATGAATGGAGGGACTGTCTTGGAGGAATATTTGCGCCGAATTGAGCGGATGAAGCAAAGACTCAGAAGAACGAAACCAGAAGTAGATTTGGAAAATGCCCGAATATTGACGAGAGTATTTAAGGAAACCGCAGGGGAACCTTTAGCAGTCCGCAAAGCAAAAGCCTTTAAAGCGCAATGCGAAGAAAAAACAATTGAAATTTTTAACGATGAATTAATTGTCGGTAATCCAGGTAGTAAATTGCGCGGAGGAATTGTCAGTGTGGATACTTGTTGGTCAGTATTAGCAAATGAATTAGATACGATTAGCAATCGATCCCATGATCCTTTTTACATCAGTTCAGAAGAAAAGGATCTGTTCATGGAGGAAATTCAACCTTACTGGGAAGGTCGCTCTACCTACGATGCTTGGGTGAAACAAATTCCTGAAGACACAAAAACATTGAGAGATAACAGTGTGGTTTTTATTGACAAGCGTTTAATGCGGGGATCGGGGGAAGTAACCGCCAGTTATAAACAAATTATTGACGAAGGTTTAGTAGGTATAAAAAAACGCATTTTAAGACGAAAGAAAGTATTAAACTTAACAGAACCGGGAACATATGAACAGGATTGCTACTTACGTGCATTACTGATCACAGTAGAAGGTTTAGAAATTTTAGCAGACCGCTATGCTAAAGAGGCTTATCGTCTAGCTGAAATTGAAACAGATTACACACGACAAGAAGAATTGATAACTATAGGAAATATATGCCGACGAGTTCCTAAGTATCCAGCTCGGACGTTTCAGGAGGCTTTGCAGTCTCTATATTTTTATCATATGTCTTTGTTTATGGAACAAAATGCGGAAGGATATAATCCAGGACGTATGGACCAGTATTTATACCCATATTATAAAGAAGATATATCTGCCGGACGAATTACTGATGAAGATGCACAGGAATTACTGGACTGTTTATGGGTAAAACTCAATGAAGTTTGTTTGTTCCAAGATGAAGCTACTTCAACTTTTGTAGCAGGATATCCGACATTACAAAATGTTTGTGTCGGTGGTGTAGATAGTTTAGGGCGCGATGCAGTCAATGAACTTTCTTACTTGATTTTGCAGGCGACGACTGATGTAAGGCTCCCGCAACCATCTTTATCAGTACGATACAGCTTAGCTAAGAATCCCAATCGTTTTTTAAGAAAAGTAGTTGAGTTAATCAAGCTTGGAACAGGGTTTCCGGCTTTTCATAATGATGATGTAGGTATTCGCATGTTGATGAATAAGGGAGTGCCGCTAAAAGAAGCTTTCGACTGGAGTCCATGCGGCTGTGTAGAAACTAGTTTGGAGGGTCGAATGAAGCAGTATACCTCTTTGGCAGATATCAACTTAGGTAGTGTTTGTGAACTAGCTTTGAATAATGGAAAAAATCCGCGAACCAATCAACAAATTTCAATCGAAACTGGAGATCCCCGTGATTTTGGCAGCTATTTCGAATTCAAAGAAGCGGTTAAAACGCAAATGACTTATGTGATAGAGGCTTGTGTAAAGGGTAGTCACGTAATTGATGAACTTTCCATGAATCGACCGGTGCCTGTAGTATCCTTGACCCATCCTGAATGCATCGAAAAGGGCTTAGACTATTCTTGTGGGGGAGCAAAATATACTTGTGGAAATGGGATTACTTCGGTTGGAGTAGCAGACTTGATTAATACGTTGGCAGCAGTAAAAGAGTTAGTTTTTGACCGCCAGTGTGTGACTATGGATGAATTATTAACGGCAGTTGATAATAATTTTGTTGGCCACGATTCTATTTATCGATTATGTGAGGCGGTGCCTAAGTATGGTAATGCTAATCCAATAGTAGATGAGATTGCTAGCGAGATATTTACCTTTATAGCCGATGAAATAGAATCCTATCACAGTAAATTTGGGAAAATGACGCCCGGTATTTTACCGGTAACAGTCAACACTTTATTTGGACTATCCGTGGGTGCATTACCGTCTGGACGCAAGTCGAGTACTCCATTAGCCGATGGAGTAAGTCCAAGCGGTGGTACTGATCGTTTCGGTCCCAATGCGATTTTACGTTCAGTATCTAATATTCCACACGATCGTTTTGTTCAAGGTACATTGTTAAATATGAAAATTTCTCCTGATTTGATTCGTACAGAAAAAGGGATCACTCAAATGATGGCTCTTTTAAAATCAATTTGTTCCTTAGGCATTTTCCATGCTCATTTCAACGTAGTAGATCGCGAGTTATTGCTTCAAGCCCAAAAGATGCCGGAGGAGCATCGAGGTTTATTGGTCCGAGTAGCAGGGTATACAACATATTTTGTTGATTTAAGCGAAGATGTTCAAAATGAAATCATTAATCGAACACCACAAAGAGGTCTAGTAGCAGGTGAAGCATGGAAGGAACAGTATTAAGAATAGAGCAGGGGTCTCTGCACGATGGTACCGGTTTGCGGACAGTAGTTTATTTAAAAGGTTGTCCTTTGCGCTGTGCTTGGTGTTCGACACCAGAATCCCAGAGTAAATCAATTGAAAATGGGTTTGGTCAAAACATGACCTCAGACGAAGTAATAGATGAAATTGAGAAAGATAGCATATTTTATTTTCACTCAAATGGCGGAGTGACTATCAGTGGTGGTGAAGCTCTAGTACAAGCTGATTTTACAAGAGAAATCTTAAAGAAGTCTAAATACATCGGAATTAATACGGCATTGGAATCTAGCTTTTGCGTCCCTTACACCGAAATACAAAAAGTCGCCCCATTTATTGACACCTTGTTTGTTGATGTGAAGATTTTTACTAATGAGCTCCACAAAAAGTGGACTGGATTAGGCAATCAACAAATTTTAAAAAATATTCGTCGCTTTTTGATTGAGTATCCTAATTGCGAGGTACGTATTCGTGTTCCAGTTATCCCCGGGATCAATATGGATATCATGGAATTATTGATGACGGCCTGCTTTGTGGCAGATCTCGACCGGTTTGTACCATTGGAGCTATTACCATATCATCGCTACGGTATGCATAGCTATGAGTTATTAGGTAAAGAATATCCATTAAAAGATACTCCAGCACCATCACCTAAAGAGATGTTTGAACTAGCTGATCAGCTGGCTCGCACCGTTCCACATTTGCCGGTGGCAACATTGGCTAAGACATTTATTTACTAAATATATGAGAGGAGGACTATGTATGTTTCCAGTTCCCCTCTTTTTTTTCGATTACTCTTACTATATTTACCGATTCATTTCTTTTATAAAACATATAGCTATAGAATTATTTCTTTTTTTTTGTTATTATTTAAAAAGATCATCTTGAAATGCTCTCTTTGACGATATTTATGTGGGTGTATTTTAAAAGAGAATAAGACGTTTTTTTATATGGTCTTTGATCTAAAATATTAGCGGTATCTATCTGATCAAGTCCAATATCAATAGTTATAATAAATCTATTCGAGATATTACCTATTTGAAAAGGAGATAAAACGTGTTACCTAATGAAATTTCTTGCTTATTTTTAACAAAACAACAACTACAGATTTTGACTATCCTTCTTCGTTTGCATCCTGGAGAATTGTTACTTATAAATATTGAGAAACAGTTAAACATCTCAAAAAGACAAGTCAGGAGAATTGTAGATAACTTAAACGAAGAGTTTCTGGAACTGGATCTTACCGGAATGACCATCCCTGCTTTAGAGATTTGCGATGGTCAGCTACAATTTGTCCCTAGGCTTGAGGATGCAGAATACGTACGACTAATTAATTGTATGAAAGAAAAATATATGTCTATATCGGGACTTTACCAGGTTCTTTTATTCGTCTTAGAAAAACGCAGCTTTACTTTGATCCAGTTAGCTAACGCCTTAGCCTATAGCGAGTCTTACGCCTACAAGCTGTTAGGCAAATTAAAACAATTTCTGACACTATTAAACAATGGGATTCATCTAACTAAAAAAGGGGAACTGACTATTTGTTTAGCTGGTGACGAGTCCTCTGTCCGAATGCTGCACTATCTTTCGGTCATGGTTGTCTTAAGTGGAAACACTTGGCTGTTCAAAAATATTAAGGAGGAAGAGATCGAGGCAGTTCACACATATCTTCATTCCAAGCGTTACAAGGTACTATCACCTTTGAATAAGAAGCGTGCTAACTCTATATTTGCTATTTACGAATCAGCATTGAGAAGCTCTTGTTACCTTCCACAACTGCCTGAAGCGGTTTTATCATTAGGCAGGTATATGAATAAGGAAAAAGAAATACCTCTATATTTGAAATACTTAAAAAAAGAGAATCTCGGTAATAACGATCAGTTGCATCAAGAACTGGTTCATTTAGCCTATGTGATTAATTATTTTACTCAAGAATTACGGACGAAAAAAGAGAAGATAAGCTTAGGACAAGGTCTATGTTCCCTTAAAGACCATGAAATTGTAAAGCCTTGTTTCCAGTTAGTTAATGAGATTCGAACTGAGTTCCAGTTGTCGGATGAAAACTATTATTTTCTAATTTATACACTATGTAATCGTTTAGTGGTGATTCATTATTTAGAACTGTATAAATACATGCTTTTTGATGAACCTGTTAAATTTACGGGAGAGGCAGAGCTTTTCATTGGGGATGCCATGAATAAACTATTTAAAAGATATCGTAAGGAAGATTCGTTTACTTGGCTCAAGAATAGTTTTATTCAAATAATCGTCGGCTATTTGACGTTATCAGCGAATACGACACAAAAGGTCTATGTTGAATTTTTGTTGAAACCCGAGTACAAATCAGTAATCGAAAATTCTTTGAGTTTACAGTATTCTGAAAAAGTCTTAAAAATCGTAGAGGAATACAATCAGGCCGATATTGTAATTTCCGATAATTATCTGACTGACTCACAAAAGAAGTACTTTTTTTTTCGAGACGTTTTTGATCAGAATGCTTGGAAAAATTTAGGTGCTTACTTAAACGAAACAATAAAAAATGAAGTGATAAAGAATGTACGACTGTCTAAATTTTAGCAGTCGTATTTTTTTATATACGACAAGGATGAACATTTTCGATGGTTCTGTCTATTACTTAGCCTGATTTAATAAACGGTGAATTATTTCTAAAACTGATAAAAGCAAGAAAATAGGGTTCTGCCAGCAGTTTATAATCATTCGTATATAGAAGTTATCCCAGTTAGGTTCATTTTGGAAAAAAGATGATAATTAAAGAATGATAATAATGATATTATAGCTCTGTAAGCAAATGAATATTGGCTGATCTAAGCATTAGTTATTGATTAATAACAATGAACATCCATCTCATTAACGGATGTTTTGTTATTTGTTTTGAACAATATATATTCGTCTATCTAAGCAATAACTTCTATTAGGAAGGCTAAATGAGAATAGTAAAGGAGATGAAAATGAGTAAAAAGTGCAAAGGGTTAGGCAAGACGCTAGCTTTCTGCTTCGCGAGTAGTTTCATTTTATTTTCGAACAGTGATCGCGTACAAGCAGATAGTAATTTGGATTATTTTTTGCAGGAAGAAGCAAAAGAATTTATTCCTATTACAGGCAATTTTGATTACGGGGCAGACGCTTCTCTTGGAGGTGATAATGTAGTAAAAGTTACTGAAGATAAGCAAAGCCAAAAGGGAATTGTATGGGCCAATAATCAGTTGGATATGACTCAGAACTGGTCCACCGAGATGAAAATGTTTTTAGGCTATGATGAATGGCAAGGAAATCGAAGTGCAGACGGAATGGCGTTTGTTCTTCATAACGATCCCAGAGGAAAAAATGCAGTAGGGGACGCAGGTGAAAGACTAGCGGTATGGGGAGTAAATGACTCCGACAACTACATAAGAAATGGTTGGGCAGTGGAATTTGATTTGTATGCCAACACCACAATGGGTGGCCATACATTTGACGCTGATATCTATGGCAGTTCTTCCATGCATAACTATGGGCACATCGCTAATAGTTATACAAAAGTTGGGGGACACTGGATTGAACCACCTGGAAAATTTGCCATGACACATGAGGATTTAATGATGCCTGCTTCAGCAACCGAACGCTTGAATAATGGTCGCTCAAAAACCTTTAAGGCTTCTTGGAACGCAGAAACAAAGAAAATCACTTACAACATCAGCTATATCGATGCCACGGGAAAAACGATTGATTATGGCACGGTTACTAAACAGTTGGATATGAATCAATTTGGCAGTGATAAGCTTTACTGGGGGTTTACTGGATCTACTGGAGAACAAAAAGCTGCGCAATATGTCGGTTTTAAGGAGTTTCCACAAACAATCAATGCCGAGGCGATTCCGCAAGAAACAATCTTAGGTGAAGCACTGGAGGTTAATGAAGCCAACTTATCGGATTACTTGACCATCACTAGTGGAGATAACGTACAGATAGCTTCTATCAAAAACGACGTGGACTATCACCTAATTGGTACCCAAAATATACTTGTTGAATTAATGGACAAGCATGGAAATACTGAAACGGTTGAAGTGCCGGTAACAGTAAAATGGGGCAACAGTGTTGTTTATGGAAGTTTTGACTACGATTTTAATGGACGAACGAGTGCCGCATTTACTCTTAATACCTTGACATCCCCGTACATCACGGCTTCAAAAGGCAAGATTGATGACAATGAGATGATGCATTCGCTTTTACAGAATCAGCTCTACTATACTTTCAATTGGTTTGATTTATCTAACAAGCAGAATATGCTAATGACAGAAACGCTTGATGGCGATAGATTCATCAAAGCTACTGGAGATGACTTGAAGACAGACAAACTGAAAGAGTGGGGCAACGATCAGCGACAATTAGTCAATTATGGTGATATCGTTCGTGCTTGGCAAACAGAAACGGATAAGAATTGGCTTCATGAGGATGAAATAAGACATAGCTATAATGCAGGCAAAAAAGCTGTTTATTATGAAATCCATCCAAACGGCTATCGTCTCCTTCATTTCAATCATCTAGCTGGAAAAAAAGGGACGGTTCCGCTTTTTTCATCAGAAGAGTATTTGGATCGACATGTTTCAGAATTTATTGATCTGAAAGGTTATCCCAACATTAAAGCCAAAAAGTTCTCTCAATATCCTGATACGCAAACAATTGGCGAAAAATCGGCTAAAGTTCTAGTAGAAGAAACGCTTTTATCAACCGGAAAAACGGTCGAATACGAATACGATGTCCTAGTCAATGTAGAGGATACTCGTGAAGTAACGGCGGTGGCTGTCCCTCAGCAAGCGATTCTGGGAACGGATCTCTCAACTTTCAATTACAAAAAATTTGTAAAAGACATCAAGTTTGGAGAAGAAACTTTAAAGACAGATCAGTATGATGTTGAACTGATAAATAAGTTGTTTACTGATTTCGTAGGCGATCAAACGGCTATGGTTCGGGTGAGTTTAACCTCTGACCGAGAAAAATCAGTTGAAGTACCAGTGCTGCTAAATGTGAAATGGGGGAATAGTGTAGTTTACGGCAGCTATGATTATGGCGGTGACGGCCGAACCACAGCAGCCTTCACTCTGCATCCAGGTAAGAAGCCGTTCATTACCGCTACCCAAGGAAAAAATGACGACAACCATGATATGCACGCCAATTTTCATGATAAACAGTATTACAGTTTCAACTGGTTTGATTTTTCTGACAAGGCTCAATTCCTGATGACAGAAAAGAAAAAAGGCAATGCGTCGATTTATGCTCAAGGGGAAGATTTGAAAAAGGATACCTTGAAAAAATGGGGAACTAAGCAAAAGCAACCCGTAAACAACGGGGATGTCGTTAGAGCTTGGCAAGTGGAAACGAATAAAAACTGGCTGTACGTAGATGAAGCTGAACAAACGCATAACCAAGGAAAAGAAGCCGTTTATTACGAAGTAACCGAAAACGGCTACCGCCTGCTTCATTTCAATCATCTGGTCGGAAAAAGCGGAACGGTTTCGCTTTATACAACCGAAAAAGACTTAGATGAAAAAGTTGAAGAATATATGGATCTAAAAGGTTACCCAAATATCGAGGTTAAAAAGTTTACGCAATATCCTAATACCAAAGTAGTCGGAGCGCAAAAAGCGGTTGTTTTAATAGAAGAAACTTTAGCGACAACTGGTAAAAAGGTCCAGTACGAGTACGAGGTTACGGTCAACGTGGAGCCTGGCGAACTGACCTTGAATGCGCCGGAAACAATCAACTTTGGCAAAATCTCTAGATCAAAACGAGAACAAATTGTTCAACGGCAGGTTGAAAACAACTTAGGTCTTTCGGTAAACGACAGTCGTGGCGATGGCAACCAAGGCAATTGGCGTTTAACTGCTCAGGCGAAAGATACAGACGATACGCTTGCTCCTTATTTAATCGTCAAAAACAACCCTTCAGAAGCAGGAAAGTACTTGAATCAGGAACCTGTGGAAATTCATACGCAAGCTAAGCAAATCGATGTCGACGGACCTTTAGAAGTAGATATTTCTGAAAAATGGACTAAAGAGACTGGGATTTTATTAAAAGTACCTTCCAAAAACGACTTAGAAAATAAAGAACACACAACCAAAATTACTTGGAATCTTTTGGAGGGACCTCAATGAAAAAGAAAACAAGCTATCTGATTGGGATAGCCGCCATAAGTCTCTTGGTGCTATCCAGTTCCCTTGAAGTATTCGCTGGCGAAAGCCAGGGAAGTCGAGCTACAGTTTCTGTTCTTGCTGATGAATTAGAAGAACCTTCTGAAGAAGACAGCAATGAGACGGACGATACTGAAGATTCTGATACAGGATGTTCTGGAAGTGAAAGTACCGACAGCTCTACTAGCGAAAGTACTGAGCCTTCCAGCAGTGAAAGTCATGATGATGGTACCAATGCGGGCACCGAAAATTCTGGTAACAAACAGGAATCCAGCAATCAAGGTGCCCCAAATAATAGTAAGACAGATAATAATTCCAATAGTCAGAATGTTAGTCATTCAACTGGAAATCAGCACAAGCAATACCCGCAAACCAATGATCGATATACCCCGCTTTACTCTATTTTAGGTGGAATCATTCTTCTAATAGGATTAGGTGGTATATATATAACTTACAAGAAAAAAGGAGAAATTAAAAATGAAAAAAATTAGTTTAGCTGCAGCAGTATTAGGATTAACAACAGTGGGAGCTTTAGCATTAGGACAAACAACTTTTGCGGCTGAAGGAGATACTAATAAAACAAAAACAACTCAAGCAATTGTAGAAGTTGAAGGCGGCGGCGAACTTTTAATTGACCGTGCAGACGAAATCTTGTTCAAAACAGTTAAAAGTCAGAAGGCAGAACAAACAGTGGACGAACAAACGGGAAAAGAAGCAATGGTTATCGTGGATGACTACCGCGGCATGACGAATGAAGGCTGGACGCTAAAAGCAAAACTTACCAAAGAAAGTTTTGCAGATATGAAAGGTATGAACATGTTCTTCAAACCTTCAATCATGAAAAACGAAGCTGTAGCTACAGCAATGGATACGGTTGGACCTCTTAACAAGAGCGAGCAATTAGTGACAAGCATCGACGACAGCAAAATTGCTGATTCATTAGTAGATACTGAAATCTTACTAAACGCTGAATTAGTCGTTCCTGGCAAAACAAAAGCCAGTCAATATTCAACAGACATCATTTGGAACCTATCAGAAGGCCCAGAAGCCTAAAAAGCTTTAACGGAATACTGACAGATTGATATAAAAACTAGGATCAAGCCACCTCGTGTGGCTTTTTTCCTCAGAGGAGAAGTAAATGATACGAAAAATAAGAAACCTGATTATGCTGATGACGCTAATTATCAGCGGCCTAGTATTTGGCCAAATCGCCTTAGCAGATGGCAATGACTATCTCGTTCGAGCGATATTACCAGAAAATCAAAACCCAGATGTCTCAAACTTTTTTGATTTAAACGTAAGTCCTGGACAAAAGCAAACCCTGCAGGTAATGCTTGCCAATCCTACCGACAGCCCACAAAAGTTCAAAATGTACATCAACACCGCTACTACTAATCAAAACGGGATCGTTGACTACACTCAATTGGATTTTGAACGGGATGAATCCATGAAAGTTTCTCTAAAGGACTGCATTACGATTGCTGAACCGCAAATCGAAGTGCCAGCTAACAGTGAAAAAGAAATTAGCATGGAATTGACGGTGCCAGAAGAACCCTTCGAAGGGATCGTATTAGGCGGCATCACTATTGAACCGGATGTGAGTACAGAGGATGAGAAGGGCGGCAGTATTTTTACCCGAACCATTGCGATCCAACTATCAGAAACTGAAAATGAAGTCACACCTGAGATGGATGCCGGCGAAGTAACGATTTCTCAAGATAACTTGCATAATAATGTGCGTTTTGAGTTGCGAAACGTGACACCAACCTTGATTTCAAAAGTAAAAGCAACCACCAACATTACCAAAAAAGGCAGCGATAAGCCGATTCTTGAACAAGAAAGAGAACAATTATCCTTTGCACCCAATTCAAAATTCAATCTGATGAGCGAATGGAACCAGCAATTCCAAGCAGGAGAGTATACATATTCGATCCAATTAACCGATGAAGCCGGTCACGAATGGCGTTTTATCAAAGACTTTGTGATCGAAGCCGATGCCGCCAGCAAATTGAACAAAACTTCGGTGGATGAAGGGGCCGGCTCTTGGACCGATTATGCCATTTACTTGATTGCGGCCGCAGCAGCCTTGATCATTATCGGCTGGTTGGTTTATCGTAATAAGAAAAAACAGACCGCTAAAAGCGCATAATAATATAGGCACTCTTCTTCTGCAGAGCGACTGCAGCTTTGAAGAGTGCCTTTTTTTCTATACTCTTTCGAAGATCACCCGCTGAATCACCACAGGCTTCAAGGGTGCATCTTCTGCATCCGTCATCTGATCCGAAATATTTACCACAATATCCATGCCTTTATACACCTGACCAAACACGGTGTAACGGCCATCCAATTCAGGCAAACCGCCAAGCTTCAAATAAGCTTCTTCCACATTCCTTGGTAAGGAAAGCTTGGGCAGCTGCGGTTCATTCACTTTAGTATTTTGGACAATGAAAAACTGGTTGCCATTCGTGTGGGGCCCATGATTACCTAAAGCTACCGCACCATTAAAATGATACAACCCCTTTCGCACCTCGTCAGCGAAATACCCGCCGTAATTGGAAAGGGCCTCATCACCCGATCCGTCCAAGGCACCCCCTTGAATCACAAATTCTTTAATGACTCGGGCAAATAAGCTGCCATCATAGAAGCCGTCTTTTGCCATTGACTGCCAATTTGCCACCGCTAAAGGTGCCTGATCTGGAAACAGTCGCAACCGGATATCTCCATGATTGGTCACCAGCACACAGATTTCTTCTCCAGATTCCGGGGCTTCCAGCTGGACTAATGGTACATCGGCAACCGAAATGCCCTGATCCTGCCACAATACATCATAAACTTGCCAACGGACACCTTCAGCATTTCCTAACCGAGACATTCCTAACAACACACGATATTCTGTTGCGGCTGTCTGGAAGGTCAGTAGTAAATGCCCGCGTAAATCATTATAATCATCCGCCGCAGCTACTTGATAAAACAAAGTAAATACCGTATCAATACAGCGTAGCTCCTGACCCGCAAAAGCAGCAAAGTATTCCAGCACCGTTTCCTTCTGCAAACTGTCTGTCACAACAAAATCAGCCAACTGATTTTGCTTCACAGCTCTAAGCAATGCTTCCGCAACTTCTTTTATCTCAATTTCATCCCAATGGCGGGCCATCAAATGATTGATGGGTTGTTCTTGGGCGTAATCCTTCAGGCTGTTCATTATCTAACTCCCTTACCGTTTTCTTCTATTATATATAAAGCTGAATCGCTTTCATAGAGTTGGGATAGAAGTGAGAGAACGATCTTTTCCTTGGATCACCAGCAGCTGATCCACGTGACATTTTTCCAGCAGCTGGCTCATTTCCTTAAATCCCAGCTGATAGTCCTCAGCCACATGAGCATCCGACCCTAGAGTAAAAAGCTTGCCGCCTAAGCTTTGGTACAACGGAACTGCGTAGCGATACAGCTTATAGTTACCATATTTCAAAAAGCTTTTGGCATTCAGTTCGAAGGCCATTTCTCGTTCAATCACTTTTTTGAAAATGCGAGTCAGCTTGCCTTCAAAGTGCTCCGCCAACTCATCCGGGGTAAAGGACAATCGACGCAAACCATAATCAAAATGAGTCAGCACATCGCCTTCTGGAAAACGTTCCAATACTGTCAGCATTTGGCTGAAGTATTCATCAGCTGTTTGGAACTTATCCATAGTCAACACTTTGCCATCCATATAATCAAAGTGACCATTTTGATGTATGCTGACTAATTTTAAATCATAAGGGTGCTCCATCAAATAGTCCACGATCTGTTTCTCTTGGCCTGGAACCACTCCAATTTCAATCCCCCGAAGAAACTTCGTAGGGTATTCTTCCCGTAAGGTCCGCAGCTTTTCGATGTAAGCCGGATAATCTGGAATGTCGTCTTTTCCGTCAGATGCAGGATTGTTTAAATCAAAGTGGTCAGTTGAAACGAAGTATTCAGGCTCACAAATCAAATAATCTTCAAAATTTTCCTCCGAATCAAAGGAAAAGTAGGTATGCAAATGCTGATCGTAATAGTTCATAGAAGCCTCCTTTTTTTCTATGGTACCTCAGATAATGAAATACGTTAACACCAAAGACGCTATATTTACAAACCACACGTAACCTTTACAATGTTCACGGGAACTTTTCAGGAAATTGATTCTCTTATCATAACGCTTTGTTAAAGTGTAACTATTGAAAGGGGAGTTAAATTGATGAAAAAATTTCGTAAGTTGGCAATTGGGTTTGTATGTGTGTCCGCACTAAGTATGGTGTTGGCAGGATGTGGTTCCGAAGAGAACACGAACCAAGCAGCCGCTGAAGATGACACATTGGAAACAATCATCGAAAAAGCCAAAGAAGAAGGCGAAGTTGTTAGTTTGGGGATGCCTGATACTTGGGCTAACTGGGTAGGCACCTGGGAAGATCTGGAAGCAGAATACGGCTTGAGTCACGTGGACACCGATATGTCCAGTGCAGAGGAGCTTGCGAAATTTGAATCTGAAGGGAAAGACGGTACCGCCGATATCGGGGATGTGGGCATCAGTTTTGGACCTTTAGCCGAAAGCAAAGAATTAACTCTACCATATAAAACCAGCTATTGGGATGAAATTCCCGACTGGGCCAAAGATGACAATGGTGACTGGCTGTTGAGCTACACCGGTACGATATCCTTTATTACCGATAAAGATAACGTCGATCAGGCACCTACCAGTTGGGAAGATTTGCAGTCTGGCGATTACCAAGTAAGTGTCGGCGATGTGACGGTGGCCAACCAAGCTCAATTTGCCGTATTGGCAGCAGCAATTGCTAATGGAGGGAGTGAGTCCGATATTCAACCGGGCTTAGACTACTATAAAGAAATAGCTGAAAACGGCCGCTTATCGACCGTTGATGCCAGCGTAGCCAATCTTGAAAAAGGCGAAATTGATGTAGCGGTTGTCTGGGACTTCAATGGATTGAACTATCGTGATCAAATTGATGCTGATCGTTTTGAAGTGACGGTACCAACTGACGGTTCAATTATCAGCGGCTACACAACCTTGATCAATAAGAATGCTCCGCATCCAAATGCCGCAAAACTAGCACGGGAATATATTTTGTCAGATAAAGGACAAATCAATTTGGCAGAAGGTTATGCTCGTCCAATTCGGGAAGTCGAATTGCCAGCCGAAATCGCTGAAAAATTATTACCAGATTCCGCTTATGAAGCAGCGGTTCCAGTAGAAGACAATGCTGCATGGGACGAAACTTCAGTGGAACTTCCTGAACTTTGGCAGTCTGAGGTATTGACCTATGCCAAGTAAGCTTGACAAACTAATTGTGGTAATTTTAGACGGCTGTCGTTACGACACAGCCGTCTCCCAATTGGGTTTTATGAATCATTTAGTGGAGCACCAGCAGGCCAGCTTATTAAAGGTTACCAGCGAAATGCCCAGCAACTCCCGCCCGTTGTATGAAGTACTGATGACGGGCGTTCCCACTTATCAAAATGGGATATACAGCAACTACCATGCTCAGCGCTCAAAGGAATGGTCGCTGTTTGAATTAGTTAAGGAAGCCGGCGGGATAACAGGAGCCGCCGCCTACCATTGGTACAGTGAATTGTATAATCAAGCTCCCTACAATATTATGACTGATCGCATCCAGCATGATTCTGACAAGCTGATTCAACATGGTATTTTTTATAGCGAAGACAGCTATCCCGATTCCCATTTGTTTGCGGATGCCCATTTACTAATAACCGACTACCAACCGGATTTTCTAGTGGTGCATTCCATGAACATTGACGATGTTGGTCATAAATACACCGCCAATTCACGGGAATATGCCGCAATGGTGAATCAAGCCGATGCTTTACTAGCAGTCTGTGTACCGGAATGGTTACAACTGGGCTATCAAGTGGTAGTGACTGCCGATCACGGAATGGATGAAAATGGGCTTCATGGAGGCAGTTTAGCCGCTCATCGTGAAGTACCTTTTTATTTAATTTCAGAAAAACGTCACCAGCTGCAAGCAGAAGCGCTGCCCCAACTACAAGCGGCACCGCTGTTCTGTTACTTATTAGGAATCGATCCGGCCGAAAAAATGCAGGCGGTTAACTCATTACTAAAGGATGCCAGTTCCACTTTTTTCAGTTCTTAATTTTTGAGATCAATCAAAGATCAAGAACTGAAACAAGGTACGAAACACTTAGTGGAATGGTATGATTCACGCCCCAAAAGTCGGTTTTTGTAACCTTATCAGTTTGGGGATATATCCGACAAACGTGATAAAGAGCTGGGAAAAATTCTTCATTCTATAAGATGATTCTAAAAGAGCTGGTTTTTCCTTATCCGTTATTCCTTTTATCAAATTTTTTATGTTAATGGCACCTATCTTAAATGAAAACCAGATTTTTGTGCGCAAGAATCCCCTGACGGGTATCTGGTCTACATGATAACGACGACGCAAAATCGACGGAACACCTTCAATACCATTTCTAAAGTGAGCGAGTTTTTGAAACTCTTCGCTTTCCATAAATTTTAGATGTTGCGCTCGTGAAATCTTTTCTTTTGTTAGTCTTACTGTAGCTGCTTGTTTTTGCAATTTTGGTTTACAGGTTTCCAAGAGCGGGCAAGCTTCACAGGTCGCTTTATCAAACCAACCGCAATAAACTTTATGGTCTTTATGGAAACTTCTTTTGTAGGATAGGTGCCCAGCTGGACAACACATTGTCCCGTCTTCATTGATTTGGAATTCTCCTTTTATCGTGTCTGGGAGAAGGCCCGAGAGATTTGTTGGGACAAACCAGATGTTTTGTTTTGAAGCTTGTTGTTGATTGTGAACACTACCAAATGCTCCGTCAGAAATAAGCGTTGTGCGCTGTTGAACCTCTCCGAGTTTCTCTAGAACTTCTTTACAAAAGATCTGATCACCTTTGATATTACGCGCATAGTCATATTGGGAAATGATAGAGCCGTTATCACCAACAGTTTCCACGACATTTCCTACGTAGCCAAAATGATGCTTGCCAGCTTTTTTTCGATAGGTGGCCTCTGGATCATAAGGATTTTGGATACTTGATGCCGTAATTTCTTGACCTGGTTTTTGTTGTGTTTGACCAGCATCATCTGTGAAAGTTTGTTCTTCAAGAACCTGACACAACAGTTGGTAATCGGGTAACTGGTGATAGTTTTCGTTTAATTCTTCTTTTAACGAGACCGCGTCTTGAATCAACTGGTCTAGTTTTTCCGGGGTGTCTCGATCAGTATCATGGTAAAAGACTTGATTGGCATCGGTAGGATCAAGATAGTGCATTTGGTCTTTTGGACAATCCCTATCGCTCATAGATTCGATGGCTTTGACAAGGTTTTGTACGCATCGATACATTAATTCTAGACGAGACATTCTGCGACAATTGGCGGAAACCATCAGACTGTCCATTCGTTTCATTGTTGGTTCAATCTCAAGAAATTGAAGAAAGACTTCGGCGAGTGCTTCCATTTCTTGTTGGAGTAAATCTTCGCCGGTTTCTAATAGGTGAAGATACAGGCGATTTCGGAAACGATTGAAACTATTTTTACTAACTGGCTGTTCGTCAAAACTAGTAGTGTGCAGCGCGTATTGAAAGCGCAGGTCGCCACAAACAATGGCTTCCAGCAATTCTTCATCCGTCATTTGTAGTAATTCTTTTAACAACAATGAGCCAACTAAAATATTGACGGGTGTGTTAGGACAAGAAGCAGGATCTGAACTATACAAAACGGCAAAACGTTCTTCGCAAATGGCAGGAAAAACAATATCTCCGAATCCCTTGGCCCAAGATTTAAGGACGAACTTCTGTGTCCGCTCGGGTGCTTGTTGGAATCGATCATTTAACGAGAGTTGTTGTGAAGAATTTAGTCTAAAAGCCATGATGAAGCCCCCTGTCTACATTTCTTAGCTCTATTATACTACGTTAGGAAGCGTCGCATCTTTACTTTTGGGGTGTGAATCATGGTATGCGTATTGAGAATCAGACTCACTTTTTTCAGAGAAAAAATGATTACCTAAACATCGAAATAGGAGGTCTAACGTGAAAAAACGTCTAATCTTATTCCCAGCATCTTTTATATTCTGTGCCTTTTTATTACTGCCTTTAACCTTTATGATTTTAGGCAGTTTGCGCAGTGATTTGACCAATCAATGGACGCTGGCGAATTATACGGATATTTTCAGCAATGCTTACTATACTCAAGCCTTTGTTAATAGTGTACTGATTGCGACCACATCTAGTATCATCGGTTTAATTGGTACCTTTATTTTATGCCTGTGTCTAATGAATTTGTCGTCGCGTCTGCAGGAAAAGATTACTTTTGTTTCGAATTTGGCAGCTAACTTTGCCGGAATTCCTTTAGCATTTTCTTTCATTATTTTGCTGGGAAATGTTGGGGTGCTGAAAATGCTGTTGCCGTTTTTAGAAGACTTTAATTTGTATTCTTGGTGGGGACTGACCGTAACCTATACTTATTTCCAAATCCCTCTGGGGGTACTGTTTTTGTATCCTAGCATGAAGGAAGTTAAAAAGGAGTGGTTAGAATCAGCGTTATTATTGGGAGCCTCATCCACGTATGCTTGGCGGAAAGTCGCCCTGCCCTTTTTGCGACCATCGATCGCTAGTACGTTTATCATTTTATTTGCGAACGGAATGGGCACCTACGAAACAGCCTATGCTTTGACCAGTAGCAACGTGAATCTATTAACTATTCGAATCGCTGCCTTGGTATCTGGTGATGTATTTGCGAAACCTAATATGGGCAGTGCGTTGGCTGTCGTGTTAGGAGTGTTACTGATTACTGCGATGTTGATTATCCAGAAGAAAGGGAAGGTGGTCCGATCGTGAAAAGGCTTGTAAAACCAATTTTGGTCTGCTTTGCTTTGTATTACTTTCTACCGATCATTGGCACGGTGCTGTACGCTAGCTCCACTAAATGGTCAAAGAGTATCCTGCCACAGGATTTGACCTTGCAATGGTTCCGACAATTACTCTCGGATTCACAATTTATTGCCGCTGTCGGGCGATCACTTTTACTAGCTGTTGTGGTGCTGCTAACAATCTTAATAGTTATGATACCTACAATTATTTGGATTCATTTGTATTATCCACGCTTAAACCAATGGTTAGAGAAATTGGTACTGTTGCCTTATGCTTTACCTGGTGTGATTTTGGTGACAGCTTTGTTACGAACCTATGCACAAACGGGGATTCCGATGTTTGTAGTATTAGTGGGTGCGTTGTTCATCACGGCGTTGCCGATTGTTTATCTGGGCATTAACAACCAAATGCGCTTGATTAATTTAAAGGAGCTGGTAGATGCTGCGTCTACTTTAGGTGCTCCCATGTCTACAATTGTTTTTCGTGTATTGTTTCCAAATATTCGCATCGGCACTACATTAGTGTCTTTGATGATTTTTTCTTCGGTGTTTGGCGAATATATGTTGACCAATTTATTAATTGGCGGGCGCTTCCAAACGGTGCGGATCTACATGTTCCGACGAATGAATGAAAATGGTCACTTAGCAAGTGCGGTGATGGTACTCTACCTTCTTTTCATGGTAGGGATCGCCTTAGCTACCTTCTTCTTAACCAATCGTCAGAAGCTGTCGCTCAAGCAACCCGTTGAAGCCAAGAAACCGAAAAAAGAAGTAATTAAAGGGGGCGTGACTGAGAATGTTTTTAGAAATACATGATCTGACGCTGTTTTTCGGCGAGAAGCAAATTTTAAAGATTAATGAGATTCAAATTGAAAAAGGTGAACTGGTTACCTTATTAGGACCTAGCGGCTGTGGGAAGTCTACCTTACTCCGTTGTATCACTGGCTTAGAACAACCAAAAACTGGAGAAATAGTCCTAGATAATGAACACATTGCTGATAAACCAACCAAGGACCGAAATATTGGCTTTGTCTTTCAAAACTATGCGCTGTTTCCAACTATGACCGTTTTTGAAAATGTCGCCTTTGGTTTAAAGGTAAAAAAACTCAGCGACAAAACCATTCAGGATAAGGTTCTGAAAATTTTAGATTTAGTAGCTATGACGGAGTTTGCTGAAAAAAATGTCCAATTCCTTTCTGGTGGGCAACGTCAACGGGTAGCTTTAGCCCGCTCTTTAGTGACTGAACCAAAAGTGCTGCTGCTGGATGAGCCATTAAGTGCGTTGGATGCTCGTATCAGAAAACAACTGCAACGAGATCTACGAAATATCCAACAGTCGTTAGGGATGACCATGATTTTCGTTACTCATGATCAAGAGGAAGCCATGCGAATCAGTGATCGAATTTTTGTGATGGAAAATGGTAAAGTGGCCCAAGTCTCTACCTCAAAGGAGCTTTATCAGAATCCCCGAAGTCGCTTTGTCGCTGAGTTTATCGGCAATTACAATCGATTCGAGTGGTTTGAATTAGAGCAATACACCCATGAATTCGCAATAAAAGGTAATCGCTATATCTATTATTTACGTCCTGAACTGATTCAGTTTGAGCCTCAGCCAAAAGCAGTACAAATTCCAGTTCATCTCAAGGAAGCCTTCATTTTAGGAAACATCCAACGTTATGTGTTCCAAACCGTTGACGGCAAGGAATTGATCGTGGATCGTTTGAATGATCAGAAAGAAAAAATTGGAGATACTCTGTATATCCAAACGAAAGATATTTTGGCAATTCCAGTGGAAATAGATACCCAACGTTATGCACAGCATAGTTAAAAGCTAAAACAAGACTTAACGGAAGTCTTGTTTTTTACTGGAATAACGTGCAAGTTATTCAACGTTATAAATTGTGTTTTAAAAATTTAAACACTAATCAGCTTCATAACCCTAAACACATTGACTTTTAGTCCGAGAGTTTTTATTCTGAATAGAGAAAGAATAGACGAGAGTGGGGATCTGAGTATGAAAAGGGCGTTGATTTTTGATTTTGACGGAACAATGATAGACAGTGAATGGTTGTTTTTTGAAAGTGTAAACAGTTACTTAATGAAAAATTTTGACTATCGCATTCCATTTGAAGTGTATCAAGAAGGAGTTGGCGCTTCAGCAGAAGGTGCCTTTTACCAGCAGATCAGCCGAGCCGTGGGTAAACCATTAAATATTGCCGAATTGGATGAATGGATTCTTGAGGACCAAATACGCAATTACGCAGCAGCTTCTTTAAGAAAAGGAATTCTTTCAGTGTTGGAAAAAGCTCACGAACACCAGTGGAAAATCGGTGTTGTCTCAAATTCTACGCTGGCAGAACTAAGCTACTACTTCGATAAGCATCCAGCGATTAAAGAAAAAATCGACGTCTTTGTCACCATCGATAACGTTCAAAAGGGCAAACCAGATCCTGAAGGGTATCAAAAATGTTTAGAGATTTTAGACGTTTCCCCTGATGAAACAATCGTGATTGAGGACAGTCCGTTGGGAGCAAAAGCAGCACTTGCTGCCAATCTCACTACCTATGCATACCCGAATGTTTTTACAACAGGGATGCTTTTTCCGCAACCGGTGAAGAATTTTGAACAAGTGGATAAGGTATTTGTTCAAGAAAGGAAGTAAATGAATTACCTAATTTTGAGCAAAAAAAAATACTAGTCAGTGGGTGGCTGACTAGCAAGGAGTTAAAAATGAAAAAGTGTTAGGGTTGTTTTGTTGGTAATTACTATTATAGTGAAGGGTTATGAATTTTTTATGACAAGACAATATAGAAAATCTTAAAAATAAAATTCTCAAAGTAATTGACCTATAAATTATCTGCCAAGAGTAAAATCACTATACTCTTGGCAGATTAGCTTTACAATAATGCAGCTCCACTAATTCCCCAAACTGACGCATTTCCACAAATCTTAATCGGGTGTTCAGACTATGAGAATCAAATAGTCGTTTGCCTTTCCCAAGTAGTACAGGAGCAATTTGAATGTACCAATGATCAATCAAGTTTGCGCTAATTAAGGGGGTTAGCAAATCAGCACCACCAACTAACCAAATATCTTTACCACGTTTTTCCCTTAATTCTTTAATGTAAGCTACTGGATCACTACTCACCGTTTTCTGCCCATCGATAATTTCATGGTTGCGTGAAAAGATAATCATTTCCTGTTCTGGATAGAGTGGGGCACCATTAGTTAGTTTTAATGCCTCTTGGTAAGTGATTCGCCCCATCACTACCGTACCGATCGTTTTAATAAATTCCTCATAGCTAGTAGTTTCACCAGTATTAGTTGTCAAAAGCCATTCCAAGTCTTCGTTTTTTCCAGCCAAATAACCATCCAAGCTAATGGCTCCATAAAAGATTACTTTGCGGATATCTTTCATCTCCTTTTTACATAGTATAACAAAAATATCGATGGATGAATTCAAATGAGGCCTAAAGAAAAAGTACAGTCTTTTGCCGAAAGTTTGAAAAAACGCTAGAATAAAAGTAAGGAGTGAGGACATGACTTTTTATGGCATTGAATATATTGAAAATCAATCTAGCATCAATGATTTGATCAAGTATGCAATTATTTTTATTGCCCTGATCTTTTTGATTATTGCGTTTAGCCTTTATATGCGGCATCGGATTCAGACCAAATATCGTGATTTAAGTATTATGCTATTTTTACTTTTGGTATTTATGTTAGGGGTTCAATACTCTGATTATACTCAAAATCAAAGCCGATATGATCAATCATCACAGATGGTAGCCTTCGTGAAGGAAGTAGCGCAAGAATTTGGTATCAGTCAGAAGGATATCTTGGTAAATTCTGTTCAGTTGACCGAGGGTGTAGTAATTAAGATTAAGGGTACTTATTATACGGTTCACTTAAGCACAGATCAAAGTTCTTACCAATTAACCGAGACTTACTTGGTTAATTCGGAAATCACAGTCAATCCATAGGAGGAAAAATATGGCCGCGTATTATCCAGTCATTTTAAAATTTACTTTAGGCATTATTTGTCTTATTTTTCAAATTAACATTTCCGGTAAAGGTAATCTAGCTCCCTCTTCGGCAATGGACGCAGTTCAAAATTATGTTCTAGGTGGAATTATTGGCGGTGTGATTTACAATGACTCCATTACGGTACTTCAATTCGTCTTAGTATTGATTATTTGGACATTTTTGGTGATGTTGCTGAAATATTTAAAAGACCATAACCGCTATGTGAAATTGCTGATTGATGGTCGTCCAGTTAATTTGATTCAAAATGGTCAAGTAGACGTACAAGAGTGCCTGAAACACGGTATATCTGCCAGCGAATTAATGTTCAAGCTTCGTAGTAATGGCATTTACGAGGTAGAAAAGGTAAAGCGGGCAATTTTAGAGCAAAATGGACAGCTAACCTTAATTGAATTTGGCGATGAAAATATTCGCTATCCGATTATTGTTGACGGACAGCCAAATGAAGACGTGCTAGAGCTAATCGGGAAAGACCAAAATTGGTTAGCTGAAGAAGTGAAAAAACGCAACTTCAGCAACATCTCGGATATTTATCTAGGGGAATACATTTCTGGAGATTTACGCTTGAGTGGGTATAAAGAGTGATTAAAGTGTACTCTTTATACCCGCTAAGCTAGGATGTGCTAATGAGATCTATTTCCCCGTTTAAATATTATAATTAAGGCAAATTGGCTCTATCTTCTTTTTTTTCGTTTCTTCTTCTTCTTTTTCTTTGAACGTTGCTGCTGAAGCCTGTCACTCTGTACTATTTGAGGAGTATCATCTTTCTTTGGCGTAAAGAGTATTGGTGGTTGCCCAGAATTGGAATCTTCTACCGCTGAAATTGTATTCGTTTGAAGTTCCTCTGCTAATGGCTCGCCGGGTTCGTTTTTTTCGTGCGTTTCAATTGAGCTATTCTTGTTTCCTTCCACAATGATTTCTTCCTGAACCTGTTCTATAGGAGCTTTTACCTCTGTGTTCGTAGAGTCAATTAAGACTGCGGGACTTTCCACTAAATTTTCTGGCACACTGCTCAAGTCAAAAAGCGGTGTCTCGATCGTTTGAACGAACTTCGCTGAAACGACTTGTTGAAATAATTTTACGCCATCTTTTTCAAACAAGTTCAACGTTGTCAGTTTCTCTAAAAGTGCTTTAATCTCCTCTGGTGATTTATTCGGATCTGGATCGTTAAACGTCCACTGATGTGTTTTTCCTTCGCTATTTAAAAATTTTCCTACTAGTTTTAACATGCTAATCTTCCTTTCTGTTTTAAAATTAATTGTGTAGTTAAGTGTAATCGAGTCAATAAATTAGACTAGTTTTCCTGTTGATTCTCAGTTGTTGTGTTCCGGCCGGTGATTAAAAGATAGCAGATAATGATTAAATAACAAAACTCGATTTTTTCCAGAAACTAGCGATAATTTCCAATTATTTTTTCGGAATGTTGGTTTAATCGTGCAGTAAAATTTACTAAAAGAAATTATAGGGGGTGTTTTGACAATTTTCGATTTTTGAAAAAAAGTGAATGAAAACTTGATAAATCAATGATCTGTATAGGAGTGGAAAAATAAAAGCTGAATTATTCACTTTAAAATAACGAATAATCAGTAAGCTTTCTCTGGAAATTAAAAACTTGAGATGACAGGATAGAAGTAGTTTTGACATTATTGATGAATAAAAAAGCTCTCGCAAATTCCTAGAAAAGGAATGAGACGAAAGCATTCTTGTGTTTATTTGATCGGTTTTAAATAGTTATTCAATGGTTTTTGATAGATATCCCAATGAATGGTAGTTCCATTTAAATATTCGGCTAATAAGTATCCTATATAAGGACCCGTAGTTAGTCCAGATGACCCTAAGCCGCTAGCAACTAGCAAGCCATCATTCACTGCTCCAAAGAAAGGTGAAAAATCTGAGGTATAGGCTCGGGTTCCAACACGATACTCATAGGGGTGATTGAAAAGGTGCTCCGGATTGGCTAAGAAATTCGCTGCATTACTCGTTAATTGTTGAAATGCTGCAGAAGTAGGGCTTAAATCCCATTCTTCCTCATTTTCATGGGTTGCACCAAGTAAAATTCTGCCATTTTCAAAAGGGATCAAATCAGCTTCGCCGTCTAACATTACGACCGGCCATGCAGAGGATTGCTGTTCCGATGTATTGAAAACTAGCAGCTGCCCCTTTTGTGGACGAACATCTGCTTGAATTCCTAGTGGAGCTAATAATTCCTTTAAATGTGGGCCAGGTGCTAAAATAATTCGGTCATAAGTTAATACTTGACCATCATCAGCTAGCTTTAAAGACTGAGCTTGCTGCAAATGAACCCGTTGATTTTCAAGATGGACGCCTTTTATCTTTGCTAAATCACGTAAGTGTTGCAAGTATGCTTGACCATCTAAACGGCCGCCTCCTGAAACGTAAAGAGAGGGAGTAGGCTTTAATAATGGGAAAAGACTAACCGTCTCTTCTGCTTCTAATAATCGAATTTCACCCAGTTCAGGTGCTTTCGCCTGTCTTTTTTCGGCTAAAGTGTAAAGTTCTTCTAACTGTGATTCTTTTCGCAGCAATAAAGTTCCTGACTGTTTATAGATAGATGTATCCAGATCAAAATCTTGGACTAGTTTTGGGAAAAAAGCTGCCCCAGCTTTCGCCAAGGCATACCATTGTTTATTTCGGCGTTTTGAGAGCCAAGGAGAAATAATTCCTGCACTAGCCTTAGTCGCTTGTCCGACAGGTTGATCATAAAGAGTAATATCAAATTTCTTGCTATCTAAATAATTAGCAAGGGTCATGCCGATAATACCACCACCGACGATTGCAATGTTTTCCATGCGGGTTCCTTCTTTCTTCTACATTTTATTCTGGCACAGAAAAGAAAAATCAACAACTGATAATATTTTAAAAAAAATAAGTTTGCCTGTTTAAGAGAATAGGATATACTAAATACATCATATTTTTCAATTAAAAAAAGGAATTGGTTTCAACTTTGGAAATCCAAGGAAGGACTGGAAAAGGAATAACATGGGTGCATTAAAAAAATATATTGAAACAATATTTGCCGAGTTTCCTAAAACAGCCGATGTTTTAGAAACGAAAGAAGAACTGCTGACAACGATGGAAGATCGATATACGAGCTTATGCAGTGCTGGTAGAAGTGAAAAAGTAGCGATTGGGATCGTAATTGGGGAATACGGGCTAGTCGATGAGCTAAAGGAAAGTTTGCATATTTGCTAGCTCAAGTGGTCGGAATTAAATAAGTAAAATAAAAGAGGGGCGCGAAAACTTTCAAGTGATGAAGGAGTTCGCGCCCTTCTTTTTGTTGCAAGCACATTTTATCATATTTTACTTTACCTGTCGTAGTAATTACGGTATACTAATTACAACGACAGATGAAGTAATTTTCGGAGGTGGCAAAATGATTTCTAGCGATGGGATTCGCGGCTACAACGACGTGATCATTTTGTCGGTCCTTAGTGAAGGAGATTCCTACGGCTATGCGATTTCGAAGCGAATTCGTGAACGGACGGAAGAGTTGTATGTAATCAAGGAGACCACCTTGTATTCGGCCTTCAACCGGTTGGAAAAGAACGGATTGATTCAGCCGTATCCTGGTGAGGTGACTCATGGGAAAAAAAGGACGTATTACCGGATCACAGAGGTTGGCAAGAATTTTTTGAAAGAAAAGCGAGTCGAATGGCAGCAGACCAAAGAGGTTGTTAATCGATTTATGAAAGAGGGATAATGATGGATACGATAAAAAACTATTTGGAAACCTTGTTTATCGAGTTTCCTAAAACAGAGGAAGTCCAACGGGCGAAACAAGAACTGCTGACGATTATGGAAGATCACTACTGGTCTTTACGGGATGAAGGCAAGAGTGAGCATGAGGCGATTGGCGCAGTAATCAGTGAGTTTGGCTCGGTGGATGAGCTGAAGGAAACCTTGCAGTTTGAAAGCAGAGTAGAAGAAACATTTGAACCAGAAGACGACTTTAATGCGATTACTGAAGACGAAATGCTGAAATTTATGGCGAAGCGTAAGCGTAGTTCCTTTGGATTAAGCCTGGGAATTTCTTTATGTATTATATCAGTTGCCTCATTAGTCGCCTCGCAGGGAGTCTGGTATCTAGGCGGTTTGGGTATAGCTGCCTTTTTCGTGAGTGCGGCAGCAGGGGTCGGTATAATTATTATGAGTGGTATAGAGCTCTACAATCAAGGCAAACCCTTGAATGACCGTTATGTGCCCAGAGAAGTTCAGAATTTGGCAAGAACGGAAAAGGAAGCCTATCATAAGAGCTTTAAGGCAAGCTTGGTTTTAGGGATTTCTAGCTGTGTGTTAAGTCTAGTTCCAGTAATCCTATTTTTTGAATACTATTATTCTGCAATAGGTGTTGTGTTAATGTTTATGATGATTGCGGCGGGTGTCTTTTTGATTGTCTACGGCAGTATTTATAGCAGTAGCTATAACAAGTTCATCAACAATCGCTACTATGTTCATGATGATGACAAGATGGGGCCAAATGCTCGTCGTGAACGTTACGGGAATGCGGCGCCAACCGTTCTCTTAATTGAAAAATTGTATTGGCCGCTGATTGTATGTTTCTATTTTTTCGGGTCATTTTTGACAAACGCATGGGAAATCAGCTGGTTGGTCTTTGTAGTGGCGGGTATCTTCCATGATTTATTGATTAGTTTTTTCAAAAAGGCCTATAACTAAAAAGATCGAGAAACCTTTATAAGTAGGGTTTCTCGATTTTCTATTTTGCAGAGAAAAAACCTCCTAAAACGAATTAGGAGGCAACCTTTCTCAAAAAAGACAGAGAAAGTTTAGCACATACTATCATTAGTATAGCGTATTTGCTTCAATTTATCATGAGAAAATTCGGGAATTTTTTTATTTTGCGGTGACTGGTGTAGGACAAAAGAAAAGGGAGTGAGTCGGGCACTATGAATACTTTCAAATTAAAAATCATTGCCTTAATCTTGATGGTTGTAGATCATGTTGGACTTTATTTTGATTCCATGCCTACGTGGTTTGGTTGGCTAGGGCGAGGTTCTTATCCTATCTTTTTATTTTGTATGGTTTGGGGCTATCATTTTACAAGAGATCGGAAGAAATATTTGCTGCGTCTTTATGTGATGAGCCTTTTTATGACAGCTTTTGGGTACCTGGTTGATTCCTGTTTTGTGACAGAATCGGGGTACGGGAACCATAATATTTTCCTGCCGATGTTTTTAGTGGGGTTACTCATTAGTACCATTGAGATATTTCGGAAGGATCGAAAAAAGGGGGCCATTATACTTGCTGGCCTCTTCTTTGTTCAAATGCTGTATTATATCATTCCCAACATAGTGCCATTTGCAGGTAATTTGAGTGGCGACGTGTTGACAGGGATCATTCCCAATTTGGTGTTGAATGAATATGGCTTTAATTTTGTCGCTTTGGGCGTGCTGATGTATTTTCTCAAGGAGAAAAAGGATCTTCTTTGTGTCGTATATATTCTGTTTTGTATCAGTCAATTTAGTGGAGAAATGATCAACACAGGCTCCGCCACGCAATGGATGATGATTATCGCCTTGCCTTTTATGCTTCAATATAATAAGGAAAAGGGTCCCAGCTTAAAATACTTCTTTTATATTTTCTATCCGGCCCATACCTTTGTATTGTTCTATCTTGCTAATTTTATTTTCAACAGATAATTATTTCATTCAAAATTATCAAGAGTAGCTTCATGGAACGATCCAATGAGGGAAACATAAAAAAGCACTCTGATAGCTAGTTTTTAATCTAACTGATAGAGCGCTTTTCTTAAGTTTTATCTATACTGCTGTATAACCGCCATCAACTAATAACGTAGTCCCGTTCACAAAGCTGGCTTTGTCACTAGCTAAAAAGGCTACAGCTTCGGCAACTTCATCTGGTTGACCTAAACGTCCAATTGGATGCATATCCACTAGCGCTTGTGTAGCTTCATCATCCATATCACCTAACAGTGGTGTTTCGATATAGCCGGGAGCGATAGTATTTACCCGAATGCCTTCTTTACTGTAGCTGGCTGCTAAGCTTTGGCTGAGTAATTTCACGCCGCCTTTAGATGCTGCGTAGGCTGGAATATCTGCCCGGGCGTCGACACTGTGAATGGAGCCGCAGTTGACGATCGTCCCGCGATCTTCTTGCTTCAGCATTTGTTCAATCGCTGCTTTGTCTGATAAGAAGACACCAGTTAAGTTTACGTCAATCGTTGACTGCCATTCCTCTGGTGTCATTTCAGTAATTTTGTCGTCATCGGACATGCCGGCATTAGCCACTAAGATATCCAATTTGCCAAATTTTTCTACTGTATCAGCCACCATTTTTTCCACTTGTTCAAATTTAGTGACATCAGTTTTCAAAAATAACCCGTCTTCATCACTGATATTCAATTCTTTTAAGATCTCACCGCCGTCATCACTCATATCCGCAACGACAACTTTTGCGCCCTCGTTGTAGAATACTTTAATGCAGGCAGCACCAATTCCACTTGATCCACCGGTAACTAATGCAACTTTTCCTTCAAAACGTTTCATAAAATAATTCCTCCTTTAATTTGTTTACTTGTTAACGGTAACAAGTTTTCTTAATATTGACAAAAATAGTGCTTACAATTATTTGGTGGTATTTATATATGCTAAAAAACACAAAAATAAGGTTGTGACATAAAACGTCACAACCTCGAAAAAATCGTTAGTTATTTAGTTTGATTTGTTTGGCACCGATAGTTTCTAAAAAGCGCTGATCGTGTTCGATTAAAAGCAAGGCAGGTCTGACTCGCAGTAGAAGTTCTTCTAATTGCTGCTGGTTAAAGACATCCAAATAATTTAATGGTTCATCCCATAAATAAAGCTCCGCCGATTGGGAAAGAGATTTCGCTAATTCAACTTTTTTCCGTTGCCCCATACTCATTTCTTCGATGCGATTGTTAAAGACGTTACGATCCATGCCTAACTTTCGTAAATTGTTTAAAAAAGCGGAATAATCTAAATGGTTTTTCTCCGCAAAATCCTGCAAAGTGCCCTGATTATCTTCATAATTTTGTCGTACATAGCTTATGTTTAAATAATTTGGCTGTAGTTTCGTTCCTTCGGCGTCGCCTTCGAATTGTCCAAGTAAATAATTGAATATACTAGATTTTCCTGAGCCGTTGGGTCCGGTCAAAGCTACGATGTCTCCTTTATTGACTTCAAAAGAGATTGGAGTAAATAACTCTTCGGTGTAGCGCAGCTGTAACTTTTCAATTTTTAACAATTGCTGATGGTGGGTAGGTTGATAAGCCATCGATAATTGATCTACGTCTTCAATGTCTTTAAGCAAGTCCCCCTTAACACTAATTTGTTCATTCATACGCTTCGTAATATTTTTCGAACGCTTCATAACTCGGGCGGCTCGCGCACCGATGAAGCCAGTGTCGTTAATAGCTCCGCTGCCTTTTTCTGATGACTTGCCATACTTATCGCTTTCCCGATTTCTTGACCATTCGGCTTTTTCAGCAGCAGTTTGTTTCAAACGTGACACTTCTTTTTTTATTTTGATATTTTGGGCTTGTTCAAATTCGTCCCGCAATTTTTTTTGCTCTTCATAAGTAGAAAAATTCCCTTGATACATAACCAACTGACTTTTTTCTATTGCCAGAATATGATCGGTGACCTGATCGATAAATTGACGATCGTGACTAACTACAATAAAACCTGATTTCTTACGTAAATAGTCAGCTACGTGCTGACGAGCTTCACCATCTAAATGATTCGTCGGTTCATCGATTAGAGGAAAACGATCATTCTGAGTGAACAACATCGCCAATAAGGCTTTCGTCTGTTCCCCACCAGACAGAGTAGAGAAGGGTTGCCACAAAACTTCAGGATTCAGCTGAATTAAGTTCATTTCTCTTTCTAATTCCCATAATTCAAAGTTTTCAGTATCCTCCAAGACTTCGTATGTTAACCGGTCTATGTCGGTTACTAGTGCTGGAAAATAGATTGCTTCTACTGGCATTTCGATTCGTCCTTGATAGGGATAATTTCCTAGTAATAGTTGAAGAAGAGTAGTCTTACCGCGACCATTACGGCCGATCAGCCCTAGTTTCCAGCCGGTATCTAAAAGTAAGTTCGCATCAGAAAAAAGTGTAGTTCCTTGCTTGTCAAAGCCAAAGGTTAGTTGTTCTATTTTAATCGTAGCCATTTTGCTCACCTCATTAAAAAATTCAAGTACTTTTCAGGAGTGACAAAAGGGTACACAAAAAGAGACCCTGCCGGAAAAAACTAAGTCAATCCTGAAAATCTGCCCACTGATCCCTTGGTTTAATCCTAAAAAAGGTTCAGTTCGCAACTTTCAACATTCACTTAGTTTTTCAACGGCAAGATCCCTCGTTTCTTTTATTTGATAGGTTTGATTAGATTGGAGGAAAGAACTTTCGTTAAAAAGTAGACGTAGTTGCTTCCCCTAACAACTACGCCCAGGAGTGATCCTCGTGAGATTATCAGCGAGGCTCGAGATAGGAAAACTATCTCTAATTTTATAGTAGCATAATTTAAACGAATTGGCGAAGAAAGTTCATAATTTTCAGAGTTTTTTATCGCTTTAAGCAACTGAATTTTGATAGAATAAAACAAATAAGGAGGTGCCAGAGTGAATATAGCAGCAATTTATCATCGACCAGAAAGTGAGTACGCTTATTTATACTCAAAAGACACAATGCGGATTCGTCTGCAAACGGCTAAAGAAGATGTAAAGTCCGCAGCTTTAATTAGTGGAGATCATTATCTGTTTAATGAAAAATGGTATTTGAACCGAGAAAACATGGGCAAAGGGCTATCTACAGCTCATCACGATTATTGGGAAATCGAGGTATCTAGTGAATTTAATCGTTTATCTTATGCTTTTTATGTAGAAGATTTTGATGGGAATGCGTATTTTTATTGCGATCAGGGGATTTTTCCTTATGAAGAGGAATTTATGCAACAAGATAGTTCTTATTTTCGTATGCCTTATTTCCATGAGATTGACCGTTTTAAAGCGCCAGAGTGGGTTCACGAAACGGTGTGGTATCAGATTTTTCCTGAACGTTTTAGCAACGGTGACACATCCAACGATCCAGACGGTACATTGCCTTGGGGGAGTAAAAAACCGGACCGCGAAGATTTCTTCGGAGGCGATCTGCAAGGAATTATTGATAAACTAGATTATTTGGTGGAACTAGGAATTAATGGTCTGTATCTTTGCCCCATTTTTACTTCTCCTTCGAATCACAAGTATGATACAGTCGATTATCTTGAGATCGATCCTCATTTTGGAGATAAGGCGTTGTTTAAAGAATTGGTGAACAAGGCGCATGAGAAAGGTATCCGAGTGATGCTGGATGCGGTATTTAATCATCTGGGTGCCAGCTCTGACCAGTGGCAGGATGTTATCCAAAAAGGAAGTCAGTCACAATATGCTCAGTGGTTTCATATTCATTCTTTTCCGGTACATTATGATCCGGTTCCTAATTCAGAGTTCGGCGAGAACATTAATTATGATACCTTCAGTTTTGTACCAAACATGCCGAAGTTAAATACGGCCAATCCAGAAGTGCAGGAATATTTATTATCGATCGCTTCCTATTGGATTAAGGAGTTTGATATCGACGGGTGGCGATTGGACGTAGCTAACGAGGTTGACCACCACTTTTGGAAAAAATTCCATGATCGAGTGTTAGCTGAAAAAGCTGATCTTTACATTTTAGGTGAAATTTGGCATTCCTCTCAAGCCTGGCTACAGGGAGACGAATTTCATGCAGTAATGAATTATGCTTTTACTGACAGTATCAAAGCCTTTTTTCTAGATTCGGAAGTGACTGCTACTAATATGCTAGATGGGATGAACCATCAGCAGGTCCTTTATCGCGATCAAACCAATGAAGTGAACTTCAATCTGCTGGACTCTCATGATACGCCTCGGATGCTGACACTTTGTGATGGGAATAAGGCCGTGTTGAAAAGCGCCTTTGCCTTCATGTTTCTGCAAAAAGGAACCCCTTGTATTTATTATGGTACTGAAATAGGCTTAGCAGGCGGAATGGACCCAGATTGTCGCCGCTGTATGCCATGGGAAGACCAAGATCAAGAGTTACTGGCATTCTTCCAACAGCTGATCCGTTTTCGGAAAAACTATGCGGATGTCTTAAGTTTTGGACAATTACGTTGGCTTTCCAAAAAAGATCGGGTGATTACTTTCCAACGGAGCTATTTGGGCAAAACGCTTCGCTGTAGCTTCAATGAATCCGGTGTTGCTCAACCTATTAAGAAAAAAGGTGTACCACTGTTTATTCAGAACGCTGCTGAAGAAAAAGACTATATCTTGGAACCACACGGTTTTATAGTAGAATTAGTTTAATCCTTTGATGACCGTTGTTCAGTTTGAAGGCTGAGCAACGGTTTCTTTGTGCTTAAAAATATTAAACGTTTAATATGCATTTATATCTTTTATTAATACTCTTATTGACATTATATATGTATCGTATTAAACTATATGCATACCAAATAAACGATTAGAAGGAGATTCACATGACTCAATGGGTTTATTTATTTTCAGAAGGATCAAAAGAACAAAAAGGATTGCTTGGAGGTAAAGGTGCAAACCTAGCTGAAATGACCAAATTAGGTTTACCAGTTCCAACTGGGTTTACGGTGACCACTGATGCATGTCTTTGTTATTTGAACCAAGGAAATGTTTTAACAGATGAAATGAGAGAACAGATTATAAATGCAGTGGATCAATTATCGGAAAAAACGAAAAAATCTTTTGGTGATACCAAGAACCCATTATTGGTATCAGTCCGCAGTGGTTCGAAATTCTCTATGCCAGGTATGATGGATACTGTTCTAAATTTAGGGCTAAACGACCAAACAGTCGAAACTTTGGCAAAAAACAGTCAAAATGAACGCTTCGCTTATGACTGCTACCGTCGCTTACTACAAATGTTCGGCGATGTGGTTATGGGAATTGATAATCAGAAATTTGAATCACGAATTACCGATTTAAAAAAATTGCATCAATTGAATTTTGACAATGAGCTAACCGCTGAACACTGGAAGCAAATTGTAAACGAATACAAGGAGATCTATCGTCAAAACCTTCAACGAGAATTTCCCCAAGATCCAATCGAACAGCTATATTTAGCGATTGAGGCAGTCTTTGGCAGCTGGAACAATCAACGAGCTAAGACTTATCGACGGCTGCATGACATCAGCGACGATCTAGGAACGGCTGTGAATATTCAGGAAATGGTCTTCGGAAATTTTGGCGAGACTTCGGGAACAGGAGTGGTCTTCTCACGTAATCCTTCCACTGGAGAAACGGGTCTTTTCGGTGAGTATTTGATTAATGCCCAAGGCGAAGATGTGGTAGCGGGTGTACGAACACCTAAACCAATCCAAACATTAGCTAATGATCTGCCAGAGCAATATCAGCAGTTAAAAACAATTTGTGAAAACTTAGAAAAACATTATAAAGACATGCAGGACGTAGAATTCACTATTGAGCGAGAAAAGCTGTTTATTTTACAAACTCGCAACGGAAAAAGAACCTCAAAAGCAACAATAGCTATCTTGTTGGATATGTTTAATGAAGGAATTATTACTGAAACGGAATTGGTAGAACGGTTGGAAGCTAAGGACTTAGAAGCATCATTACATCCGAGCTTTGATGAAGAAATTTTGAAAAATAAAGAACCCTTTTTATCAGGCTTAGCGGCTAGTCCAGGTGCTGCTGTAGGTGCTGCTTACTTTTCTGCTGAAACTGCTACCCAAGCAAAGGCTCGCGGGGAGAAAGTTATTTTAATTCGTGAAGAGACTTCACCAGAAGATATTGAAGGAATTGCAGTCAGTGAAGCAGTCATTACCGCACGTGGTGGAATGACTTCTCATGCAGCAGTAGTTGCACGTGGGATGGGCATTTGCTCGGTAGTTGGTTGTGAAGCATTAACGATGGAAGATGACAAAGGTGTTGTGGGAAAAGAAATAATCCAAGAAGGAACTATTTTATCTGTGGATGGTAATTTAGGAAATGTTTACTTCGGTGAAATCCCGTTAGAAGAGTTAAGTAACACTGTGGCATTGGATGATCTTCATGTGATTTGGGATCGCCATGCCAAGTTCCAAGTTCGAGCGAATGCCGAGACACCTAAAGACATCCAAACTGCAATGGCTTTAGGTGCAACAGGAATCGGTTTGGCTCGAACAGAGCATATGTTTTTCGAGAAATCTCGTCTGTTGCAGTTCAGACGTCTAATTTTAGCAGACTCTTTAGAAGAGCGCATTGAAGTTTTGAAGGATTTAAAACAAGTACAAAAAGAAGATTTCAAATTTATGTATGAAGCAGCAAATGGCAAGGCAACAACAATTCGTTTGTTAGACCCGCCATTACACGAGTTTTTACCGAAAAATAGTGACGAATATCGCGAAGTAGCCAAAGACTTAGGAAAAACTTTCAATGAAGTAAAACGGAAATCTGAGAATTTATCAGAGACTAATCCAATGCTAGGGTTCCGTGGTCTACGTTTAGGAATTGCGTATCCCGAAATTTATCAAATGCAAGGTGAAGCCATTATTGAAGCTGCTTACGAAGTAATGACGGAAAATGGTTATATCATTCAGCCGGAAATCATGATTCCATTTACCATCGATGCCAATGAATTCGCCCGAGTTCGAGAATCTATTGAATCAGCAATTCAAGAATCCATGAAGCAGTATGATCAAGCGATGGACTATCAAATCGGTACCATGATTGAAATTCCACGAGCTTGCTTAGTAGCAGATGAAATTGCAAAGCATGCAGACTTCTTCAGTTTTGGTACGAATGATTTAACTCAAATGGTATTGGGACTTTCTCGCGATGACTCGCCACGGATTGTTTCTCAATATTTAGAAGCAGGAATTATGGAAGACGATCCATTCCAAGTATTAGATGAAGATGGTGTTGGTGCCATGATGAAGATTGCAATTGAAAAAGGTCGGCAAGTAAAACCAAACTTAAAGATTGGGATTTGCGGTGAAGCGGCTGCTCATCCGAAATCAATCGCTTTTTTAAATGAACTGCCGATTAATTACATCTCATGTTCACCGTTTAGAATTCCGCAAGCGAAAATGACACTAGCACAGCATGGTGTGAAGGGCTTGATCAAACAATAACAAGCAAAGAGAGGTTCCAAAAAATTACTTTCTCGTTTGCGTATCCCTTAATCTGGAATCATCCAGATTAAGGGATATTTTTTTGTTTTCACATTGATATCACACCTAAATTTTATATAGTTAGCTTTTGGTTAAAATAAAAGAACGAAAATGAAGGATTTATTATTTGTAAACGTATTCAAAATTCGTTATACTTTGTCTGTATTTCAATAATTATTGCTGGTAATTCAGTCTTTTTCAGTGCTGGGTTGATAACAAACATTATTTATTGAATTAAAAGATTTAATCTTTCAATTGTTGAATTTTTGTTAGAAGGCTATGGAGGACAGAATGACTCACAGTGTTATTTAGGATATAATATCCGATTAGGGGGGGTGAAACAAACTGCAAAATTGAAATTGTTAGAATAACGAGTGTTTTTCTCATGATAGCGGGCAGACTTCTCATTTCTAGTTCGTATCATTACTCTTTTAAAAAAAATTGGGGTATGATTATTAGTAAGAGGAAGTCAGCCTAACAGTCCGGCGAGAGAATATTCTATGTTATGGCAAGAACTTTCTAACTCGTAGTGACGGAATTTTCCGTTAAATAAAATAAGAGAGCAGGGAGATATACTATGACAATTGATTGGCAAAAAGAAGTCGAAGCGCGCAAAGATGACTTATTGAAGGACCTTGGAGACTTGATTCGCATCGATAGTGTTCGTGACGTAGAACATGGAACTAAAGAAGAACCTTTAGGACCAGGGCCTGCAGCTGCATTACGTAAAGTTTTGGAAATTGCTGAACGTGATGGGTTTGAAACTAAAAATATTGAAAATGTTGCTGGACACATTGATTACGGTGATGGTGAAGAAATGTTTGGTCTGCTAGGTCACGTAGATGTAGTACCAGTTGATGATAATTGGGACACTGATCCATTTGAACCAGTCATCAAAGACGGCAAATTATACGCTCGCGGTTCAGCTGACGATAAAGGACCTTCAATGGCTGCTTACTATGCCATGAAGATCATCAAGGATTTGGAATTACCATTATCTAAAAAAATTCGTTTTATCTTCGGTACTGATGAAGAGAGTGAATGGGTAGGTATCCACCGTTACATGGAAGTGGAAGAAATGCCAAAAGTTGGCTTCTCACCAGATGCGAACTTCCCAATCATCAACGGCGAAAAAGGAATCTTATCTTATGAAGTTACGTTTGAAGATCAAGAGGGCGAAGATGGTGCATTCACTTTGGAAAGCTTCAAATCAGGTATGCGTACAAACATGGTACCTGGAGACGCAACAGCTATCCTTAAAGTTAATAACGAAGTAAAAGCTGCTGACTTGAAGGCTGCATTTGAAAGCTTTGTTGCGGAAAAAGAAGTAGATGGTGAATTCAAAGAAGAAAACGGTCAAATTACTTTGACTACTATTGGTAAAGGGGCCCATGCCCAAGAACCTAAATTCGGGATCAATGCGGCAACTTACCTAGCTACTTTCTTGGTTGACCATAACTTAGATGCTTCAGGCGCACACTTCGTAAAAGTGGTTTCTGAATTTATGCACCTAGATTACAATGGTAAGAAATTAAATGCTTACACCAAACATGATGTAATGGGTGAAACTACTTCATCAGCAAACTTGTTTGATTACAGCCAAGACGGTGTGAAGAAAGTTACTTTAAACATTCGTCACCCAGAAGGCATTACCAAAGACGATATCTTGGACAACATGAAAGAAGTACTAAAAGACGCTGACGTTTCAATCGAAATTATTGGCGACATTAAGACGCCTCATTACGTACCTGGTGACGATCCATTGGTTAAAACCTTGTTGGACGTGTATGAAGAACATACCGGTGACAAAGGAGAAGAACAATCAATCGGTGGCGGTACTTATGGTCGTATATTAGAACGCGGTGTCGCTTACGGCGCAATGTTCCCAGGCGAAGAAAACGTGATGCACCAACCAAACGAATTCATGCCAGTAGACAGCTTGCTGAAAGCAACTGCAATCTACGCTGATGCAATCTATCGCTTAGCGAAATAAAATGACAGGCTTTTAGGAGTCCTGTTAAATAAATAGGGCTCCTTAATTACTGTGTACCTTAAGGGAAAAGGTAGGAAAGGAATTTCGGATAAATGAAAAAACTGTCGAAAGACGCATTTGGCGGCGTGTCCGGGAGAGACTACGTACCATACGTAGAGGGCAAGCCGAAAAAATCAGGCTCAGGAATTATCCTAACGCTAGGAATTATCTTAGCAGCGGTATTCGCAGCCTCAACTGCATATTCAGGGATGAAAGCGGGGCTGACTGTTGCCGCAGGGATTCCAGGAGCAATTATAGGTTCAGGTTTGGTTTCGCTATTTGTTAAACCAAAAACAATTTTAGGGAAAAACTTGCTGCAATTGATGTCTTCTGGTGGGGAATCAGTAGCCAGCGGGATGATCTTCGTGTTGCCGGCCGTAATCTTAGTCGGTGGGAAAATTAATTTCTTCGAAGGCGTAGCATTAGGTGTTGGCGCAGTACTATTAGGTGTCGGCGTATTTACTTTAGTGCAAGATTACATGTTAGTTGACGAGCACGGTAAATTGGTTTACCCAGAAGCGATGGCGATTTCTGAAACATTAGTCGCATCAGATACTGGTGGCGAGTCTTTGAAATACATGGGAATCGGCTTTGGTATAGGCGGTATTATTACTGTCTTAACTGGTTCTGTATTAGGTGTAATGAACAATGTCATCAGTTACGTAAACGAAAGCTTCTACAAATGGAAATTTGAAACCGAAGTAAACCCATTGTTGGCGGGAATTGGATTCATCGTCGGCATGGATGTTTCATTATTGATGTTTGCTGGATCAATCTTGGCAAACTTCGCAATTGCACCATTGTTGGGCTACTTCATGAGTATGGCCGGCAACGATGCGAGTATCTGGGATAATGCAGCACAATTAGTGAATACTGCAGACTTCTCAATGATCTCTGGCTCATATGTACGTTATATTGGTGCTGGTATGATGATTTCTGGTGGATTAATCGGGGCAATCAAATTGATTCCAACGATCATTTCATCTATTTCAGCAACCATGAAAGGCCGCAAAACTGAAGGCGCTGAATCAGACGGCGGCGGAGGAATGTTGCCATTAATTATTGGTGCTGTTGTAGCATTGGTTATGGGATTTGTGATTACAGGAAACATAGCAATGGCTCTAATCGGCGGTGGCTTGTCAATTATCTTGAGTCTATTGTTCGTTATTGTTGCTGGTCGTTTGACTGGTACAATCGGTACATCTAACTTACCTGTATCAGGTATGACAATTGCTTCAATGGTTATTTTGACCTTAGTATTTGTAATGATGGGCTGGACTTCAGCTGAAAATACGCAACAGCTACTATTGTTCGGTACCTTTATCGTATTGGCAATCTCAGTTGGTGGCGGGTACTCACAATCACAAAAAGTTACCTTTGTCATGGGCGGGAACTTCAATGAAGGTCGTCGCTACTTCGTAATTGCTAATATTGTCGGGGTTGTTATCGTAACTGGTATGATGGTTATCTTAACACCTCAACTACAAATTACTGGTGCAAACCCACCATTTGGGTTACCACAAGCAAACTTGATGGCTACCTTGACTGCCGGTATTACTTCAGGCAGCCTGCCATGGCACATGATTATCTCTGGTATCGTCATCGGGATCGTTCTACAATTAATGGGCGTATCTATTATGACCTTTGCGATCGGGTTCTACTTACCAATTTCAACCACTTCAATCATCCTTGTGGGTGCCTTGATTCGCGTATTCATTGAATACATGAACAAGAAAGAAACTGAAGAAGTCGCTGAAGAACGAATTACTCTTGGTGTCAGCTTGTCTTCAGGCTTGATTGCTGGTGGATCAATCATTGGTTTAATCGGAATCATCCTGCAGGTATCAGGAATTCTTACACCAGGCGCGCCAACTGGATTCTTAGGCAGCAACGCAGCCGCTTGGTTGTTACTAGTAATCTTAGTCGTTGCAATCGTCGTTCCTTTGTTAAAAGTAAAGAATGTGAAAGCAAATGATAAATAAAAATTCAGCCACTGTAAATGCTGAAACAGAACAATTACTAGAACGTGTCTACCAAATGAAACCTGAGCTGCGTTATGAAGTCCGCGATGGCATCGTCTTTGTCATTAAAGAAAACAATGCTTGGATTCAACGGACTTTGCGGAAAATCAAGTACAAAATCCCTGAAACCTCCGAAATGGAGCTAGATGAGTACGGCAGTTTCATTTTCCAGCAAATTGATGGTCACAAGACAGTCCGCGAAATCGGCGAGAGACTAGGCGAAGCCTATGAAGAAGCCAACCAGCAGCTGTATGACCGCTTGCTGTTGTATTTGAATCATTTGGAAAAGAACGAAAAGTATATTGAACGAATTGCATAGTGAAAAGCACAAGCTTAGGATAAAATCTAGGCTTGTGCTTTTTTTATTTTTGGAGGAAGGATAGATTTTTGCAACTGAAGAGATTAGAACGTTAGGTTAGCAAAGTCCGGATTCGCAGACGAATTTTAGTCTTAATGCGCCGAAGCTGAGCGAGTTTGCGAAGCCTTTTCTATTGTAGGGAGAAATCTTGATGCTTTTCAATGCCGTCGGTGGTAATCATAGTAAAATAAACTGGATCTTTCTGATTGTTCAATTGAAATTGAATCGTTAACTCCTGGCTTTCCTGTGGCTTGATCTTTTGATCAGCTAAGGTATTTTCTATTCGTGAAATAGGCACACCACTTTGGTAGTCAGAATTTTGAATCTGAGTAGCTTGGAAAGTGGTAAATAATTCGTTGAAGGAGATCTCATCAATGGAATCATTAGTCCATCGGAGCTGGGCAACAAAATGTGTGTGTTGGCTTAAGCTGGTTTCGCTAAAAATGATACTCGCATTAGGAAAAACAATTGCTGATGTATTGTTGTACTCCAGCAGCTTTTCATCCGGTGTGTCTTCTGCGACGGTTTTCATTTTTGAGACGTCGCCACAAGCGCTAAACAAAAAGAGCAAGAAGCACAAAGTAATTAATTTGATAATCGTCGTTTTCATGTACGGACTCCTTTTCAGTAAGGGTAAATTTTTCGTTGCAGGGAAATGGTGAGAAGGATAACTAGGGCGAGCATTCCTGCTAAAACTGGTAGTTCAATCGCAGCTTTGAAATAAATCGGTTGAATCATTGATACTTGTAACAGATCGGAAGAACGGTCAACAACCCACATATAGCAAAAACGGATCAAAGCTGTTTCAACAAGATAAGCCATTGCTAAGGCATAAAGTGTCTCCCATAAAACAGTCAGTGAGATATAAGTGCTTGATGAACCAACTAGCTTCATCGTCAAAAATTCCTCCTTTTGAGTCAGAAAATGTTTTGTGAAGATTGACTTATAATAGAAGATACCCAAAATACCTGTTGTTGTGATGGCCAGCCAGCTCAGCACTTGGAGAATAGCTGAGAAATGAATCAATTGCTGCAAGGCACCTACTTGATCAAAGACATCCTGATTTTTCTGGCTTTCAACTGTCATCTTAGTAAAAATAAGATACAATCGACCAAAAATATTTAATAGGAAGGAAAACACAAAGAAAATGGAAAAATTAGTAAAGGTTACACTACGGTTGCGTTTTAAACGTAAAAAGGCATCAATGAGAATGTAATAGAATTTGATCATAAGAATCTCCCAGTTGGTAGTGCTTTACATAAGAGTATAGTGGAAATTCCTGGCCATGGGAATAGGGTCGAGCTGTTTTACTATGACTAACAAAATTTCGGGAATGGCGGGAGGAGGTTCTGTGCTATACTTTTGATAAGAAAAACTGCGAGAGGGGGCTGTTAGGGTGCGGGCATTTTTAATGAAGGATTCAATTTTTACGTTGATCTATGCTTTTTTCTATCATTTATGTATAGCAGCGCCGATTCTAGGGCTGGCTTTTTTGCCGGGGATGGGGTTGAAAATGCTGCTGTTTGCAGTGAGTTTAGTGGCAGCGTTGGTGATTATCCATCATTTTCCTCAGAAAAAATTTGAACGCAGATACTTAACCATACTATACAGTGGCTGCATGTCCTTGAAGATATTTGTCATGAGCTGTCTGCTGACAGTAGTGCTCTTAATAGTTTTCTTCCTATTTAATAGTGTTTTCTGGCCATATTTAGTCGCAGGTGTGGTGTGGTTTGTTTTATTGGAGGCCATCCTTTTCTGGAACGGAATGATCCGTGTATTTCTATCTTCGGTTCAGCTGGGAGTAACGCTACGAGTCGTGGCAGCATTGTGTGGTTGGATTCCGGTTGTTAATATTGTTCTGCTGCTAAAGGTTATCGAGGTAGTAGAAAAAGAGTTGGCCTTTGAATATCAAAAGGATTTGCTAATTGACGTAGCTGTGGAATCACAGGAGTGTCGGACTAAATATCCACTTCTTTTAGTTCACGGTGTCTTTTTTCGAGATATCAGTTATTTGAATTACTGGGGCAGAGTGCCATATTTTTTGAAGCAGCGAGGGGCGAATATTTATTATGGCAATCAAGAATCGGCTCAAAGTGTAGAATACTGCGGCCAACAGCTGGCCCAGCGAATCAAGCAGCTGGTAGAAGAAACCGGCTGTGAGAAGGTCAATCTGATCGCTCACTCCAAAGGTGGTTTAGACAGCCGTTTCGCTGTGGCGAATGGTGAAATAAGTCAGTATGTGGCATCTTTGACGACGATTAATACACCGCATCAGGGATGCATTTTTGCAAATTATTTGTTAAAGAAGGCGCCAAAAAAACTAGTTAATCAAGTGGAGAAAATGTACAACTTGGCTTTTCAAAAGTTGGGCGACCAGCAGCCAAACTTTTTGGCAGCAGTAAATGACTTAACCGACGAATCCTGTCAGAAGTTGAATCAAAAGATGCCGAATCAGCCAGAGGTATATTATCAGAGTATTACCTCCTATGTCAGGAAAGCCTCCAGCGGAAAATTTCCCTTAAATATGTTTTATCCTATCGTGAAGCATTTTGATGGAAGAAATGACGGATTAGTTTCGGTGGCTTCAGCCAGTTTTTTCAATGAAACGACAGTGATTGATCCGCCGGGGAAACGGGGGATTTCCCATGCAGATATGATTGATTTAAACCGGGAGAACATTGACGGCTTTGATGTTCGTGAGTTTTATAAAGAGTTGATTATTGAGCTTAAAATGAAGGGATTCTAAAAGCAGTGAGCTGACATAGTTGTGTCGGCTTTTTTAGTGAGTTAAATCTTTGGGTTCTACTAATGAAGTAGCAGTTTCTACGTTTAATTTAGAAATAATGTATAGTGTGCTTTACAAAATATGTTAAGCTTGCTATATTTATGTTGTAAAGTGAGCTATACATTTTGGAGGTGGATGGATGAAGAAACGACTATCGGTGGTCAGTGATGCAACGTTTTTAGCAGATCTGTGGGCAAGAAACAAAAGGCTGATTAGCCTGGGCGGGCTAGGGTTGCTTTTGCAAGGAGCAGTTCAAATTGTCAAAAGACTTATGTGGATAGGTATATCTGAAAATGCCTTGGCTTTTATTTCAGGATTAAGCTGTGCTTTAATTATTGTCAGTTTTATCAGTTGTGCACGTCATCAGCGAATCATTGACGATCCGGCCTTACTTCGCAAGCGGCGTCAAAAGTATAGTGACCTAATTTAAGTAGGATAGAAACAAAAGACTGAACGACTTTTACAGAAGGAGGATGAGAACATGAAAAACTATGAATTTGTTACTGTAACTCCAACCAATAAAGGAGTAGTAAGTGGAGAATTGGTCGAACATCGACAAATTATTGTTAAATACGCCGAAAAGGGTTATCGTTTTATAGCCGCTATCCCAATAGAAATCAATGCTAATGGCTATCCGCGAAAATTTGACTTAGTATTTGAGAAATAACAATAGCACATTGCCTGTACTCACGGATAAAACTTTCCGTGAGTATATTTTTTGTTCCATTTGAATATTTTTCACAAAACTGATTGTCTATTTTGAACAAAGTTTTGCATAAAAATTTACGGTATGATGAGAGTAATAGAAGGAAAGAAGTGGAATTTATGGAAGAAATGAATATTGAACGTCGCTTAATTATGACTCCTGGACCTGTCAGCATTGATCCTCGTGTATCACAAGCAATGAGTGCTACGATTTTAGGGCAGTTTGATCCGGGTTTTACTAACATTATGAACCGAACAATGGAGATGATTAGGGCCTCCTTTTTGACAAAGAATCAGTGGGCTTTTCCAATTGATGGCACTAGCCGTGCTGGCTTAGAGGCTGTAATTTCTAGTATTGTTAAGCCAGGTGACAAAGTATTAGTCCCAATTATTGGTCGTTTTGGTCATTTACTAGTTGAGTTAGTTGAACGAGCTCAAGGCGAGGTTCACACGATTGAACGTCCTATGGGGGAAGTGTTTGATCAGCAAGAAATAATTGCCGCATTGGATCAGGTGAATCCAAAGGTCTTAGCGGTTGTTCATGGTGAAACCTCAACTGGCAGAATGCAGCCGATGGATAGATTGGGCAAGGCTTGTAAAGAAAGAGGCATTTTTTCTGTCGTTGATGCAGTCGCTACCTATTTAGGTACTGTAATTCCAGTAGATGAATGGGAATTAGATGCTGTAGTTGGGGGAGCACAAAAGTGCCTATCGATTCCATCTGGCATTACACCGATTACTTTTAACGATCGTTTTGCTGCAGAAATTAACAAGCGCAAGCGGGTGGAAAGCGGAATTCGTACGGCAGACGACGCTGAAGATAATCCGTTTATCACTAGCAATTATTTAGATTTAACCCAACTTCAAGATTATTGGAGTGAACGTCGTTTGAATCACCATACTGAAGCGACTGTAATGATGTACGGCTTGTACCAAGGCTTGCGACTGGCGCTGGAAGAAGGCGTAGAAGAGCGGGCAAAACGCCATGAATATCACCATACCGCTTTAAAGATAGCGTTAAAAGCTTTGGGGTTGACAATTTATAGTGACAACAATCATGAAATGAAGATGGTTACTTGTGTTGAAATTCCGGAAAATCTTGACGGTGAAAATTTCCGCAACGGATTACTAAAAGAGTTTGGTGTAGAGATTGCCTCTTCTTTTGGTGTACTCCACGGAAAAATTTGGCGAATCGGCACAATGGGATACGTAGTCCAAAAAATGAACATCATCACTTTTGTCACCATTTTTTCAACTTATTTAGTCAATCAAGGTGTTCAAGATTTGGACCCTAACGCAGCTTTGACTGCGCTGTTTAATTATTACGAGGATGAAACATATTAATTCAATTTGACTAGAGTTTGATCAGGTGTTTTCCAGCCATCAAACTCTTATTTTTCCTTTCTGGGCAACCCTTTTGTTCGAATCGCACAAACACCTTCAACTCATTTTAGTGTTAATGACTAATGTAGAAAACTTATTAACCGCTTACAATTAAAGGCGATAAAGGAATGGCAAACTTTTCATTAGTAATTAAATAGAAGATGACGGTTTTCTATTAGTAAAATCTGCGCGCAAATTATCTATTGCTGAAACAGAAAGGTTCACTTCTCTTTTTATCAACCTGCCCATTTTTCTTGAAAAAGAATAATCGGACTGAAGTTAGGAGGAAGGGATATTGAAGAACGAAGATTACCAGGTTTCTCAAGAAGAAATTGCTCAATTTAAAGAGCGTGGTTACAACGACGATATGCTGCCTAAAACACCAGAAAAACGGAACATGGGTGTCAAAAACTATTTTACTCTCTGGATGGGGTCTGTGCATAACATTCCTAACTATACAGCAGTCGGAGGTTTCCTGTTTTTAGGACTTTCCCCGATTAATGTCATGTTTGCTTTGGTGATCAGTGCATTAGTTGTCGCTTTATTTATGACTATGAATGGTCGAGCTGGATCAAAATATGGGATACCCTTTGCTATTCATTTACGCTCAACCTATGGCGACCTTGGTGCTAAGTTACCCGGTTTTCTACGAGGTTGCGTGGCAGCGATTGCTTGGTTCGGATTGCAGAACTATACCGGTTCCTTAGCGTTACTAGTTTTAATCGGCAAAGTATGGCCCGGCTTTTTACAACTAGGCGGCGATGCAAGCTTTTTCGGTATTGGAATTCCTGGATTAATTGCTTTTACCCTTTTCTGGGCATTGAATGTGTTGATCGGAATTGGTGGTGGCGATATGTTGAACAAGTTTACTGCTATTTTAAGTCCGTTGATTTACATTGTGTTTGGTGGAATGGCAATATGGGCGTTGCGTGTTGCTGGCGGGATTGGCCCAATTCTTTCCTTTGATACCAGCGGTGCTACCCAAAGTATGAATCCATTCTTCGCCTACTTCATGATCATTAACTCGGTGTTAGCAGTCTGGGCGGCTCCTGGAGCTAGTGTCTCCGACTTTACTCAAAATGCGAAATCTACTAGAGACCAAACGGTCGGTCAAATGGCGAGTCTGTTAGTAGCTTATGTCATCTTTGCTTTTTCAAGTGTAGCTATTTTAATCGGCGGATCGATTCACTACGGTATTCAAGAGTGGAATGTATTGAACATTGTTGATCGTTGGGAAAGCTTTCCTGCAATTATTGTTGCGATGACTGTTTTCTTATTAACGACTATATCAACCAATGCAACGGGAAATATCATCCCGGCAGCCTATCAGCTGTGTGCCTTGTTCCCTAAAAAGATGACTTACAAAAAAGGTGTTCTGATTGCGGGACTGATTAGTTTTGTCATTATGCCTTGGAAGCTGATGGAAAATGCGGACAGTATCTTCATTTTCTTGAATTCGATTGGTGCTGTTTTAGGACCGGTTGCCGGGGTAATGATCGCTCATTATTTCTTTGTTAGCAAACAAAAAATTGATTTAAATGCTCTATACATCAATCCTGAAATTAAAAATTCTAAGAATGAGTATCGTGGGTTGAATCGTCAGGCGTATATTGCCACTATTATTGCTTTAATTGTTTCCTTAAGCGGACAATTCATTCCAGCAATGCAGGCTGTATCGAATGTGTCTTGGTTGGTTGGCTTTGCATGTGCATTTGTGATTTACCTTGGTTTGAAGAAATTAGGCTCTGAAAGTAAAACTGAAGAGGTTTTTGATTAAACAAAAGAGAGGATGGAAAAAAGTATGAATCACGATTTAGTAATTAAAAATGGGCTAGTTATTCTTGAAAGTGGAGAAGTTCAAACAGATGTTGCCGTGAAAGATGGAATAATTTCAGCTATTGGAGCAGATTTAACTGGTGACAAAGTTATTGATGCTGAAGGCTTAGTAGTAAGCCCAGGGATGGTTGATGCCCATGTTCATATCACGGATCCAGGTGGGGGCTACCGTGATGAATGGGAAGGCTACGTAACTGGAACCGCTTCTTGTGCAAAAGGCGGCGTTACCTCATTTATGGAAATGCCTTTAAATCAAGTGCCCGCTACGACTGACAAAGAAAGTCTAGCAATCAAATACGAAGCTGGTGAAAATAAATTACGCTCGGATGTAGCATCATTTGGGGGACTAACTCCGCAAAACTTGGAAGGCGGCATTCAAGAGTTAAATGATGGTGGAGTAGCTGCTTACAAATGTTTCATGGCAACTTGTGGCGACCGTACCATCGATGGCGACTTCATGAATGTAGATGACTACTCTTTATATGAAGGAATGAAACAAATTGCTAAAACGGGCAAGGTCTTAGCAATCCATGCAGAAAATGCAGCAATCACAGATAAATTAGGAGATCTTGCTTACAAAAATGGCGAAACTACTTTGAAGGCGTATGTTGAAAGTCGTCCAGTCTTCACCGAAGTAGAACCGATTCGTCGCGCCATTTTATTCGCTAAAGAAACCGGCTGCCGGATTCATATTTGTCACGTTGCTTGTCCTGAAGGTGTAGATGAAGTAACCAAAGCTCGTGCTGAAGGTGTGGATGTAACCTGTGAGACTTGTACCCATTATTTATACTTCCATACTGATGAACTAGATTCGATTGGACCTGTTGTGAAATGTTCACCACCAATCCGTGACTTGGAAAATCGTGCAGCAATGTGGGATAAACTACTAGCTGGTGAAATTTCTTTTGTTACTTCTGACCACTCACCTTGTACTCCAGACTTAAAAGATAAAGAGAATGCTTTTGAAGCTTGGGGTGGAATTTCCGGCGTACAGAATAACGTAGATGTAATGTATGACGAAGGGGTACAAAAACGTGGGATGTCCTTGAAACAATTTGCAGATATTATTGCAACCAATCCTGCTGATCGTTACGACTTAGATACTAAAGGCCGCATCAGTGTTGGTAAAGATGCTGACTTTGTATTAATCAAACCAGAAGCACCTTACACATTGAAAGCAGAAGACTTGGAATACCGCAACAAAATCAGTCCATACATTGGCCGTGAAATCGGTGCTCAAGTTGTTGAAACAATTTTGCGTGGACAAACAATCTATAGTCAAAATGAAGGGGTAACTGCTGAGTTCCCTGGACAGTTCATCAAAAAATAATTTGTGAATGATTGTTGGCAGATTGCTGCCAACAATCCTATTTCTTGTTAGAGGGAGGACGTAGTAAAATGGAAATCAATGAAAACAAGCGAGCTCCCTATTGGAAGCAGATCATTTTCATTTTAACAGCTGGCTGGATTGTTATTTGGATTTATCGAACGGTTTTAACTCCGATTTACCCAATTATTAGTGATTACTTTGGTGGAGCGACAGATGCTCAACTAGGAAATATCTCTAGTTTTTATTTCTTAGGGTATGTAAGTATGCAAATTCCATCAGGATTGTTGGTGGATCGATTTGGTAAAAAGAAAATCATGATTCCTGGCTTTTTGCTTTTTGGGATCGGGACTTTATTTGTGGCAAGTGCCAGCAGTTTAAGTTTAGTTTTTATCGGAAGTGTATTAGCAGGACTTGGCTGTGGAACTTATTATGGAGTGGCGTACTCATTAACAACTGAGTATGTTCCAGCGGAAAAGAAAAGCTTGGCTACTGCGATTGTTAATAGTGGTACAGCTGTCGGGAGCGGATTAGGATTAGTTTCTTCAAGTTTCTTAGTAGGAGAAGGTGTCTTACCTTGGCAATATTTACTTTTGGCTACTGTTGTTCTGATTGTAGTAATGGTAACTGTCTTTGCGAAATTCATTCGACCAGAACGTAAAGAAGTGAAAAAAGCAACAACACAAGAAACAACTAAAGAAAAAAGTGGTAGTTCTATTAAGGATTTGTTTAAGTTACCCATGATTGCAGCATACGTCCTATATTTTTCGACGTTGTATACTTATTATTTAATCGATACATGGCTACCGAACTTCTTAGAAACCGAACGAGGCTTTCAAGGTACTGCTATTGGATTGGCGTCTTCCCTAGTATTCTTTACTGCTATTCCTGGCGCTTTGTTTTTTAGCCGGATTGCTGACAAGATTCCTAACAAGAAAACCACGATTATTATTATTTTAGAAATTTTAGCAGCGGGTATGCTGTTTTTCACTATTACTACTTCAAATCAAATGCTATTGGTTTTTGGAATTATGGCTTATGGCTTCTTTGGCAAGTTAGCTGTGGAGCCGATTATTATTTCTTGGCTGGGACAATTTGCGCCGAAGAAAAGTATAGCGACTACCTATGGTGTGTTTAACTTCTTTGGGATGTCGGCATCAGTTATCGTACCGTCTGTTACTGGATTCATTTCGGACGCTACTGGAACAAAAGTCTACGCATTTTACTTGGCAATTGGTATCATTTTGGCAGGAACTTTAGTGTTTTATCTAATTAATAAGTTCAGTCAAGCTAAAGCAGCCAATGCAGTAGTAAATAATTCTAATTAAAACTCCAATCAATGTAAAAATCCGACTGCCATTTTTCTGGTAGTCGGATTTTTTTATCATACAAGAAGTTCAAAATATACATAAAATTTCTTGAAATCTTGCTCAATAACAAAAAGATAAACAAATTTTCCAAGTCTTCCTTAATGAGATTCAGGTTCAGATAAAAACAGTGCGACTCGCAGCTGCAAAGAAAATTCTGGGTCATCAATGGGTATATTGAAGAGTTCTTCGCATTTTTTGATGCGATATTTGACGGTATTGCGATGGATAAACAAAGCGTCCGCTGTTTTCGTGATCTCACACTGATTGTCTAGATAGGTCATAATTGTGTAGCGCAGGTCAATATCCAGCTGACTTTCAGGGTAGGCCAGATTTTTTAAAATAGAAATACAGAAATAACGCAAATCTTCATCGGAAACATTTTCGGTAATACGTTTGATTCCTTGTATTTTGTTGTAGTAAACAAATTTATTGGAATCTGCTGCTTCATCGAGCGCATTTTTGCTTTCTCTGTAGGAGAAATGCAATAAATCAATGTTGTTGACAGGATCACCAATGCCAAAACGAGTAAAAACACCAAAAAAGGCAGCAAGGTAATCGTGAACTTCTTCTAAAATAGGTAGAATATCTTCTTTTTGTTGAAGGATAAATACCCATTGATTCAACTGCTCAGTCGGAAACAACATCATGCTTTTATACTTCTTTTCCACATTATCAAATAAGTAGTCATAAATTAAGGTATCAATTTCTTTTGAATAGTATTGCTTGTTGGTAGGAACAGCAACATGAATATATACGACACGGTAATAATTCGAGTTAAGCATTGGAAAATGTTTTTTGTATTCCAGCCATTCAGCATCTTCGGTTAGGGTTAAGTGATTCAACAAATAAGTTAATAGGCTCCGACGCTCGGCTCGTTTCTCATTTTTTAAGGTTTGTTCTTTATACAAAGTTAAGGTCAAAACAGTTAATGATTGCTGTATAGCAAATTGTGAGAAGGGATACGGCAGCTTTTCGGCTTCGAAAATAACCAGCATAAAGGGGAAATAGCGGTCAGATTCGATAGGATAGACACTAATCAAAATTTTTTCTTTCTCAGATAATTCGAATAAGAAACTTTCCTTTGCTTTCCGTCGTTGGCAACCTTGAATTTTCTTTAACAGACTATTGGTTTTCGTTTTTGAATTCAATAGATTATAATTGGAGAATTGCAAGCTGGAGCAGGCAATTTGACCCAAAGAATCCACTAATAAAATCGACTGTTTAATCATGGAACTTAGTTGTTTGATCAAGGTATCTAACGAAGCTCCGTGAATCATCAAATTTACAAACTTCTGCTGAATTTCCAAGGAGAAAAAGATTTGTTCAGTTTGATCATTCCAAATGTAGCTAAGTAATTTATGGGAAATATCCCCTAAAGTCATGTTCATAGGAATCTGAACAATCGGAAAAGAAAATTCGTTGGCAGTATCTATGACTCTCTGATCTATTTCAGGTAAAAAGCGTCCTAGCTTAATAGCCATTCCAGCAGAAGACACTCGTGCTAAGGAGCGTACAAACTCGCAAAGACCATCAACATCATCCTGAAAAGCCATGGCAGTTGTAACTAACAAGGCATTATTAGGAATATAATAGCTGACATCTGGTGTTTCGGATATTTCAACGGTATCTAAAGGTCGTTCTAAATCAGCTCCTTCGTTGATGACCTTTAATTCAGAAAAACGCTGTATTTCTAAAATCTCTTTTAATGTGGTCAAAATTTCCCCTCCTAATTTCATCGGCAGTTTTCTAGAATTTTTTTACACAGGTATTTTCTGAGCAATTGATGTTAACGTATGGATTGCCTGTTGTATTTTCTCTTCAGTTGCTCGAATAGTTGGCATCGAAACGCTCAAGGTACAGACGATTTTTCCTTGAGTATCGTAGACTGGCAGTGCAACGCATTTAACGCCTATTTCACACTCTTCATTATCCATAGAATAACCATTTACCTGAATTTCTCTGATTTTGTCTTTGATAGCTTCTTTGCTGGTTAATGTTTGAGTTGTTAACGGTAATAGAGGGGTTTTATTAAGATAATCGTCCAATTCAGTGGTGGTCATCACTGATAAATATAATTTGCCAGCACCTGTACAATACAACGGAGCACGTTTGCCAATTTTTTGTGTGACATTTAATAGGTTATCTAAACTGTCTATTGATTCAATGTAAACCAATTCTTGATTGTCACAAATTGAGAGGCAAGTAGCTTCAGCTAGTATGCTTGATACTTCTTGCATGAAGGGACGAATCAATTCTACCATCTCACGATAGATATCCATGTTATTGGCCAATAGCTGAAATTTTAAGGAAAGAGAATAGGCACTGTTCTTTGGATTCTGCTGAATATAGCCCATTGTTTGCAAGGTATAAATTAGTCTAAGGGCAGTAGCTTTGGGTAATTGAGTCTGCTTTGAAATGTCATTTAAGGCCATTTCCTCACCAGTGATAGCCATGATCTCAATAATGTTAAACGCCTTCTGCAATGAGTGATTGATTTTTATATGCTTTTCTTCCATATCATTTAGCTCCTTGGGTTCATTTATTCATTAATAGTAAAACGAGTAATAAAAAATACCGCTTTCATTATTCTTTTGGTAGGATTATGATAACATACAACAAAGTGAAACTCAATATCACTTAGTGAAACTTAGAGAGGAAGAAGAAGTGGTTGCTCAGATTAAATAAAAAGAAGAAATCACGGACACTTTTGGAATTTCAGGAGCGGTCTTGAGCTCAGAGCTAGACCCTAAATAGTTAAGCGACCTCATAATATTTTAGATCGCATGGGAGGAATAGGTACAATTTATCTTTGATTCTGTAAAGAGGGTGAAATCACTGAAGGGGTTTTGAATATTTTCCTTCTGAGTGAAAAGTATACTAAGAAGAACACGGTAAATGAAGGTTTTGTCTTTATAGGAGGTATCAGACTGGATCTAGTGGAGCTATTTGAACATGGTTAAACTGGTTTTTAATCGGCTTTTTGCTGTCTAAGTGGACTTGAAAAGAAAATTTTTTTAGGGAAAAGGAAAGTAGTTGTTGACAACCTCTTACATACCGAGGTATGATGAATTTAGATACTGTTGGTATGTAAGAGGTGAAAAGCGATGGGAAGAGGACGAAATCCTGAACAAACGCGACAGAAAATTTTAGAAGTGGCTGAGAAACTCTTTTTGGAGAAAGGTTACGATGATACGACGATTCAGGATATTATTGATGGCTTAGGTGGAATGACGAAAGGTGTCATTTACCATCATTTCAAATCCAAGTTTAATATTTTAGAAACCTTAATGTCCGAAGTAGGGGATACAACGACGTTCGTCGATTGGCAGGGAAATACAGGAATGGAGAAGCTGCAAAACTCGATGAAGCGGGCCTTTACCTCCTATAAAAGACAAAGTATTGGCTATTCAGCTGCCATTACCTTGCGAAGTCCGCGGATTATCGGTGAAAACTATCTGCAATTATTTAGCGAAAGTGTTCCGCAAATCAAAGCAGTCGTTGAAGAAGGAGTTAAGGATGGATCGATCCAAACGGACTTTCCAGAAGAAATTGCTGAACTAATGCTGCTGACTATGAATCTATGGATCGGTTTTCAAACTAGTGAGCTTTCCGAAGTTGCTTTAAGGAGAAAAATGCTATTTGTAAAGCAGTTATTTGACGGTATTGGTGTGCCGGTAATTAGTGATGAACTGCTGGAAGAGAGCTACAAATTATTTGCTGTATTAAAAAAATAGCCTGCTAGTCAGCTATTTTTTTAGATAAATACATACCGTGGGTAGGTATATTTTTTTAATTGAATACATACCGATAGTATGCAAAATGGAAGGAAGTTATGTATGGAAAAAGCAATTACGATTACGCGTTTAGAAAAGAATTACGGGAAAAAAGAGGTGCTTAGGGGAATTGACCTAACCGTTGATCAGGGAGAAATTTTTGTTTTATTGGGAAAAAATGGTGCCGGGAAGTCCACCTTGTTTAAGATACTAACAGGATTAGCTAAGGAAACCGGGGGAGATTTTCGATTTTTCGGTAATGAGTATGATCTGCAAACGGATAGTAAAAAAATTGGTTTTAATATCAATGATCCAGTCTTCCACGAAAATTTAAGCGGACGAAAAAATTTAGAAATTCATTGTGCGTACATGCAAGTTTCAGACGCTAAAGTTGATTACTGGCTAAACTTGCTGGGATTAAAAAGTGATGATAACCCAGTCAAAAGTTATTCAACTGGGATGCGGCAGCGTTTGGCACTGGCTCGCTGTTTGGTTCATGACCCAGCGATTTTGATCATTGACGAGCCCTTGAATGGTCTTGATCCAAGAGGGATTCGTGAGTTTCGTCAGCTGATCGAGGAAATTGCTGAGATGAACAAAACAATTATTATGTCCAGCCATATCTTGGCGGAGGTAGAAGCTATAGCTACACGAATCGCAGTCATATCGGATGGCGAAATTGTTCTGAATCAAACCAAGCAACAGCTAGTGAATGAGCGAGGCAGTAGCTTTGAAGACTATTTAATTGATAAAATGGAGGGTATTTAAAATGAACCTAGTACAAATTGAACGTCAAAAGAAACCATTGAAACCTTATCTGATCACCGCAGCGGTCATTCCTATTGTCAGTTTATTACTGGTCTACTTGATGGCAATCATCAGTGGACTAGAACTCTCTGAACCTATTCCAAAGGCAGTAGATACTAGTTCTTATTTCTTTTTTGCCCAAATATCCTTCATCGGCAATGTAGCTGGTTTTGTATGCTTAGGTGCAACAATGTTGGTTAAATATGTAATGGAAGCTTATTCCGATCACAACATTTATTTAACCCTTGGATACCCAGTTTCACGAACGAAAGTTTTTGCCAGCAAATTACTCTTATGCTTATCAGTAATCGGTATTGGTGTTTTTGTTAGTATTTTCGCTACAAATACCCTATTTTTCATTTCTGAGTCCTTTTACCAGCTGGTTGACGATCAGCTAACCTTTCAAAACGTACTCGGGCAACTCCCATTGATGTTTACCGCAGTCATCTTAGTAATTGCTATCTGCCTAATTGCCTTATTCATCGGCTGGTTAAAAAATTCGATTCCATTGGTGATCATTTCCGCTATCTTGTTGTACAGTATTCCTAGTAATTTATTTTCAAGTGGTAACACATTGATAATGGTTGCTTTGTCGATAACTTTGTTTATTATTAGTTTGGTAGTTGTACACGTCTTGAAAAACAAAATCCTGCGAATGGAGGCGTAATATGATAAAAGAGAAAAATTTCTTCTTATTGGTGGGGAGTCAACTCTTCTCAGTGTTGGGGACAACAATTATCCAATTTGTGACTTCTCTTTATGTCTTGGATATTACTCGCTCCGCTTTGTTGTTCAGTATCATTACCTCTTTATCAATTATTGGTCGAATTGTTTGTTTGCCTTTTTGTGGTATTCTGGCAGACCGTTTTTCGAAAAAACGTTTAATGATTATTATGGATAGTTTGTATCTGATGCTGGCTGTAGGATTGTTATTAGCAACTCAGCTAGAGAAGGTGTTGCTTTTGTTGGGGATTTTGACAGTGTTAATGGGTATGGTCTCAGCCTTTGAAACACCAGTTGTTCAATCAGCAATTCCTTTGATTTGCAGTCAGCAGGATATCCCGCAAGCCAACGGCATAATCAGTTCGATTGGCATGCTGGGAAATATTGTTGGTCCCGTAGCTGCGGGGATGATTTATCGTTTTGATGCCGTGTACCAGATTTTCGCTCTTTGTGGCGGATTATTTTTATTCGCAATTTTCTGCGAGTGTTTATTGAAGGTTCCCTATCTTGCAAGAGCAACGGAGAATCAAACAGCCAAAGAAATTGTGATAGGAGATTTAAAAGAAGTAACGCTGTATCTGAAAAAGGAGCAGACAATTGTCAAAATTGGATTGGTAGCTTTTTTACTGAATCTGTTTATTTCTTCTTTTATTCAAGTAATGATTCCTTTTATTGCACGGATTCAAATGGGCGTTAGCGAAGGTCAGTTTGGTCTAATGAATGCTTGCTTTGCTGGCGGAAGCTTGCTAGGAACGCTATTGTATAGTTTGCTGGCTAAAAAACTCACCCACGACAGTATTTTTAAAGGCTTGATGCTGGCCAGTTTAATGTTCTGCGGTTTGGTTTTTCCTTTAGGTCTCATGCAGAACGGAAACGTGGCTTTTTGGCTGATGGTGGGATTAGTGACGATTCTTTTAGCAACAGTGACGATCGTATCAGTCCAATTGATCGTCTATATTCAAATGCGAGCCAAACAAACCTTGTTAGGTCGAGTGATGTCCTTTATTATGATTATCTCTACTCTAGCGGTGCCATTAGGACAGATGATTTATGGTTTATTAGGAGAGGTACTTTCCCAAAAGGCGATTCTGCTGCTAATCCTAGTGTTGACAGCGATCACACTTAGTATCTCTTGGTATTCTAGAAGTGTGTTTAAAGAAATGACAGCAACTCTTCCGCAAACAGAAAATTAATAAATAATTTGTGAGGTTGTGATTGAAGTGTTCAGCTCAGAGAAATAATCCGCAAATAGCTTCTCTTATTTTATTCGGATTATTTCCGAAAAGGCTTCTTCAGTTACTCTGATTATACGGCTTTTTAGTGGCTGTGACGGTTTATGTCACAGCCACTTTTAGTCGACTAATTTAATTTTATTAGTACCAAAAATTAGAATCTCCCTCACAACCGGCAACCGTTTTCATTGAACTCTAACCGACAGATTTTGAGAGGTTTGTTATAATTAACCTATCTGGAAAAATATAAAGGAGCAGTGACAATGAAATTAAATCAATTTGGTTTGCAGCAGGTATCATTAGAAACAGCTAAAAAAGAATTAACAACGATCGGCTTTTTAAACACAACATCTTCAGAGAATGCGACAGGTCTATATTTTGAATTATTGCAAAAAAGTTTTGTCTTAGTCCAAGATGAAGGTGGCTTTATAGCAAAAATCGGGAACTATTTAGCGACAGGGGCCAGCGATTTAGCTAGTTTTTATCACAATAAAGAAGTCATTACGCGGGAAGTTTTCTACACGGTAGCTTTGCAGTTGCTAGAATTTGAAGTGGGGATTGATTTTAAACCAGAGACGTTGGAAGCAGACTTGAAAAAAATCAATTTGCCTCAGGTGTCTGGAGATTTCAGTCAATCTGACACGATAATTGAAGCGTGGTACTTATTGTTGAACAGTCACACCAAAAATGGCTTGGCTCTGATTGATAAGTTAGCGAATTTAGGGTTTTATCGTAACAAGCAGCTAGAAAAACCTTTCTTCTTCAATGGTAAAGCACAAGCCGTTTTTGAAACAGAAAAAATTGTACGGGAAGTTGTTTATGTTGAGGCCCCTTTGGATACTGACAACGATGGCAAGCGTGATTTGTTGAAGCTGGAAATTTTGCGTCCGGGTGAAACTGAACGTGGCTTGCAGGTGCCGACTTTATTTACCGCTAGTCCTTACAGCCAAGGAGTTAATGGCCCAGCGGGTGAAGCATTGACCTATGATGTGAATGTACCATTGGAAAGAAAAGAGCCTACGGAAACGAAGTATGAAGATATCCAATATCGCCCAGTGGAAAATAAGTTGCCTGCGGAACGTGAAGTAGCCGGTTCAGCAACACATGCCACAGAAACTTTTGTGAAGGAGAACAATCATACCCTGAATGATTTCTTCTTAGCTCGTGGATTCGCAGTAGTCTATGGGGCGGGAATCGGAACCAAAGATTCAGATGGCATTCAAACTTGCGGTTCGGTAGAACAAACGACTGCAATGGTGGCTTATATTGAATGGTTGGCAGGAAATCGTCGTGCCTTCACTAATCGCAAGGACAACATTGAAATCAAAGCTTGGTGGAGCAATGGCAAAGTAGCGATGACTGGTAAATCTTATCTAGGGACGCTGGCAACTGCTTGTGCAACCCGTGGGGTGGAAGGCTTAGAAACGATTATTTCCGAAGCAGCTATTTCTAATTGGTACCAATATTATCGGGACAATGGTTTGGTGATCGCACCTGGCGGATTTCCTGGCGAAGATGCCGATGTGCTAGCGATTGAGACCTTCAGCAAAATGCAAAATGCTGGTGATTATCTTCATAGCAAGGCGTTTTTTGAAGATTACCTGACACAAATGGCCCAATGGCAAGATCGTAAAACTGGGAATTACAATACTTTCTGGGATGAGCGGAACTACTTGCCATTTATCAAAGATATTAAGTGTGATGTAGTAATGGTTCATGGCTTGAACGATTGGAATGTGAAACCACGGCAGGTAGCAGATCTTTGGGATGCGTTGAAAGATGTACCGATAGCTAAAAAATTAATCTTACATCAAGGACAGCATATCTATATTAACAACGTGCCATCGATTGATTTTCATGACATGATGAATTTATGGCTGAGTCACAAATTGTATAATGTAGATAACAATGCGAAAGAAATATTACCAGACATTGTCTATCAAGTAAATACCGATGCGGAAACATGGGAAACTGCCGAAGACTGGAAAGGTAGCGAAACGACTACCTTGTACTTTGGTGAAAAAGAATTAATAAGTGAACCGCAATCTGGTATGTTTAGCTTCAAGGATCAGTTACCAGAAGAACAGTTTAAACAGTACACGAAAAATATTGATCAATGGGAAAAAGAGCTAAAAGAAGCTGGACCAATGGATGGGCATCGCTATCTAGCAAAATCAGCGGTCTTAACTGAAGACATCTTCCTAAATGGTCGTCCAAAAGTCACAATTAAAGTAGCTTCTAGCCAAGATTTGGGTATGCTAAGTGTTGAATTGATTGACTTTGGCGATGCCAAACGCTTGAAGCCAGTGCCGGATGTATTAATGCCAAAAGGTTTGCAGCTTGGTTATAATTGGCGAGAAGATAATGTGGTGGAGTTAAAACTAGGAGCAAAAACACCTCACAAACTGATTTCGCGCGGACATATCAATCTGCAAAATCGTGAAAACCCTTGGAAGGTAAGTGACCTCAAAGCGGGTGAATTTGTAGAGATAGAACTCGAATTGCATCCAACCATGTATCATTTGCCAAAAGGTCGTCAAATCGGTCTGGCTGTATATGGGACTGATTTTGAGAAAACAGTTCGTGGTAATCAGGATATTGAATATACGTTAGATTTAGCTGAATCACAGTTAGATTTACCAATTGGATAATATTATAGCCTCCAGATTAGATTTCTGGAGGCTTTTTAGCGAAAAAAAACCAGCCAAACAAGTTGGCTGGAACTGAAATATGGGGTATAGGGATGTGTTACAAATAAATCATACCACCGACCGCCATTTGTGACAAAAAATATGCACTTTTCATTTTATATTTCTGGATCTAGAAAAACGAGTGGACGAAAAACAATTTCTTTAGATAACTGAATACTTAATTCTAACAATTGATGGGGAAGCGTAATTACTTGAGCTTTATCTTCTGTTAACAGCAGAGTCAGTTGTTCCAGACTTCCATAAGAACTTTCAGTAGTCACATTTACATACCCCTTTTGGTTCGTGGTCACAATCATATTTTCTGGGGTTTGCAAAGTCCAGCCATGAGGTAAGTCATAGGCGATCAATTTTTGAGCTTGTTCATGCATACAAAACACTCCTTTTTTCTAATATACCACATTTAAAAAAGAGTCGTCAGCACTTGGTACAGCTGATGTGCGATGGCATAAATCATTAGATCGTAGAAAATGTCTTTGGAAAAAGGGGCAATTTTCTGTTTTAGAGTAGTATAGGCAGTTACGAGCATAATAATCATCCTTTCGCTTGTTGATAAGTTCATCTTACTCGCTTCTAATGAACTTGCCATAAAGGAACTAAGAAAAATTACTAAAGTTAGTTGTAAGAGGCTGTAAAATATTCTAAGCATCGATAAGATTTATTTAAATAGGTAGTAAATTCCACTCTCTCGGGGATATGAATAAGTTGATAGTTGAATAAGTATCGGTTATTTGATACAATAAAATAAAAATATCGCAAAAGAAATAGGTGAAAAATAAATGAAATTTAGACCTAGTGAAATAGAACATCCAATAAAAATGTATATTCGCAGAGATCTAGGCATTACAGTGGAGCAATTTGGTAAAGTTGCCGGTATTCCGCAATCGACTCTAGCTACATGGATTAAACGAGAACGGCGAGTTGAAAAGCTGCCAATTGATTTTTACAGCTCGTTGGCTACAGTTAGTGAAAAGAAAATTGAGGAAGTCTATCGCGATCTGCTGCAATGGCAGCAAAATTACGATCGTTACAAACAAGAGCGTCTTCAACTGTTACAAGATGAAAAACCGTTATTTGCCTTGGCCGCCGAAGAAGGAGCAAATATATATCGACTATATCGGGGACGTAAAGAAGAGACTCGCTTGTTAGAACCAGTAAAAAAATTACGTAAAGCGATTGATGCTTTAGATGGTGAAAGCTTTATTCAAGTGATGATCGAAATTTATGGGAATGTCGCTCAACCAATGCCTACTTGGCTGGCACAAACGTTTAGCAACAAAGCTCAAATCAAAGAAGTTGGTCAAGCATTTTACAATGAGATCTTAATTAAAGGGTGACTATTTCAAGTTCTGTTGGAAACTAGTTTGCTTTTTCAACAGGAGATAATACAAACGATAACTACTAGGACAGGAAAAAGACTAGCTAATCCCAAAATTCAGGGAGAGGCTAGTCTTTTCCTTCTATTATAATAGCTATTTTATAGTTCTTCTCTAATCGTTCCAGCTAGCTTAGACAACTCATCGGTTGCTCTGCTGGTATGTCTAGCTATGTCTGCAACGCGCAAGAAACTATTCTTGTACATTGCGACTTCACGCAATTTTTTATATTTTTCTTCGACTTCATTGTAAGTTACCGGTTTTCTGTCCGTTTGCTCAACTGTTTCAGAACCGTTCACATAGTGTAAGCCTAAAAAAGATAACGCATCATTAACTCCGTCTAAGAATGCTTCATATTCTTCTTGCCGGATTTTTCCGTCGGCTAATCGTTTCTTTTGTTTTTCAATAAAAAGTTCCACCACTGTTTCCATTTTATTACCCCCGATCGTTTGAAGAAAGCACAAACGCTTTTCCTGTTTATTGTACTATGAAATAGACATTTTGTGTCATCAAAACGAAAAAAGAAATACAAAATCGGATAAAAATTTAAATCATTACAACAAATGTGCAAAATTCTTAGAATCCTTGATATATTCCCTTTCTTTTATGGTAAAATGATTAAAATGCAAAGGAGTGAAAAAATGGAAAACGTTGAAAAACACCTCAGAAAAGCGAAAACCTGGAATATGGTCTTGCTAGTGTTAGGCTTGATTTCTACAGCTATGAATTTATTTAGTTTACCTGAATCACTAAATCCAACAAAAGCAACTTATGATGCGTTAGGGGATTATGGTGGACGTATGTATGAGTATCTTACAAGTCCTTTAGCTAAAGGTCTTAATATTATTAACTTAATTATCGGAATTGCCTTAGTTGTTTGCTTCTTTTTGGTTAACAAAAAACTAAAAGAGGGCAAGATTCCTACCAAAGTTCCTTATTTCGCTAAGATTGCATGGACAGTAATTTTCTTAATCCTAGGCTTCATCTTTACACCTAAAGGGGAATATATGGGTGTGGACATGTCCCGTTTTACGCAAATTTCATCAATTATAGGAAGTGTTCTTATCTCAATCCCATCGATCATAGTTATTTTCCATCTTTTCAAAGCAGAACCAGAGGAGTAAAAATATGAAAAAGAAAATGTCGAAAAAGCAAAAAATTCGTTTAAGTATTATTGCTGGTGTTTTGGCTGTAGTCTTACTAATTGGTACTTATGTCTTTTCACAAAGTCGTGCTACGAATACGGAGGCTACCAGTAATTATCAAACATCTACCTTGAAAAAGGCAGAGCCGCTTACCTTTAATGGGACTGTGACAGCATCGGATACTCAAGACTATAATTTGGACGCAACTCTTGGAAAAATCACGCAAGTTCACGTTACTGATGGACAGCAAGTTGAAGCAGGAACAGTTTTGTTAAGTTATGAAAGCGCAGAGTATCAAGCTCAAGTAGATGAGCAAAACAACAGCATGAGCAAGTTGAACTTAGCTCTTTCTAGTGCACAAGAAAATCTTGCATCGGCACAAGCGAAGCAAGCAAGAGCGAATCAACAACTGAATGATGCAGTTACCAACTACAATAATACTAATGAAAACAGTAGTGAAGAAGCTGCCATGCAAAAAGAACAATACAAAGGTGAAATCACTCAATACGAGAGTGCATTAGAAGCAGCAAACGATGCTGTTTTACAGGCGCAGCAAATGGTGGAATCTGCTCAGGTAGACTTACAGGCTGGAAATCAGTCAATCGCCAATACCCAAGCCAAAGCAACCAGCACCGTTACTAGTACAACTAGTGGGATTGCGCACGTTGATGAAAAAGGAAAAACTGACCCATCAGTACCAGTTATTCAAGTCGTTAGCTCAGATGTGACGATTGAAGGGAAAGCTTCTGAATACGATTATCAACGTTTGCAAAAAGACCAACGAGTAACAGTAAAACCAGTAACTTCGGATGAAGAAATCGAAGGCACTATTACTGAAGTAGATCAACTTCCAGAAGCAGCTGCAGCAGCTGGTAACGCCGCTCAAGGCGCTAGTACAACTTCAGTGAATGTAGCCAATTATGCTTTTACAGTAAAACCGGATAAACCGATCCAATATGGTTACAATGTACAAATAACTTTACCATTAGATGAAATTCGTTTACCGGGTAATAGTGTAATCGAAGAAGACGGCAAACAGTTTGTCTTTGCTGTTAAAGATGGCAAAGCCCAAAAAACTGAGGTTCAAACGGAAGATCGTAGCGGTGTCTTAGTCGTTACTAGTGGCCTGAAAGAAAAGGATGAGGTTGTTACAAATCCTGATGATGAGCTAAAGGATGGTCAGGAATTGGCGGTGAATTAGGATGATTGAGTTAAAGAATATTAACAAATATTATCGTTCAGAAGAAGAGACACTGCACGTTTTGAAGGACATTAACTTGTTTGCCGATGTTGGCGAAATGATTGCGGTTATGGGACCATCGGGTTCAGGTAAATCAACCTTAATTAACACATTAGGGTTTATTGATACGAAATTTGAAGGGGAGTATTTGTTTGAAGGGGAAAACTTAGTAACTTCTTCAGATGATCGCTTGTCAAAAGTCCGAAATCATACGGTTGGCTTCGTCTTTCAAAATTTCAGCTTGATTGAAAACAATACGGTTTACGAAAACGTAGAATTACCTTTATTGTATAGTGGTTTAGGTTTTCATCAAACCAAAGAACGGGTAATGAACGCTTTAGAAAAAGTTGGCTTAGCTGACAAAGCGGAAAAGCATCCTAAGCAACTGTCTGGTGGGCAGCAGCAGCGGGTGGCAATTGCCCGGGCGCTGATTAATCAGCCGAAATTCTTGATCGCTGATGAACCGACAGGAGCTTTGGATACCCATACTTCGCAAGAAATTATGGAGCTTTTCCAGGAGCTGAACCGTAAAGAAGGCGCAACTATTTTCTTAGTTACCCATGATCCGGAAGTTGTTCCTTATTGCACTCGCTTAGTATCGATCCGTGATGGGGAAATTATTGAGGACAAACAGCTTGTCGAGAATAGGGTGGTGACTAGCGAATGAAGTTATATGTAAATTGGCGTTCATCATTAGGCTCCATTTTCAAAAATAAAAAACGCAGCTTTTTAACCATGTTCGGGATCATCATTGGGATTGCGGCGGTTATTGCCATCCTTTCGATTGGTAATGCCTACGAACGTCAAATGATCAGTGCGTTGTCGGCTGGGGATTCTGACCGCTTGGAAGTGAATTTGCAATTTAGACCAGATGACTGGAACTTGTACAACTCCAACTTGGATTTGATTCCTCGAACAGACTTTGCGGCATTGGAAGAAATTCCGGGAGTTGAATCGATTGAGTATCCTACGACGGATTATACCTCGGATATGTCTTATTTCTATCAAACTCTTTCAGTACGAGGCAAAACTAAAGACTACACTCTGGGAATTAAAGATGCTGAAGGAACTGAGGCAGTTGTTGGTCGCGCATTAACAGCTTATGATAGTGAAACATTGGAAAAAGTTGTTACGATCGACGAAGGTTTGGCTGAAGAACTTTATGGCAGCAGTGAAGAAGCACTGGGGCGGGGCCTAACCATGAGTGACAACGGCGTAATGACGATTGTTGGAATTTTTCCTAGAGTACAAGGAGAAACCATGTTTTCGATGGGAGATCCAGCAATTGAAATCCCGCTGGAAACTTACAAGCAAGTTTTTGGCGAGGCAGAAGACACCAGCTCAATTACCTTAGTTTTAGCTTCAGGAGCACAGATGAACAAGGTGGCTGATGAAGCGATTAAAACGTTGGAAGACGAAGGTATGATGCGAGAATTAGGAACGTATTCAGTTTCTGATATGGCTATGATGACGGATGAAATTAGTAACATGATGAGTACCATCACGGTCTTCATTAGTTCGGTTGCCGGTATTTCACTATTTATCGCCGGAGTCGGAGTAATGAACATGATGTACATTTCCGTTTCAGAACGAACCAAAGAAATTGGGATTCGGCGAGCATTAGGAGCAACTCGGGGAGCAATTCGTACCCAGTTCTTACTAGAAGGGATGACCTTGACTTTAGTCGGAGGAATCATCGGCTATATTGTCGGTATGATTCTTGCGTATGCTCTTGGTTCGACCATGGATCTAGAGGTCTCTATTGATTTGTTTACCGTTATTTTAGCAGTGGGTGTCTCAAGCGGTATCGGTCTAGTCTTCTCAGTGATGCCAGCTTCAGAAGCAGCCAGAAAAGATTTAATCGATATTTTACGTTAGTGGAAGTAATGCTTTAAAATTAGGCTTGTCTGTCAAAAGTTAAATTGACAGGCACGCTTTTTTTGTGAATAATAGAGGGTACGAGTAACATAAATTAAAAGACTGTGGGGATTTGTTATGGAAAAAGCAAAACAACATCAATTATTAAAATTGATCGAAAAAGATTGCCGACTAACGACACAGGAATATGCCATTATGTTGGGGGAAGAAGAAACTATTGTAGCCGCAGAAATTAAGCGGTTAGAAGAAGCCAAAGTTATCGCAGGATACCGTGGTTTGATTGACTGGGACAAGGTGGAAGACGATTGGATTGAAGCCTTAGTAGAGGTAAGTACGTTACCTCAAGGAGAAGACGGCTACAAAAAAGTCGGTGATACCATTCGTAAGTTTCCAGAAGTTGAATCGTTATACTTTATCAGTGGTGGATTTGATTTCATCGTATTGGTTCAAGGACGTAATATCAAAGAAATCTCCAAATTTATTTCCACAAACTTAGCACCGATTCCAGAAGTTACGGGAACGAGAACACATTTCCTATTGGACAAGTACAAGCAATGGGGAATTGATTTGGACGACGACAATACCGATCATCGGATTATGGTGTCGCCATGAGAAATTTTCTAGCCAAACAAATGGAAAGCATCCAACCTTCAGGAATTCGTAAGTTTTTTGATATTGTTTCTGAACAGCCAGATGCCATATCTTTAGGGGTGGGCGAACCTGATTTTGACACACCCCGTCATATGACCGAAGAAGCCATTCGTTCGATGCGAGAAGGACGAACATTTTACACGGCGAACGCTGGTTTGCTGCCATTGAGGCAGCGCATCAGCAATTACCTAGCTGAGCGTGTGGGAGTAAAATATTCTCCTGAGTCTGAAATTATTGTGACTGTTGGAGGTAGTGAGGCGATTGATTTAGCGTTGCGGGTATTTATTGATCCAGGCGATGAAGTAATCATTCCACAACCATGCTTTGTTTGCTATGAGCCGATTACACAAATGGTTCATGGTAAACCTGTAACAGTTGATTTACAGGCTGAAAATGAATTTAAATTAACGCCTGAACAGTTAGAAGCTGTAATTACTGAAAAGAGTAAAATTCTAATTCTTTCTTATCCTAATAATCCAACTGGAGCAGTAATGGACCGGGAATCACTAATCAAAATTGCTGATGTAGTGAAAAAGCATGATCTGTTGGTGATTTCTGACGAGATCTATGCAGAGCTTCTCTATAATGAAGAGTTTGTCAGCATTTCTTCATTGCCTGATATGCGTGAGCGAACGATCGTTATTAATGGATTCTCAAAAGGTTTTGCTATGACTGGCTGGCGTTTAGGCTTCGTGGCAGGACCGGAAGAATATATTCAGCAAATGTTGAAGGTTCATCAATATATTATCATGGCTGCACCAACGGCTAGCCAATATGCAGCATTGGAAGGCTTAAAGGATTGGCACAACACAGTGGAAACCATGCGCGTGTCATATGAAGAACGTCGCAACTTTTTACATTATGAGTTGACACGGATTGGTTTGCCTTGTTATCGAGCAAAAGGAGCCTTTTATTTATTCCCACAGGTGAGCCAATTTGGCATAACCAGTGAAGAATTTGCTCTTCGATTGTTGGATGAAGAAAACTTAGCAGTAGTACCAGGATCAGCGTTTGGTGCGAGCGGGGAAGGCTTTTTACGCTTGTCCTATGCATATTCAATTGGTGAATTAAAAGAAGCAGTGAAGCGTTTAGAGAAATTTGTAACTAACTTGCAAGAAAAAAATTAGAAAGCAACATTGCTATGCTAAAACCTCAGGTGTATTATCTGAGGTTTTTTGGGTTGTCAAAGAGAGCTTTTTTTCACTAAGTGTGACGTTTCGTAACTTAAATCAATCTTTAGACGACTTCTCTAAGATCATCTGGAGAACCGGCTAGTTATGTGCAATTATTTCATAGAAATGATTTTACAACTAAAGGAATTTCTAAAACTTCGTATAGAATTGACGAACGTCCAATAATCTGTCAAAATTAAGTGTTATAATGTGTACAAATTAGTGACAAGGAGGAAACAGCTTGACCAAGAAAATGATCGGTTGGCTATTTCTGGGGATTCTGGTGGCAGGTGCAGTTTCGTTTGCTGGCTACCGGATTTATCAAGACCGAGTGGTAGAGACACAGAATGAACGTAAAGAGGCCTTTAACCAAAAATTAAAAAATTTATATAGCAACCAGGAGGCCGGCTATTTTATTAAAGAGCTAGATGAAGACCAGTTCGATCAGTTAGCGAATGAAGTTAGTGGTGCTGGGGAAAGTCAAACCGCTGAAGCAATCAAACAAGCCAAAGCAAACTTTTTAATCCAACAACAAATGAACCTATTGTTTGAGTCGGATGTATTAAATGGAATGGATCTTTCCGCTCATCCAGTCTTGAGATCACCAGATAGCGAAAATACGATTCCAGAGCTTGAGGAACAGTTGCAAGCTAGTGATGCTAAGGACATCAGTTGGGGACAAGATATTCAAATGATTTTAACCATCGCTAAAGAACAGGCGGAGAAATATAAAGCAGCTGATAGTTCCGTGACGACTTTGACTGATAGTAAAAGTATTGCCTTGTCGGATTATTTGGTAACGGTTCAGGCAGTGGCTTTGTTACCAGAAGGGGATTACAAAAAGACGCTTTTAGACAAGCTTGAGCCTATTCGTACAAAATTAAGTGATTCAAATGAACAATTTGCGGCACGTATGCAACAAGAGGAAAGCGCAATCGCCTCAGCTGCAGCCAGTTATCGTCAGCGACAGGCCAAGGTTTTAGAAGAAAAAAACAAGGAACTAAAAGAACTGCAAGAAGAAGTGCAAGAAAAGCAGAAAACGTATGACTCCTATGCTCGTATCAGCCAATCTCGTGCGGATAGTATCAGTCGATCCAAAGCAGCAGATGAGTCCTCTTCAAGTTCCTCTAGCAGTTCAAGTTCAGACTCGACAGAACCAAGTTCAAGCGATGATGATTAGTAACCTATAAGCAATTTCTCTTAAATTAGGAGAAGTTGCTTTTTTTTGTAAAAAAGTATAAATTTTACTCAATTTTGAAGTTTTACTTGTGTATTGTAAAAAATCTATGATTGATTTCATTAGATACTACGATAAAATAAAATTGAGGTGATGGGGAATGGCTACACTAGAAGAAACAATTATTGCACTGGCTGAAGAAAAGTGTGGGAATTTGCAGTTGAAAACAATTGAAATGGCTTTTTTTGATACACCAGAAATTGAAAAAAGACTCAAGATCAGCCGAACGCAAGCAAGTCGAGCGGCTAATCGTTTAGTTGAAAATGGACAGTTGTTCAAAGTAAATACGCGACCAGTCTTGTTTGCAGCAAAAGCAGCGTTTGAGCAGCATTTTAAGCTGGATATAAATCGCGAGTATGAGCGGATACAGGAAATCATTGAGCTAGTGAGTAAAGTGCCCGCTGAGCGAGTCTTTGAACAAATGATTGGTTACGACAAGAGCTTATCAGAAACCTTAGAGCAATTAAAAACGGCTGTCTTTTATCCGGGAAATGGCTTACCAATTATGTTAATGGGGGATACAGGAGTTGGTAAGAGTTACTTTGTGCAGGTTATGCACGAGTACATGATCAAAGCGGGGGTGCTTTCTCAAGATGCGCCATTTAAGGTGTTGAACTGTGCTCAGTATTTTAACAATCCAGAGTTGTTGTCGGGATTGTTGTTTGGTTATTCTAAAGGCGCATTTACTGGTGCATATGAGAGTCGAACTGGATTGTTGGAGGAAGCGGATCAAGGGCTGCTTTTTTTAGATGAAGTACATCGTCTAAATGCAGAAGGTCAAGAAAAACTCTTTACCTTCATGGATAAAGGAACTTTCGTGCGTATTGGTGAAACGAAAGCACGCCAAGCAAAAGTCCGATTAGCTTTTGCTACCACGGAAAAACCGCAGGAGTTTCTGCAAACCTTTTTAAGGCGGATTCCGATTCATATTTATATTCCTAATATGGATGAGCGGGGAATTATGGAAAAACGCCAAATGATCGAGTATCTATTTGGCAAAGAAAGCCGGAAGTTGCAGTGTCTAATTGAAGTTACACCCCGTGTCATGAATATTTTGTTGCAGACCCATTATGAAGGCAACATTGGGGAAATTGAAAACATGATCAAATACGCTTGTGGGAGTGCGATTGCTCGCAGTGAACAATCGGAACGGGTAAATATTCAGCTGCGGGATTTGCCGCAAAAAATCTACGCCTTAAATTCTCAACAGCAAAAACAATGGACAACTTTTGAAGGCTCCAATCTTATTTTTTCTGGAACTTATGAGAAAAAACAACTATCGGGTCAGCCAAAAGAATTAACTAATTTCATCACTCATTTGATCATGCTTTATCAGCATTTTGAACAGGGATCAGAGTCGATCTATGATCTGAAAAAGCAATGGTTGCAGCAGGTGACTCAATTTATCGATGAGTTAGTTTATCAGGACAAGTACGCCAGTCACATGTCCTTAGAGAAGTTTATCCTAACTACAATGCAGGAGATTTTTCGCGAGTTGGATTACCAGACGAAATTTCGTTATGATGGAAATTTTGTTCTGTTCTTTGCCCATTACATTTATCGTTATGTACTAAAAGGAGAAACCGAAGCGTTAGAGCTACCGGAAAGCTTGCGTGCTTTTGTTACTGACCATTATAAGTTAGCCAAAGGAGCGATTAACAAGTTACTGCCAGAAGTGGAAAAAAGGCTAGACCTAACGTTTAATGAAGTGGACCGTTGTTTATTTATTCTCTTTTTATCCACTTTAGAGCAAGCAGAACAAGAAGCCGATTTGGATGCGATTATTTTGGCTCATGGTTATGCAACAGCGAGTAGTATTGCTAATGTTTGCAACCGAATGTTAGGAAGTCCAACTTTTGCTTCAATTGATATGCCTATTGAGGCGACCTTAGATGATATCGGTGAAAAGGTTCGATTGTATATTGAGGAGAATCAAGTGAATCGGGGTCTAGTGATCTTGATTGATATGGGTTCGCTAAATATGATCTATGAGCAATTGAAACAAGATATTGATATTCCGATTTTATTTATAGATCAACTAGGAACTTTGATGGCTCTAGAAATCGGCAATCTAATTCAGCAAGGGAAGGAGCTAACAGAAATTGCGGAACAGATGAAGGAAGTAACCGCACCTAATATTCAGTTATTCCAACCGCAACGCAGCAAACGCAAGGCGATAATTACAACCTGCTTTACTGGAATTGGAACTGCCGTACAAATACAAAAGCTGCTGTATGATTGTTTGGCAGGAATGGTGGATATTGAAATTATCCCGATTGAGTTTAAGGAACTGAAGGAAAATGGTGTAAGCCCAGCTTTGAGCGCCAAGTATGAGCTACTGGCAATCATCGGTACGGATGATCCACACGTGCCAGAAGAAAATTTTGTTTTATTGGAAACCATTATATCTGGTGATGGCTCTAGTCGAATTGCAGAAATTTTTCAGCGTACCTTAAGTGAAGAGGATATTTTAGAAATCAACAACCGACTGGTGAAAAATTTCTCTCTAATCCGAGTGATCGATTCCTTAACTATTCTGGATACGAAAAAAATTATGGAGCTGGTGGAAGATTGCATTCGGGAGTTGGAAAGCCGTCTGTCATTGGAATTATCCAATGCTCGCAAGGTGGCGATGTATGTTCACGTCAGCTGTATGGTAGAGCGTCTGATCCGTCATTCGGAAATTGTCGACTTTCCCGATTTAGAAAAATTCTCCTACGAACATCAAAAGGAAATTAGAGTGATCCAAGAGGTCTTTAGTGTGTTGGAGCAAACCTATAGTGTGACAGTTCCCCTCACAGAGATCGGTTATATTCACAATATTCTTTATAATACGTAGCGTGTCACTAGTTGGCACGCTTTTTGCATTATATAAAAGCGAAGGAGGGATAAAAGTGAAATACTTAATTGCAACCCACGGAGAATTCTCAAAGGGAATTATCGACAGTGTTCAACTAATCATTGGGCAAGAAACTAAGGTCGATTACTTCTGCATGACAAAATCAAAATCATCCGAAGATGCTGCCGAAGAAGTGAAACAGTACTTAGCTAGCGTCAAAGACGACCCGTTAATTGTTTTAACCGATGTGTTTGGTGGTAGTGTGGCGAATCTGTTTACGGGTTATCTGTTAGAGGGCTATGATTTTCAGTTAGTGACTGGGGTAAACTTACCGATGCTTTTGAACTTATTTTTATCTGAAGGCACCCTTGAAGAACGCATCAACAACAGTTTGGAAGAAGCCAAAAAAGGAATCTTACATGTAAATGCATGTATTGCAAATAAAGGAGAGGTAGAAGATGACTGTATCATTATTGAGGATTGATGATCGTTTAATCCACGGGCAAGTGGCCTTTGGCTGGACTTCATCACTAGGCGTAAACACGATTTTAGTAGTCAATGACGAAGCCAAAAATGATCAAATGAAGGCGATGGCGCTAAATTTGGCAAAACCAAGCAATGTGAACCTGTACATTCGCGGGGTTGAAGAATCTGGCGAGATCGTAGCCAAATTCAGCCAATCAAAGAAAAGCAATGTTCTAGTTTTAGTGAAGGACACAAATGATGCTCGCAAGCTGATTGAAAATGCCGGCGGAGTCATTAAGGAAATCAACATCGGCGGCTTGCGCTTTTCAGAAGGCAAACGCAAATTGACAGATTTAGTAGCCGTAGATGACAACGATATAGCAAATTTGAAAGCGATTCATGCGGCAGGTGTGGAAGTAGAATTCCGGATGCTGCCAAGAGATAAACGTAAAACACTGGAGGAATTTGATTTATAGGAAGGGGGAAAAGAAATGGTTGCACAAGCATTAATGCTGGGGTTGATTGCCGGGATCGGAATTTTAGATGGTCGGATTTTTGGTCAAATGATGTTTGACCGTCCCTTAGTTACAGGTGTATTCGTTGGTTTAGTTTTAGGAGATGTCACTCAAGGAATCGTCATCGGTGCCCAACTAGAATTGATTTGGATGGGGATTGCCGGAATTGGGGCGGCAACCCCACCAGACGTTGTTACTGGCGGAATTTTAGGAACAGCATTTGCCATTATTTCTGGCAGCGGAGTAGAAGTTGCATTAGCTCTAGCTGTACCAATTGCTGTATTGGCCCAAACGTTGGGCGTTGTCGTTCGGATTGCCAACACTTATTTTGCTCACAAGGCGGATGAATATGCTAAGGAAGCCAATTTCCGTGGCCTAGCCATATCCATGTGGATTCCCGTCTGTCTGTTTTTCTTAAGCACTTTTGTCCCTACATTTTTAGCGATTCTTTTAGGAGCAGACCAGGTATCCAACTTAATTAATTCGATTCCAACCGTCATTTTAGATGGCATGCGGGTTGCAGGGGCATTATTGCCAGCGATTGGGTTTGCTTTGTTAATGGATATGCTGTTTTCGAAAAAAATGGCGCCTTTCTTCTTCATTGGCTTCTTAGCGGCAGCTTACGGCGGCTTAAATATCACAGCGATTGCATTATTCGCAGTCTGCCTCGCCTTCATCTTGCATTTTTACATTGAACCGAAGAAAGAAAGTACTCAAGCTGCTCAAGATAATTTGACGGAAGGAGAGATTGACTTTGATTAAAGTAACCAATAAAGAACTTCGAAGTGTTTTCTGGCGCTCCTTTGCCCTGCAAGGCGCCTTCAACTATGAACGGATGCAAAATATCGGCTATTGCTACTCCATGATTCCGGTTATTAAACGGTTATATACGAATAAAAAGGATCAATCCGATTCCATAGTACGCCACTTGGAAATCTTCAATACCACGCCGGCAGTTGTACCAACTATTATGGGAATTACCGCAGCGATGGAGGAGGAAAATGCCAACAACGTCAACTTTGATGAACAATCTATCAATGCGGTAAAAGCTTCCTTAATGGGACCACTAGCTGGGATTGGCGACTCGATTTTTTGGGGGACCTTGCGAATTATCGCAGCCGGAATCGGGGTTTCAATTGCCAAGGATGGCAGTTTGTTTGGACCACTACTGTTCTTGTTAATTTATAATGTACCCAACTTCCTAGTTCGGATCTTCGGCTTGAAGCTGGGGTATCAAGTGGGAGTCAACTCGCTGGAACGAATTCAAAAAGAAGGCTTAATGGACAAGATTATGTCAGTAGCTACGATTATCGGACTTTCGGTAGTGGGCGGAATGGTAGCCACTATGCTGTCAATCACCACCCCATTAGAGCTGAAGATTAGCGGAGCTGAAATCATTGTGCAAGACATTTTGGATCAAATTTTGCCAAATATGCTGCCGTTGATCTTCACCTTTGTAATTTACCGATTAATTAAAAAAGTAAGTATTACTTGGCTGACCATCGGAATCATCATCTTTGGGATTGTGATGCACGCTATTGGAATTTTATAAAAAAGGAGAAGTGACAAATGGCGACAATTGAAAGCTACATGTTAGAAACACCAGAAAAAATGGACTTGATTATTAAACAGGCACCGGAATTATTTGCGGAGGTAAAAAAAGCACCGGTTAAACGTATTATCATCACGGGTTCTGGTACCAGTTATCATTCCGGTCTACAAATGAGTCAGCAAATGCAAAGCCTGCTGCAAATGGATGTCCGTGCGATGTATCCTTTTGAAATTACAAAAACGACCTTCTTGGAAGACAACGAGCATACATTAGTTGTTGGGATTTCTCAAGGTGGAAGCAGTTACTCTACCTACAATGCCATGAAGCTTGCGAAAGAACACGGCTGTATGACCGCATCGATGGCAGGAGCAGAAGGTGCCTTCATTGATGAAGTGGCAGATTATATCCTAACCGTAGCCTGCGGCGAAGAGTTAGCTGGTGCTAAAACAAAAGGCTTCTACTGTACAAAATTGAACTTACTTTTATTGGCTTTATACATTGGTTTGGAAAATGGCGCTGTTTCAAAGGAAGTCTTTAACGAAAAAGTTGCCGAAGCTCAAGAAGCAGCGAAGCATTTCCGAGATGTTTTTGAGGCATCAGAAGCTTGGATCGAAGCCAATAAAGATGCATTAAAAGAGATCAAGGATATCCGCATCACTGGACCAGCCTCATTATACGGCGATATTTTAGAAAGTGCGTTAAAATTATTGGAAACGATGCGTTGTCCAGTAACAGGTTATGAGTTTGAAGAATTCATTCATGGCATCTACAATGCGATCAATGACCAGTCTACCGTCTTTATTTTAGACGATGGCGCAGAACCTCGCTCAGAAAAAATGCAGGAGGTCTTGTCAGGCTGGAGTAAAACCATCTATTTGTTTACTAATTATGAATCAGAGCAGGCTGATTTAGTTTTACCGACAGTGCAAAATAAAGATATGCTGACCTTTAACTTCATTATCCCATTGCAGTTAATGTGTGCCAAGATTCCAACACTACGTGGCGTTGATCCATCAACACCAAAAGACCCACAGTTCCATATGAAATTAGGAAGTAAAAAATTCAATAAATAGTTTATAAAAGCATTGGTAAGTTCAAAAAGCTTGCCAATGCTTTTTGGTATAATAAAAAGAAACGAGACTAGGGAGGTCCACCATGGAAATTCGCATAGCTGTTTCAAAGGATGTTCAGTTTTTTGCTAAGAATGATCCCCATATTCGCAGACAGGGTTTACTGGATGCAATTTACCTAAATCGCATCTATATAATAGAAGAAAACGGACAATCAATTGGCTGGTTACGTTACAATCTTTTCTGGGATACGATTCCTTTTATGACAATGCTTTACCTTTTTAAAGAGCACCGTAACAAAGGATATGGTAAGGAAGCTGTCAACTTTTGGGAGTCAGAGATGCGAGAATTGACTTATGATCGTGTGATGACCTCCACCGTATCGACTGAGTTTGCGCAGCACTTTTATTATAAGTTGGGGTATCTTCCAATTGGCGGATTTACCCTAACCGGCGAGCCTTACGAAATAATTTTAGAAAAAAGCATAGCATAAATCAAAGTCGTTCTTTCAGATGAGAGAACGGCTTTTTATTTTGCTCTTATTTTGCTCTTATTTGGTTTTCAAATAGTTCATGCAGACGATTTCCAATATTTTCTAAGTCCTTTGGTGTAACACGAGCTCGCACCACAAGAAGTTTTTGTTGATAAGGACAATATTTGGTGAGTAACGGGACGGTGCTGATTAATAGATCAGCTTCTTCAGGCGTTTTTACAAAAACTAAAGCATAGCGAGTACTGTAATAAAAATTTAGTTTAATTTTCAAGTACTGTTTAAACGAATCGCTGGTTTCTGAGTAAATATATACAGCGATTTCCGGTCGAAGTTCATCCATCGGAATGATGGAAATACAAGTCGATAAACTAAACATATGGAACATTTCCAAATCGTCACTAGGTAAATGCTGGGACCATTCCTGCCAAAAAGATTCGAAACGTCGTAAATAAAGAGGATAAAGTTCACTTAATTCCTCTAAACCAACAAATGTTTGCAAGGTGGTCAAAAACGAACCGCTTAATGGAAAAAAATACATTGTCACTGTTAGTTGATTCAGTTTCATTCGGACAAACCGTTCCTCTTTACGAGTAAGCAAACGAAAGTTCTTTTGAAACAACTGAATCCAACTTTGTTGCAAAGAAGGATTTTCCAAATTTTCCTCTCTCATGGGAAGTTGGAAATTTTCAGACAAAGAACAATAAACGACTGTTACTAAAAAGGACCAATCCTGAGTTGACCAATGCGTTAAAAATAGCGGTTTGTCCGGAAGTTGGAGTGTCGCTAGTATGTCTAAATCATCCGGTGAAAGGTGTAGTGTTTTTCCTTTCGAAAGGGCTGTCCGAGTGATCAAAACCCAATAGGCAAAGCGTTCAACTAGCGTCGGATCATGAGATACTTTCAATTCCTCAGCAATTTCTTCAGCTAATTGATAATCTAAATCTAAATTTCGCAAACTGGGGATAGTAAAAAACTGACGATGGATGCTACGTAAGAAAATATAGTGAAACGCACGAATTTTTACCTCAGGGCCCCTTAAAGTTAACTGCTTAGCACAGGTTATCCGTAAATCAAAGGCTGAAATTTCATGATTAATATCTTTGATTTTCCGTTTTAAGCTCGATTCACTTAAGCCGTGATTGATGCAAAAAAGGACGGTCGAAGTTTTTCGTTCTATTAAAAGAGTTTGAAGAACTTTATAAGCCATATCTGATGAATATAAATAATCGTAAAATTTTTGAAGATTATCCGACGAACGCTGGAGAGTTACGGTTGTTCCATGATTTTCTTTGCGTATGACTAATGAACACGAGTGATCTGGGTACAATTCGTCTATCAAATCGGCTAATTCTCGACAAATTGTATGCAAAGTACTTACACTAGCAATCTGAATCGTTTCCGCTAGCTCTTTATAAGTAAAGGCCTGCGTTTGACTATCTAAAGTATCAATAATTTTTCTTTTTAACAAGGTATTCTTATCAAACCCAAAAATGGAAGACACCTCATTTCTTTTTTTCTAAATAATAATTATATTTTGAAGAGAATTCAATTGATATAGATCGTCCAAACCTTCTTTGATAAAAACTTACAAAAAACAAAATAATTGGAAAGTATCTTTTTAACTCGAAATAAAACAGATTAAGTCAGTAAAATGAGTGAAAAGGTCATATTTTAAGAAGGGTAACTGTGAAATTGATCTTTTTTTCGATGGAATGATGACTAGAATAGTAGATACTAAGTTAGTTTAAAGTTATTAAATCAGCAAAGAAGCTTGTGGAAACAAAGGATTTTCACATAATTATAACTAAACTTTCTTTTTTTAGCAAAAAAAATATAAAAAAGAAAGCATCAGTTTGTTAGCCTAATATTGGAAGGGGGGAGAGAATGAAACGAAAAACATGGCTGATTTTGCTGGTCATTTGGTTTACATTGCCAAATACAGTTGCGTTAGGTGCAACCGAATCAGTGACTGTGGATGATTCACAGAAGACGTTCGCTTCGCTTAATGAGGACTCGTTACTTGCTAGATCTTCTAATGAAGTTGCTCAGAGCACCTCATCAACAGAGTCTGAATCCGTTAATACCAAGGCAGAGACCATCGAAGCTTCTAGCAGCCAGGAAAGCAATTCAGCTGAAGATGAACCAGCTGAAAGATCAGCTGCTCAAACTTTAGCTGCTAGTGATGCAGTGGTAGGTGATTGGACATCCTTTGTGAATAGTATCCGGGATGAAACAATCACAAAAATTACACTGACCGCAAGTTTTGCGAGTACTAGTCTCAGTGATGGGCGTCTTTCTACTTATCCGAGGCGAAATGATCTTGAAATTGATGGTCAAGGTAACCGAGTAGATTTTAGAGATTCATCGATTTGGCTGGATGCTCCCAGCAATGGTACAGGGTCATTTCACATGCATGATATTGTCTTAAATCAACAATATCTAGGGGCTTATTCTGAGGATATCGTTGGAACACGGTTGAATTATACCAACGGTGGAAAATGGCGGTATCGTTTTGGAAATGTTACGACTGAACCGGGTGTTCAACGGCTGGCACGAGCCTCTTATGGCGAAGTAACTGTTTACGGGAATATGGACATTGATACTCGAGCAGAAAACTTCTATTTAGGAAGCTTCGTCATGGAAGATAACACTGTTTATACGGGAAACGTGAATGTTTATGACTTTTCGGTTTTCTGGTATAACGTTACGGCTGCTAGTAATTCCACAGGTGCTTCAAGAGAATTCACCATTGGAAAAAATTGCAAAGTAAACATCACCCAAAGCCAAACTGGCGGAACTACCTATCCAGCGGTATATCTTTATTACCAGCGTTTAAATGTTGGAGAAAATAGCATATTTAATGTAAACATGCCTGGTAATGCGGTACGGTTCGATGAAAATGGTTCAGGCATGATCATCAAGCCAGGCGCTGTTGTAAATTTAACCAGTAAGAAAAACTCAGGTGCTGTTATTGCCTTCTCTAACAATAATACCTACTTAGAAGTGAATCCTGGTGCTTTCTTTTATGTAATCGGTCGAAGTAGCCAACCATTAATCAATATGTCCTCAGATGGTACCGGAATAGCTTCAGTTCGGCGGCAAAACACGCGAATGGTATTAAATTCACCGGCACAGTATGATTTACGGAATCTGTATGATGGCAGACAAGCAGTACAAATTGCAATGGGAAGTTACGCCGATAACAGCTTTCAGATTATCGACTCTGACATTGATTTATGGAAGTTAGCTACACAGCCTTTAGGTCCATCAGATGAAACGTATGCTAAGGTAGCTAGTTTTGAAGTAAAAGGAAATGGAACTAATCAAGTAGTGTCAAGTACCGATGCGGGGCTTTCTGGGTTTAACCAGCGGAATTATCGTCGGATTTCAGGGATGAATCAAAATCCAACACTGGAATGGACACCGATTACCGATGCGGACAAAACTTTGCAAGCGCAGGTAATCATTGGAAAGGTACCTGACAACAATGGCTCCAACAGTGCAGGTGATATTCATTATATTCCAGTTTATGCTTCAAAAAATCAAGCAACGGTTACAATAACTGATTCCTATGGGCAAATCATTGAAGACTTAACAACTAATGAAAATGGTTATATTTCTTATCAAGCAGATACCTTCCAAAAGGCTGGGAAAGAAATTTCTGGTAGTGCCAAAAGAGGTCCTTGGATAAGTGAATCACCGGTCTCAACGACTGTGATTGATGTTACTCCACCAGAACCAGCGGTAATAAATGATGCGATGAAAATTGAAAGCATTACTCCAGAGATTTCCGGTACTGGTGAACCTGGAAGCATAATCACTTTGGCAATCAATGGTCAAGAAATCAGTGGACTTTCAAGTACGGTAGAAGCAGATGGCTCATGGGTATTAGATATTTCTAGTTTGAATTTGAAGCAAAGGGATATTCTTCAACTTTTTTTACGAGATAAAAGCGGATTGGCTGGCGAAATTACTAATCCACCAGCTACAAATAATGAGATTGGAAATATTCAGCCGGCAACTGACATGACTTATCGTGATGCAACATTTAAAGCAGCTACAACTAGTACAATTGTAGGTTATCTTTCATTAAAAGAAGTACCCGATCAATTGAACTTTGGACTAAATGACATTTCAAATAAAACCGAAATCTATCAGCCGCAAGTTAATGGAAAATTGGAAATATCTGATTCTCGCAGTGATGCCCACAAACCGTGGCGGATAACCGTCAATCAGTCTGAGGAAATAAAACAGGGAAGTATCTCTTTAATCGACTCTTTGTACTATACCTCTCAGCTAGGAGAACTGCCCATCAATGTGAGCAATCAAGTAATCGAAACAGGGGAATTTACGGAAGATGGGGTCAAGGATATCTCAGCTGATTGGCAAACAACGGGCGGTTTCAAATTAATCGTCCCCCCTGAGAAGCAACGTGTGGGCACATACTCAGGAAGGTTGTCTTGGAAATTAGAAGATGTCCCGGGAAATTAGGTGATGCGAATGAAAAAAATAGTAGTTGCTTGTCTGGTACTTTTCTTCTTAGCTGTCTTTCCAATTCATGGTGAAGCAGCTTATGACTCGAATGGCAAAACAGGATTTTATGGGGTATATGAGTATCCTGAAGATAAACCATCGATAAAAGAGGAATTTTCTAAAGGGGATGTGTCTAGTGAAAATATCCAACTTTTTTTGCCTTCTTATGCAGAAACAGGTCCAATAATTCCTCGAACGGGCGATCGATCTTCATTGCTTACGACACTAGCTGGAATGGCATTATTAACTATCGTCGGTTTTAAGGTGAAACGAGGAGGGATTTTAACTGAAAAAAACAATTATTCTCCTCGTAGGTAGTTTATTACTAGGAAGTAGTTCTGCTCTAGCAAAGGAGTCACAAGTGTCATTATCTTATCGAGTGGATGATACCACAGTCATTAAACCGTTGGATCCTTTAGCCCCCGATCCAACTAAGCCGGTTGTTCCAGAAGATCCAATTAATCCGGCAGGGCCAAATCCTGGAACCGGCGGAATTCGGTCAATTGATTACGCTTCGAGTTTTCAGTTTGGCAAACAAAAGATTACAGCTACTGACCAAACTTATTATGCCCAGGATTTAAGTTATCAAACGACAGATGGGACACAAAAACGTGGACCTAATTACGTTCAAGTATCTGATCTTAGTGGAACTGGCAGTGGGTGGCTGTTAAGTGTCAAACAAAACGAACAATTTCATACTAGCAATAATCAGGAATTAGAAAATGCTGAACTAACTTTTCTAAAGGGGACGATTGTTTCCAACGTGGATCAGATGTTTGCCCCACAAGCTGATGAGGAGATTATTTTCCGATCCATTAGCGAGGAAAAAAATGTGGTTACAGCAAATGAGAATCAAGGAATGGGGACCTGGCTGTATCGTTTTGGCTCTTCCGCAAACGAACAGGTCATTCAACTAAAAGTACCAGGAAGTTCGGTAAAATATGCGAAAGAATATCGAACTTCCTTAACCTGGGCACTGAAAAATGTGCCTGGCAATGATTAAGGAGGAAGAAAATGAAAAAGAACCAATTGATTACCACCACTGCCGCCACTATTTTAGCAGTCACTACGCTGGGTGGTGTGACTGTCTCTCATGCTGCAGAAAGTAGTGAGTATACTTCTAATGGTGCGGTAAAGTTTGTTCCAAATACGGACCCTACATTACCAGTCAATCCAGAAAAACCTGATCCAAATATTCCGGTTGATCCCATTGATCCAACTGATCCTGATGGTCCCAACTCTGGAACAGATGGTCCATTGTCGATTGATTATGCCTCATCTTTTGATTTTGGATTAAATAAAATTTCCAACAAAGATGAAACCTATTTTGCTCGTGCACAAACGTATAAAGGGAGTACACCAGCAACTGCAAATTATGTTCAAGTATCTGATAATCGCGGAAATAACGGCGGATGGGTATTAAAAGTCAAACAAAATAGCCAATTTACTGCAGAAACAACAACCTTGAACCACGTATTGACAGGAGCAGCCGTCACTTTAGATAATCCAACAGTTGCCAGCAACTCTTCAGCCGTGGCGCCAATTGCTGAAAAGCCAATTACGTTAAACCCGAATGGTGCAGAGGCTGTAGTTCTTTCCGCTGTGAAAAATTCCGGCGCAGGTACTTGGATAAATCGTTGGGGAACGGTTGAGTCGGTTACAGAAAAAGGCGAAGACGGTACTGATATTCAAGCAAATGTAACGAAAGATGTATCCTTATTCGTACCTGGCAGTACGCCAAAGGATGCAGTAAATTATACAACAACATTGACCTGGAATTTGTCTGATATTCCAGAAAACATTTAAAGGAGTCTATTCATGAAAAAAATCCAATATTTAACAATAGCGGCTTTGACAGTAGCTACATTAGCTTTACCAATCACAACTTTAGCGGCAGATGGAGGAGAATATACTTCTAACGGCGCCATCACTTTTGAACCAAATGATGCACCAACGAAACCAGTTGATCCAACAAATCCGGTGAATCCAATCGATCCTGTAGATCCAACTGATCCTAATGGACCCAACCCGGGCACCAATGGGCCATTATCGATTGATTATGCATCTAGTCTAGACTTCGGTACTCAAAAGATCACTTCCACTGATGAAGTATATAAAGCCAAAGCGCAAAAATATCTTGATAGTACCAACACAGAAAAAACAGGTCCTAATTTTGTTCAGGTTACAGACAATCGTGGCGTAGAGACTGGTTGGAATTTACAAGTAAAACAAACAGGCCAATTCAAGACAGCCGATGATGAAGAACTAACCGGAGCAGCTATCACTTTTAACAATGGGAATGTTGTTACTGCTTCCACTTCCGCAAAACCTGCTGGCAAAACGACTATCAATTTAGCTCCAAATAACTCACTGACAGATGTAATGACAGCAACAGATGGTCAAGGTGCAGGAACTTACTTGCTAGCTTGGGGTAGTGATGCTTCTACAGGGGCTGAAAGTATTGAGCTGTTTGTGCCAGGAGCTACGACCAAATATGTCAAACAATATACAACGACCTTTAATTGGGTATTAGCAGATACGCCAACTACGGCTGATCCAATCCAATAATGAAATGAAACAGTGGCTGTGACGTTTGATGTCACAGCCACTAAAAAAACGCATTATCGGTATACCTGAAGCAGCTCTCTGGGAAATAAGCCGAATCATCGCAAAAATATGAGCAGCTATTTATCGGAGTTGAACGCTTCTGTCACAACCTCTGCTTCAACTGAAAGGAAGAACGATGAAACTACTAAATAAATTTTTCGTGTGTATTATTTTGCTAACAGGAATTGGCGCATTCACTAGTATCACAAGTGAAGCTGCTGAGTTCAATTTTGCTGTTACACCACAAATTCCTGATAATCAACTAGATAAATCAAAAACATATTTTGATTTGCAGCTTTCAGCAGACCAGCAACAAGAGTTAACGGTTAATTTACGAAATGATACCGATCAAGAGGTAGTAGTGGAGGCACAAATTAGTAGTGCCACAACCAATAGCAATGGGGTAGTCGAGTATAGCAAGAATGAAATCAAACCAGATCCATCATTGGTATTTGACCTAAAGGACTATGTAGAAGCCCCTTCAGAATTACTATTGCCACCTCACTCAGAGTCACCTTACAAACTTACTATACATATGCCAAATGAAGCGTTTAAGGGAATTATAGCTGGTGGAATTACTTTCCAAGAAAAAATTAGAGAAGACCAAACATCGTCAAGCACTAATACAACGGGCTTAGCTATCAAAAACGAGTATTCCTACGTAGTTGCATTATTGATGCGTCAAGAGACAGACAATGGCATACCCGATTTGAAATTAGTAAAAGCAGGAGCGGATCAGGTAAACGCTCGAACGTTGATCTACGGGAATTTACAAAATCCAAATCCTGTTTATCTGAATCAATTAGCCACGCACATGACAGTGAAAGCAAAAGGGAAAGATGAGGTCGTGTATGAAAATCGTCAAACAGGGATGCAAATGGCACCAAATTCAAATTTCAACTTGGGTCTGCCGCTAAATGGTGAGCGTTTAAGCCCAGGAAAATATGTTTTAAAGATAGATGCTTATGGTCAAAAGGATGAAAACAGTGCATTTATTTTTGTTGATTCAGATGGTAAGGAAGAACATTATCAGTACAATTGGCAACTGGAAAAAGAATTTGAAGTCAAAGCGGATGAAGCAAGAAAACTCAACGAAGGAGATGTAACCGTTAAAAAAGATTTCACCTGGCTTTATATTTTGATTGGGCTCTTACTGTTACTTTTGATCGTTTTGGTTATTTGGTACAGGAAGAAACATGCGAAAAAGTAACTACTTGATCATTCTTGTCTATTGGATGGCGTTGTTTTTGCTCGCACTTCCTGTGTTGAAGCAAAGCGTACTTAGCTATAAATTAATCCAAAATACAGAGACTCCTAGTAAAAGGGCTGAGCAACCTCTAAAAAAAGCCGAGCCCGTTCAGCCACCAACCTTCTCAGAAGTTTTGACTTTTAAGGGAACAGGGGAGACTTTGAGAGGAAAGCTGTTCATTCCATCTTTGGAATTAATGGTGCCTGTTTATCCAACGGCTACACAAAACACTCTTTTAGCTGGTTCGGGAATGTTGTTTCCTGAAAGAAGTCCTGAAACAGATAATCTAGTTGTATTGGGACACCACTTAGGAAATCAGCAATTACTTTTTGGCCAGCTGCTGGATCTAAAAAAGGAAGAGGATATTTACTTCCAATCTTCTGGGATTGTTTACCATTATCGTGTGCAGTTAACCAAAATAATTAAGGAATCTGATCTAAACGTATTGGAAGAAACCGATCAGCCGCAACTAACGTTGATTACCTGTGATAGACCAACACAAACTGATCAACGATTTGTTGTAATAGCCAATTTACAGCAGCAAGAACAATCGAATAGGCGCACAAGAAGTGTTGAGCAGCGGTTAGAACAAAAAACTCAATGGAGATATTGCCAAAATGTGTTAATAGTTTTCATTTCGTTTTTTAGTTTTATGATTGTCGGAACCTTCATTATTTGGCGACAATTATGTGAGGAGGAAAAAGTTTGAAAAAACGAGTTATGACTTATTGCATGCCCTTGTGGATCGGTACATTTTTGTTTCTCTATTCAAATTATGCTTTAGCAGCTAGTGATATTTATGATCCGATGAATCCTAACGAGACGATTACACCTATTCCCAATGAACAAATCGAAGATACACAGGAGTCAACAGCGGAGATTACCTTTGAATCTAGTGAGACTATTGATAGCAGTATTTTTTCAAATGAATCATCATCTGAGCAAAAAAAGGAAGACCCAAAAGAAAAAATAGACATTTCGGGGGAAGCAACGAATACATCCGAACAAGCTGTCAAAGATAAAACAAACAAGGAAGTGCCCAGCAATGAGAGATTTCCAGACTCTGAAAAAAGAGCGGATTTTATTAACCAATCACTGCCTCGGCTTATGTTGGATGACAATTTCTTTTCTACAGCAACATCGATAGCTACACACGATCCTTCTTCAGGAGGGGAAGCAGGGGAGAGCAACGTATTTTGTCAAACAGCTATGAGTGCCTACCTCCTTTCAGGGATAGTTCTTTATGGGGAAGTTGCTTCCGATATGAAAATGATGCTGAGTGATTCTATTGCTTGAACAATTTTTAGCTAAAGATGAATGGCGTAAATATCAAATCTTAAAATTGCTGGAGCGCAATGCCTTTTTTTCAATAAATAAGCACAAATTGATGGATTATCTAGAAGTATCTAGTTATGTATTAAAAGGAATTATTGAAGCATTGAGTTATGATTTAGTAAGATATGAATTGGACCAAGCGATTCAATTAATTGATGAAGAACCTTATATACAGCTGCAAATTTCTGGGAAGGCAAGCTCAGAAACCCTATTGGAAAATTACGCCAAGGATTCACTTCGGTTTCGGCTGCTATGCAGTGCGTATTTAGAAAAATATAATTCTGTGAATGATTTTTCAATTAACGAACTGATTAGCTATCCAATTGCTTATAAGGAATATAAGCAATTAAATCAGATCTTACAAACGCACAATATTCAATTGAGTCGCAAATTTCAACTAGTCAGTTCGGACGAGCAAAATTTACGTCTGTTTATGACAGAACTTTTTGTTCGTATTTTAAAGGATGATTTGTCTTTTTATGCCAACGGTGATTTGTATTTAGTGAAGCAGCAAATTGCCATATTACCTTTTGAACAATTTACTCTCCATCAAAAGACGGACCTGATTCATTATTGTTATGTGACAGATACACGGCTACGTCAAAAACACTATTTAAAAGACACGAAACTACCGTTGCTAAGTGGAGAAATGCAGACTCAAATTTGTTTATCTTTTTTCTTTTCGCAAGTACCTGAAGCTCTTGTGGCGATAGAAAAACAAGCTTTTGTCAATTATTACATGACACGCTCCGTTCATTTAATGGATCAGATTATTCAGTATGATTTATCTATAATGGAATTTAGTCAACAATTAGTTTCTGCAATAAAAAAGGCGTTTCCTGTTTTGAGCAATTATCCAGAGGAGATCGCTCTATTTATCAGGTGCTTAAATTTTTTACACCTACAAGTAAGTGAATTAAGCACTAGCTACGAATCGTTGCAGCCAGTAATTGATATCAGCTACTTTCAACAAAATTATCCCGAAATACTGACTTTTTGTCGCCATTATATGGAATCGCTAAAAAAGACGCTATTGTATAAGAAAAAGAAATTTGTTTTTTTTAATTATTTATTATTAGTAGTGAATACATTCCCTAAAGAAGCGTTGTTAGATCTGGTAAAGATACATGTCGATTTTTCTTATGGAGAACGATACAATGATTTTATCAAGAGCAACCTATTTTTTTTCCAAACATCGGGAGCGGTGATTACGGATAATCTAAAAGACGCGGATATTTTGTTAACGGATAATCGTTCATTTGGAGAAACCAGTAGCTGTCAGTATGTAGTGTGGCTGTCGCCACCTCGACCGCTAGATTGGGCTAATTTAGGGCAGAAAATTGTCGAACAACGCCAAAAAAATATTTGGTAGAAGCTGAAAGAGACTAGCCAGATGGCTAGTCTCTTTCAGTTGCTTCACTAGAGCTGCTGGAAGAATTTCTTGAACTGCTTCCAGTGTCGCGTATTTGTAGAGCTTTTTTTATTTCATCAATTCGCTGATCAAGCTCTTTACTTTGTTCCTCTGTGGTCTTGATATCATCGTCGAGACGATCCACTTCAGCTGTCAAAGCGGCTTTTTCTTGTTCATACTGTGTTTGTTTGTTGCTGTAAACATTATTGTATTGGTTAGTTAGCGTGCCACCGGCTGGTTCTACGTTTTGAACAAGCGCTAGGACTTGCTGAGCGTATTGATCAAAGGTTTTCCAATTGTCCTGTGTATCGGTAACGATCAATTCGAATTGACTCAAGGTTTGAATCCGATCTGCCAATAATTGGTTACTGAAAGTGGAAGCTTCAGATACAGTAGGGCTGTTCAGTTTTTCAGCAATCAATTCGTTTGCCTTGGTTTTTGCCAAAGTATTAATGTTTTGCGTAGTTGCCAACAAGGCATTTTGGCGGGTCGCAAGTACTTGTTTCGCTTGACTAGAGCGAGTGATTAATTGGCCTTCTTGATTGGTAACAGAAGCTGGTATTTGGAAATCAACATCTTCTTTGTCTGCATTCAGCAAATCCATCGCTTCCTGGAAAATCTGACGGGTTGCTTTTCCGACAGTCGTATTGTCTTGAGCTTGTGGGGTGTCATTACCAGCCCAAACTGCTACGGTGTAATGAGGGGTTGCCCCGACTGTCCACAAGTCTTTGGCTTCATCGGTAGTCCCAGTTTTAATCGCCCAATGTTGATTATGAGCAAGGTTCGTATCGGTTGCTGTACCATCTTCATCTTGGTGAACAGCCTTCATCGTATCAATCGTTAGATATGCGGCATCTTCACTGTAAACCTTACGTTGTGGCGAGTCATTTAAATTAAATATTTCTTGGTCATTGTCTTTTCGTTTAATGGTTTGAATATTGGTTGGCATTCGGTAATTCCCTTGATTAACCAAAGTTGCAATACCGCTAGCCATCTCTTGAGTTGTTGCGCCATAAGTCATCCCACCAACTGCAATAATTGGATTATCATCGGCGACATCCAGCCCTGTAAACTTCATCTGTGCCAATGGTTGATAAACAGGCTCTTGTAACTCCGCCTGATTTTCCATCGCTAATTTATAAGCAACAACATTGGAAGACATCGCTAACGCATTTCGTAAGGTTAGGTTCCCTCGAGATCCCATATAAATATTATTAGGATAATTATTGTTCGGGCGATCATCAGAGACTGTGCTGGTTTCTAAGAGTCCACGCTCATAAGCCGGTGCATACGACACAAGTGGCTTGATAGCTGAACCAGGTTGACGATACGAAAGGAACGCCCGATTATAGGTATTGCCTTCTTCGCCACGCCCACCAATACTTGCTACGACACTGCCAGTGGCATTATCAATGACGGTCATCGCTGCTTGTTTAGTATAAATATTTTTTTCAGGGTCAATTTCTGACCAGCCTTCCATTACCCTAGTTAAAATATCCTGCAGCTGTTGGTGAATGTTCGGGTCGATATTGGTTTGAATTTCGTAACCACCAGATAAAATTCGTTGGTAAACTTTGTTATAAGCATCTTGGTATTCTTGATTGTAGCGTTCTTCTTCTTCCGCACTATCAAATTGATACTGGAAGCGGAAATCCTGCTGCTCCATCAAAATCTTGGTTGCTGAATCGACGGCTAAGGCAACTTCATTATCGCCTAAATCATTATTTAAGGCTTCTGAATGAATGCTAGCAGTAAAGTCGTCATTGGTAGCTTGTTCGTAGTCTTCGTTAGTAATATATCCTTGACTTAACATTTCATTGAGAATTGTTTGTCCCCGTTTCTTGGCATTGTCCTTATTGCTAACAGGATCATAAAGTCCAGGGTTGTTCGTGATTCCCACCAATACGGCTTTTTCTAGTAAGCTAGTATCATTAATTGATTTGTTAAAGTATACGCGAGAAGCCGCGTTGATTCCGTAAGCCCCATGACCAAAATACACATTATTTAAGTAATACTCTAAAATTTGTTCCTTTGAAAACTTCTTCTCTAGTGCCTGAGCCATAACCATTTCTTCTACTTTACGAGAAATAGACACTTCTGGTGTTAAGTAAATATTCTTTACTAGTTGCTGTGTAATAGTAGAGGCGCCGCGGACGCCTCTGCCGATCACAGCATTAAGACCAACTGTTATCAGGCCTTGGGTATCTACACCATGATGCTCGTAAAACCGCTTGTCCTCGATTGAAATCAACGCCTCAGAAACTAACGGGTCCATTTCCTTATAGCTGAGATAATCGCGCTCTTGCGTTTTAAGCTCTTTAAGGGTACCACCATTGACATCTAGGATCGTAGTTGGTCGAAATTGTTTAAAGTCGCTTTCTTGAATCGACTCTGCTTGTTGCTGACCAGCATCTACAGCCGTAGTAATCGTTTGACCATATTGATTAAAAAAGAAAACAGCACCGGCGATTATAGCAATCAGCATCAGCACTAAAGCTGTGATGGATAGTTTAGTTACTTTAGATAGGCCTTTGCTAGCTGGTTTATTTGATTTAGGTGTCTTCTTACGTGTTGTTTTACTTTTCTTTGGTTTTTGACGTTTTTTTTCTGCAGATGAAACAGGCAGAACTGGTTTCTCTTTCTTTTTACGTCGATCTTTTCTTCCTTCTGACATGTTGCTCCCTCAAAAAATCATTTTCTTCTAGTTTAATAGATAACAGCAGGAATGACCATGATAATTAGTGCTTTGCTATCAAATATTTAGAAAAATTAAGTAAAATTCCATATTAATGTGTGAAGAAGGCTTGACGAAAAGGAGAATTGTCGCCACAATGAATAAGGAAAACAAAACGAGGTGAAACATGAAAACCACAAAAAAATGGTTGATCTTTTGGGGCATCCTAGCTGCTTTGTTTGTTGCAGTCTTCGCTGTTGTGTTAACGGGAAACTTCCCGCAATTTACTATCCCCTTCAGTGTATTTGCTAGTGATGAAAAAGAGCAGCAAGAGACTGAATTACCTAAATTACCGGCACTCGCTCTAAAGGATGTTAATGATCAAGAATTATTGAGTGCTCAAACCGATAAGATTAATGCGTTAAATGATGGGTTGCAACAGCCTGATAGCCTAGCTAGCTCACAGGATTTAGAACATGTGTTTTTAACAGTATTTGGCAATATTGCTGATGATGGTATTGTTTATGAACTGTATCGTAAAGTCTATCCAATGATTAGTTCTGAGGAAGCAGCGTTTGTTCAGGTAGGACTAATTGGCTTTGGTCAGACCTTGCAGGATGAACAAGCGGTTACCAATCAGCGGCAGCAATGGACATTTACCATGGCTGATGGAACACGAAGAGATTATTTAGTAGATATTACTTATAACGACTCAGAGCTGATGAGCCTGACTGTTTCTGATGGAGCAGATACTTCTGCCTTGTTAATTACCGCTGATGATACGTATTTGGATCGCTCAGCCGACTTTGAAACCCAGTGGGCAGATATGATTGCAAGTGGTTCTGATGAACAGTTATACCAGCAAATGCGCAAGTCTGATTTAAGTCCTGAACAAACTGAATTTGCCGCTCTTGAAAAAGAAGTACCTTTGAAGGACCCAACTGGATTCTTTGATTTATTTGTCGCAACACGTGGTGATCTGCGACAGGCCTATTTAAATCGTTTCTACCATTCAAATAGTCCCATAGATGGGGTAACTGATTATTACTTCCTAGTTCCTACCTCGCAAACGGAGAGTGACACTTATAAAGTGGAATACGATCGACTACAGCAACGGATTAATTCGGTGACTAAGCAGTAATAGTAAGTTGAAAAAATAGTTGTACCGATCTCCAAGCGTTAGATTAATCTAACACTTGGAGATCGGTTTTTGTGTTAAAAGTGTAAAAATTGCTGTGGCTAAATTAAGTAAATAAATTTATGAGCGAACTTAATTTGTAACGAGTTAATGTGATGTATAATTAGAAACACAGTTTTTGCAAAAGTTGATCTTTCGTAGATAAGCAATTTTTTCATTGAGCTGTTTGTGTACAGCGTATTGAAGATAATACCCCTTAAGCAAATTCTTTAGTCTTTGTAAAAAAATTTTTAAGAATGTTTTAAAAAGTTCTTGGAGGCTCGTTTCAATAATTATGTAAACTGGTCCGAAAAGGCTAATTATCTGATAAAAGACTTTAAAAAGATTTTTAAATAACCGTTTAGAAGTGTTTGTTTAATTCTTTAGGTGTCAAGCTATAAAATTAGCCATACCATTTAAAAAAAATATATGATACTATAAAATGGAGAAAACGAAAAAGAGGAATGGTTATGAAAAAAGGACTAATAGTCTGTTTATTGACATTGCTTTTACTTTTTGCAGGTTGTCAGAAAAAAGAAGATCCTGCAGCAACTAACACAACAAATTCAGTGGAGGTATTAATCCCTACTAGTGGCGAAAATGAACGGCAATATTTAGCCGAACTGATGCAGGAATGGGACGGTGCTGAGATTGAGCGTCAACGTTACGATTCATATGATCAGTTGTTTAAGGAAAATTTGGAAGTGCGAGAAGATAAACGGTTCAAAGTAGGCACTAATTTAGAACTAATAGGTTCTCATGCAGATGACACGGATAGTAAAGTATGGTACGGATATTTTGTAGCAAATGAATAGTGACAAGCATGATTGGACGAAAGTTTGGTCATGCTTTTTTGTATAAAAAGCCCGATTTATCAAGATGTAAAAGCATTTTTACGTCTTTTCAAACGGTTTTTGATTTAAACTAAAGACAAAAGAAGAGAAAATGAGGATAAGCAGATGGAAGTTGGAGCAAAGCTGAGAGAAAGAAGAAATATCTTGCATATGACGCAAGACGAAGTTGCCGAAGCATTGGGGGTAACGCGCCAGACGATCTCCAATTGGGAGAATGGCCGCAGCTACCCAGATATCGAACGAATCATTCGTTTGTCGGATATCTACCAGTTGTCTTTGGACGAATTATTGAAAGGAGACCATAAAATGGTTCATCAACTGCAAAAAAATACCCAACAAAATCGTTTCATCAAGACTTTTATCCTTTTATTGTTAGTCAATGTAGTATTAATGCTGGGACTAATCTTCATTAGTCCAGCCAGTACAACTATCTGGGCATTGATCTTTCTCTTAGTCATCGCAAATACCTTCAGCTTATTCTACTTAATTATCAAGAAAATATAGGAGGTGTTAGTTATGGATCCACGAATGATCGTATTTATTCTTTGTTGCGGGATTATTATCGCCGCTAGTATGTGTTTATGCTACTTTATTTATTCCCTTGTATTAATCGACGCTAAGGCCAGGGGGCTGGAACGTCCCAAGTTATGGGCCTTTCTAAGTCTCAGTGGGCAATCTGGAGGCGGCTTGCTGCTGTATTTTTTCAAAAGAAGAAAATACGAAGTGCACTTGACTCGTCAAGAACAAGAAGCGATGAACCAGCTAAAACGTAAGATATTTGCCATCTTTTTTGTAGAATTTGTCGCTATCGGATTTTTCATTTTTTCAATCCTGCCAGAAACTATGTAGAAAAAGCCATCAGTCTTTGATTTTCGAGAAGACTGATGGCTTTTTTTAACTAAAATACAGACTAAGTGCAGCTAAAAAGCCACCTACCAAACCAAAGCCAACTACCAAGGCGACCTTGATCCAAAAATCTCTTCTGGCATTTTTTCGGACTTCTTCTTCCTCAATGGTTTTGCCGTCATAAAAGGCGATGATTTGCGAGTAGGTTTTCATTTGGCGGTCTTTCTTCATCTTTTCGATTTTCAAAGCCCCGTGCATGGCGAATAACCAACACACTGCCGGAACGATCAAGCCTATGTTCCCAAAAGTATTCAGCGATGGTCCAAGCAGCAAGGTGGTTCCTAACAAGCCTATAACCATTTGGATGCTTCGTTTGTTCCATTCCTTCTTACTTAATTCATTTCTCATGATCTCCACGTCTCCTTTGACTAATTCATCCAAGGTCACGTCAAAAAGAACACTCATTAATAATAAGTTGTGAATGTCGGGATAGCTGTGTTCATTCTCCCAGTTGGAAATCGTTTGGCGTGAAACATACAGTTTTTCTGCCAACATTTCTTGGGATAAGCCATCGCGATCCCGATATTTTTTAATTTGTTTGCTGAGGTTCATTTTGTTCGCTCCTTTGTATCCTTAGCTTAAGAGATCGCGGGGATTTCTGCGATCAAATGTCTTTATAATAGTAGGTTTTCGCCTGTCAAAGACTTTTGACACCTTGATTTGACAAGGTTTCTTCCTAGTTTAGCGTTACATTAGCACAATCGTCAATCTTTTTTACTAAACAAGCAATAGAATGGACCGTTTGGGAAAAAAGGCCTTTCTTTTGTGGCTGTTGGTTAGAATTAACAAAGGGAGAGGGGGAAATCTCTGATGAGTGACGAAAAATTGTGCCAAGTGATTCGAGGGATTGTCGGCTTCTGCTTTTTTCTAGGATTTTCCTATCTGCTTAATCCTGAATTTGTCGGTCAGTATTGTTTTTTAGTGATTGCCTTTTTCATTTCCTTAGTTGGCGGACTGATGTATTATCGCCACTTGCAAAGAAGCCTTGAAAAAAAAATAGCTCTGGAGGAAGAAAAACTAAAGCTGCGACAGGAAAAGCTGCAGCAAGATTTTGCTGAAACGATGAAGGAATTGTTGGTGATGCAAACGGAAATTCAGGAATACCATCAAAAAACCGATGAGATGGCAAAAAAGGACCTTGAATAGAATATTTCAGATTGTAATTCGATTAGATTTAGCATAGAATCATCTTAAAAAGGGAACGGAGACTCAATACCATGTTTATGTCTTTTAGTCGAGTGATGCAATTTTTTCTGATCAATAGCCTTACTTATTTCTTTATTAAATGGTTTACTATCGAATTGTTCACTTTTTTTATCGGCAGGAAGCTTACTAGAAAGCAAACGCTTCTTTGTCTTCTTCTCTATCTTCTTTTAATAATTTTTCCTGCATCCTTATGTACGGAAATTGGAGCAGATCGCTATATGACTGAACGTGCCGACATTATCACTATGGTAATTATGTGCGTTGGAGAGCTTGTCTTTTATTTATATTTGAATCGTGGTATATCCTTACGAGGAATTTCTGGTTATTTTGCGGCAGAAACAGTACTAGGGGTTTTTTTAGGATTCAGTAATCTGTTTACTGAACGACTTATTAACTATTTTGATTTAACTTTTCCGTGGTCGTTTATATTGGATTACGATATCATTAAGCCAATTCTCTACTATCTTTTTATTAAGTTGCTGTATTCAGTCAACTTATTTCCTTTTATTGATTCCCTATTTGAAACGCGAAAACGGGCCGTCTTCTCGACTATTGTTTTTTTTGCCCTTGTTTACTTAGATTCAATCATCGAATTGCTAGCACCTGAATTCACTGCAGAATACCCCTTTGCTCATAATATTTTCATTTTTGTTTTGGTTTGTTTCTTGATGATTTTTTGTGCCTTTTACAAAAATGCTCAGTTGCGGATTGCCGAACAAGAGGCGACACTTTTGCAGCAGGAGAGTTATGTAAAGAGCTTAGAATCGATTCAGCGGGATATGCGGACCTTGCAACATGATTACAAAAATATCTTGTCGGGCTTGTACTTGCAATCAGAAGAGGGCAAAACGGAAGAGATCAAAGCTTACTTGAATCAAACACTGGGACAGTTGGATGAAAATGTCGCCAATAAGATTAAGGAAACCACCCATTTAAGCAATATTGAGGTTTCAGCCGTCAAAAGCATGGTGCTGACCAAGTTGGCAGCGATGGAGCAGTTGGGAATTCAGTGTAATTTGGAAGTGAGCGGACCGATTAAAGATATCAACATGGATTTGAATGATTTTGTTCGCTGTTTAGGGATTTTATTGGATAATGCTATCGAGGAAGTCCAGCAGCTCCAATCCGATGTGGCTAAGCTGGATGTGATCTTGAGTAATGAAGTCGAGGATTTAACCGTAATCGTCAAGAATCCTACGCGGGAAAAACCAAAGATCCACCAAATTTGGCAGGAAGGTTTTTCAACCAAAGGAGAGAACCGTGGATTGGGCCTGTTTAGTTATCAACGAATTTTGGACAAATATCAACATGTTTCCAAGCAGACGATTCTCAAAGACGACGAGTTTGTACAAATATTAACGATTAGAAATTAGGTGTAGTGATGGTAGCCATTTATATTTGTGAAGACAATCTAGTATTTCAACAGGAAATTTGCAAGACGGTCGAAAATTATTTGATGATTCAGGCCTACGATATGCAGGTAGCCTTGGCAACTGCCAAGCCTCAAGAAGTCATTGCGGCGATTCAAGTCGAAAAAGCCCGCAATATTTACTTTTTAGATGTGGATTTAAAGGATGAAACCATGAACGGTTTTGATCTGGGGAAAGAAATTCGCAAAATCGATCCCCGAGGCTTTATCATTTTCATTACCGACCATAGCGAACTGTTGGCGGAAACCTTTAAATATCGCTTGGAAGCGATGGATTATATTGTAAAAGGTGATATAGCGAACATTCAGCGAAGGGTGCGGGAGTGTCTGGACAGCGTGCAGGAGCGTCTTCAGCAGGAGCAAAAAGAAACCCGCCGCTATTTGCCGGTTAAAATGAATAATGAAGTGTTTTATGTAGCCATCGATGAAATTTATTTTATAGAGACATCGCCCCATAAGCATAAGGTAGTTTTATATGCGGTGGATCAGCAATTAGATTTCTTTGGCAACCTGCAGGATTTGGAAGAGGAGCTGGGTGCGGATTTTATGCGGGTGCATCGTTCTTATTTAGTCAACACCAAGAAAATCAAACAACTGGATTTTAAGACCAACACGATTTACTTTGACGACGAACTCAGTTGTTTCTTTACACGAGGGAAGAAGAAGGCGTTGAAGGAATTGATGGGGAAATAAAAATACTTGGAAAAAGCCAGATTGAAAGCTTTTTTTGCTATCCTATATTTTGATTGTCCTATCTCTACTTACAAATTCAAGAAAAGCCGTCAGACTGAAAAAGATTCCAGAGTAAATAATATTAGATTGTAATTTGGTTAAATTTGGCATAGAATCATGTTAAAACTTGAACGGAGATTTTGAATAGATGTTTATGCCCTTCAGCGAAGTAATGAAGTTTTTTATTACTAATACATTGACTTTCTTTTTTATTAAATGGTTTACTATCGAGTTGTTTACTTTTTTTACGGGTAAAAAACTTACGAGAAAGCAGACAATACTTTGTATCCTCTTATATATTTTGTTGGTTGTTTTCCCAATTTCCTTTTTAACCGAGGTTGGAGCAGATGGGAGACTAACAGAGCGTACGAACCTAATGATAGTAACCATTATGGGCTTTGGCGAAATTATTTTCTTTTTATATTTGAATCGTGGGATAACTTTAAGAGGGATAGCTGGCCGTTTTGTTGTGGAGACTTTACTAAGTGTTTTTGGCGGATTCAGTAACCTATTTGTTGCCAGAGCCGTTAATTATTTAGGACTAACTTTTCCGTGGCCGGATATTTTAAATAGAGATCTGATCATGCCAATTTTCTACTTTCTTTTCATCAAACTTCTTCACTCAGTCAATTTAGCGCCTTTTATTGATTCTTTGTTTGAAACGCGCAAACGAACCATCCTCTCAACGCTGGGCTTTCTGCTGCTTTCCAATTTGAATGGAATCATTGAATTATTGGCACCAGAATTTACCAGCGAATATCCCTTTGCCCACAATTTTCTGATTTTCACTCTAGTGTGTGGGTTAATGATATTCTGTTCATTTTATAAAAATGCGCAACTGCGAATTGCTAAACAAGAAGCGACCTTGCTCCAACAGGATAATTATGTCAAAAGTCTTGAATCAATTCAGCGGGATATGCGGACCTTGCAGCATGATTACAAAAATATTTTGTCGGGGCTGTACTTACAGTCGGAAGAAGGCGAAACGGAAGAAATTAAGGCCTACTTGAGTCAAACCTTAGGACAGTTGGACCAAAATGTGGCTAACAAAATTAAGGAAACCACTCATTTAAGCAATATTGAGGTTTCAGCCGTCAAAAGCATGGTGCTGACTAAGATGGCGATAATGGAGCAGCAGGGGATTCAGTGCAACTTAGAAGTGAGTGGACCGATTAAGACGATCAATATGGACGTGAACGATTTTGTACGCTGCTTGGGCATTTTGCTGGATAATGCGATGGAAGAGGCGCAGCAGCTTTGTGTGGATGTGGCTAAGCTGGATGTAATCTTGAGTAATGAAGTAGAAGATTTAACAGTGATTGTCAAAAATCCTACGAGGGATAAACCAAAGATTCATCATATTTGGCAGGAAGGTTTTTCAACTAAAGGAGAGAATCGCGGATTAGGCTTATTTAGTTATCAGCGAATTCTAGAGAAGTATCAGCATGTGTCAAAGCAGACTTTTGCTAAAAACAATGAGTTTGTACAAATTTTGACGATTAGAAATTAAGAAAAGCAAAGGTTGGCATTTGATAGTGTGAGGATATCTGAGGTTTCAGCCGAAGATTTGTAAGATTAATTCCTGAATGTTTAACTGTTGAAATTTACTATGACGATAGCCAAAGATTTTTAAATCGTTGGAAAAAGCAGGTACCAAAGGAAATGATTAACGATGAATACAAAAGCCTAACGAATTTTCGTTAGGCTTTGTTTAGTGTCTTCTGATTAGAATAACAAACTTGTTTTAATTTATGTTGCACAAAGACGAATTGCACGGCTAATAGTAAAAATAGCATAGCCGCAATCATCATAGCACCGGTCTCTTCACTAATCCGATTAGATGCAAGTATGGGAACTGCCACGACAAATTGGATGATACCAGCGGTGAAACTGAATTTTTTAGCCCATGTCTGTGCCATTTTCCACCATCTCCAGCTGCCAACAGCTAATGTGGAACGAAACCCGATTACTGAATGGATGCGGTAGCGGTTATTTGATTTCGCTACGTCGAATTGGAACGGCAAAATAACCCACCAAACGACACAAACCACAAACAGCAATACCCAGTCTAACATACGCCTTTGCCTCTTTTCTTCTTTGAATTTAAAGGAAATACTAGCACACTCTAATCGAAATAAAAAGGAGAAAATGATGAGAGTTTTATCATGCAATTATTTTATAACGCAGGGGTAGAGAGAAACCCTTAACATTCCCTTAATACCGGGGTTGGTTCGTTACTGGCAAGCTTGATTCCTAGAGGTTTCGGCCGGTCCCGTCTTAGTATTTTTCGAGGGGAAATTAAATAGAAAAACAGCTGCTAAATCTATTTCTTTTTTCAATAGATCCTTTTTATGGGTAATCCTATTTTGTGCCTTTAAATTTAAAGGAGTCCATTAGTTTTTCCCGTTCTTCAGCTGGTTTTTGATAAAAACTGTAGCTGCTAAGATAGACGATTAACAGCAGGATAACATTTAAGGATAAGCCATCCCCATTATTTCCACTTTCACTAAAAAATCCGCTGAATCCGGCAATTGAATGTAAAAGTTGTGCACCTGACCTAAGAACACACAAGAAAACCATTGTGGATGCAGTTAACGCTAAGGCATTACGATTGCTTTCTTTTTCTTTCTGGGTGCCGGAAGCTTCAGTTTTGTAAATGCAATAAGTGATAACGATTAAGATAGCAAAATCAAGCAGGTTGGATAGAAATGGATACATAGTCTTGTTCTCCTTTGTTTGTTTTATTTGAATTTAGTTTACCAAGTTAAATGACTTAATAGCGTTGCATTTCCTAATTGACAGTTTTGGTGGCTTAAACGGCATTTTTTCAAATTTTGTAAAGAAAGTACCAGTTTTTCACAATTGGAAAGTTGAGTAAACCAGTTAAAGGTGTCCAGTTTCCCAAACTAGCTTGGGTTTATTGCTGTGAGACACACCGATTGCTTTAGCAGAGTTGATGTTGAACACTACCTTCTCCAGTGCTCCAAAACTAAGCGAGTTTGCGAAACTTTTTCTTACAATAGTTAAATGATTTTTCCGCTTGCTTTGTTAATATATAGTGAGCACACAGGAAAGAGGTGATACTTATCAAGGATTATTTGCTGGTGAGGCAGATCAAAAGAGGTGATCCGGAGGCTTGGGAGCAACTGGTGCAGCGACATTATGACACGATTTATGCTTATTGCTACCGCAGATGCTTTGGGGATAAAAAGCTGGCGGAGGATTTAACCCAAGATATATTTTTTAAGCTGATTAAGAGTATTGATAAGTATCAGTTTACTGGAAAGTTTTTCAACTACTTGTTTACGATTGCGGTGAATACTTGCAACAGCTATTATACGAAAAAAAGATTTCAGTTAACGGAGCTGGAGGATTACTTGCCAGATACGGGGCAAAAGGATTCGTTGACCAAGGTAAGTGAAGAGGAGCGGGCTATGGCGATCCAAGAATCCTTGAACCAACTACCGGAAATCCAACGGGAAGCACTTATTCTGAAGTTCTATCATGACCTGAAGGTGAAGGAAATTGCCAAGATTACCGGAGTTAGTGTGTCGACAGCCCAGTCACGAATTAATCAAGGCACGAAAAAGCTGGGGAAATTGCTAGATAAGGAGGCGTTAATGGATGAATGACGAGAAAATGAAAAAGATAATTCACTATCAGGTTGTCTTAGATGATGCGGCCAAAGAGCGAGTTATTACAAGAGGAAAAAGCTTGTTGGAGCAGCAGCAGCTTAAACGACATTCGTTTTTTGATTTGTTGGGGATTGTGCTGCGGTTTATTCCGGTGTCGGTTTGGGTTAAGCAGCTGGGATGGTTTGCCGTAATCTTACTGTATATCCAATCTGTCAAATTTGATCTAGTTTATGGACGAGAGTTTAGTGTGCTGATGGGGGGGCTGACGATTCTAGTCTTGTTTTCTCTTCTATTGTTGCTGGATGAATTATTCAAGAGCTTCAACTTTGGCACCTGGGAGCTGGAGCAAACCTTAAAGTACAGTCTAGATGAGCAGTTTTTGGCGAAAATTTTGATTTTTGGGTTGTTTGAACTGGGCGTCGTCTTGGCGCTGTCATTGATTTGTCAAAATTTTTTGATGCTGATCTTCTGGAAAGTCGCCTTGTATCTGCTAGTTCCTTTAAATCTATTTACGATTGTGGTTCTGTCACTTTTAGTGAACTGGGAAAGCAACGGGTTTCGAACGTCGTTGTGGGTGGTGTCAGGCATCGCCATCACAGTAGTTGGTGGGACGTTAATCTTCTCACGTTTGTACGAAGCCAGCATGTCTGTCTGGTTCGTCTGTTATTTAGTAACAAGTTTGATTTTAGGGGGAATTATTTTCAAATGTATCGATAGAACTGAGAGGGTGGCGCTATGAAGTTGGAATTGATGAATGTAACGAAAAAATATGAAGAGACAACGGTAGTGGACAATGTGTCTTGTGTCCTGACCCCAGGTGTTTATGGTTTACTGGGAGCCAATGGTTCAGGGAAAACTACCTTGTTTCGGATTATCTGCGGATTGATCGCAGCCAACGAGGGGGAAGTCCTTTATGATGGAAAAAATACCAGTGCTGAAGGGGAGGCCTTTCGTACGATTTTAGGTTTTTTGCCCCAAGATTTTAATTACTATCCCGAATTTACCGCGATGAAATTTATGCTGTATATCGCCGCTTTAAAAGGGATCAATGGGAAAGTGGCAAAGAAGAAGAGTGCTGAGCTATTGGATCAAGTTGGTTTGGGAGATGTTCAAAACAAACGGATCAAGAAATTTTCTGGTGGGATGAAGCAGCGGCTGGGGATTGCCCAGGCGTTGCTAAATGATCCTGAAGTGCTGATTTTAGATGAACCGACTACAGGATTGGACCCGAAGGAACGGGTGCGCTTTAGAAATTTGATCTCGTCTTTTTCTCAAGAAAAAATCGTGATTCTCTCTACCCATATTGTGTCTGATATTGAGTATATTGCTGATGAGATTTTGGTTTTGAAAAAGGGCAAGCTGGAAAACCGGGGAACCGCCCAGCGCTTGATTCAAGAGATCGAATATTTTGTTTGGGAAGTTGAGGTAAAGGAGATTGAGGTGCGTGCTTTTCAAATGAAATATACTATCAGCAATCAGAAAAATACCGAACGGGGAACCGTTTTGCGGATCGTCAGCGAGCTGCCTCCTACCGCCGATGCTCGATCAGTGACACCAACGTTGGAAGACTTGTATCTGTACTATTTTCGGGAGGAGGTTTAGAGGATGGTGGCATTAATTAAGTATGAAATCCAAAAAGTGGTATTAAACAAATCAGTCATGGGAGCCTGTGTAGTATTCTTGCTAGTTTTGGGTGGGATTTTCAATATTTATTTAATAAATTCGCGGCTGCACACCAGCTTTCATAACACTATGACCAACAGTGAGGCTGTACAAAAAAATATTGAATTTACCTCTAAGTATGTGGGGGATTTAACCATGAAAAAAGTACAGGCTGCGATGAATGATTACAGTGAGGAGCGTACGATAGATCCCGACGGTGGCATGTTCAATATGTATTCGTATTATACGCTTAATACCTTCGCCAAAGATTCAGGTACTTTATTTACCAGCATCTATGACTCAGCCCAAGCTGGAAAAGTCTTTCCAGTGGATAAATCAGAGATAAAAACATTGGATCAGGCGGGCTTCAACCAACCGGAGACCGGCTTTTTGCAAACCGGTAATTTTCCGACTTGGTCGATTCTTTTAGATGCGTTGGATCGGATTTTCATTCTGACAGTCTTGTTGATTATTTTCATTTGCTCGACAATTTTCTCTAGCGAGGTATCCAGTGGGATTATTGGTTTGCTGCTTTCCACGAAAAAAGGACGAACCCAGTCCACCATTGCAAAATTATCGGCGGCGGTTATTATCAGCGTAGGGATTTTCTTGTTTTCACAAATTGCGACAACGCTGTTGTTCCAAATTTTATTTGGCTTCAGCGGCTGGAATGTCAGCGTGCAGGCGAATCTAATGTGGCATGTACGTGATTTTCCTTGGTTTATCAATTTGCTGCAGGTCTTTCTGCTGACTCGGGGCTTCCAACTGATCTGTGTGCTGAGTATTGTGGGGGCGACTTGCATGATTTCCAGCATGACAAAATCGCCCTTTACTTCGCTGGCTATATCATTAGGCGGGTTCTTTGCGCCGCAGCTTTTGCTGAGGGTTATTAAGGAAGGAACGATGCACACTATTTTGTATCTTTTCCCCAGCAATAACTATGGAACAGAAACCTTGCTGGAACTGATCCAGAAAAACGAAGGCTTTTTGTTAAGTTCGGTTGCGGGGAATTTGTTAGCATTAGTTGGAATTCTCCTTCTGTTAAAATTGTTGTGTGATTTGCTGGCTTACTGGCGGGTTAAAGTTTATCGGATTTCTTAATCGGTGTATAATTGTGGTGAGGAGGGATCGAAATGGCGTATGTCGCTTTTGCTGGAATTATGATTACCGGGATTTTGCTGCTGGCAGCAGTATTGACCAAGCTGCAGGGCGGTTTGATCTTTTCGTTTCCTATGAGCTGGTTAAGAGAATGGGATGTGGAACAGGAACGGAAGGCTGGGATGAAATTCGCGGATTTTGTTTTTCGCTATGTTCCGCCATTCTTTATCGCCTCTTTGATTATCTTGTTACTAAGCTAAAATGAGCGAACTTCCCTGTTGGAGGTTCGCTCATTTTGCATTAATCGATAAATAGGGCTTCGTGTCCGGTGTAAGGCAGGAATTTTTCAAATAAGTCTGTGGTTTTCAACTTCATATAATTGGTAACTGAACCAGAGCTGCAACCGTACCATTCCCGTTGGGCAACTGATTGGTCAAAAACCAGTTGAATTTCGTGATCTGTGTCTAGCAGAAGACCAAAAATCGTGGCAGCACCGGGAATCACGCCTAAACGATCCTTCAGCAAATCCGCCGAGGCAAAGGATACTCGCGGGATTTCCAGCTTTCTACCAAGTTCTTTGGTGACGAATTTGAAATCTGCTGGTGTGATATACAAATAGAATTTCGTTTTCTTCTGGTTGCAGAGAAAAATAGTCTTCACTACTTCAATTCCTAGTCGGTCATCGATGTCTTGGCAATCCTCCATCGTGATCGCTTCTCCTGTTGCGACTTGGAAAAAGGGAATTTCCAGCTTTTGCAAGGTTTCATAAGTCTTTGCTTCTAACTCAGAGCCGAACTCCTCCGGCACAATTGTGCGCATTTCACTAACGTAAACCATAGCAACCTCCTTTTTATAGGATAGTTTAGCATAGATCGCACGTTTAGAAGGCGTTTTTGAGGAAAAAGCGTCACTCAAACTTGTCGACTAAAAATAAAGCAATTTGTTCCATGTATTCAGTATTGAACATTGGATCGCCGTGAGCACCGCCATCAATCCATATAACATCTGGCCCGCTCATTAAACGAATTAATGATTTTTGTGATTCTTTGGGGAAGAAATCTTTTTCCGGCAGAAGCAGCAGCACTTTACCGGGGAGCTGTTGAAAATCAGCTTTGGTGCAGGTAGGGCTGTTGAAGATATCCAAAAGCAGATGGCCCATATTGATTAGCGTAGACTTCGACATGTCAGCGTATAACGTGTGCATCGCTTCGGTGATTTGCTTTGTGTTTTCTTGGTTGGTGCCGTTGGTCATGTTTTGGATGGATTCTTTGATGATATTTTTTCGGACCATTCGAAAGGGCAGAACTTTTGCCAACAATACGGACAAACGAAAGGGCAGGATGAATTTTTTGAAGCTTTTTTTGGTCTCATCAGTCATGCCGCCGCTGGAAATAAGAACCAGTCCCTCAACGCTTTGAGGATATTGCTTGGTGAACAGCTGGGTCAGCAATCCGCCGTAGGAACCGCCAATGAAGATTGGTTTTTGGATCTTTAATGCATCAATCAGCTCATAAATAGCAGAAACTTGCTGAGCGTTGGTTTTCAAATTGCTGGGAAAGGCAAAGGTAAGGATTTGATAGCTGGTTTCAAAGTAGGAGATGTATTCAAACCAAGATTCCGAGGTTCCAAGTCCACCGTCCAAAAGAACCAAAGTATAATTACCGCTACCACAAAGCAGGTAATGAAAGGTCGTATTGGATAATTGGATTGTTTGATATTCGTGTGTTTCCAAAAAATTGTTTATTCGTTCACTGATCATAGGAGAGCCCTCCTTTAGTGGCACACTTGTGTCATCGCTATACTTTCAGTATATTGGTAGGAGACAGGTTACACAATACGCGGGGAATCATTGGCACATACTTTTGTTTTTGTGCCAGTAGTAGTTAAGGAGAAAATCATGGAGACGAGTGAAACAAAACAATGGATAGTAGAGGCTCTGATTCGATTACTAAAAAGGAAAAATTATTCCGATATTACCATCACCAACATTACTGATGAAGCTTTGTTGGGGAGGCGAACCTTTTATCGACATTTTAAGTCAAAGGATGAAGTAGTTGAACTAATTAGTCTGCAATTAGTCGATGGATTTGCGGATCGGCTATTGGTGGAAAAAGCCGAAACCTTTGATGAGATCATGAAGACTTACTTTACCTTTTGGGAAGAGAATATTGAGTTATTTCTGCTGCTGAATAAAGCTAGGCTTTTATATTATATAGAAGAAAATATCGAAACCATGATTGTGAAGGTTGCGTTGAAAGTGGGGCATGTTGCGGGAGATACTGCGGATGCTATGAAGATAGTGGAAAATCACAAATATGAATTTGCTTATAAATTAGCCGGTTTTTGGAAGCTGACACTGGTTTGGAGTGAGGAAATGCCAAGAAAATCGGCGTCTGAGATGAGTCAGCTCATTGTAGAGTTTATGGGGGTCATTAGGTGAAAAATAAAGTTAGGAAAGTGTCGATAAAATCATACTTACCATGGTGAAATATTTCTGCCGACATTTCAAATCAAATTGAACCTATTACTGTGTTTGTTAAGTTAGGAAATGATGTTTAGTCTCGAAGTTTTATGTGGATACTACTTGTTATTGCAGATCGAATCTCTGTGTGATATATTTGTATCATGATACAAATATATCACACAAGGAGGAGCGTCCATGTTTAATCCACGAGCAAAGAAAGGTATGGGCTTTTTAGGCTTCTTAGGTTTTTTAGGTCTACTAGGATACCTGCTTGATCATCCAGATTTTTATCTCTTTTTTGCCTTTTTCGGGTTCTTCGCCTTCTATTGGGAAGGTCGTTTGAACAAGGAAAAGCCAGACGAACGATTAAAGTCGTGTTATACACGTGCGCAAACTATTGCGTTTCGAGTGGGAATGTCCATCAGTTGGGGTACACTGATTCTATTAACTCAATTCAGTTTACCTTATAAAACCAAGTATTCGGTTTTGGTGATTGCTATCAGTCTAGCTTTTGCACTTTCTGTGATACTGGTTCCGATGTTGACTTATCGCTACGATAAAAAAGGGTGAGCCGATGATTATTAACCAAGTAAAAAAATATCGTTTAGAGCAAGAACTGACCCAACAGGAATTGGCAGAGCTGGTGGATGTACGGCGAGAAACGATTGGCCGGCTGGAAAACCAGCTGTACAATCCGTCACTGGAGTTGGCATTGAAGATTTCCGATATTTTAGGGCAGGATGTAAATGAGATTTTTCAGTTGAAAAATGAAGGGAAGTGACTCTTTGGTGATGATCAGTAATCATTTAGAAGAAATCCTGGAACTGGATCTTTCACCAGAAATTAAAGAGGAGGTTGAAAGAAGTCTTTCCTTAATCACTTTTTCTAAAGGGGAGACAATTTTAAGAGAGGGCGACTGTGCCCAACATCTTTATATTGTTTTGACTGGGGTCGTTCGCGGTTACTATATTGATGAAGCCGGCAATGATATCACGAAATGCTTTGCTTGCGAGTCCGGCTTTTTCTCCACTGAAGGGTTTCGGACAGGAACGGCTTCTACTTTCACGATTGAATGCTTAGAGGACTGCCAAAGTATTCGAATTCCATATGCCTGGTTGAATCAGCTGTTGCTGGAAAATCCAGCGATTAATACTAAAATTCGGCAGCTGTTCCAGCAGGAGATTCAAGTACAGGAACGAAGAAGTCGAAATTTAGTACTGCTGGATGCCGAGGCGCGGTATGTAGATTTTTGCGAAACGTTTCCTCAATTGGCAGAACGGGTTCCTCTAGGCTGCGTAGCTTCTTACATTGGGATTCGTTTAGGTTCCTTGAGTCGTATTCGTAGGCAGCGGCATTTAACTTAGGTGAATTACAGGCACTCTTTTTTGCGGCATAATGCTGGCAGAAGGGAGTGTTTTTGTGGAGACGATTTTAATTACCGGAGGAACTAGCGGGATTGGTTACAGTATTGCTAAGAAATTTGCAGAACAGGGGGCCAATCTTATTTTGGTTTCTTCCAATCAACAGAATTTGGCTAAGGCGAAAAGTGAGTTGAAGCGCCTGTTCAATAGCTATATCATCACGATTCAGCAGGACTTGTCTCAGTTAGGTTCGGCCAAGGAGCTTTATCAGAAGGTGCAGGAAAGAAGATTGCAGGTTGACACGTTGATTAACAACGCCGGTTTTGGTTTGGTAGATGCGACTGAGGTGATTGAGTATCAGGAGGACGAAAAAATGATGATCTTGAATATGATCAGTTTGGTTCAGCTGTGTAAATTGTTCTTGCCGGACATGTATCAACGAAGGGCTGGGAAAATTCTGAATGTTGCTTCTACCGGAGCCTTTCAGCCGGGGCCGTACACTTCAACGTATTTTGCCAGCAAAGCATTTGTCCTCAGCTATAGCAAAGCTATACGAATAGAGGCTAGAAAAAAAGGGGTACAGGTTGGGGTGCTTTGTCCTGGAGCCACCCGCACCAATTTCTTTCCTCGCGAGAACACGCAGCCAACGATTGACGCTATGCAGCCAGAGGTTGTGGCAAAGATTGCGCTGCGACAGCTACAAAGAAATCAAGGTGTAGTGATTGTCGGGCTAAGAAATCAGATCACGCAGCTGGCACCAGCGAAGTTAAAAAGTCTGGTTGTGGGACGAGTGAAGCAAAGGGAAATAAGTAAGCGAAAAACGGAGGATCACCTAATCCTTTAGCAATTAAAAATGCGTATCAAAATCGATTCGCTTTTTAACTGTACGTACCACCATCTTGTAAAAAGACCTGCCTACAGAAATTGTAAGCAGGTCTTCCGTATTTGAGCTATGCCGACTCCCAAACCTTCTGAACTTCTTCACGATAGGAATTGTTAGTAAACTGATTCAGTTCTTCATCAATCTCATCCGTAAGCAAAGGAAGATTTAATAGTCGCGGATTAAACCTCCTTAATTGTTTTTTTCCGTCACGGATGATAGCGAATAGTTCGTTGAACAGACCAGAAAAGGCATGGTCAGAATCGGCGTTTTTAAGTTGCTCGCTCGTACGGCGATAAACTTGAATACTAGCTAAAATAGCCTTACTCGTATAACCATCGGCCAATTGATTTTGTAAAATAAAGCCAAAAACCAGCGACAGGTCTTCTGCTAATTTTTCAGGATCAGTCTTTTGGTGACGGGCGCAAATACGGTCAAATATTCGATCAATTCCCTCAGTACTAATATCATCCGTCAACATGTCTTCCATGCTAATCGCAAGTTCTTCGTTTTTTCCCACTAAATATTCAACTAAAAACAACAGATCGATTTTAGATAATTTTTCCAGTTTCATCCTAATCCCCCCGTTCATTCAAATGAAAACCTTTACAATTAAAGCATAACAAAAAATAGGCCGATTGACTATTGGATTTGGGAAGTTCAAGAATTTAGGATTCGTTTATTTTTACTGGATTACTCCCTAATTTTCTGAGGAAAAAGAAAACTACGAAACTTGTAGAAAGCGCTTAGACAGGATAAACTGAAATAGTAGGGAGAAAATGGATTTATGAACACGAGTAGGTTATTGATTTATATTGTGATCATCGGCTTGTACAATATTGGACTGAATATTAATCATCGCAAAGGAAAACTGGTGAGCAAAACATTGATTTATATTCAAATCGGATTGAACTTGATTTTAGTAGATGGGGTTTAATTAATTTGTTTTTTGGCTAACAAAAAACCAGATACAAAACGTACCTGGTTATCTGCGATAGACTATTTCTGCACCGAACGGCATTAAAGCCAAGCGGGCTAATTTCAATGATTGTGCGGCGAATGGAATCCCAATGATGGTGATGCACAAGAAAAAGGCACTAATCAAGTGACCAATAGCTAAAGGAATCCCGGAAACGATCAGCCAAATAATATTTACGATCAAATTGATCCCAGTGGTGCGATACACGACATCTTTGCCAAAGGGCGCAAAGCTCAGGCTGGCGAATTTGAAGCATTGCAAACCAATGGGGATTCCGATAATGGTGATGCACCAAAGCACTCCGGCTAAACACCAGGTGATTCCGCCGATTAATCCTCCGAAAATGAACCATATAATATTGCCTAGACAAGACATTTGTCATCTCTCCTTTGATTATAGTGTACCATTTTTTGTAAAAATAACCTCCTACTAAGGATGGATATTTAAAAAGGCTGTCTAAAACCAGTATGTGTAGCCGGATACTGAAACTCAATATTTTTGAAAGGCGGAAGAAGAATGCGTGAATCGTTCCAACTACCCTCGGCAGATCAAAAAACGATGATTCAAGGTTATTTCTGGACCTGTGATGAACCAAAGGCTGTGTTGCAGCTAAGTCACGGAATGGCAGAACACATTTTACGTTATCAAGAATTTGCAGAATATTTGAATCAACAGCAGATTGCTGTCATCGGTCACGACCATTTAGGACATGGCAAGTCGGTACAAGCTGCTAGCTACGGGTATTTCCACAATGATGAGATTGAGGATGGATTAATCAATGATTTGCATCAGGTGACCCGGTACGCTAAGGAACGTTTGCCAAACTCACCCTGTTTTTGCTTAGGCCACAGCATGGGTTCGTTTGTGCTAAGGAATTATTTGTATGAATATGCCCACGAGCTAACCGGTGCAATTTTAGTCGGGACTGGTCAACAACCAAAATGGTTAACCAAAACAGGACGACTTTTGGCTAATTGCCTTGCACAAATCCAAGGCGAAGATCACTATAGCAAATTTATCGACCAGCTTGCTTTTGGCGGCAATAATCGGCGAATTTCTCCAAAACGAACAGACAAAGACTGGTTAGTTAGTTTGCCAGAGGAGGTAGATAACTATATCGCCGATCAGCTTTGCGGCTTTTTATTTACTTTAAATGGCTATCAAGAGCTATTCTCTTTAATTATCGGAGCACAGGATCAAGAAAAAATGCGCAAATTACCGAAGGATTTCCCATTATTGTTTTTATCCGGTCAGGAAGATCCAATCGGTGAATATGGGAAAGGTGTATTGAAGGCGGCAAAGTCTTATCATGAGGTTGGCCTGAAACTTGTGGAAGTCCATCTGTATGAAAATGCACGTCATGAACTGTTAAATGAAAGGCAAAAAAAGCTAGTTTACGCCGATTTGGTCAATTGGCTGAAGAAAGCATAAGCATATTGATATTCATTTCCTCAATAAGATGCTATTATTGAAAAAATAATTTTTTTGAGGTGATCAAGATGCCAGCCCATTTTTCAATTGATTATGACAAGCAGGACGAATGGCTTCCGGTTGCCGGAATGATGCAATCGCCAATTAATATTGATACCCAGACCACCAAGGAAGCAACCGCTAAAGAAGCTTCCAGCTTAAACTTGTATTTCAACTCTTATGATCGATCTTTTTTAAATAATGGCAGTAACTTACAGCTGTTTTGTGAAGGTCAGGCACGTCTGAATGGTCGGCGTTTTTCTTTGGTTCAACTACACTTTCATACGGAAAGTGAACATGCTATTGACCATCAGCACTTTCCTTTAGAGGGACATTTTTTGTATCAGGCTTCCAATGGTCAAACAGCGGTGGTGGCTGTTCTTTATCAAATCGGACGCCATAGTCCAGCCTTTGAACAGGTACTGCAGCAATTTGATGAAGAAAAAGCTGAAGGAGAATGTATGTTGGATACATTAGTGCCGTCGGATAAGAGTTATTTCCATTATTTAGGTTCATTGACGGCGCCACCTATCATTGAAAACGTGGAATGGTACGTGCTCAAGCAGCCTATGTCTGTATCCGCTGAGCAGGTGGCAGCCTTTGAAGAAATTCATGGAAAAAATCGGCGGGACTTGCAACTGTTGAATGGTCGGACGATTCTGGAGTTTGAAGAAAAGTAAACGCGTCAGTGCCTATTATTCATAGGTGCTGGCGCGTTTTTGAGGATCATTATAAATTGAACAAGTTTACAAAGACTTTTTACTAATGCCCTCGTTTTTTCTGCCGCTTTTTCGCCTGTTTCAGCTCAAATTGTTCCTTGGCCAATTGAACCTTTTCCGCTTTATTGCGGGATTGGCGCTCCGTTTTAGATACTTCCCGTGCTTCACTCATGGCTTGTTGCGCCTTAGTGGAGACAGCAGGTTTGCGCTTTTCACGATTGATTAAGCGTTGCATCCGTTTCGGGTTAACTTTTTTGACTGTCTTAGGCTGTTTAGCCAATGGAACATTGTGCTTTTGCAGTAGCAGCGGCAATTGGTAACAGACGAAATCAAAAACTTCGCTGTCTTTTGGTTCAGGACCGAACACGTAACGGTTAGCTTGATAGTTCCCCGTTTCGTCTAGCTCGATTAATCCGCACCAAAAACTGCCATCGAAGTAAATCGTAAGCTTCAAGATGACACCTCCCTTTTTGGTTAATCAAGCAATGGACGACCCGGGAGGGAAGGCTACTGACATTTTCATGCGGTGGACTACCAACCACCTTGTGTTTTTATGCTTAAAATGAGTGTACTCGTTTTTTTAAAATTTTACAAATAGGCTTCGGCTTCTTTACGGGTCATAAAAAAATTAATTCCGCCGGTGGAATCTACCCAGCGATCGGGATTAAAATTTTTGGCTTCTACCCATTCACCACGACGATAGACAAAGTTTCCATCTGCATAAGCGACAGCCTCATCGTAATCTTCATTGGTGTACATATCTTTAATCGTTAAGACCTTGGCTTTGTCACAGCGGCAAGCATTGTTGGTTGCTGAAGTTCGGCGAGCATCGGCTGGAATTAACAATTGAACAATGCGAAAACCAAAGCATTTTTTATAGCCGATAATCGGACCAACTTCAGGACAATACATTTTGAAATACTGGGTTTGATCATCAGATATAATATCCGTCAAATTAGCACCCTCCAGCATTGAAAAATACATGTTGGCTCCTGAAATGTCAGCACCCTGCAAATTACAACCCCGCAAATCAGCACTTTCAAAGGAAGCATTTTTTAATACCGCATAAGAAAAATCACACGCAATGCACAAACAATTGCTAAAATTAGCACCCTCCAAGTTTGATTCTGAAAAATTCACCCGTTCAAATTGAATGTCATGAAAATTAGCGCCTGCCAATTGACGATAGCTGTAGTCTTGATCTGTTAAGATTGCGGCCATTTGCCCACCATCCTTTCTTTAAATGAAACGACTCCATTGTAAAATAAATGTAATACAACGAGATAGATCATCTGCATCCAGCCCTTCACGTTGTAATAAATAAAAATTCCGCCGATATCCTTCTGGAAGTTCTTCGTAAGTAATTCCCTCGGCTGCCCGTTTGGAAAGAATCGAACGACCAACACCCAGCTTCAATAACTCTCGGATTACTTCATTATTATGTACCTCTAACAACGGCGGGGTTAGATTATTTTCTTCCAAGTAACGCTTAGTATAATAGTAGACACCAGATGAAGATTCTCTTACAAGCCAAGGAGTGTTCCCGGGCTTCCCAGCTAAAACTAGTTGGTCCTCCATTAGAGTAAAACGCTGAACTTGCCCAGTAGATAAAGGTTTTTCGATAAAGCCAAGTTCAACCTCATGCTTACTGATCGCATCCAAAACCTCCATCGAATTTAGCATTCGAACAGAGAAAGATATCTCAGGAAATTTTACAACAAGTTCTTTCAAAAGCATCGGCAGCAAGTAAACCGCAAATGTATGGGAGGCGGCAATACGACAAATAGTCTTTTGATCTCGCTCACTGGACAGTTGACTTAACAAGCCGTTCCAATTTTCCAGTAAATCTAACGTTTCTTGATAAAGCAAGTCCGCTTGAGGGGTAGCAACAATCTCTTTACGCCCATTGCGTAAAAACAACATGGTCTTCAGTTCAGCTTCTAATTGCTTGATCTGACTGGAAACAGACGGTTGAGAGATAAAAAGAATTTCACCTGCTTTCGAAAAGTTCCTCGTTTCGTAAACCACGCGAAAGGTTTCCAATAATTTGAACAAGGTAATCACTTCCATTCATATATCCTATAGTAACTATTATAACAATCATTCCTAAAAATAGTTAGAGCGAGGTATAATCAACTATGGAAAGGATGATTGCATGAATAAACAAAAAAATAATCAAATTTTACCTGGCATACTGCTCTCATTTTCGGTTGCCGCAATTAGCAAAGGGTTGGCCCTATTTTTTCCTGAAATTGGCGGAGCAACCATCGCAATTTTATTAGGTATTTTACTAGGGAATACCTTTTTTCGCCAGCCTGCATTAGCTGCTGGAACTAAATTTTCAGAAAGTCGACTTTTAGAATACTCGGTTGTTTTACTTGGATTTACGGTAACGTTTCAAACGATAAGCGAGATTGGTGTGACAGGCGTAGCATTTGTCATTCTTCAAATGACGATTACGATTGGTTGCGCTTATTGGATTGGTCGTAAGTTAGGCTTCGGTGAAAAGCTAGGCTTAATGATGGCGGGGGGAAATGCAGTCTGTGGATCTTCGGCAATTGGAGCGATTGCACCAGCCATCGGAGCAAAAGATGAAGAAAAAGGGCAAATTATTACTTTGGTGAATCTTTTGGGAACAGTGATGATGCTGACGCTGCCGTTTTTAGGATTGGCACTTTTTGGCGATGATTTATTAAGCAAAAGTGCTTTGCTAGGTGGGACTTTGCAATCAGTTGGTCAAGTAGTTGCTGGTGCAAGTTTGATTGATGCCGCAACAGTACAATACGCGATGTTGTTTAAAATTATGCGTATTATGCTGCTGGTAGTAGTGGTCTTTCTTTTTGAACAAAAGATTAAAAGGAGTTCAGAAACTTCAGCTCCTTCAGAAGTAAAAGGAAAAAAACTACCTATTCCTTGGTATGTCCTAGGCTTTTTGATCGCTTGTATCTTAAATAGCTTTGTATCTTTGCCGGAAATTCTAGACACAAGTGCTCATTTTATTAGCACCTGGTTTGAAACGACTGCCTTGGCAGCGATTGGTCTACGTTTGGATTTCAAAAAGTTTTTAAAAGAAGGACCGCGCTTTTTGATTTATGGACTTTCTGTAGGAACTGTTCAAACAGTAGCAGCGATTTCTTTGATTTTCTTACTGCATATATAACCAAAGAGCCTAGTGAACCCAATTACGTTCGCTAGGTTTTTTGGTTATCGAGGTTGTGACAGAAGTGACGCATTGCCTTTGGACACTAGTGTAGCGATGGTGAGAATCATAGGTTCGTTTACTAATTTAAAAAATTTATTTTCAATTTAATTAAGACTCGCTTTATATAAATTAATGGAGTGTTTTTCTTCCCGCTGTTATGCGTATTTATGTGCATCATTGCTGAAAATTGCAATGGGATTTTTTTGTCAAGTGTATCAAAAAAAGCAGATTATTTAAATAAAGTATAAAACCTGAGTCCAGCAGTTTCACTCACTGACTCTAGCTGATTGGCTTTACTACGGTATTTTTGCAAAAGCAGATATTCTTTATCCTTTAAGTTCCATAATCAAACCTCGTTCTTCCGTTCACTGAACTGCTTGCGGTAACTGCTGGGAGACATACCCAAATAATTTTGGAATAGCCGGAACAGAGAAGGCGCACTTTTAAAGCCTAACATCTCAGCAATCACAATATTGGTATAATCCGTTTTCGTCAGCAGGTTTTTGGCAATCGTCAGGCGTTTTTGATCGATCAGTTCTTGGAAGGTGCACTCAGTGATCGTCTTAATTTTGTTGCCTAAGTAATTCGAGTTATACCCAAAGTGTTCTCCTAAACTATGGAGAGTGACGCTATCATAGTGATCGTCAATGTATTTCAAAATAGGCAAGATCTCGTCATTTTCTGCGGTTGACGGATGAACCTCGGCTTCGACGGCCTCTGACAGCTCAGGTAAAAGCAGCGAAAGCAGGGAAGTAAGAGCATGATTTTTATAGCGGTCATTGCTAAGATTTTTCATAATCAGACTGTCTAGTAGATTAATGGCGTAGGGATTATCTGCCAGGTTGAAAACGATATAGTTATTATGGAAGGCTTCGCTTTTTGACGCGTTAAATAGAAAACTGGTGGCCAAATTTTCCGAAGTGGCAATATAGGCCAGCAATGAATCCATGATGGTATCATCCTTAATCAAAATGTTGATGATAATATCTTCCTCGCCAATGTAGTCAATTTCCTGATCAATGTCTTTGTCCATCATCAGCACCTGATGCTTAGATATCGTTATTTTTTCTCCATTGATGTATTGGACGCAGCTGCCAGAATACACATAGTTTAATTCCACGAAGCTGTGCTTGTGAATCGGCATATAGGAGAAACGATGATGCTTGTTAATGAAAATATCGTTGTCTTTGAAGAAATAATGCTGAGGTAATTCCGGTACTCCATCTCCGTGGTAATAATACTGTATATCGTTAATGTTCTTTCCGTCGATCTTTTGTCTTTCCTCGATTTCATCATAAGAAAACAGGATAGAATCCAAGTAATCATTCGCCATTCTAGTCAATCCTCTCTTAATCCTACTCATATAGAATCTGTAAATACGCATTGATTCATATAATATTCCTATATTGTAGCGCTTTCGGATAGCGATTACAATAGGAGTACGCAATGGATAAACAAACGATTTCAAGGAGGAGTTTTACATGAGAAAAGGTTGGATAACTAAAATTGCACTTTTATCCATTTCATTAGTTCTAACATCAGCAGGGGCGATATCAGGGAGTATTCCTTCGCTGGCGCAGCAATTTCCTAATGAACCATTGTCATCAATCGAGCTGTTGACAACAATACCAGCACTGATGGTTGTTATTTTTGTTTTGTTAAGCGATTTAGTAGCCAAAAAAATCGGAGCCAAGCAAACCGTTTTGGTGGGTTTGGTCATTGCTTTAGTCTGTGGTGTAGTGCCGGCTATTTCGGAAAACTTTACCGTGATTTTAGTGTCTCGGGCCGGATTGGGGATCGGTTTTGGTTTGTTTAATTCACTGGCAGTCAGCTTGATTGGTGCCTTTTATGATGGCAACGAACGGGCCAGTATGATTGGCTTTCAAAGCGCCTTTCAAGGATTAGGAGCTGCAGCCATGACCTTTGTGGCAGGGCATTTATCGAAGCAAGGCTGGCAGCCGCCCTTCTACATTTACTTAATCATCTTACCAATCATTGCCTTATTCGCATTATTTGTGCCAATGCCGCCAAAAGTTGAAAGTCAAAGAAATCAGAAATCGGCTAAACCGAATTTATCAGTGGTCTTGTGGGCATTGTTTTTACTGGCAATCATGATTATTTACATGGCAGTGAATGTGAAAATATCACTGTTGATTACCTCTAGACAAGTGGGCACTGAAGCCACAGCCAGCGGAATTTTAGGGATTATGTCAATTGGAAGTATGCTGACGGGCTTTGTTTTCGGCAGTGTGTTTAAGCGGTTGCAGGAACAGATTTTACCAGCCTCATTACTAATCATGGGCATCGGCTATCTGTTGATTACTTTTGCGGATCAACTGGCGATTATCGCCGTGGCTAGTGTGTTAACCGGCTGCAGCTTTTCGATGTTTGTTCCTTATTTATTCAATAAAATTGCTATCGTGGCACCTAAGGGATCGGAAACCTTGTCGACTTCCTTGCTGCTGGTGGGGGCGAACCTAGGATCTTCTTTTTCTCCTTATGGCTTGAAGTTAATCAGCTTCTTCGCTCCATCGTCCATGGCAGCGATCGCCGCACCATTTTTCACAGGCGGCCTCATTTTAGTCTGCCTGGCTGTCGTTTTCTTCGTGGCCAACACGGCCAAACAGAAAAAAGTTGTTAACTCATAATAGAAAGCAGGGAAAAACTATGACAACACAAGTTCAAATCAATCGCGACGTGAAATTTTTACACAATGAGGAGCTGTTAGCTAAAGCAGAAACCAATAAACCAATGATCCAGCAAACCAAACGAGAAGCAGTTGGTCTGGTAATGTTGCAGGAGGACCAGCAGGCTTTAAGCGGCTGGGGAATGGCTGCAGCAGAGCAGAAGATTGCCGAGTTAAGCAGCATGCCAGTTGATAATGGCGAGAGCTTCATTCTTGATTTTGGTGACCATTATGTAGGCAGCTTTGGAATTGATATTGACTCCGTGGGTTCGCCGATGGATGCACCTTTGTATCTGCGACTGCGCTTCGCTGAAGTGCCGGCTGAGCTTGCCGCCAATTCAGAAGATTATGATGGCTGGTTAAGCCGTTCGTGGATTCAGGAAGAGTTCATTCATTTAGACGAGCTGCCTTATCAGCTAGTAATGCCAAGACGCTATAGCTTCCGTTATGTAGAAATCAAGGTAATTGCTACTTCTCCAAAATGGCAGGCAGTCTTTAGTAATCCATACGTTATCAGTGAGACATCCGCTACCACAGAAGCCTTGCCGCAAATAACCGTGGCCGATCCTGAGCTGCAGCGCATTTATGATGTCAGTGTGAAGACGCTGGAGGATTGTATGCAGGATGTTTTTGAAGATGGCCCTAAGCGGGATCGTCGTTTGTGGCTGGGGGATTTGCGCCTGCAGGCCTTGGCAAATTACAGTACCTTCGGCGATCTGGAATTAGTGAAGCGCTGCTTGTATTTGTTTGCCGGAATGACTACTGAAGAGGGAAAAATTACTGCTAATGTGTTTGTAAAACCTCGTCCGATTCAAGATGATACTTTTTTGTTTGATTATAGCTTGTTCTTCATTTCCAGTGTCTATGATTATCAGCAGTTTACTCATGATCGAGAGCTATTGGCGGATGTATACTCAGTGATGAAGAAACAAATGGATCTGTCGTTGGCTCAAATGACCGCCGCAGGTGAAATGCAATTTACTGCGGATTATCCGGTGTTTATTGACTGGTCCTCGGCTTTTGATAAAACCACCGCCGGTCAAGCCATTACTATTTATGCTTTGAAGCAGTTTATCACTTTGACTGAAACGATGAAAAAGGATGCCTCGGCTTATCAAGAAGCTTTAGACAAACTCATTCACTATGCCCAGCATGAATTATTTGATCATGAACAACAGCTGTTTGTTTCTGGGGAAGCTCGTGAGTACAATATTGCCAGCCAAGTATGGATGGTCTTAGCTGGGGTATTCTCTCAAGAACAGAACCAGCAAATTATGACTGCTACGTTAGAGCAGCTGTTTCCAATTACCGGCATTGCCACACCTTATATGTATCACCATGTGGTGCAGGCCCTTTTTGAAGCGGACCTGGCTGACGATGCGATTCAGCTGATGAAAACCTATTGGGGCAAAATGATCGAAATGGGGGCGGACACCTTTTGGGAGGCCTTTGATCCCAACGATCCCAATTATTCGCCTTATGGCAGCACCATCATCAGCAGCTACTGTCATGCCTGGAGCTGCACTCCGGCTTACCTGATTCAAAAGTATCTATTAAATTAAGAAGGACTGGTTTACTCATGAGTAATTACCTAAGCATCGATATTGGAGGAACAAATATTAAGTACGGCGTGCTGGATCATTCCGGCAATTTAACGGAATGCAGCTGTCTGCCGACACCAGTGAGCGGCTTGGAGGAATTTTTAGAGGCTGTCTATCAGCTTGCTGATCCTTATGCTGGCTTCATTCGCGGCATTGGTGTCAGTGTCCCGGGCAAGGTAGAAACGAAAACCGGTACCATCTATTTTGGTGGATCGCTGCCTTTTCTGGACGGTGTTTGTTTAAAGGAGCTGCTGGAACGAAGATATCAGCTGCCAGTGGCTGTTGAAAATGATGGGAAAGCTGCTACCTTAGCCGAGATCTGGTTAGGCAGTCTAAAGGATATCGATACCTGCGCTACCTTAATATTAGGGACGGGGGTCGGCGGCGGTATTGTCGTCAACGGAAAGCTGCTAAAGGGTAGTCATTTTCAGGCAGGGGAGTTAAGCTTCATGATTAATGAAGACCACCTTTCCGGTATGGACAAGCTGTTGGGTGTCAACGGGTCGGCGGTCAATATGATCGAAGCCATTGCCAAACAGCTGAATCTGCCGGATAAGAAGGACGGTAAAGGAGTCTTTCAAGAACTGAATCAGGGAAATTCGCTAGCGCTGCCGTTGTTTACTCGTTATTGTCATCGGCTAGCAGTTGCCATTTTAAACATCCAAACGGTAATTGACGGCACTGCTTATGCCATTGGCGGCGGCATCAGCGGTCAACCATTGGTGGTAGAGACAATCAATCAGCAGTATGATCAATTACTTGATGAGCTGCCATTGCTGAAGCAGACTTTTGTCCGGCCAGTGATTAAAAAAGCTAAATTTGAAAATCAGGCTAATTTGTATGGAGCAGTTTACAGTTTGCTGCTGGCGCTGGATCAAAATGAAGCGGTAGTGAGTATTTCGTAGTAAAAAAAGTACCGATGTCTGATGAGTTCTGTCAGACAGCGGCTCTTTTTGCTATTCAAACCCTAAAAACAAATAAACTCCCAAAACAGCATTAAACCCAGTCGCCGCAAAAACACTAAATCGTTCGACAATTCCAAAGTAGGCAGGCGGAACAGTTCCCACACCAATTGCTCCCACCATCATCAGTAAGAAGGCTGCAGCTGCCCAGACGGCTAACGAGCGATAGTGCTTACTGCGAAACCCGCTAACGATAATCGTCAACAGGGAGACAATCGAAAGCAATACCACCAGGATTGTTACCGCAGCGTGCATCGCGTCCTGCAGATTGCCGGCATAACCGCTTTCCGTCAGCGGAAACATCATATACCCCACCGTGGAAACCCAGTTCATTGCCGCAAAAAGATAGATTCCAATGCGCAATCCTTTGGTGAGCTTTCCTTGAATAAAGACACAAACCATCATAATCGAAAGTATGCCGCACACGCCATACAACGATGAAAGCTGATTCCACAGCAGCAACGACGGCGAACTTGAGGCGCTCAAATCACTCACTGCCTGAGCCATCCAATTGTACCCTGGATATGCCAGCGGGCTGAATACCACCGCCGCTGTATAAGAAAGCAGACTGACCAATCCCAATAATCCTAACCAATTAATCAACTGTTTTTGCATTTTTTCTCCTTTTTGCTTCGTTTGTTTCATTATACTAAAACAGCACCGCAAAAAATAGTCGTGTATAATGGTAACTGTAAGAGAAGGGAAAGGACGAAATTTATGACAGCGATCACTGAATTATTCAATCTAAAATACCCTGTTTTCCAAGGAGCTATGGCTCAAATTTCCCGCCACCAATTGGCAGCCGCCGTTTCCAATGCTGGTGGGCTAGGCATTATTGCTTCCGGTGGTATGAGTGCTGAAGAACTGCGAACAGAAATCCGAGACTGCCAAAAACTGACGGATCGGCCATTTGCTGTTAATTTGATGCTGATGGCGCCAAACGTGCCTGAATTAGTCGACATTATAATAGAAGAAAAAGTTCCAATTGTAACCACTGGTGCTGGAACACCGAAAAAATATATGCCGCAATTAAAAGAAGCAGGAATTAAAGTTGTGCCCGTCGTGCCTAGTGCCAAATTGGCTAAAAAGATGGAAGATTTAGGCGTGGATGCTGTCGTGGCAGAAGGATCAGAAGCTGGTGGACACATTGGTGAGCTTTCCACCATGGTGTTGGTTCCTCAAGTGGTGCAAGCGGTCAATATTCCAGTGATTGCGGCCGGCGGGATTGCCAACGGACAAGGCATGGCAGCAGCATTAGCTTTAGGTGCTCAAGGAATTCAGATGGGCACGGCCTTTTTACTAGCAGAGGAATGCCCTATTCCAGATAACGTCAAAGAATTCGTGGCGAATGCCGGCGAGCTGGACACAGTAGTAACTGGCCGCAGCGGTGTTGCTCCGGTGCGCAGTCTCAAAAACAATATGATCGCCCAATACCAGCAATGGGAAAAGGAAGACATGCCCTTTGAACAGCTGGAGAAACTAACTCTAGGCTCGGCCCGCAAAGCGGCCGCCGGCGATATCGAAAATGGTTCAGTGATGGCCGGGCAGATTTCCGGGCTGGTTCATAAGATTAAACCAGCGCAAAAGATTATTGAAGATGTAGTGATGGAAGCCAATGAAACCATTAAGCAATTGACCACAATCCTTTAACAAAAAAAGTGCTAGACAGTTTGCGACTTCAAACAGTTAGTTCAACGCTAACCAGCTGAAGATTGCAAAAACGTCTAGCGCTTTTTATTATAGAAATTTCGCCAGCAACTCGCGATTTTCTGGTCGTTTTTCGGTTTCTTGCAAGGCTAGCTTTTGCAGCAGAGAGTCTAAGGTGATTTTTTTCATCTCCGCTTCAACGGTGGCCTGTAGCTGACTATAGGTTTCGGTCAATACATCCTGAATATTGGCTCCGACGACACACGCCGGGTTGGTTTTGGGATCGACTTGGATTAGATTCGTTTCCCCATCGATACTGCGATAAATGTCCAGCAGGGTTATTTCTTCTGGCGGCTTTGCCAATGTTGGTTGAGCCTTACCAGTTTTCGTCAAAATCAGACCAGCTTTACGCAGGCTGCTCATAATTTTTCGCACGTTGGCTGGGTTGGTTTCAATGCTGCGGGCGATCATTTCGCTGGAAAGAAACTCGGTCTGCTGGTAAATTTCGATGTAAGCCAAAATATGAATGGCGTCACTAAACTGCATCGAGTACTTCATTTTTTTCCTCCTTGTAAATAAATCTCTTGACTTATTGTAGCACAACCGATAAGCTAAAGGTGTAAATTATAAATGTACAGCTAGACGATTTACAAAAAAATAAAGGATTAGGAGTGAAGAAAATGACATACTTAGTAACAGGAGCAACCGGTGAATTAGGTGGGAAAGTGTTAAATTATTTGAAGGACTTGGTTCCAATTGAAGAAATCTTTGCCTTGGCACGCAGTGAAGAAAAGGCAGCACAACTGAAAGAGACAGGCTTCCAGGTACGGATCGGTGATTATAGCGATTCAGACTCATTGGAAAAAGCCTTGGCTGGGATCGACCGTGTATTGTTAGTGTCTGGGGCACCTGGAAATCGCCAAGCAGAGCACGAAAACGTAGTAAACGCCGCAAAAAAATCAGGTGTATCATTTCTGGCTTACACTAGCCTGGCCAATGCGGTGGAATCAACTAGTTCTTTAGCTGATGATCATGTGTATACCGAAAAAGTGATTGCGGCATCAGGAATTCCTCACACCATCTTACGAAACAATTGGTATTTGGAAAACGAAGTACCCTTGCTGCAAACAGCTTTAGCCAATGGCAAATTTGTCTATGCTGCTGGAAATGGTAAAACCGGCTGGGCGTTGCGCCGAGAATATGCGGAAGCAGCTGCAAAAGTGTTGGCCGGAGCGGATGCACCGGAAATTTTAGAGCTTTCAGGCACACCGATTACTTATGAAGAGCTGGGACAAGCGTTACAAAAGGTGACGGACAAAGAAATTGAGATTACTTCAGCCGATGATCAAGGGTTTGTCGAAAATCTAACAGCTGGAGGTTTACCGAAGGAAGTTGCCGAGGTCTTCTTAGGCTTCCAAAAGGATATCAGCAATGATGTATTGGATGTGGCTTCAGATGATTTTGAAAAAGTTTTAGGACATCCATTGAGCAGCAGAGAAGAAGCAGTAAAAGAATTGATTGGTTAAATGATAAACGTTCATGATGCTAGTAATAGCGTCGGGACGTTTTTCTTTTAATATAGTTCACGGAGAAGGCGAAAGCGTTAGCCAATGCATCATCTTTTTGACCGGTCCGTTGATTATTTGGGGATCTACAGCATTTCGGCCGAGACGAGCCACACTCCACAACTTTGATGCGACTAGTAAAACAGGTATCGATCTTCAACCAACTCTGTGTTTTAATAATAGTAATGAGAAATGCAAGCAAGTTAAATATTAGATTCCCAACGAATAGAAAAAGGAGTTGGTTTGAATGAAGCGATCCCGTTACGTAGTACTGGATCATTTAAAGGAATTAGTACAGCTTCAGGCGCAGGTGACCACCAACGACGTAGCCGAGAGCACCAATCTCAGCCGCAACGTGGTGACAACCTATCTTTCCCAGCTGTTAAACGAAGGCTTAGTGGAAAAAAGCGGCACTCGGCCGGTGTACTGGCAACCAATCACCACGACCACGAAAAAGGAGGCGTTTGCGGCCTTTATTGGAGCCAACGGCAGCTTAAAGGCAGAAATTGACGAATGCAAGGCGGCGGTGACCTATCCGCCGAAAGGATTCCCGATTCTAATCACCGGTGAATCAGGGGTAGGGAAGAGCTACTTGGCTTCTTTGATCCATCAATATGCCGTTGAAGAAAAAGCTATCGCTGCCGAGGCGCATTTTGTAACCTTAAACTGTGCCGATTATGCCAATAATCCGGAGCTGTTATCCTCGGTGCTGTTTGGTTACCGCAAGGGTGCCTTCACCGGTGCTGATCAGGATACAGAAGGCTTAGTGAAACAAGCGGATGGCGGCTTCCTCTTTTTAGATGAGGTCCATCGCTTAAACAGTGAAAATCAGGAGAAATTGTTTACGCTATTGGATTTGGGACAATACTATCCCTTAGGTGAAAAAGAACAAGCGGTGGAAGTAGATTTACGCTTTATTTTCGCAACCACAGAATCGCTGGATGAGTCGCTGCTGCGAACCTTCCGCCGACGGGTGCCGATGACGATTCAATTACCGGCTTTTCATGAGCGGCCGATTCATGAGCGCCTGGAAATTACCTTCGACAACTTTGTGCGGGAAGCTGGCAACCTGGACAAGGATTTTGAAGTGGGCTTAGCTGAAGTCTTTCAATTAATTAATCAGCACTACAAGGGAAATCTCGGTGATTTGAAAAATCGCGTGCGCCTACTGTGTGCTCGGGCCTTCATGGAACAACAAAACGAGCCGGTGATTCAGCTAGGTGAGTCTGATGAAGGGGTCATTCAGCTAGATAAAGACACGGTCTCTGCTAAAATAACCGAAGAATTGTTTGAGCACAGCTTCCAGCAGCTGCTAGATGAGGTTTTTGTGGCGGAAAAAATCGGTGACATGAACGAGTGCCGCTTCTTGATTCGCAAGGAACTGAAAAAAATTCGCCGCCAGCTGCAGTCTAATCAACTGAATGCACTAATTATCGATACTTTTACGCAGAAATTGCTGCAGCAGATTACGATGTTCAAAAATCGCTACGGCATTTTCAATTCCCTTACCGAAGAAGAGGTTCAGGAAGCAGCTTTGGTCCTGTCGCTGTTTCTTGAAGCCGAGCAGGCCGCCATTGACAAAAACCTGGTTGGGAAAATTAAAGCTGCGTATCCCCGTTCCTTCTATTTAATTGGCGAATTGGTGGAGTCGCTGCAAGCGACTTTTGCGATTGCGGAAGCGGGGAAAGAGGTGCTGCAGGGCCTGCTACTGTTTGTCCTTTTAGGAGAAGAGTACCAGCAGATTGAAGAGATTCCCTTTTTCTGCTTGCTCTTGTCTCATGGCAGTATGGCCTCCAGTATTCAAAAGGTAGTCAACAGTCTGTGCCAAAATTATTTGTTTGAAGCTTTCGATATGCCGATTGATGCTTCCATTAAGGAAATCAGTGTTGAAGTAGAGAACTTTTTGCAAAAGCAGAATCGGCGAGATCAGGAAGTCATTTTGCTTTTTGACATGGGTTCTTTAAGCCAAATGTACAAGGAAATCAAAAAGCAATCGGATGCCGATTTGATGGTTATCAATAATCTGACCACTTCCATGGCCTTGGATATCGGTCTGCAGGTTCAGCAAAAGCTGCCTTTTAAGGAAATTGCCAAAAAGGCCGAAAGCTACAGTGAGCTGACCAATGTCCAATATTACGAAGGCCTGTCGCAAAACCGCAACATTATCGTTTCCTGCATGTCCGGCGCCGGCTTATCAGAGGAAATCAAACGGATCATGATGGATTGCTTGGCAGAAGATACCGAAATTATCACGATGGATTACAAGGATCTGAAGCAGACCTTGAATTCTCACGATCTGGCTTATTTTGCCAATACCCAAATGATTTTGACGACTACTGATATTGATTCCTTTGAGGAGATTTCGATTATCAATATTTATGACGTGATGGAGCCAGAAGGAGCCCAGCAGGTGAAAAGCTTGCTGATGCAAAACGGCGAATCGGCAACCGCCTGCAACAAGCTGCTGGAACAATTCCTGCAATTCTTCACCATCGAAGGCATCGGTGCTCGGCTGCAATTTTTGAATCCAGAGATTGTCATCAAGGAGGTTCAAGAAATCGTCGAAAAGTACGAGCAGTATTACGAACTGACTTTAACTGGTCGGGACAAGCTAAACTTGTACATGCATATTGCCTTGATGATTGAGCGAACGATGGTAAGTTCAAGAAAAGGAGAGGAGCTGTCTAATGAGGAGGATGCTCGTGATCCTCAGCGGAAGGAATTTTACTCGGTATCGAAGAATATTTTCCATGCGGTAGAGAACAAATACAATATCTTTGTGGATGATTATGAATTGTCGTTAATGTATGAACTGCTTAGAATACGATTTGAATAGCTGAATGCTTAAAAATAGTGCTTAGTTTGTTAAGCACTATTTTTTTGTGCTTAACACCCCGCATCAGACTAAGCACTAAAAAGTTGGCACGCTACTTGCTTATATAAAGATGAGAAGGAGGGGACGAGATGACCAAGTTTGCTATCGCAACCCACGGGAATTTTGCCAAGGGCTTACAAAGTACCTTAGAATTATTTATTCCCAACCAGGAGATCGCGTTTTTATCCGCCTATGTGGAGGATGAGCCGCCCATTGATGAACAGCTGGAAGATTTTTTTAACGAGTTGCCAGAGGATGAATTAGCCATTATTTTTACCGACTTGTTTGGCGGAAGCGTCAACCAGAAAGTTTTACTAGCCAGTGAAGGCAAGCAGGTGCAGATTATCGCAGGCTTTAACTTGCCAGTTGTGTTAGAAGTGGTGCTGAACAAAGACCAGTTAACACCTGAAAACCTGGCCCACTATTTAGAAACTAGTAAAGATGCAATGCAGCTAGTGACACCGCAAGTCGAAGAAACCATTAGCGAAGACGATTTCTTCGCTTAAATAAAAGGAGAGAATACACATGATAAAAGCATTACGGGTAGACGAACGATTAGTACACGGACAGATCGCTATGGTCTGGTCAAAGGAATTAAAACTAAAGGGACTGGTAATTGCCAACGATGAAGTGTCTAGCAACGACACCCAAAAAATGGCTCTGCAAATGGCGGTACCAAGCAATGTCAAATCGATTATCAAAGACATCGACGGCGCAGTGAAGCTGCTGCAAAATCCTAAAGCCAGCGAAATGAATCTAATGGTCTTAGTGAAAACCGTTGAAGATGCCGTAAAAATTGCCAAAGAAATCTCAACGATTGAATACGTAAATATCGGCAATGCCGGCAAAATGATCAATGAACAGAAAAAGGAAATCACCAAATATGTAATGTTAACCGACAACGAAATTGCGGCACTAAAGGAATTGGTGGAGATTTATCCGGAAACAGCCTTCCAAGCCGTACCAAGTGAAGACAAGGTTTTAGCAAGCAGCATCATTAAAGATCAAAAACTATAAAAAAAGGGGCGTTACATCATGTGGGATGCATTTTTAGTAGGATTAGTCGTCTTCCTCTGTGTAGGTGGACATGAGTTAATTGGATTTTCGCTATTGTTTCGACCGATTGTGGTCGGTCCGTTTTTAGGCTTGCTGATGGGGGATTTGCAGACGGGTCTGTTGATTGGGGCCGCTCTTGAAACCATCTTTATGGGCGTCATCAATATCGGCGGCGCTTCAGCAGCAGAACCCGGCTTGGCAACGGCTTTAGCTACTGGCTTTGCCATTAAATTAGGCGGCGGCGTAGATGCAGCGATTGCCTTAGCCTTGCCAATCGGAATTTTAGGGCAACAAATTAAACTAGCAATTTATATCTTATTCAGTGGTTCCATGGCACCAGTATTCGATCGTTTAGCAGCTGAGGGCAAGCAAAAGCAATTTACCTACCTGCACTTTGGTGTTTGGGCAATTTGGTTCTTTGCCTATTCCTTGATTCCTTTCTTCGCCATGTTATTTGGAGCTAATGCCGTACAAGCGGCGTTGAACATGATTCCTGAAGTTATCATGAATGGTCTTTCTGTAGCCGGCAACTTACTGCCTGCTGTTGGTATGGCGATGCTTCTACGGATGTTGTGGGAAAACAAAATTGCTGTCTTCTTTTTCCTGGGCTTTGTCCTAGTCGCCTATATTCAATTGCCACTAGTCGCAGTAGCCGCGGTAGCTTTCGTGATTGCCATTTTAATCGCTCAACGGGATTACCAGTTAAACAAAATTGAAAAAGCAAAACCTGTGGTGGTGCAAGCCGCTGACGGGATGGATCAAGATGAGGAGGACTTTTTCGCATGAGCAAACTAGGAAACGACTTAACCCAAGAAGAGAAAAAATTAGTTCGTCAAATGTTTTGGCGCTCGCAAACCTTGTATGTGTCAGTGAATCCGGCCAAGCAGGGAGCCAACGGTTTTTGTTACTCCATGATGCCCTTCATTAATGCCTTTTACAAGGAAGAGGATCAGCGGAAAGAAGCGTTAGTCCGTCACATGTCTTACTTTAATACCACCGTACCGATGGTTTCCTTTATCATGGGGATCGCCGCTTCGATGGAAAAAGAAAATGCTGAAAAAGACGGCTTCGATGTCGCCTCTATCAATGCAGTAAAAACCAGTTTGATGGGTCCGTTAGCCGGCATCGGCGACTCGATTTTCTGGGGTGTATGGCGCGTGATCTCAGCTGGTTTGGCAGTCGGCCTGGCTACTAGCGGTAATGTGTTAGCACCGATCATTTTCCTGGCGATGTTTAACATTCCTCAATGGTTGACAAGGTATTACGGCGCTTTCTTAGGCTACTCGCTAGGCTCAAAATATATCGAGCGTCTGTATTCTGAAGGCTTAATCGGTATTTTAACCAAAGCAGCCAGCATGGTTGGTTTGATGATGGTTGGTGCCATGACTAGCTCGATGGTCATCTTCCAGACAAAACTTTCCTTTGATATGCAAGGGGAAACAGTTATGAAGCTGCAAGAAATGCTGGATCAGATTTTTGTCGGGATTGTGCCATTACTGCTGACATTGTTCTGCTACTACTTATTGAAGAAAAAAGTCGGCATTACAGCATTAATGTTAGGCATTATCGTTTTAGGAATCGTCTTGTCAGCATTAGGTATCGCATAGGAAGGAAGAAAAAAATGATTACGTTCGATGAACCAACCGGTATTTTCCATCTACAAGGAAAACAAACAAGTTACTTCATCCAAAAAAATGAGCAAAATCATCTTTTTCATCTATATTGGGGGAGTCGCTTAGAAAAGCGTCTCCCTGATTATGTTTTGAAGGAGATTAAACGGGCCAGCTATATCGCTGACGCCGATCATATTACTGAGTACAAACTGGAGCGTTTACCCCAGGAATATCCGGCCTTTGGCAATTCTGATTTGCGAAAGCCGGCTTATCAGCTGACTTTTCAAAACGGGACGCGAATTAGTGATTTTCGTTATGTCAGTCATAAGATTCTTGAAGGGAAGCCAGAATTAGAAGGTTTGCCAAGTTTGCGGGAGTCTGATGATTGCCAAACCTTGAAAATTCAGCTGCATGACAGCTATCAAAATCTCGATATGACCTTGTTTTATACTTTATATGAAGAAGGCGACATTATCACCCGCCATGTGGAGCTGGAGAATGTCGGTGAAGATGCCGTCGAGATCAACCAATTGAACAGCGCCTGTGTCGAACTGCCTACCAGTGACTTGGATTTACTTCATCTCAGCGGTTCATGGGCCAGAGAAAACGGGATTCAGCGGACTCCGTTGAGCCAATTAAACTATCGAGTGGAAAGTACCCGCGGCAGCAGCAGTCACGAGCACAACCCATTTATTGCTTTAGTGGAAAAGGAAACGACGGAAACCACTGGTTCAGTTTACAGTATGAACCTGGTGTACAGCGGAAACTTTGAAGCTACCGTCGATGTGGAAATGCAGGATGCGGTGCGAATGCAAATCGGCATCAACTCCAGTTTATTTGATTGGCAGCTGAATGCGAGTGAAACCTTTGTATCGCCAGAAGCCGTGTTGGTTTACAGTCAAAATGGGTTACAAGAACTAACTCACAAATACCATAATGCCTATCAGGAACATTTACTGCCACCGAAGTTCGCAAAAGAAGTGCGGCCAGTACTGGTGAATAGCTGGGAGGCTTGCTACTTTGATTTGCAGGAGGAATCCTTGCTGGAGCTAGCTCAGACTTCTAAAGATTTAGGTGTAGAGCTGTTTGTGTTAGACGATGGCTGGTTTGGGCACCGGGATGATACCAGCAGTTCACTTGGTGATTGGTTTGTGGATCAAAAGAAATTCCCACAAGGCTTAGAGCCGTTTATTCGTCAGATTAAGCAGCTTGGCTTGGACTTCGGTATTTGGGTGGAGCCGGAAATGATTTCCGAAGACAGCGAGTTGTATCGGCAACATCCTGACTGGTGCATTGAAGTGCCCGGACGTTTGAAGTCTTATTCACGGGGACAATTTGTTTTGGACCTGGCGAATACAGCGGTGCAGGATTATTTGATTGCAACGTTAACTGAATTAGTCCAGCGTTACGATATTGATTATGTGAAATGGGACATGAACCGCAGCATGACTGAGCCAGGTTCCAATGTGCTAACCAGCATCCAACAAAAAGAATTCTACCATCGCTATATGCTGGGACTTTATCGTGTCTTGGATCAGGTTACACAAACTTTCCCAGACATTTTGTTTGAAAATTGTGCCGGCGGTGGCGGACGCTTTGATGCGGGGATGATGTATTACATGCCGCAAACTTGGACCAGCGATGACACCGATGCCATTGAGCGCTTGAGTATTCAAGAAGGCACCGGACTGATTTATCCGGCAATTACCATGGGAGCCCATGTGTCCCAAGTACCCAATCATCAAATCGGTCGGGTAACACCTTTGAAGACCCGCGGCGTGGTGGCGATGCAAGGCAACTTTGGCTACGAAATGGATTTATCAAAGCTGCCAGCAGAAGAAAAAGTGGAAATCAAAGAACAGATTCAACAGTTCAAGGCGATCCGCTCCACGGTTCAGCTCGGCAAATTTTATCGTTTAGCGGTACCGGTTCGTGACAATGCCAAAGCTTGGCTGTTTGTTGATGACCAGCAGGTAGTCATCTCTTATGTGCAAATTCATGCCAAGCCTAATTCACCATCGAAACGCTTGAAGCTGACTGGGTTGTCGGCGAATACTCTGTATCAGCTGCCAACAGGTGAAAAGCGCTACGGTGATGAGCTGATGGCTTTCGGTGTAGCAATTGATGTAGTGAAGGAAGATTTTTACAGTCAGCAGTGGATCTTGAAAAAATTGGAGGAAGCATAAATGCAAGAGTGGTGGAAAAAAGCGGTCTTTTATCAAATTTATCCCAAGAGCTTTAATGATACGAACGGCGACGGGATTGGCGACATCAATGGGATTCGCGAGAAGCTGCCTTACTTGAAGCAGCTGGGGGTGGATGCTTTATGGATCAGTCCGATTTATTTGTCGCCTCAAGTAGACAATGGATATGACATTGCCGATTATCGGGCGATCGATCCGATGTTTGGCAACAACGAGGAAATGTATCAATTGATTGAGGAAGCCCACGCTCAAAATCTGAAAATCGTGATGGATTTTGTAGCCAATCACACCTCGGATCAATGTGTCTGGTTCCGGGAAAGCCGCAAGTCTAAAGACAATTATTTCAGTGATTTTTATATTTGGAAGGATGCTAAGGCAGACGGTTCAGCTCCCAATAACTGGGGCTCCAGCTTTGGCGGTTCCGCTTGGAGCTGGGATGAGTCACGCCAGCAGTACTATCTCCATTATTATGCCAAAGAGCAGCCAGATTTAAATTGGGAAAACCCCACAGTGCGTCAGTATATTTATGACATGATGCGCTTTTGGAAAACCAAGGGTGTAGACGGCTGGCGGATGGATGTAGTGACATCAATTTCAAAAAACTTGGATTTTCCTGATAACCCTCGCGATTTTACCACCGAGAATCAGCAAAATGGTCCGCGGATGCATGAGTTTATTCACGAAATGAATCAGGAGGTCTTGAAGCCTTTTGAAATGATGAGTGTGGGAGAGTCACCAGCAGCTAAATCCACAGATGCTCACTTATTGGTGGACCCAAAAAGGGAAGAGCTGGATATGATTTTTACCTTTGAGCATATGCATGTGGATCGGAAAAAGGGTGACGTGAATGGTCGTTGGGCCTTAAAACCGATGGATTTGCCAGCTTTGAAGAAAATTTTGGCTTCTTGGCAAAAGGAATTGCGGGGCCGAGGCTGGAATGCCTTGTATTTTGAAAATCATGACCGGGCACGGGTAATTTCCCGCTGGGGCAATGATGAAGAATACCGCTATGAATGTGCCACCGCTTTTGCGACGGTGCTGCATGGGCTGCAGGGAACTCCTTTTGTTTACCAGGGCGAAGAAATTGGCATGACCAATCCGAAATTCAAGCTGGAGGAATACGAAGATATTGAGCTGCGGGGCAATTACGATTTTTACGTCAAGCAGCAGCAGACCATCTCCGAAGAAGAATTTCTAGCAGCGGTCCACAAAATTACCCGCGATAATGCCCGCACGCCGATGCAGTGGGATGACAGTGAAAATGCCGGATTTAGTAAAACTGATCCATGGTTTAAGCTGAACCCGAATTATTCTACGGTTAATGTTGTAGCCGACCAAAAGAGTGAAAAATCTGTCTTCAAGTATTATCAACAATTAATCAAGCTGAGACACACCGAAGATCTATTAACAGAAGGCGAGTTTGAATTGCTGTACGAAGATGATCCGACCCGATTCATTTATAAACGGATACATGGTAAAACTACTTGGTATGTGATCGCTAACTTTTCGAAAGAAGAACAAGCTATGCCAACAGAGTTACAGGCTCTTAAAGGTAATTTTGTTTTAAGAAACAATCCAAAGCGCCAAACAATGCAATCAGCACTAGCTCCTTATGAAGCGCTTATATTTACCATCTAATCCGAGAAGGTTATGGTCTTAAACGACTGTAACCTTTTTGGTAATTTACCAGTATTTTTAACGAACAAAACCTATTTTTATAATAGATGGAAAAAGCCTAGTGAAAGTATTTTTCACTAGGCTACTAATAGTTAAATTATCTTTTATCCATTGGATCATCAACTTCTTGTACTAAGCTGTCATCTGATGATTGAACGTCAAGATGCTCCTTATGAACGGTATCACTAACACTCTTCGTATCTTGAACTTCACGTTTTGAAATTCGAACTTCTTCAGTGACTACTGGTTCTTTCGTTACATGAACTTGTTCTTCGGATAATGGGATGCGAATTTCGCTTTCTCCTTCTTGGAAGTTTACGTCTCCGCTCGGTTGATCAGCAACTGATTTGCGTTCAATGACTAATTCTTCTTTAGTAACAGGTACTTCAACAGTTTGCGTTTCTTCGGTGACTACTTTTTTCACTACAGCTTCACCAGTTTGAACGTTTTCTTTTTCAACATCTAAACGTTCTTCCCGCATACGCAATACTTCATCAGCATTCGTACTATCATCGATTGGTTGTCCCACAACATCTGCCTCAGGTGCAAGCTCGTCAACTGGAGCAACAGCTGCGCGATCCATCGTTGTATCTGTAATAATTGTATCATTAATTGGCTGACCGACAGTCTCAGTTCCATGTTCAAATTCAGCGGGAACACGGTCAGTATCTATCGCTACTAAAATATTGCCTCTGGCGATGTCATCTCGATAGGTTTCATAATAATCACGGCGCATCGCTTCCTCATCATCTCCACCGAAAAATCCTTTAATACGATCCCATAAGCTTTCGTCATGTTCTTCTTCGGACCAGCCAGTTTCTACATGGATATCTTGATATTCTAAAGAGGGAACATTTTTCTTATCTACAATCAGCGTAATGCTTTCTCTAGGATACCCTTCGGCTGTCAAGGTTTGTACAGCTGTTTCTACTTCATCGATTGTTGCATAACTACCAGTAATTCTTTTTGTCATAATAAAGTCTCCTCTCACTGTATTCGATTACATTATTTATCTTCCCATCATCTGGACAACCATGCAATTTATCTGCTCAAATGAACCCAGTAGACTATAGGCAAAGATAGATCAAAAGCTATTCTTTGACAGCCTTTACACTAAAAAAAGTAGAAATATCTTATCAAGAGTCAAATGTAGCTATGCAGACGTGAGCCATTGTTTTTTACATAATCAATGAAGCGGATAACCGCTGGTGTTTGATGGCGTGCCGGATTGGTTGCCAGACAGATTTTTTGGGTTAAAAATGATTCATTAATCGTGATTTCCCTTACTTCAAATTTGTTTAGTATATTGGAACGTGGAAAAATACCTACCCCTAAGTTTTCACTAGCCATACTGATAAGAGTCAGATCATCGGCCACCTCGTAAGTAATTTTTGGAGAGAGATGCTTATTGGCAAAGTAACGATTGATTTGTGGGCGAATCGTACTTTGATCGGGAAAAGAAATAAAATCATAAGCCAAAAGCTCATCGATACTGTAGACTTTTTCACTGGAGAGGGGATGATTTAAACCAACAATGAAAATAATCGGCTGCTGGTACAATGGAGCAATCTCTAAATCCGGATAATTAGTATTCTCGGTACAAAAGACCACATCACAACTGCCTTCTTGGAGTTGAGCGAGTAAATTTTTCGTATTATTTTGTGTCCCACGAATGTTTATTTGGTTGCTTTTCGTGAAATCGGCCAACAAACTAGGAATAAATTTTGCCCCCAGTGAATAAACAAATCCTAAATCAATTCGTCCAGTCTGTTCATTAATCCGGTCATAAACTTCTTCTTTTCCTAAATCCAACTCATTGAGGGCTCGTTTTGCCCGCATCTGAAACAGGTGGCCATATTTATTTAGACTGATTCTGCGTCCAATTCGATCAAATAACTGAACCTTTAGCTCAGACTCTAGGTTGCGAATCGATTTGCTTAAAGCCGGCTGGCTGACGAATAAATCTTCGGCGGTTTGCTGCATATTTTCGCTTTCGGCTAGATGAAGAAAATAGCGTAGTTGTTGAAGGTTCATCGTGATCACTTCCTTTTGTTAAATTATACCCTAATTCAATAACTAAAAGTTATCAAAAGAAGAAAAATAGGTATTGGAATTAATGAAAGCGATCCCTTATTCTTTAGGAGAAAAGGAGGGGATAACTTGCTTAAAGATAAAAGATCTAAAATCATCTCTGCAGCTGAAGCTGTTCGCCTAGTTAAAGATGGCGATGTCGTCGGCTTTTGCGGAGCCGGTGGCGGAATCACCGAACCAACACAGTTGATCACTGCATTAGCCCAGCGCTTTGACGAAGAAACTCACCCGCAGAACTTGACCTTGATCCATACCACTGGATTAGGGGATCGGAATGATCGTGGCATGTCGCCCTTGGCTAAACAAGGGATGATTAAGCGAATCATTGGTGGACATTGGGCACAATCACCGCGTTTATCCGAGATGGCTGAGCGTAACGAAATTGAAGCCTACAATTTTCCCCAAGGAGTTATCTGTCAATTAACCAGAGCTGCCGCCTCGAAGCAGCCGGGAATTTTAACCCATGTAGGCCTAGGAACATTTATTGATCCTGATCAAAGCGGAGGCCGTTTGAACAAGAAAACAACAGAGGAGTTGGTCTCAAAACAGCTTATTGATGGAAAAGAGTACCTTTACTACCAAGCAACACCGCTTGATGTCGCAATTATTCGGGGAACTACAGCAGATACGGATGGCTATATTACAATGGAAGACGAAATTGTCTATCTGGATGCGTTGATTCTCGCACAGGCTGCCCATAATAATGGTGGGAAAGTCATTGTTCAAGTACAAAAGGTCGTGAAAGCCGGAACGCTTCATCCAAGACAGGTTAAGATACCGGGATTTTATGTCGATGCACTGGTGGTGGATGAGCAGCAGTCGCAGCTTTATGTTGGCGGCGTCAATCGCTTCCTTTCCGGCGATTTTACGGCCTGCGTGGATTCCACCGAGCTAATTGAGCTAGATCAGCGAAAAGTCGTAGGTCGCCGGGCACTTTTTGAAGTTTCCTCCGGTGATGTCGGCAATGTCGGTGTAGGAATCGCTGACGGTATCGGAATTATTGCTCGCGAAGAAGGACTTCAAGAGGAATTCACTTTGACTGTCGAAACAGGTGCAGTTGGAGGAGAATCTGCCCAAGGAATTTTCTTTGGGGCAACCTTGAACAGCCGTGCTTTGATGGATATGCCAACACAATTTGATTTTTACGATGGTGGCGGTTTGGATGTCTGTTTCTTGAGTTTCGCAGAGGTGGACCAGCTGGGGAACGTGAACGTTCATCGCTTTAATGGAAAAATTGTTGGAACCGGCGGATTTATCGATATTTGCCAAAACACTCAAAAAGTAGTCTTTTGCGGTACGTTAACCGCTGGAGGCTTGAAAACAACCATTGATCAGCAGCAGCTATCGATTCAAGAGGAAGGCAAGTTTAAGAAGTTTATTGCAGACGTCCCAGAGATTACCTTTAATGGTCGCGACGCTATCGCTAGAGGCCAAGAAGTCCTTTATGTCACTGAACGGGCGGTCTTCCAATTAACCAGTGAAGGTGTCCAGCTGATTGAAATCGCTCCAGGCATTGATTTGGAGAAGGACATTCTCCAGCAAATGGCCTTTAGACCTAGTATTTCCAGTGAATTGCGGGCCATGGATACTCGCCTGTTTCAGCCAGACGTTATGGGCATTAAAGAAGAATGGCTGAAACAAACACTCACTAACCATCCCACAAGGAGGAACAAATAATGATAAAAAAATTGCCTTTGAAAGTCGATGATACCTGCTTATACACTAAAACCATCAGTGAATCAGATGTTTATCAATACGCAGGTATTACTGGTGATTTTAGTCAAATGCACATGAATGCTGAATTTATGAAAACCACCCCCTTCAAGGAACGGATTGTTCACGGAGTACTGACCTTTTCCTTTGGCTGTACTGCTTCTACCATGATTCAGCAGCAGGCAAACGCTGATATTCCTAGTGTTTCTTATGGCTATGACAAGCTACGTTTCATAAAACCAGTTTTCTTTGGTGATACCGTAACCGCCAAATATACAGTAAAAAGAGTTGATTTAGCTGAAATGAAAACCTATGCCGATGTAGAAATCTTCAATCAACATGGAGAAATTTGTGTCTTTGCTATCCACATTTTGAAATTTATTCCTGAGGAGGATATGGAACGATGAAAATCTGCTTTTTAGGAGCTGGTGCCTTAGGGAGTTCTATTGGCGGAACTTTAGCCCAAAATGGTAAAGAAGTTTATCTAGTGGATCAGTGGCAAGAGCATGTGGACCAGATGAATCAAAATGGACTGATTTTTGTGGAAGATGGCAAGGAAACAGCGATTCCCATCCAAGCTACTACCGATCCATCTACTTTAGAAAAAATGGATTTGCTGATTGTATTAGTTAAATCTTTTGCTACTGAGGAAGCGATTAAGCAGTCGGCTCCATTAATTGGGGAGAACACGCTAGTTCTGTCTTTACAAAACGGCTTAGGCAATGAAGAAATTCTGGAACAGCAGCTTAACCCCCGCCAAATTATCGGTGGAAAAGCCTATGTGGGCGGTGTTTTAATTGCACCTGGAAAAGTCATTCCTGGTATTAAAGGAAAAGAAATTTGCGTTGGTGAAATGAATGGCCAGCAAACTGAGCGAATTCAAAAGGTTGCTGAGGAACTGAATGAAGGAGGTATCACTACCGTCATTAGCAGCAACATCAAAGGGATGATCTGGGACAAGCTGATGATTAATGTAGCCACTGGTGCCCTGGCTGGCATTACTGGACTTCCTTATGGTGAGCTTTATCAATTACCAGAGGTGGAAGCCACTGCTTTTGCGGCGATTGAAGAAGCGATTGCGGTAGCTAAAGCACATCAGATTGTATTGTCTGAAGAATCACCCCAAGCCATTTGGCAAAAAGCAGCTGCCGGATTGCCTTACGGATTTAAAACCTCGATTTTGCAAAGCTTGGAAAAGCAGCAACGTTCAGAAATTGATTTTATCAACGGCGCAGTTGTACGTTGGGCAAAAAAGGCTCAGCTAACAGCGCCAGTCAATCAGACACTCACTGCCTGTGTGAAGGGAATTGAGGCTAAAAACAGCCAAGGTGACGCCAATGACTAAAGCGTATATTGAACATATCGCCGTTTTCGTGACGGATGTCGAATGGTATGTCGACTTTTTCTACCAAACCTTAAGCTTCACTGAACGCTTAAGGAAAGAAGAACCCGGTCAGCCAAAACAAGTATGGCTGTATGGAGGAATTCAGTTAATCGAAAGTCAGGAAAAGCACCACAGCGGCAAACTAGGTCATTTAGGAATTATGGTGGATGACCAGCAGGCTGTCCTTAAAAAAATCAACACCTATCCGGTAAAGCAGCTTCCGCAAGGGGAAAACTGGCTGCAGCTTCCTGATGGTTTATGTTTAGAAATTTTACAAGCAGCACCAGGGTCAATTGAACAAATTCAAGCAGCGAAACCTTGGTAGTAGAAAGGAATTATTATGAAAAAAATATTAATGCTCCATGGCGTGAACCACAATATGTTCGGCCATCGCAATCCTAAACATTATGGAACAGTTACGCTTGATGAAATTAATCAAAATATGGCGAAGCTGGCCTCTGAATTAAAGGTGGAAGTTGAACACTTTCAAACTAACGACGAAGGCAAAATGGTGGAACGAATTCATCAAGGCTATCAAGATAAGGTAGATACCGTCATCATCAATGCAGGTGCCTGGACTCATTACAGCTATGCTATTCGCGATGCGCTGGAAATCTTGGAGGTGCCTTTCATTGAGATGCACATGTCAAATGTTCATGCGCGGGAAGAATTCCGGCATCATTCCGTGCTTGCTGAAAAAGCAGCTGGTGTTATGTGTGGATTTGGATTTGAAACGTACCAGCTGGCACTGCGAGCAGCCGTTTCTTTAGTGGAAAACTAGTGGTGTTTTTGCTAGTTGAGGCAGAGAGGGATCTCTGTCCTTTTTTATTTTGGTTGAGTAGCCAATGAATGATTGTAGCCTGTAAATAAATTATGTAAACTAAAGGTTGTTTTACTTTTTTGAAAACAAATATCTTGAAAATATGATTACTCTCTATGAAAATTTTGTGGTAAAATCATTTTATTAGCATTTTTTCACTTTTGGGGAGTAAGTTTAGAAAAAATTGCGTCTCTAGACTGAGGTCAAGCCTTACGGGAACATGCTACACTCTTTATATAGGAAGAGATAGGGAGGAAAACGAAGTGGAACACATCGAAAACGGAATGGATTATACTTCTACTGAAGACAAATTGCTGCAGGCGGCTACTAAGGTGCGTTGCAAACAAGCGAAAATTTCAGCGGTCACTTCCATGGCTGTTGCCTTAGCAAGTTACAATGTGGATGCTTTAGCCCACAGCACACTTGGTCCTGTCGTCATTGCCGGTGGTATTGTCTCAGGCTGTGCCAATATTTATTTAGCCAAAAAACATAGCAGCAAATTGTAATTGCCATTATATTCGTTTACTTTATTTTGAAAACCTCCAGCGAATCTTTCAACTTGCTGGAGGTTTTTTCTTTTACTCAGCGTTTTTCAAGGCCTGCTGCAAATCGGCAATCAAGTCCTCAGCATCCTCGATACCAACTGAAAGCCGCAATAAATTGTCCGTCAGCCCGTAGGATTCCCGCAGCTCTTTAGGAATTTCCGCATGAGTTTGCGTAGTCGGATAGGTCACTAGACTTTCCACACTGCCAAGGCTTTCCGCAAAGGTAAACAACTGCAGCGCCGATAGAACGCCAGGCACTTGTTCAGATGAGTGCAGCTTGATACTGATCATACTGCCACGACCAGGGTAAAAAACTTCTTTGATCGCCGGCTCGCTTTCCAAATAAGCGGCTAACCTTTGCGCATTTTCTTGTTGCTGCAGAACTCGCAGCTTTAGGGTTTTTAAGCCACGAATTAATAGCCAACAATCAAAAGGAGCTAAGACTGCTCCAGTGGTATTTAGGCTATAAGCCAATTTTTCGCCTAAATTGCTTGATTTAGTGATCACCGCTCCAGCTAACAAATCATTATGTCCTCCCAAAAATTTAGTTGCTGAATGAATCACGATATCTGCGCCTAAGTCTAAAGGCTTTTGTAAAATAGGGGTATAAAACGTGTTGTCGACAATTAGCAAGGTGTCCATGGTTTTAGTCAAGGCAGCTACTTGAGCAATATCAACTTCGTTCATCAAGGGATTGGTTGGTGTTTCTAAGAAAATTGCTGCAATCTCGGGCGTAAGCTGTGCAGTTAAATCCTCCAGTGTATCGAAATAATCAAAGTGATATTTGCCTTGCTGAGACAAAGCATTGAAATAGCGATAGCTGCCGCCATAAAGATCACGAGAAACTAAAAAGCGGCTGCCGCAAGGAAACAACTCGAAGACTAATTGAATAGCGCTCATTCCTGAACTGGTTGCAAATCCAAATCGACCATTCTCCAAGCGAGCCAAAGCTTCCTGCACGATTTGTCTTGTCGGATTGGCTGTTCGTGTGTAATCAAAGCCAGTACTTTGACCTAATTCTGGATGTGCATAGGTAGTAGATAAATAAATGGGTGGGTTCACCGAACCGGTTTGCTGATCAGATTGATTTCCGATTTGAGCTAAGTAAGTTGCTTCTTGATAATTTTTGTTAGACATAGACTTCCTCCTCAATTGTCGCAAATCCGTAGTCATGGATATGCTTTTTTAGTGTATCTAAATAGTGTGTTCCTAGTGATGATAAGTTTGTACGTTGGCTCTTAATCCAGCCGATTTCCATCCGGTCGGGAAGATCCAAAGGTATTGCTACGATACTGTCATCATTTAATTCACTACTAATGATTCCCGTGCTAAAGGTATAACCGTTTAAGCCTACCATCAGATTAAAAATAGTTGCTCGATCACTGACTTTAATATGCTTTTTATAGCTTCTGGTACTTAAAATCTCTTCTGAAAAGTAGAAGGAATTACTATTACCTTGTTCAAAGGACAAGTAAGGCAGATCAGTTAAATCTGCCAAGGTTACGATCGATTTAGTGGCTAGCGGATTTTCTTTACTGATAAAAATATGCGGGGCAGCAAAGAAAAGGGTGGAAAAAACTAAATTTTTTTCTTCAAACAATTTTTCCAGCACTTTGCGGTTAAAATCATTTAAAAATAGAATGCCAATCTCGCTACGAAAGCTGGCAACATCATCTAAAATATTTTGCGTCTCAGTCTCTCTTAAAGTAAATTGATAGCTATCTGCTTGATACTTCTCGATAAATTCAACAAATGCATGTACCGAAAAGGCGTAATGCTGCGATGAGATCGACAAGCGGGAGTCACGCTTATTAGAATTTTTATAGCGCTTCTCCAGCAAATCTACCTGATCGGTTACTTGCTTGGCATAGGTCAAAAATTCTCGGCCTTCTTCCGTCAAGGATACTCCCAGCTTGCTGCGGTGGAGAATGCAGATACCCATTTCATTTTCCAACTCTTTGATGGCACTAGACAAGGTAGGTTGGGACAAGTATAAACTCTTGGCTGCTTCATTGATGGAGCCAATCTCAGCAATTTTTTCTAAATACTCCAGTTGTTGAATCCGCATCACTATATGCCTCCTTCTTGATTAGATGTGTTCCTTTAAGCACAAAAAAAGTCCTTTTTCTCATTACAAGAAAAAGGACGAATGAATTCGTGTTACCACCTTAATTTGCTACAACTTCACAGTTTATAGCCTTAGCCAGTACGAGCGTTACACTGATACTGCGTTGCGATATCGGGCACCTCCGTCAGCAGCTTATTATTCACTCACCGCTGAATGCTCAAAGACCATTTTCCAAACGTTCGCCATTACTCCTTTTCACCAACTGGAGCTCTCTTTCAAATGGGTAGCTATTTGTACTCTTCTTATCGACGCATCTTATATTGGTTTTTACTATAGCCAACTTTTTCTCATCTGTCAACCATTTTTCTCATTATATTATCATCAAGGGTATAGGAATTCGCTGTAACCAGTTATAAATATTTACTGTTAGCCAATAACTCAGATGAATGATAGAGTTCAATTTATAAACACTCCAGGAGGAAAAAACATGCAGAGAATTGTCAACGATACGATACAAGGTAAAAAGGGGAGGTGGAGCTAGATGATTCCCAAGAGTAACGGAGCAACCTTGTCCTTTGAAGTTTTTCCGCCTACGTCAAAATCATCCATCGACAGTTTATACCATTCACTGAGTCAAATGGAGGACCTGGCACCGGAATTTATCAGCGTTACCTGTAGTAATCAGCAGCTGTCCCTCACCGAAAGCACCGTGAAAATTGCTCAGCACATTCAGCAACAGCACCAAGTTCCCAGTATTGTTCATTTAACAGCAGCTTATTTGAATAAAGGGGAGGTGGATAACATTCTTGAAGTCCTGAAGCAGAAAAATATCCGAAACATCCTAGCTTTGCGGGGAGATATTTTGCCAGATAAGCCAAGAGGGACTAACTTTCAATATGCTAGCGATCTGATTTCTTATATTAAAGGGCAGGACGATCGTTTTTCTATTTCAGCAGCTTGTTATCCGGAAGGCCATCCCGAATCGGATAATACGGTGGCAGATATCCATCATTTGAGAGAGAAAGTCCAGGCTGGTGCGGATCAGCTGGTGACTCAAATGTTTTTCGACAATGAGTCGTTTTATCGATTTCAGGAAAAATGCTGGTTAGCTGGGATCGATGTACCAATTTTAGCCGGGATCATGCCGGTTATCAACAAACGACAAGCCGAACGAATCATTCGCACCGCCAATATTCAGCTGCCGCAAAAATTCTTGGCAATTCTAGACAAATACAGCGACAATCCGGTAGCATTAAAAGATGCCGGCACTGCGTATGCGATCGACCAGATTGTCGATTTAGTTACACAAGGTGCTGATGGCATTCATTTGTATACGATGAACAAGGCTGAAACGGCTCGAAAAATTTATACGGCGACGAATTCATTGTTTGAGATACAGGAAACCGTCGAAATATCATAAGAGAAAAACTCAGGAGGACAAATTTTTGCTTCCTGAGTTTATTGCGCACTTGATAAGAACATACGTTTCTGTTTTGCGGAATCTTTACTTAAGACGCAAAACTTTTCGACTTCAGTGAAGATTCTTGTGAGCGTTCGTTAACTCGAATAGATTATCTAAAGGCTTAGAAACCTTTATTTGACGTTCTTTATAAGAGCAAGAGGTCATCTGGAGACCTAGTTTGACTCATCAACTTGGTTTCATCTTTCTAAAAAATGTACGTTTTTCGGAAAGATGGATATAATGGATTGTGTAGATTAACGGTAATTAGCGGATATAGGTTAAAAATGGTCAATTTTGCGGTTTTTCCTGGGTTTAGATTTGGTTGTTCAACAGCCGCACTTTTTGTCCAATTTCCGCGCATTTTTTCACTTTTTTGTGCGCTACATGCGCCGTACTTGTACAGTTAGTCGTTGTTCAATTGCGAGTTGCTGCAGGAATCATCGACAAAACTTAAAGCGTTAGGAAATTTTTTGAGGTGTTTCGATCGGTTTATTTTGATCAATTTAGTGATTTTGGCTCGGCTGCTTGGCTGATTTATCTGGCTGTAGCTTTCCATAATTGTATTATGTAAACAAAGTCTCCATCATTCTGAAAAGATAAGTTTTTTCAGAAACATAAAATAACATCTAAAATCATAATTACCTCTCCTTTTCCTCTCCGTTTAGGTGTTTTTAAAAAATAAAATAAAAACTAGTTGACAAATCGGTCTATACCCTCTATTATTATGTTAAGGGGTTCTCCCCCTATTATTCAAAAATTGGTACATACAGGAAGGTGATTTTTATGTCCAAAGAAAAAGCCAACGAAAAAATTGATCAACTTCTTGCCCACATGCCCTCATTCATCCATGAGTTCGTTGAAATAAAAATTGCTGACGAATATTCCCCCAACACGATTTTGGAATATTTGAAAAATTACCAGCAGTTCTTTCAGTGGTTGATCCAGCACGAGCATGTGCCTGAAAAAGAAATGAACGCGATTGCGCCCTCCTCTTTAGATAAATTGCAGCTGCGGACCGCCACCCAGTACAAGTCCTATCTATTGAGACGCAAAAAACAAAACACTCGCCAACTGAATCAAGACGGCTCGAAAAAGCAATCCAGTGAAACCTTGTCGAAGGTCACCATTCAGCGGAACATCACTGCCTTGAAGGTCCTTTTCAAGTATTTGGCGGAAAGCTCCAACAATACGCAAAACAAGCCTTACTTGACCCACGACATCATGCGGGAAATTGCCAACGTCTCTGATCGCCGCACCCTGCAGTCGCGGGCCGACACGATTGAAGACAAGCTGTTCTTAGGGGACGAAACCGAAAAATACTTGGAGTACATTCGCGATATTTATCCTGAGACCCTTTCGCCGCAAGCGATGAAGTTTTATCGCCGGGACTCTGAACGAGATCTAGCTATCAATGCCTTGATGCTGGCTTCTGGCCTGCGATTATCAGAAGTTGTCAGTATTGATCTGGATGAGATCAGCTTTGAACAAAATCGCGTCACGGTAATCCGCAAAGGAAACAAAACTGACTCGGTGCGGATCGCCGCCTTTGCTATGGAATATCTGGCTAACTACCAAGCCATTCGCGAGGAACGCTACCACCCAGATAAATACGAACCGGCCTTCTTCCTTTCCATCAGCAAAGGCAAAGCCAAACGCATCACCGGCTCCGCCATCGAAAAAATGGTAGAAAAATATTCAGCCAGCTTCAAAGTTCGCGTCACCCCCCATAAGCTGCGCCACACACTGGCAACCAGACTCTATCAGCAAACCAACAACCTGGTACTGACTGCCCAGCAGCTGGGACATAGTTCGACTACGACCACGACTTTGTACACGCATATTGAAAACGATAAGACCACGGATGCGTTGAATTCGTTGTAGCTAAAAAGAATTGAAAGTGGCTAGACAGAAAATCTGTTTAGCCACTTTCAGGTTCACACTATTTATAAATTCCCTCTTCTATATACAATAAAGAAAAGACATTAAGCTACTTGGAGAATATGAATACTAATTCAATTGAATAAAGTAATCTCCTATCTCGTATCCGTCCTCGGTATACAATTGAGCAAAATTTGGAACTTCCTTAACTCTTTCCGACTTTATATCATAAATGTAATAGGTTGTAGTTGTAGCAGAGCGGTTGAATTGAATCAGTATTTCTCCCTTGTCTTTTTTTTCCTGTTAGAAATTCTATATCTGGTAAATCTATTTCAGGAAACGTTATACCACCTTCGTCATTAAGAAACTTTTTCTTAGGCTGATAGGAAGCAAGATTGAGCACTTTATCTTTGTCAAAGAGCACTACTAACCTAGAATTCCCTTCACGAGTAACAAATTCAAGGCGTACCATTTTTATTCAGTTCAGCTCGTCTCGTATTTTCATTTTTTCTCATGCTAAGAACGCATATAGAGGTAACCCTTACAGTGTTTACATGGTCAATTCCATTCAACGAAGTAATCATCAAGATGATAGCCATTGTCGTCTTTAATTAGATCTAATTCGGGAAGCTCAGTTACTTCATCTTTTTTTATATCGTATTTATAATACTCAGGGTTGTCATCTTTTGTTTTGAAAAGAATGACTCCGCTATCTTTTTTTCCTATCAAAATTTCAATATCTCTATTGCTAAAACCGTCTATGGCAAATTCCACTTCAGATTTATAATCACCATTTAAGTAATCTTTTTTAGATTGATAGGAATCATGCTTTAGAACCTTATCCTTGTAAAAAAGCCCATTAACTAAATCCATAAAGAAAGGATCTGATCCATCAGAGTCAAGCGCATAAAAATCAAACCCATTGTTTTCTTCTTCTCCCGAGTGACCTTCATCTTTTAAGGTTTCTTTACTTATATTATCAAGCGGAACACTGAACCAGTTTTCTTGTATTCTGTCATAGAACCAAAAACTGTTTTTGTAAAAGTGAGCAAATAAATGAAACGGAGTTGTTTCATCTGATACCAGTCCAGATACATTTGTATAATTTCCCTCTTCATCTATGAAACCTACAGTATTAGCGTCACTCATTTGGTCATCGGAAAAGTAGGTCGCATGTGAAGCAAGCAACTTATAATCAGGAGAAAAGGGCTTTCTCTCTCCGTTAGGAAATTTTTCATGAACGCTAATCCGAATAGTATCTGGAGCATTATCCCCTCCTCCTGCTGTCCTAGTTTTACCTTGAAATTTCTTAAGTTCCGTTCTAGCACCCGTATCGGGGTCAATACTAAATAATGTTACAACTGTGCTAGATGTTCCTCTTACATCTTTATTAGGGACATCATCAACAATAAAAGAAATTATTTCATCATGAGCATTGTTATTCTCAGCATTGTTACTTCCACCACCATTGTCGGAAGAGCTTTCATTTTCTCTGGCTCCACAACCTCCAAGTAGCACCAAAAACAGACAACTAACAAAAACCAACAAACACCTTTTCTTCATTTTAATCCCCCGTCTCAATCTTTTTTTAATCCCTTGAAATTATCATACCTTGGCAAGGTAATACAAGCAATAAAGTTTAAAAAATTAATAGGTTAGCGAGAGTATAACTGTCTTGTTAGATGTTTCTTCTGGCAAGCCTTATTAATCTGGGTCATTTAAGTCTTTGCAGTAGAATAGGTACAGAGCACAATTGGGGATAGTCGTGTGTTCACTAAGAAGAATCTCCCTTGAGTATCTCCCCATATCTGAAGCCTTTTTTTCTGACATCTTTGAGTACTATCTTTGTAGAAGTATCTCGTTCCCCGATTATGCTTTTTTTGAACTTCGTTTTTATATTCACTTTTCATGATGATATCTATCCTTTGTATTTTACGTACAGTCTGAAATACTTGGAAGCATGGCTGATTTCCTTTTCAAATATCCTCAGATACTTCTGATTCTTCTACTGATCGCTCTTCTTTAGTCTAAAATAATTTTACGAGAAGTTATCAGCATATTCCCAGCAGAATTATACTCATCCACAGTACCATCGAAATTGACTTTAAAACAATTACCTCCAGCACCAGATAGATTATTTGCTGTAATGAAAAATCCGTCTGGTTCCTCATTAACCGAACTAAATTGGGTTAATTTCATAAATTCTTCGATGGTCGTTCCGTGCTCTTCTTGAAAATACTTGTCGATATAATCAAATACATTCGATCGATCCACTTTGTCTTGTCCGTTATCATTACCAGCGTCTTGAATTAGTTGTGGTATCTGTAGTGTTTCCGTAAAGCCTGCTTCTCCACTGGGTGCGCTTATTAATAGATTGTTTTCGTAATAAAGCTGCCAGCCTTCAACTAATTTTTGGTCATTAACATTTGCAAAAACGCCCCGTAAAAATGCAGCATCATTGGGCATTATGGCTAGATTATAAGGGGATGACACTAAGGATACTTCGGTTGTAAATGGAGAGACTAGTGTAAATTTAGAAGGATCTACCACTAAGAACTGTGATGATAGATTCCGTATTGATACATCAATAGTTATGCTGTGAGTATCAGGCACTTGAACACCAGTAGTCTCTACTTGCGAAGTTGTTGCAGAAACGCTGGTGAATAAGCTGGGAATTTCCTTGTTCTTCATTAATCGAAAAGTACCTTGAATAGTTTCAGGTGCTTTAATAGAAGTATCCGTTATGAAATAGTCGTTTGGATCAGTTGACTCAAGCTTCTTTTCTGTAATGCTGTTTGAACTATTTTCTTGTGTGGATTCTTTCCTGTTAATAGCAATAGACGTTGATGAGGTAGCGCTGGTTAATTGCTCGTTTCTGTTATTTAGGTTGAGGTAAGCAAATAGAAAGAATCCTATCAAAGTTATAATGATAATTCCAGTAATTATTCCTAATTTTTTTCGATTCATCGACCTATTAGAAGATACTTCTTCCGGAATAACCGCTTGATCTATCGTTTCTGAATTCTGAAATTCTTTATCTGATTGAGATGTGTTGACAGTTGATTGCTCAAATTTGTGACCACAATTAGTACAAAAATTTGCCTCTCTCATTACCGGTTCTCCACATTCAGGACAAAATTTCATTGGTTAACCTCCTTCATTTTTTCAAATTTATCCTCTTAGAAAGGGCAAGAAGGATTTTTCCTTAGAATAATCATACTGCTTCTCTTAAAGTACACTTGACAATTTAATTATACCAAAAAGTTTTTGAAGAAAATTGTTGTAGTTGTTTCTATGTCCTATATTATTACCATCTAGGATTTAATTATTACTAGATGCGTGATCTCTAAGCTTTTGATAATTTAATATTGAATAGAATCAGCCAATTCTCTCGTAGTTTTGACACAAGCTTTAGTATCGGTAAAAATCTTGCGAATGTTAGCAACTCTACATCGATTGTATGTCCCTATTCTTGTTTGCTATAATAATAAGACATTCCAAAAAGTATAGTTATGAAATGTAACAAACACAGTATTAATATCAATTCTGTCCTAACCAATCAAAAAAGCCAAAGGAGCTATCATGAATAATTATTTCTTAAAGCGCTGGTTTTGGTTAATCCCAGGAATCTTCGCCTTTCTGCTAACTCAATACGCTCGACTGCACCCAGCCTGGACCGAGTCTGTCTTTAGCTTAAAAATATATCCAGTTTTAGCAAATATTGTGGGCTTTTTACCTTCGTTGGTTTCTTTTTCCGTAACTGAGTGGCTGGTTCTACTATTTATTGCGGCTTGTTTAAGCGTTTGTATTTTTTCTGTGCACAAATTCATTGTCACGAAAAATGAACGGCGCATGATTGTTTATCGTGGAGTGGTAAGTGTTTTAGCAATTGCAAGTATGATCTATTTTTTCTTTACTATGTTGTGTGGCTTAAATTATTACCGCTATACGTTCACTGATTATACTGGTTATGCTATTGATCAAGGAAACCAAGCGGATTTGGAGCTGCTTTGTGCCAATTTAGCGAGTGAATTGATGGAAATTCGCGGCAAGTTGTCGGGTGATATGTATGATTCCAATGAATTTATGGTATATTCTGAACAATCTGTAACAGCGATGCAGGAACTTGCCAAAGAGTATCCGGTGTTGAAACGTTCATTTTATTCCAAACCCAAGCCTGTTCTATTATCAGAAGTCATGTCGCAAGCAGGTATCACTGGTGTATTTTTCCCTTTCACCATTGAATCAAATGTCAACCGAGATGTTCCCTTTTACATGGTTCCCTCAACAATGGTTCATGAACTTGCCCATCAAGTTGGCTTTATGCGAGAGGACGAAGCGAACTTTATCGCCTATCTAGCCTGTAAAAAAGTAAATGATCCTGTAATGAATTACAGTGGCGTATCGTTAGCCTTCAATTATTCGATTTCAGCTTTAAATCGCGTAAATCCGGAAAAAGCAACCGAAATTAGAAGCAGCTTGTCACAACAAGTTCAGCAAGATCGTACCTATTATACGGAGTATTTTAGTAAGTACCGTGGCACATTTTATCATTTTTCAACAAGAGTAAACGACACTTATTTGAAAGCAAATAATCAAAGTGACGGCGTTGCTAGTTATGGGCGCATGGTTGAGCTATTGTTGGCTGAACAAAAGAATAGGCGAGTTTTTGAATGATCGAACGTAGCTAATTTCCAACCGAAAAAGGAGCCAGACCTATTTGTGACATTAGGTCCGGCTCCTGTTTTAATATGAGATATCTTGTACATGTAACACTACATAAATGAGCTTATACACACTCTGATATTACTTGAAATAAGAATCATATCTGATGTGGCAGCTACAACTCATTTTTTACCTTATTTACAACTCTTTGAAAAGTAGTAAAGCCACATCCGTTCACAAAATATTTGGGAATCACAATATCGAATTCCTCTTTAATATCCAAAAAGACTAACGCAACCTCCCTGGTAGAAAAAGAAAGCTCCGTTCCAAAAAAGTTCTCATCCCAATAATCAATGCAATCATTCAGGTCAAATGACGTCCGAGTCTTGAATATTTCTACTAATTTATCCTCAATTTGTACCTCTTTACTCATCATTATCATTTCTCCTTACTAGTAATTCTTTTTAGCCATGACTAAAATAATTAGATTACACTTGAGAAAGTTCGGCGATTTATCAACTATCGAGCCAAAAACCACTATCTTTACGATTAAGTACCTGTGTATATATACAATTATAGACTGCTAATTCCTCTGTATACAAACTTAGATTTTAACGATCGGTAAATACATTAAATTAATTTAGGAATATTAAAAAAATTGAATAATAGAGTTGTCCTGATTATTGTTGCCACCTCGTCCGGTCAGATAAACAGTATTGCCTTGCTTTTCAATTATTCATGGGACATCCAAGTTTTCTGAAGTTCCTACTGTATCTGGGTCAAGTCATCTGGCGTACAATCTGCTAAAAAAAAGTTTTCTCGGAACTGAGAATCAGTATTCTTTTCATTGGCAGTCCTCCTGTTCTTTTTTTAATCATTTTCTTATTCTTTTTCTAAAGTACCATCTAAAAAAAGAACTTGTAAAAAAATATGCCTACTCCTAAAATCTCGACACAACAAAAAAGCTGAATATAAGCAGCCATTTACCTAAATTCAGCGGAGAACCCCTTATTTAGTTAGTTGACAGAATGCTGTTCAGATGAAAATCGGAAATTGGACCGATCCTTTTGATCAGGTGTCCACAGATATCCATCGTACAAGCTCAAAACAAAAAAACTTCACACAACCCATCTATCTGAGGCTGCATGAAGTAACATCTTTATTTATTATCCAATATTTCCAACGATTGAATAAGCAGCTGGACAAAAGCTTCTCTGTTCACCTCATCCAAAACAAAAGTATTTTTAACCATCGTTACGTTTGTCCTTTTATCTGCAAACGTTAAGCCTCTAGCCAATCCATCATCAGTAATGACTTCGACTGTGTGCGGCGCTCCTTCAAACATATCTGGCTGTAAGATATAAGCTACAGCACATAGGTCATGAATCGGACTATTTACGAAACCAAATTGACGTCCGGAATGATTATAAAAACTCAGCAATTCATAAGCTAGATTTGAAACCTTCCCTTTGCCTTTTAAGCGCTGAATTTCTTCAACCGTAATTTCCGCTTTTTCCGTTACATCTAAGCCAGACATTACAATTGGCAGACCGGAACGAAAAACGATTTGAGCAGCTTCAGGATCGACATAGATATTAAACTCTGCTAAAGGAGTGATATTTCCATGAGTTATCCCTCCACCCATCAAGCTAATATATTCAATCTTCTCGCGTATATCTGGGAATGTTTTCAGCATCAAGGCGATATTGGTTAATGGTCCTAAGCAAACCAGAATCACTTTTTCAGAAGCTGCCGAAATAGTTTTGTACATATAATGAAGAAAACTTTCCTTCACTAATGGATAGGTATTTTCCCCAAAGTACGGTCCATCCATACCAGAATCCCCGTGTGCTTCTGCTGCTGTACTCAAAGGTTTGACCAAAGGACCTTCTTCGCCTTTTACTAAAGGAATCTCAGCATTAACGAAGGCTAAGACATTTTGGGCATTTTTGGTTACCTTTTCTAACGTTTGATTACCGCCAATTGTCGAAACTCCCAATATTGAAAGTTGCTCTGGATGGGCAATCGAAGTTAATAGCGCCAGCGCATCATCATGACCCGGATCACAGTCAATCCATAATTGTTTCATATTGTTTTACCTCCATTAAATCCCGAATAGTCATGACTCCTTGATGTCCCAGCAGCTTAGCCAGCTGACAAATATAAGGCTGTTTCAAATGACTAAAGGCTAATAGTTCTTCATCCCAGAAGATTTCCTTGGGCGTCCCTTCTCGCCGTTTTTGTTTTTCCGCAAATACAATTACTTGCGAAAACTCGGAAACGACAAATTCCATATCGTGGGTAATAGTAATCACCGTTTTTCTCTCATTCGTTAACTGCTTAATTATTCCTCCCAGCAATTCAGTCGATTGACGATCCTGACCAGCAGTAGGTTCATCTAGAATGACTACCTTGGGATCAGTAGCAATGACCGCTGCTATCGTGATAAATTTCCGCTTGGAATAAGGCAGATTATAGGGATGCTCCTGCAAAGCCTTTTCTAACCCACATAACTTGGCGGCTGCTTGAACCTTTTCCTCGATCTCATTTTTTGACAACTTCTGACTTTTCGGACCAAAAGCGATTTCGTTGTAGATCGTGTCTTGGAAGATTTGGTCGTCGGGATTTTGAAAGACATAGCCCACATAGCGGGACATTTTAGCGGTAGTTAACTTGTCGGTTTTCTCACCGTCTAATAAAACTTCGCCACTGGTTGGTCTTAGCAACCCATTCATCAGTTTAACAGTCGTGGTTTTCCCAGCACCATTTTGACCAATAATAGCGACTGCTTCTCCCAACTCAAAATCAAGATTAATTTTTTGAACAGCTTCAAATCCATTTGGATAAGTGAAGCTGACATCTTTTAATGATAGATAAGCCATCGCTACTCACTTCCTTTCAATAATGAAAAAGCTTCAGCTACAGTTAGCGGAACTTTTCCTTGATTCCCAAATGCCTGAAGGAAATACAAGGTAACTTGCGGCAGTTGCCCACCGTATTGCACCACTTTTTCATCGGTTAATATTTCGGTAGTTTTACCCTTCATCACCAGTTCGCCAGCACTCATAACTAAAATCTCATCACAGTATTCGGCTAACAAATCCACTTTATGTTCGACTAGGAAAATAGTCTTGCCAGCTTTTTTTAAGTGCTTCACAATTTTGAAGATGTCTTCAGTGCTTTTCGGGTCCAGCTGAGAAGTTGGTTCATCCAAAATAATGATCTCCGGATCAAGTGCCACAATTGACGCCAAAGCTACCCGTTGTTTTTGACCGCCTGATAATTCAAAAGGATTTTTGTCCTTCAGATCGTCTAATTGAAACAGCTGGATTAATTCATCAACTCGTTGGATCATTTTCTCCCGTGGAACACCTAAGTTCTCCATGCCATAAGCAATTTCTTCGCTAACCGTCTCCTTCACCCCGGAAATCTGGGTAAAAGGATTTTGGAAAGAGTAGCCGATATGGGCTGCCAATTCGCCGATGTTGTACTCCGAAATCGACTTGCCATTAAATAGAACATCACCAGATAACGTTCCTTTATATAACTCAGGTATGAACCCCCGCATGATGTTGCACAACGTTGTCTTACCGGATTCATTTCCGCCGATAACACCATAAACCTTTCCAGCTTCTAAATCTAAGCTGACGTTTTTAATCACAGGTTCTGTTTCTAACGGATAGGTATATTGAATATTTTTCAGTGACAGAATACTCATTAGCGATTCCTCCAGACTAAGTAAGAAATAAAGAGCACAATACATCCAGCCGCAATCAAATAATCCCATTTACTTTTTTTAATAGCATAGATCGAGGTCTTTTTAATCGTAGAAGAAAATCCGCGAGACTCCAGCGTCAACACCCGTTCTTCTGTTTGTTGAATAGAAGACAGAACCAGCGGACCCATCATGGGAATGAAGGCTTTCACTCGAATCATCAGAGAGCCCTCTGTTTCGATCCCCCGCGATTTTTGTGCATCACTAATAGTTTGCGACAATTTAGACATCTGAGGTACCAATTGAATCGTCGATGAAATGACGAAGGTCACCTTCTTGGAAACTTTAGCTAACTCTAAGGCATGAATGATATCCTTCACACTGGTTGTTTGGAAAAACCAGATAATGCTGGAACTGATGGCTATAATCCGTGAAGACATGTCAATACTGGTAGCCAATCCCATCTCAGAAAAACTGATAAAGCCCCAAATCGGCTGCGAATCAGGATTCTTGATGATAAACACTTGAATCACAAAGATGAAAACCACAATCAAGGCGATTGATTTTAAAAACACCTTCAAAAATTGACCGAGAGTGTTTGACAGTAAGCTCAATATCAAGATTACTGCAAACAGTCCTAACTGGAACCGATAGTCAGGCGTAAACATACTTAATAGAATCATCACAACAACTAACAAAAATTTGGTTGATGGATACAGTCTGCCGATAAAGCTATCCATGGCTCAACACTCCCTTCTTGATGTACTGTTCCCCATAATTTAGTTTCACTAAGAAGCGATTAGGAATGCGGCGAACAATCAACCAGCTGATTGCCAAGTTCAACACGGTATTAACGGTTCCCGATATAAGATTGGTAGACAGCACTGAATTCCACAATTCACGTCCTGTTGCTAAAAAGACCGCTGTTACCAGATCAGTTCCCGCCCCCGTGACACCACCAAACAAAAAGACGGTGACTATCGCTGCGGTAAAGGCTGAAACAATCGTTAAAATAAACACCGCAATCAGCAGCCCAATAATATTCGTGTACATTTTCCAGCGAGAGAAAAAGCCCGAGACAAATCCGATGCTCATGGAAACAAAGCCAAAAGCAATCGCAATCGGATTAAGCATCCCGCTCACCACATTGCCTAAAAGTCCGGTTAATAAACCGATCCACGGTCCGGCAATCATAGATACTAGCATGGTTCCGATTTGATCAATAAATACCGGCAATTTCAAGATCGTTGATAACTGATAACCAACTACATTTAGCGAAACGCCGACGGGAATGAGTAAAAGTGCCAAAAGTGAAAAATCGTATTTCAAACCTCTCTTCATTTACTGTACCTCCTGCAAATTTGTAAGATGCTCGTGTGTTGTCCTAACAAGAATGCTGATCAGAAAAAGCGCTATCATTCTTTTTAGGACTGGAGACTTTCTATACTCTTAAAATACAAGGCTTTCACTGAAAACGAAAGGTCATCTGTCCGTTAAAAAAGAAGCATCATAAAAAATTGATGCTTCCTCGTCTCTTAGTGATTTAGTTGGTCCACCAGTTTTTGATAATGCACTGCGTCGATAAACACACTGCGATTATAGCTGATAATTTCGCCTGATTCCTTCAGTTTCTTGATACTTCTTCCTACTGTCCGAACACTGATTCCTAACTCGAAGGCGATATCTTGATATTGCTTCTGCACTTCTACCGCCAATTCATCGGAAGCATGCTCTTCATAATACTTAATCAAGTAATGCCTTACCCGATCAACACCTTGGAAACGATACAGCAGCCCTTCATTGCCTGAAGTCCGATACAAATCTTCAGCTAATAAAACCGTACAACGCCGCAACAATTCTTGGTTCTCCATAATTTCCTTGTACAGCAAATAGGAAGGAACTTTTATCATCACGACATCTGTTAAGCATGTAACCGTGGAAATATACATTTCCTTTCGCGCCAGTACTTCCAGCAATCCCAGATTCCCATTGGTATGATCCACCTGAAAATAGATATACTCGTTCCCGTCTTCGTAGTTTCTTTTCCCTACACCAATGCCTTCCTTAATAAAATAAACATCTGACGGAAAATCGCCACCCAAAACGATCACGGAACCTGCTTTGTAGTTCAACTCTTGCCCGTTCCGTTGCAAAAAATCGGTAATAACTGAGGCATTGAAGCTGGTCTCTTCTGAATAGATATCCCAATATTTTCTCAAGTTGTTTTGTTTATTCATCATTTTCTCCTACGAACATCAAAGTTCTTTACCCCTCCAATGATAGCCATCATAAAACAAGTTCGTCTTTTTAAAATGCATCTCGAAAAAAAACATCGCTTCTCCTTCAAATATCGTTTGCTACAATAATACAAGCTGACCGCTGTTAAGACAAGAGCGTCTCAACTGCAGCCAGCTTGATTTTTCTTCTATTATATTTTTAGAATCCTCAGCATCTTCTTGAAGGATACACGATACAGAATGAAGATGTATACACATACCGCTGCAAATATCAGCAAATCATACCTATAGGCAATCATTTCTGCAGGTGAGAACAGACCATCGTTGACTACGAAAATCAAGAACATCATAAACAGCATCCCTACTCCGCCGATCACGGTTGGGTAAACAAAGATCTTCCTCAGCTGTGAGTTCACGGTGCGGCGAATGTATTTGTTATTGGCCCCCAGCTTGGTTAAATCTTCAAAGAGTTGTTTGTTGTTGATGGCAATCGTAATACTACGGGTGTAAGCAATAATGCCGACAGCTGCTAGACAAATGATCGCAACATAGATAAACAGCAGGAAGAACACTGCCATATCCCGTAAAAAGTTTTGCTTCATGATGGTTTTGATACTCGGATAATATTTCCAATAATTCCGTAGGTCGGGATTACTGGTATCAAGCTCCATCACGATATCCCCATCATAATGCTCACCAGCAAGCTGCGCCTGTTCCGATTGATAGGCATCATAGGTAGTCGTTCGCGCCATTTCTGCCGGTGCCTTAGCGATGAATTCGCTAAAAACTTCTTGGGCAAAGACCTGCTCAGCCTCGGATTCCTCCACATTGAACATTAGTTGTTTTACTTGGTGATCCTCTGAAATATCCGCTGTAAAAGCCTCAAAATCCGCGTCGTTCAGCACATAGCGATTAGTGGCTAAATGGAACAGCTCTTTATCATCCAGTGTTCCGGCAAAGCTTAACTTGAAGGTTTCATCTGTGGCTGGATTAGTGACCTGATCCATATCATCGAACTTGGTCCACGTATCCTCAGGACCATTTACAAAGATGTAATAGCTTCCTTGTGGTACAGTCAGCTGTTTGCCGGTAATTCGTTGATACTCAGAAGCACTGATGAACTCAGCGTATTCATGTTTTTCTTGGTATTCTTCCACCAATTTCCCACTATCCGTCCAATCCCGTTCAATCCCGCTGCCCAGCAACTCAGCAAAATCGACTTCCATATAATCGGTTGTCTTCACGTCATGCTTAGCTGCGAGATTCTCAATATCCTCTTGGTTCAATTCATCGATGGTCGCCGGATAAACTAATGAATAATCCACTGAGCTGTCATCAATCTGCCAGTAGCTGGTGGCAGACATCGGTACATAGAACAAAGCGAACATGCTTGCTAAAACTAATAAAGCCATGACGCACATATTGCGGACCGTTTGTTTCCCTTGGGATTTCATCATGCTGTAAGGAATAATGTTTTTGTAGTACTTTTGTGGCCGTTTCCCCCGTTCATGGTGGGAAATCAAATACGTCACCAGACGATAAATCCCCACAATTGAGATCAGGTAAGTGACATTCCATAGGCCAGGCATGTTGATTTTGAAGGCACTCGCGGCCATAAATGGTACAACATAGCCCAGCAGTATCCCCAAGACGGTCATAATCAACCCGGTTAAACCGTAAGCTCGCGTCACCTCTTGGATCGGTTCGTTTTTCCGCTGTTCATTTAAGATGTCCATCAGATTGCTGCGTTTCATAAAGATATACGCCATCACAAAGATACAAAGACCTAGGACTACGGCAAACAGCAAGCCCACTAGCGTACCGGTGATGGAAAATTGATAGGGCATCTGGCTGGTATCAATCACCAGCACACGGAACAATTGCCAAATGATCACGGAAGCAATATTTCCCAGAACTAACGCAACCAAGGTACAGGCTGCCCAGATTTTTGCCAACTCTTTATAGAAAGTCTTGGTCAAAACTCTTTTAGAAGCTCCCAGCGCTAGGAAAACGCCGGTTTCGCGACTTTTATATTTGAAAAACAAGCCGGTGGCATAAATGGCAAACATCAGACAGCCAATTAAGGCAATCGCGAAAATCATATTGACTTGTTTACGAGAATCGCCGCCTGGCGGCAAGACCGTTAAGATCGTCGGACTAAAAAGCATTGCTGAAAATGAAGTAATCAAAAAGACCGCAAAGGCGATACAAAAGATCAGCTGAACATAGTTGCCGCGATTGTAACGTCGCAGCTTATTGAAGATTTTATCCAAGTTCATGGCCGACGCCCCCATTCAGCTCTTTCAACACCAGCAGAAGCTCATCGTGAAATACCGTTGGACGACCAGAACGAACCATTTCTTTGAAAATATGCCCGTCCTTCATAACAATTACTCGATCACAATAACTGGCTGAGAAACTATCGTGAGTAACCATACAGATAGTTGCTCCTAATTCCTCTTTCGCCTCGGAAAAAGCATTGATAACTGCTGCACCGGACTTACTGTCCAAATTCCCTGTCGGTTCATCCGCCAAAATCAGCAATGGATTGTTCATTAACGCCCGTGCAACCGCCGTACGCTGTTTTTGACCACCAGATATTTCTACTGGGTATTTGTCACCAACTTCGCTAATCCCAAACATGGTTAACAGTTTCTTCGCACGCGCTTCCATTTTCTTGTAAGGTGCATTTTTAATAATCTTCGGCAGACAAATATTTTCAAAAATCGTCAAGCCATCCAATAACATAAAGTCTTGAAAGACGAAGCCCAGTTTTTCATTACGAACTTCAGCCATCTGCTCTTCTTTCAGCGCTGCGATCTTCGTACCATTTAATAAAATTTCTCCTTTTTCATAAGGAATGAAGCAAGAGATACAGTTCAACAGTGTGGTTTTTCCACTACCAGATGACCCCATAATTCCGACAAATTCCCCTTTACGAATGGTAAATGAAACATCTTTCAATACATCATAAGTGACATTCCCGCTTTGGTAACTTTTGTACAAATGATTTACCTGTAACATACTTAACTCCTCCTCATTTTTCATTTCCCTTTCCTTAATGATAGAAGAGTTTGCATATTTAAAACAGACATCGAGATGTAAAGTTTGACCCATTTTTTGTAAAGTTTTGTTAACGCTTTATGATAGAATAAAAAGAAACGGCTGAGTAGCCTATTTCTAGTCGAACACTGGTAGTCTGTCCTGCGGAAAAGTCGCCTGTGCCAAACTAATAGGGGAGTAACTTTATGAGTACTGCAAGAATCATTTCTGTATATGTAATTTGCCTAATTTCAATCATACCTGCCTATTTCCTTTATCAAACAATTTTGTGCTTTGCATCTGTTAGAGAAAGCCGGGTGCTTAAGCTGGTCAGTTGGATTATGATTTATTTCATTATAGCGACGGTGATCTATCCCTAAGACCAGCACAATGTGTTGATCGTTTGGATCCTTTTTATTCTAACCATGTTGCTGGGGTTCAAGGGAGTTCTTCAACGTAAACTGGCCGCCGTTTTTATTCTGCTGCCATTAGTCATCTCGACTAATTTTTTATTTGAAGAGATTGGTTATTACCTGTTTAGTCTTACCGAAAAGACTGAACTGATAGATATTGGTCTCCATACCTTTTTTTGTCTTTTGAAAATCCCGTTATGGTATGATATTCTTCGTCTGTTCCAAAAAAGGATTCCCGGTGCTAAGAAATTTATGCAGCCAACAATGTGGGCGATCATTAACCTTGTCTCACTAGGTCCGCTGATTGGGATGATTTTTATTCTCATTTTTTCACCAGATAACCATCTTTTGATCTTTCCAGCAACGCTGGCGATTGCGCTAACCAGCATTGGGATTCAGTTTTTAGCCGGCTATTTGACTGAATCGGTCAAAAAAGAGCAAGAGAATCAGAAGCTCAAGCTGCAGGAAGATTACTATTTAGAGTTGGAGAAAAATCAGTTGGAAGTCCGCAAGCTGAAGCATGATCTGAACAATCATTTGAGTGTTGTAGGCAATTATTTGGAAGACGATCACGTAGCCGAAGCCAAGAACTACTTCACCGGCCTTACTAACGTTTATGCCAATCAAACCCGCACCTTCAGCAAAAATCCGCTGGTAAACAATGTGCTGAACGCAAAATATGAACTAGCTCAGCAAAATGATATCGATTGCTTATTCAACATCGATGTCAGTGATTGGGTGGGAATCGATGACATCAGTTTATGCACGATTTTGGCGAATACTTTAGATAATGCCATTGAAGCTGCTGCTAAAATTCCCGAAATCGATCAGCGGAAATTATCGGTGAAGGCTCGTTATTATAAAAAATATTTTAGCTATGAGATTGCCAATTCCACCGAAGAACAACTGGTAACCAATGATGGAAAAGTTTTAACTACTAAACCTGATAAAAAGAACCACGGCTTTGGCTTAGCCAATGTACAGGAAATCGTCGAAAAATATGAGGGCACGATGAAAATCAAACAATCCGATGATGAATTTGTGTTGTTGATCGTGATTGCAGATGTTTAGAAGTTCCCTCGTCTAAATTAATAGCGGCATTAGCAATGATACTCTTCCTATTAAAGCCATTTGCTCAGCTAAATAAAAATTCCTCACTAGATGCAGCGAACATCTAGTGAGGAATTTTCTTTACTATTATACAAGAGGAATTGTAACAACATTTTTTCAATCACCAATTGCTAGGCTGGTTATCACCTGCTCTATTTTGCGAAGGTTGAATCTTGTAGTTTTCTTAAGCGATAAACGGTTGTCGATTCATCAATTTCGATGTCGTCATAAGTCAAGAATGTCCCGTCTTTGATATCCCGTTTGGCAACGGATGATCCGCCAACTAAACCGATTGGCACATGGTTATTCTTATCTAAATCAGCATGGGTTTCTAAGACACCTCGCACACAGAAACCACCGATTCCGTCGATTTTTTCACCTTGTTTAATGTCTTTTTTAGCAACCGCAACGGTTTCGGAAATTGGCGCTCCTAAAGGTACAATCGCGTGATCATGATTCAACACGGCTTTAGCGATGGTGATAGGTGTTTCTAAGCTAGCTAAGTGATAAGGACGGTAAAGAATGTGATGATCGCGATCACCGGTCTTCATTAGGTAGCTTAATTCGTGGCGCACACCTTCGTTTTGACCTTTGACGATAACGAATACGCCTGGAGCCAAACCATCAACATATTCAACCACGCCATATTTATCTAACACGCCGCCATTTTCTTTTAAATCTAAATCCTTAATGACAGAATCAACATCCCCACTGATTCCGTGCATCCCCACTTTGTCAGGAATAAAACCGATAGCATTTGATAATAGGTTCATTTCTGCCATCGTTTTAGTGCCATCTTGGAAAGCTGCCAACATGTGACTGGACATCTGTTTTGCATCTGCTTCAGCTTGAGCAGTATCAGGATTTGCACCAACTCGTAATTTATTATTCTTGCCTTTACCAGCAACTAGGACTTCCATTCCCATACTTTTCGCGAATTCGAATAATTCGGTAGTTGCTGCTGGCTCATCACCGTCTGATCCCGTGTAGATCAAGTTGGCTGAATCATACATTTTCTTCATCAATGGTCCAATGGTGATATCTACTTCGACATTAAGTAAGACGATGTGTTTTTTAGCTAGTAATGTCTCAAGGGAAATTTGAGCACCGACTTCAGGGACACCCGTTGCGTCAACGACAACTTCCACTTTGTCGGAATGAATAATTTCTTTAAAATCGGAGCTAACTAAGATATCCACCTGTTTGTCTGCGCTTGCATTATAAGCATCTGCTCCACGCTGGGCAGCTTCTTTGTTGATATCACTAATTCCGGTTACCGCCATCCCTGGTATGGTAGAAATTTGGGCGATCATCCCAAACCCCATTTGACCGGCACCAATAACTCCTACTTTGATTGGTTGGTTATTTGCTTCTCTTTCCAATAGTTTTCCATATAACGTCATATTAAGTTCCTCCTCTTTTCGTAACATATGTTCCGTAATTTACCATATGTTATATACACCTTTAGTATAGCACTGCCTAGATGATTGTCAACGCACTAGAAAGGGTTTTCTAGGGATCAAATGTGAAACTTTCCAGCAGTTGATTATCATATGTTAATCTGCTGTGGAAAAATAACGTCAGCCAAAATAAAAAACATCCCAAAAATTGCAAGGATGTTTCAACAAATTACCGTGGTCAATTATCCAACACTCATCAAGCTTTTTATTTGAGCTGCATCGTCAGCGGACATAATTCGTTGAACCGCTTCCTTGTCAGTAATCAAACTCAGAACTTTTTGAATCGTGGTTAGCTGTTGCGCTGCCTGACTAATTCCCAAAAAGAAAATTACTTCAGCAAGGACAGATTCCCCTTTCATCATATGGGTAAACTCAATTGGATTGGTAAGTCGTACAACGGCAATAAATGGTTTTAGAATAAATGCCATCTCAGTATGAGGAATAGCCGTAGCAAGCGCCTCCGTTTTTAAACCGGTGGGATATTCTTGCTCCCGTTGTATTAATCCAGCAAAATAGTCTGCTTTAGCATACCCATCCTTCACCATTTTTTTACTTACGTAGTCAAAAAGTTCTTCTTGGTTCTTCACATCTATGTCTAAATAAACGAATATTTCCGCCTGCAAACACTTTCACCCCTGTCTAATCAACTACTAAAGAAGCAAACCAATCTGTTTCCAAATCGTACTTGCTTCCTTAATCTATAGCCTTATTCTCCCATGATCATCAAATTGCACGTGCGTGTGCGTTCACGATTTTGATCCCAATCAACAAAATACAGGTAGCCGACTGAACCGATCAATGGTTCACCGTCTTTAATAATCACCGTTTCACTGGCTCCAAACAATGATCCTTTAATATGAGCATCGGCATTGAGAATGGAGACTGGATCTGGCAAGTAATTAGGATCTTTAGCTGCTAGGTCTTTTAAAAATTCTACATGAGCAGGTCCCGGATATAAATAATCCGATTCCGTATACTGGCGGGGTATCAATTTATCCAAGATACGGTTTTGGTCCACCTGCAGGAATTCGTCCCCTTTCCAATCTTTATCGTGGACGTATTCTTCAAAGATTACAGAACAAGTGGTATGTGGGGTGGTAATTGCACACATACCATCTTGCACACCTGAGTTTTTGATGGCTTTTCTTAATTGCAACGTGATATCTAAGTAAGTCACTTTTCCTGCTTGGGTTTTTAGTGATAATTGGTCATGTTTTACACTCATTATTGGTTTCCTCTTTCCGTATAAGCTTTCATTAATGCGTCAATCATATCTATTAGCATGTCGGCAGGAGAATCAGCGTTGGTGATCCCACTGGTACAACCCGTGCCGTCAGCGCCTAATTCGATGGTGCGGTAGACATCCTCTGGTGTGCTGATTCCTGCGGCTTGCATCACTAAGATGTTCTCATCGATTTCCTTGATGGCTTGGTTGGTTTGCTGGATGTAGCTGCTGTCGCTCGTTTGGCCGGTACCAATCAATTCGGTCGGCTCGCATAAGATTGCGTCGGCTCCCATAATTGCGACAGCCCGTGCTTCGTCGATAGAATCGGCACAAACGATGGTCTTGATGCCCAATTCCTTCCCTCGTTTCATCGCCTTAGATAGATCCGCAACAGTCATGGGACGTTCTGCATGGTTTAAAAATACCGCCCGTGCGCCAGCATGATACACTGATTCTGGTAATACATGCCCAATGCCTCTTCCTGGTTTGATCCCATCGATATGCTGCGCAGTGACAATGATATTCTCTGTCTCGTTCTTTACCGGGGCGATATCGGCAAACGGAACTGTCACCAGTACGCTGCACTCTGGATACTTTGCGGCCATCTGATCCGCTACTTTAGCTAGTTTTACTAGTTCTTCACCATATAAATAAGATTTCGGATTGAATACGAAAAATGGTTTTTTTATCTCAACAGTCATGGGTACATACTCCTTCTAAACACTTTTTGTCTGGAAAACTTCGTAGCAAGTCTTCAATACTTCCGCCATTGCTTCGTTTGATAATTGTTTCATTTCAAGATAGTCCTGTGGGTTTCCGTCTTTATTTTTCTGGTAAGCTGCATTCAAAAAGTCAGTAAAAATATTGATTTTAGCTATTCCACTGATGGCGCAACGAGTTAAGTTTTCATTCCCTGAGGAAGAGCCGCCGTGCAATACCAAGGGAACTTCGGTCATTTGACGAATTTCTTGTAATCGCTCAAAGTTCAATACAGGTGTTCCTTTGTAAGCACCGTGAGCTGTTCCGATGGAGATCGCTAAGGAATCTACATTCGTTTGGTCTAGGAAAGTTTGAACATCTTTGACTTCGGTGTAGATTGAGTCGGTAGTTTCGTGGTTTTCATAATTCGTCCCGGCGCCCACATGCCCTAGCTCGGCTTCGACGGTCACATCTTTTTCATGGGCATATGCCACGACTTCTTTAGTGATTTTGATATTATTTTCTAAACTTTCTTTAGACGCATCGATCATAACTGAGGTAAAGCCTAGATCAATTGCTCGTTTGATGAACGCGAAATCTTCTCCGTGATCCAAGTGCAAAACGACTGGCACTGATACTTTGTCTGCTAAGTATTTTCCGATTAGTGCGGCTTCTTCTAAAGAAATCAAGTCTTTATGGGCTTGAGCAAAAGGCAGCATCAACGGTTTTTTCACTTCTTCTGCTACTGTTACAAAGGTTCTGGCAGAATCCAGATCAATAAAATTTGTAGCAGGTACGGCATAATTTTCCTCGCGGGCTTTTAATAACATTTCTTTTGAATTCACTAACATAGTGTACATCTCCTGTTTTTTACATTTGTAAATTAGTATTTACTTTTGTAAAAATTGTAGTAGGATAATAGCAAGAAGTCAATCTAATCTGGTGATACCATATGGGAAACTTTTAACAGAAGCGGAACATATGTCACAGAATGTAACAAAGGAGAGGTAAAAATGTTAGATCGAGAAGCTTTAATGCTGCAGGCGGCGCTGCTTTATTATGAAGATGAAATCACTCAAAGTGAGATTGCCAAATTACTGAATATTTCCAGACCAACCGTCGCCTCTTTACTCCATGAAGCCAAGGAAAAAGGAATTGTCAAAATTACCATCCAACACAATGAGCTGGGCTTGCTTAAGCTGCAGGAGAAATTGAAGGAAAATTATCACTTGCAAAATGTTCGGATCGCCTCTCGGACACAAAAAGACTTGAAAGTTGCAGCTGGAAAATTGTGTGTCGAGCTGGTCGAGCCACTCTTAAGTTCGATTGAAAAGCTGGGGATCGGTTGGGGATCAACCTTATTCGAGTATGTCCAGCAAGCGAACCTCTTGGACTTGCATCAGTTGAAAATCATTCCTTTGATCGGTGGAATTGGTCTTTCTGAAGTCCGGATCAACTCCAATCATTTAGCTTTTGTTTTATCTGAAAAATATCATGCGGAGGTTTCGTATTTCTACGCACCAGCAATTGCCGATACGTTAGCCGTAAAAAGTGCATTGATGGAAACAAGCTTAGTGAAAGAAATCCTCGATGAAGGAAAGCAAGTCGATTTTGCTATTTTAGGGGTGAGTGATCCCGTTCGCTCTTCCACCTACAAAAAATTGAAATATATTTCGCAGGAAGAAGCAGAATTATTGAAAAGCCAACAAGCCATTGGCGATATCGGGAGCACTATTTTCGATAGCCAAGGTAAGCCGCTGACTAAAGGCTTCTCGCAACGTCTTTTAGGCATTGAATTGGAAGATATTAAGAACATCCCGCGAGTCTTGATCACAGCTACTGGAAAAGAAAAAGCTGAAAGTGTGAAGACTTTGTTGGATATGAACTTCATTACTGATTTGGTTGTTGATGAAGAGATTGCGGAAGTATTGTAAGTGGAACTTGTCTATGGCTTTTGTTGGATAGTTTATAAATAGAGAAGAATTCCCTACTTACAATGTTCAGTTAAGTAGGGAGTTTGTTGAATCTTTAGTAATACAAAAAACAGCTTAGAATAGGTGCTAAGCTGTTTTCGTTTCTATCCATATTTTTTGGGACCTGTTTTTGCTGTGATAAAATCGACGCCTAATTTTTCGGCATTTTTCCATTCTTTTTTTGGAATTGTCCAAGCGTTTACTTCTAAGCCATAAGTTTGTGCTTGTGTAACAAGATCAACTTTGGAAACTATATTGTCATAGCGTATATCTAAGCCGGCGTTAGTTCCCAAATTGTAAACATCTGCTATCAATTGCTCATTTAAATCTTCACTTAATAGCTGCACATGGATATTAGGTAGTCGTCTTTTGATTTCCTGAAGGTGCGGGTAATCAAAGGCAATCACCATGCCGCTTTCTGAAAAGCCATAATAATCAATCAAGTAGGCTAAGCTATCATAATCAGCTGCGGTCATATCAGTCGGTTTCAAATCGATTACTGGTGTTTTTTGCAGAGATTGTACAGCTGCTAAATAATCCTCAAATGTAGGGATGACTAACTGTGCCTGATCGTAAGCCTCTACGTTCTTACCATGATCAATTCGCATCGTTTGGATTTCGCCTAAGGTCAAATCCTTCACCATGCCACTGCCATTAGTCATTCGATCTACCGTTTCATCGTGCATAATCACCCATTGGCGATCCTTAGTCATCCTAGCATCGGCTTCGATTCCCCAAGTAGTTGCCTGTTGGAAAGCGGGAATAGAATTTTCAGGCGCCACTTGGCTATTCCCTCGATGGCTGACATATAAGATATCTTCGCTTTTTTCGCTAACTTCTAGATTATCTGCCGGAATATACCCTTCCGTTGTTTTGAATATTTTCTGCTCATCGTTGTAGACAATGCCTTCAACTCTAAACGTAGAATTCCGTTCAAGATGACTCGCACCTTCTGTCAAACTTCGATTTTGATAACTGGTAGCCTCTTCCAAAACACGCACACGTTTAGGTGAAGTCAAATTAATTTCAGCTTTGTTCAGCTCACTTTTAGCAGACAAGCCGTTCTTAGCGGTCAAAAGTGCCTCAGATGTATAAACACCATTTTGAAAGTCGAAATCTTCATAATCCATGCGAATGGTGTATGTTGTGGCATCCTGCTGCTTCGCTTTGTATGTTTTAAGGTCACTTTTATCTTCTTTTGACCAGACAGGAACCTCCAGCTTATCAACCTCAGCGACACTATCAACCTGAACGGTTACGTCGAATTGGCCTTTATCGGTTCTTGAAGCATCTAGGTTGGCTGAAATTGTTGGTTGGGTAACCTCAAACTCTCCAAAGTCTAGTTCGTCATAGCTTCCATCCGCTTCAGTAATTAAGATACGAACCTGATAACGTCCAGCAATCTTATGTTCGTTTATGGGCACGTCTGCCTGCCAAGTCCGAAGTTCTGGGTCAAAACTAGCAGCATATACTTTAAGATCTGCTTGATCTTTGGCGCCCCATACAACAAATTCTACTTCTTCAGCAGCACCCGTATAAGTCAGATCGGTCATCATGTGATAAGTTGTTTGCTTCTTATCGATGTTAATCAGCCGGAAAATGGGTCGGTTATTTAGTTGTTTTGTGACAGTTAAGTTCTTTTGATAAAATTGATTGGTGAAACTTTCAACATACTGACTGTTTACCCAACTGTCATCCTGTTTGTTTTTCTTTAGATTATCTGTAGATAGATAAGCAGGAAAGTTTTCTCTTGAATACAAAGAATTTTGAATGATTTCAGAATTAGTCACCGGCGCATGTGCTCGAGTACTTTTCAATGTTAATAGCATCACTAAAAAAAGTACAAGGCCGCCGATTCTCATGATTTTTAAAATTTTTAATTTACTCATGTTAAAAGTATAAGGATAATTTTGTGTTTTGTCCATTTTTCTAAGAAAATCTACGACAAACAAAAGAAGTACAGCGTAAATAGTTATGTTCGTTTACTAATACGATGAAAAGCGAATAAATACATGCTTTTTTGAACTGAAACCTCTATCGGATGCACAAGATATATGGTGGTAAACAAGCAAAAGTCCTACTCCTTATTTTTATAAGAGTAAGACTTTTGCTTGTTTACAATAAGTTAAACTAATTCTTGCTGTCTCAGTTCGTAATACATTAATTGCTGCGCTTTTTCCTTAGCGTCAAAACGGCGAAGCTTCCTTGGGATGAACTGATGGATATCCTCTTCGTTGTAACCAACTTGCAATCGTTTATCGTCTAAAATGATTGGTCGTCGCAACAACCCTGGATTTTCTTCGATCAATGCAACAAGTTCATTAAAGGACAATTCGTCGAGATCAACATCTATTTTTTCATATACTTTTGAGCGAGTAGAAATAATTTCTTCGGTTCCAGTTTCAGTTAATGAAATAATTTCTTTGATTTCATTTTTGGTTAGTGGTTCAGAAAAAATATTTCGTTCCTCAAAGCTTAGTCCAGATTCTTTCAACCACGCTTTAGCCTTTCTGCAGGAAGTACAGCTTGGAGAAGTATATAATTTAATCATTTGATATCAACCTTTCTGTTTTATCATGTGTGATAGCAGTTGCTATTTGCTGAAATCAATTTACTCCATTTTTTTATGTTTGTTAAATAATTTGATTCGAAAATCCATTTATTTTCGCATTTTTTTCTAGCTAATTCTTTTTTTATAACTCAATAATAATAGTTGTCTAGTGAAAAGACGGTCAAAAACATAGTGTTAACAAGGGAAATTTCGATTCATTGATCATTGGTCTATTCCAATTAATAACACTCGAATAATGGTCAACTAGAAGGATCATTTTTTTCTGTTTTGCAGAAAAAGTTGATTGTTATTTTATTCACAGAAAAAAGCCCTCATTCTACAATGAACAAGTGCTTTTTTGGAAGTACTTTATGGAAAAAGTGAAACACTAATTTACTAAATCAATGGTCATTTCTATTGAGTCATCTATATTCTCAAAACCAGACAAGTTGGAAGTAATCTCTCCTAGTTTGATTAAGCCTCCTAGACTGGAGTGCTGTTCGCCGTTATAAAAAACGGCAAAGGACTGACCTGACGGGTAGTAGCAAATATCTCCGTTGCGTCTAAGTGGTCAAAGATTTTTTTCACTAACGCTTGAATCGCTGAAACGTCCGTCACATCTAGAAATTTGCGGAAAAAGGTATCAGGATATTCTTCTATTAAATGTTAGACGTTTGAGTCGTTGCGGACGTTACCAATGACGGTTTCGTCTTTGGCTAGTAATTGTTTGGTTAATTCGTAACCGAAGCCACTGCTGACGCCGGTAATTAAATAAGTTTTAGACATATTGTTATCGCTTCTTTCTTTAGCCGGCTAATAGATCATCCGTCGACGTACTTTCTAAGGCTTCAATATTGGTTACTCGCAAATCCAAAGCATGAATCGATGCTTCCAGCTCCTGCATTTTTTCCTGCATCAGCTGACGTTGTTCTAACAGGATTTCTTTTCGTTGGGTAATCGTATCGTCCCCGCCGGTGTTAAAAAGTTGAATATACTTGATGCTGGCCTCAATCGATAAGCCACTGCTGCGCATTTCTTTGGCGAAGGTTAACCAGCAGAGGTCTGCTTCAGTAAAATCGCGAATGCCGTTGTTGCGGCGATTGACTGGCGGGATCATTCCCACTTTTTCGTAATAGCGAATGGTATCGGCTGACAGGCCCAGTTTTTGACTAGCTTCTTTGATATTCATCGAATCTTCCTTTCGTTACTTGCTGGCAGTGTTGACACAGTTTAAGGCATTTAGGCTTCTCGGATAGCCGATAAAGGGCAAGATCTGAGAGATAATATCGATCAAATATTGCTTATCATTGCCGATACGCATGTTGATGCCGGCATGAGAAGTCAGCTGGGGTTCGCACCCGCCTTGAGCGGCTAAGAAACAAAAGGTAATTATTTCCCGCTGTTTGTGATCCAAACCGGTACGGGTATAATAGTCGCCAAAGCAATTGTCTACCAGCCATTTGTTAATATGCTGGGATTCTTTGGGACCAGAGGTGGCAAAATCTTTCATCTGTTCACCGATGATCGCTACTTGAACTTCTTCACCTTTTTCTAAGCGATTCTCAGTTGTGGTAGTGGCCTGCCCTTCTAAGGGCAACGGAATACCTTTGGCTTCAAAAATTTCGTTCACTGCCTTTAGGAACGGGAATACCCGACCGATGCCAAGATAAGCGACACTTTGATAAACGACTTCTTTAATTTCAATCGGGGTAACACCCAAATTCATCGCAGCTGGCACCATTGCTCTAAATTCATCAATCCCCTGCTGGCCTAAAAGAGCGGATAGAATGGCGATCATTCTAGTTTGGTCGTCTAGGTTGACCTGCTGGATCACCTCATCAAAGGCGAAATTATCAAAGCGTTCAATAAATTCAGGATCGGTTCTTAGGAAATCTGAAACGTACCCGGGAAACATTTTTTCGTGGAAATCCATCGCCTGTTGCGTTAGCGTCATTCTATTTATCCCCATTTCTGTTGTTCTTCTCTACATGATTCATTCTACGCAGATTGGACTTACAGAACAATTTGGGTTGCTAATCTCATGGATAAGTTTTGCTAATGTAAAAAAACTCGGCTGAAGTTTTGGCTTCAACCGAGGGTTTTCACAGTTCGTATGATGTTATTGAGAGCACTATGACCTATTTCTTGTTTAGCTTTTCGTTTACTTCTTCCACGCTGTATAGTTTCAGTAAGCGGGACACTTCACCGCGAATGTTGAAGTGCATAGCTTCAGTGGCGTGTAGATTTTTCAATGCTAGTTCTAAGTAGTTTAGAAAGTCTTTGGTTTCCATCCATAATACCTCCTCACCTATTCTTCTCCATCAAACAATTTCTTCAACACATTGGCAAACTCTTCTATATAATAGTTGGTTCGCTCCTTGCGCCAAAACGCACAATAATTGCGGATCAAGGCTTTGCCGTTTTTGGTCAGGGGCAGCCGCTTCACGGAAATTGCTGGTGCGGGCAATGTTCCGGCAACTTCAATCGGCAAAAAGCCACGATTGCCAATCACCATCATTCGCCCCTCTTCTAGGCTTTCTGCAAAAAGAAACGTACCGTCAAAGCCCAACGTGTTGCGGTAAAAATCTTCTTCAAAGGCCTGCTGCTCGGGACTAGCAATCAAAATACAGGGAATCCCCTTCAGCGCTTGAATATCAATCGCATCCTGCTGACTCAAAGGATTTCGGGCAGAAAGTTCAATCTGAACTTCCGGCTGAACCAGTTCAAAGTTTACATATTCATCGGAAAAGGCCCGCCGCTGATCGCTCAAAACCACATCCACCGTATTTTGCCGCAGCTCTTGATACAGCTCTTCATGGGTGCCGTTAACGATATTAATGGAAACTTCGGGATAAGTCATGGAAAATTCCGCAATCGCCTGGTGCAATTCCTGCCCACTGTAGACACGCAGATACCCTAGGTTCAGCTGGGTTTCTTCATCTACACCGATCCGTTTGGTTTCTGTCACCAGCTCATCGATTTGCGCCAGCATTTGCTTGGCTTCACGATAAAAATATTCACCTGCCGGAGTCAAAGTAAATTTACGGTGTTGCCGATGCAGCAATTCCACCCCCAGCTCCTCTTCCAAGGCCTGAATCTGTTGGGAAATAGCCGACTGGGACACAAACGATTCCGCTGCGGCTTCGGTAAAGCTGTTTTTTTCTACCACGGTCACAAAATAATTCATCTGCTTAAAAAGCATCTTCTTCACCACCACAACTTATTACCTCAAGTAAAACAAACTTCATTGGAAAAAGCAATCGTGGGTTTTTACAGACAAGAAAAGGGAACTGACTATACTCCAGCTCCCGCCATCCTTTTTTCAATACCCCTCCATATCGCTTTGTCTGTTCCAACGTTTTAGCTTGGGTCAGCTAACAACGGCAAACAGTCATTGTCAATTGTGCGGACAAACAATTGTTTAACAGGATTCATATATTTTTAAGTATGTGTATGACAGTAACAAAAAAGATAACTAAACAATTAATTGTCATATCGATGATGTTTTCAAAATGCCTTGTGTGATTTTTCAAAAACAAACCAGGATCAGCAGAAGAGAAATTAGAGCGATATTTGATAGGGACAAAATTTGCTAAAAGTATTCCTATGATCATAAGATAGAGCGGCCAATTTGACAGACTGCGCTCCCTTACTATAACTGTAGTTAGTGAGATCCCGAAAATTGAAAATTGAATAATCTTTACAATAAGAATTTTTTTCAACTCTTTACTCATGGTCTATCCTCCTCTAATAAAATTTGAAAACTAATTACCAGTGATTATTATGTTTTTGATTGTAAACGTTTTTCAACGGACTTTCAATCAAAGTTCTTTGAAGAAAGCCCCGCTCCAGCATTAACTGAAGCGAGGCTATTTCCATTATTTAGACAACTTGGGCGACAAATCACCATACCAGTAAGATGCCGTAACTCCAGCATCCATCAAGAAATCACTGCCGGAGATAAATGAACCACGGTCACTCATTAACAATTCTGCTACGTTAGCTACCTCATCGGCGGTTCCTGCCCGGCCAACGGGTGAGCCGTCGATCATACGACGATAGCCTTCACCACGAGGTCCGTTTAGTTCATCATTGGCTAATGGTGTGATGATGATACCAGGGCTGATGGAATTGATTCGCGCGCCTCGTTTGCCCCATTTAGTTGCTTCTGACATTACTCGCAGGACGTTGCAGCGTTTAGATAATTGGTAAGCATGCAGGGTGTCTTTGACGTTTTCGGCTTGCAGCATTTCAAGATTCAGTAATTCTTCTGTTGGCGTGGTTGCCAGCAGTTCGCTTTCTTCTTCAGACAAAGAGCCTAACCGGTGGCCGGATTGAGAAGAAATTGTTACAGCTGATCCGCCTTCAGCGATGACTTGACCAAATTCTTCTAATAAAACGGCCGTACCGTATAAGTCTACTTTTAAGATCGCTTCGATGGGTGCTTGAGATGGTGAAACGCCAGCGCCATTGATAACTCCAGTAATTTCGCCAAAGCTTTGCGCTTCTTTAATTAAGGCTTGAATAGATTCACGAGAAGAAATATCGACCGTCGCAGCAGTTGTTTCAAAGCCTGCGTTGTATAAATCCTCCGCCACCCGTTCAGCATTTTCCATTGATAAATCGGCAACGACTAAATACTTGCCTGCACCAACTCGGCGGGCGAGCGCAACACCAATTAGTCCGGCACCAGTTAATACAACAACATCTTTATTTTTACTCATTTTGAATTCCTCCAATAATTTCTATCTGTCACCTATTCTAAGCTTTTTAGCCGCTGGAACAATTTCGATTGCTAATCGGTTGGATAAGTTAGACTAATGCAAAAATTGGAGGTGATTCGTTTACTATTTTTTCACTTTATATCGCAGCCATAAGGTACCGTCTTCCTGCGTTTGGGCTTGCTCTAATGAAAAAGCCACAGCTTTATCGCTACTCAAGCTGCCATTTTCAAAAACAGACGGGCTGTCAGATGAGCCATCCGCCACCGGTGCCACTACTAAACTGATCTCATCACAAACACCAGCTTCAATAAACGACCAGTTCAATAATCCACCGCCACCTAGCATAATCGATTCCAGATTGAAGTGCTGCTGCAGCTTGTCGACGGTTTGCTTAGGATCAATGCTTTCTTTGCCAGCAATGATATATGGAATATCCAAGCTGCGTAAAAAGGTCTTGTAGCTGTCGGATACTTTTTCGGTCAAGACTTCGATGACTGTCGCCGTTGTATTCTGGTAAGTAATCGTGTTCTTCTCCCAGCCTAATTTTCCGGAAGGATCAATTGAGATATAATAAATCGGTTTGCCGGTTTCGATGATGTAGTCTCCGGCTGGAACCGCCTCGAAATTCTTTGGCAGTATGGGTTCCTTGTACATCGTAAAGTTATCATCGGTAGTTTTGCGTCCGGAAAGCCAGCCTTGATTTTTGTAAAAAGGCTTTTTGCCAAAGGCTAGCTGATAAAAGAAGTCCCCTGCTGCCTCCCCTTCCGGTGTATTCATGTACTTTCCGGTAATTTTTCCGTCAATTGAAATCAGCATGTGACAAAAGATAAATGGTTGTGTCATGATTTTTTCCTCGCTTTTCTGTTTTTGTTTAATAAACTTACTCATTATAGCTAGTGTAACTGCTGAAGTTAACTTTAGGTCAAGTAAAAAACCTGTACACTTCAGATTTTTCAATCGAAAGTATACAGTTAAACGAATAAAATTTTACAATTCCTGATCCTTATGCAATACCCCGATCTCAACTTCGTGGAAAACCGGTCCAATAATGAATAATGCCAAAATAAGTCCAATTAATAAGGTCAGAAACGGGGTTAAAATTAAATCTAATGAATCCAGAATCCGTTTCCTCAAGAAAATTTCAATTTGGGAACCTAAAATCCCAGTCACAAAAGCTGGCAACACTGAGCCTTGATACTCTAGTGCATTGATGAAGCCGAAGAATACTAACGGCTCCGCTGCCACCTATCAGTTCTAAAATTTTAGCGGAGATTTCTTTATTCGTCATTCGAAAAATTAAGTTGAATCAGAGTGAACGTAAACGAACTTATTCTCTAATTAGTTTACATATTCTATTTATAAGCGACTAAAACTCCTCTCCCTTATCAGCTATTATTTGCAGACTAATGCTGGGAAAAAATCGATTTAAGTTCTTAGACATGCTTGAATAGACTCATCCACCACTACCACCCTTAAGCTGTATTTTGGTTGCAGTGAGCCCAGATCTTCTATCTAGTTTGAATTAAAATCGAACCTATCAACATCTTCGCTAAGCTGATATGATTTTTTTTGTTAAAAAGAAATTTTGAAACAGTATTTCAAAACGAAAGAAATTATTGAGCTTTATGAAAAATCAATTGCCTAATAATTTCTGTTATTTATAAAAAAGTAGTCCCAGACAATATACAAAAATTTCCATCTTTCTTTTAACTGAGGTTAATACAAAAATTATTAGATAATTATTGAAAAATATTAAAAATATGTTTGCAAACGCTTTAGATATCACGTACAATAGAATCGAAATCAACAGAACAAGCTTCTGATGAAATAATTGTACGTTTGTATTCACCTTTTACGAAAATAAAAGACTTGTTGACAAGGAGAAATGAAAATGAAGGATCAGTTATTGGAACAACATCAACTACTAAATTTAACCCGCACTTCTTTAGAAAAACGCCTTGCCAAACACAAGGATGCTGCGTATGCGATCCAAGCAGCTGTTTTTTTGATGGTACGCAACTTTTTTTCCGTTGCTGATTTTTCTTTTGTCGCCAAAGATACGATGCGTGAGCTATTCTTAAATCATGCGGATGAGTTGGCTTCCGTCCGTCACCTTTGCATTTATTTTCGTGATTACTTTTCTGACAATGAATGGAAGACTGTGATCGATTCTCTTTTTATTAGTCGTAAGGAATATTTGCAAGTTACCGAAACTACTCGTTTGCATACAGAACACATTCGTCCAATGTTACAGGCAGGCAGCTGCAAAGAAGAAACTCAAAAAAACTTAGCCCTCACCTTTTTTGACGAAACCGGTAAGAAGCACCGTTGCACCATGAAAAATGTTCACCGTAGCTACTCCGCTCAAGAAAACTGTGATGCCCTATCCATTTTAGGCACGCTAACTATCTTCCACAAGGATGGCGTGCGCCGTTTTACTGAATTAGCCAAATCCCGTTTTGTCACGCTAGAGGAGGAGTACGATTGTGCCAACAAAGAGGAACAACCAGACTTATGGGTAAAACATAAAACGACACAGCCAGCCGAAGAACCAAAACTCTCCATTCACTTAGACGATCCTCGTTCTTTACCGAAAGACTTTACTCGTTTTGCTAACTTCAAGGGGAAAACCTATGGGGATTGGAAAAAATTCTTGCTAGAAGGCATCGATCTAGACACTATTTCGGAGGAGGAGTTGATCAGCCGAACGGCAACTGCTATCTATGAAGGGATCCAGGTTAAGGATGCTCTGCCCAAATTTGAGGTGGATGAGCATTCAGAAGGAATTGACGAACTTGTCGACGAGTGGATTTTTAACAACGAAGAAGAATCACTGCAGCTGGAAACTAAATCAACTCCCGATCAGTCTGAGGTTGACCCAGAAAAAGCCCGCCAGAAAGAACGCCGACGTCAGCAAAAACAGGAACAACAGAAAATAGATAAAGCTCTACGAAAAAAAGGCAAAAAAGGGAAAAATAGGAAACGGAAAAAGCGGTAATAGCCCGCCCCATTTGAACAAAAATAGGAGGAACCTTTTCCAGCCCCTCCTTGCTTTATTTAGTTAGGCTGCCGCATTTCGTGATTGATCAATTTCTTTAACAATACTTTCGGCAAGCGAACGCATTGTTTTGTAGGCCATACTATTTTTGTCAATCAAATTGGGAATCAGCCAAATATCACGGGTTACTGGCTGTTCACCAGCAAATTCGACCACCACTTTGATGGTGCCTAGCGTTTGTTTCTTTTTCTTAACGAATTTTTCCACTTGTTCTTCTACTACTTGGCAGTCGGCAATCGAAGAAAAGGCATAGAACTCAGGTTTCAAGTTTTCTTTGGTGTATTTCTTGTGGTTAGGCAGGCAAAGCTGCTGCTGCTTGTCGTCAAATAGAATCAGCTGATTGACTTTGCGGGAAATTTCAAAGGAATCAATGGACCCATTTTCTAAGCGAGCTAACAATTCTTCTTTGGTGTTCGTTTTAATGGTTTGAGTAAAATTCAAGCTGTCTTTTTCGTAACAGACTTTACAGACACATCTGCGCATTTGAGTTTGACTACTATCTGGGATGCACGGCATACTAAACAATATTAATCTTTTGGACCAGTTGTAGTTTATCTTCTTCATTAAATAACATAATATCACAATTTGACATAGCGCTTCTCCACCCTTTCACAAACTAAATAGCACAGGTGGATAGAGAATACAATCTTGAATTTATGGCTATTTTATGTTGTTTGACTTAAATTACTACGTGTTCAAAACTTAAAAAAATACTTTAGATTATAAACTGATACATCAGATAAAAGTGACAAGCTGCCCCGGCCAACACAAACAAGTGGAACAGCTCATGACTACCAAACGCCGAAAAATGAAATTGTAGCGACTTAGCAGCATAAATCACCGCACCAACCGAGTAGTAAATTCCCCCAGCGGCTAACCAGAAAATCGCCTTTAGTGGCAGAACCTGCATCAGCTCACCGGAAAAGAAGACAATTCCCCAACCCATCGCTAGGTACACTACTGTCGAAAACCATTTGGCATAACGAAACCACAGCACTTTTCCTAAAATCCCCACTAACGCCAACGACCAAATACTCACTAGTAAAATCAAACCAGGCACCTTATCCAGCACCAACAAACAAATCGGTGTATACGTCCCAGCAATCAAGCAAAACACCAAGGAATGATCAATCTTCTGAAGAATACCGTGAATCTTAGGTGAGATGAAAAAAATGTGAAAAACGGTAGAGGCTAAAAAAAGGCAGATGAGAGAGGCACCGTAGATACAAGCTGCTACAATCGCCAAGGAGCTTTCCGCGCTGAGAATCAACAGCACCGTCCCACCAATCGCCAGTAAGAATCCCCACAGATGCAACAAACCGCTAGTAATACTGTCCGCTTCACAATAAAGTTGTTTCATTTTTCTCCACTCCTGTCCGCTAATTCCAACGCGGGATAAATTTCTGCTAACGATTCATCGTGAAAATACTGGTCTAACTTTTGATCCAGTACACTGTCACAAATATGCCCCTGACATCTTTCCGTCCAGCGATTCAAAGCCAAGCCAGAAAGGGTGAAATTAAATAGGAAGAAAACCATCACAAGTCGCAGCGAGGCGCTGTGCTTCACCAGATAACGGCGGATATCTTTCAGAAGAATTGGGTATATCACCTTCAAATAAACTGTGCCGATCACTCCCCAGAAAAACATGAACACCAAACTGGTTCTACCGGCTAAATGATAAGTTTGTTGACTAAAATCCCACAACCTGATTCCCAGCAGACTGCCGAAGAATTCAATACAGCCCCCTAACAAACTCGATAAAACGAATAAGAGCATTGAATGTTTTCGATGCCACGGTCCCAAAAACCAAGCAAACAATACCGCTCCAACACCATAAATTGGCACAAACGGTCCTAGTACCAGTCCTTGACGAGAAGTCCATTCCCCTACTTTCACCCAGCAATAGATATTTTCAACCCAAAATCCTACTAGAGCACCAATTACAAATAACCAAACGAAGCTGTGCCGCACCACTTTTCTGCGTTTCATCTGACTCACCCCTTTAATTGAATCGTTCATTCAATTTTTCGAGTTAGAAAATCCGAAAAAGTTTTCAGATTCATTCAAAATTAAAGAAAGTACCACTGATTCACAAACTAGATTTTTCGCTCAATACTCTAAAACTGAGGGAGTTTGCGAAGCCTTTCTTATAACATATGCGTGGATTAGATTGTCTAAACAAATTGCCTTGGCATTTTCATGAGTAATCTCCTGATCTATTTCGTAGGCATCGTTCATAATGTGCATCCCCCAAAAAGCCATCACTTCCACCATTGCTCGGGTTGCATAATGGATATCTTGTACCGACCGAAGACGGCCCTCCTTGACGAACCGCTCCACATATTGATACACCTGCTTGAAAAACAATTGACGAAAGGTTTGATAAGTCTCAGTCAGCTCAGGCAAATCATCGGGATTATGCTCGATAATCAAGCAACCGACACCATATTTAGCAATCACATCAAAAGCATCCGAGAACATTTTTTCCGGTGTATACTCCGGATCATCGATTCCGGCTCTTAAGGTTTTGGCATTTTCTTGCAACGCCGCAGCGATTTCTTCATCTAAAAATTCAAATTGATCCACCTGAATCGGATACTCCTGTTCCTGCTCCAAGTAAGACGGCTCAATCGTGCACTTCAAAATGAAGCTTAACAACTCGTTTTTTCCTTTGAAATATTGATAGATCATCCCCGTGGATAAGCCGATGCGCTGAGCGATATCCTTCATTTGAGTACGGGCATACCCTTTATTAATAAACAAATGACTTCCGGCTGCATAAAATAAATCCAAACGATTCTTCATCTTCGTCTCTCCTCTGCTAATCGGTGGCCAGCCGGATGTCGCCATTTCGTGTTTCTAACGTGACCTTATGGGCTGGATTTACTTCCAACTTACCGCTAATTTCTTTTTTTCCTCCTGACAATTCCGAGAAATTGTCTGTTTGAATCTTGCCATCTTTTGTCCGGGCATTGATTTCACAGGAGGTATTCGCTGGCAAGCTTAACTCCAAGTCGCCGTTTTTTGCGATCAGCGTTACATCTTGGTTAACCTTAGTATACGCCAGTTCCATCTCACCTTCACCAGTTGCGTTGAAAGTGCCGCCACCAGTCAGATTTGAAGCCGCTAATTTTCCGCTTTTTGTAAGATAGGTAATTGGTCCCTTGAGTTCCATTAATTCGGTTGAACTGCTGGTAGTTTCAATCTGAAAATCATCGGCATCACTAGCAGCAATCGCAACCGATCCACTTGTGCTTTTAACCGTAAGATTTTTAGCAGCTAGTTGATTTCCATCAATCTCACCGCTCGTGCTAGTCAGCCTAAAGAACTCTGCCCGGCTCTCTCCCACCGTGATTTTTCCGCTTGTGGTATCCAAGACCAGCTCCTGCAAAATTTCCTTTGTTTCCAGCATATCGATTTCACCACTGGTAGTATGAATTGACAAACTTTGATCATAGGTTGTTGGTAAAATAAATTCTACATAAGACTGAAAACTAGCCCGTCGCAGTCGTTTCCCTTCTGTGATAGACAGGTTCTGCCCGTCTTCCTCAATCGAAGCATAATATTTTTCCTTATCTTCATTCATGTATTCCTTCAGGATAATCGTAGCTTCATCGTGAAAGCCGACACTCATATCGTCCGCATCATAATCTACCGCAATTTGACTAAACTTTTGATCCAATTCTTGAGTGTTGACTAATTTCGGCTTAGAATCATTCCCGCATCCACTAAGCAAAAACAACAGGCAGCATCCTGACATGGCCCGCAACTTTTTCATCTTACTCAACCCTTCAGGAAAATTAATTGAACCATTCGTTCAATTCCATTGTAAGCCCTATCACAAGTTCTGTCAAAATTGCTTAGAACGCTATCATTTATTTCACAAACAAGGTTTTCACGACTAAAACATTGATTTTTCTACTTAATATGACAATTTCCATATACTATCAGTAAGATAACGATGGATATTAAGTTGCATTTCAATTAAAATATCTGTTTTGGCGACCTTTTTGCTCTTCTTAATCCTCGTAGGCGCCCTTTTATCAATTAATCTTTATTTTTACTATACGAAAAATTTTCGAATAGTCGCCAGTAACAAGGTGAAATCACGCTAAACTTCAACAACCAATCAAAACAATCTTTTTAGCGAAACCAAAATTCCGGTTTATGATGGCAGCTTCAGCCTAGAAATTGAGTAGGAGATTATCGTTTCTGAAGATAGCAATTATTCCTTTTATTTTGTCGGCAGAAATTCTCAAACCATCGTTTTGGGTGAGTTCATGTCTGTTTTAAGATCATAAAAAAATGACTGTGACACAAAACGTCACAGCCACTGAAAACCACATAATCGGTGTAACTGAAGTAGCTCTTTCGAAAAACAAGCCGAATCATCGCAAAAATATGAGAAGCTATTTTTGGATTATTTGCTTATTTCTTGGAGCAGAACACTTGTATCACACCCTCTCCCACTTCTATTGAATTACTTCCTCCAACGCCAACACCTTGTCCCGATAAGTCCCCAGTTGATTATTAAACAATGCCGAAGTACCCACCACATACAAGTCAGCACCCAGCTGACTGATGGCACCAGAAGTTTCACAATTAATATTGCCGTCCACTTCAATCAGCGGCCGTTTCGAGTTCCCAGCCAACTCCTGATTCAAACGCTTAATTTTATCCAACACCGCCGTTTGAAAAACCTGACCGGCAAACCCAGGATTCACCGTCATCATCAACACCAGCTCCAGCTGAGCCAAGTAAGGAAAAATGCTTTCCACTGGCGTCTCTGGACTCACCGCTATTCCAGCCTTAATCCCAGCTTGGTGAATCTGATCAATCACGCCTTGCGGATCATTCGTCGTTTCTATATGAAAAGTAATATAGTCTGGTTTTACAGCTGCGAACATCTCAACATATTTCTCCGGATTAACGCAGGCTAGATGGACATCGGTGGTAAAGCGCTTAGTCTGAATAATCGGTCCCAGCACATAAGGGCCCATCGCTAGATTGTTGACAAACACCCCATCCATCACATCGCAATGGAGCCAGTCAATACCCGCATCAGTTAGATCCGTCAATTCTTGCGCCAAATTCAATTGATCAGCACACATAATGGAAGCGACAACTTTACTCATATTCTGTCTCCTTACTTAGGGATTCATAAAAATGGCCATCGCTGCTTTGGCATTTTCCTTCATTGCAGCTGTTGCTGCCAAGGATATCTCATCAAAGAAGACAGAATCTTGATCCGCTTGCTCTGCTAAGTAATCCTTCACTGCTTTGCCAGCAGCTTTATTCATATAAGTATAGTAGTTGATTTTACAAATACCGTTTTTGATGGCGATCTTGTAATTTTCTTCTGAAACGCCAGATCCGCCGTGCATCACAAATGGCACATCGATCTTTTCCTTAATCATGGTAATGCGGTCCAGATCCAGCTTTGGTTCCTTCAAATAAACCCCATGAACCGTACCAAAGCCGATCGCTAAGCAATCCACGCCCGTCGCGTCCACAAAGCTTTTAGCTAAATCAGGATCAGTGTACACATCTTCCAAATCTTCATAATCCTCGCTGGAATCTGATCCACGACCTTCACCACCACCAACAGCTGAAGTGAAAATATGCCCCAGTTCAGCTTCCACGGACACCCCCACAGCATGAGCGATCTTGACGATTTCTTTGGTTTCATCACGGTTGACTTCGTATTCTTTGTTGGAAGCATCGTACATAACTGAAGTAAATCCCATGCGAATAGCCTTCACACACATTTCATAAGATGCACCGTGATCCAAGTGTACCGCCACCGGCACAGTTGCTCTGCGGGCAAACTCCAACATGACCGGTCCAATTTCTTCAATGGAAACTAATCCTTCATGCACCTCGGCGTGCTGCAGGATTACGGGTGAATTCAATTCTTCAGCAGCTTCCACTACAGCTCGGACAGCTTCAAGGTTGGGTACGTTAAAGGCCCCAACAGCGTATTGCTTTTCTTTTGCATCATTTAATAGTTCTTTTAAAGTAACTAACATGATTCTCCTCCTATTTTTACCACGGCTATTATCTCGTTAAAAAGCTAGTTACTAGCTCGCTGGTTTCATTATCGGTTAAATCGATATTCAAGGTTAGTGGAGAAGACATCGGTATAGACATAGGACAGCTCGATTGGTTTGTCATCAAAGTAAGCTAAATTATTAACCACCATGACAACTGCCGGATTAGTGATATTCAAGTATTGAATTTCCGTGTAGTTTGCCATTCGGGCACTAATTTTCTGACTGATAATCTCAGGATAAATACCAAATTCATTCAGCGTTTTCCATAAAGATTTATCGGTTAAATCATAGGTGCCAATTTGCGGACAGCGATTTAAGGGAATAAAACTCTCGGTTAACGAATAAACCATTCCATCGACACTTCGCAAGCGTAACAAATGAAATACGTAATCGTTTTCCTTTATTTGGAGCTGTTCACTTAATTCTTTGTCCGCTTCCAGCACCGATTTTTTCAACACCTTTGAACTGATCTTCTTCTTTCGGGAAACAATATCTTCATAGAAGCCCGAAATATGCATACTGGAATTGATTTTCACGTCACGATCAGGAATAATATAGCCTTTTCCTTCAATATAAGTCACAATTCCTTGTCTTTCTAATGATTCGAGGGCGCGTTTGGTAGTGGTTCGGCTGACTTTAAACATTTCCGACAGCTTACGTTCACTAGGCAACGGCTTGCCCTGTCCACCTAATACCTTGGCTAAATTTTGAATATCGTCACTGATTTTTTTGTATTTTGGAATAAAGTCTTCCATTGAAAAACCTCCTTCTTGATCTGTACTGATAAGAAAGTCTTCCAAAGAAGTAGTTCTTTCAAAGCAGACAGCCTGACCTGATGCATTATCACTCTTGATTATAGCTTATTTCCCAAAAATCCTCATGTATTTATGGAAAAACCAGGCTGACTGCTTACTTAAAATTTGACAACAACGCGATATTTATCACCCTTAATCGCCGATTTGAAGCCTTTTTCTATCTCATCGAACGAAACAACCTCACTAATAAACGGTCGCATATCAAGCGTACGCTCACTGATCATTTTAGACGCTCGGATGAAATCACGGCTATTGGAATTAGCAGTCCCTCTGATGCTATAACCGCCCTTGTGAAGTTGATCGGGACTAAATCCCACCGGCTCATCGGGATAGAACGAGGAATACAAAATCACTCGCCCCGTATTGCCTACGATTGAAACCGAGTCTTGCACGAGTGCTGCAATTGGCGTTGTATCGAAAACGACATTCGCCCCTAAGCCATGAGAAATCTTCGCCACTTCTTCTTTCAAATCTTGCGTACCAGAATTAATCACATAGCGAGCGCCATTTTCCTTCGCTAGTTTCAAACGTTCTTCATTCAAATCACACGCCACAACGGTCGCCCCACTTTTCACGGATAGTGCAACATGCAATTGCCCCATAATGCCACAGCCGATAACTACTACTAAGTCACCATATTGGATATTCGCTGTTTCACAGCTGTGCACTACGCAAGAAAGAGGTTCAGTAAAGGCTGCCTCCTCTGGAGTGACGTTGTAATAGTGGAACAAGTGCTTTGGCTCCACTAACATATACTCTGACAAACCACCCATACCTTTGTGAGGTAGTCCTTCAAGGTGCTTACTGTGATTAAAATCCAAACAATTTTGTTCCTCACCACTTTTACAAAACTCACAATTACCGCAGGCTAAATTCGTGCCAAAAACAACCTTGTCCCCAATTTTCCAGTTTTTCTGATCGATCTCACTGCCTAAGTCAACAATTTCTGCCGCGATCTCGTGGCCGCCGATAAAAGGATACTCGACTTTTTTGACACCAGTATAAACCCGCTGCTCCCAAGTACAAATCGCACAGGCATCAATTCTGATCAAAATCTTATTGGCGGATGCTTCCGGCGTGGCACATTCTTCAATTCGCAAATCTTCTACTCCATAAAAAACTGCTGTTCTCATCTAATCATCCTCTAAAATATATTTAACGCACCGAACACGACACCAATTACGACCAAAATAGCCATAACTGTAGTTGATTTCATCTTTTTATTTTTAAGCAAATACAGCGTTAGGAGCGTTATCCCTAAAGGTAAAATGCCTTTAAACAATTTGTCCAAAATGTCTTCTTGCAATCCCAATTCCACCGCACCTACTTTAATCACAAACGGCGAAGAGACGGAAACGAAATTAGCGGTCAGAGCCCCTAATACAATTGCCCCCATTGCTGAAGCTCCAGTGATGATATATTGTAAGATGTTGCTGCCAAGGATTTTTTCAATCCCGGCTTTACCCATTTTGTAACCCTGCATCCAGACACCATATGCCAGTGAAAACATGATGCCAAACATCAGCACGCCATAAACAATCGGCCCCATCAAGTTTCCTTCAGAGCCTAAACTTACCCCAAATGCCAGCAAAATCGGTGTTAATGTACCTTGCCATAGTGTATCGCCAATTCCGGCAAAAGGACCCATTAACCCAGTTTTAATCCCATTAATCGCATCATCTGTGATCGGTGCACCGTTGGCACGATCTTCTTCCATTGCGATAACCATTCCACAAATAACACCACCGAAGTGAGGTTCTGTATTAAAGAAAGCCATGTGGCGTTTCAACGCATTTTTGTATTCTTCTGGATCATCGGCATAGAGCTTTTTAATAATCGGACTTAGCGCATGAACCAAACCAGTTGCTTCTAGTCGCTCATAGTTGTAGTTGGCATGACTGAAAAAAGTCCAGCGCCAGAAAGAACGCGTAACATCTTTTTTCGACAGTTCTTTACGTGGTACTTTTACTTCGTTTTCCATTGGTTGTTCCATTTCTTTTCCCCCTAACTAAGTCCACCGATTTGGTTTCTTGGCGTGATCGTATACAAGTACGCAATAATCGCACCCAAAACAGCGATTACGATAACATCCAATCCCATGTAAATGGCTAAGACAAAGCCTAGAATAAAGAAGAGCATCGTGTTTGGTCGATTAATCGAGCGCAAGTTCATAGCGATTCCTAAGGCTGGCAACAATCCACCGATTACTTGTAAAACGTGTAATGGTGTACCATCAAGATAAGATAGGATCGTTGTCACAGCACCGGCACCATAATAAGCGGCAATTGAAACTGAAATAACACTCATCAGAAACAGTACAATTTGTGGTGGGACTACATGAAGGAAATTGATACGGTCTAGGTTGCCTTCTTCTGCCGCTTTATCCGCCATGTGAACAAAAAATACGTCAATCGTCATGTGAGCGACCCAGATAACCGTTCCCAATAATCCAATCGGCATCGCCAAGGTTACCGCAGTTTGCGGATCAGCTCCTGAAGCCAAAGCCAAAGCAGTTCCAAGTGTTCCTGCTAAGCCTGGGTCAACTGGTGCAGTTCCCCCTGCTGAGATAAAGGCGATATATGGAAGCTGGATTGCGGCTCCAATGATTACCCCTTGAATCGGATCCCCCATAATGAATCCAACAACTGTTCCGGCAACTAATGGCTTTTGCATGAATGAAATACTGCCTAATAATGACAACCAAGGCGTACCCGTTACGCCAAGGTAGTAAACAATCCCAATTAGAATCGCTTTAATGAATGTAATTTCCATTATCCTTCCCCCTAACTCAATAGCTTAGCAACGTCAATGGCTTTGTCTTCAGCAATGATTTGGATGGTAACCGTTGCCCCATTACTTACCAGTTCTTTAAGGCAAGCTTTTTCTTCTTCAGATGCCGAAATATTTTTGTAGAATTTTGTTCTACCAGCTTTGGCACCCATACCGCCGATATTCACTTTCTCTAATTGAATTCCTTGCCGCATCATTTCTACGTAAACCGCTGGTGTTTTTACTAAAATAATCACTTTATCATTATCGGATAATTGCTTGACTGCTTCCACGCCACCAGCTACATCAAAGACCTCGGTTTTAATATTGGCTGGTGCCACCGACGTTACGATCATACTCATAAAGGTATCATTAGCTGTTTCGTCATCCACAATGATAATCCGGTTGGCACTAGTATAGTTCAACCAGGAAGTCATCACCTGACCATGAATCAAACGATCATCAATTCTTGCTAGTACGATTGTTCCCATTTTTAATTCCCCGCCTTTTCCATCATTTTCTTATATACCTCATTCAAATCTTGTATACTGCTTTTTCCACTGTTTAATGCCAATTGACTCAGTGCTTCTAAATCTGACATAAACGCTCGATTGACAACAACCTCCAAAAGCATCGCCATATTTACGCCTGAGAGCACTTTCATATTTTCTCGCGGTAAGCATTTCAACGCTTCATTTCCAGGTGTTCCACCAAAGAAGTCCACTAAGACCATAACGCCTTCCCCTGTGTCCAAACTTTCTACCGCTTCCTTAATACCTGCTCGGAAAGTTTCTGGGCTATCACCATGATGTAACCCAATCGCATCTGCCTGTTGGACTTCTCCTGCAATAATCGCAATTGACTCTAGCAACGTCTTCCCCAAATCACCATGTGCAACGACTAATACACCGATCAAATTTTCTATCCCCTTCCTTTAAATCCTTTGGTTCTAAAAAAGAACCATTGGCTTTATTCACAAACTAAGCATAGCTGTTATAATACAGTTTGTCAATAAGAAAAATATTTTTATTTTCTCAAACCTTTTAAAATAGCGGTTTCAACCTACATATATTTTTCCAGCACTAAGAAATGTCTGGTCCACTGAATCATTCTTCAATAATATTTTCACATACTTCAGTGGAAATCCGGTCGGTTTAGAACCAAAAATAGCGTAGGTAGATCTTTTTTTACGAAATTTTAAAGCCAAAAAAAGCACCTCCAATTTGGAAGTGCTGATCCTTTTACTTCGATTAATATGTCCTGCTGCAGATTACGCTTCTTCGCACAAGCAGTCTCCGCTACTCTTCGTTCATACTACCAATCTCCAACAAATTCTCCTCCGGATCAGCCACATAAAGATTACGAATACCAAAAGGATAGGTGATCGGTTCGCCCTGCGGAAATTGCACGTTCAACTTGGACAAGCGCTCATATTCTGCATCCACGTCAGCATAATTAGGCAACCAAATAGCGATTTCAAAAGTCAAGTTGATGTCATTTGGCAAAATATAAACCTCTTCAAACGCCTCCGCAAATCGTTCTCTGTTGTACATAAATAACGATAACGGTCCGCTAATTGTCTCAAATGCCGCGAAATCTCCACCTTCCCAATCCGTTTTAAAACCTAAAATATCTCGGTAGAAAAGAACCATACGTTCCATATCACCTACCAACAAACCGACGCCGATTCTCGCTTTTCCTCCTAACACTGTCACCCACTCCTTTATTCTTTATCTGATACTCTTATATAGCATTGTTACCATTAATATTTCCGGCTCTCAATATCTTTTTCCAGTCCACAAAAAAAGACTGCCGACACCAACCCTACCATTAGGGCCTTGCCGACAGTCTCTTCTAAAAATCACCTGTTAAATCGTCAACCAACCGCCATCTACAGCTAAGTATTGCCCCGTCGTATAGCTGGTCATATCAGAGGCAAAGTAAAGAATCGCCGTATCCAACTCCCCTTCGTTGCCTTTGCGTTTCATTGGGCAAGAGCGTTTCAGGTAATCAGTAAACCAATCCGTATCGATATAATCATTGGTCATTTCTGAATTAAAATAGCCTGGTCCGATACAATTGACAGTAATTTTGTACTCCGCCCACTCGTTTGCCAACGCTTTGGTCATCATCACCACGCCGCCTTTTGAGGTACAGTAAGCCGACAAATCAAACATGTCGAAGCTGGCAGCTTTACTATTAATGGAGGCAGTATTAATAATCCGTCCATAATTATTTTTCTTCATCAGCTTAGCTGCTTCCCGCGCTACCATGTAGACCGCATTCAGATTCACATCGATCACGCCCAGCCATTCTTCGTCGGTTTGTTCTTCCGCTGGTGAGCTGATGCCGACACCGGCATTGTTGACTAAAATGTCCAGCTTGCCGAAATGGTCTTCTACTTTTTGCACAGCTGCTGGGATGCTGGCAAAATCTGATACATCACAAGGGACCACCAGTGCTTCTGATCCTAGAGCGGTAATTTCTTCCGCCACAGCTTTCAAACGATCCTCACGGCGAGCCATTAAGGCTACTTTGGCACCTTGATTCGCTAAAGCTTTGGCAAATTGTACCCCTAAGCCTGAAGAAGCACCGGTTACTAAGGCAACACGACCAGTTAAATCAAATGGATTTTTCATTTTTCCCTCCTATAAAATAGTAATGTGAGGACTGACATTACCTAAAATCCGTAACGTCCTGCGACTGATTACGTCATTTAGATCCCCATCAGGCAACAAATAAAATTGATCATTTTTAATCGCTTCAAATACCAACGGACCAAAGCCCTCCAGCGGTTTACCCGCTGTGATTACTTCCTCCACAAATTTTTGACGAGCCGCAAATTTTTCACTTGCATAATAAGTATCCATCACATTCGTAAAGGCTTCTGGACGATGCTCCTCGTGATGATGTAAATCTGTTTGATAATAACCTGGACACACTACTGTCATACCGATATTGGTAATTCCCGCAACGTTCATGTCATACAGAATCGCTTCACTAGCTGCTAAAAGACCATGTTTAGTCGCATGGTAGGCATATTTCCCTAAGTGAGTGATAATCCCTGAAATCGAAGAAATATTTACGATATGACAAGGTGTCTGGCGCTTAATCATATCCGGCATCACCTCGTGCATCGCATAAATTGGTGCATCTAGATTAATACTCCGCATCCAGTCATAATCTCTAAGGGGCATGTCCCAAATTGTCTCTTCGAAATAAACTCCCGCATTGTTAATCAACAAATCGACTCCGCCAAAACGACGATTGACCTCTTCCACCATCTTTTGAACATTTTCCAATTTCGTTAAGTCAGTTACGAGTGTCGCTACCTCAGAACTGATAGCGTTCAATTCTTCACTGTTTTTCTCCAGCGCCGGCTGGTCAATATCTACTAAAAACAGCTTCATTTTACGGTTGGCTGCTTCTTTAGCCATCTCAGCACCAAAGCCGTGAGCCGCTCCAGTAATCAGGGCAGTTCTATTTTCAAATTCCTTCACGCAATAACTTCCCCTTTCTATTAGTTAGATGTTCAAGTACGTTCCTTTATGTCCCATCATCGAACGATCATAACGACCCGTCATCAAGTATGGCATCGTTGCTTCTACATCCAACTCACAGATTTCGGTAGTTTTCTGCATTAAGCAATCACTGTTCTTGAACCAGGCTGCCCCTAAAGGTTGAACCACTTCCAACTCGCCATAAGGATCATCTGGTGAAGAAGCCACTTTAATACTTAGCTCTCCTTTATCCCAGCTTTGAGTAGTATTGGCCATATCCAAGGTCACCATCTTCAAATCAGAAAATTCGCAATTTCCTTTTTCCGTTTGAGTTAGATTGTATTTATGGAAGAAACTGCAGGTAGTGCCTACATCGCCTGGCGCAGGATCACCAATCATCCCTGCTGCCACTGGCGCATTGTACTCACCGGTTAGCTTCAAATCTATTTCCATCAAAGTAACCCCATGACGGACAATTTTCGCTGTACACTGATCCCCCATCCGACGCAGTTCCATCTCATCGGCATATTTCTTAGGAATCCCGCAGCAATCCCGACCTACAATGACCCCTTGCTCAGCTCCTGGGCCATGCAGCATCAAGTTAATGCTGTAGCCGCCCACAATATCGCCATGCTGAGCGACAGTATAAATCACCGATTCCATGTAGGGCGCTCCAAAGTTTGGACTCTTAATCTGGATCACATAGCCACAAATCACCGGCGCAACCAGTGTCAAATGCGGCGGCAAAATACTTTTCAACACTTCCTCCGGCGCAGCATAAACGAACATAATCCCCTCTTGATCACTGACACACGGTGCATCGACAAAGTTCTTCACATCTTCTTTTGAAACAACAAAACTACTCATTCATATCCCCCTTTTCTTATTCTTGATACTATGCGGCAAACGAGAAATCTACAGCTTATTTCCTAACACAAATCCTTCCGTAGTTGCGGTATAAATCCGACCAACTTGATTGGCATCGCCAACTTTGTATACCCGTTCAAAGGCTTCCGCAAACTGATCGTACAGGGCATTTTCACTGCGAACACCCAGCGCCAAGACCACTGCATCGCAATCAAGGCTAGTGGTTTCACCATCTAACTCAATACCCGTGTCAGTAATAGCCTTCAACGTATGACTTGGCAGGAAGTTGGCTTTGTATTCTTGCAGGCGGCCCATTACGTCCACCACATTTTGCCAGTAGCCGTCTGGAGTTAAGGTTTCCTGCATTTCCACGACTGATACCTTGTTGCCAGCTTCGGCGATTAATTCCGCCACTTCGATCCCAGTCATACCTGATCCGATCACTGCGACTTTTTTATCCTTTAAGGTCACTTTTTCTTCTAAAATATCCGGCACAGTGTAGACATTGTCTCGGTCCACTCCTGGAATGTTGGCGGGCACAATCGGTGTTGACCCAGTTGCCACAATCACCGCATACGGATCTAATTCTTTCACATCTTCAACCGTAGCTTTGGTATTCAAATGAACTTCCACCCCTAATTTGTCCATTTGGGTGGTATAGTAATCGGCTAACCAATGCAATTTTTCTTTCTTCGGTGGCTTGCTGCCTTGTAAAAGTTGTCCGCCTAACGCATCGGTTGCTTCAAATATCACCGGTTTGAAACGACGCATCGCCAAGACCCGAGCTGCTTCTAAACCAGCTGGTCCCCCACCGATGATGACAACCTTGCGTCCATTGCCATCTTTTTTCGGATACGGATAACGAGCCTCGCGACCTAAGCGCGGGTTCACTGAACACTGGATCGGCACACAGAAGGCCGATACCGTAAAGACGGTTTCAAAACAGCGCAGACAGCTGATACATTGATTGATTTCATCATCTTGATTGTTGAAGGCTTTGTTGGTCCACTCTGGATCTGCCAAATGCGGCCGGCCCATCCCAATTAAGTCTTGATTGCCGTCAGCCAGTAATTTTTCCGCAAATTCCGGATGACGAATCACCGCATTGCCGCAAACTGGAATCGACACAACGTCCTTCACCGCTTTAGCCAAATGGGTCCGCCAGCCTTCACTATAAGAAATCGGCTCAACTACCGTGTTCATGGTTTCGTAAATTCCGCTGGTGATATTCAACATATCCACACCAGCCGCTTCGATCATTTTGCATAGCTCGATTCCTTCTGGCAGCTCTAGGCCTGCTTCACCTAGGAATTCATCCACCGTAATCCGAACCGCGATTGGATAGTCGGAGCCGCAGACCCGGCGAATGCCCTTAACAATGTCTAAAATAATCTTGCAGCGGGCTTCCGTACTGCCGCCAAATTCGTCGGTCCGTTTGTTAGTATGAGGACTAATAAATTGATTCAATAAATACCCGTGAGCCGCGTGCAGCTCCACGCCATCGATGCCGGCATATTTTGCCCGCCAAGCCCCATCAACAAAATCGTTAATAATGTCGTAGACTTCTTCTGTTGTCAACGCCCGCGGTTCTTCACCAATAATCTGACAAGTCACATCCGATGCCGAAACTGCCTGCTGGTTATTGATTAATGCCCGTGGCGTTTGCCGCCCCGGATGATGCAGCTGAACAAAAACCTTAGAGTCATGCTTGTGAATCGCGTCCGCCAGCTTCGTTAAGCCAGGAATAACTTCGTTGTGAGACACCGACAGCTGTGCGGATTCCCCTACCCCGGTGTCATCATTGACCCGAGTGATTTCGGTGGTAATTAGACCCACGCCTCCGCGCGCCCGTTCTTCATAATAGCTGATCATTTGTTCAGAAGGACTGCCATCAATGTTGGCCATACTACAGCCCATTGCCGTCATCACGACGCGGTTTTTAACCTCCATGCTGCCAATTTTTAGCGGTGAAAATAAATGCGGATACTTCATCTAATCGACTCCTTTCCTTTTTAAACCTTCTATTTAAACAACCTTAATACCCAAAAATTTTAAAAAATGAAACTGAAATGAAATTTTTAATGGAATGACTGGAATTTTCGAGAGAAAATAGCGTATGATAAGAGAAACAACAGGAAAACTGGCGACGGAGACGACGAAAGTTCTTTGCTGTTATGCTTAATGAGTTGAAGGGAAGGGAATAGATTCCCTTTGTTACTATTTTAACAAGCTTTGTAAGCGATTGCTATGTAATGAGTTTTCAATCTTTTGGTCGGCATCTGTGCTATCGGTCTACGACTCGATAAGCCCTTGTGATGCTGGACTAGTTGTATCCAGCCATTTTAGCTCGATAACACAAATGTATTTCTTCTATCATTTGGAAAGGAGATATCGATGAATCTATTTACCCAAATTCTGACAAATTTAGAAGAATTTAGTCCACGTGTGATTACAGAAACACCCTTTAATCATGCGCTAAATCACGTATATCCGATTCAAATGGATACCAAGTTCTCTTCCAACAGCGTATACATCGGCTATGCTTCACAAATTACCAACAAATTGCCCTTTGCCAACGGTTTGACGCTTTTTTTGATCGATGATTCCGAGGATTTCCAGCTTTCAGCTGACCATGTCCAGCAGCATACTTTAGTCTTTTTCCCATTCCAGACAGATAGTAGAAAATTAATCGCCCGCACGCAAAAAGTGATCGACCAACACCTGGCTCAGCTGCGGGATGCTTATACCCTGTTTCAGGCTTATTTAGATCAACCGGATATTATGGCTGCCCTGGATGCGGCTTCGATTTTAATTAAAAATCCCATGATCGTGTTGGATACGAGCTTTAACGTACTGGCCTATTCACAAACTTACGTGACAGAGGACGCCCAGTGGCTGGAAAACATTTCCCGCGGCTACTGTTCCTACGAATATATCGCCGGTTTTTTGAATATCGCTGAAGTCCGCAATTCGCCTGACAACAACGATCCTTTTTTTACCATTTGTTATACTAGTCCCTACCGCCGCTGCACCACCAAAATTTATCACGGCGACAAGCATATCGGCTATGCCATTGCCATTGAATCTCATAATTCACTAGAAAAGGTCAATCGCCAAATTTACAAACTGGTTAGCCAGCTGCTGTCACAAATCATTCATACCAATCAGCAGCTTTCCTTTAATAGAGATATTGATCGAATTATAGTGGATTGTCTCGCTGGAAAGGTCAGCTCCCGCAAACACCTGCAGGATCGGCTGAAAGACACCCAGTTGGAGCCCATCTCCAGTTATTATTTACTAGCGATTGATGTCACCTTTTACAAGATATTCGATATCGGAAACGAGCAATTACGTGAACATTTGAACAAGATGCTCAACAATGCTTGGTCGGTATTTTATCAGGAATATGTTGTGGTTTTGATTGACGCCAAGCACCTGAATCAACTGACAGTAAAGGATATCTTATTGCAAGATCGTCCGTATTTTGTCAACAATGGTTTACACGGTGGATTAAGTGATGCCTTCGATGATCTATTGCAAGCACCGGCTTATTACCAGCAAGCGGTGAATGCTTTAGAGATCGGGATGAAGTTACGGCCAGAGGAGCCGATTGCTGAATATGACTCATATAAATTTCAGGACTTACTGCGGTCATTAGTCCGCAGCGCTCAAGCGCAGCAATATTTTAGCCAGTCTTACCAGCAGATCAAGGCCTACGACCAAAAGTATGATACCCAATACCTAGAAACTATTCGGGCTTACTTAGAATGTGATCGTCATTTAGAAACCACAGCAAAAATGCTGCACGTCCACAAAAATACAATTGTTTACCGCACCAAAAAAATCAAAGAACTGTTCGCCATTAATTTCGATGATCCTAAACAGCGCTTTGATCTGGTTTACTCATTTCACTTAGCGGATTTATTGGCAGTTGATTTGTTAGGTTAAGAAAAAGATGAAACTAGAAGTGATTAACCATGCAAAAAGTCGTCTGCATGAATCAAGTTTCCGAATATAAAATATAAATCAACAAGGATATGGAGATTACGATATTTTGAATGGAAAAATAGAGGATAAAAAACAGCCAAGAGCGCAGATTTGCGTTTCTTGGCTGTATCTCTACAATTAGTAATTCACTTGTACACCAAAGTCTGGTGTAAAGTATTGAGTTGAACCATATTTTACGTCTTCCCCAGGTTGAGAAGCATGGATATACCCATCGCCACCAGTAGAAATTGCTACGTGGTAAGTTGCTCCTTGATCTCCCCAGAATAGCAAATCCCCTTGCTGTGCTTGGTCAATTGAAATTTGTGTTCCAGATGATTCTTGTGGGACTGTCCAAGCACCAATATCTTGACCAGTTACTTGCTTGTACACGTATTGTGTGAAACCTGAGCAGTCAAAGCCGTCTGGTGTTCTACCGCCCCACTCGTAAGGTGTTCCTAAATATTTTTCTGCTTCTTGAACAATTGCTTCACCCGTTGTTGTTGCTTGGTTTTGGTCAGGTGCTGGTTGTTCAGGTTCTGGCGTCGGAACAGGTTCCGGTGTTGGAACAGGTTCTGGCGTCGGTTCAGGTTCTGGTGTTGGAACAGGCTCTGGCGTCGGTTCAGGTTCCGGTGTTGGAACAGGTTCTGGCGTCGGTTCAGGTTCTGGCGTCGGAACAGGTTCCGGTGTTGGAACAGGTTCTGGCGTCGGTTCAGGTTCTGGCGTCGGAACAGGTTCCGGTGTTGGAACAGGCTCTGGCGTCGGATCCGGTGTTTCATCAATAACCGGCTTATCCGGTGTTATTACTTCATCTACAGCAGGTGGTGCGGGTGTAGGGTCAACAACTGGTGTAGGTGCTGGAGTCGTTGCACCTGTTCCTTTACCGACAATTACAGTCTGTCCCGAATAGATAACATTATCCTGCAAATTATTCCATTCAGTAAATTGCTGTGGTGTGATAGCAAAATTCTCAGTAATTGAAGCCACTGTGTCACCTGATTGGACTACATATTGAGAAACCGGATCAGCTGTATTGACCATTGATGTCGCTGCTGGTGCTGTTTCTACGACAGTTGTTTGATCATATTTTGTCAGATCGTTTTCTTCGATCGTTGTGATTAAGGCTTTTGCATATTCTGGCTGTTGATTGAAGCGACCTTCCAATGCTTGGGCAGCTGTTTGATAGTCCTTCGCATTACTCTTCCAGCTATTAGAGAAATACAAATCTTGACCATCTTTTTCAGTAGTCTTCATAATTTCAACATAATCTTGTGCAGCTTCTTTATAAGAATTGTATGTTTTCAGCTCTTTTTTAGAAGTTACTGAAGCGCCATTTGAAAAGTCCTCTTTATCCAACATAGCTGATTGACCCTGATATTGGCCTTCAAAACCAAATAAATTATTATACGGTGCCTGAGCAAAACTATTTTGTCCCCAGTTACTTTCTACAATTGCCTGAGCCATCATTACAGAAGCGAATAAATCATTTTTGTCTGCTAAAGGTTCTACCACTTTGGCAATCTCGTTGATGAATGCTGCCTTGTCAACATTGGATGCTGAAACTGTATTGTCGTTTTCTACAGCTTCTACTTGATTGACACCAAACAATGGTACAGCTACCGAACAAGTTACTAATGCGGTTCCGACTACAGCTGAACCTTTTTTCAAGTATTGATAATTATTAGTAAATCGTCTTTTCTGCTGGCGCAGTTCTCTACGAGTAAGTACCTTTTTTTCCATTCATACATCTCCATTCGATAAAATTATTCCCACGAATTTAATTATAGCATATCGCGGTAAAATTGAGGTCCAAAAGCTAAGTTTTTTTCGCATTTTCACAAATTATTTGATGTTTCTTGATGTTTCTTGCGATTACTTCCTATTAATTACTGGGACGCATCAGTTTTTTTCCTTTAAAATAATATTTCGTAAACCTATTTTCTCCTAGAACCTTTCTATCGAATATTTTTGGCTAAACAATTACAATAGACATAGGATAGGAGGTTATCATGACAACACTTAAAGAAAAAGTAAAACAACTTCCTGAAACACCAGGCGTTTACCTTATGAAGAATCATCAAAACCAAGTGATTTATGTAGGAAAGGCAAAAAAATTAAAGCAACGTGTTAGTTCCTACTTCGTAAATAGTAAAGCACATGCCAACAAGACAAAGCAAATGATCCGCTTGATCACCGACTTTGACTTTCAATTGGTTGACACCGAATTCGATGCTTTGGTTCTAGAATGTGAGATGATCCATGCTTTTCGTCCTCCTTATAATCGCTTGATGAATCATTATGAAGAATATGGCTATTTTCAGTTTATAGATTCTCCACCTTATTTCAGAGTACTTGATAATTGGTCAGATGATGGCTTTGTAATCGGTCCCTTTTATCGAAAAAGCAAAATGATCGATTTCAAGGACACCATAAACAGTGTGTATCATTTAGATGGTCCTTTGCGGTATGCCAGAGGGATTGTTGGGGATTATCGAGATCTTTCACCGGAGAATGAATTTCAACAACGTTTAGAAGAAATCAAACAAACATTGCTGGGTCGATCTACGAAAGTATTAACTCGAATTGAGGATCGTGTAGAAGCAGCCAGTGAACGCAAAGATTTTGAAACAGCCCAACGTTGGTGGGGAAACTACTTGTTGGTCCAACGATTTTTGCGACGGAACCGTCAATTGCTGCAAGCCACGAATGAATCAGTTTTTGTAGGAATACTACCTGATGATAAAAAATACTATTGTTATTTATATGCCAAAGGACAACTGATAGGTAAAACCGTTTACCAAAGAAAACCTCAAGATCAACAGGCTTATCGACGCCTTATTAGACAAGTTACTGCTACACAATGGCAAAGTTTGCGAGAAAAAAAGTATTTGGACAAACAGGATGTAGATCTCTTTCCAATCTTTTTTAACTATTTGCAGCGTCATGGTCAAGTTAGTCGCTTTCAATGGCCAGAATGAGATTATGATAGAAGTGTTCAGCTCTTTTGAAAATGGCTGTGACATAAAGCGTCACAGCCATTTTCTGGTAAATATAAGTCACTTGACCAATTTGAAACATAATTTTCTTAGGGTTTAGGATAAATATTGATCATACCAATGGATGAACTTGGTAAATATTAGCTTTTTCTAATTAGCTCATTAAACTAAAAGAATACTTCTATAACAAGTAAAAAGAATTTGTATTCGCTTTCGAAGATTGCTACAATAAACACACAATACCTCAGATTGGAGCCCTTATATGCAGATCGAAAAAGTCCTCAAACCTGAACAATGGGTCGTTACAATGTCCACTCACATATCCTATGAATATTTACCAAAATATATCGGCAATGCCTTTGCCGAGCTGTCTGCTTATCTCCAAAAAAATGACGCTCAGCTTGTCGGTACACCGTTTATTTCTTACTTGAATTTAGATGAAAATGGCCAATCCAAAGATGAATTGCAGCATGTTGAAATCGGTTTTCCAGTTGAACGTTTATTGCCATCCACCCATAAGTTCCAAGCTTATCAACAGGAGGCGTACCATGCAGTACGAACTGTTTATATTGGTGACTATGATGTATTGACCGATTCGTACCAAGAATTATTAAAAGCGATCAAAGAAATTAACGGTATTTTTGCTCAGCGTAGTTATGAGTATTTCTTGACCGATACTAGTGTTCCATTAGACCAACAAGAAACGATGATTGAATTAGCTTATCTTCCGAAAGATCGGGAGCATGCTGAATAGAACATCTAAAACTCGCTCATTTTTACAATACTAAATCTATGATGCCACAAAGAAAAATCAGCTATCCTTCACAAAGAGGGAAAGCTGATTTTTTATTTATAAGGAAATTGGTCGATTGTCCCCAACGTGCACAATCTCACGAAAATCTGCCAAACCGATCTGGAGACCGCGAATTAAAATTTCAGCAGTACCTATATTGGTAGCTAGTGGAATTTCATAGACATCACTGAGACGAATCAAGGCATTTACATCTGGTTCATGAGGTTGAGCGGCTAGTGGATCACGCAAAAAAATGACCATGTCCATTTGGTCTTCGGAAATCAAGGCACCAATTTGCTGATCACCGCCAAGAGGGCCGGACTTGAATCGATGGACTTTTAGTTGAGTCGCCTCCATAATCCGAGTTCCCGTCGTACCAGTGGCATATAGCTGATGATTCTGTAAAATCAACTCATAAGCCGTAACTAATTTCACCATTAGGTCCTTCTTACGATCATGGGCAATTAAAGCGATATTCACGTAATTTCTCCTCTCAAATTAAAATGTTTCTCCCCAGGTATCAAACACTAAATCATCACCTTCAGTATGCGCAACTGTTACACTGGCATTGGCGAAGGGTGCGCCTTCACGGGTTTTTGCCAAAGGAATTCCTTGCAACGTCTTCAATAATGTTCGCAATACAATGCCATGACTGACAACGAGTACAGTGCCATCAGGGTATTGCTTACGCAAATCCTGTAAGACTTCATTCGTGCGAGCCAATAAACTTTCATACGTTTCCGCTCCAATTGATTTTGCATCAAACAAATCCGGACGTTGCATATAGTGCTCAAACTCAGGATGCTCGGACACACTATCAATTTCCACACCTTCCCACTCACCAAGATTCAACTCCATTAGTCGGCTGTCGGTAGTTAGCACACTAGCGTTCAACAAATGATGATGCGCTAGAAGAATCTCCGCTGTGGTTTGCGCTCGTTTTTGTGTGGATGAGACCACTAAATCAAAAGTCACATCCTTCAGCTGTTCAGCCAAACGCTCGGTTGCTTCGGCCCCTTCTTTGGTTAGCGGTGAATCCACCGTCGCACCATTAAACCGACGCTGACGATTAATTTCCGTTTCCCCGTGCCGCACAAAATAAAATATAGTCATCAAATTGCTCCTTCTTCAAAATTAGTGTCGTCTTACTTAAAGACAGTTTAGGCTCCTAGTCGGTTCTATCTTATATCCATACTGATTGATTAATTACTTTCAGTATACCGAACTTTTAGTCCAATGACATGTTTCTTGAGTAATTTTACGCTAAATTCGCAAAAAATTTACATCATTTAGCTAATTATCAGCTATGTTGATGTGCATATTCCTGTTCTTGTTCTTGCATCCGCTGCCGTTCTTTTTTATTGTACCAAGGTGAAATGGTGAAAGCCAATACATCATTTATTAAATAGACCGAACTATTAATAAACATCGCTAAACTAGCTGAACCATGTTTAAATGATATGAACCAAAGAACCATCTGCGCTAAACCAGAAGCCAGCCACCAGAAATATTGGTTGTTGTAACGTAAAAAACTGATAATTCCTGCAGATAAACTAATCGCAAAAGCAATAGCATCAATCCAAGGACGAGGATCATCCGTGAACTGTTGAATCAAATTACCGGAGATAAAATATACTATCATCGTTCCTACAATCGCAACAATCCAGCTTTTACCAGTAAATTGACGAATTTTGCTGGCCATGTTGCTATTCCATTCTTTACTTAAAAGTACAGGGATATCCAAAGTCACCATGTAAGCAATCTGTTCACCTATACTCAAATAATTTTTGGCAGAGAAACCGACAATAATAAAACAAATTGCTGACAAAATACCTAACACACCATTTACCGACTTTGCTGCACTAATCGATAAAATACATAAAACACCTAAATTAGTTCCAATAAAAGCAACCACAGACAGCCAAGTAATCGGGCTGTTCACCAAGGTCATAATCTGGCAACCCAAGCTGAAATAAAACAAATAGTAATTTTGCTGCGGCCATCCTTTCAACTGATGACCTAAAAAATGCAAGTAAGAACCCATAAAAAAACCTCCTAAATATTATTGTGCTTGTGCTATCCTATCTTATTTTTTTCGATCGGTTAACTGATACGTTTGGTTCCCCTTACTTAGTATTTTCGAGGTGTTTTTTTTGTTAATTTTGACGAAAAAAGTTACGATTATTTTAGAGCAAAAATCAGAAAGAAGGATGACAAAATGAAACAAGTTCCAGAAATTAAAATCAAAGTCACCGACGTTACTGAGCGTTTAGATGAAGGGTATCTGCTTTTAACTGAGCTACGCAAGGAAGCCAACGCACCGGTGATAAAGGCACGTCTGCTAAATCAAGAAATCACTGCGATTTATGGCCAAGAAGCGGCCAAAATTTTCTATGACCCTCGCAATTTTAAGCGAGAAGGCGCTATGCCAAAACTGGTTTTGAAAACATTGTTTGGTGAAGATGGCGTTCAAACGTTGGATGGTCAAGACCATACCCAGCGCAAAACCATTTTTATGGATCTAATGAGCCCCACACGGATGGAGAAATATCATCAAATTCTTGATCGTCGTCTAACCGAAAAATTAGATCAACAACATGGTGAATTTACTTTATTTGATGTCGCGAAGGATGTTTTGTTCCGTTCGATCTGTGAATGGTCCGGTATTAATCTGGCAAATTATAGCGACGAAGAGATCGAACAACTAACCGACTATCAAATTTCCATGATCAGCTCAGCGATCACTAGCCCTACTGCTCACGTCAAAGGTGTTGAAAATCGTAAAAAATCCGAGAAATGGGCGCAAGGGTTGATCGAAGATGCCCGCAATCATCCAGTGGCTGGGAAAGAGGATGTCGCTCTTTACGCTTTTGCCAATGCAACTGACAGTAAAGGAGAATTGCTGTCGATTGATACGGCAGCAGTCGAATTGTTAAACATTGTTCGTCCAACCGTTGCTTTGACCGTATGGATTGCTTTAATGGGACACGCCTTGTTCAGTCGACCTGATATTTACCAACGCTTGAAGGCAGAATTCAGTGAATTACAGGATTCGTTTATTCAAGAAATGCGTCGTTACTACCCTTTCTTCCCCATGTTGCCAGCATTTACGGTACAAGATGTGGAAGTTGATGACTATTTGATTCCTAAAGACAGCTGGGTGGTGTTAGATATTTATGGCACCAATCACGACGAACGTACGATTGAAACACCGGATGTTTTCCGTTTGAAACGATATGTGGGCAAAGAAAAACACATTTCCTACAATGAAGAATATGAAATGATTGCTCAAGGTGGTGGGAAATTCAACGAAATGCATCGCTGTGCTGGTGAGTGGATTACTTTGCATACGATGCGGGTATTTTCTGACCAATTGGTTAATAAGTATACTTTCTCAGTACCCGAACAGGATTGGGAAATTCCAATGAACAGCTTTCCTACTTTCCCTAACAGTAAAGCGCTGTTGTTTAAAGAATAAATTGTGTTTTCAGTGCCCTTTTCTTTGTGAAGCTGGACAGCAATAACCCTGTTGTGATAAGCTATATACTTGTGAAATTAATCTTTTCAAGTGAAAAGAAAAAAACGCTGGTGATTTACCAGCAACATAGAAAAAGGACGAATAGATATGTCAACGACAGAAAACAAAGTTCCAATACACGAAACGCTGCTGGTGGGTGCCTTATTGGCCGTTTCTGCTGGTGGATTGGATGCGTATTCGTATTTAATTCATGGAAAGGTCTTTGCCGGGCTGCAAACTGGAAACCTGATTTTGCTGGGGATTCATTCATTTTCTGCTGATGGACCCAGTATCAGTCGCTACATTATATCGATTAGTGCATTTATGCTGGGAACCATCCTGGTGCGACTATTCCAGCAACATCATCCCAATCAGCACACACCGAGGCAGCAGTTGTTTATTCTAAGCTGGGAATTATTTTTTATCATTTTGGTGTCAATTTTTTCTTCTCGACTAGCTGATCATTGGTCCAGTGCAGTTTTGTCAATGGTAGCCGCAGCTCAACTACAGGAATTTCGCAAGCTAAAAGGAGACCCTTTTACTTCTTTAATGATGACCGGAAATTTCCGGACACTGGCAGCCAATGTGGCGGACGGTCTGTTTCTAAAGGATCGACAGGCTTGGGGAAAAGCTATAGATATCGGTGTGATTTTATTAAGCTTTTTCATTGGTGCAGCCTTGACAGGGATCTTGACTCCCTACTTGCAAGATCTAACCATTCTAATATCAGGCGGCTGGCTGGTGCTGGCAATGATCGTGTTAGTTATCTACAATCGAGTAGAGGGAAAAGTTGATTAACTTTCCGACCTCTAACACTCCTCAGCATAGAGGCCTCTACTGAGTGGTTCAATAGTTTGAGTATAAGAGCTGATGTCTCAAGGATATATTGATATATCCTTGAGACATCAGTTCTTTTTCTGTAAGTGAACGATGATTTACATGCTTTATATTGTTCGTTGCTGAACAGAATTCTAACTCAATTAAATTGAAATACTCTCTACAAGATCATATTTTTGTTAGGACGATCATTCTAGTTTCGAGAACAATTGTATCTCTATTTATGCTACGCTGTTTAATTACGAAGCCATAAATTTTGAGATACGACTAAGAAAGCATTAAAACAGCATAATTATTTACTACTTTTTTTACATGCATGCATCTATGTATTTACATTAAACAATATAACAATAAATTTATAAATAAAAAATACACGTTTTTTAATATATTTGGCCACGTAAGAATCTATATACTTTATTTACTTTGGTAAAATAATATGGTAACTTATAGGTAGTTACTCGATGGATGATTAGAAAAAATGATGCTACTAATTTTGACCAAAGGGCATTGTCTAAAATTCATAATTAAAAATAAGTTCAAGTGTGTACTTTAGTAATAGAGAATAACTCTATGAAAATTAATATTATATTAGTGCATAAGAAACCGGAGACGAAAGAACATTATAACTAGTATGATCATCAATTTCATTAACTTCGCTGGATGGTGTTCATAAAGACAGAAAGTTGCGTCCTGATTAGCTAGGATATTTGAAAAGTTGTTAAGTAAAAAACTTGTCTATTGCTACTTGCTGTGACAGGAATATTTTATAAAAAATACATTAAATTAGAAATGAGGAATTGAAAAATGAAGAAGTCTATTTTATCGTGTTTGTTGCTGATTTCATTAATTGGGTTTGGAGCATGTGGTTCTGACGGATCAAATGATTCTACAGAAAATATCAAAAGTACTGAAACGGCTACTAGCGCTAGTTCGCAGCCTGGCGAAGAAAATGGTACGTATGAGAATCGAACTCTGACTGTACCAGATGGTGTTCTAACAATAACTGGTTTTCAGAAAGGTACCGATTATGAAGGTAAGCCTATGTTTTATGTTCTATTTGACTTAACCAATCATTCAGAAGAAGCTCAGAATGTTCAAACTATGTACATGGGACTGGTTCAAGTCAGCCAAAACACTGGTGATACTACTGAGAATTTGGAATTTTCTATTACAATGGATTCACCCGTTCAAGATAAGTTAGATATGTTGCAAAAAGACATCAATCCTGGAGGGACTGTACAAGGTGCTTACGCTTATAATTTCGCTGACGAATCCAAACCTGTCACTTTCACTTTCACCGATGGACTCTTCTCTATGAACGATCCAATCGCAACTGAAGATATCACAATCCAATAAATCGATAACAAAGAAAAGTGGCACATTTTCAAAGGGAACTGATTGATAGCACTAACAAACATCGAAAGAAGAACCAAATCCTTCCTCGGTGTTTATTAGTGCTATTTTAACATAAGGTTAAAATAGCACTAATAGTTTAGGATAAACCTAGTTAATCCGAGCTAGTTTTTCATCACGTACTTATATCTTATGGTGGACTATGCTTTTTAATGATGAAACTATTAGTACATAATTACATAATGTCACTACTTTTCTTATATTAAAAAGCAGTGACATTGAAAGCGGAATCACGTATAATAGTAGCACGGGGTTTGGTGAGGAGCGAAAAAGATGGAAAAAAGGCAATCAAAAATAAACAGTAATGAATTCGCTATGGGCACGGCCGCGGCCTTCAGCATGATTTTAATGAGTATTTTGATGATCGCTCGTATCGTGACTGATCATGATGTGATGGATATTTTAAGCTTAATTACTGGAGCAATTGGGGCTTTTTGTTACGGGAAATTTATTATGAAGAAACAAAAATTCTGGCTAATCATCTCAGCTGTCTTCTTTGCAGGCTGTATATTTTTCTTTATGAAGTACATTTTATAACTGAATAATTCAAAAAGGAACGGCATTTTAGCCGCTCCTTTTTTTATTGCTCCAGCAGTGTCGTTCCATAGGAATTATCAATGGTACATAACCAGCGGTCCTCAATCTTGGAAAAAACATAAGTAGCTCTTCGTTCCACTGAGAATTCTGAGTTTTTTACCGCCGTGTCATTTGCTTCCAAGAAAGTTTGAGCCAAAACTAAAACTGTACTCCCTGCAACTAGGTACACCATCTTTCCTTCTAATGGTTTGATCGAATTGACAAAATACGCCGCAATTTTGATAAAGGCTTGTTTAATTTGTTCTCGCCCTTTTGCTTGCATCCCTGGTTTAACCACCAGCACTGCGTCTTCACTATAGTAACCTACTAGCTCATCGAATTTTTCTGCTTGAATGAGACGGTCACAGGTGTCAATAATCTGTTTAATCTCTCTTTCAGTTTGTTTTTGTTCCTGCATACTATCGCCACCATTTGATTTTCAACGATTATACCACGGAAAATCCCAACCAAATCATTTTTTCCATAATATCCTTCAAGTTTTGTCTATTTTTTATAAAGGTTCTCATAATATCCGACAGCTTTGGCACAACTATTTAAACGAAAAAAGAGCGGAACTTCTCTGCTCTAACCCAAATTTATTCAGCGACTGTCTCACCATTCCATGCCTTCATTCCGCCTAAAATATTTACTGTTTGATAACCTTGAGCATCTAAAATCGCCGCTGCTTGTTGGCTGCGATTACCCGAAGTACAAATAATATATACTGGCTCGTCTTTCTCACCTTTGTATGTATCAATCTGTGATAAAGGTAAGCTTTTCGCTTGGGCAATATGTCCTGACTCAAATGCGCTGTGGTCTCGTACATCTAACAAATTTATTGTATCCAAAGTCAATTTTTCTTGTAGTTGGTCGGTAGTAATCTGCTCCATTTTTTTCGCTCCTTCATAAAAAGTGATACAATACATAATAACGCTTTTATTCGACACGTCAAGGAGGAATTTCGATGCTATTTGACTTAATGACATTGGTAGAGTATCTAACGAGCTTTCCAGAAAATCATTCCTTTGAATCAAATACCTTATTAATTGCTGGCAATAGCATTCCTGAATTAACGAAGGAGGCCGCAGAATTCTGCCGGCAACATTCGACGATTACACAAATTATCTTTGCTGGCGGCATCGGTCACGGTACATTGCCACTGATTGATAGTATTCGTGCTCACGGTCCCAAATTACAATTACCAGATTGGGAATACAAATCTGAAGCTGAAATTACATCAGCTTTATTTGAGGTATACTATCCCGAACACAACCTTACCTTTTATCTAGATAAAGAGTCGACAAATACTGGTGAGAATGCACGCTTTTCTCGAGATTTATTTTTACAAAAGGCGCGCCCAAAGAATTTCTGGCTGTTGCAGGACCCACTATTGCAATTGAGAACACACGTGACTTTGGTTAAAGAATGGGGGCTACCAAGAAAGGCCATCCAACCATTACCTTTAGAACAACCGGTTTTAATTGACTATGATCAAGCACCACGCTTTGCTAATCCGGTGATGAATCAATGGTGGCGTAATGACTACTTCCTTTCTTTAGTAATTGGAGAAATTCGACGACTACAGGATAATCAAGAAGGATACGGTCCTAAAGGTACGGGATTCATCCCTCACATAGACGTTCCTGAAGAAGTAGTGATTAGCTATCAACGGTGTCAACAAATGCTAAAACAAGATATCCGGAAATCCTAAGCATTGATTGATAAAACTAGATACCGTTTCGATCGCAGAAATAAGATTTATAGTTGGAGGAAGTTACACTTCCCTACAAGGAAACCCCTGAAAAATCTCAGGGGTTTCCTATCATTTTTGTTTAAAAGGCTGGAACATTGGCGCCTTCTGAACTTTTTTTGATATATTCTGCCACTTTTTCTGTTGTCATTGCTTTTTTCAACACGTTAATTTTTTCGCTGTCTTTTTCGGTTTTCCGAGTTACTAATTGCAAAGCATAATGTTTACTTGACTCTTCGTTCTCCAATAAAATTGCATCTTTGGTAGTCAAGTCAATCGGTTTTAAATAAGCAGGATAACAAAACACCATCGCAATATCTTTTTCTTCGTAGGCTTTTGCTAAATTTAACAGATCGACACTCTCAAAGGCCAGATTTTTAGGATTTTCGACAATGTCAGCGACTGTACCATCAAAGCCTACACCTTCTTTTAAGTGAATGACACCTTTCGCATTTAAAATGGCTAACGCTCGTCCTTCATTAGTAGGATCACTAGGGATTCCCACTTTTGCTCTTTCTGGTAAATCTTCAACATGGTTATAGTTTTTTGAATAGAACCCGCCGGCAAAATAATAAATCGGTTGGACTGCCACTAGTTCGGCATCCTTTTCTTGGTTGAACATGTTCATAAAGGGTTCGTGTTGAGCAAAGTTTGCGTCCGCTTCCTCATGCTGGACTGCATCATTATAGGCCACATTGTCACTGACCTCCATAATATTAATGGTGTAACCTTCCTTTTCCGCTTCCTTTTGAGCAATCTCCAAAATATCTTTGGAGGATTCTAATTGAACCGCAACGGTAATTTCTTTATCTTCCTCAGTTGTAGCAGCTTTACTTCCACCACATGCAGCAAGCACTAAAGTTGCTGCAACAGCTAAACCGCTTAAAATAATTTTTTTCATTTTTTCTCCTACTTTCGTTTATCTAATTTTTGGGCAACGAAATTTCCTAGCATTTGTAATATAAAAACTAAGCCAATCATAATTACAATAGCAACATACATGATTCCATATTCGTAGCGTTGGTAACCAACTCGGACTGCGAAATCACCAATACCGCCACCACCAACTACACCCATCACGGTTGAATAAGACACCATACTGACAATGGTGGTCGTATATGCTAGTACTAATCCGCTGCGAGCTTCTACTAATAAAAAATTCCAAATATATTGCAGCCTAGATGTCCCTAACGAATTTGCTAAGATGTAAACTTCCTCTGGTACATCCAGTAACACCTGTTCTACTAAGCGAGCAAAAATAGCGGTTGCCACAATACTAAGAGGAATCGATGAAGGAATCGGTCCGAATGCTTTTCCTAAAACCGAACGCGTCACAGGAATCAAAGCGATAACAAATAATAAATAAGGGAAAGATCTTACAATTGTTACTATAAAGTTCAACAACCAATATAACGCAGGTTGATGCCCTTTCATTTTCGGATTTGCTAAAAATAGGCTCAAGCCTAGTGGTAAACCTGCAAACAAACAAATAAACATAGAGATTGACATCATAATCCCAGTTTCTTTTAGCCCAACTAAAAGCGATGGCCAATATTCAAGCAAGCTCTGCGAAAAGGTCATGACTGTAAACTCCTTTTCACTTTTTCTAAGTAAGAAAGTTTTTCATCAAGAAATTGGTTAGGGTTATTGGGAAATTCGCCAACTAATTGTCCATTTTCCATCACCAAAATTCGATGACAAAGACTTTTTACCGTTTCTAGTTCATGACTAACGAAGAAAATAGTAGGTCTAAACTCTTGATGAATTTTATACAAGAGACGAACGATGCTTTCGGTATTTTCCTCATCCAATGAACTAGTAGCTTCATCACATAGCAACCATTTAGGATCTCGAATCAACGCTCTTGCAATCGATACCCGTTGTTTTTCGCCACCAGAAAGTTGGGCAGGATACACCTCTGCTTTGTGACTCATTCCTACAAAGTTCAATAACTCTCGAACTTTCGTTGGCTTTTTTTCTTTTACCAGCTTTAATGGTAAAGCAATATTATCCTGAACATTTAAGTTCTCCAGCAAATTGTAGTTCTGAAAAACCATCCCCATTTTCTGTTGCTGTTGACGAACTGCTTTTTTGGGTAAGGTTTGAAGATTTATTCCATCAATTAGGATTTTTCCATCACTTGGTTGCTCCATTAAATTCAGCAGGCGCAGTAAGGTTGTCTTCCCCGAGCCACTTTTACCAACAATTCCTACAATTTCTCCGGTCTTGATAGACAATTGAATATTCGATAAAGCCTGTATTTCTCCATAGGATTTTGACACATTTATCAAGTCTAGCATAGCATCCTCCTAAATTAAAGTAACATACTATAACAATACAATATTCTGTTACATATTCAAGTATTTTTTTACGATTTACCGATTTTAACATCACCCAACAATTATGATATCTTACTAATCATAAAGTTTCTATCTTTTTGTTTATGATGGATTATAATCTGTTTTTATACTGTACTATTATCATCAGACATATACCGCATTAATATAACTAACGTTTTTTAATGTATGATCTGTTTTCATTCAATAGCAGATACTATTTCCGATAGCTCATTAATTTTATTGAAGGCACACAAATAGTGGCTGTGACATTAACGTCACAGCCACCGAAAAGTGCATAATCGGTGTAACTGAATCAGCTCTTTCGGCTTAATTCTTGGAACTGAACACTCCAGTCGCACCATCATCTTCACTATTTCTATTTTTACTGACATACTGTTACATCTTGTTGAAGATAAGTTAGAGAGAAACAAATCCAACGATTGTCTGCCATATATTACTAACAAAATCCGTAGCTTGCTGCCATAAACCACCTAAATTAGGGGAAGTCATAAATGATTGGATATTCGAAATCATTTGATCCTTATAAGTATAAAGGATAAAGAGCAAGAATAGAACCCCGGCTATGCGCCATAAGAATGAGCCAACCTTTACAACGAAATATACTAATAAGCCAATAAATACTAAAGCGATAATCTGATCCATGACGATCCCTCCTATAAAGTTCATTATCCATCATTTGAGAATTTTTTACATGGGTCTTGGGTCCGATATGTTTACCAGACTTTTGGAATAATTGTATTGTAAGTAAAGTAGATGAAGGTTTTGCGAAGCCTTTCTTGAAAAGGTGTAAAGTCTGGTGTAAATTTTCCACCTATGAGAGAATGATTCAAAAGAAAGGGTGATCAATATGTATAATCGGACTGCTGAAGCATCAGACTACCCCGTCATGGTACAGTTATGGGAACGTTCGGTGCGAGCGACGCATGACTTTTTGACTGAACCAGATGTACAGGAATTAATGAAAGCTCTCCCTAGTTACTTTGCTGATTTGGATATGAAGCTTTGGTATGACTATGATCAGATTGTCGGTTTTAGTGGTACGGCTGCAGGAAAACTTGAAATGCTGTTTTTGGAGCCGCAACATCGGCAAAAGGGTCTTGGCAGTCAAATCATTGAAAATTTGGTTCAAGAAGATGGCATTCGAACCGTTGATGTGAACACGCAAAATGTAGCGGCTTTAAATTTTTATCTAAAGCAAGGCTTTGAGATCACAGGGGAAAGTCCCCTAGATAATCAACACCGTTCATACCCTTTGACCCATTTATCTCTAAGAAAATAGAAAGAATGACAAGTTGATTTATTAATAACTCCTCACCTATATTCTTTGGAAGCTCTCAGCGGATTATCGGTAATTTTAAACACTGTGGCGTTACCATAGAGTTACCATTTATAAAGTGAGGAGAAATTATGCCTATCGCTACCGATAAAAATTTAGAAGAACTAAGTCCCTTTGAATTGAGCTTATTTTTAGAGAAAAAGATCCATGACAACAATAACGGTAAAAACCTATTAAATGCTGGTCGCGGGAATCCTAATTGGACTGCCCCCACCCCACGAGAAGCTTTCTTTTTGTTAGGTCAATTTGCCACCCAAGAAACGCTTCATGATAGTGGTGAGTTGACTGCTGGCATGATTACTGCAACAGTTGATCGCAGTCATCGTTTTGAAGAGTTTTTACAGCAGCATCCAGGTAAAGGCGCTGATTTTTTGAAACAAATTTGGTTTTCTGACAACAATTATTTGGGACTAGCCAAGGATGACTGGTTAACGGAAATGCTGGATCATATTATTGGCGATAATTATCCGAACCCCGTGCGTTGTTTGATAGCCTGTGAAGGACCGATTAAAGCTTACTTAAATCAAGAACTGTTTGCTGATTCTGATATTCCTTTTGATATCTTTGCAGTCGAAGGGGGAACAGCAGGAATATGTTACATATTTGATACATTGATGAATAATTTCTTGTTACATCGTGGGGACAAAATCGCCTTAATGTTGCCGACTTTTGCTCCTTATTTAGAAATTCCAGAATTACCTCAATATGAATTTGATGTGGTTAAAATCCTAGCACAACAGACAGTACTTGACGGAAAATCCAGTTATCAATTCCCTGATGGTGAAATTAATAAATTGCGCGATAAAACGATCAAAGCAGTATTCGTAGTAAATCCCAGCAACCCGACTGCCAATGCAATCTGTCAGTCCACTATTGATTTGATTAAAGAGATAGTAACAACCGACCACAAGGATTTGATGATTTTAACCGATGATGTGTATGGCACATTTGTCCCAGACTTTACTTCTTTGTTTGCAGAATTACCTTATAATACAGCCTGTATTTATTCTTATTCTAAGTATTTTGGTGCAACTGGCTGGCGAATTGGTACCATTGCCGTAGCAAAGAGTTCTATTTTTGATCGACTTATTACAGAGCTTCCGGCTAGTGATAAGACTAAGCTTATTGCAAGATATGCTTCCGTTTCTAGCGATCCAAGCTCGATTTCTTTCATCGATCGGATCGTAGCAGACAGTCGTGATGTTGCCTTGAACCATGCTGCTGGACTTTCTTCTCCTCAGCAAGTCATGATGGTTTTATTTAGTTTGTATTCTTTACTAGATGAAGGTCAAGCGTACAAAGAAGAGGTTATGGCAATTTGCCACGAGCGAGAAAAATTACTGTTTCACACGCTAGGTTTAGATGAGCCCTTGGCTTCTTTAGATACCGCCTATTATTGCGAAATTAATTTTGAAGATTGGGTCCAAAAACGCTACGGTAAAGAATTTGCTGATTATTTGAAAAAATCTTGGACAGTTACTAAAATTTTGACTATCCTAGCTGAAAAGGAACAGCTCATGTTGCTAAAAGCCAACGCTTTTGGTAGCGGTGAATGGGCGGTACGGGTATCGTTAGCCAACCTTTCTACTAAACAGTATGCTGAAGTGGGTAGACGCATCATCCACCTTACCGAGAGTATTCGCAATGAATGGTTGAACGAAACAAAATAATTTGTAAGAGGTTATGACAAAAGTGTTCAGCTTCGAGAGATAAGCCGAAAATAGCTGCTCACATTTTTTGTAATTATTCGGCTTATTTGCGAAAGAGCTACTTCAGTTACACCGATTATGCGGTTTTCAGTGTGGCTGTGACGTTTTATGTCATAGCCACTTTTACATTTTAAAATTCAACAGCCAATTGGATGAGTAAAAACAAATCCAATTGGCTGTTTTCAGTTGTCTTTCTTTCCTGTATTCTTGAAAAAAACATGAAAGGAGTCATTTCATGGAAAAAGTAGTCACAATCGCTGGTTCAGATACGACTGGTGGTGCCGGATTGGAAGCCGATTTAAAAACCTTCCAAGAATTCGGTGTCTTTGGCCTTGCGGCAATCACTTCAATTGTTACCATGAACCCAAAAACAGGCCAACATGCAATGAGTCCTTTAGATCCCGAACTGATTCAACGTCAAATTGATTCAGTTTTCGCTGGACCCATTGACACGATTAAAACCGGTCTGCTCCCTAGCAAGGAAGTAATTGAATTAGTTAGCCGCGTTTTGAGCCAACGAACTGAAAAAATCGTGGTTGATCCAGTAATTGGCGGAAAAAGCACCGTTGATTTCATCCAAGCAGAACCAGTACAGGCGATGCGCAAGCACTTATTACCTCTTGCATTCATTACTACACCTAATCTGCGAGAGGCTGGTATTTTATCAGAGTTAGGAGAACTGTCCAGCCAAGAAGATATGAAAAAAGCAGCGAACATTATTCATTCCTTTGGTGCAAAACATGTGGTGATTAAAGGTGGTGCGCGGCTAGGCTTGGATCAAGCTTATGATCTGCATTACGACGGAAGAAATTTTACCTTCTATCCGCATCCGCTAATTGATACACCCTACAATCATGGAGCCGGCTGTACTTTTGCTGCCGCTATTACCGCAGCGTTAGCTAAAAATTATAGCCCCAAGCAAGCGATTGAGTTAGCGATCCGTTTTGTCGAAGCCGCTATCCGAGCCGGAACACTGATAAACTCTTTTACAGGACATGTCTGGCATGGTGCCTTTAACCAGGCAGAAAAACGATTGGAGCTGAAAACTGATGAACAATGATAAAAAAATTCGAACAATTGTCTTAATTGCCCTTTTTACGGCGCTCACTATTACCGGAACAATGATCAAAATTCCTTTACCAACAGGGGCGTTCATCCATTTCGGCAATGCCGTGGTTTTGTTAGCGGTCTTGTTAACTGGTTATTGGCAAGGCTCATTGGCTGGTGGATTAGGTTTCTTCATCTTCGACATGCTGAATGGGTATGCAAACGAAGCGCCTTATTTCTTGCTAGAAAGTTTTGTTGTAGGCGCAGCTGCTTATCTTGGCTTTATGTTATTCAAAAAACAACCAAAAGCAGTTTGGCAAATTGTCGTTATCGGTATTATGGCGGGCATTGCTAAGTTTATAATGTCTGTGATTAAAGCGACTGTAATGAGTATGATTGCTGGAGCCCAATTACGGCCTGCATTCTTTGCAGCTCTAGCAACGATGCCTGCGACTGTAATCAACATCTTTTCTACTATTATAATTGTTAGTCTGGTATACTTCCCTCTGCGTAAAGCCATGCAGACAATTTTTCATAATCAACCAATGAGCTCTAAGAGGTTGTGATAGAAGCGCTCAACTTCGATAAATAACCGAAAATAGCTGCTCATATTTTTACGATTAGGCGGCTTATTTCCGAAAGAGATGCTTTTTTTACACCGATTAGGCGGTTTTCAGTGGCTATGACATTTTATGTCACAGCCACTTTTTTTATGGTAAGATTAAAATAAAACGGGGGTTGAACGATGAAATGTGCGATTTTTGATATGGATGGGACCCTGATTAACTCTGAAAAGAAATATTTTGCTTGTTGGCAAAGCTTGATGCAATGTCAGGGTTATGCCCTTACTACTGATTTCTATCGTAATGTCTTAGGAAGTCCTATTAACGCAATTAAGCCCTTATTCTTAGAAGAATATGGAAGCGATTTCCCATTTGATTATTTATTTGAGCAAATCGCTCACCGTAGAAAATGCTATATAACAAATGCTCACTTTGAATTGAATCAAGGAGCGCTCACGTTTCTTCAAGCGTGTGAACAGGAAAAAATCACATGTGGCTTGGCCACCTCCTCACCTTATACGGAAGCACGACCTGTATTAGAAGCTTTAGGTGTATGGGCGTACTTTTCTTTCACTGCTTTCGGTAATGAAGTAATCGAAGGTAAACCACATCCAGAAATTTTCAACTTGGCCGCTAAGCGATCCGGCCATTCTAAAAACAATATCGTCGTATTCGAAGACTCAAAAAATGGTTTACTAGCCGCAAAAGGCGCCGACCTCGCTGTGATTCACTTAAATGACTTCATTCCACTTGATGAAGATGTCATGCACATACCACTTGGAAGTTACCAAGATTTTGATCAAATACTACAATCCTGCCATTTTAAGCCACAAGCACTTGCGTCCAAATAAACTAATTAGACTAAGCTTTCCATTTTCAATCGTTTTAGGCTACAATAGAAGTGAAGAGAAAAAGTGCTAAAGTGAGGTTAAAATCGTGCTTACGGAAGAAAGAAGAACGAAAATACTTAATAAAATAGAAGAAAGTCAGTTTATTTCTGTTAATGAACTAGCAAAAACTTTTACAGTACACGAGACGACAATTCGACGAGATTTAGACGATTTAGAGGAGCAAGGGCTAGTTTCTCGTATTCACGGCGGCGTTGTTCCAGTCAGTATTAAAAGAGATGAACCAGATTTTGAAGATCGTGAGACAGAATGCCTAAATGAGAAGATTCGAATTGGTGCTTTCGCTGCCACATTAGTAAAAGATGGCGAATGTATTATTCTTGATTCGGGAACTACTACACTTCAGATCGCCAAAGCATTGAACGAGAGCAATTATTACCAAGCATTAACTGTTGTGACCAACGATGTGAATATTGCTTCTGTACTTCGGCAAAATCGGCAGATTACAACGATCGTAACAGGCGGTACGCTTTTCCACGACAGCTTTATGCTAAATGGACAGATTACCAATGAGACTTTGGAAAAACTAGATGTTGATAAAGTATTCGTAGCGACACCAGCTCTAAATATTGAAAAAGGCTTAACTCACTTCAATGAATTATTAGTTCCGGCCAAAGTAAATATGATTAAAGCAGCAAAAACTCGGATTGTTGTCACTGATCATACTAAGATTGGTCATCGTGCTCTTTACACCTTTTTACCTATCAAGAACATGGATATTTTAGTTACTGACCAAGGACTGGAACCGGCAATCGAAGAGCAATTACGAGCGAATGGTTTAAGAGAAATTGTAAAAGTATAAAAAACTAGAATTCGCTATGGAATGTTCCTATTTGCGAGTTCTAGTTTTTATTTATTTTGTTTGCGATATTTATAATTCAATAGTTTTTCAGTAGCTACGGATACCAATTAATACCTGCTTTTTTCGCTTGACTAAATAATTGTTGATAGGTTAATTGATACTCTTTTCCCTCTTTGATAAAATGAGTGCCACACTGACGAAATTCAAACGCAACTTGATGACTCATACATTCCTTGCGCAACGACAAAATCCAATCATAATTTAACAATCGTGCATTTTTATGATATTCTCCGCCAGCTACTACTAGCTGAATATCCGTTAAATAATCGCTTAAGCTAATTGGTCCTAATAAAGGTTGACAGGCAATCGTCTTGTGCTTGATGGGCAAGGTTTGAAAATAAGTAAGTCGTTCATCTGCCATTTGTTGGTTCTCAACTGAAACACCAATACTGACATTATTATAGCCATCTCCCCAGTCTGGTGGTATTACCTTTTCAAACCGCTGAATTCGTTTAGTCAAGAAGAAAAAATTCAGATCTGAACGTTCCTTAATCATCTTCCAACAGTCTTGGCGCCATACATCTGCCTCTTCTATCAAAAAATCACTGGAGAAACAAACGAATACCTGCTGATTGGACTTCATCTTATACCCTTGCTTAGTTTGTTGGATAGGCGCACCAAATTGCAAGGTTTTCTCAATGATTCGAGTGTCTTGTTTACGCTTTTTGTCCCCTTCGTGAATAAAGCAATAACGGCAGCCATCACTGATCCGGTGACAGCCTCGCCAAGGATTCCAAATTGCCACATTGTTACTCCCCTTCCCTGCTCAAAATCATCAAATCCGCATGTTCATAAGCATTCGGTCCAGCTTGTGCCTTCTTGTATTTCCAGCAGGCAATGGCCTCTGACAGCCTGCACCCCTGATTGTCAGCAAAAAAATCCCGAATATACGTATTGTACTCAAACTGCTGACCAATCGTTTTGGGTTGTTTCTGTTTTTCTTCCAAAATTGATTGATAGGCTAAGAGTGCCTCTTGATACATTTTGCCGGTATTTTCCTTTAGCCAGTTTTGAAAAGCCACATTGAAAGAAAATCTCTGACCTAAATGTTCTTTGAAAAAAGCTCGGTGAACCTCTGAACAGATAATTCCAGCTTCAATCGGGGTGTCTGGTGTAATGATCGTTTTGTTGCTATTCTTTTTCCTAATTTTTTGAGTGGTCAACTTTTCACCTGTCTGTAAATAATGAGCGATTCGCTGACTCAGTTCCTGCTTGCTCCCAGTAGCTTGCAACTGTTCTTGTCTACAAAAAGCCACCAGCTCTTCTTTTAGATAGTAAAATTTTCTGAAGACATCTTCACTTAAATGCCTAGTTAACTCTGGTCGTTTCATCGTACGCCTCCTCTTTTTTTCAATTATACCACAAAGAGAACGCCTGTTCGTCTCTTATTCAATCATTTTACTTGAGCGAATTTCTCGTTTTTTATTCATTTTCTAAAAGTACAGCTCCCCCTAATAAAAGGTTTCCAATCGCTATTAATTTAATAGCTTTTTAAATTCAAAGTTGACGAGATTGACTAACCTAATCTTTTTTTGTTATTTTGACAATTCCTGAGCTCTTTTACGAGCTATAAAATTGGTCTTGCCGTATACTAATCCTACTTTAGCTTTAAGAAAGAAGATTTGTATGATGAAAAAGACTATTGGTCGAGACGAGGTTACCAAAATATTAGTATCCGATCGTTATTATGAGAAGGGAAACCTTCTGTTGAAACTTGTTCAAACAGTTGTAGGGATCATCGGCTGGTTATTAGTGATTCTGCCTTTTGTTTGGGTACTCGCTCCCTTTGATTTTAAAGAAATTGCATTTAAGCATCATTTATTTCCTTATGCTGAGGAGGTTCAAACCTTGATATTCTTGGTTATTTTCCTTGCAATTTCCTTTGTGGCGATCCTGATTTTGTATATCCTGTTAACCATGCGGAATAATTACCGCTTTGGTGATTTGCTGCAAAATCAAGAGATGCACAATGTCGAACGTCTGGAAAAACGCAAAAAACTATTGGAAACGGATTTCGCTCAACGATTCGGTAAGCAGGAAGAACGGGAACTTATTTGTTATTATGTCGTGAAAGAAGAACAAAATCTCGCTACTCACTATGCTCGGGATTTATACAAGGAAGGCGGCGTGGATCTATGATTCATTTAGTGCACACTGGACATCCAGTAATTGATATTCTACTTACACTACTTTTTCTGATTTTGATTACCTATCCGATTTTGGGTGGCTTCTCATGGTTTATCGGGGTCATTTGTTACACTTTTCTCTTCAAGTTTCGGCAAAAAAAGTGGACTGACGTTTCCGCTGAATCTGAGCCAATGATTACTATCATGGTCCCAGCCCACAATGAAGAAATCGTGATTGAACAAACGATTGATTACCTAATGAATCAAATCAACTACGAAAATTATGAAGTCCTTGTCACAGATGATGGCTCAACCGACCGGACGCCGGAAATTTTAGCTGAATTACAGGAACATTACCCCAAGCTGAGGATATTACGGATAGAAAAAAATAAAGGGAAGGCCCACGCTTTCAATATCGGCTTAGGCTTTGCTAAAGGTCAACTGATTTTAAGCAATGATGCCGACACCGTACCTGAACCAGAAGCTTTAAATCGTTATGTTAATTATTTTAATCGACCTGATGCCACTAACATTGCAGCAGTAACCGCCAATATGGATGTGCAAAATCGCAGTCGGTTAATCGCCAAATCCCAGACGGTGGAATTCTCCAGTATTGTGGGTATTATTAAGCGCACACAAATCGGGGTACTGGGAGGTATTTATGCCTATAGCGGGGCTAATACCATGTATCGCAAGGATGCCTTAATTGATGTAGGGCTGTTTCGGCAGGATCGAGCCACTGAGGATATCAGCGTGGCTTGGGATCATCAAATGGATGGCTGGCTGTCACTGTTTGGTGCACAAATTATGTTCTTTATGCAAGTTCCGGAAAATTTACGGATGCTGTATCGACAACGGCAACGTTGGGCTAAGGGAGGCACTGAAGTATGGCTTACCAACCTCAAGAAAGTGTTGCGACATCCTTTTGACAACATCGGTCGAACCATCATGTTTATTGATCAATCCTTAAGCATCATTTGGTCCTTCTTTTTCTGGATTTCTTCAGCCCTTTTCCTGTTGTTGCTAGTCCACTTTCTGGAAACTGGCAATTACGAACGGATTTATCACATGTTTACGATGGCTTTTATCTTTGTCATTTTTGAAATGATTGCTGGCGTCTTCCAGCTAGGTGCCTCCTTGATTGCGGACGACCGAGGACGAAAATTGAAGTATCTCTTTTTTGCCCCCCTTTATATGCTTTTCTTTTGGATGATGAATGCTCTAACCATTATTACTACCTTCATTCCAGCAGTGAAATCCATTTTAGGCTTTGGTACTGGCACTTGGAAAAGTCCAGAACGTCAGAAAAAACCTGTGAAAGAATCCTGACCTACTAACTAGAGGTTATAAATGAGGTGTTCAGCTCTGATAAATAAGCCAGATAATCCGAAAATAGCTACTTATATTTTTGCGATTATCCGGCTTATGTCCGAAAGAGTTACTTCAGTTACTCCGATTATGCAGTTTTCAGTGGCTGTGACGTTTGATGTCATAGCCACTTTGCGATTTTTGAAGCTTAACTATCTATATATAAATTATTTTTCCAATATTATTTTGTCTATCATCATCGCTATGATATAATTTAGCAAAATATGAAGGTTGCGAGGGGGAATTTTTATGAATAAGGATGAGATTTTCAATTTTTTAACTGAAGGAAATTTTTGGCACGAGATTACCGAGCATGAGGCAGTTTATAACATGGAAGAACTGGATGCGGTGGATCTTCCATATCCGGAAGCCGATGCCAAAAATCTTTTTGTCCGGGATGACAAAAAACGCAATTTTTATCTAATTAGTGTCAAAGGTGACAAACGCGTGGATCTAAAAGAGTTTCGGACAAAGCATGAAACGCGTCGCTTATCATTTGCTTCAGCAGATGACTTAATGAATGTCATGGGATTAATCCCGGGGGCTGTATCGCCTTTTGGTATGTTAAATGATACTGACTGCATTGTTCAGTTTTATATTGATGAGGAATTTCTGACAGATCCTGGTCTGATTGGCGTCCACCCAAATGATAATACAGCAACCGTCTGGGTAAAAACTGAGGATTTGATTGGGATTATTAAGGAACACGGAAATCAGGTTCATGTTACCTCATTTTAATATTTAAGAAGTTATAACAGAAGTGTTTAGCTCCGAGAATACGCCGAAAATAGCTGCTCATATTTTTTGTGATTATGAAGTGAGCCCCCAAAGTTAGATTTTTGGTCTAACTTTGGGGGCTCACTTCAATTATTCGGCTTATTTTCAAATGAACTGCTTTTGTTACACCGATTATGCGGTTTTCAGTGGCTGTGACGTTTGATGTCATAGCCATTTTTATATACTCAACTCCTGCAGCGAGGCCTGCCTTTTTTACATAAATTGCTATTTTCAGGATATTCTAATAATCGGACTTAAGTCCTATAGCCGCTCTATACTATGTCATGTATAGTATAAGGTGTAGAAGGGTGATGCGTATGAATAGCCAATTAAAAAAAGGGCTGATTGAGTATTGCGTCCTAGCCGCACTGTCCCATCAAGACTCCTACGGCTATGAAATTGTTAAACAAATCAGCCATCAAATTGACATTACCGAATCCACGCTTTATCCAATCTTAAAGCGCTTGGAAACCAGCCAACGAGTGACTACCTACTCGAAAATTCACAATGGCCGGTTACGAAAGTACTACCATCTTACCGATGTCGGATTCGAAAGTATCCAACAATTCTTAGAGGATTGGGCCCAGGTAGAAGCCATCCAACAATACATTAAAGGAAGTGTCGAAAATGCAGCGAGTTGAGTTTATTAAGGAATTAAGCAATTATTTAGCCTATGAAGTACGACCTAGTGAAGTACAACGCTTGATTGAGTATTACGATGAAATGATTATGGATTTGATGGAGGATGGTTACTCCGAAGAAGAAGCAGTAGCTAAAATGGGCGATCCGCAAGCGTTAGCTTATGAAGCAGCGGGTATTCCACAAGAAATTAAAGTTCCTAGACGCTTTAGTCCCCTCATTTTATTGTTGCTGATTTTAGGGTTTCCACTTTGGGGCAGTCTAGCTCTTACGGCCATTCTATTAATACTTAGTTTTTATATCGTCGTTTGGTGTATCCCATTTTCCTTTGGCTGTTTAGGCGGCGGGCTTTTACTTGGAGGTATCATAGCGACTTTGACTAGTCCATTAGCTATATTGGATTCCTTCTTTATAGGTGTCACTCAATTAGGTGTTGGGATGTTATTATTCGGCATTGGGATGCTCATTTTGTGGGGAACTTACCGTTGCAGCGCACTATTCATTAATTGCCACCGTTGGATGACTCGTAAAGTTCGTCAATCCGTATTTCAGCGAAAGGTGGTCAAAGTATGAGATCAAAATACGTAATCCCCAAACTTGGCAGCTGGTTAGTTCTTTTTGGAATCATTTTCTCGTTGATCGGCTTTGCTCTTTCTGGTTTTTCGCTGGAAAACTACGATCAGCACGAGCGCCACTGGTTTAATGTTGTGACTATTTATAGCGAATAGCCTTAAAAGCTAGAATCAGCAAACTGGTTCTAGTTTTTTATATTCATTTTATTAATTTTAAAATCATTTTTCGGGTTATTTGTTTCGTTTTTTTGTTAGAGATTGTATTTTTTTTAGGTATAATGAGTTCAATAACAATCAAACGAGGAGAAATAATGGATTTTAATGAATATATCGATAAAAAATATAAATCTACTGGCGTTGCAGCACCTAGAAAATCACAAGTTGAACTACATATTCAGCGTATCCCCGCCTACTTTCGTAAGGCGTTATTTATCTCGAATGAACCTACATTATGGAACAAAGAATGCTATGAAGACTATGGTATCTCCTTGTCCCAGACTTGCAAGAGTTCCTTTGACCCATCAGAAATTATAACGTCACTACCCATCGGAAAAGGACAGGAGAAGGCCCCAGAGAAGCTCACTTCTTATTCCGATATGTCAAAAAATCAACGACGATCGTATCTAACTTTTTTAAGTGATATTAAAAATGGAGATACCAGCTATTTTTCTTATCTTTTTTTCAGCTTGGAAAGAAATATTTTTCTAAACAGAAATATCAGTCAAACGGTCAGAGTATTGGCAAAGGTTCACCGTTCGTACAAAAAAACACTCATTAGCAAAAAAAGTAATGAGCTGATGGCTGTTGTCGCCTTAAAAACCAAAGATCCAGAAATTTTTAGCGTGCTATCTTTGTATCAGATTCACCCAGAACTTTTGTTTCTGATAATGGTAGCTTTTGAACATGAATTTACGGCTATTGACTTAATGTTTTTAGCAAAATCTGTGGGTTTTACTGATACAGAATTTATGTATTCCTATCCTGATCGTTTTGAACGGAATCTTACAAAGATTTTATTGAACCATCCACCTTTAAACTTCTCATTGAATTATTCAGTGAAAACAGATGAATGGATCACGATCTCCTTGCAAAATCCTTCCCTGCCGATCAAAGAATATCGCTTTCAAAATTTAATTTCTGATCCTAAAATTCGTTCCACTATTTATTCTCTATTAGAACAAGCAAATACATCCTCATTTTTTGCTGACGAAGCATACGAGGATGAACAGCGCCGGAAAAAGCTAAAAAAAATATTGAAAACCATTCCAGAGAATATTTATATCCCAACGGATGGGTTAACTTTGCATCAGCGATTGGATAAAATGGAGGATTTTGCAGTAATCAATGTCGAACTTGAAGAATCTAAAGGAATTGATCTTTACATAAGAGAACGCTTTGAGCAAGCTGAAAATCGCCTACTTCCACTAGTAAAGAACAAAAAGGCTTCTATTAAGCTGTATCTATGTTTGTCAAGAATGTATCAAAAGCAAGCTCGTTATCTGGATGCAATCGAATTTTTGACTTTAGGGTTAGAACTATTACCGAAACATCCCGCCTTGACTCATCAATTATCAACCATAAAAAAAGCACACCGAATGACTAAAAAATAATTTGGTCCTAAGTTTCTGAAAGGACTGGCAAACTCCTTTTGCTTTTTTTAAATCTAGAGATCGTGGACCTTGCAGTAATAGTAGCGATAATTTATGTAATTTCCCATCTAAAAAGCGCGACGAAGCCGCAGTGGACATACCACGAACTTCGTCACGCTCTTTATCCTCTAGCTTTTTCTAATACCCTCATTACTTCTAAGCTATGGTGCATTTTTTCATTGGCAAACGCAGTATCATGCTCGGTAATTGCTTTAGAAATCCGCTGGAATTCTTCATACATTCGATGTGAATGGCAATTGTGATTCAGCTCATATTGTTCGCCGCTTCTCATAGAAACTATCCCTGAAACCAAAGAATTAGTCGGTCCATTTACTAGAATTTCTCCTAGCTCACCTTGAATACGGACATAACTTTCGGCCCCAGTATCCTTAGAACCAATACAGATTGCTTTTGCTTGACCATAATCCATTACAACTACTCCAGATGTGTCTATTTCTCGCTGATAGTTTGCATGGTAATTGACCTTTTGAGGCGCACCGAACAGCCCAACCACCACGTGTAGATTGTAAATGTTAATATCCATCAATGCTCCCCCACCGGCATTTGGATCAAAAGCTGGGGGAGTCTCGCCTTTTTTAAAGGCATCGTAACGAGAGGAATACTGAGAATAGTTACAAGAAATCATATGAACAGGTCCGATAATTGCCAAGTATTCTTTCATCTTTTGGTAATTTCCTAAATATTGGTTAGTAATAGCTTCAAACAGCAGTAAATCCTTTTTCTGTGCTAGTGCCTGTAGCTCATAGGCTTCCTGAAGTTCTAAGGTGAACGGTTTCTCACAAATCACGTGCTTACCTGCCAATAATGCTTCTTTGGCGTAGTGAAAATGCAAGTGATTCGGCAAGGCGATGTACACTGTGTCTATTTCGGCAGCTTGAAGCAGCTCATTATAGTCAGTAAAGACAGCACCAATATGATGAACAGCTTGCAACTCAGTTGTTTTTGCCAAGCTGCGTTTGGAGGATAAAATAGCTGCTAGTTCAATTTGTGGCAGTTCGGAAGCCAAATTCATAAACTCTTTGGCAATCATGCCCGCACCAATAATTCCTAATTTCACGAAACTTCCTCCTATTGATTAGCTTCCATTGCTTCAATTCCGGCTTCTAGAATTTCCATTTGCAGAATCGTCTCTTCATCTTTAACGATCTTTTCTTTGTCATTGATGATGGCCTGATAAACACCTTCGTAGATCCGACTATAATCCCCTACTTCAGAAACAACCTTTTCTTCGTGATAAACATTGGCTTCATCTAAGTAAGTCAACACCCCGTAATGCTCCGGCAGATCAATTCCGAAATCGGGATTTTCTGGCATGTATAATAATTTCAAATGTTCCTCTTGGCGATCTTTAGTCTGCTTAACGAAAGAACCCTTCTTACCATAAACGACAAAGCTTGGTCGTTCCTTCAGACGGAAGTAGCTGGATTTTACAGAGACTTTCAGCTTGCCATAATAAAAGTCCAGATCAAAGTAATCGTTCATGCGGTCTTGTCCTAACAATTGACGAACATCGTAATGGATAGTATCAGGTTCACCAAAATAACTTAAAACCTGATCAATCGTATGACAGCCATGACCGTATAGATAGCTATCATCACGGGAAAAGTGATCAGTACTTTCAGGAACTTCTGGTCGAAAATAATCATAATGCATTTCTACTTCCAACAAGTCTCCTAACTTACCACTTTCAATTACTTTTTGGACCGTTAAGAAATCTGAATCAAACCGGCGATTTTGATAACATTGCAAAAAGAGATTTTTTTCTTTTGCTAAAGCAAACAATTCTTTGGCTTCATCAGAAGTTTCAGTGAACGGCTTTTCTAACAACACATTTTTACCAGCTTTTAGAGCTTTCTTGGCATATTCATAATGAAATTTAACTGGTGTGGTGATTACCACTAGTTGAATTTCTGTGTCTGTCAAAATATCATTTAAATCAGTGGTATAATAAGTCCCATCAAGAGGCGTCCAAGTTTGACGACCCGAGGGTGAATAGATGGTTTTTACGTTAATCTTATCTCCTAATTTGGTAGAAAATGGCAGGTGATAACGATTGGTACTTTTTCCGTTGCCTAAATATGCGATGGTTAACATGAACAATCAGCTCGCTTTCTTATTGATATCTTGAGTATAGCCGATTTTATTCCCTAGTACATAAAAAACGATTGTTTCGCAACTCATGTCCAACTTTGTTCAACCAGTTACCTTATTTGTGAACATCATGTTTAGTTAAAACACACTAAGAAAGGAAATGATTCTATGTTAGTTATCGAACGCTTAAAACAGCAAGCGAAATTTAGTATGGCAGAAACGCGAATTGCCGATTACATCTTAAATCATTTAGCAGAAATTCCGACTATTTTTATCCAAGAGCTTGCGGAAAAGACTTTTTCCTCTCATTCTACGATCGTCCGCCTGTGTCAAAAACTAGGCTATTCTGGCTTCCGTGATTTTAAGGATGCGATCGCTGAGATAGTTTATGCCCAACTGCATTCTGCCGAGGAAGTAAATGCGAATTTCCCTTTTCATCCCTTGAATACTCCGTCAGAGATTGCAAAAAAAATGGGGGACTTAACTATCAGTACCATTCAGCGGTCACTTATTCAGCTAGACGATGACCAACTGACAGCTACAGTGAATACCTTGATGGATGCTGAGCGAATTTTTCTTTTTGCTCGCGGGGATACACAGCTGCGAGCTCGTAGTTTTCAAAACAAGTTGATTAAAATTAATAAGTTTGCTATTCAAGCCGAAGAATACGTGGACACTGAGTGGAACGCTGTTGCCATCACTGAAAAGGACTGCGCCTTTTTTATGTCTTACAGCGGTATTTTACATCCGTACACCAAAATTATGCACTATTTGAACGAAAAAGGGGTACCGATTATTTTTTTGACTGGCAATCCTGATTCAGATATGGTACCTTTTGCTACCCATTTATTGTTAACGGTACAAGAAGAATACGACTTTGCTAAGATAGCCACCTTTTCATCGCAAACAGCCTTTGAATACATTTTAAATACTATTTACTCAGTTATGTATACGAAAAATTATGAAACCAATTTGCGAAATCTGAAAGAAAACCAAGAATTGATGAAAGCCGGTCTCTTAGCTGATATGGAGTAAGCGAAAGTGGCTGCGACATAAAACGTCACAGCCACTGAAAACTAAATTATCAGTGTAACTAAAGCACCTCTTTAGTCTATTTAGATTGAAATCCTTCTGCTAATAACTCCACTGTTTCAGCTAAACGTGGTCCAGGTAAAGCATTCTCTAAACTCATTGCAACAATTCGATCATTTTTTACAGCCTCTAATTGCGATAAGGCAGGATCTGCTTTAATTGCAGCAATTTTTTCTTCTAGAGCTGGCTGGTCATAATCATGTACTAAGATGACCTCGGGTTGTCGCTCTAAAACTTCTTCACTACTAACGGTAATCCAATCCTTATCCCTTTGGTCATCAAAAAGATTTACTCCACCAGCTGCTTCAATTAGTCGCGATTCGAAGTTGCTCCCGCTTGCAGTAAAGATACCGCTATCGCCACTGTCATAAACTAACACCTTGATTGGATCCAATGACGCTGAATCTGCCACCTCCTGCAATCGATTTTCTTGTTCTTGGATAAAGTCAGCTGCTTGCTTTTCTACTTCAAAGATAGTTCCAATATCGCTGATTTCTTGATAGACCTCATCAATTGTTTTGGCACTGTTTTGATAAACAGTGATACCATTTTCTTCAAGCTCAGCTAAATCAAGGCCTTCTGAGCCGAACTCCCAGTCAATGCCGTAAATAAAATCAGCGCCACTAGACAAAACAGCTTCGCGAGTCGCCGAACCATGATTTAGTTCTGGGATTTTCTCATATTCATCCTTATATTCTGGTAATGGACCACGACTATGGTTGTTTAAGGTATTACCAACAATTTTGTCAGCTAAGCCTAGTTCACAAAAAAGCTCCGTGGTGTTTGGGCCCATCGTGACTACTTTCTCAGGTACACCAGACAACGAAATGGTACGGTCGTAATTACTGATTGTTTGTTGATTTTCCTCGCTGGTACTAGTTTGATTCGCATTGGAATCACTACAGCCGCCTAGTGCCAGCAAAATTAATGAAGCTAAAACGATTTTTTTCACGTATACACTCCTCAATTTATTTTGATCCTTTTACAAAATAGTTTTTAGGTAAGTAAGTAATTGCGGGCCGTTTCAACACTGGATGAATCCGAATCTCAGCAGTCACTTGGAAAACCCGTTGCAGATTTTCTGGTGTTAATACTTCTACTGGATTTCCACTGGTTAAGATCTCTCCTTCTTCCATCACATACAAATAATCGCAATACATGGCTGCAATGTTCAAGTCGTGAATTGCTGAAACTACTGTTAAAGGGAGACGATGTAACAGTTCGAAAATTTCTAGTTGGTAATGAATATCTAAGTGGTTCGTTGGCTCGTCTAAGATCAACAAATCGGTATTTTGTGCTAAAGCACGAGCAATTAACACTCGTTGTTTTTCACCGCCAGATAAATGCTGGAAATTTCGCTGAGCTAAATGAGCAACTCCCAAATGCTCTAACGCTTTGGCAACCAGTTGACTATCTTCAACTGTATCATTGTCAAAAAAACGCTTAGTTGGATAGCGCCCCATCTGTACAATTTCTTCTACTCGAAAATCAAAAGGCAGATCATTTTCTTGGCCCACTGCTGCCATTTTTTGAGCACTTTCTTTATAGGACATAATCTTCAGTGGCGTATCATCGATTCGGATTTCACCACTTTTAGGTTTTAAGGCACGATAAATTGCCTTCAATAACGTGGATTTCCCACTGCCATTTGGCCCAATAATACCAACAAATTGCTGGTCTTGAGCAAGTAGTGACAAATCAGTTATAACGGATTGATTTTCATAGCTGCAGCAAAGATCTTTAACACGTAATTTCATGGATATCCTCCTAATGTTTGCGATTTTTCTTTAGAAGCAGAATGAAAAAGGGCCCGCCCAAAATAGAAGTCAAAATTCCAAGAGGCAGCTCTTCTGGTGCCAATACCGTACGAGCAACCACATCGGTCCAAACCACCAGAATCCCTCCAATTAAACTTGCTATTGGCAATACTTTCCGGTGATCGCCTCCTACTAATAAGCGAGCAAAATGAGGACAAATCAAGCCAATAAAGCCGATTGTTCCGCTGACTGCAATCGTGGTTCCAGCAAGTAGTGACGTAACGATTAATAGGATCTTTTGAAATGTACGGACGGAAATTCCTAAGGTTGCGGCGGTTTCCTCCCCCATCACTAAAAGGTTTAGTTTACGATAATTTACACTTAGAAAAACCCCGCAAATGAGCATCATGATCGTCGGCAAACCTAAAAAGTTCCACTTCGTATTTGCCAGACTGCCAGACATCCAAAATTCAGCATTATGTAGACCTAAAGCATTTGGGGCACTTAAAACGATCACCCGCGTAATTCCTTGAAAGATCATGGCTACTACCACACCAGAAAGCAGCAGTTGTGTCACCACGATTTTATTGTGAACACGACTGAGCATGTATACCAACAGTAAAGAAAAAGTCGCACCTAAAAATGCTGATAATGATAATGAATAGGTGCCCAAAAAACCGAAGACTCCAAACAACATACCAAATGTACCAAACATCTCAGCACCTGAAGATACACCCAACAAAAAGGGGTCGGCTAACTGGTTACGTACTAGTGCCTGCATCGCTACGCCAGCAATTGCTAAAGAAGCCCCCACTACAAATCCTAACAACACTCGAGGCAATCGCAAATTCCAGACAATATTCTGCTGGAGCAAAGTACCGCTTGTGGGATAAAATCCTTGTGTGATCCGATTCAGCACTACGTCAAGAGTGATATTAGCAGGTACATTGACCGCCCCTAGTCCAGTTGCAAACACCAGAGAGAAAGTCGCAACTAAACTTAATATCAATAGTAACGATTTTAAGTTTGGTCGGCGACGAACTCCGGCTTTGAACCAAGCAACCGAACGAGGAATATCAAATCGATGAAGCATTTATCATCACGTCCTCACCAATAGCTTTTCTAAATAAAGCGTAAACCAAGTTGCTATTACGAAGGAGAATGTCAGTACGGGCAAACCAGCAATCCCTAATATCGTCGGTAAAGCAAAATCTAAGCATAGGGTCAATGCACCACCTATCCCCAACAGCAGTCCTGTCGATTGAGGCGTTTTTTTGGTTAAAAATAAGTCCAAGGCTAACAAAGTTAAAATACAATTGTAAGTGTACAAACCAAGTGACAAAGTGTCCAAATTCCCTCCTAATAAGAAAGCACCTATTAGACTGAAGGCAATCGCTCCAATCGTTAAGCAGCCCCACCGTATGCTAGCGACAAATATTGCTGCTAAGATTAGCAAAGAACTGATTGTATTATCCAACAGAAATATTTCTCCCACACCCTTAATCAGCACATCTGGGAAAAGCAAAGTACCTTCATCTACTACGGCTTGCGGTAATTGAGCGAGACGACTAGTAGCAATCCACCGACTACTAAAACTAAGAAGCAGAAAGAACCAAGTCGTTAGGATAAAAGGAAAAGTTAAGCCGGGCAGTCCTTGTTGGCTAAACAAATGATTGATGACTAAATTAGCTAAAACACAAATCCCACTACCAACTAATGCAATCGGCCATGCAGCTATACCTTCTACAAATGTGCCGGCCGCAATCCCTACCAAAACAGGACTGAATCCCATTAATCCCCCTTCAATTTGAGCAGTTTCCACCTGTAATAGGTGAGCGAGAAAGTTCGCTGCAAGGCAGCTGCTCAAAGCCAGCGCTGCAATTTGTAAATCCGCCACTACTAGGGCCAGAAAAATCAAGGCACCACTAATGGGATGCTCAATCAGCACAACTTGAGAAAAACTGGGAAGGATCCCCTTGAGCCATGTACTTTTCGTTTCTTTCGTCATTTCCATTTTCTGATCCCTCCTAATATTTTCGTGTATGCAGCAGCCGTTCTTGGTAAAAAGCTTGGTTGTAATGCTGGTAGCATTGCTGGATGACTTGTTCCAACGCTTGGGTGTTATCCCCTAAAGCCCGCAGACTGTAGCCATTAATCGGCAGCATCGATAACCCGAACCGTAAGTCCGGAAATTTTTCCTGCAATATATGATGTAGTTCGACAACGTATTCTTGATCAATTTCCGGATGAACCACTAGTAAAGAGGCCACCTTTTTAAAAGCTTCCAGCATGCCAATCCCAGAAAGATCTTGGCTAGCCGGCTGCAACAGCACCCGATCCATTACCGCCAACCGTTGATCCACAAAAAGCTTCGTCAGCAAGTTCACTTCTCGATACGTAAAGCCTCGCTCTGACGAATCCCAGCCAGGAGTCACAATTTCTGAAGAGAAATAACGAGCATCTTCAGCTAAATAGACCCATTGTTCCTGACAATAAATGCTGTTTTCGTAAGGAATAATTGGATCAGGCAGATTGATGCACTCCCCTTGGCTGCCAACGGTTATCCGGTTGATCTGCCGAACATAATCCTTAGGTGTCTGATAAATTTTCGTCGCTGATTGAGTAGTCAAATACAGACTGGCTTCCGGGGCAACCTCCACCGTCAGTGCGTAGCGGTCTCCATCTAAATAACCGCCGCCAGGATTTAAAATGAAGTAGGTCACCTGGCCGCTGTCGTCTAAGTACTGCGGGCGCATCACTTTCAATGCCCCTTGATAAAAAATATGTCCTGGTACCGTGCGGTTTTTCCGCTGTTTGACGGATAATTCCAGTGTTCCTGTCATCATCTCCATAGCTATACCCCAATGAAGGCGTGCTTTTTGATCCAAGCGACTACTTCATCCAAGCCGGTACCATCTTGCAAATTGGTAAAGACTGTTGGTTTTTCTAAGCGGTATTGCTTGGCGTCACTAGCCATAATACTCAAGTCGGCATGAACAAAAGGGGCTAAATCGATTTTGTTAATCACAAACAAATCTGATTTGATCATCCCTTGACCGCCTTTGCGAGGAATTTTTTCCCCTTGCGCCACGTCAATGATATAAATTGAGAGATCCACCAATTCCGGACTGAAGGTTGCGGCTAAATTATCTCCGCCGCTTTCTACGAAAATTACTTCCAAGTCTGGAAATTTTTCCTCCAACTCTTCAATCGCTGCAGTGTTCATGGAAGTGTCCTCGCGGATGGCCGTATGGGGACAGCCCCCGGTTTCCACGCCAATGATGCGCTCCGGATCAAGAATCCCGGTATTAATCAGGTATTTCGCATCTTCTTTAGTATAGATATCGTTGGTTACAACGGCGATCTCCACCTCGTCTTGAATCTGACGCACGATTTGTTCGATAAGAAAGGTTTTCCCAGCACCAACTGGGCCACCTACTCCGATTTTGATTGTATCCATTATGCTCCTCCTAAAGTTGTCTAAGACATAAAATTGCGGGCAAACAGAAATTCATGCTGCATCTGGGCAATTTCGATTCCCGGAGCCGTTGCGCCAAAGTGATCAATGGGCAGCTGACAAACTTTTTCTGTCATTTCGGGAATTTGCTGGGACAAGGCATAAATGATTTTTTGCCCTGCTACTTGCCCGATCGGCACACCCCGCACCGCATTTTGCACCATTGCAATGGTAGTGTTTAATAAATACACGGATAAGGTTTCTTCTAATTCCGCTTTTGAACAATAAGCCAGCAAACCAAAAACAATGGCCGGATGAGGCGCTAACTGCTGCTCCTTTAATTGCGCCTGGTAATTTAACAATAACGGATGATCTAGCAGACTTTTGCCAATATTCAAAAATTGCTGCCCCATCTTTTGGTTTGCCTGGCGTATTTCGCTAGGCAAGAGCAAGGCATTCAATTCAGCATTGACTTCCAAAACATCTGCTAAGCTTTCCCGCTCAAGTGCTTCAAAGACTCGACAAATCGCCATCGCATCTGTTGTCAAAACCTGGTTATTGAGAAATTGCAGCAGCCATTCTTCAAAGGCATCAGCAGTTTGAATCCGCTGCTGATGCAAATAGGTTTCAAAGCCGTAGGAATGACTGAAGGACCCAATCGGGAAATTGGAATCGTTTATTTGAAATAAAAACAGGTTAGTGGTCATGGCTATGCCCTATATGACGAAATGGATGGAGCATTTTGATCTGTTGCCGTTCAAAGGCGATTCCCTTGTCTCCCAGCAACTTTTCGATTAAATAATCGAATTGCACCACCATGGTGTCGTCAATAAATTGCGCCGGCAGATGACGATTCCCCAGTTCATGAGCGATTACCCCCATTTGATTGATGGAATCTGGCGAAATCACCAATACATCTTCTGGTAAAACATCCACTACCACTAGCGAATCTTCAGTTTCTGCCAAAATATCTCCTACATGCAAGTGTTTGCCGGGAGCTAAGCGGACGCTGACCTCGCCGCCAGACGTGTTCAAGTGATGAACACGCTTGGCTAAGGCTTCGTTTTCCAAGGCTATCCAATCTTTAGTTTTACTTTCGGCAGCTGGATAGCTGTTAATGTTGCCGATAATTTCTTTTACGATCATGGAAATCTCTCCTATTTTTTATAATTGAGCTAGAATAAAAAGTATTTTTGGGCCATTGGCAGAACTTCTGCTGCTTCACTAGTAACTATTTCACCATCCACTTTAACTTCATAGGTTTGCGGATCAACAGTGATTTCTGGTGTCGCATCATTGAACTTCATGTCTTTTTTGGTCAACTTGCGCACTCCCTTAACTGGCAGCGTTTCTTTTTTTAGCTGGTATTTTGCTTTAACATTGTTGTTTTGAGCTGCCTGAGAAACAAAGGTAAATGAGCTTTTTTCTAAAGCTGTCCCGATGCTGCCAAACATTTCCCGATAAAAGACTGGTTGCGGTGTTGGGATGGAGGCATTAGGATCTCCCATTTGAGCAATCGCAATCATGCCGTTTTTAATGATTTTAGTAGGTTTTACGCCGAAAAAGGCTGGATCCCACATGACTAAATCGGCAATTTTCCCAACTTCCACTGAACCAACATAGTCCGCAATCCCGTGGGTAATCGCCGGATTGATGGTGTATTTTGCGATATAGCGTTTCACTCGGAAATTGTCGTTGTTCTCGTCTTCTGCCAACGGTCCCCGTTGTTTCTTCATTTTGTCGGCCGTTTGCCAAGTACGGGTTACCACTTCACCTACTCGACCCATCGCTTGAGAATCCGAGCTCATCATACTGAAAATCCCCATATCATGGAGCACGTCTTCGGCGGCTATGGTTTCTTTCCGAATCCGAGAATCAGCGAAGGCTAAATCTTCTGGAATATCCGGATTTAGGTGGTGACAGACCATTAACATATCCAAATGTTCGTCCACCGTGTTAACGGTATATGGCATCGTCGGATTGGTAGAAGAAGGCAATACATTCGGTTGTCCGGCAATTTTGATAATATCTGGTGCGTGTCCGCCGCCTGCCCCTTCGGTATGGTAAGTATGAATAACCCGATCACCAAAGGCTTCAATTGTCCGTTCCACAAAGCCGGTCTCATTCAAGGTATCGGTATGGATCGCTACTTGGACATCGTATTTGTCTGCAACTTCTAAGGAATGCTGAATCGCTGAAAAAGTGGTACCCCAATCTTCGTGGATTTTCAGACCAATTGCTCCTGCTTCGATTTGTTCAGCCAAGGGTGCTTCAATCGCCGATTGCCCTTTTCCTAGGAAACCTAAGTTGACTGGCAAACCATCCGCTGCCTGCAGCATCCGCTCTAAATTCCAAGCACCAGGAGTGACTGTCGTAGCATTGGTTCCTTCAGCAGGTCCTGTTCCTCCGCCGATCATAGTAGTAATTCCGTTGTGCAAAGCCGAATCTACTTGCTGCGGGGAGATAAAGTGAATATGGGTATCAATTCCGCCAGCGGTAATAATTTTATTTTCTCCGGCAATGATTTCAGTCGCTGCACCAATTGGAACATCGATATTGTCCATAATTAATGGATTTCCAGCTTTGCCGATTGCCAAGATTTTGCCATCCTTAATGGCTATATCAGCCTTAATTACGCCGCTGTAATCGACAATCGTGGCATTGGTGATCACCAAATCTGGCGCTCCGCCATCGCGAGTTACTAGCGGGTCCATCCCCATGCCTTCACGGATAACTTTCCCGCCGCCGAAGACAACTTCATCGCCATAAGTAGTGTAGTCTTTTTCGATTTCCACGAATAATTCAGTATCAGCTAAACGAATTTTGTCGCCAACTGTTGGTCCGTATAGTTCTGCATATTGTTTGCGAGAGATTTCTAAGCTCATTTAGTTTGCCTCCTTGTCTAATGGGCCATTGGTTTTTTCGTTTAAGCCGTAGACTTCACGTTTCCCTGCCAAAGCGACCAGCTCCACCGTCTTTTCATCTTGAGGTTCAAAACGAACCGCAACTCCAGCTGGAATATTCAAACGAAAGCCATATGCTTCATCCCGATCAAAGCGCAACGCACTGTTTACTTCATAAAAATGATAATGGGAACCGATTTGTACCGGACGATCTCCTGTATTAGTCACAGTTACTTCCTTGGTTTCTCGACCAACATTGCATTGAATCGGCTCGATACCTACGATAATTTCTCCTGGTTTCATGAATTTCCTCCTAGTTCATCCTATTAGGGTGATTTTTAAACGACTAAAGATTCTTTAACGAATTGGATTATGAACGGTTACTAGCTTAGTGCCATCTGGGAAAGTGGCTTCCACCTGGATGTCGTGAATCATATCAGGAATTCCTTCCATCACATCGTCAACAGACAAGATTGTGGCACCATAAGACATTAATTCAGCGACACTTTTACCGTCACGGGCTCCTTCCATTACTTCATAGGTAATGAGCGCAACTGCTTCGGGATGATTCAGCTTCAATCCTCGGTCTTTTCTGCGCCGGGCAACATCAGCGGCGACGACGATCATCAATTTTTCCTGTTCACGTGCTACTAAATTCATCTGGTTCCTCCTTGGAAATCTTTTTTTGAAATATTCTGTAAATTTAGAATGAGTTTATCATTGAACTCTCATAAATTCTAGTATCCGCAGAGATGTAATGTTAGATTTCTTGACATCAGTTGCGATAATGGGATTTCTCCTCTAATACAACAAAAAATTACCTTCCACAAATTGTTAGAAAAACCCTTTTTCCGAACATTGCGAGTAACTTTTTATCACACAGAAGAGTTGGATTTGATAGTTAGACTGTCTAAAGAAACAAAAAAAGAAGCCAGCTCTAAACTGACTTCTTTTTTGCTATTTCTCATTAAAGGTAAATCACAGGGATAACTTCTTACTACCAATTTCTTTTACAAAATGTTGGTCATGTTCAATCACTAGCATGGTTGGGCAAACTTGCTGCACTAATCGAATGATTTGCTGCTGATTGAAAACGTCTAAATAATTCAAAGGTTCATCCCAAAAATATAAATTGGCTGGTTGTGATAGCGACTTTGCCAGCTCCACCTTTTTCCGCTGCCCCATACTCATGTTTTCAATCCGATTATTAAAGACGTTGCGCTCCATCCCTAATTTATGCAAATTACTGAGGAAAACTGGATAATTTAACCCTTCTTGTAAAGCAAACTCTTTTAGCATTCCTTGATTATCTTCATATCGTTGGCGTACACAACTTATTTTTAGTCCTTTAGGCAAAAAAATCGTACCGCTACTCTCACCTGTGAACGTTCCAAGTAAAGATTGAATTAAAGCACTTTTCCCACTGCCATTTTTCCCCGTAATGGTTAAGCACTCTCCCTTGTTCAATTCAAACGTCACGTCCTCAAAGAGTCGGCGCTCCCCATAAGATAAGCTCAAATTATCCACTTGGAGGACACGGCAATGGTGGCTTTGTTCCCAACACATAGTTAATCCGTCGATCGTTTCGACATTTTTCAACAATTGTTCCTTTTCACTAATTTGGCCTTCCACCCGCTGTAAAATAGCCTTTGAGCGTTTCATCATTCTCGCTGCGTCAGCACCAATTGCTCCAGGGCTGACTCGGCGATATTCTGTATCAATAAACCCCTTAGATTTATTTAGTTTGTCAGTTTCACGTGATGCTGACCATGCCGCCTTTTCACGAGCAGTCTTCTGCAGTCGCTGAATTTCCTTTTTTAACTTGATATTCTGAGCTTCCTCAAAGGCGTCCTGCCGTGCCTTCTGCTCTTCATAGGTAGAAAAGTTTCCTTGGTACAAAACCAGCTGACTTTTTTCAATCGCCAGAATATGATCCACAGTCGCATCTAGGAAGTCACGATCATGGCTAACTACCATATATCCTTTTTTCTTTTTCCGTAAATACTTAGCAACCTGTTGACGACCCAAAAGATCTAAGTGATTCGTTGGTTCATCTATTAGCGGAAAACGCCCCTCGTCAGTAAACAGACACGCCAATAACACCTTGGTTTGTTCTCCGCCAGAAAGAGTGTCGAAAGGGCGCCACAAAACTTCAGGATCACAGCTCATCAAATTCAATTCTCGCTCCAGCTGCCAAGCTTCTTGGTCGCCGTACTCCTGTATAGCATAATAGGTTAATTGTGTCGGATCACTGACTTCAAATGGAAAATAGACAAAATCCATCTCATGCTGAATGACTCCTTGAAAAGGCAATTGGTTTTGTAGCAGCTTTAATAATGTTGTCTTCCCTCGACCGTTGCGGCCGACTAGTCCTAGCTTCCACTGATCATCAATAATTAATTGAACATCCTCAAATAGATTTGTTCCTAACTGATCGTAGCCAAAAGATAGATGGTTAATCGAAATATTTGTCATAATGGATAACACCTCGCAGTGGCTCCTTCCCAGAAGCCGAAAAAAACCGTCAGTTATTTTCAACAACTGGCGGTTAGGCTGATCGATCCATCTATTAGTAAGAATTTCCCCACAATAAGAAAGGCTTCGCAAACTTGCTCAGCTTAGTGCCGACAAAGTTAGTTTGTGATGCCGGACACCGTTAACAATGTTGTTACAAGCATTTAAATTGCGAAAAACTTATACTTTCTTTAAGGTCAAAAAAATGATCGTTGGGTCTTTCTTAAGGATTTCCACAGCACTTCACCAATTGTTGGAAAATCTGCACACTGCTCCCTTGGTAAATCCACGGTACAGTCTAAATGCAGCTTCTACTTAGTTGGCGAATGTTTGCATGTGGTTCCCCTCACTTTCTGTACTTTCACTATAACAAGAAAACGGTTACCGGCCAAAATATTTATGATGGCAAAATCATCAAATAAAAAGGGCACTCGAAATACTTCGATTCATTTCGTTTTTTAAAGGTGCTTTTAATAATCTTCATCTGCTTTCGTACTTTCGCCTTATCCTAAATCCTAAACAAATGATGTTTTAAATAGCATACTTATTACTTCCTTACTTGCTACATAATTCAATAGATACCAATAAATAATTTTTTTATCAGAAATATAGTTGTTAGAACAATATATGTCTTTTAAAAGTCTTTTGGCAAAAAAAGCGTTAAAACATTATACAATAACGATAACAGTTAATAATGTCTGGGTATATCCGAACCAATCCTTTTTTATTTTAAGATGAAAGAAAGAGCCTCTGGACCTTATAACCAGCTGCTCTTTACCAATTATTAATTTTACATTTTGCGGTACTCTTCCATTTTTTCTTGGAAGTATTCTTCTGTTTTGCCATAAGTGGTATAGGTAATTGCGTTTGCTCCTGCATCAATTGTTGCTAAAATTTGTTCATCTGTTCGCCCGCCGGAGGCCATAATTGGAAATTCTGGAAAGTCTTTGCGAATCCAGCGAACAAGATCCGTGGTTTCTTTTCCGCCGGCTACATTAAAGATGTCTACGCCGTTGTCAATCAGTTCCTGCAAGTTACGTTTATCATTAACCACAGTGTAAATAATCGGAATATCAACATTTTCATTCACAGTTCGAATCGTGTCTAAATCACAGGGACCGTTTAGAACTACGCCAAAAGCACCATGTTCTTCTGCGAATGTCCCCAACCGGGAGGATCGTACTCCAGAAGTAAGTCCTCCGCCAATTCCAGCTAAGATCGGTACTTGAGCTACCGTAGAAATCGCTGATAAAATGCGGGTGTTAGGTGTCCAGGGATACACTGCTAAAATCGCATCAGCATCGTTATTGGCAATAACTGCCACATCCATCGAATAAATGATGGTTTTAATCAGCTTGCCGTAAATTTGAATGCCAGTAGCTTTTTGAATAACACTTGGCATTTTGATGATACTCTGTCTTAGTTCAGAGTATAGTTCAGGAACAAAAACATCATGTTTCATTTCTTCTTTTTCCATAGGTGGTTCCCCCATTCTACTTGTAATAGTGGTACAAAAGGGCAAAAATGACCAGTCATTTTGGACTGGTCACAGCAACTAACGAAGGAGTTGGTTTCTTCCCCTGTTTTCCTTAAATTAATTTTCAGGAATAAAGCTTTCACGTACCACCAGTTTCGATGGGAAGGTCATGACAATATGCTCCTCACGAATCCCTTCAATACGCTCATTAGCTAATCGAACAGCAGCCCGACCAATTGCTTCTGCATTGATCTTTACCGTTGTTAAATTAGGGGTTAGAAACTCAGATATTTCGATATCATCAAAGCTAGCTATCACTACGTCTTTACCAATTTCTTTACCGGCAGATTGCAGTGCTCGATAAACACCCACAGACAAAGGATCACTACCGACTAAAATAGCTGTAGGGAAAGGTTCCTTTTCAGCAAGCAACTCATCAGTCATTCGTTTGCCTTCCAACGGTTCCCACTCCCCTACCTTGTAGCAAAGCTCAGCTTCCAATCCATGCTCCTGCATAAACTGTTTGTACGTACGCAGTCGTTTCTCGTTCTCATTAAACTCTTTATTTCCCTGTTCATCGACATCAATGTTATAGCCGCCGATATAGGCAATTCTACGATGTCCTGCCTCAAAAAACAGTGACAAAATCCTTTGTGTCATTCGCTCGAAATCTGCATAAACCAAATCAACCTCTTCAGTGATATCAGGGTTATCGACCACTACAACGTTTTTGTTCTGCTTCATCAACGCCTGTACAGACTTTTCTTTGACTGTACCAACAATAATCACCGCTCCTAAATGATCAAAATCTTTCCACTCTCGAGCATTCTCAGATAAATTATATACTCGATTTAAACCAAGGTGTAGTTTGCGCGCTTCTTCTTCAATCCCCGTACGCAATTGGTTAAAGTAAGGATCGTCCAGTTCGCTTTGACGACTAATGGTAGCAATCACACCAATTGAAGGTAATTTCTTTTTTTGGTATTTGCGTTTATGAATGTCATAATCAAGCGCTTCCACGGCTTGCAAAATACGCTCTCTTGTCGCTTCAGAAACAGACAAAGTTTTATCATTATTCAATAAGCGGGATACGGTGCCTGGACTAACATTCGCCCGCCGTGCAACATCACGAATTCCTACCATAATTCTCCTTCTTCATTAATGTCGATTTTTCAAACATCCTCTGTTTTTCTAGCCGTATATTAGTATGTTTCTTTCAGATTACAATGCATTCTCTTTCATTAACAATAATACAGGCATCGCAAGTTGTCAAAGGTCAGTTATTATTTGACGTACTTTGTGTAGTTTTTAACGTTTTTTTTCGAAAAAAGTTGGTTTGTTTCACCACGATTGCCGCTAACATAATAACTATGACACCAAACAGCAGCTGAAACGGGATAAACAAGTTATCCGAACCAGCAATTTTTTGTAATAGGCTGAGGCCAAACGGTGCGATAAAGTTCCCTAAGTTACAACCAATCAAAATAACTGATGTCGCAAAATTCATCTTGCTAGCAGAAGCATAGTTGTTTAACGAATTGTAAATAAATGGGAAAATCAAGCTGCCAGGTATGCCACTGATAAAGTAACCGATCAATAATAGGCTGAAATTATTTTCTGAACGACCAATTAATAGGGTCGCAAACGCTAATAGTGCTAAACCAAGATACAAGCATTTTCTGCCTAACAAACGATTAACATAGCCAAAAGCTGCCCCAGTTACGATCCCAATAATCGGCATTACTGCTAAGAAATTAGAGGCATTGTAACCAGCTCCCCGCATCGTTACTACCATTGCAGGGAAACGAACCCCGATTGCCATGAAAGTCATCACTAAAAAAGAAGCGAAGATTGCTAATAAATAAACTTGAGGACGAACCTGTGCTTTCGTATCATTAGATTGATTCGTATTCTCTTCTTGCGCTTGCTTAATTTCTGGCACTGCGATTGTAAACAAAACTAAAATCGGAAAAGCCAACAGATACACGCCAAATGAAAATTTCCAGCCGAACGCTAGTAAAGCACCTGCCAATAAAGTCATCGCTGCACTACCTATATTTTCAGCAGCACCTCGGTAGCCTAGTAAGGTCGCACGTTTATTGGGAACCTCTCGATACAACAAATTAATGACTGAAACCGCAAGTGAATTAAACAACCCAAAGCCTGCTCCTAACAAAAAGCGACTGACTAAAATGATCGGATAGTTAGTTAACACTAATGGTGCGGCTCCACCAATACCAACTAGAATCAAGCCTAGCTGGATCGTCTTTTTCACGCCGATTTTTTGTGCAATAAAGCTAGACAGAACCACAAACAAGACAACCGCCAAGGCAGGAACCGTCGCCACCAACTCACCTTGGGTAGTAGTCATCCCAAGGCTTTGACGCATTTGTGGCAGTGCCCCATTAATCGCTGTAGCACTTGTCAACAGTAGCGAAATAGATAAAATCGCTAACGGGGTAAGTATCGAATTTTTTTTCATTTTATTTCGTCTCCTTTTATTGTTTCTTCAAATGAATCAGTTTCGTTTGAAAGTCGCCATAGAAATCAGGGAAGTACACACCTAAGTTCATCAATTCGTCTCCAGCATAAGTTTCGTCGGTTTCCATGTTTTTGTAAATAGTATCTGGCGTTAATCCAGCTAATCGTACCTCATGGAACAATGGTTGTGCTTCGCCTAATACACGTGTAATGAAGACCATCGCTTCAGATTTTTCTTCATTAACAAACATCCAAGCGGCCGTGTTGCCTTCAAAAGGACTTTGCAGTCGGATAAAGGTACCAAATTGTACGAGAGAGCGAACTTCCTGATAAAAAGTAATTTGTTCTTTGATTTCAGCTTTTTCCTCTTCCCTTAATAAAGTTAAATCTAGTTCGTAACCAAATACGCCACACATCGCTACGTCTCCACGCGTTTTTAACGATGTTACTCGACCTGTTTGGTGATTCGGTACGGCTGATACATGCGCTGTAATACTAGAAGTTGGATAAGCGATACTTGTACCATATTGAATTTTCAATCGTTCCACTGCATCTGTGTTGTCGCTTGCCCAAGATTGAGGCATGTAATACAAGTAGCCTGCATCAAAGCGTCCACCGCCGCCTGAGCAACCTTCCCACAAAATATTGCTATATTTAGTCGTTAGATTTTCTAATAATTCGTAAACACCTAGCATATAACGGTGCGCTGTTTCTCCTTGATTTTCTGGTGTCAAAGCAATGGAGTAAGCGTCAGACATACTACGGTTCATATCCCATTTAATGTAGTCAATCGGTACTTCATCTAAAATGCTTTCGATTTGTTGCTGAATATTCTCACGTACTTCTTTGCGGCCCATATCCAATAGATGCTGGTCACGTGAAGAAGACGGTGTCCGTCCTGGTTCTTGCATCAAATAATCAGGGTGTTCCCGATATAATTTAGAATCAACCGAAATCATCTCAGGCTCAAACCACAAGCCGAATTTCAGTCCTTTACTGTGAACATAATCAGCGATTCCTTTTAACCCATTTGCTAATTTTCCTTCAAATTCAAACCAATCGCCCAGAGATGAATCATCAGAAGTCCGAGCACCGAACCAGCCATCATCTAGTACAAACATTTCAATTCCAAGATCAGCTGCTTCGTCGACAATACGCTCAATTTTTTTGCTCGTAAAATCAAAATAAGTTGCTTCCCAGTTGTTAACTAATATTGGCCGTTCACGATCGCGATGTTCCCCCCGTGCTACTCGTTCTCTTAACAGGCGATGATAGGTATCGCTCATTTGATTCAATCCTTGATTTGAGTAAACCATCAAAACTTCTGGTGTTTGGAAATCTTCGCCATCAGTCAATTCCCAAGAAAAATTGTAAGGATTAATCCCAACGAGAACACGCAATTGGTCAATCTGATCTTTTTCGATTTCAAAGCGATGGTTACCAGAATAAACAAATTGCATACCTACTACTTCACCCGTGAATTCATTAGCATCTGCGCCCATTAAAGCGATAAAGCTATTCATGTGGTGACTGGAAGCCCCTCGACGACTTTCGAAAACTTTTGTTCCATTGGTTAAGGTTTCTCGCGCTACTTGTCTTTCTCTTACATGTGCTCCTGGAAGTGAAAGAACATCTGTAAAGCGATTTGAATTGGTTAAATCCAACTGCATTGAAGCAATTTTTTCTACCAAGATTGTTTCACCTGTTTGGTTGCGTATTTTAGTTGAACGAGCAATTACTGCCCGATCACGATAAACGGTATAAAATAAATCAAGGTAGATGTCTTGATCACGGTCTTTTAACGTTACTACTAACGTACTAGCTTCTCCCTCATCTTCAATATATGCTGCTGGAAGCCCCTTCAATACTGGCTTGCCCTCTACCACTTCATATGAATCATAACGGAAGTCATGGAGGTTCGAACCATTTTCTCTTTTAATCATTGAGGCAGGAATACGATAGTCCATTGAACCGTGACTCGAAAATTCTTGCGGTAACGTGTCTTTCGAGTACTCCCTTAAATCTTGCCCTGGAACATTTCCAGAAAAACCTCGATCACGACGAAGGTATTGTTTATGGTTGCTATATTGACTAATTTTTTTCCCAAAATAGATATGACTCAAAACCTTCTCATCTTCTACTTGCAGAATGTAAGAGATTTCATTGTTGTGTAAATGGAAGACACCCGTTTCTTTTTCGACCGTAATTAATTGTTCACTCATTTTAATTTCCTCCTGTATCGTTTAGTAAACACTAAACCGTTTTCTTTAACTTGTTTACTTTATAGTGTTTACTAAACGCAAAAGTCAAGCTTTTTTTAAGATTTCAACTATTTTTTTCACTACGCCCTCGTTTCTCACAAGTGAACATTTCACATCTACTCAAGTTGCTTTTTAGTGTATACTTAAAGCAACGATTATAAATGTGGGGTGAATGACTATGTTGCTTGAAATTAACGATATTGCCAAAATGAAGAAAGCTTCCATTGAAATAAATGACATCACTGTTATAACTGGTCAAAATAACTCGGGAAAGAGTGCCATAGCTAAATTGGTGCATGCGATTTATGCTACCATCAACCTTTACCAAAATAATTACTTAATTGCTTTAAAATATACGACAATTCTTGAGGAGTTAGAAAATTTAAAACGGTGGGTTGACGGGATACGTGCATCTGAAGTAAGAATATTATATAAAGAGTTGCAATCTGCACTTTTCCAGCATAAGCGTGCTGATCAATCTTCTCAGAAAAATACGCTCATTCAGAACGCACATTTGGGTGAAAATATAAACAGGCTTTTAGCGAATATTCAACAAGAGATGTCATTAGACCCAAACTATCCTAACCGTAGAACAATTTCCGCAATTATCGAAAATATTGCTCAGTTGCAGAAACAAACTACCACAAATCACTCGGCTTTTGTGGAGTTGTTTGAACGTCTATTATACTTAGAATTTCCTGCCTCTTTCATTTCCAAGTTTTCATTAACTGAGTCAGCTAGTATTACTTTTAAAGAAGACGAAAAAGATTTTGTTCAACTAAACTTTGCACATAACCAACTAGACAAAGCAAACTACACCATTGACTTAAACAAAGAGTATAAAAAGGCAATCTATTTGGATGACCCTTTTTTATTAGATAATTTGCCTATGACTGGCAGTAGTCAAGTCTATGGTGGTCCCCCTTCGTCAAAAATGAAACGTGATCATGAGTCCACTTATCGCCAACGACTGATCGAACAAATTAAACAAAGAGAAGCTTCACGATCCGTTCATAACAAACGGATCACAAATCTTTTAGCTGATATATTAGACGGCGAAGTGATTCGCAAACGCTCTGGCTATTATTACTTCAGTAAAGATTTCCCTAGCGGAATTCCTTTTAGTGCCTTGTCATCGGGAATGAAAACTTTTGCCATCTTACAAATTTTGATCCAAAATGGCCTACTCGCAAACAGCGAAATTTTAATTCTTGATGAACCAGAAACTCATTTACATCCACTGTGGCAGCTAAAACTTGCTGAATTGTTAGTCGAACTTAATAAATCCTATTCCCTAAAGATTCTCATTACCTCCCACAGTCCTTACTTCGTGGAAGCTTTAGATCTCTTTTCAACAAAACTGCGCACCAAATTTTATTGTGTTGAACCAGATATTGATGAACCCAGGGCAAGCGTATTGAGGGACGTTACCGAAGACTTGGAGCCCATTTACGCAGAGCTTTATCAACCTTTATGTACATTAGAAAAGCTAAGAACAAAAAAGAAATCCACTTAATGGAGACTTTGCTATTTTAATTTGTTAAAAAGAACAAACGAGGCGCATATGAGCAGCCCCTCGTTTGTTCTTTTTATTTTAGTCCCACTATATATCCAAATATCCGAGTGTCTTCAATATTCTTATCCATTATCTACCTAATAAGTCATTCCACCAAATTCATTCAAATGACCTCTATATTTTATGTGAATTCTTATTCATATAATACTATGACAAATATAGCAGGAAGTAACTTAAAAAACGTTGAATCTTCAACTTTAGAACACTGTTTTCCAAAAAACTTGTCATATATATATTTTGTAGATAAAATTATGTAACAAGTAGAAACTAAGCATCGATCAGTTTGGATTTTATGTCTATTTTTTATAAATCTTACTTTACTAAACAATCATTCAGAAACTATGGTTTTTCTCATTTTTTATGATGCGTTTTGATGAAATCAAGATTAAAAAAAGGTAAAATGTAAATGAAGAACTTTCTCTTCAAGAAAGGAAAAGCCTATGAAAGCATTGCTAAGTACTGCTATCTATCGAAAGATTACCCTATTGGAATTTTTGGACAATTTTTCCACTTGGTATCCGACTAAAGACGTGACGAAATTTTTGGACTGTTCTACCAAAACGTTGCTGAGCGATATTGATTACATAAATGACTTTTGGGGTGAATTTGTCTACGTTGAGTATTCAAAATTTCAAGGCGTCCGCTTGAATAATTTAGCCTCTAACAAAATGGCTAATGTTTACAGTACCATTTTTCAGGAATGTGATGAATTCCAATTTATTGAAAAGTTGCTGCACACGCCTAATGAGGATGCAGATTATTGGATTAATGAGTTGTTTATGAGTGAAGCCTCGTTTTATAGAATGGTGAATGCGGTCGAAGACTTTCTTGAAAAGCGAGGACTGACGTTAGAACGCGGACCGTTTCGAATTACCGCACCAGATGAACGCTGGGTTCGTTTTTTTTACCAGCAGTATTATACCGAGGCTTATGGTGTCAATGACTGGCCATTTGACATTGATCAACAGAAAACTTTTTGCTATATCATGCGAGCATCTACTGATTTTGATGTTTCCTTGGATGACCGAGAAATTCAAGATGCCTCATTTTTATTAATGGTGACCTTGATTCGCATGAGCCAAGGCTTTACTTTGCCTGAAACCGTTTATAACGAGAATGATGATACGATTGATAAAGTGATCGAATACAGTGAAGAGATTGTTGAGAGTTTGTTGGAAGACACTCCTCACTCCTTATCAGACAAATGGTATAAAGAAGTTGCTCGAACTGTTTTCCATGAATTTTATAGCTGGGATAACGAGCAGCAAGTTATTCGCATTCATAAAAAGGTAAATAATTTTTTAGATAAGCTGACTAAAGCCGTTGAATTTTCTTTATTAGAGGAGGACCGAAACAAGATTATCCAGCAAATGATGTCTTGGTATGTCCAATACAACTTCTATCCATTTAAACGAATTATTCTATATGATAAACAACGGAAGTTTGCCCATGAGGTACATCATATGTATCCCGTTTTCTCCACACTAGTCACTTTATACTTAGAAGATATTGATAAAAGAAATCCTACTTTATGGATCAACGTTCGTCTGTACGATATTGTTGCTCTTTTAATGAAGGAATGGAGTCGCTTGCCAATCCAGCTAGAGAAAATGCGAAAACAGGTTTCTATAATTCTTGTTAGTAATCTTGGAACAAAGCATGCTGAAATGATGCGTGATTTCTTATATGCCCAATATGGCGAAAAATTGAAGCTTGATGTCTATGAGTCTACCGTACTATTTTCAAGCCCGGAGGATTTTGAAATACTGGAGGATTACGATCTAGTCATTAGCAACAATCCCATCGAAAACTATCAAAAAGATAATTGCTTAATCGTTAATAATTTTATTTCGGCATCTGATTGTGACACGTTAGAAAATTATATTGCTCAAATCCAGCAAAAATCTTCCTTAGATTTTATTCGAGATATTGGTTACTCTTACCTAAAACGTGCCAAACAAATCTATTCTTATCCGTATATACCCTCGCTAAAAGTTTTAAATTAAAAATGAGCGCCTAACCACGAAGGTTAGGCGCTCATTCATTTATGCCGCAAAGACAATTAAGTTTTGAAAGTCATTGATACATGTTTGTAACGTAATCCGTTCTCCACCACCAGTACCAGTAATTTGATCCCAGTAGTCAGCACCATCTAATCCATAGGCACTATCATCGACTGTTACGATGTTTTGAACCGTATAAGCTGTAATTTGTCCAGATGCATCAGACACCTCAATTACCGATCCTATTCCTAACGAGAAGAGTGCGTTGAAGGCACCAGGATTGTGACCGATAATGTGTGTGTTCATTCCATCTGCTCCAGACTGAACAGGCGATCCGCCCCAAGTTGCTGCAGCACCGTGATTTGCATCGATCACTGCCTGACCTGAACCTTGTCCAGCATTGCTGTATGGAATGTATGATCCAGCTATTTGAAGCATGTTTGGCTGCCATTGAGGTACCGGTTCAGCTACTGGCGCCTGCTCTACTATAGGCTCAACGATTGTTGATTCTATCACTGGTTCCGGTTCTTCAACCACCGCAGCTTCTGCAATAGTTGCTTCTTCTACAGGTGAAGTGCTGTCAGGGTCTGTACTTTCACTTGTACTTTCATTGGTGACCTCATTCGTTGGCGAAACTTCCTCGGCTTGTTGGTTTTCTTCAGATGACGAGCTCGTCTCATTGATTTCAGATGAAAGTGCTGCTTTATTTTCATATTCTTCATTGTCCGTAATCGTAGTCGCGATGTTCGTTTGTGCCTCTTGCGTAAAAGCTTTTGGTAACATAATCAGATTTCCGAATAACGTTAAAGAAGTCACAGCTGCAATAACGGTTATTAGTTTTGGGATGGTCATTTTAAACCCCTCCTATTAATTTCCAAGGTTTCCTTCCTTGTACTTTAATCATAAGGGGTCCGGTCTTTTTATGGAAAATTGCTGTTTTAAAAAAACAATGAATATATCATTATTTTATTATTTAACCTTGCTACGAAGGGTTTTATTAAGCTACTCGCATAAATTATAAGCTAATAGAAAAGATTGATTGAGCATTTATCATAATTCTGTTTTTTTCAATATATTGTTTTTTTATAAACTTTCCGGAAAATCAAGACTTAACTCTTGTGTTTTAATTCCGGATGCTTTTATCAATTTTTAACGATTAGCTTTATCAAAATAACGAGTATTAACGGCAAAATAAAGTACATAATCGGGAGAACTGAAGCAGTTCTTTCGGAAAAAAGTACTTCGGCCACAACCTTTTTTATCAAGAATGAATAATTTCAAGCATCTTTCTAACTTCTTCAGCAGACATGATGCTTTTCGATCTTTCAATCTTCAAATTTTTTCCAGTCAAGATGTAGGCTGGTAAAATACGAATTCCTTGATAATACCATTCTTTATGTCGGAGCTTGTAAGTTGAACCGCTGGGTAAAGCATTCTTCTTAGTATTAGCTTTCGCAATCATATTAAAAGATTTTCGTGCCACATCCCCCATTAGCATGATCACTTTAACATTAGGAAACAACTCTAATTCGGTTTTCAATATCGGGAGAAAATACTCAATGCGTTCATTCGAAATCGTACTAGCAGTTTTTGGGAGCTTTATTGCATTAGTAATGTAAATTCCTAAATTTAAAATGTCATCAATCGTTTGGACCTTTACCTCCGCCTGTTGAAAGATTGCGACTGCTGACTGCACATACTCTGACTTTTCTTCTAGACTGTAAAAATCTTCTATCGGTTTTTTGGCAGCTACTTCATTGATCATAACTGCCCTGATCATTCGAGGGTCAATAGTCTGTGTAGGAAAATAACCAAGTATCTGGGATGCTTCCTCACGGTAATATTTCTCAACAAAGTTTTTTAGTCGATCCATTTTAATTCCTCCTACTTATTTGTTGGTAAGCTTGCAGGTGAGCTGTGGCTACTTGGTCCTGCAATTTTCTTGGTTTTATTTCTTTTAAAGCAGAACCTAGGGAAAGACAAAAGGAAACTAGCCAGTCATCGATTGGTAATTGCACACTTACTTGAACCTGATCTCCTATTTGTTTGACAACTTCGGCTCCAAAAATATCAACTAATCGATGTTTGCAGGTTTGATCAGTCAACAATTCTACTGATGCCTTCTCACCAAAGCTGTGATTCACCTGAGAAAAGTACTCTTCTATAGAAGCAACCCGTTCAAATGTTTCGTTAAGTACATGGAAACTTAAAATGCGGGACAGACGAAACAGCCGCAGATCGGACTTATTTCGACAATAACCAAACAAATACCACTGATTTTGCTGAAAAACCAATTTCAAGGGCTCAATGGTGCGCCAGCTTTCTTTTCCCTTACCATTAATATAGTAGATTTTCAACGCTTGTTGATTCAAAATTGTTTGTTTGAGCTGCTTAAAGGCGGTACTGGCTTGCGTTTGATCCGCTCCCCAACGAGTGAAATTCACCCATAGAGGATCAGCCGAGTCTTCTTTGCGCAAACTAGCCAGCTTTTCCTGAACAGCCTGAGTTTCCGCAAATCCAGTCGCTGCCAGACTGCTTAGCGCCATCATCAATTCTGTTTGTTCTTGTTGAGTAAAAAATGTACGGTCCAGCAGGAAATCTTCCATTAAAGAAATGCCGCCATTTCGTCCAGTGGTGGTATAGATGGGAATTCCCGCTTGACTTAGTTGATCTAGGTCACGATAAATCGTTCGCAAAGACACTCCAAACTCATCGGCTAAGTGAACAGCCGTGGTTTTGCGATGTCTTAATAGATAAAAAAGTAATTGGATGGTTCTATTTGTTGTCATGAGCGATCACCTACATTTATTGTACCAAAAAACCCTGACAGAATCTGTCAGGGTTTTTGCTTTTTAGACGCTTAATTCAAAATGATGATTCCATAGTTTAACGCCATGGCGAAGGTTACCCATAAAAAGTAAGGGCCCATAAGCCACATGGCTAAAGGTTTGTGACGCAGGTAGTACAATTGCTGGATGATTAATAAGATCCAAAGAGCGGTTATATCAATCACTGAAAGTAAGTTGCTTTGTAGGCCGAAAAATAGCGGCGACCAAATAAAGTTCAAAATGAATTGCACTACGAACAACGGAATCATGGTACGGCGTTCTTCTCTTACTGGATGTGTCCAAATCAGATAAAAAGTAATCCCCATCAAGATGTATAAAATCGTCCAGACCGGGCCAAACAACCAACCTGGAGGAGCAAATGATGGCAATTCTAATTGTTGGTAATAGCTTTGGGCATTTCCTGCAGAAAGCCCCGAAAGCATACCTAATAGTGTAATACCGACTGTACACAACCAAAAACGAAAGTCTTTCAAAATGTTCATCATAATTTCTTCCCTCCTTTGCATAAATCCACTCTACCACGATTTATTTTATCAGGCGATAAATACGCTCAAAGGCTGATTTTCCTAGGTTTCAAGCGATTTGGAGAAGCCTTTTTTATAACTTGTGTTATAATTGTAGATAAATCAAAGAAAGCGGGTGTCTGTATGTTTTACTTAGACGAAACCGAAGAAAACGAAAAGAAAACCAATGAAATTCCTGATATTTACCGAAAAAAAATGTTGGAGCAACGGACGGTTTTAATTTATGGAGAAATTACGCAAGAACTAGCCAAAGATGTTACTTCACAATTATTACTGTTATCAGCTTTGAATGACGATCCTATAACTATTTACGTGAATAGCCCTGGCGGCCATGTGGAATCGGGTGATACCATTCATGATGTCATCAAATTCATCAAACCTACTGTAAATATGATCGGAACCGGTTGGGTTGCAAGTGCGGGGATCACGATTTTCTTAGCAGCCGAAAAAGAGAACCGTTATAGCCTGCCGAACACCCGTTACATGATTCACCAACCAGCTGGTGGTGTGAGTGGTCAAACTACGGAAATTCAAATTGAAGCAAAAGAAATTATCCGTATGAGAAAACGCATCAACCAATTGATTGCTGAAGCAACTGGTCAAACTGTGGAAAAAGTCGAACAAGATACTGATCGTAACTTCTGGATGTCGGTAGATGAGGCAAAAGACTATGGCATTGTCGGCAAAATCATTTCCACTTCTGATGAAATCGGCAAATAAAGACTTGTTCCACTAGTCTTTTTGGTATATTCTTTAAATAGGCTGCACTTTGTGTCGCTTTGACGATTAATTGAATATTTTTTGCGGGGGGACGCTTAGCGTTGAGAAGGTAAAACCTGACCCTTAGAACCTGTTGGTTAACACCGTCGGAGGGAAGCAAGTCTAGCATAAAATGGATGGGCGTCCTCTAAACTTTTGAGGATGTCCTTTTTTCGTATAAAAGAGGAGGAGTTTACTTGATGAAAAAAGCATTAACGATTGCCGGCTCTGATTGCAGTGGCGGTGCAGGAATTCAAGCCGATTTGAAAACCTTTTCGGCTCATGGCCTTTTTGGTATGTCGGTGGTTACTTCAGTGGTGGCTGAAAATACTGTGCGAGTGATTTCTTATCAGGATATGACACCGAAAATTATTCAGGAACAAGTCGACGCCGTGTTTGAAGACATTAAACCCGATGCGGTGAAGATTGGGATGCTTTCTACGGTGGAAACGATGCGGGCCGTTGCCGAAAGCTTGAAAAAATGGCAACCGGAAAAAATCGTGTTAGATCCGGTGATGTATGCTAAAAACGGCTGCGCTTTGATGGATCCCACTTCGATCGATATCCTGATTGAAGAAGTTTTGCCGCTGGCAAGCTTAATTACCCCAAATGTACCGGAAGCAGAAAAAATTAGTGGGCTGGTGATTCAGTCATTAGAGGATATGAAAGCTGCTGCGGTAAAAATTTACGAACTATGCGGAGCTGCAACTTTAGTTAAAGGTGGGCATAAAGTTGGAAAAGCGACTGATGTGTTGTATGATGGCAAAGATTTTTCTGAATACACTAGCGAACGAATCGATACCAAAAATACTCACGGTACTGGCTGCACCTTCTCTTCGGCCATCGCCTCACAGCTAGCTTTAGGAAACGATATAGATCAAGCGGTTGCCAAAGCTAAAGACTATGTGACGACTGCCATTCGCCATTCATTGCCATTGGGTAATGGTCATGGACCTACAAATCATTTTTACGAGTTGTATCAATCTGGATTAAAAGAATAATCAGCCTACAGCACGAGAGGAAACTTTCGTGCTGTTTCGGCGTGTATCATGATAGAAGAAAAAGTTGTGGGAGGAACGGTACATGCACCGTGAAGTTATTTGGGCCTTTGTTGAAGCGACCAACCAACAAAATATTCCCCAAATTATTGAACTGATGGCCGAAGATTTTCAATTTATTGATACCTATGGTGGAATTGAAACCAAAGAAGCGATGATCACTGGTTGGCCGGGTTACTTTGCTTGGTTTCCAGATTATCAGATTGAGATTAGTGAATAAGCGGAAAAGGCGATCATTTTACTGTCATTTTAGGTAAAGCTAGTGGTTCCTATCTTGGTAATCCTGACAGATATTGGGAATTTCCGGCGGCTTGGAAAGTTATCGTTGCCGGTGAACAAATCTCCCGCTGGCAAGTATTTTGTGGTTCTAAAAAACAGTTGGATACGATGATGTAGATTTGCGAATTTCATAGCGGATGAAACCAGCTGAAGAAGAAATAGTTTCAATGACCAGATTTGACTCAGACAAAAAGTGATTGAAACAGGTCTCTTCGATTAAATCGGGCAAATAAATGTTCAACTTACTCGCTTCACAAGCCAGTAATAGTGTTCCATTTGGCGTCAGGATTCT